>NZ_CP058560.1:0-1200000 GCF_018141185.1 Methanobacterium alkalithermotolerans | reverse complement strand
ATTTTTAATTTTACAACATTAACTCTTTTTTTAAATAAGAATTTTATATCTAATCCCCTCAAATACAAGCTCCAATTAAAAATCTCAATATTGATTTTAATTATTTTAATTTTTAAATTAAATAATTCAATATATTTATATGCCATGACTTAACAATATTAATTTAGGCATGGATTATATTGATGTAGAAGTTTTAGAAGTTACTAAAATTAACACCAAAAAATTAAAAATAGATTAAAAACAGTTTTGAAGGAAACGGTGGAATTTAAGTGGAGGTGAATATATGAAGCGGGAAGTGCCAGGTAATTGTCCGGTATGTCAGAGCGAAATCAAAGTTAGTGAAGTGCGCTGCAAGGAATGTAAAACGGTGATTCAGGGAGAATTTGAATTATGCAAGTTCTGTCGTTTGAATGAAAACCAGAAATATTTCCTGGAGGCTTTCATTAAAAACAGAGGTAATATTAAGGAGATTGAAAAGGAGCTGGGAATATCCTATCCTACTGTGAGAAATAAACTGGATGAAGTCATTTCAGTTTTAGGACATCAGGTGGACAAACCTGTTATTGATAAAAAAATCATCTTAGATAAGCTCAGAAAAGGAGAAATTAGCAAGGATGAGGCTTTAAAGTTGTTAAATAGTTGAAATCTTTAAATCTGGAGGGATTTTATGAGTGAAGATATAACTGATGAGAGAATGCAGATTTTAGAAATGGTGGAAGAAGGAAAAATTAATACTAAAGAAGGACTGGAGTTACTGGATGCTCTGGAAGGTAATCCAGAAAAAAATGATTCAAAAAAGAAAGCCAAATGGTTAAGAATCCGTGTAAGAACCATGGATGACAATCCTAAAGTTACGGTGAATATACCTCTTGCTCTGGTGGATGTGGGATTGAAACTGGCTCGAAAGTTTGATCCTAAGCTGGATGAGGAAGTTCTCAACCAGGTGGATCTGGATGAGATTGTGGAGGCTGTAAAAAACGGGGCCCATGGTGAAATTGTGGATGTGGATGATGAAGAAAATCAGACCAAGGTCAAAGTATATGTGGAGTAATTAAACTTTAATTATTTTTTATTTTTAAAACTCCTTCTAAATGATGATTAAAAGATTTAATAAGGAAATAATTGCAAAATAAGAAATAATATAATTCATAATCAAAAAAAAGGAATTTTAGGCGCACCTTTCATTTTTTGATAAGTCGCTCTATATAGTGATAGCAAAAATATTGACTTTTTTTTTAATTATAAATGATCATCATTTTTTACTATTCTAATAATGATTCCATTATTTTTTAATAATTTTCTGAGCAAATTTTGGCAAAATAAATAATTTACTATCTTTAATTTAAAATTAAAAAGATTTTATTCATTTTAACTATTTTTGATAAGTCGCTCTATATAGTGATAGCAAAAATATTGACTTTTTTTTCTAATTATAAATGATAATCATTTTTTTACTATTCTAATAATGATTCCATTATTTTTTAATAATTTTCTGAGCAAATTTTGGCAAAATAAATAATTTACTATCTTTAATTTAAAATTAAAAAGATTTTATTCATTTTAACTATTTTTGATAAGTCGCTCTATATAGTGATAGCAAAAATATTGACTTTTTTTTGACTTTATTTTAAATTAGAATTATTCAGGACTTTAATTTTACTTTAAAATTAGAATCATGTTATAATTTTATTCTAATTTTAGCCTGACTTATTTTAAACAGCAAATCTAATCACTAACCAGGGGTAATTTTTTTATTTTCCATCCTACAAAACCGCCCTGTATATTGTATGCTTTTTTAAATCCAGATTCTCTCATTTTATCCATGAAGTATTCTCCCCGCACTCCACTTTTACAATATATTACATATTCCTTCTCTTTATCTAATTTTTCTACTTTTTTTTGAAACTGGTGGCCGTCATAATCCAGATTCTGGGCACCAGGCAGATGTTCATCTTCAAAATCTTCCTGAGGACGTATATCTATTATGGTAAATTCAGGGTGTTCTTTTATTAATTTAAGTGCTTCCTGAGGAGGTATGGTTTTAAACTGTGGCATATTAAAATCTCATTAATTTTTTCAAATAATAAAAGAAAAATTATCACTCCGGGGGCGGTTAATGAACTTATATTCCTGTTAAATGAATCCTTTTTTCTATTCATCCATTCCCATATTTAATATTAATTTTTCTGATACATATCTATATAGAACTAAGTCTATATATTTATTTTAAATAAATTTTTTATTATCATCATTCAAAATTTATATGCTCTCTTGCAGGTCAAGGGATATAAAATGGTTTTAATAATGGATAGACTATAAAAAGGCTTAATATTTGATAGTATGAAAATCAAATCTTCGATTCCTAATGAGGAATTTAAAGGACCACTTGATCTGGATATTACCATTAACAGTGGCCAAACCTCCCAACCCGCCTGGATAAATGAGGAGAACCATTTTAAGGAACTATTAATTGTAAATAATCAAGCAGTGCTGGTAAGTCTTTCTACAGATGAAATCTCCGGGGCAGTGTTAGTGGAGCTGGAATCCAGTCATGAATTTTCTCTAAAACAAGTAATAGGAGAAATTCGCCGAATATTTGACCTGAATTTTAATCTAACTCTCTTTTATGAATTTCTAAAAGAAGACCCTGCTCTGGCCCCCACCATTGATTTTTGCCAGGGTTTAAGATTATTCAAAGCCCATAACATATTTGAATGTTTGATTTCATCTATATGTTCGGCTAACAATTCTATTATCCGCTGGAGTAGATCCATACGCGCTATGCAGGAAAAATGGGGAGTTTCTTATATCTTACCTTCTGGAAGGTTTTACACCTTTCCTACTCCTGAAACTATTCTCCAACTACCAGAACACGAAATTGAAGAAATGGAGATGTGTGGCGGGGAAAAAAACTTAGAAGAGTGCATTCACAACTTAAAAGCCTGCGGGGTAGGTTACAGGGGTAAATATATGAAAGAAGCGGCTAAAATAGTCACCGAAAACATATCTTTACCTAAATTAGGGCAGATGGATTATGAAAAAGCATTTGAAGCCTTACTGGACTTACCCGGTGTGGGGCCTAAAGTAGCCGACTGCATACTTCTTTATGGTTATGGTAGGGGTGAGGCCTTTCCTACTGATGTATGGATTAAAAGGATAATTTCTCATCTTTACTTTGAGGGAAAGGATGTTAAAGTGGACAAAATAAGAGAATTTGGCCAGGATCAATTCGGAGAATATGCCGGTTACACCCAGCTTTATCTGTTCCATTATGCCCGAAAATCAGGACTTCTAAATAAACTAAAACCACTTAAAAAATAATAAATTACAGGATAAACCTTATGGGAAATCTAAAAGAGTGCCTTCTTGAATTCCAATCCCTTGGTGAAGAATATTACTCCCGGATAATCCAGATTCTGGATGAAGAATACTGCTGGAAATGTCCTCAGCGCTCGAATAAAGAAAAAACTTACTGTCATAAAGTGGAAGCATGGATAAGTCTCAACCTGGCCCTGGAAAAAGCTATAAAACAATCAGTTCCTGATGCGGATAAAGGGAACCTGGACCTTTTAGTGGTGAAATATCTGGAAAAAAATAATAATAAACTACAAAGGACTCTGAAATATGATGAAATATCCATTATAAAGCTAAAAGAAAAAATTAAACCATCTGAGGATGAAAATTGTTGTTTACTGGTTCGGAAAAACCCTTCCACGGTTAAAGTACAGGACATGGTGCTTTTACCTCAGGAGTGTCCCTTATCCACTTACTGGTTTTCCCGGATGAAACTGGTGGGAGTGATTCCCTTTAAATTAGCCCGAATTAACAAAATATTTACTAAAAACGGTTTTAGATATATTAAACTGGATGATGGAACTACAGTTTCTATGGAATTTATTTTAGGGCTGGTTTTAAAAAAATTAGGCCCTGATGATCCTCTTATGGATTATTTTTAAGGGTAACTTCTTTTTTAAAAAAAGTTCAAATTCTTCATTAAAGACCCTAAAGCCCATAGAGTGATGATTATAAGGATAAAAAGCCCAAATCTTCCTTCTTTTTTATAGTAATTATAAGCCCCATTAATACCCGCCAGCAGGGCCACTACCAGGGTGAGTGTAGCATTAATTCCTCTAACATCCATAGAATATGTGGCTAAAAGTATACTTATAACTATTAAAACTGCATTAGTTTGTTTATATTCGCTTATGAGATTTTTATCTGATTTTACCCCCATAAAATGCCCCTGATAACTTATATGTCTATGAGAATTAAATAATTATGGGACTTTTATCCCTGCGAATAAATAATAATATTTTTTATAACCTACCGGGCATAAGTTAAATGGATTACTAAGAGAAAGATGGCTAATAATCTAGGGGGAAGTAAGATGGAAAAAAATCATAATCTAACTCCAGAAATATCAGAGGACTTAAAAAAATTAAATATGCGAGTATCTCAGATGATAGAAGATTCTTCTCTTAAAAAAATATCTGATCTGGTTTTAGAAGAAGCCACCCGGCTTACGGGTAGTGATTACTGTTATGTGGCTGTTGTTGATCCTGTAAATAAGGATAGCGTGGGTATTTCTTTTTCACACCTTACTGGTGGCTGCCAGTATTATGCTGATTTAGGAGAGGCTCGTTTTAAAATTAGAAAGGACGGAACTTATGGCGGGCTTTTAGGATAC
Organism: Methanobacterium alkalithermotolerans; assembly: GCF_018141185.1. NCBI lineage: Archaea > Methanobacteriati > Methanobacteriota > Methanobacteria > Methanobacteriales > Methanobacteriaceae > Methanobacterium > Methanobacterium alkalithermotolerans. The sequence goes on along the minus strand of NZ_CP058560.1, from coordinate 1,195,313 downwards.
TCCTTAGATACCGGGGAATCTTTTTTTACCCATGACCCGGTTAATCATCCGGTGGCCCATGGCATTCCTCCTGGACACGAGATAATTAATCAGTTTTTGTCAGTGGCAGTTAAATACCAGGATGAAATTTTAGGTCAAATTGTGCTGGCTAACCCTCAAAAGGATTATTCTAAATATGAATTGGAAATTGCAGATGAAATAGCCAGTATCTATGCATTGGCCCTGGATAAAATGCTGTAATAAATTTATATCTTTTTTTTAAAAAAACAGGGTAGATGAATATTTTATTCATCAATTACTTTCACAGAAGTCATAACATCATTTTCTTTTATGGCATTCACCACTTCCATTCCCCTGGTGACTTTGCCAAAAACGGTGTGCACTCCATCCAGATGAGGTTGAGGAGAGTGGGTTATAAAAAACTGGCTTCCACCGGTATCTTTACCTGCATGGGCCATTGACAATGCCCCTTTAACATGTTTATTAGGGTTTATCTCACATTTTATGGTGTAACCCGGTCCTCCTGTTCCATTACCTTTAGGACATCCGCCTTGAATTACAAAATCAGGAATAACCCGGTGAAAAGTTAATCCATTATAAAATCCATCATTGGCTAACTTTTCAAAGTTGGCCACGGTGTTAGGGGCGTCTTCTTCAAATAAAACCAGTTCAATAATTCCTTTTTTAGTTTCAATAATAGCTTTTTTCATAGTATCACCTTGATAATTGATTTATTTAATATTCAGGCTAAGTACTTAGCGGTACTTAATATTTTAGATAACTAGTATTTATTACAGCAGCACTTATTAATAACCAGAGACAATTATTATAAATCAATCTTAGGAATTCCTTAAATAATATCATTATCATGATTTAGGTGGTGTGATGAATACGCAAGAAATTATGGATATGGATCAAAAGTTTGTCATGCAAACGTATGGACGGCAAAAGCTGGCTTTATCTCATGGAAAGGGAGCTGAAGTTTGGGATGTGGAAGGAAACAGTTATCTGGATTGTTTTGCCGGGGTGGCAGTGAACAATCTGGGACATGCTCACCCTAAAGTGACTTTAGCCATTTGCCATCAGGCTCAGAGAATGATCCATTGCTCCAATATTTATTACACCCAGGAACAGGCTGAATTGGCCCAATTACTCACTCAGATATCTCCTCATGATAAGGTATTTTTAGCTAATAGTGGAGCAGAGGCCAATGAAGGTGCTATTAAACTGGCCCGAAAATACACGGGCAAAGGTGAAATTATTGCCACTGATAATTCATTTCATGGTCGAACCTTAGCCACGGTAACGGCCACCGGTCAGGAAAAATATAAGACGCCCTTCCAACCATTACCTGATGGATTTAAACACGTGCCCTATGGTGAAATATCTGCCCTGGCTCAGGCCATCACGGAAAATACTGCTGCTATAATATTAGAGCCAATTCAGGGCGAAGGCGGAGTTATAATGCCTCCAGAAGGTTATTTAAAAGACGTGGAGAATCTTTGCCGTCAGAAGGATGTTTTATTAATACTGGATGAGGTTCAAACTGGTTTTGGCCGAACCGGTGAAATGTTCGCCTCCCAGCACGAGGGAATACAACCGGACATCACTACTGTGGCCAAGGCCATGGGGGGAGGATATCCTATAGCGGCTTTAATGGCCAATACCAGGATAGCAGAAGCTTTCAATCCAGGAGATCATGGATCCACATTTGGTGGTAATCCTCTAGGATGTGCAGCAGCCAAGGCTGCTATTGAAGTTCTTTTGGATGAAAATCTGGTAAGTAAATCCAAAGAAATGGGAAATTACCTGCAGAAAAAACTGGAAGAATTAAAATCAAAATATTCATTTATTCAAGAAATACGTGGGTGTGGTCTTTTAATAGGAATTGAACTCACAATTGATTGCGCGGATGTGGTTAAAAAAGCCTGTGAAAAAGGTGTTCTGGTTAACTGCACTGCAGGGAAGGTTATACGTTTAGCTCCTCCTCTTATTATCAACATGACTCAGGTGGATAAAGTGGTGAATGTACTCGATGAAGTATTTGCTGAAATGTCATGATTTCTAACCAGGGATTTAATTCTTAAAATTAATTATTTCTTCCAGTGCTAATTTTTTACTGGAAATTCAGGTAATTATTTTTTAATCTTTTTTAATACTTTAATCCGTGCTTGACGTATCTTTTTACGAGGTATGCCTACTAAAGAGATCAGGGCCATTATCAAACTTAAAAACGAAGCAAATATCACTACCATCTTCAAACCTAGAATAAAGTCATATGCTTGAAGATTAAATAATAAATCCTGTGCTAAAAGCTGAGGATTTATGGTCCAGTCTATGAATATTCCCGCAATGGTAACTCCTAAAATCATTCCTAAATTTCGCATGGTAACTACAATACTAGATACAATTCCCTGCTGGTCATTGCGGGCTAGATTCATAATTGCACTATTATTAGGTGCCTGAAAAAGAGCAGTGCCCATACCTACCAACATCATTCTCCATAATACATCATAAAAATTGGAGAAGATGGTCAATTCTGATAAAAGATAAAAAGAAAAAATGGAGATCACTGAACCACTAACTGCCAGGGGGCGTGGACCTATTTTATCAGAAATATGCCCGCTTACAGGTGCTAAAACCATCATCATTCCTGCCGGTACTGTTAAAAGGATACCCATAGTTTGAGACTCAAAATGAAGTACTTTACTAAGGTAAAAAGGCATTATAAATAGTAACATGTACATACACATATAATTGAATAATAGGGCCAGGTTAAATGCAGAAAAAGTTTTATTTTTAAAGATGCGGGGGTTTATAAGAGGATGGGAGATGCGTATTTCATTTATGATAAATAAAACCAGAAATCCTGCGGAAAACGAGATAATTATAATAAAACTTAAGCCATGAATTCCGTTCTTTAATCCATTAAGCCCATACACCAGAAAAAATAGGGATAGAAATTGCAAGAGAGTACCTGATGTATCCCAGGGGGTGCTAGATCCCGGTTTTCTATTTAGTATCTGGTAACATAAACTGAAACTTAAAATGGCCAGAGGAATATTTATCAGAAAAATATATCTCCAACTTCCCAAACTGTCTAAAATTCCACCAATTAGGGGTCCCAGGGTAAGTCCTGCAGCAATGGCCACAGCATATATTCCTAATCCTTTTCCACGCTGGTGTTTAGGAAAAGCTTCTTTTACAATACCTAAAGAAACTGATATCATCATGGCAGCCGCCAAGCCTTGTAATCCGCGGAATATAATTAGAAATTCCAGGGTAGGGGCAGTAGAGCATAAAATAGAACTTAACATGAAACTGATAAGTCCGGTTAGATATAATTTTTCATGTCCCCACCAATCTCCTAAACGTCCAAAAAATAGCACGGTACTTAAAAGAGTAAGTAAATAGGATGTTATAATCCATTCAGCGCTGGAGATAGAAACTTGAAAATAACTGGTTATAGAAGGCAACGATACATTAATGATGCTACTATTTATTGGCACCATAATGGTTCCTAAGGCAATACTAAGCAGTATCAACCATTTGGCTGAATATTTACCAGTTTTCATATTCTAATTTAATAAAAATCATTGATTTAATCCAGGCAATTATTTTGCAGAAAAGTATCCAGCCAGTTGGCCAGTTTTAATGTTTTTATTTCTTCTGAGGCCACCCATTTAAAATCTTCATGTTCCTCACTTATTTTAAATTCTCCAGATTCCACCTGGACCTGCATGATTATATGTACTGAATGTCGATGGGGATGATCCTGCTGAGCCACACCCAGGGCTTTTATAAGAAAAATATCCAGACCAGTTTCTTCTTTTATTTCCCGAACAAGTGCATTATCAAAGTCTTCTCCTGGTTCAACTTTCCCTCCAGGTAATTCCCAGAGCCCCGGATTGCTTCGGGAGTGTTTTGAACGCTTTAATACTAGAATATGCTCCTTTTCATTTTTAATAAGTGCTCGCACCACCAGCCTAAAGGGATGATTTTTCATAAATATCTCCTCATAACACAACTAATTTTTATCAAATATTATATCTATAACTTATCTTGCAGGGTATAATTTTCATGAAGCATAATTTTTTTCTAAATATATATATTAAGAAGTTTAAAGATTTAATGTCTTCTTAATTTTATTATTCTGGAGGATTTCAAATGGGTTTTGATTTAGATATTAATGAAAAAGACCATCTAATGATTGGTCAAGCAGATTCTACTAAGTTAGCAGAGGAGTATGGAACTCCATTATATGTTATTGATGAGATGAAAATCAGGGAAAACTACCGGAAGGTTTATCAGGCTTTTTCCAAATATTATTCTGATTTTCAGATATTTTATGCCTGCAAAGCCAATACTAACCTGGCTGTAATGCGTATACTGGAAGAAGAAGGTAGTGGAATAGATGCGGTTTCACCAGGGGAAATTTACACTTCTCTTCTGGCAGGATTTGAGGGTGACAGGGTTTTATACACTGGAAACAATGTAAAAGACCAGGAGATGCAGTTTGCAATAGAAGCTGGAATTCGACTCAATGTGGATTCAGTATCTCAATTAAAAAGATTAGCCAAAATAGTGGATCCTGATGGGTTTAAAATATCCTTCCGGGTTAATCCTATGGTAGGAGCCGGTCACCATGAACACTGCATAACCGGGGGGGAAATGAGTAAATTTGGGATAAAAGAAAGTGAAGCAGTAGAAGTATATCAAATGGCCCTGGATTTAGGATTTAACCCGGTGGGTATTCACAGCCATATTGGTTCTGGAATACTGGAGAGTGAACCATTCATGCTGGCTGTGGAGACCCTGATGGATATTGCAGGGAACATTGCCCAGGGTACCGGGATTGAATTTGATTTCATCGATTTTGGGGGAGGATTAGGGATTCCTTACCATCCTGATGAAGAGGAACTGGATCTGGATAACTTTGCCCAGGAAATTACCGGACTATTCAAGGAAAAATTGGTACACTACGGTCTGGGAAAACCAACCATGTGCCTGGAACCAGGTCGCTATATTGTAGGGAATGCATCTTACCTTCTAACCAGAGTCAATACCATTAAAGAGAGCTATCGTAAGTTTGCAGGGGTTGACGCTGGTTTTAACACACTTTTAAGGCCTTCCATGTATGGTTCCTATCACCATATCGTGGTGGCTAACCAGGCCCGGGCCCCGGCAAAAGAACAGATAGATATCGCCGGGAATGTATGTGAGTCCGGGGATCTATTTGCCAGGGACCGCCTGCTGCCTGAAATAAAAGAAGGAGATTTATTAGCCATAATGAATGCAGGAGCTTATGCTTTTTCCATGGCATCTCAATACAACTCCCGTCCACGCCCAGCAGAAGTACTGGTTAAAGATGGTGAAACTGATGTTATACGAGAAAGAGAAACTTTTGCTGATTTATTAAATAAACAGGTACTCCCTCCGAGGCTTTTAAAATGAGCAAAAAAACCATTTTATTTTCTAAGATGCATGGACTGGGCAATGACTATGTAGTTATTGATGAGAGCCAATCAGAATGCATAGAAGAAGATAAAAAAGGAGAAGTAACGGCTGAAATATGCCGTAGAGGTTTTTCTGTGGGGGCTGATGGGGTCATATTTGTTTCTCCTCCTCAGGGAGATGGTGATATACGGTTCCGGATTTTTAATGCAGATGGAAGCGAAGCTGAGATGTGCGGCAACGGTATTCGCTGTTTTTCAAAATTCGTATATGATAACAGCATCTTCCGACAGAATGAAATTAAAGTAGAAACCATGGCAGGAATAAAAACCGTGGAACTGGAAATTGATAGAGGACAGGCAGTTGCCATGAAAGTAAATATGGGATTAGCCACCTTTAAAACAGATCAGATACCCATGGATGTAGTGGAAGATGAATTTATTGATCTGTTCTTAAAAGTAGAAGACAATCCCTTACAAATGACTGCTCTTAGTGTGGGAAATCCTCATGCCGTTATTTTTGTGGATGATGCTGGCCAGGTGGATCTGGATAAATGGGGTCCGGCTATTGAAAACCATCCTGCATTTCCTCAACGCACCAATGTTCATTTTGTGGAGATAGTATCTCCTGGTGAGATTATTATGGTCACCTGGGAAAGAGGAGCAGGACCTACCCTGGCCTGTGGGACAGGGGCTACTTCCTGCGTAATTGCAGGAAATAAGTTGGAAAAATTAGAAGAAAAGGTACTGGTACATCTACCGGGTGGCGAACTTGAAATTGAGGTTTATCAGGAAAAAAAAGATCTGGGAGCTTTCATGGAGGGTGATGCTAAACTGGTATTTGATGGTATTATGGTAATGGACCTTTAAAGGTCCTTTATTATTTTTTTAAGATCCTAAGAATCTAAATTACTTAAATTTTCTTTTTTGAATATTTCTTCAAATATTATTCTAAAACAGGTTCCTTTGTGGGTACTTAGCTCTATTTCTCCATCTATTTGACTAACCAGACTTGTCACCAGCTGCATTCCCAGGGAATTAGTATTTTTAAAATCTATATCCTCTGGAAAACCAGAACCATTATCTGAAATTAAAATAGTGCATATTCCTTTTTCTTGTTGAATTTTAATTTTAATTTCACCTGAAAGCTGATCTTTAAATCCGTGTTTTATACTATTAGAAACCAGTTCATTTATTATAAGTCCGCAGGGCATGGCAGTTTCTATATTCAGAGATATATCTTCTATATCAATTATAACATTTATCTGGCCGGGAATTTTAGAATAACTACTTATTAATCCTTCTACCAGACTCTCCACGTAATTGGAGAAATTTATACGAGCTAAGTTACTGGATCGGTATAATTTTTCATGGATCAGGGCCATGGAACGTACCCGGTTTTGACTTTCAATAAAAATGTTCTGTGTTTCTGGATTATGAACATAGTGCAACTGTAAACTCAGCAGACTGGATACTATCTGCAGATTATTTTTTACCCGGTGGTGAATTTCCTTTAATAACACCTTCTTTTCCTGCAGGGATTCTTCAATTTTTTGTTCAGCCTGCTTTCTCTGGATAGCCAGTGCATAAAATTCTCCTAACCTCCTTAATGCCTGTAAATGATGATTTGCATATTCTTTTTCTGGATTAGAAATTACTATCTGCCCTACAATTTCCTGATCCAGAATAATGGGAACACAAAGAATCTTATCTAAAAAAAGTTCTCCAGTTAAACCTTCCTTAGTAAATACCTGCTGGAAATGGTTATCATAAAAACCTGATTTTTCCACCATAGAATTTTCAAAAAAAGGATTTAATTTTTCTTTTAAGCCTAATTTTAAGCTAGTTTTCCCATATTCCTTTTCTGAAGCAGATTCCATGACTAAAATGTCCATTTCGCCTTCTTTTTCTTTTAATTTCCCTATCCATCCCACAGAACTGTGGGTTAAATCCAGCGATTCTTTTAATACACTAGAAGCAATTTTTTCTAATGAAGTATTCATGGATACCAGGGGAGAGTATATTCTGGCCAGTGATTTATTTACCTTCAATTCCCATTCCAGTAATCTTCTGGATTTTTTCTCTTCAGTGATATTTATTAAAGAAACCACCCTCTTTCTGGTTCCGGGAATTAAAGAAACTGTAGCATGAACATCTTTTTCATTTTCATATTTATCCACAAATTTGAATTCATAACTTTTTGGCACTTTATCCGGGTTAATTGATCTATGGATATGATATTCTTCCATCTTCTTTAATTCATCTGCATGAGAAAAAGAAGGCCATTTTATTTTACCTTCCACTTCTTTTTTAGAAGCTCCATAAAGTGCTGAAAATTGGGAGTTAGCCAGTGAAATGGAACGATCTTCTTCTACTATAATATTGGCTGTACCTGAATTTTCAAATATCGTTCGGTAATACGCTTCTGATTCTTTAAGGGCACTTTCAGTATCTACCCTGTCACTGATATCCCGGGTGATAACAATTATTTCCATCAATTCCCCGGGGTGGTCTTTTTCCACCACTTTAGCGGTGGATTCTACCCAAATATAATCCCCTCCTTTTTGCCTTAAACGATAATTCACCTGAATTAAACTTCTTTGTGAGAACATATCTGCCATAACACTCTGAAGGGCACATATATCCTCTGGATGGATAATTTTAAATGCATCTAATCCTACAAGCTCCTCTGGTGAATATCCCAGGAGTTTTAAACTGGAAGGGGAGGCATAAGTGTATTTACCCTCTATATCGTGGGTTGAAATCATATCCACTGCGTTATCTGCCAGCAATCGGTACAATTTTTCATTTTCCCGCAGACGGGTTTCCATCAATTCCCTTTCAACAGCATAGGCCAGTATATTGGCTACAGACTGAACAAAATGAACATCCTTATTATTAAATTTTCTTATATGGGAGCAATGGGCTCCTAAAATCCCATAAGGCTCTTTTTTATCTCCTATGGTCACACTAAGTCCGCTTTGTACGCCATGCTCTTTTAGGATAGGAGTTATTTTGAATCTTTTTTCCCGTGAAAAGTCATTAACCACCACTGGAATTTTAGAATTAAGGGTGTAACTGGCCTGAGAATCTTTTAAAACAGGTTTTAACTTTTCCCCAACCCATCCTGTGTTCCATCCAGTACCATACCTCAGGTAATATTTATCTCCTCCTGAGGTTAATTCCATTATTTTAGTATAATCTACATTCAGCACATCCTTTACCATTTCCATAGATTTATTCATCAGATCGCTTAGAGAACTACAGGATAAAGCCAGTTGACTTAAAAGGGCCACTGCTTCTTGTTCCCGGGCCTGCACTTTTAATTTTTTTTCCACTTCCTTTTGTGTGGTTATGATATTAATAAGAATTAATCCCCCCTGTAAATCCTGAGCTTCACCAAAAATAGGGGAACTGTATATCCTTATCCATTCCCGAGATCCTTTTTTATTATAAAAGCTTAAATCCTGTTTATGAGTTAAGCCTTTTCTAGTTTTTTCCACAATTTTCAAGGCAATTGAATGTAAATCATTATCTAAAACCTTGAAAATGGTTTGACCACTGATTTCCGGCACACTACTTTCTAAAATTTCAGCCATCTGGGAATTAACCAGTGTAATATTTAAATCGTTATCCACCACCATTATTCCTTCATAGCTGGAATCCACTATTTTACGATACTGGTATTCACTTTTTTGGAGTGATTTAATAACTTCATTTTGTTTAGCACTGTTTTTAAAAAAAATCCATATCTCCTGGCCTTCTGGTGTTAATCTAATATCATACCATCCGGGGTAAGAATTTTTTTCAAAATAACTCTCAAATGAGATATCAATATTATCCTTTAATACCTGGGAGCAATATTCATCCAGCAATGAATCTTTAAATTCAGGAAAACTATCAAATATATTCTTTCCTAATACTTCACCACAAGAGCGCTGGAGTATTTTCTCTGCGGCATTATTTAAAAAAAGTATATTTTGATTATTATCTACAGAAATAACACCCTCACTCACAGTGCTTAAAATATCTCCAATCAATTTGTCCTGGTCAATAACTTTTTTTTCCAGTTTATCTACTTTCTGAAGCAATTTTTTGATATCAATTTCAGATGATGGATTTTTTTTAAGGAATATAAACCCTCCTGGATAGCTGAACCGGAATAAATATTAATAAATTATTTAATTTTAATAATAAAAAGTTACATTTATTTAATATATTTTCCCTCTATAATAATTTTACCCTAATTTAATGTGAATATTGTAACTTAAATTTTTAACATAATACTTATAATCCCATGAATTAACTCTTATAATTAATACTTCACGGACCCTAATTTTAACTAAAGAAGTCCGAATACACTAGAATATTCAAATCATAATGAAGACTAGTATACTCCGTTGTATTAATTACATAATTATATCTATTAAATTGACCCAGTTATTAAATGGAGTATCATAATTTTTATCAATCCCTGGAGGTTTTAAAAATAACCACCTGCCATTCACCAATTTATTGATAGGGAAAAATTAAGAAAATAAATGGATTCTTTTTGAATTAGCCCGGATTCATTTTGCGGTAGGTAAGACAACTGGATGGGAAATGAAATATAAAGATAGTGTCTATTCATTTAAAATTCTTTTTAAGGATTTATAATATCTGGAAAGGATAAATAATTATGTATAGTATTTTAAATTTATGGGGGGGGATAGGGATAGAAAGTTAAGCTAAAAATCAGGAAGCATATTGGAGTTTTAAGATTAATCCGGGGTGATGGTTCAAATTTAAAGGAGGAGATCATTATGGAAAAAAATGGCAGTGCATTGATTTTGATTGTATTGGGGCTCATTGTTTTAGCTTTCCCTCTATTAGGGATTATTCCCTTGAGTTTGATTACAGGGTTTATCGTTTTGTTTTTAGGTATAGGTCTTCTATTAGGTGGAGTAGCCCAAATGGGTGAAAGTGCGTCTATAGGAATAGTAGAGATTCTTCTGGGAATAATTGCCCTGGTTTTAGGTATTGGCTTCATATTCAATCCAGGACTCTTCAGCTGGCTAGTTGGTTTCATAGTATGGATAGTTGGTTTATTCCTGATAATAGCAGGTATTATTGGAATATTTTCAAAAACAGGTGGTAGCAGGTGGAACGGTGTTATTGCCGCAATAATAGGTATTCTATACATAACAGTGGGAACTTTTATTGCAGATCCTATTATTTTAGGGGTTTTAATAGGATTATGGCTATTAATAACCGGAATATTAATGCTTTTTATTAAAGAATAAAAATCTAATAATCCCTGAACCATTCCCCCTTATTTATAATTATAGAATTATTCTTATACTCTAATTATAAGCAGCTCAATTTTTATTAGGGCTTTGAATTATTTTCATGATTTATTTCCCTAAACTATTTTTTAGAGAAATTTATATCCTTAATTTTCATAAATGAACATGAGGAAAAAATATGAAACAACAAATGAAATGGGATTACTTTGACAAAGGCCTGGATAACTTTGATGATGAAGAATATGAAAAAGCCCTGGAATTTTTCGAAAAAGCCCTGGAAATTGATCCTGGGTTTGAAAATGCTATGGCCTATAAATCTTTTGCTATAACCGAACTTAAATCTTTAAATGATTCACTGGCATTTATTAATCAGATGCTGGAAAAATACCCGGAATATGATTCACTGTACTATCTTAAAGCCAGTCTTCTTTCTGATTTAGAAAACTTTGAAGAATCTAATTCTTACTTTGATCTGGCTTTGAAGAAGGGCTTTGAGGAAGATTTAACTTACTATGGAAGGGCCTATAATTACTTTGGCCTGGAAGATTATGAAAATTCGGCTAAATACTTTAAAAAACATCTTAAAACCAATCCTGATGATTTACAGTCCTGGTGTAAGTTAGGATACTCTCTTTATCATTTATCCTCCCTGGAAGAAGCTTTAAAATGTGTGGATAAGGCCATTGAAATGGATCCGGATTTCTACTTACCTTATTTTTATAAAGGGGAAATCTTTTTAGGGGAGGGGGATCATGAAAAAGCATTAAAATGCTTTGAGAAAGCCCACCAACTACAACCAGATGATTCTAAAACAAAGAAAAGGCTTGAAAAATGGGATTAGATGTTTATTATCAAATTCAATATTTTTCTTCACAATACTTTTTATGGGGAGTAAGACATACTATTGGTTTAAACTAATTTTTTAAATCCAATTTTATAATTTATGGAGAGCAATATTTTGACGGTTAATCAGGCAAAAAAGCTTTATTTAAAGGGAAGTGAACTTTTAATTCAGAGAAAGTATCCTGAAGCATTAAATTATTATCGAGAAGCAGTAGAAGCAAATCCTCATTGTATGGAGGCCCATCTGGAAATGGGATATCTTTTAGGGACCCTGGAGAAATATGATCAGTCTTTAAAATCATTTGAAAATGCATTAGAGATAAAAAATTCTTTTCCTGCATTTTTTGGTAAAGGAATGTCATTATTTTTCATGAATAAGTATGAAAAAGCGGTTGAATCATTTTTACAGGCTTTGGAATTGGGTGAAAACGAAGATATATGGTACTACCTGGCAAGTTGCCAGCTACTGGATGATGACCCGGAAGAGGCCATACATTCGTTTAATATATCAATATCCATAGATAATGACTTTATAGAGGCGTGGAATGATATGGGAGTAGCGCACAGTATTCTGGATGAACATGAATATGCTCAGGAATGTTTTGAACAGTCCTTACGAATAGATGAAAATTATCTACCGGCCATATATAATCTGGGGGCCACACTGGTTGATGGTGGCCATTATGAAGATGCCTTGCCATATCTGGACCAGGTACTGGATCAGGATGAAAAACACTTTAAGGCCCTATTTTACAAAGGAAATGCATTATATTATCTGGATAAAGTAGAAGAATCTATAGAATACTTCAAAGAAGCTTTAATACTTGAAAAAAATCAGGGAGAGCTCTGGAATTATCTTGGCTATGCTCAGTCCAGCTTAGGCCAAAATCACGAAGCCATAGAATCACTTAAAAAAGCAATCAAAATTTGTCCAGAACAACTTTCTGCTCATCTAAATTTAGCTCAGGTCTACCTGGAGTTGGGTAAACTGCAAAATGCCAGGGATTTACTGGAAAAAGTTCAGAAAATTGCCCCTGAAAATGAGGAAGCCCGTAATCTAATGGAGATGCTTTTAGAATATGGGGCATAATAAATGCTATGAAAGCCCCTTTAAACTATATCTAATTTTTTAATGGAAAAACCACAAAACCCTAAAAGGAGATAAATTGAAGGCAAGAAAATTTTACCAGCAGGCAATCAAATCTCAAAAAAAAGAGGAATACCCGGAGGCTCTAATTCTTTTTCAAAAAGCCCTGGAAATAGACCCTGGCTGTTATAAAGCCCATACTGAAAGGGGATATGTATATGGGAATATGGAAGATTTCAAAGAAGCATTAAAATCTTTTGACAGTTCTTTAAATATTAAAATAACTCCACATGGACTTTATGGTAAGGCATTAACCCTTTATCATTTGCAGGAATATACGGATGCCATGCTATATTTCCAAAAAGTGGTGGATATAGAGCCAAATGAATGGGCCTACTTCTATATTGCCAGCTGCCATTTTTATTCAGGAGAATTTGAATTAGCATTAAAAAGTTTAAATGAAGCTATTTTACTTAATTCTGAATTTAAGCAGGCGTGGAATGATAAAGGAGTTATTTATAGCATCTTAAAAAATGATGAAAAGGCACTGGATTCTTTTCAACAGGTCCTGGAAATTGATCCGGATTATTTATCTGCCATCTATAATATGGGAACCACCCTGGCAGATAGTGGTAACTATCCTGAAGCTCTGGAATATCTGAATAAATTTTTAGAAAAAGATCCAGAAAACTTTAAAGCCTTGCTTTATAAGGCCAATGTACTGTTTTTCATGGATCTTCCTGAAGATGCCCTCAATTATTTTGAAGAGGCGCTAATTCAAAATCCGGATTCTCCTGAAGCATGGAATTACAAGGGCTGTGTACTCTCCAGCCTGGGAAAAAGTAAAGAGGCCATCACATCATTCAAAAGAGCTATTAAATCATCTCCCGAATATGTTGCAGCTTATCTCAATCTAGCTAATGTTTATAAAGAATTAAATATGCTGGAAAACGCAAAAAAATCCCTGGATAAAGTTCTTAAAATTTCACCAGATAATGAAGAGGCTTTAAAAGAAAATGAAAGCCTTAAAATGAACAACTAACTGCCATGCACCCTTCCCGGGGCCTTTCTTATAATCCTGCTTTTTGCATCCAGAAAATCTTTTAAATAGTGGATAGTATTTATTTCTTCATCTGAGATGTAAATCAGGGTTAAAGTTTTCTTTACCCTTTCTAAAAACTTAATCTGATCTATTAATTTCTTTTTATTTTTTAATTCCTGGTGGTATTTTTCCTTAAATTCCTTCTCTTTTTGCCTATTTTTGGAAAACCAGATATCAAGATCTTTTGTAGGTGCTAAATCTTTATACCAGCAGTCAATTTTAATACTATCTGCGGAAAGTTGCGGAGGCCAGGTTCTATCCACCAGTATTCTAAAACCATCTTCCTTTTCAGGAATTTGAGCTACATGTTTAATTTTTATCATCAAATAAGATATGTATTTTAAATTAAATAATTTTTTTATAATCAGTGTTTATTTTAATTCAGCACTAATCACCACTATTTCTTCAAAAAAGAACCGCTCCATAGCAGTTATTTCTGCGTTAAATCCCATTTTTTCCAATTTTTTCAGGGTCTTTTTATTATCTGATAATGAACTTTGTACCAGTTGCACTCTTCCTTTTTTACAAAGATAGTCCTTTAAATCATCCAGAAAAACATCTATGACTTTTCTGCCATCTATTCCACCATTCCACGCAGCATCCAGGTCATCTTCTATGATTTCATCTTCGCTGCTAGGTAGATAAGGCGTATTGAATATTATAAGATCGAATTTTTCCCCTTCAACTGGTTTAAAAAGATCCCCCTGCCTTACCTCCATATTAGAAATATTATTTATTTTTAAATTTTTCCAGGCACACTTTACTGCGTGGGGATTTATGTCAGTAGCCACCACTTTTTTAGCTATCAAAGATGCTGTTAGAGCTATAAAACCCGTTCCAGTACCTATTTCCAGAACATAGTCATTTTTTTCGGATTTTAAATTATCGGCTAATAGTAAAGTGTCTTCTGAAGGGGTATAGACCCGGTCACAGCTTTCAATTTTTAATCCCTTATACTTCATCATTTTATCAATATAACTTATTTTAAAAAAATCTTTCATGGCATTTAAATTTCAAACTATATCCTTGTAATTTTTAAGTTATCTTTAGTGGTTCAACAAATTCTTTAAATTATTTGATATATCTAAAATCTGTTGAGGAGTGAGTTTAAATACCCTTTCTTCTTTTAAATCAGGATCCAGTTTTTGGATTATTAATCTGGCTTCTTTTTTATCCAGGTCACCTATTTCATGAAATGATTCTAAAAGAGACTTTGCTGCCTTTTTTCGGCGGTGCTGGAAAAGTGCCCGGCATACCTGGGTAAAAAAATTATCAATTTCCTTATCTTTTTTTGGAACCAGTCTAACTACGGCGGAGTCTACCCGGGGAGGGGGAATAAATGATTGGGGTGATACATTATCCAGTAATTCAACTCTTGCTTTAAAGTGAAGCATTACTGATAAACGGGAATAATGTTTAGTACCCACCGGGGCATTCATACGCTCAGCAAATTCTTTCTGATACATCAATATTCCCTGATTAAAGTCATGTTCTAACAATTTGAAGGTAATGGGAGAGGATATCTGGTAGGGTAAATTGGAGACAACTTTATTGAATGGGGGAAAATCAATTTTCAAAGCATCTCCGGTTATTATCTCCACATTGTACCGGCCCAATTCTTCCAATCTTTTTTCTAAAACACGGGCAATTACAGGATCCTGTTCTATAGCCACCACTTTATGGGTTTTAAAAGATAGGGGGATGGTTAAAGTCCCGATCCCCGGACCGATCTCCAGCACAGTATCTTCAGGAGATAAATCAGCAAATCCAAGTATCTTTTTACGTTTAAAATCATCAATCAAATAATTTTGACCTAAACGACGATTTAGGGTAATGCCCTGGGATTTTAATATTTCTTTGGTTTCCCGGGCCAGAGAAATTTTATCCATGTTTTCCCGTCCCCCAAAAATATTTCTCCTGAAAAATTAATTAAAAAAAATAGGTATATTATCTTCGACGGGCTGGTGGCCGGGTGAACAAGATATATTTTTTCTTTCCCCGTTTATCCTTATCGGCATCCAGTTCCAGTAGCACTCTTTTTACCAGTATTTTAACTGGATCTGAAAGCATGGGGACTCGACTTTTTATATCTTCAAAACTTTCAAAGGGTTTCTCTTCCCGTGCTTTTATAATATCCCACATGTGCTTTTTACCTATGCCTGGTAAAAGCTCCAGCTGGTTAAGTCGGGTACTTACTGGCCCTGCTTCATTAAAAAACTGGACAAATTTATCCTCTTTAGCCTTTATAATTTCTTCTATAACATATTTGAGCTCCACCCTGGCGGTGGCAGTTAAATCATCATAATTTAGACGACGACTTACCCGGGAGATTTCATCCCTTTTCCCAGAACCAATGTATACTTTCTGGTGTATTTCAATATCTACTCCTTCTTGAGGAGTCAACTCCAGCAAAGTGAATTCTTCTTTGCCAATGGCCTGGGCTACAGGCTTTCTTTTAAAATTAGACATACCTTCCTGGATATAGCCCAGTGGCAGGTAGTCGAGGATAATTGCGTAATCTTCCATCCAATCACAAACCATAAGTCTTTTAATCAGCAGAATAAATTTTGCCCTGAAAATTCAGTATTTAAGGAATAAATACTATAATCTGTATTTATCCACTATTTTTAATATTTGTTCCATATCCTCATTTTTAATTGGTATCCTTTCCTTGGCAAAAAGTAATCTTAAATCTGCCAGATCCTGAGGTAGCATATCTGCTATTCGAACCGCATATTTCTTTTTAACCAGTTCTTCCAGTTCCCCAATTAATTTTTGAGTTTCTTCCATTTCCAGCTTAGAGAATTTAGTTACATGATCCAGGGTGAGATTCTGTTCATAATTAAGCTCATGCTCTTTTGCAAAATCTTCCAGAGTCTCTTTTATTTCACTAATGGAAATTGGATTGGTTTCCAGGATCTTTTTCCCTATCATGGGATCACTCTTGTATTTTCAAGTGTTCTGGACGTACTATAATTTGCTTAGCTTTGTTACCATCATTTAAGGCAACGATATATGCTCTTCCTCTTCCTTCCACTACTCTACCTGTCATTCCATGGAACCGGGGATGAGGTTGACCTTTGTGGACACTGGGATCAATTATAATATGAACCATATCATTTTCAGCAAATTGCTGGATTTTTTTAGTTATGGGATTTGTTCTTCCCGCCCTATTAGTATTTTGAAGTTTATATCTTGTTTTACTTCTAGAACCTCTTGATCTTCTCATTTTTTTAACCTCCATAATGGCCTTCTGGCCGGTAAATATAATATTTATCAATTTAAATAGGTCTTATCCTCTCTTTTGAAATGCAGCTAATAACAATTTTTATGAGAAAATTCGGATGACAAATAAAATGGGTCATCAAACCTATTGAAATTCATATTATTGATTGGTACTAATATATATTTCCCCCACTATTAAGTGTATTTATGATTTCATCCCTGAACTTCCAGCACATCCAGCTGCACACAAGAAGCAGGGGTACCTAAAACATCACTTACATTGGGTGAAGTCCTTCCGCCATCTCCTGAAATTAGTTCTTTAATATAAAGGCCACCCTGACCTTTTATTATTAATTCAATATGATGGGGATTGATTATTTTTGCCTCAATACTTTTAACTTCCCGAATCCTTACTTTATCTGCACGTCGATGGGATACCCGGAGAGGGGTTCTTTGATTTATGATATTCATTGATTGCAGGTTTTCTAATTTTTCAAGAGAAACCGGCTCTTTTAATTCCACCTGAGCTTGATAGGTCTTGAAAGTATCTGGAGACGAAGTTTTGATACTGGCTTTTCTGGATTTTATTGAGTATTTTAATTGCAAAACCTCTATTTTACCTTCGGATTCTTGATTAATTTGATGGGTTAGCTTTTCCAGGTCTATGGTTCTCTGGCGGGGCTCTTTTATTTCCAGAACAAAAGGACGGCCTGTTCCTAACATCCTCACATCAATATCTTCTCTTCCTGCGCCATGGAATTTCGAACTACGACCTCTGGTAATTTTCAATGCATGGGAAGAGATGAGTTCTTCTACTGATTCTGTATACATTTTACCTGTAAAATTACATTCTTCACATCCTCGACCTTTGCACTTTCTACAGGGCCATTTAGTCTGAGGAATTCCACGAATCAGTTTTCGATACCTTCCTTCTAAAAATAAAGGATTTATCTGTATTCTAACCGATGGGATTTCTTTTTTAAAGTCCACCATAATCACCAGGTGGGGATTATCAAAATCTGCCTCTTTATGCAAACTTATTTCCAGAAGCTTACCCAGCTCACGATTCACTTCCTTTTTCAGGCCCTCTACTTCCAACCCTAATTCCTGATTTAATGACTGGTCTTTTTCCACCACTTCTTTTGCCAGTTTGCTACCTACCACAAAGCCATCAAATTCCAGATCTAGATCCTTAATTTTTTGTGCAACATTCTCCGCCAACTCTTCATTTATATCAAAAAAGATATCATGACATACGGCACATTTAGAATTTTTATCAAAAGTTATATCATTCTGGAGAAGCATTTTACTTATTTTTTCACCTCTTAAGGGATTTCCAGGACCTTCCACTTCATTAGAAAATTTACGGCCCAGACAGTGATCACATATCTTTCCATCTGTTATTTCCATTATTTTTAAAGCGTTTTCTAATTTAGAATCCATTTTTCATCTACCTGAATAGTAATTAGTAGTTTTGATGTATCAATTAACATAAAAAAGAGCAATAAATTAATAATTTTTATTAGCGCATGAACTGGCGCATGAGCTGGCCCATCGGTCCACTCATTTTCCTACGTCCAAAACCTTTCATGGCCTTTTTTGTAACATTATAATATTTAAGCAGTTCTTTTATATCTTCATTTCTCATTCCAGAACCCCGGGCAATTCTTTTAATACGGGATTGTTTTATAACCTCAGGATGCTCCATTTCATAATGGGTCATGGAACTCATAATGATTTTATATTTACCAATTTTTTCTTCAGTAATTTGAGATGCATTTTTAGGTAATTTTCCCACTCCAGGCATCATATTCATCACCTGTTGCATGGGTCCCATTTTACCCATCATCTCAAACTGAGTGTACATATCCTTCAGGGTAAATTTTCCAGATAGCATGGCGTCCATGGTTTCTGCAACCTTTTCTTCTTCTGCCACTTCCTCTGCTTTTTCCATCAGGGTTTTTATATCTCCCATTCCTAAAAGACGGGAAATAAATCTTTCAGGATCAAAGATTTCAAAATCATCCACCCTTTCTCCAGTTCCAATAAATTTAATGGGGGCCCCTATTTCAGACACAGCTGAAAGAGCCCCACCTCCCTTGGCGGAACCATCCAGTTTGGTGACTATAATAGAACCCACCGGGGTGGCCTGGGAAAAAGCCCGTGCCTGGTCTTTGGCCTGCTGACCAATGGTACCGTCTATAACCAGTATAGCTTCTGTGGGATCCACCACAGAAGAAATCTCCTCCATTTCTTGTAAGAGATCTTTCTCATCTTTATGTCGCCCTGCAGTATCAAATATAACTATATCATGTTTTTTAAATTGTTTTAAACCTTTTTTTGCCAAATCCAGAGCATCTTTATTTTCAGGATCTCCATAAAGGGGCACATTCATTTCCTGGGTTAGCTGTTTTAGCTGTTCAAATGCAGCAGGCCTCCAGGTGTCGGTACAAACAATTGCCGGGTGAAAACCTTTTTTTTGAAGATATCTGGTAAGTTTACCTATGGTGGTGGTCTTACCACTGCCCTGAAGTCCTAAAAATAGAATTTTATATGGTTTCTGATCTATTTCTACTTCATGTGCCTTCTCACCCAGCAGTTTTACCATTTCTTCATATACAATGGTAATTATATGTTCTTTAGGCGTTATTCCTTTTGGGGGCTCTTCTTTTAAAGCTCTTTCTTCTATGGATTTCGATAATTTAAATACAAGTTTGATATTCACATCAGATTGGATTAAAGCCCTCTGGATTTCTTTTATAACTTCTTTAACCACTTCTTCATCCACAATGGACATTCCAGCCAGCTTTTTCATGGTTTTGGTTAAATTTTTTCCGAGATTGCCTAACATTAATTACCCTCAGGATAGCTATTTTATTATCAGGATATTTTATAAAAATAAATTACTAAGACCGGTTATTTTTTCTTTAATAACTTTCTATTATTTAATTTCTATTCCCATATATCTATGGGTTAAGACATCCATAATATATAGTATGTATCAACGGGTCATCCTGAAAATAAGTATAGGATTAGGGACCCCCCAATAAAATTCCAGTAAAAAATGCATAATTTACAGTATAGGTATTATATGAAAACGACAGATGAAAGTGTTATAGAAAGTGTGGTGGTGGCCATGGATGGTAAGGAAAAAGATATATTTCCTTTTATACCCTATCTGGTACAGGATTTATGGGAATTTGGCACCGATGCAGAACTGGTCATAAAACTTATCTACCAGCACCAAAAAGAGTATTCTAAACTAAAAATACTGGATTTAGGATGCGGAAAAGGACCAGTATCTATAAAAATAGCTAAAGAATTCAATTGTCAGTGCTGGGGTATTGATGCGGTGGAAGAATTCATTCACTATGCCATTAAAAAAGCAGAAGAGTATCAAGTCTCAGAAATTTGCCATTTTTCTGTGGGAGATATCCGGCAGGAAATAAAAAATTTGGCCGAGTTTGATATTGTCATATTAGGGGCTATTGGTCCGGTTTTGGGGGATTATTATACTACTCTTACTCTACTCTCCCCCTTATTAAAAAAAAATGGTATGGTAATTATGGATGATGCCTATGTGGATAATGATGGTGATGCATCCCATCCACTGATTTTAAGAAAATCTGAAATTTTAAAACAAATATCCCATGCCGGAATGAATATAATTCAGGAACTGATCATGGATAAAGATTATATAGAAAAATCCAATAATCAAATCTTTAAAACTATTAAAAATCGAGCCAGGGAACTGGAGGATAAATACCCTGATAAAAAAACCCTTTTCCAGAATTATATAAAAGCACAAGAAGAGGAAAACGAATCAATGGAAAACAGCTTGACCTGTTCTGTTATGCTTATTGGAAAATCATGAAAAATTTAAAATTATAATACTATATTTATTATGAAAAAGGTGACCCACCTATTCCCACTAAAACCTTATTTCATTTAATTATTAAAAAAAGGCGGAGAGATACTCAAAAGGTATTCATATTGTCTCTAATTAATTTAAAAAGCTTCAAGGCATCTTTTTAATAAAAATTTTTATAACTAATAACTGATCTTATTTATATTTTATATGGTGGTATCATGCTCGAAAAACTTAAAGAAAGCTTAATAAATGCTCCTATAGTAAAAAAAGGGGATTATGATTACTTCGTACATCCCGTTACTGATGGAATCCCCTGGGTAGAAAGTGCGGTACTTCTGGAAATTTCCCGAGCCATAAAAGAAAGATTCAACCTGGAGGTGGATGTGATAGTATGTGCTGAGGCCATGGGTATACACCTGGCTACCGCCTTATCCATTGAAACTGGAATTCCATTTGTAGTGGTAAGAAAAAGGCAGTACGGTCTTCCAGGAGAAGTAGCAGTACACCAGACCACCGGCTATAGTCAGGGCCAACTTTATATTAATGGTATAAAAAAAGGGGATAGGATTTTATTTATCGACGATGTGGTAAGTACCGGAGGTACCATGAAGGGAATCTTAAATGCCCTGCAGCAGATGGAGGTAGAGATTGTGGAGGTAATTGCAGTAATAGAAAAAGGTAATGGTAAAAAAATTGTGGAAGAGAGCACCGGCTGCACTGTAAAGAGTCTGGTTAAAGTGGATGTGGTGGAAGGTAAGGTAGTGCTGGAAGAAGTATAGATAGATAATGGTTTTAATATGTCACTTTACAACCTGGAATTCCAAAGGGTAATAAATAAAATCAAGGATTTAAAGGCAGAAAATGTTGGCTTGCAGTTTCCAGAAGGCCTTAAAATACATGCAATTAAAGTAGCAGATCGTATAGAAAAAGAAACCGGGGCCAGGGTTATAATATCTGCTGATCCCTGTTTTGGGGCTTGTGACCTTTCTGATAAGAAAATGAAAGGTCTGGTGGATATCCTGGTTCATTATGGACATACTCCTCTACCTCTGGATTATGCCATACCGGTTCTATTTGTAGAGGCTTATTCTAAGGTTGAAGTGGATAAATCTCTGCATGAGGCCATTAAACTTCTTCAGGATTATGATAAAATAGCACTGGCCACCACTACTCAGCATTTGCATCTTCTGGATGAAGTTAAATCCTTCCTGGAAAAAGAAGGAAAAGAAGTTTTTTTGGATTCTGGTAAAGGTAGTCAGTTGGGACAGGTCTTAGGATGCAATTTTTCCTCCATCAAAAAAGTAGATGCTCCGGCTTATCTATATTTGGGAAGCGGTAATTTCCATCCATTAGGTATCAAACTTTTTACCCATAAAGCAGTAATTATAGCAGATCCCTACCGGGGGGAGGCACGGGACATTGAAGAATTTGCCGACCGGATTTTAAGGATACGATTTGCCCGTATAACTCGTTCTAAGAATGCCAAAAAATGGGGTGTTCTGGTATCTTCCAAAGAGGGCCAGTACCGGATGGAATTAGCACAAAAATTAAAAGCTCTTCTGGAAGATAAAGGGTATGAAGCCTATTTGATTATGATGGATAATATTTCTCCAGATCTTCTTTTGCCCTTCATGGATTTAGATGCTTTTGTGGTTACTGCCTGCCCTAGAATAGCTCTTGATGACTCCCATATGTATAAAAAACCTTTGATAACTCCTCAAGAGCTTGAAATAGTTCTGGATATACGCAAATGGGATGACTATCAACTGGATGAAATTTTACTGGAATAAAAAAAATTCTGGATTTTTCTAAACCAAATTTTTTTTATTACCCCTCATAAATTCAAAAGGTATAATTTATAGTAACCATAACAAGTAATATATAATATAAAAACTAACATCATATTTTAATGTTTAAAATTTATCATTGCACTTTTTTATAATTGAGGTGAGGGAATGAAAGCTAAATCTGGAGATTTTGTTCTACCAGGAGATATTTTAGGAGTCAGTGAGCAATTTATACCTGCTGAATGGACGTATGATGATGAAGGAGAAATTAAATCTCTGGTTGTAGGTGTAGTTTCTAGAGACGATAAAAATAAAAGAATATCAGTAGTTCCCCAGACTGATTCTCCAGCAGAATTGAAAAATGATACTCATATTATGGGTCAGATTATGGAAGTAAGGGGTCAGAGGGCGTTGGTTAAAATCGATTCCATTAAAGGCAATCGAAGAAAACTGCCGGTTTCATTTGTAGGGGGAATACATGTATCTCAGGCTAAAAAAGGTTATTTATCCAAATTAACTGATGCATTTCATATTGGGGATATAATTGAAGCTAAAATAACCAAAATGGTTGGATTGGATAGTATTGATCTTAAAACCTCACAAAATGAACTTGGGGTTATTAAAGCCATGTGCACCCGCTGCCGTCACTTTATGAAACAAACCGGTAAAAATGATGTAACCTGTCCCCACTGTGATAATCGTGAAAAAAGAAAATTATCCAGTAATTATCAGGTTTAATAAATCTTAATTAAATTATTTTTAGAAATTTTAAACTAATCGAGGTATAACTATGGAAATTATTACCAGCAAAAGATATGAATTGGAAATACTGGTGGAAGGGGAAACCCACACCCTGTGTAATGCTTTAAGGAAAATTTTAATGGAAGATGAAACTGTAAAATCTGCAGCTTATGCTATTGAACACCCTATTGTAGGAGAACCTAAACTTTATATTAAAGCCAAGAGCCCAAAAAAATCTCTTAAGATAGCTGCAGAAACTTTAAAAGAAAGATGTGAAGAATTCAAGGGACTATTGGAGTCCATTGAATAACCTGCAGTCAGCTGGAATTAAATTAACACATATTCTGTTTTTAAATTTTAAAATATGCCACCATCTTATGAAGAATAAGACATTCAGACAAATTAAAAGGGAAATAAGAATTTTGGGTATTGATGACGCTCCCTTCCTCCCACATCATCAGGGCGAAGTTTTACTGGTGGGAACTATTTTTCGAGGAGGTTCATGGATGGATGGAGTAATTACCACCCATTTGCAGGTGGATGGCCAGGATGCCACTTCTAAAATAATCTCCATGGTAAACAAATCCCGGCACCGGGGTCAGCTGGGAGTTATGATGCTGGATGGCATTACCTTTGGAGGATTCAATGTGGCGGATATTAAGGAGATATTTGAAAAAACAGGAGTACCGGTAATTGCTGTAATGAGAAAAACTCCTGATTTTGATAAAATTAAAAAGGCCCTGGACAACTTTCCTGATGGAAAGCAAAAATGGGAGATTATCCAGAAGGCGGGCCCCATATATCCGGTGAAATCTAAAGAAACAATTTACATGCAGATAAACGGCATGGAAGTGGATGATGCTCTGAAAATTGTTAAATTATCCACTACCCATAGTGCTTTACCTGAACCAGTTCGAACTGCTCATTTAATTGCTGCTGGAGTAAAAGAAGGAGAATCAAAGGGTAGGGCATGAGTCTAAGTTTTATTATATCTGCTGTTTATATTATCAATTATAAGGTGATTAGATCACTTCTGAAAAATTAAAAAGCCCTCTTTTAACAGTAGATGTAGTTATAACCTGTCCAGATGATTGCATTATAATGATTAAAAGGAAAAATAATCCTTATAAAGGGTTTTGGGCGTTGCCTGGAGGATTTGTAGAGTATGGGGAAAGGGTAGAAGAAGCAGCTCTTAGAGAAGCTTGGGAGGAAACTGGACTTAATATTGAGTTAAACCAACTTCTAGGGGTTTATTCTAATCCAAATAGAGATCCACGTGCTCATGTAGTTACTATATGCTATATGGCTCAATTTGTTTCAGGAGAATTGAAAGCAGCTAGTGATGCACAGGAAGTTTCTAAATTCACCTTAGAAAATCTGTTAAACATGGAACTGGCTTTTGATCATAAAAAAATTTTAGATGATGCTGCAAATATTTATCAATTAAAAGGCAATTAAATTATTAAACCTGATTATATTTATAATATTAAACTTATCCACCTACAGGAGGAACACCATGGAATTTTGTACCAAATGTGGAGCAATAATGTTTCCTAAAGACGATACTTTCCAATGCAAGTGTGGTTTTAAAAAGGAGATTACCAAAGACCTGAAACATCAATATGAACTTTCAGAGAAAATAGAGTCCGAAGATACCGTAATATTCACCGGGGAGGATATTCCTACCCTACCCACCACTAAATCTATTTGCCAAAAATGTGGCAATAAAGTAGCTTACTGGTGGTTACAACAGACCAGAAGAGCTGATGAATCTGAAACCCGGTTTTTAAGATGTACTTCTTGCAAACATACGTGGAGGGAGTACGATTAAATATGGGGGGATTTAATGTCAGGGGAGAAAAAACAATCAGATAAAGATAATTCATCTGAAAATAACAGTATTATTAAAAAGGCTTTTAAATCATTTAAAGGGATTATAAAAACTTTTAATCCTGATTTAGATACTCAGAGCAATGATGATAATAAGGAAAAACCAGAAAAGATCACTAGGGTTTCTTCAGATGAGTCATCAACTGATTCTTCCTCAGAAAAGATCACTAGGGTTTCTTCAGATGAGTCATCAACTGATTCTTCCTCAGAAAAGATCACTAGGGTTTCTTCAGATGAGTCATCAACTGATTCTTCCTCAGAAAAGATCACTAGGGTTTCTTCAGATGAGTCATCAACTGATTCTCCCCCAAAATCTTCTGAATTTGCTTTATTGAATTATTTCTACAAACTTGAAAAGAAATTTAAAAAACACTGGCAGGATGATCGTGAAAAAATCATTAAAATTGCTGGTATATCTTTAGGGAGTATTTTTATTATAGCCGGGGCTCTAACTCTACTGGGGTCTTCGGAAAGAGTTGTAGATAATGTTGTATTTGGTGAAAGATCAGTTATTGCCGCATTTTTTATAATTATAGGATTTTTAATAATCACAGGATCTCTTGCCCAGCGAATTGCCAGTAAAACTTCATTAGACAATCTCTACCGTGAAGTAAAAATTGCGGAAGGAAAACCCAAATCTAAGAATGATAAAGACTCTGATCCTAAAAATAAATGATTATCTATAAACTTCCTTTAATCAATAAGTTTTCTTAGCTTAAAATTGTTATTTTCATAATTATTTAAAATTAAGAATTAATGATAATGACAATATACTGATTATAATGCACTTCACTTTGATTTGAGAAGGTATGCTTTATTATAAATAAGGGAATATACTATTTTAATAATAAAAAAGGGAATAATTAATTTAAAAGTAAATAGTGCAGGATTATGTAATTAATTTCATCTACTTTTCGGATGTGAAGAAGGAGGATGTAAATGTTTAAAGCAGAATTAAGCGACCCTAACATATTGAAAACCAGTTTTGATGCTATTTCTTCTATTGTGGATGAAGTGCAAATACAAACTGATAGTGAAGGAATGAGACTGGATGCCCTGGACCGAAGCCACATCACATTTGTGCATCTTGAACTGAAGGCCAGCCTATTTGATGAATATCTCTGTGACGAACCTGAAAAAATTAATGTGGACACTGAAGAACTAATGAAAGTCTTAAAACGTTCAAAAAGTGATGATAGAGTTTATATGTCTCTGGATGAAGGAAATTTCATTATTACTTTCGAAGGAGAGGCTAAAAGAAGATTTAAAATCAGACTTATTGATATAGAATATGAAGCTCCCAGCCCTCCTCAACTGGAATACCCTACCCAATTTGAAGTTCCTTTCAGCTTACTAAAAGATTCCATTCAAGATATTGACATCTTCTCTGATAAAATAGCCATGATGGTGGATGCTGATAAATTCATCGCCTCTGCAGAAGGAGAATTTGGAGATGCCAATGTGGAGTATTTGCATGGGGAAAAAATAGAGTCTGAAGCTAGATCTGTATTTTCTCTGGAAAAGATAAAGGAAATGCTCAAGGCAGATAAATTTTCCGATATTGCCACCATTAATTTAGGGGATGACATGCCCTTAAACCTGAAATTAAAAATGGTAGCAGATGAAGGTGAACTCAGCTTTTTACTGGCCCCCCGGATTGAGGCAGAAGAATAATGATCTGTTATCGATAATAATTCCCTTTTTTAAAATAATATAAACCGAGGATTTAAGTGAGGAATAGTGTTGGATGAGTTTTTCCAGAAGCTAAGGAAAATACAAAAGAATGAACGCAGCAACAGTGGTCTGGCACGGGTAGGGGATGATTTTTACCACCGGGTTCATCGCTACCTGGAAGAGTTAATGGATACTGTGGGTAATGATCCCTTTACCATGGAATATGATCTGCTGAAGGATACTCAACGTATAGCCACTGAAATCTGCGAAAGACGGGAGCATAAAATAGCTGATAGTGCAGTTATGAATATACAACGTTCCTATCATCTTTTTAAGGGAAAACCCCAGTTTGACCTGCAGGATACCACTCCTTTAAATCTCACCCCGGAGGAAGAGAAACTTTACTTCTCATTTATAGATATATTAAAGAGCCACAGGGGAAGAATTATACCTTCCCTGGATGAAATCGATAGCCAATCTGGGGAAATAAAACCCCAAATCAATTCCACTACTAAGAAATCCATTACCCCTGAAAAAACAACACCAGAAACAGATTCAAATGCTTCGTTACTACCCGGAAATATAGCTAAGTTACATAACCAGATTAAAGAAAAAAAGGATATAACAAGTAAGGAGAATACATCAGATTTCCCTAAATTTGATTTCAAGACCATGGTGATTTTTGAAGAACTACCTTCAATTTTAGGGGTAGATCAGAAAGTTTATGGCCCATTTTATCCTCAAGATGTAATCATATTACCTGAACCCAATGCTCAAATACTCCTGAAGACCAGGAAGGGTAGATTTATACGTTCATAACTTTTTGACTCAAATAAAATTTTTATTGAAATTTTGATGTTCAATTGAGTCTGCATTTACTTTGCATTTTTTTTTGATTTAAGGGGAAACCCCCTTTAATCCAAACATATAAATAGAGATTCTAATTATAAACAGATATAATATATCTTTTCTACCCCGGGGTAGGGGATTGACCATTTTATAGAATTCAGATCAAATTCATGATGTGGATTTATTTTTACAATAGAGGTGATTATATGAAGATTCCTAAAGAAAGGAGAACTTACTGTCCAAGTTGCAAGAAACATACTGCTCATGAAGTTTTAGTATCAAAAAAAAGGAAAGCCAGTGAGCTTAAATGGGGACAACGGCAATTCAGAAGGGTAACCAGCGGTTACCGGGGATATCCTCGTCCACTTCCTTCTGGTAATAAACCAGTAAAAAAGCTGGACTTGAGATTCAAGTGTAAAGAATGTGGTAAATCACATATCAAAAAACACACTTTCCGACCTGGAAAAGTGGAATTTATAGCTAGATAGGTGTTAATATGGCAGTTTTTTCCAATAAAAAGAGTAATTTTCTTAGAGTAAAATGCATGGACTGTGGAAATCAGCAGGTAGTATTCGATAAGGCGGCTTCTGTTGTTCAGTGCATTATCTGTGGAAAAACTCTGGTAAAACCCCAGGGTGGAAAGTCACAGATTACTGCTCAAATTGTAGAAGTTTTGGATTAATTTTTTTTTAATTCATTTTTTATTTTATTTTAGGTGTTTCCCATGGTAAGAAGAAAAAATCAATGGCCTGATGAAGGTGAACTCATTGTAGGAACTGTACACAAAGTTCTAAACTACGGTGCTTTTGCCAGCCTTGAAGAATATCAGGGCAAAGAGGCATTTATCCATATTTCAGAGGTTTCCTCAGGATGGGTAAAGAATATTAGGGATTATGTCAGAGAAAACCAGAAAATTGTGGCTCGTGTTTTAAGGGTAAACCCTAGAAAGGGACATGTGGATGTGTCCATGAAACGGATCCGTGAGGATCAGAGAACCAAAAAAATCCAGTCCTGGAAAATAGAACAAAAAGCGGAGAAGTTCCTGGAACTGGTTGGTAAAGGCATGGATAAAGATCTGGATGCATCCTATGATGAAGTGGGTTATTTACTCATGGAAAGATTTGGTGACATTTATGGCGGATTTGAAATAGCTGCAGAAGAAGGAGAAAATGCCTTAATTGAAGAAGGTGTTGATCCTGAATGGGCTAAAGCCATTGCTGAAATAGCAAAGAAAAATATCACTCCTCCTGAAGTTCAGATTACAGGATATGTTGACCTTAAATCCTATGCCCCGGAAGGTGTGGATATTATTAAAAACGCCCTACAAAGTGCAGAAGAAGATAACGTGGTAATCCAGTGTGTAGGTGCTCCTAGATACCGGCTCATAGTTACTTCCACAGACTATATTCAGGCTGAAAAGAACCTTAAAAAAGCAGCCCAAAAATGTATAGAAGTGGTGGAATCTTCTGAAGGTGAAGGTACTTTCTATCGAGAACTGGAATAAAAATGAAAATGAAAAAATGTAAGTCCTGTTTTAAATACACATTACAGGACATCTGTCCTCATTGTGGGGGTGAGGTGGGAGTAATTTTCCCGGCTAAATACTCTCCTGAGGATAAATACGGAAAGTACCGTAGAATTCTTAAAAAGCAGATGCTTAAAAAAGAATAAAATTCATTCTTAATTATTGGGAAGCCCAAGGAAGGATCAACATGAAAAAAACCATTATTAATATATTGGAAGAAGTGGATCTGAACCAACCAATTTTCATAGAAGCCCTACCCGGCATAGGTCATGTAGGAAAACTGGCAGCAGATCACATAATAGATGAACTGGGAGCTACCAAATTCGCTGAAATATACTCCCCTTCTTTTCCTCCTCAAGTAATGGTAGATGAGGAAGGGATAATTGAAACCATGAAAAATGAGTTTTACTATCTCAAATCTGCAGGTGAAGAAGAGAGAGACTACCTTTTCCTGGTAGGTAATACGCAGGGATTATCTCCAGAAGGCCAGTATGAAATATGTGGTCTTATACTGGATCTGGCAGAAAATCATGGTGTAAAAGAAATTTATACCCTGGGCGGACTGGCTACTGGCCAAGCAGTTGAAAAAACAAAGGTTTTCGGGGCCGCCACCAACAAGGAATTTGCAGAAAAACTCAAAGAACATGATGTAACTATGCGTTCTGCTGATGGGGGTATTATTGGAGCTTCAGGATTACTACTGGGCATGGGAACTCTTCGCGGTATGGAAGGCGCCTGCCTCATGGGTGAAACACCAGGCTATTTCATTGATGCTGAAGCTGCCAAAGCTATGCTCAATGTGCTGATAAAACTTCTAAAATTAGAAGTTGATACAGAAAAACTGGATGAAAGAGCAGAAGAAACCCGTAAAATGATTTCAAAAGCTCAACAGATGGAACAGGAAATGATGGAGCGCATGACCCTGAAACCAGGAGAAGAAGATCTTCGTTATATAGGATAAATCATTTTTTATGATAAAACCCCATCAAACTCCTTATTTTTTATTATTGCCCCATTTTTTTTATTTTCCATTTAAAAATTTTATTTTGGATCATTTTTTTGTTTAAGTTCAATATTATGGATTATTTTTTTAAAATCCTGCGACTATAATTCTAAAACTTCATTCATTTTAGCTTTAATTATATATACAAATATCAGCTAACCTTTCTATATGATAATCAATGCTGATTTGCATATTCACAGCTGTTTTTCCCGGGCCACTTCTAACAATATGGTTATTGATGCCATAGCCCCCCAGGCAAAATTAAAAGGACTGCATCTGGTGGGAACTGGAGATGGGCTTCATCCTGGCTGGTTAGAGATAATAAAAGATAGCACTACTCCTCAGGGTGATGGAATTTACTCCACAGAAGACTGTGATTTCATCATCACCGCTGAAGTAGAAGATAATAAAAGAGTGCACCACCTCCTGATATTACCCTCTCTGGAAACGGCACATGAGTTA
Organism: Methanobacterium alkalithermotolerans; assembly: GCF_018141185.1. Taxonomy (NCBI): domain Archaea; kingdom Methanobacteriati; phylum Methanobacteriota; class Methanobacteria; order Methanobacteriales; family Methanobacteriaceae; genus Methanobacterium; species Methanobacterium alkalithermotolerans. Next base: position 1,164,516 of record NZ_CP058560.1, on the reverse strand, counting down.
AGGGAAAAAATGGTATCGGTGGATAAAGAAAAAGAGGGACGTCCCCGGGTACGGATGAATGGGGCAGAAATCATGGATCTGGTCCATGATTATGATGGATTAATTGGACCGGCCCACGCATTTACACCCTGGACCAGTATGTACAAGGCCCATGATAGTCATCAGGATTGTTATGGCAAAAAACCTGATTTTTTAGAACTGGGGCTCTCAGCAGATACTAACATGGCAGATGTCATTAAGGAACTGCAAGATGTGCCTTTTTTAACCAACTCGGATGCCCATTCTCCATGGCCTCATCGACTGGGACGCGAATTTAATCAAATGGAAGTGGAAGATATTTCTTTTTCTTCCCTGAAGAATACTCTGAAAAGGAAAAAAATAAAGGCAAATTATGGTATGGATCCCCGGCTGGGTAAATACCATTTAACGGCCTGTACTAAATGTTATCAGATATTCAATCCTAAAAAAGCGCTTGAACTCAAAATGAAGTGTCCAGAATGTAATGGTACCATTAAAAAAGGAGTTGATTATCGCATATCTGAAATTGCCACCTGGAATAAACCGCATCACCCGTATCACAGGCCTCCTTACATCCATATTTTACCTTTAGCTGAAATAATTGCCTTAACCTATTCCCGGGGGGTTACCACTAAAGGAGTACAGAGTATATGGGAATCACTGGTACAGGAATTTGGCAATGAAATTGAAGTGATGATTAATGCCCCTATGGATGAAATAAAAAATATTGATAAAGAGATCTCACCTGCAATTCAAGCTTTCCGTGATAAAACATTAATCATGGTGCCGGGAGGCGGGGGTAAATACGGGGAGATAAAATTTCCAGAAAATAATCTGGATAAATATTTATAACTTTTTTTAAATCAGCCCTTTATTTTTATTACTATTTTTTTTATGAGGACACTTAATCCGGGATTTAATTAAAAAATAGACTTCAAATTTTAAAAATAACGGACCCGCCGGGATTTGAACCCGGGACCCTCAGATTAGGAGTCTGATGCCCTATCCTGGCTAGGCTACGGGCCCTAGTTTATTTATGCTTAAATGATTCTAATAAAAAAAGAGTTTATTTGACGGACCCGCCGGGATTTGAACCCGGGACCTTCGGATTAGAAGTCCGACGCCCTATCCAACTAGGCTACGGGCCCGTTTGAAAATGATAAAAATATAATTAAGTTGTGTTTTTATTGTTGTTAGATTTTCACATATATATAGGTGACTCTGGTTCTACCTGAACACTTTCAGCCAGTTTCTTTAACCTGGATTCAATTTCCTGTGCTTCTTTTAGTAGTGGCTCAGCATCAATATCTTTATCCAGCATCTTGTTTAACACTTCAATGACTTCTGCTGCTGCTCGAGGATCCGGGTACTGGTTTAAAACTTCTGCAAATAAACAGGTTGCAGGAATGTCTTGTGAAGCGCAACGAGTTAAAAGAGTTCCTGATATTCCATTAATGTTTCCAAATGGAATTACCGGCACTTCCATCTCTGCTAGCTTTTTTGATAACTCTTTACTATTACCTGCACCAGCTACACGGTGGCTTTTTTCACGCACCATCAAGCTGTTGAAAGTAATCAGTTCTTTAGAGTTATTTTTTTGCATCCAGTCTACTATGGCATTGGTCATGTCATATACGACATTGGGAGGGACAATGAAATCAGAAAGGAACATTACTATTCCTTCTCCCTCGTATATTCTGAAGGGATGGATGGCCACTCCCTTATATAGAACTGCTAAAGGAGGGAAATATTTGGAATCAATATATCCTATTTCCCTCATTTTAAGGTCTTCCACCAGTAGCCAGCCTAGAATATTTCCTATAAGGCCCACTCCGGGTGAAGCTTCTATTACAACAGCGTCTTTGATTTCTTCAGAGAGTATGGTACAGCATTCGGTTTTGGTTTCAACCATCATCAAAACCCGGCTCCACCTACATTTTTTCCAGTTACTGCATCTATATGTATTTCTCCTACTCTAGTACTACCCACCATTACTGGTACTACATATACTGGTCTACCAGCCATGGTAGTCAATGTAGGAGTTCCAGCAACTGCGCTTGGCTCTAAAATATTATTCTGAGCATTACTTCTAGCCTGTGAGGCTGAAATCACGTTTGAACCTCCTGAACTTCCTCCAGTACTTCCACTTCCACTACTACTTCCACTAGAACTGCCAGAACTTCCATCGGCATCTCCAGTAGTAACAGAAACATCAGCATCTTGTTGTACAGGATCTGGGTTATTTAGGTCAGTTACTTGCCATAGGCCAGGGGTCTGACTAATTTGATAGCCAGCAGCCGCCACTCCTATGATCAATACTATAGCGACCGATACTAAAATCTTTGAGTTTATCATTAACTCACCTTCGTTATTAAATTAATTATCACATTTATATTTGTGATTCAGGGTTATTATATATTCCATTTTTTAGTTTTAAAACTTCTTTTAAAGAAATTTATTAACTAAAAAACTAAAAATTCATATTCCTAATGGGATATCCAATAGGATAACATAGTATTGTTAAGGTACTTTATAAAGTTATCCCTCCTCGTATTTTAATAATACTAGAAAAAGTTAATACAATTTTAATTATTACTAATAAGATCTTTCTAATATTTTATATTCTCTCTTTGGTTCTTTTTTTCATATTTAACAAATTTCAGCGGAGTTATGAAAATCTTAGTTAGCCCCTATTAGAGGTTATATAAATACTTTTCATTTTATTTTCAATTGAAAAACTTATAACTTATGATACAGTCAATATAAATGTTAGTTATTAAACTTTAAAAACAAGAGGTGATACATTTGAGCGAAAGGATTGTTATATCGCCGACATCACGACAAGAAGGACACGCAGAACTTGTCATGGAAGTCGATGATGAAGGAATCGTGACCAAGGGGCGATACTTCAGTATTACTCCTGTTAGAGGTCTAGAGAAGATAGTGACTGGTAAAGCTCCCGAAACTGCACCTGTTATTGTGCAAAGAATTTGTGGTGTTTGTCCAATCCCTCACACTCTGGCTTCTGTGGAAGCAATGGATGACTCCCTGGGTATTGAAATACCTAAAGCAGGTAGATTATTACGAGAGTTGACTTTAGCTGCTCACGATATAAACAGCCACGCTATACACCATTTCCTGATAGCTGCTGATTTTGTACCAGAAAACTTAATGGCTGCTGCCATTAACTCTGTTTCTGAAATACGAAAAACAGCACAATATGCAGTGGACATGGTTGCTGGTGAAGGTATTCACCCATCCGATGTAAGGATTGGGGGAATGGCGGACAACATCAGCGAACTAGCCCGTAAAAGGCTATATGCAAGATTTAAACAATTAAAACCAAAATTAGATGAACACGTTGATTTGATCATTGGTTTAGTTGCAGACAAAGGCCTACCAAAAGGTTTAGGTGTGCACGGTCAGCCTACTTTGGCCAGCCACCACCTGTATGGTGACCGAACTAAATTTGACCTGGACAGATTCACCGAGATCATGCCTGAGAGCTGGTATGATGATGCAGAAATTGCTAAAAAGGCATGTTCCACCATCCCATTATATGATGGCGTAAATGTGGAAGTAGGTCCAAGAGCAAGAGCATCTGTATTCCACGGATTCAAAGACACAGGTGTAGTAGCTCAACACGTTGCCAGAGCATTAGAAATGAAATCTGCTCTATCACGGGCTATTGCTATACTGGATGAACTGGACACTTCTGCTCCTGCACGAGCTGATTTCGATGTAACCGGTACCAATAAACTTGGAATCGGTGCGATTGAAGGACCAAGAGGACTGGATGTACACATGGCTCAGGTAGCTAATGGTAAGACCCAGTTCTACAGTGCACTGGTACCTACCACCTGGAATATACCAACCATGGGTCCAGCAACTGAAGGTTTCCACCACGAATACGGACCTCACGTTATCCGCGCTTATGACCCATGTTTATCCTGTGCTACTCACGTACTGGTAGTAGACGATGAAGATAACAGTGTCATTAAAAATGAAATGGTCAGACTCTAAGCTAGTTTAAGGGAATAACATGCCATACGATGCGGAGATTTTAGTTGTGGGCTGTGGAAACGTCTTATTTAAAGACGATGGATTTGGCCCAGCAGTTATAGAGGCCCTTGAGGAATACTTCAAGGAACATGAAGAAGAACGTCCAGATAATGTTATGTTTATTGATGCTGGTACGGGAGGCCCTCATTTTGTATTTTCATTACCTCATGAATCATGGAAAAAGATGATTGTGGTGGATGTTGTAGAGTATAAGGCGGAACCCGGAGAATTACGAAAATTTGAAGTTGACGAAATTCCTAAAGGATCATATGAAAACATGCATTCCTGGCCAGTAAACCAGCCATTACATGAACTCAATGAAAAAATTGATGTCATGGTTATTGGATGTAAGCCAAAAGAAGTCTCTGCACCTGATGTGGAAATGGGCCTCACGCCCCCAGTTGAAAAAGCTATTCCCAAGGCCATTAAAATAATTTTAAAGGAAATTGGGGTTTAGCAATGAGTTTGATCGCCCGAATTAAGCAGTTTTTAGGATTTGAGGCTAAACCGGATAAAGAAGCCAAACCAGACGCTGCTAAATCAGCAGATACTGGAGCTTCGAAACAGGAGGTTGAAAAAGTGGCTGAAGAAAATGCAAAACCAAGAATTGGTTACATCCATTTAAGTGGATGTACTGGAGATGTTATGTCGTTAAGTGAAAATTACGACATTCTCGCTGAATTACTCACCAATATGGTGGATATTGTTTATGGACAAACCCTGGTAGATCTATGGGAAATGCCAGAAATGGATTTGGCCCTGGTTGAAGGGTCTGTATGTCTGCAGGACGAACACAGCCTGCATGAATTAATGGAAGTAAGGGAAAAAGCAGCAATGGTATGTGCTTTTGGTTCCTGCTCTGCTACCGGATGTTTCACCCGGTTCTCCCGTGGTGGACAGCAAGCACAACCAGCTCATGAATCATTCGTGCCTATTGCCGATTTGATTAAAGTAGACTGTGCTATACCTGGATGCCCACCATCCCCTGAAATTATAGCAAAAACAGTTGTAGCTTTAATAAACGGTGACATGGACTACTTACAGCCCATGATTGACTTGGCTGGAATGACTGAAGCATGTGGTTGCGATCTACAACTAAAAGTAGTGAATCAGGCCCTGTGTATTGGTTGTGGAACCTGTGCCATGGCTTGCCAAACCAGAGCTCTCGACATGACCGAGGGCCGACCAGAATTAAACACAGACCGCTGTGTTAAATGTGGAGTCTGTTACGTACAGTGTCCGCGAAGCTGGTGGCCTGAAGAACAAGTCAAAAAGGACTTAGGACTATAGGAGGTTGAGAAAATGGTTTTAGGTACTTACAAAGAAATAGTTTCTGCAAGATCAACCGATAAACAAATCCAAAAAGTCTCACAGGATGGAGGAATTGTAACCGGCCTTCTAGCATTTGCCCTGGAAGAAAAAATCATTGAAGGAGCAGTAGTGGCTGGCCCAGGAGAAGACTTCTGGAAACCAGAACCAATGGTAGCCATGTCTGCTGATGAAATAATAGCAGCTGCCGGTACCAAGTACACCTTCTCCCCTAATGTGATGATGCTGAAAAAAGCCGTTCGACAGTACGGTATTGAAAAATTGGGTACGGTGGCTATTCCATGCCAGACTATGGGTATTAGAAAAATGCAGTCCTACCCCTTCGGTGTCAGATTCCTGGCCGATAAAATAAAATTACTGGTAGGTATTTACTGTATGGAAAACTTCCCATTTGCATCACTACAGACTTTCATATCTGAAAAGATGGGAGTTGACCCCAAACTGGTAGAAAAAATGGACATCGGTAAAGGTAAATTCTGGGTATACACTCAAGATGACGTCTTAAGCATACCACTCAAAGAAACCCATGGTTACGAACAGAGCGGATGTAATGTGTGTCTGGATTATGTGGCTGAACTGGGTGACGTATCCACTGGATCTGTAGGTTCACCTGATGGCTGGTCCACAGTCATAACCAGAACCGATGATGGAAATTCCATCTTCCAACAAGCAGTTGAAGCCGGAGCATTCGAGACCAAAGACATGGCCAATGTCAAACCTGGTCTGGATCTTCTGGAAAAATTATCTGCTCAGAAGAAGGATAAAAACCAGAAAACAATCGACAAGAGAAAAGAAATGGGATTACCAGTTCCATTCTAATTCTCTTCTTTTTTTTTATTTTAATTATCTTATTTATCTCCGGATTACTCCTGGAGGATTATTATGGATACAATAATTATTTTAGGATCCATGGTGATGGTCTGTGTTTATATGATGACCCTTTATTTTTATAACAAATCGAAACAAATTGAAAAAAACAGATCAGATATTATGATTAAGGCGGTTACAGCGTTTCACCAGCATAAATTAGATAGGGCTTATAATTATTTTCAAAAAGCATATAAATTATCTCTAAAATCCAGTGACCTGGAAAATACTGCGGAAAGCCTGTATTATATGGCACTGATATTGAAAAGCAATGGAAAACCTGACAGTGCTATGGAATTTTTAAATGAATCTTTACATTATTATGAAAAAATAGGGAACGAGGAAGGTATAGAAAAAATATACTCCCATATAACTGAAATTAAAAATTAGAGGAATAGGTGGACTTACTCTGTTATTATCTGACAGCCCTCTTTTTCCACAATTACTGTATGTTCACTCTGACTTACCCAGGCCCCGGTTTTCTCTCTTAAAACGTGATAGGGATATATTGCCCGGGACTGAATTAACAGTCGCATGGCTGCATTTAATCTTTTTTCATCAAAACCAGGAGTCAACCAGCGCGGACTAAAGGGGAGAACTTTGTACTGTGATTTAATTGTTTTTAACACTTTTTGAGCATAAACCATACGTAAAGGCCGATCTCTTAAAAACCGGAATATGTAGGTGGGTGTTAAATCAGTAACTAATCCTACCCCGTCGGTGGCAAATGGTTCAATGGCCAGAACATCCCCTTCCTCTAGCTTATGGCTATTCTTTTCCTTTACATTTGGTATGGACAAACCAGAGTGCAGTATCCATTGGTCCATACTATGGCCGGTTAAATTGGCCACCGGATTAAATCCGTGACTTTTAATGGTTTCTTCCACCACTGCACCAATTTTTCCCACTTCAACTCCGTCTTTTATGGTACTGATGGCATTTAGCAGTGCTTCATGAGAAGCATCAATCATTTTTTCATGGTGATGAACTTTTTCTTCCGGGTATTCCTCTTTATTTAATTCTTCATATCCTGGAACCAGAATACTGGTAGCTGTATCTGCAATGTAACCATTAATATGGGCTCCCAGGTCTAATTTAAGTAGATCACCTGCTTCGATCAACAATTTATCATTAAAAGGAGAGCTATAATGGGCAGTTATTTCATTAATTGAAACATTACATGGGAAAGCAGGTGCCCCGCCCCGTTCAATTATCTGACTTTCTACAAAATTTATCAAATCTATAACTGGCATCCCATCTTTAATTAGTTTAACTGCGTCATCTCTTACTTCTGAGACGATTTCACCGGCTTTTTCATAAGATTCTAACATAAATATCACAAATTTCTCTTAATTTTAAAATTCAATCTGGCATTTATTGTAAATCATTTATAAATCAAAGGAATAGATTTAAAATTATTATTCTAAATATTTATAAAACAGGGATTAAGTAAGTATCAACTTTATGGCAATTTTTATATATCTTCTACAATAAAAAGTAAAGGGAGGGAATTAAAAATGGCTGAATTATTAGCAATACCCCAAAATATTTTTCTATTGGCCATAGGAATAATTGCTTTAATAGCAATAATTGTAGTGGTAGTCCAGTGGAGAAAGGTGAGGGAAACTCAAAACGATGTTCTTATCATGGATAGGCAGATAGAACTTAAAAAAATTTCCATGGTTGAGAAGGATTTAGAATCTAAAAGGCTGATGGAAACCACCATACCTCTTCCTAAAGACCAGCAGGAAAAACTATCCCAAATTCGGAAAAATACCTCTGATCTTATGCACGAGGTGGGATTTTTACATAGTGAAATCAGTGAACGACTGGCCCGTCTGGAAGCTCAAAGTGAATTTAAAAAACTTCAAAAACTATTAAACGAAATTGAAGAAAAAGAAAAAAAGCTGGATAAAAATACTAAAAAAATTAAGGAGGAATAATTAATGACTCCCATAGAACTTTTAGCCATACTGATTTTAGCCGGTGCCATAGTAGTGCTACTGTATTATTATCTGCAAAATAATGGCTATGCAGGCATGGGCAAGATGAAAAGCCAGGTATATGAATTAGGAGATAAGGTTAGTGGACAGGAAACTGTTTCTGAAGCAAGTGAAAAATTCTCAGGTGTTGGTGAAAAAATGTCAGGAGTAGGAGAAAAAGTATCTGGAGTAAGTGATAAAATAATGGGCAAAGTAAAAGATGTTCCTATCAGTACCGATATTTTATCCAATAAAATTGACGCTTTTCTAGATGAAAAAAGTGATGAATTAATAGAAGACTGGTCATTAGCCACCAAAACTGATATTGAAGGCCTGGAAAAACGAATGAATGTGGTTACCAGGGATATCGACTCACTGGAAAAAAGATTCAATGAATATCGCGGATTTACCAATAAAAAACTGGATTCTATTGATGAGAGACTGAAAGCTCTGGAAGAACCTGAAGAATAATTTCTTCAATTTTTTCTAATTTTATGATTCATGGGGCAAAGCTTTATATAGGAATACCACTAATGTTAAGTTACAGCGGGGTGGGGTAGTCTGGTGATCCCGCGGGGCTCATAACCCCGAGAGCCCTAGTTCAAATCTAGGCCCCGCTATTTTTCTTATTATTTTTAAAATAACTAAATCCATTTAAAATAATTACGGTGCAATGATCTTTTTAGTTTTAATCCTTTTATATATTACTTTAAGTTCATTACTTTTTATCATAAACTGTAAATCCTGAAAGATCAACTATAAGCAGGAATTTTAAAATAGAAGTAACATTTATAAACCTGCAATTTTAATAGAGAATATACTAATTTAAGGTTTTAGATTGATGGCAAGCCGAAGGGCAGCCACCGGTTTCCCGTAAGGGTTCAAACTGAGGAAACTCCACCCATCACACAGATCCACGGTGCTGTGAGGCACCTGCTGAGAAGCTGGACTCTGGAGCAGAAACGAAACGTCTTTTGGTGAATGAAAATGAAGCTTCATCTAAAGAAGCAGAAAGACACTAAAAGGAACGGTGAAACGGCCAATCCGTGGGATGCAAGGGCAAATGCTGCTGATGAAAACTGTATGAGGCAGAGGTAGTCCGCCTAGATGAATGCTGCCGAAACAGGAGGTGGGTTACTCCCGGCATGCCATCACTCTTTAATTTTAAGAAGTATCACTATTAAGGCTAATTTTAGATTTTTTTAAAGTTAACTCCTAAATAATGGCTTTTATTTCTTTAGAGCCCCTTTTTCGCTGTAAAATAAACCAATATTATGATATTCTAACTGCACTGGACATCTTACACAGGGACAACCCCATTTTTCCAGCTCACAGCTGGTTGCACCAGAACTGCAAAATAAAACTTCTCCCTTATCCTGCATGCACTGGTTATAGGAGGGGCAATCCGGACAAAGGCATTTTTGTTTATTCTCCTGAGTAGGGGGCACCACCAACTTTTTATCATCATTTTCAGTCATATTACTCCCTCTTTTTTAGAAATAAATTCCACTAATAATCATTTTTGCGGTGATTATATATTAGTCCTATTGGCCATAAATTTATCCCCTTTCAAGATAATTTTAATTCATGGAGTTTATGTCTTCCCTATTGAAAAAATTAAGTAATATAGTTAATAAAATCAAAAAGGACCTTAAAAATAATAAAAAAAGAAGCAAGAATCTATTCCATGACATGGAACAAAAATTGGAAAAAGAAAGCAGATTCCGGCTGTTATTCGCTGCTTTAATCGTAATTCTGGTGATTATAAATCCACTACTCATTCCTTTAATAGCCGGTTTAGGATTTATAGGGTCTATTATCAGTTCTATTATAGGGAGTTTAACTTTTTTAAGTGCTCTTGAGCCACTTTATTCAGGCATATTGACCCGGCTTGTTAAAAAACCAATTTCTTTTTTCATCATTGGTCTTTTTTCCCTTATAATTGGATTAGAATCCATTTATTCCTCATTTAATATGGGTTTAACTTTAGAAAATTCACTCTCAGGGTTATTAAAGCTGGGTGTAGCTTCCTTATTTTTCCATTATTTTTTGAAATATAATAATGCCCCGGATTTAAAAACAAAAAAAAGTTAATTAATTAAATTCTATTTTTAACTATCCGGATACAGTGTAATAAAATAAGTTTAAAAGAATTAAATTTAGGTTTTCTGATGAATTAGATTAGAATGTTGCGATATATGTGCATATCGTAACATCAATTAATGGATTTAGAAAACCCTACTATTTTAATTAAAAACAACTAAAATTAAATAAGGGGTTTAGCTTTTATCTTCTTTTTAATAGAAGTATAAAGCTATATTATTCAATGACTGATGGCATCCTTAACCTTGTCAAAGAATCCTTTATCATCACTTTTTATTTCATCCCCACTAATATCTGCAAATTCCTGCAATAACTCCTTCTGTTTGGGATTTAGTTTACGGGGAGTAACAACCTTAACTTTCACATAAAGATTTCCTTTACCGCTCCAACGTAGATGGGGCATTCCCTGACCTTTCAATCTAAAGGTAGTTCCACTTTGGGTTCCTGAGGGTATTTTGAAATCAACTGGTCTTTCCAAAGTGGGAATTTCCACATTATCTCCCAGAGCGGCCTGGACAAAGCTTATTTGTTTTTCATAGTACAGATTGGCCCCTTCTCTCTGGAATAATTTGTGATCTTTTACAGTTATCATAACATAAAGATCACCAGGAGGACCATTATGGGGTCCCACTTCTCCTTCACCAGGTACTCTTAATCGGGAACCGGTTTCAACACCTGGGGGTATTTTGATATGGATACTACTGGTTTGTTTTACAATTCCCTGCCCATGACAGTTTTTGCATGGTTCTTCCACAATATTTCCTTCCCCCTGACAGGTAGGACAGGGGCGTATATTTACCATCTGACCCAGGAAGGTGTTGTTTATTTGCCGTACCTGCCCGCTTCCACCACAATTTTCACATTGACGGGTACCGGTACCGGGCTCAGCCCGGGAACCATCACAGACCGGACAGGTTTTAGTATGAGGGACCTGAATATCGGTTTCTAAACCGGCAGCTGCGTCTTCAAGAGCTATTTCCATGTCATAGTAGACATCTCTACCTCTTTGCGGTCCCTGCCGGTGACCCCCTCCAAATCCAAAAATATCAAAAATATTTCCAACATCAAATCCAAAACCCCGGAAAATATCATCAAAGTTGATGTTATTGAAAATATCTTCCTGGGAAAATCCATTCATCCCGGAGTGTCCAAACTGATCATAAGTACTTCTTTTTTCTTCATCAGATAGTACAGCATAGGCTTCACTGATTTCTTTGAATTTATCTGCTGCTTCAGCATCATCACTTACATCTGGATGATACTTCATAGCCAGTTTTCTATAGGCCTTTTTTATCTCTTTTTTATCGGATCCTTTATCTACGCCCAGAACCTCATAATAATCACGCTTTTCTACCATATATTTTTCACCTGAATTAGATTGATTGGGGATGAATTATTTTAATAATTAGAATGATATGAATCATAAATTAATATTAATCACGGTAAATAGTAATTATAGTTTACTGAAGTATAAAATGATTTTAGTCCATATGTTGCTTAATTCAATATAAAAAAATAATAAATTAAGGTGATTATTTCACCTTTTAATTTAATCCTTAACCTCATAATCGGCGTCAATAGGTTCATCTTCAGTTTTAGGTTCTTCTTGTGATCCTGCTTCACCCTGCTGTTGAGCCTGTTCTTGCTGAGCTTGCTGGTATATGGCGGCACCTATTTCCTGTACCAATTTGGTTAACTCTTCTGTTTTGGCTTTTATGGCTGGAATATCATCTCCAGCTACCATTTCTCGAAGCTCTGCCACTAATTTTTCTACAGACTCTTTTTTATCAGAATCCACTTTATCTCCCAGTTCTTCCAGGGTCTTTTCAGAAGTGTAGATCATGGAATCTGCATTGTTACGCACTTCGATTTCTTCCTGTTTCTTCTTATCCTCTTCAGCATGTATTTCTGCTTCTTTGACTTTTTGTTCTATTTCATCGTCAGATAATTTATTAGGTGCAGTAATGGTAATGGCCTGTTCTTTACCGGTTCCCATGTCTTTGGCAGATACATTCATGATACCATTAGCATCAATATCAAAACTCACTTCAATCTGAGGGATACCTCGAGGGGCCGGGGGTATTCCCACTAACTGGAATCTACCCAGAGTAGAATTATCGGCAGCCATAGGTCTTTCACCCTGAAGGACATGAATATCTACTGATGTTTGATTATCAGCTGCTGTGGAAAATATCTGACTCTTTTTAGCAGGTATGGTGGTATTCCTTTCTATCAGCTTGGTGGCTACTCCTCCCATGGTTTCTATACCCAAAGATAAGGGGGTAACATCCAGTAAAACCAGATCTTTAATTTCTCCAGCCAGCACTCCACCTTGAATAGCAGCACCCATGGCCACACATTCCATAGGGTCAATTCCACGTTCTACAGGTTTTCCTACAAAGTCTTCCACAAATTTCTGAACTACAGGCATACGGGTAGGTCCACCTACCAGAATGATTTTATCCACATCAGATTTACTCATTTTAGCATCAGCTAAAGCCTGTTCCATGGGCCCGGAACATTTTTTAATGATGGGGTTAACCAATTCTTCCAGTTTTGCCCGACTTAAAGTCTGAATTAAGTTTTTAGGACCATCAGCTGCTACCGTAATAAAGGGAAGGTTTATTTCGGTAGTGAGGGTGGTGGATAATTCTATTTTTGCTTTTTCTGCAGCTTCCCTTAGCCTTTGCACAGCCTGGTCATCTACCATGAGGTCAATACCAGTTTCCTTTTTGAATTCATCAGCCAGGTACTTCATAATGGCGTTATCCATATCGGTTCCACCTAATTTAGTATCACCACTGGTGGATCGAACTTCAAAAACTCCTCCTCCAAAGTCCATTATGGTAACATCAAGAGTACCTCCTCCAAAATCAAATACAAGGATTTCTAATTCTTCATCCTCTTCCCGGTCAATACCATATGCTAAACTGGCTGCAGTAGGTTCATTTACCAGTCTCACCACATCCAGACCAGCTATGGTACCTGCATCTTTAGTAGCAGTCCTCTGGTTATCATCAAAATAAGCAGGTACGGTAATCACTGCTTTTTTAACTTCTTCTCCTAAGAAACTTTCAGCGTCTTTTTTTATTTTTTGCAGGATAAATGCGGAAATTTCCTGGGGAGTGTATTCTTTACCTTTTATATTTACCTTACGGCTGGTTCCCATACTCCTCTTAATGGCACTGATGGTATTTTCGGGGTTAGTAACTGCCTGTCTTCGGGCTGGTTCTCCTACTAACCTCTGACCATCGTCAGTAAATGCCACGTAACTGGGGAAAGCTTTACCATACTGGGATGCACCTTCTGCAGCAGGAACCATGGTTGGTTTCCCCCCTACCAGAACGGCAGCTGCAGAGTTACTTGTTCCTAAATCAATACCAATAATTTTTTCTTTTTTATTTGCCATAAATTCACCTCAAATCTTTAAATTGATTTAAATTAATTTAAAACACTGATTTTTTTAAAATATCTTATTTGGTCTTTTTTTTATAAATCAAATTCTTAATAAATTTTAATATAATAAACTCTTAAGAATCATTTTTTTTACAAACTTTAACCATGGAATATTTAATTACCTTATCTTTTAAGATGTATCCTTTACTTAATTCATCTATAACCATACCATTTTCAAATTCAGAATGATCTTCTGCCATTAATGCTTCATGTTTAAATGGATCGAATTTTTCACCCTGAGCAGGTATTTCTTTTAATCCTTCCTTTTCCAGTATAGTTTTAAGTTTGCTGTAAATTAGTTCTAATCCTTCTCTAAGGTCTTTTTCAGTTTGACAACTCTCTAAAGCACGTTCAAAATCCTGATAAACATCCAGAATTTTTAAAATAAGTCCTTCAGTTGCGTAATCAATGGTATGGGCGTGTTGTTTTGCAGAATGTTTTTTATAATTATCAAAATCTGCATGTATCCTTTGTAATTGAGAATAATATTCTGAACTTTTTTCTTCTTCTTTATTAAGCTCTTCTTCATTTTTTTTTAGCTTTTTTTCCATTTCTTCTATCTGGACCAGTGCTTCTTGAAGGGCGCTATCTTTTTCTTCTATAAGAGATTCTTTTTCTTTTAATTCAGCTTTGAGTTTTTTTATATCCTTATCGTCCCACATTAATTCACCTTTTCCATGATTTAAATAAAATAAAAATGATTCTCTCTTCAAATAACTTTCTGGAATTAAAGTTACCAGAGGTTATACTATGTCCTCTTATGATTATAGTTACAAAAGGTTATATAAACCTTTCTACAATAGTAGTTTGATGACTGAAAATTCATTTGATGAGATGGATATAGAGGCCATACTTGATGTTATGGGCTGCCGTACAAGGCGTGAAATAATTACTCTTTTAAGAGAAGAACCTAGATTCGTGAGCCAAATATCTAAAGAGCTTGAAATTGGACAAAAAGCAATTATAGAACATTTAAGAGCTATGGAATCTCTTGGAATTCTCAGGTCTTCTTTCAAAAAGATTGAAAGGGGCAGGCCCCGTAAGTATTATGACATGTCCCGGGATATTACTGTGAACATAATCATTAATCAGACTTCATTTGAAGTGGATATTACTGAAAAAGCCCTGAGCAGGAAACAACTTCCTTCAGGTGAAGAGTGGTCAAAACTACTCAACATAGAAAAAAGAATACGTATGGGGCAATGGGAAGCTATAGAAGAATTAAAAAGCCTAATAAGATTATATGAAACTCTAAAAAAAAGAGCAGAAGATCTTTTATTGGAAATTGAAGGTTCTAAGGATGATTAAATAAGTAATTATTTTAATTTAAATTCTGGAAAGGGGACATATTAATTGATTTTTGTTTGTGGGGCCTGGATTAAAACGATATTAAGGAATATTTTATTCGCCACAAACCTCAACTAATATCTTTTTTATTTAAATAGCTTTTAAAATATATAAAATTATGAATATCTTATTTTCCATATTTATAAGCAGCTATGGCGGCCTGACCTAATGATACTGATCCGTCTCCTGCACAGGAGCTTTGGTGCTGAACAAATTTATATCCACGTGTTTCCACATAATTTTTTATGGCCAGACTGATAGCTTCATTATAGAAAACCCCTCCCGATCCTCCAATAACCTCTAATCCTTTTTTATCAGCAGATTTAATGGCCAGGGCAGCCAGTCCATGGGACAAACTCTTTTGAGCAGCAAAGGCAATATTCTTTTTCATTTCACCTGCCTGGATTTTATCCATCACTCCTTTTAAAAGAACTGAAGTATCCAGCACATATCTTCCCTGATCTTTTTTTATTTCAAAAGGTATCTGGAACTTTTCTTCCCCATAAAATGCCACTGATTCCAGTTTCATAGCACACTCCCCTTCGTAAGTACGTTCCCCGCAGATATGGAGGGAAGTGGATATGGCGTCCAACACTCTTCCTGTACTACTGGTGATTCCTACATTAAATTCACGATCCAGCTGCTGCTTTAAAATATCAATTTCTGGTTTTCCCCGGGGGAAGTATTCCTTATAATTATTTACCATTAATTCATAAAGATCAGCTTCCGAATATTGATTCTCAAGCATGGAATATAACATTCTGGCAGGATAACGGGTACATAAATCTCCTCCGGCCATTTTTTGAGGCATAAGGCTACCTAAGCGCTGGTAGGAATCTTCATTAGTATATAATATTTCCCCTCCCCAGGCACTTCCATCTGCACCATATCCTACTCCATCTGCAGCAATACAAATCATTTCACTTTCATTTACATCCACTGAAAGAGCGGCAGCATGAGCATGATGGTGCTGAACAGGCAGCACCGGACAGGAGAACTTTTCAGATAATTTTTCTGCCAGCTGGGTGGTGAAAAATTGGGGATGCAAATCACAGGCTACCATATCCACAGTTTCTGTTTTGGTTATATCCAGCAGGTATTCTATGGCTTCCTGCAGATACAGGTAGGTGGCATATTTAGTGGTATCCCCTATATGCTGGGATAAATAGCAGCGACCTTGCTTTAAAAGAGAAAAAGTAACATCTATTTCAGGACCTAAAGCCAGGACTGTCAGGTCTTGTGTTAGGGAGGATAGATCATATGGTTCTGGAGCATATCCTCTTGAACGGCGAATAAAGGCCATATCATCTCCTCTAAAACGTACCACTGAATCATCGCAGCGGTTTATTATCTCCCGATCATGTAAGAGGAAATAATCAGCAACACCTTCCAGATTTTCCATAATTTCATGATTATGGATTAACATGGGCTCTCCGGGTAGATTAGCAGAAGTCATGATATACGCTGGTTGGGAGCTGTGGCTAAAGAGAAGATGATGAAGCCCGGAATAGGCCAGCATAATCCCTATGTTATGCAGATCCGGAGCTACTGAAGGGGCAAAGTCATAATTTTCACTTTTTTTTAATACCACAATGGGTCTTCTTCGGGATTCCAGGGCCTTTTGTTCCAGCTTTGATACCTGGGCAAAAGTTTGGACGGTTTTAAGATCAGGAGACATACAGGCAAAGGGCTGGTTAAAACGCCCTAATCTTTTTCTCATTTCTATGACGACATCTTCCTGATTAACATTACATACCAGGTGAGTTCCACCTATGCCTTTTATGGCCAATATTTTCCCCTTATCCAGCAGTTGGGCTGCTTTTTTTACAGGGTTATCTACTTCCAGTTTTTGTTCTTTATATAAGAAAACAGAAGGCCCACACTCACTGCAACAAGTCGCTTCGGCATGATATCGTCTATTTTCCACATCACGATATTCTTTTTCACAGGAGGGGCATAAGGGAAATGTCTCCATACTGGTTCTTTCTCTATCATAAGGAACTGATTGGATGACGGTGAAACGTGGCCCACAGTCTGCACAGGCAGTAAATGGATAATGGTATCTTCTATTATTTTCTTGATGTAATTCCTCTAAACAGGCAGCACAGGTAGCAACATCAGAAGGTATGACTGATGATCCTGAAAAATCAGAAGAACTTTCTCTTATTTCAAAATCTAAATAACTTTCTTCATTATCTAACCATTCCACTTTCAAGGAAGAGATTTTAGATATGGGAGGGGCCCGGGATTTTAAATTTTTCACAAATTTTTCTATGGCTGGTGTATTCCCTTCCAGTACAATCTCTACAATATTCCCTAAATTACGCACATAACCGGGAAGATTAGATTTTTTGGCTAGCCGGTAAACAGTGGGTCTAAAACCAACTCCCTGCACAATTCCTTCCACTAATATGCGTGCTTTAACCAATTTCACACCTCTTATATCCCATTTAATTTTAATCAATTCTCTTTAGAAAATAAAATCAATATAATTACCTTTTTTATTTAAATTCAATCATTAAATAGGAATGAATCTATTTTAATCTTCATTTGGTCTTTTTTCACACATGGGTTTCAAGTGTATTTATCACTCTTTTTAAATATTCCTCCTTATATATTCATCTAGGAGAGTTGATAAAACATGAGACAAATTTTGGAGAAATTAGTAAATGGTGAACTTTCTCTGAAGAATGCAGAAAAACTCATCAAATTAAATCAAATAAAAGAAGTAGAAGACTTTGCCAAAATTGACCTTTCACGGGAATCACGCACTGGATTTCCTGAAGCCATATTTGCCCCTGGAAAGCAGGATAAGGAACTAGTAGAGATTATTTTAAATTGTATGGATAATCATCACCTGATGGTAACTCGACTGGAAGAAGAACGTTTTGAAAAAATTAAAAAAGAAATAGAACCTCTCAATAGCCGTGGATTCATTATTGAATATCATCCTCGTGGAAGAATTCTGGTTATAAAAAGCAAAGAAGAAACAAAATCACCGGCAGGTAAAATAGGAATAATTACTGCAGGAACTTCAGATATAAGTGTGGCAGAAGAAGCCCGGATAGTTGCCCATGAAGCAGGGTGTGAGGTATTGGTGGCTTATGATGTGGGAGTAGCGGGCATTCACCGTCTCTTTCCCCATTTAAGAAAAATGGTAGAGGAAAATGTACAGATTCTAATAGTGGTGGCGGGAATGGAGGGTGCACTTCCTTCGGTGGTGGCGGGAATGGTTGATATTCCTGTGGTGGGAGTTCCAACCTCTATAGGTTATGGAGTATCCCAGGAAGGTTTTACTGCACTTTATTCTATGCTTCAGTCATGTGCTCCCGGCATAGCCGTGGTAAATATTGATAATGGCTTTGGAGCAGCAGTTTTTGCACTAGCAGTCGCCAATCAATCCCTGCAAAAATAATTTTTTAATCCTCTCCTATTCACAGTACTCTTTTCCCCATTCACACAATGAATCTAAAATCGGAATAACGGATTCTCCTTTAGGGGTGAGACTGTATTCTACCCGGGGCGGTACCTGAGGGAATACTTTCCTATGGATTATAGAATCATTTTCCAGCTCTCTAAGAGTTTTGGTAAGCATGCGCGGGGTAATTCCAGGTACTTTTCTATTAATCTCACTAAAACGAAGCTTACCTTCTTTTAAAGTGTAAAGTGTCAGCGGTTTCCATTTTCCACCAATTTCATTAATGGCAGACTCCACTGCACAGATGTATTCTTCGCTTTTTTCTTCATCTATATCCTCACAAAGTACCATGATCCTTCCTCCAGTTCATAGTATACCTTTTGTAAGTATGTATCATAAAGATACCTATGTATTATTCGTGTTAGTACTAACTTTAAATACTATTGGTACCTATGGTATATTGTAATGCTTATCGAGGTGAAAAAATGCAAGCAAAATTTGATTTACAACATTTCTGTTGTGGCCCTAAAGGCTGTGAAATAGAAGTTAGTTACGGTGAAATGTTAGATGCAGAAGAATAAAGGTTTTTAAACCTTTATTTATTTTTTATATGCTCTTTTTTTAATTCTTTTATCCAGACATTAATATTTTTTAAAAAGATCTGTTCATTTTTGGCCATGGGGGCAAACGTGAATACAAAGTCCACAAACTGGCATTTCTCCTGATTTTTCCAGGTCTTCAAAATATTTTTCACATTTATGGGCATCATAGCGGGATTCACGAGGTTCATTTGCTTTAAATGGTCTTCCACTAAAGGCATTAACCGGACAAATATCTACACATTTATTACAATCTCCGCAGGAATCTTCCAGTGGAGTTCCGGTAGCTTCCAGAGGAGCATCAGTTAATACAGTTATCCATCTAACCCGGGGCCCTGCTTCAGGGCTTATTAATAAACAACTCTTACCAATCCATCCAATACCTGCCAGGTGGGCGGCTAATTTATGGGAAAAAAGAGCAGCTATACGCTCATCATCGCAACGTTTAGAAGCAGGAATAGGCAAAACCCTAAAACCCTCTTTTTGCAGAAAATTACTTATCTTATAGGAAATGATATCCAGTCGCTGATTGGTTATTTCATAGGCATGCAAATAATTAACTGCCACTGCTTTTTCTTCTTTTAAAGTTAAAGGGTTAATTACATCATCCAGTAGCCTTATACCCAGAGTTATGGCTTTGGGATAAGAATCCAGCATATCTTGAGCATAATTCTGAATAAATTCCCGGGCAGGGGTCAAATCAGCTACACCCACAAACTCTACACCATCATTTTCTGCTATTTCTTTTATTTTCTCATAAAGCGCCATATTAGCCCTCAAAAGTATCAATATCTTAACATTTAAGGTCATTAATATTTATCTTTATTTATTTTAATTCAATAATTAATCTGAATCAGAATATTATATCACTAAAATTTAAAAACAGAATATAAAAGGCAGATAATATCTAAAAAAGTAAATAAGTACAATTTGTCCATTATAACTAGATAAACAATCATCAAAAATGTTTAATGAATAATTTTCATAATACTCCTTCTTAGATTTAACCTATTTATTAGGTTAGAACTAATAATTTTACTTAAATTAATGAGTGGATTTTTTCATGAATGAAACAATGAAGATGCAAAAACTTGATTTTAATAAGCATGACACCTTTAAAGTGGCTGAATTAATTTACGAAACAGATGCTAATTTATTCAACTTTTTTTTTAAAAATAAAGAAAACACGGCTCATAAAATTGAAAAACTAGTTCGCTCTGGTAACAATACTCTGGGCCATGAAAGAATAAAAGTGGTTACTCCTGCAGCTTCAGATGAGGTGCAGGGGATAATGGTATATTCTTGTGGCCCGGAATCAGAAAAAATGGATGAAATGAAAATTCTACGCCAAAACTTCAATTGGTGGGATGTTATTAAATTTTCACTGATGGAATGGTGGGATAATCATTTTCTGGCTGATTTAAATAAATCAGATTTCTATCTGGCCTGTGTGGCGGTGGATGAATTGGCCCGGGGTAAGGGAATAGGTTCATTTATTCTGGAGGAGTCATGTATAATTGCCAAAAATAATGGTTTTGAAAGGGTTGTTCTGGATGTTGATCTGGACAATAAGGGGGCTTATAGGTTATACCAAAAAATGGGCTTCAAGGTATTTAATAAAAATAGAATACCCTGGTTTGGTGGAGAAAAAGGAGTATTAAACATGGAATATATGCTATGAACTAATATAATACCTTATAGTGAGTAATTAAGCTAATCTATTAATAATACTCTGATTCAGGGATTATAGTTAATTCTTTTTAACTAGGTGTCTGGACTTGATTTTCATTAACTGCTGAGCCAATTCCAGATCTGCACTACTACCCACCATGAATCTATAAGACTTACCTTCTTGGTACTGCCTTAAATTTTCTATTTCCCTCTTCACCTGCGCTTTAATTTGCGCAGATTCCTTTATATTCTCTTCATCCTTTTTATTGAGGTTAATCACAAATTCAATATCTCCATCATGCGGTTGAATAAAACAAAGTGTTTGACCTGATAATAGATGCTTCAAAGTCCATCCCATTTTTTTAGAATAGAATTTCCATTCCAAATCATTACTATACTTCTTTACACATTCTAATAGTTTTTCTGCCCATGGACCACAATATTTGAGAATACTGGAAGTGTTTGGAACCATATTTTTATTTTTAAAACTATCATCGAACATTATTTCACCCTAAATACTTACTGGAGTAAATCATTTACTAACATGTTTAAAAACCATATTTATTAATGAAAATTATATTATGCTTATTTTATAAATATAGCTGTAAAAGGGGTGTTTTAAGTTATGCAAATTGGGATAGTAATTTACTCTCAAACGGAAAATACGTATTTAACTGCTTTAAAACTTAAAGAAAAACTGATAGAAAAGGGGCATGAAGTACAATTGGAACGGTTAACAATCCGGGGGGAAACAGCCCCCCGTGCTAAAAATGTAGATCTGGAAAATATACCTGATATTACTCCATACGATGGATTGATATTCGGTTCTCCGGTGCATGCATTTACTCTAGCACCGGCCATGGCTTCCTATCTGGATCAGATTCCACTTGTGGAAAATAAAAAAATAGCTCTTTTTGTTACTAAATCACTTCCCTTTAATTGGACCGGGGGCAATCAGGCCATTGGTAAAATGAAAAAGATCTGCCAGTCTAAAGAAGGCAAAATCGTGGGAACTGATATATTGGTCTGGCGAGGGGATGTGGATAAAAAAATAGAAAACATGATTCGTCAGTTTAGTGTATTGTTCTAGTATAATAAATACATGAAAGGATTATTTCCGGAATTCCATTAATTTCCTAAAGAATAGAATGATGTGAAATAATTATTGTAACTTGTTGAAACTATTTACTTTAAAACAGCTCAAATTTCTTCCTTTATCCTTTTTCAGGGTCATTGAAACTAACTTATTCCAATATCCTCTTGCCATAATTTGGGATTAGCAGCTATGTAGTCTGACATGATTTTAATACAATCAGGGTCCTGTAAAACGTTTATCCTGACTCCTCGGGATTTTAAAAGTTCTTCTTCACCTTTAAAATTTTTATTTTCTCCCACTATAACTCGGGGAATCTTATAATGTAATATCGCACCACTGCACATTACACAGGGAGAAAGAGTGGTGTAGAGTGAGCATTCTGAATAAATATTTTCTGTTAATCTACCTGCATTTTCCAGAGCATCCATTTCGGCATGTAAAATAACACTCCCATCCTGCAGGCGTCGATTATGGCCCTTACCAAGCACTATCTGGTCATGTACCAGAACAGAACCAACAGGAATTCCTCCTTCACTTAACCCTTTTATAGCTTCTTCAACAGCTAATTTAAAAAATTTATCTATATAACTCACTCCCTTAATCTTATTAGTCCTGGAATAAATAAAATATTTTTTAGGGCTGTGGCCTAATTAGTTAAAACGGTGATAAAATGCAAAAATGGTATCAAGAATTATTTTCTAATTATTCAAAAAAATATGAATCCGAATCTTTTGTTCACGGCACCAGTGGAGAAGTGGATTTTATTGAGATGGAAATTAATCAAAATAAGGAAACAAAAATACTGGATATAGGTTGCGGTACCGGTAGACATGCCATAGAACTTGCTAAAAGAGGATATAATGTAACTGGGGTTGATTTATCGGAAAATATGTTGAATAGAGCGCGAAAAAATGCATCTGAGGCCGGTGTTGAAATTGATTTTATTTCAGCTGATGCCCGTAATCTATCCTTCCAGGATGAATTTGATCTGGTAATCATGATTTGTGAGGGGGCTTTTCCATTAATGGAAACTGATGAAATGAACTTTCAGATTTTAGAAAATGCTGCGCGGGCACTTAAAACTCCAGGAAAATTAATTTTTACAACTTTAAATGGTCTTTATCCTTTATTCCATTCTGTAAAAGACTTTATAAATTCTAATTCCACCACTCAACTTAATTCAGAAAATAAATTTAATCTAATGACCTTCAGGGATGAATGCCAGCTGGATATAAAAGACGATGATGGTAAAGTGATGACCCTGGAATGTAATGAAAGATACTATGTTCCTTCAGAGATAACCTGGCTTTTAAAATCTCTAAATTTTTCTAAAATAGATATTCATGGGTGTGAATTAGGCAATTTCAGCAGAGAAAATACACTGGATACTGAAGATTATGAAATGCTGGTTATTGCCACCATCTAATTATAGAATTAACTAATGAAATTATTCATGGCTTAAAGGGGCTAAAGACTGTCCCCCTATCTGAGGTAAAAAGGGATATTATGGATCGAAATGAACTAAAAAAGCTTTTAAATTCAGGAAAAACACTAATAATGCCTGATGCTTATGACGCCATCAGTGCTAAATTAATTGAAAAATCAGGCTTTAAAGCGGTTCAATGTTCAGGATTTAGTTTTTCTACAGTAGCGGGCTATAAAAAGGAAAGTGAGATGACTCTGGATGAAAATTTAGAGTGGACACGATGCATTGTTAATGCAGTGAATATACCGGTTATGGCTGATGCTGAAGATGGATATGGGGGTCCTGAAAAGGTAATAGAAACTGTAAACCGGTTTATTCGGGTAGGGGTGTCGGGTCTTAATATTGAAGATCAGATCCCTGATTTTAATTATCCTCTGACTCTGGTGGATGAGGAGTTAATGATTAAAAAGATTAAAATAGCCCGAGAAACTTCCATAGCTCTTGATTTTCCTGAATTTATAATTAACGGTCGTACTGATGCTTTAAAATCTACAGAAAATAGAAATAAAGGACTGAAAACTGCAATTAATCGTGCCAACAAATATTTGGAGGCCGGGGCGGATCTGGCATTTATTCCCTATGTAGAAACTCTTGATGAAGTTAAAAAAATAAAATCAGAAGTAGAAGGCCCGGTGAGTATTGCAGCCGGTATGAATTATAATATTAATCAGTTCTCCATCGGGGATTTGGTTGAATGTGGAGTGGAAAGGGTTAGTTTACCTACTTTACTGTTATTTTCAAGTCTGCAAGCTATCCAGAAATCTCTTAAATATCTAAAAAAAGATCAGCTCTTGGAATTTGTTAAAACTGATTGGATATATCCTTACTCTGACTTAAATAAACTATGGGAATCCTAAATCAGGGTTATGCAATTAATATCCAGAGTAGGGATTTATCCCGTTATCTGGAATCCGGTGAAGTTATTGACTTTTTTGATTATAAAATTAATGATCTGGACTATAAAATACTTAAAAATGTTCTAATGTATAAATGAAGCCAGGTATAAGTTATTCACCCGGGGCTTGACTTAACCCGTACTTTTTATCTAAAACAATATTAAAATAAATCAGGTTTAAAGCATGAAAAATGATTATGTACATGGATATTCTAATGAGGAAGCTACCAGACTTCATGATCAGGCAAAAACTTTGTCTGATTTACTTCATAATAATATTAAATTCCCTGCAGGCAGCAGAGTACTGGAAGCAGGTTGTGGAGTAGGTGCTCAAACTATATTGCTGGCTAAAAACAGTCCAGATGCCCAGATTATATCCATAGATCTTTTTGAAGAATCCTTAAATCAGGCTCGAAGTCTTATTAAAAAAGAGGGAATAAAAAATGTTGAATTTGTAAAAGCAGATATTATGGATCTTCCCTTTGAGAAAGAAAGTTTTGACCATATTTTTGTCTGCTTTGTCTTAGAGCATACTCTGGACCCGATTCAAACCTTGAAAAAACTTAATAAAGTTCTAAAACCCGGAGGAACAATCACGGTTATTGAAGGGGATCATGGATCCTGCTACTTCCATCCAGAAAGTGAACAGGCTTTAAAGACATGGAAATATTTAATTAAAGCCCAGAAAGATTTAGGTGGAGATCCGCTGCTGGGAAGGAAACTTTATCCTATTTTAAGTGAGGCTGGTTTTGAGGATATAGTGGTAACTCCCCTGGTGGTCTATGTGGATAATAGCCAACCCCACATGGGGGAGGGATTCATAAAAAAGACCATAATTGCCATGGTGGAAGGATTGAAAAATCAGGCAATAGACTCAGGGATAATAAAAAAAAGAGAATGGGATCAGGGTATGGAAGACTTGCATAAATCTGCCGAGAAAGATGGAACTTTCTTTTATAATTTTTTTAAGGCGGTAGCCCGAAAATAAATGAGGGAGATTGATTCAAATGGAGATAATGGTAATTGTGGCCCACCCTTATGAAAAAAGTTTTAATCATGCTCTATATCAAACCGTGATTAAATCATTGCACACTAACCAGCACCATGTTTACGCTCACCATCTTTATAAAGAAAAATTCAATCCTATTTTAACTGGAACGGAACTGGCTAATGGTAAAACTAAAGATTATCTGGTTATTCAACACCGGGAAGAAATAAAAAAAGTAGAAGGCCTAATCATAATCCATCCTAACTGGTGGGGCCAACCACCGGCCATATTAAAAGGCTGGATGGATCGAGTGCTTCGCTCAGGCATAGCCTACGAATTTGATGAGGGTGATGATGGGTCGGGTGTTCCCCATGGACTTTTAAAAATAAAAACAGCCCTGGTGTTCAATACTTCTAATACTCCTGAGAAACGGGAAATAGAAGTATTTGGTGATCCCCTGGAGAGAATATGGAAAGATTGTGTTTTTGACTTTTGTGGAGTTTATCAGGTTTATCGAAAAATTTTTCGCACCATATCCGGCAGTACTCCTGAAGAACGTAAGGCATGGTTAAGTGAAACAAAAAAAATAGTTAATGAATTTTTCCCCTGAAATATCTCCTATATTCCTAATTACTTTCTTCGACTTTTAAATTCATCTAAAAGGTCATCCAGTTCAATTCCTTTATAAACCAGCAATAAAATGGTGTGGAAGATTAAATCAGCCGATTCCTGGACCAATCTTTCATCATTTTTAGAAGCGATTATAACTTCAGTAGCTTCTTCTCCAATTTTTTCCAGTATTTTATCTTCTGCAGATTTTTTATCATTTTGCATCAATTGGGAAGTATATGAATCTTTAGGATGATCTCGACGGTCTTTTAAAACTTCATAAATTTCTTCTAATACATCTTTACTATTCATTACTATTCTCCGCCTAATCGATGGTTATTGTTCATTTTACTTTTTCTCATACTGCGGGTTATAGCAATAAGCGGGTGCTGGGCATCATCTATTATTTCTATGTCTTTAAAGGAGTATATTCCATTTAAATCCGCAGTTTTCTCCATTCCCAATTTTATTTCCTGATCCAGATATATTACATAAGAATCTATTTCTTTACATCCTAATTTCAGGGCAGCTAGAGTACGGTGATGCCCATCTACCAGCACGTAACGATCACCTGTTTTCACCACAATAGTAGGCTCAGCCAGCCCTCTTTTTAGTTCATATGTTCTTCCTTGGAGCTCATCAGCAAAAACCTTGTTCTGGGTAGGACGAAGATTTTTAGTGGGCACTTTAGTTCTTTTAATTTGAGTTTGAATACCATAGAGCTGTTCCAGAGTTTTTTTAAAATAATTAACTTTCATCGGGGTGGAACGCTCAATATGGGATCTTACAATGTCGGTATTAGTTATAATGCCCACTAAATCTCCTTTTTTATTTATAACGGGCAGTCGGGATATTCCCATTCTAAACATTACCCGGGCAGCATCATTAATGGACATATCCTGATTAGCCACCACCAGATTGGTGGACATGATGTCCTGCACTGATTTGTCCCTTCTTTTTAAGAGTAGATCAAAAGCAGTAACCATCCCAATTACAGCACCATTTTCCTCTACTGGGAATCCATCGTGTCCAGTATCCTTCATTAGCTGAATGATTTTGGCATTAGGGGTTTCTGCTTTAACACTGATAACCTCTTTAGTCATGTAGTCCTTTACCAGGGCTTTATTACTCATATTTATCCCTTCAATTAAATATTACTTTTAGAAACACATTTTTTCCATATTAAATTATCTGGACACTCAATCTTTATTATGCGATGATAAGGTATCTGTATATCTTCTTTTAGAACCAAAAATCCTTTTTCAATTTTTTTTATTTTAGAACCCGGAACGGTTTTTAAATTGTAAGGGCTGCCTCGATGGATATATGTTATTTTACAGGTTGATAATTTTTTTTCTGGATGCCACATCAGAAGATTTAAGATACTTTTGGCCATAACTAATCAACTACTGCTGGAATTCTTACTTAAGCAAATCACGCAATATTTTCACCGTATTTCCAGGTTCTGCTTTTCCTCGGGTTAATTTCATCACCTGCCCAACTAAGAAATTCATGGATGCTTTCTTTCCCTGATGATAATCTTCCACTGCTGCAGGGTTTTCTTCAATGGCTTTTTTTGCCGCATTTAATACTTCATCTTCATTAACAATTCCCACCAGACCCATTTCTTCTGCTATAAACCGGGGACTTTTAGAACTATGGGGGAGCTGTTCTATGATACGCTTTCCTGCTTTGGCGGTGATTTCTTTGTTCTGAAGCATCTGCAAAAGTTCTACTATCTGGGAAGTTGTTATTTCACTTTCCTGGAAAGTCATTTTATTGTAATAAATGACCCTTTTTAATTCATCTCTCATCCATAATGCAGCAAATTCAGCTTCAATCTCCTTTACAACATCTTCATAAGTATCTGCCAGCTCTAATTCAGAGGTCAATACTTTAGCATGTTCTTCCGCCAGATGGTATTCTTCCATAAATCTCTTGGTTTTTATATGAGGCGGCTCTGGCATTTTTTCTTTGATACCCTGCACCTGACTGTCATCTGATTTCATAGGGGGCAAATCTGGATCAGGTATATATCGATAATCTTCAGCTTCTTCTTTTAGTCTCATAGAAACTGTTATCATTTGTGCTTCCAGAAAGGCACGGGTTTCCTGTGTTACCTCAACCCCTCTTTTTAGTAAATTCTTTTGCCGAACCATTTCAAATTTAAGAGCTTTGTAAGCTCCTTTGATGGAGTTAACATTCTTAATTTCCACCCTTTTACCCCCTTCCAGGGATATATTAACATCTGCACGCATGGTCCCTTCTCCACGGGCATTTCCACTGTACTCCAATACTCTTATTAGTTCTCTAAGGAATTTACGAGCTTCTTCAGGAGATTTCATGTCGGGTTCTGTTACAATTTCTATTAATGGAATTCCAGAACGATTGAAATCTACTGTACCAGTATCTGGTTTGTACTGTCCAGGGTCTTCTTCCATATGTACTTCCCGGATTCTTACCCCATTAAGATCCCCTTCATATCCAATGGGTATGCTGGTACGTTGATAACCAGATGAAAGATCAGGGTAGTTATAATGCTTTCGCATAAAATAGGTGACTTCTTTGGCTATCTTACAGTCTAACATCAATGCAATTTTAAGGGCACCTTCCAGAGCTTTCTCATTGGTGGGATAGGGCTTGGCCCCTGGTTGATTCAAACAAACATGGCAAATATTAGTGTTGGCCGGGGTATCCTGGTAATTAGTGCGACAATCACAAAAGAGCTTAGAATCAGTTTCCAGTTGAACGTGAATTTCCAATCCGCATTTCATCTTAATGGCAATTCCTCCTCTTATAAAAATTTAAAGCAGTTATTATAGATTATATTAAATTTAGCACGAGGTATGTAAGTACTCTTATGCATAAGGATTAATATTTATGGTACTAATCCCTTTATTTACTCACTTAGAGATTTGTTATTAAGGCACTTATCAATGTATCTTTTTACATAAGAATCCAATTCAGGGGAGGTGCTGGAATTATCTAATAATAAATTATAATCACTGAAAGTTCCTTTTAGATTTCTTCCAGACCAGAATACTTCTTCCTCCACCCTCTTCCCATAACGGGTTCCAAACATTTTAAAAAGCGGAAATTTGGTCAAACCATTGGCACCGCTAAGAATTAATGGCCCTATATTGGCCAGGTTATCTATCCAGGTCCCACATATTATTTCCAGATCAGGGAACGTAATCCTGGCGGCGGCCACTATCCCTGCATAATACAAAGACGCGGGGGAGGGCTGGTTCTCATAGGGTGTGCCCGGGTGGGGATTTAAGGAATAAAAAGTAATTCTCTGAATTCCCCCATCTCTTATCATTTCAAATAAATATTCAAGATCATGAGGGGTTTCCCCCAATCCTAAAATGATAGTTATTGCTTTTTTAAATCCCAGATCACCGGCCATAGCAAGCATATTCTCTATATCTTCCAGACTTTTACTGGGACAAATTTTATCATGCAGTTTGGGGTTAACTACCTCCACTGCCCCGGTAATTCCTACTATTTCTTCTCCATATTCTGCCAGATTTGTACTAATACCGGTATTTAACCATACCGGATGGCTGGTGATTTCATATATTTTGCTGGCTATTTTTTTTATTTCAGAGGTACTAAAAGATCCATAGCCTCCTGATAAAAATTCTATGTTCCATCCTAAACGTTTACATAACTCTGCTTCTGCTAAAATGGAATTAATACTTCTACGGGCCTTCAAAGGATCTTTAATTTTGGGCTTCTGGGTACTCATATAACAAAAGGCACAATCCCCTTTATCGCACCACCAGGAAAGAAAAACGGCCCTTTCCAGGGTTATATCTTTACCATGCCGTTTTAAATGGATTTTATTGGCCTTTTCCATAAGTTCCAATGTTTTAAAATTCTCTAAACTATCTATAACTTTCATATTGCACCTTACTTATTCAAAATACCTCGGAATAGAATTTCCATTACGGCTATCCTCCATATTATTCCAATGCCGAAATTTTTCTCCTAATCCTGGGAAAATATTATAATTTTAAACTAGCTTATAATTGTTCCATGGTGAATAATCAATAATTAATTTTTACATTTAGTAAAATAATTAAGCTCATAATCATAAGTAATGGGAATTAAAGATAAGTAGACTTATATCCATAAACTTTAATTAATATACCTAAACTTGATAAAATAGTAATTCTTTATAAAAAAAGCTTTTACTTAAAATCAAATTATAAGATCAGGATGAAATCATGGTTTACTGCTCAAACTGCGGAGAGAAAAATGAAGACAGCTCTCAATTTTGCAAAAATTGCGGGGAAGCTCTAAAGAATTCCCAATATTCTTCTAAACCAATAAAATCAAGAATTGAAGTTTTAAAGGAGGATTCGAATCTTCATGATCCGGAAGATATCTATTATGAAAGCCAGACCTATAATGAGCCTGAGGATGAAACAGAAAGTTCAATAGAATGGGATGTGGTGTTATGGGGTGCTTTAATCCTTATTATTCTGGATGGGATTTTAATCATGATTTTACCTCAAATATCGCTTTTTATAGCAATTTTCATGGCTCTAGTTTATGTATTAATATATACTCGCAGAAAGTCCACTTTAGTGGTGGCTTTACCCTTAACCTTTTTTATTGCTGCTTTAATCTGGGCTTTTTTTACACCCTGATGAAAACCAGAGCTGAATATATTTCATGCCACTACCAAACGTTTATATATGATGACTATCAATCTAAGTGTACTCGATTAAAGTGCTATATTTTAAAAGACTGTAAACATAGGTGCCCTTTGTAGCCTGTTTTACAGGCTTTACTTGGCAAGTGCCGCCGTAGCTCAGTAGGTAGAGCGTTCGGCTGTTAACCGATTGGTCACAGGTTCGAGCCCTGTCGGCGGCGTCTTGGGCCCATAGCTTAGCCAGGTAGAGCGCCCGGCTCATAACCGGGCGGCCATGGGTTCGAATCCCATTGGGCCCATTAAAGCACAAAAATTCGTTGCTCCGGTAGTGTAGTCCGGCCAATCATTTCGGCCTTTCGAGCCGAAGACTCGGGTTCGAATCCCGGCCGGAGCATTTTTAATATTTTAGTAAATTTGCATTCTATTTTACAATTCTACAGAATGTACTTTTTACCTTTTAATCCTTAAGGATTTTGCCTTTCCTTTAATAGCGGGGGTGCCCGAGCTGGCCAAAGGGGACAGGCTTAGGACCTGTTGGCGTAGGCCTACCAGGGTTCGAATCCCTGCCCCCGCATTGAAAACATATTCATAATTATAATTCAGGATCATAAAATCAATTATCAATTGCCGGGGTGGGGTAGGTGGTTATCCTACGGGACTGTGGATCCCGCGACTCGGGTTCGAATCTCGGCCCCGGCCCCATTATAATCTATTCTTTTTTTAATATATATTATAAAATCAAATATTATTAAATTAAACGGCTTATTCTTATTTTAATAAGCTCACTTTTAATTATTTAATCAGAAAATTACTTATTATATGATGAGTAACATTATAACACTTATTGTGGGATTGATTCTGATGATTAAGATGGAAAGAACCTGTGGATCCATGCGAGCCAGAGTGATGTACCAGGGTCAGGAAATTGGTTCGATGGAAGGAGTATATGTAACACAGTGGTTTGTAAAAAATAAATATCGCTTCACCGGAACTTTCACCCGATTTTTAACCAAAGATCCCCATCACAGGCGCTGTGGAATCGTGGTAGATGTTATATTTCCAGATAAAGGGATTTTAATCAAAGAATCTAAGATTGATTGGATAAAGGAACCAACTGGAAGTGGAACATTCACTGCCAAGGGCATTGAAAGCCATATTTGAAATTTAATCATTCAAATTTAGATAATTTGGCTTACATAAATGTTGAATATTATATTATAATCATAAGATGGTTTTATGGTAAAAAAAGGTTCCAAAGAAGAAAGAGACCTGGTTAGATTACTATGGGAATCGGATTTTGCAGCTATGAGGGCCCCGGCTTCAGGCGGAGCAACTAAAAAACCTCTTCCTGATGTACTGGCAGGTAATGGTAAGATCTATCTGGCCATAGAAGTTAAAACCACTTCAAAAGAAAGAATCTATATTGATTCTGAAAAGATAGGGGGCTTATGTGAATTTTCAGGCATTTTTGGAGCCCAGCCTTATGTGGGAATTAAATTTAAATATAAAAAATGGCTTTTTTTATCTCCTGAAGATCTCATTCTCACTAAAAATAAAAATTACCGTTTAGATTTAGACCTAGCATTTAATAAGGGCTTAGACCTTGATGAATTACTGGGTAAATCTAAACAGCTTAAGCTATAAAAATAGTGGGATAAGACTATTTCTATATTTATCCTTGTTTTGGTAAACGAGGAATTAGCCAGGATAAAAAGGAATCTTCACTTCTGGTTTGTATCCAGGCTCTACCCGGTCCAGTGAGTTCCACCACTAAACCTTCCCCACTGAATAAAGTAGATTTCATTCCCCCAATCCTTTTCACATTGTAACCTATGCCCTCTTCAAAAGCTACGACGTGCCCGGTATCTACCAGATAATTTTCCCCACTTTGTAAATCAACTGGATGGATAGCACCAAAACTGGAGGCGAATAATTTCCCACTTCCTTCGATTTTGAGCAAAAACAAACCTTCTCTTGAGAAAAATGTTTTAGAACCTCCCCAACTGGTATCAATATCTATTCCTATGGTACTGGCCATAAAAGATCCAGACTGAACATAAATGGTTTGATCTTCCATATCCATAGCGTGTATATCTCCCGGTAAGGGTGGAGCCATGGTGATTTCGCCGGGGCTACGGGCTGTAAATTTATTTATAAAAAAACTCTCCCCTCCAAGCAAACTCCTTTTAAGGCCACCAAATAGACCTCCTTTTATTCCAGTTTCTATGGAAATATTACTGGACATGCTTACCAGGGCTCCAGCTTCAGCATTAACTTCTTCTGCAGTTTCCAAATCCAGTTTCAATAGAGAATAGGATGGTTGATATAAAATTTCATAATCCATTTTTTCACCTTTTTATAAAAAAATTTCAATTATCTCCTCTTATTCAGATAATAATTAATTTAAAATAGTAGATAATATACTTTAAATTTAAGGAATCTTCCAAAAAGAATGAAATATTCTTAAATATATTTTAACCAATCTCTTAGATTATAAAACGGATTCTTGTTATATGCTGCTAAAATTAGACATAACCGTATATATCTTCTTTACTAAAAGATTAAGATGCTGTTTAAGGCATAGGTTATTTTCATGATCTATAGGTACTAGAGATCAGGTCTTTGATTCAGATATTTACCACTTTAAAAATTAGCCGCAAGGTTTAAATATCAAATTAATCTACTAGTTATTTACTATGCCAAGGTAGCTTAGAGGCGAAGCGGTGGACTGCAGATCCATTACACGTGAGTTCAAATCTCACCCTTGGCTTTAGATTCAGATAAAGAGTTTTCAACTAAATTATATTCAGGGGTCATAGTGTAATCAGGCTATCATCTGGGACTCCAGTTGTCTTTGAAGAAACGCGCGCTCTGAAGGACAGTATGATGACCAATTGGAGTACTGAGACAAGAGAAATCCTAGGATCTGGGTTCAAATCCCGGTGACCCCATTCCTATTTTTTTTAATTCTAATTTACCAACTAGTATTCTAAAGTTCAGGTTGAAAATATGGAAAAAATTAATGAAGTATTTTTTATTGAAGGATATGGCTACGACTCTAATATCTATCTAATTGGGGATGTTCTGGTTGATACTGGAACAGGAAATAATAAAGAATATCTTTTTTCCCAGCTAAAAATGGCCGGCACTTCCCCTGAGAATATTTCCTGTATAGTTAATACCCATTGCCACTACGATCATGTAGGGGGCAATAGTTTATTTTCAGCAGAAATAGCCATTCATGAATTGGATGCTCCTGCCATGGAAAGCGGAGATCAGATGGCCACTGTTTCATATATATTTGGCAAACATCTGGAACCAGTGAAAATAGACCATAAATTGAAAGAGGGAAATAAAATTGGCGACTTTAAGATCATTCATACGCCGGGTCACACTCCAGGAGGCATATGCCTCTGGGATGGGGAAATATTAATATCTGGAGACACCGTGTTTGCAAATGGTGGCCTGGGGCGCATGGATGTAGGTGGGAATCAGCGGGATATGCGGAATTCTATTAATAAACTAAGAGATCTGGGAGTGGAATACCTTCTACCCGGGCATGGGCCCTGGGTTGATAACGGCCAAAAACATATAGAATTAGCCTGTGATATGATTAATATGTATTAATTTTTTTATTTCTTCAAAATTTTCTAGTTTTTAATATAAACTGTTAAATTATTGCGGGTGGCGTAACTGCCTACAATATCAAAATAAGTTAATTTCCATTGACCATTCTCATAAGATGCCTCAATGCAAGTATAAAACGATCTCCATTTAAAGTTTTCCACAACACTTAGCTCATCTGCTTTTTTAATTGCTGTTATGGCGGAAGTATATGTTCCATTTTTTATGGTAAGTGCACTGTAATTGCCCTGGAATATTTTCTCTCCACGTCTGCCCTGATATTCATAAAGAGCATATCTTTGATTATCACTACTTCTTAAAACTACGTTCCAGGTAAACATGTCACTGGTAGGGTAAGCAGCAATATAAGCAAAATTTCCTTCAATTTCTGATTCAAAACTATTTAGTGCATTATTTTTTTCCCCGGCCCGGATTCCGCCCATAGAAATTAATAAAACCATAAACAATATCATGGCCCCTTTCTTATAACGCGGGTCAATTTTAAAGTAAAGGCATCCCAACACTACTAAAGCCGCCAGGGTGGCAATTGCATCAGTATAATAATACAACTCTCCACTAAAACGGGTCAGACTAAAGGGATAAAAAAGAGGTATACCTCCTGTTGTTAGAAAATCAAGCAACAAATGAATTAAAACACCAAAATAAGCTATTAATATTGTTTTATATGTAAAGGTGAGATTCAAATCACGTTTAATCATCCTGCCAATGGTTTTTTGTACCGGGACCCGGGTTATAATAAACAAAAATATCACGGCAGATACAAATCCAAAAACAAAAGAGTGGGTAATTCCCCGGTGGGTGAATACAAAAAGCTGGGGAAACAATATTCCCACAAAAATTATAAAAAAATCAAAGTCAACGGATATTCCACCAAAGGCTCCTTCCAGTTTATATCTGCTTTTTAAAAAAAAGAGCAGGATAAAGGGAACAATAAAATGGGTAAATAAATCCATAGTTAATAGAATGATAAGTCTAATATATATAATCTGCTTTTTAGAATGCAGAAACAAATATTAACTGGTGAAGATTTTGGTCACTGCTTTTACAGCATCTATTTTTACCAGTACTGATACCTTGGTATTTTCTTCCAGAATCATACTGGAATGAGGTATGATTATTTCTCCATTATTATAAATGGCCACAATCAGATAGTCTTCGGTGGGGCTGATATCTCCCACGCTTTTACCTATAATCTTCTTATTTTTAACAGTCATATCCAGTATTTCGGCATTTCCATGCCCCATGACTATCAAATCAGCAACTTTAGGTCGGGTAATTAGTTTTTCCAGATATCCAGCAGCTGCGCGTTCTGGGGAAATAACATCGTCAATACCCACCTTTCTAAATGCTTCTTCATGGTCAGGGTTACTTACCCTGGCTATAATTTTAGAAAGATTGTATTCGCGTACCAGTATGCAGGATAAGAGGTTTGCTTCATCATTTCCTGTAGCTGCCACAAATACGTCTGCGGTTTTTATATTGGCTTCTTCTAATGTCTTGGTATCAGTTCCATTACCACATATTACCAGGGCATCCAGCTCCACTGCAGCATTACCGCATAAAGACTCATCATTTTCAATAAGGGTCACATCATGACCATCAGATATTAAAAGATTGGCCAGGGTTAATCCCACCCGACCGCCTCCCATTATAACAATATACATTCATACACCTTTTTTAATTAGCTTTTCTAAATCTAATGCTGCCGCATGTTCTGGATAAATAACCTCTTTAATTCCCTTTACTTTTCGGAATGCTTCTTCATGCTCCGGGTTGCTGGCACGGACTATGATTTTAGGGATTTTGTATTCGCGTACCAGTATGCAGGATAAGAGGTTTGCTTCATCATTTCTAGTAGCGGCTATGAATACGTCTGCGGTTTTTATATTGGCTTCTTCCAAGGTATGGGGATCAGTTCCATCACCACATATTACCAGACTATCCACTTCTAATGCTGCATTTTCACAGGTAGTTTTATCCTTTTCAATAAGGGTCACATCATGACCATCGGCTGTTAAGAGCTTGGCCAGGTTTAAACCCAGGCCTCCTGCACCTATTATAACCACATACATTTATGCACCTATTTTTAAGAATTAATGGGTTTTAAGGTAATTGGCTAAGGATGTAATATATTTTAATAGGTGAAATTCTTTGAATATTCCCCTTAATAAGCTTTTCTCAAATTTCAATTTCTCTTGAAAACTTCTAAAAATGCTCTAAATAGAACCATAACTGGAATAATCTCTAAACGGCCCAGCCACATATTGAACATTAAAAATATCTTGGGAATAACAGGCATTTCTGCTGTAGTTATGCCCATACTAAGTCCCACATTTCCCTGGGCTGAAACTACCTCAAATAAGGAATTCAGAGTATCATAACCATAACTGGAAAGCAAAAGCCAGCTAATAAAAATGAATATGAAATAAATGGAGGTATAAGCACTGGCTTCCCTAATTTCCACATCACTTACGGATTTCCCAGAAATCTTCCGGGGAATCACTGATCCTTCGGGAGTCACTATTCGCATAATTTCCCAGTAAATTCCTTTAAATATGGTAACTAATCGGATAAGCTTTATGGCACCGGTGGTGGAACCAGCAGCACCTCCAATAATCATGGCCATAATTATAATGATTTTGACATAACCTGCCCAACCTTGCATCTCAGCCAGGGTTTGTATGTTGGATCCAGTACAGGTAAGAGCAGAAACAACATGGAAAACAGAATCTATAGGTAATAAATATCTATTTATTATAATAAGTGCCGAAAAAAGGATAATGATTATTAACATAGCTCTAAATTGTATGTCTTTAAAAACACGGGTTAATTTTCCTTTAAATACTTTGTAATGTACTAAGAAACTGGTACCGCCCACTATCATTAAAAAAATAGTAATGTAGTATATTAAATCACTACCATAGGATCCAATATTATCATTCTTGATGGACATTCCACCGGTGGATAAATTGGTCATGGTGTTATTAATGGCATCAAATAAGGGCATACCTGCCAGACCATAGAGCACCACTCCCAAAACGGTATAGAATAGGTAAATCCACCATATGGTTTTCACTGTGTTGCTGATACTGGGTTTGATTCTTTCTTCACGGGCTTCAGATTTATAAAGACGGGATGCTGCAGTTCCTGGGCGGATTAATATACCTATTACTACGATAACCACTCCTAATCCACCAATCCACTGTTCCAAACTCCTTAAAAATAGAACAGATTTGGGTAAAATCTCTACATCAGAGAAAATGGTCAGACCACTACCTGTCCAGGCAGATATGCTCTCAAAATAGGCATTAACAAAATCAATATCAATTAAAAGCATAAGGACCATACTACCAATAAGGGCTGCCCATAGCCAGGCTAATCCGGCCACCATCATACCGTGTTTAAGTCTTACTGGCCCGGAACCAGAAATAAATTTTTTAAGAAGGGTTCCTATGGTTATGGAAATGGCAGAGGGAATCAAAAAACCAATATAATTTCCTTCACCATATATTAAAGCTACAAATATGGGTAGCAATACTACAAAACCAATGGCTTGCATTATTATGCCTAAATGTTCCAGGATAACTTTTAAATCTCTTTTTCCAACATATCTCATTAATACCGTATAAAAGATAATCAGCTATACATAAATATTTTGGCTTTTGAGAGGAAGAGGTAATATTAGTTTAATTGAAGTTTAAAGTATCTTATAATCTTTTTTTAATCTTAATCTTTAGAATAATTCTCAATTATTTAAAAAATATCTTATTTTTATCCTGTAACAACAAAAAAATCATTTAAAGCATATATTAAAAAATACAATTTTAAGTTTTAGGTTAGCATATTTAAAAAAATAATAATTATTAAAGAAAATCTAATTCAACGATTTTCCAGAATTTTAATTATTCAATTATTTCTGCAAATCCAAACTTCTCCCGGACGGCATTTACTTTAATTTTTACCTCATCACCTACACCAGCGCCAGGTACAAATATTACAAAACCTTCTACCCTGGCGATCCCATCGCCACTTCGACCAAGATCCTCTATTTTTACATCAAACTCGTCCCCAATATTAATAGGGGCTGAATTACTTTCTTTTCTATCGTAATCATTTTCAAACAAACCATCACGTCCTAAAGTCAAAATGACATAAAAGCAGAGCTTTTAAGCCAATATAACTAAAGTGTATGTGCCAGAGCCTCAGGGGGCATGTTTCAGGATATCCTGAATAATCCTGATTTAATTGGCACATAAATTTAAGTTGAATAATTTTCATATATAAAATTAACTCAATTAGCAAAGCTTTTAAAGAGTTCTTTGCCTGAAGCCAGTTTATTTATCAACTTTCTTTGAAATATTTCTTTAGACATTTTTCAAATCTTTTAAGATAGCAACTACTAAATAAATATAAACAGCTAAGAAAATTTAAGGAACCAGATTTTATAAAGTTTTTAGAATAATTAGTATTTGGAGGTTATAGGATGATAGGTATCCTTTCAGACTCTCATGACCATCTGACCGCCATAAAAAAGGCTGTAAAGATATTCAATAAAAATCAAGTAGAGCTGGTAATTCATGCAGGTGATTTGATTTCACCTTTTACTGCCGGTGAATTTTTAAAACTTCATGCTCCTCTGGAGGCTATTTATGGAAATAATGATGGGGAAAGAGATGGCCTTAAAACAGCTTTTTCAGATTTATGTATATTGGAGGATTTTAAGGATATTTCCTATGGAAAACGAAGAATTGCAGTAATACATGGCCATCTGCCTCCTCTGGTGGACTCCTTAGTCCATTGCGGAAAGTATGATATTGTAATCAGGGGTCACACACATCAATTTGAGATTTCTAATGGTAAAACCATGCTTATAAATCCTGGAGAATGCTGTGGGTATCTAACTGGGAAAAAATCCCTGGTCTTAATTGATCCCCATGACCTTAGCTATGAAATGGTGGAATTTTAATTCATAATAATAAAATAGATATTATTTATTGTTGAAAAATAAAATAATATTAGATAGAGTAGTGAAATGCTAGAAAAATATCATTTCCATCTGCACCTATTATCCTTTTTTTTTAGGTAATTGAGCGCTTATCTAGAGGAATTTAAATGCAGGAAGATTATTATTCAGAAGTCAATCATTCTATTTTTAATAATTTGCCCCAAAAAGAGCGATTATTAAAATTAGATGAAATTCGTGAGGAAATTAGAAATTCGCCCTCGATACTAAATACTATTCTGGATCAAATACCCTCTCCCCTTTATATTTATGATTTTAAAGGAAACCTTATCGATTGTAATAATTCTTTTGAAGAACTTTTAGGTTATAAAAAGGAAGATTTACTGGGTAAAAATTGGTTGGGACTGAAGATAATGCCCCTTATACAAAGATCCCGGGCAAAGATTATTTTGGGAAAGAATGTGCAGGGTCTTTCCAGTGGCCCGGATGAATATGAATTCATTACCCGGAAAGGTAAATTAGTTCATGTGGAGGTAAAAACTTCTGTATTGAATACAGATAATTATAAATTGATTTTGGCATCGGTTAATGATTATGAGAGACATATAGCTCGTGAAAATGTTCTCAAAAGTAAACATGAATCAACAGAAGAGTTGATTGGAGTAATTTATCGTCAGATAGAAAAGAATTTACAGATTGTAAGCAGTTTGATGAATCTCCAAAAATCTTACATGGAAAATAATAAAGATGCAGAACTCCTACAGGATACACATAATCGGGTAAAATCTATTCGCAAGGCTTATGAAAAATTACATCACTCCCATAAGTTAACCAGTATCAATTTTTCAGAATATGTTAAAAGTATAATTTCAGGTCTACTCAGCACTTACTATCCTGAACCTGGCAACATAGCTCTGAATTTAGAATTAGATGATGTTTTAATGGAAATGGATACTGCTATCCCTCTGGGAATGATTATAAGTGAATTGGTATCCAATAGTTTCCGCCATGCATTTATGCCCCAGGTACCCGGGGAAATTAAAGTAATTTTTCAGGATATTCCTGAAAAATACGTACTTAAAGTGTCAGACAATGGCAAAGGTTTTCCTAAAGGTTCAAAATTTGATGATATTCAATCTTTAGGCCTGCAGCTGGTTAAAAGCCTGGTAAACCAAATGGATGCCACTATGCACAGCAATGTTTCTTCAGGAACCAATATTTTAATTGAAGTTCCCAGAAAATAAATACATACTAACTATTTATAGAATAATATTACTTTAGAGTTTAACCATCTACGCCCTCCGGGCTTAAATTTTTTAACTTTTTTTAATTTAGAATAGGTTCTATAACTTTAAATTGGTTAATTTAAGCCTTAAAGCCGGTTTTAATCATTAAATATAATATTTAAATTACATTAATGCCTTTTTAGATTATCTATTTTTTCAGGAGCTTATTAGATGCTGAATTAAATCGAAAACTATATAAAAATACTTGGCCTACTTATGATTCGGTGATAATAAATGGAAATAAATGGTGTGGAAATTGAAGATACTTTTGCAGAAGCTTTTGGAATACAGGTTTCTCGTGTACTGGTAACGGCAGCAACTAAAAAACTGGCTAAAATAGCAGCAACTGAAGCTACAGGTTACGGAACCTCTGTTATTGGTTGTCCGGCTGAAGCAGGTATAGATGGCTATGTTCCTCCACAGGATACTCCTGATGGTAGGCCGGGATACACTATAATGATTTGTAATCCCACCCAGAAAAAATTGGACCACGAACTTCTAGAAAGAATTGGTATGGGAATTTTAACCGCTCCTACCACCGCAGTTTTCGATGCACTTGACGATGCTGATGAAAAATTAAAAATAGGATTCAAACTCAAATTCTTTGGGGACGGATTTGAAAAAGAGGTGGAAGTAGGGGGAAGAATGGTAAATTCAATTCCTATCATGTCTGGGGATTTCCTGATTGACAGCGAATTTGGAATCAAAAAGGGTGTAGCTGGCGGAAATTTCTTTATATTGGGAGATAGTCCTGCTTCTGCATTAATAGCAGCTGAAACAGCTGTAGATGCTATAATGTCAGTTGAAGGAACAATAACTCCTTTCCCGGGAGGTATGGTTGCTTCTGGATCTAAAGTTGGCTCCAACAAGTACAAGTTTTTAAATGCATCCACCAATGAAAAGATGTGTGTAACTCTAAAAGATGAAGTAGAAGACACTGAAATTCCAGCAGATGTTAATGGTATTTATGAAATAGTTATTGATGGTGTAAATGAAGAAGCTGTTAAAGAAGCAATGAAAGAAGGAATAAAAGCAGCCTGTACAGTTACAGGAATCAAAAAAATCAGTGCCGGTAATTATGGCGGCAGCCTGGGTGCCTATCAGATAAAATTACAGGAATTATTTTAATATTTAATTCCTTTTTCTTCTTTTAATTTTAAAATATAATCTGGGATATTTCTATTTTTCTATACAGAATTTTTTAACATTCTCCTTTTCAACAATACTCCACTTTTCATCCTCAGTTAAATTAACTCCGAGCAATACTCCTTTTTTATATAATTTATCCTCTATTTGTTTAATTTTTTTCTCCTCAGGCGCAGCTATGGTATGAGAATGAATATGACGTGATATTTCATACAGGGCAGTTAAAGATCTTTTAGCATCTTCCTTTTCCAGT
This sequence comes from Methanobacterium alkalithermotolerans, assembly GCF_018141185.1. NCBI lineage: Archaea > Methanobacteriati > Methanobacteriota > Methanobacteria > Methanobacteriales > Methanobacteriaceae > Methanobacterium > Methanobacterium alkalithermotolerans. Next base: position 1,122,634 of record NZ_CP058560.1, on the reverse strand, counting down.
TCTTTTTCACAATTTTCCAGGTCTTTTTTGGTTTTAATATTTAAATTCCGGGTAACCACCTGCCTTACTCCGGGTAAATAATGCTTGGAATCCAGTATACGGCCTCCCATTTCAATAATTATCCTCTTATCATCTATTTCCCCTACCTGGTGTTTAACCAGCATCTCCACCACCCGACCAGATCTTTGTATTATCTCCTTTATTTCCGCTTTAGATAAATTAACTCCTAATAGAAATCCGCTTTTTTCAAGATCTTTTTCTATTCGGGATAAAGTTTTAGTATCTGGGCCAGATACCCGGTGTGAATGTATTCCTACTCCGGATAATGTATAAATTCTATCCAGGGCATCTTTACGAGAGGCATTTTTCTTCAAGTTATCTAAAAAATGACTTACATCACCCATATCTGAGGAATCTATTTTACGCTGCAATGGTTCTCCAAAACCTGGCAGGTAATATTCTATATCTTCCAGCTTACCTCCTGCCTTGAATATTATCTCTGCTTCCTGGGCGATATCATCTACGCCATGATTTTCCACAATCAGCATTTCTGGTTTAATAACCACTTCCACCAGGCGACCATATTTTTTGGCAATTTTTTTTATTTCCTGATCCTCTAAATTAACTCCTAAAAGCAAGCCTTCTTTATCCAGTTCATTTACTACTTTTTCCAGGCTTTTTTTATCTGGCCCTGAAATCCAGTGGGAATGAATACCACTCACAGATTCATATATCTTTTCCAGGGAATTTTTACGATTAACATCCTGTTTCAAACTATCCATAAACCTGTTTAGTTGTTCTATTTGGGATACACCTATTTTTCTGGATAGGGGAGCTTTAAATTCAGGTAAATGATATTCAATGTCTTCCAGGGTACAACCATATTTTAGAATGATTTTAGCTTCTTTTTCAATGCTTCCCACATCATGCTTAACTGTGATTTTCATCATGGTGGGTTCAATTGCTGCAAAATAAATGTCTTCTCCTCCGCTTATCTCGGGAGAAATAACCCTGTCTGCCCCTGATTTGTAAAGACGTTTTATATTTTCTTTTTTACTGGCACGGGTTACGATCCATATTTCTGATTGTATTTCACGGGAAGCCAGGGTAATGAATAGATTATTCACATCGTCTCCGGTGGTGATAATTACTCCTTTAGCCCTTTCAATTCCAGCATACCTCATTACATTCTCATCAGTGGCATCTCCAGGTATGGCCAGAATATCAGGATCTTCCCATAACTCTTTTTCCACCAGTTGCCTGCTTTTTTCAACAATAATCACTTTTTGATTTCGCTCTTTTAATTCTTCAAAAACTGCAGCCCCTACTCGACCATAACCACATAATACAAAATGATTCTCTGTAGATGACAGCATTTTCCTAATTTTTGAACCAGAAGCTATTTCCTGAAAGGTCATGGTTACCACCGATACACTCAAACTGAAAACATAAGCAATAAGCCCCACCCCCCCTATGGCCAGTGTCAATGAAAAAAATTTTTGAAAAGCTCCTACAGGAGTTATATCTCCATATCCTACTGTGGCCACAGTGATTATGGTAAAATAAAGGGCATTAATGGGATCCAATTTCATTATTAATATGGACCCGATCCAACCATAAAATATAAGTCCTATTAAGGCCAGCATTGCATAATAAAATATGGATAAAGGAGCTTCAGTTAAATTTTTAGAAGGAGGAAGTTTTGGAATGGGGGAAGGGGCCATTAAAACACCTGCAGTGATGCGATTAATATTTTGGAGAGTATTTACTTTTTAGTTATAATTAAATATCTTGTACTGTAATTTATAACTAGTGATAGTATGAATCCGCTGGACATGATGGTCACCGACCTTAATGCAGAATACATGGGACTTTCCAGATTATCTTTAATGGAAAATGCAGGCAGCTGTCTGGCCCGTCACATATCCTCTATTGCAGGGACCATAAATCCCTCACCAAAAAGGGTAATTATTTTTACAGGTTCTGGAGGCAATGGGGGTGATGGTCTGGTTGCGGGGCGCCACCTCTTAAATTATGGGTATGAGGTAGAAATTTTTTTATTAAATCATCCCTGTAATTTCAGGTCTTCACAAAGCCAATCTAACTACATAATACTGGAAAATATGTCGGTATATGCTCCTGGTTTAAAAATCAATTATATTAATGATTCAAAGGAGTTAGATGAGTTTATTATAAAAGATATTGATAATTCAGTGGTTGTGGATTCTATTCTGGGCACGGGAATTGAAGGAAAACTTAGAGAACCTTCTCGCTCAGCCATCAAATTAATTAATCGAATGCCAGGTATTAAAATAGCTGTTGATATTCCCAGTGGATTAAATACTTTAAATGGAAAAATAGAAGATCTGGCAGTAAAAGCAAACTACACCATTACTTTTCATAAAGTTAAAACCGGTTTGGATTTAAATTCAGAATATACGGGCAAAATCAGGATATGTGATATTGGAATACCGGAACAGGCAGAATTATTTTTAGGCAAAGGAGATCTTTTACGCATAAAAAAAAGAAATCCAGATGCTCATAAAGGGGCAAATGGTAGAATTATGGTTTTAGGAGGGAGCAAAGATTATACTGGTGCTCCTGCATTAGCTGGGCTTTCTGCTTTAAATACAGGGGCGGACCTGGTATATGTGCTGTGTCCAGAAAGTGCTGCTTTACCTTTAAAATCCTACTCTCCTGATTTGATAGTAAGAGGCCTGGAAGGGGAGGTTATTCATGAGGGGATGGTGGATGATATCCTGGAAATGGCCCATAAGGTAGATTGCGTTTTAATGGGATGTGGTGCTTCTCAGGATAAACAAACCGGAAAAACATTTAATTACATTCTGGAAAAAATGGATAAACCCCTGGTACTGGATGCGGATGCTTTAAAACTCGTGAAAAAGGACATAGTTAAAAACTATGAAGATCTGATTGTAACTCCTCATTCATCCGAGTTTAATGCATTTTTCAGAGAAGAGGTTGATTTCAATTCAACACTGGAAGAAAAAATAAAGGCTTTAAAAAATATTACCCCCACCATTAAAGGGACGGTACTGTTAAAAGGGAGAGTGGATGTGATTATGCAGCAGGACCACTTTAGATTAAACAAAACAGGAAGCCCTGGAATGACTGTGGGTGGAACAGGAGACTGCCTGGCAGGAGTAGTGGCAAATTTAAGGGCTCAGGGCATTTCTATTTTTGATGCAGGATGTTTAGGAGCATTTATTAATGGGAGAGCTGGTGAAATAGCTGAAAAAAAATACGGGCCAAATTTTACTGCTGCAATGATGATCCCGCTTTTAGCTGAAGCCATGCAGTACTGATATTTTACTCATTTTAATTAATTAAAAAAATCCTAAAACCTGGGCAAATATCAAAAGACCCACTCCCATTATACCTCCAAAACCAGCCACCGCAATGGTGAGAATGTTAAGGGGGATATTGATAAAGGGCAACAGGTTCGCTAAAAAAAGCACGGCAAAACCCATTAACATATTGAATACTATTCCAATAACTGTTTTTCCAATTTTAAAGAGTACTTTTATTCCAACTATCCCTAAAAGAACCAGAAATAGCCCAATAACCAGAAGATTTATGAATGATAAGATGTCCATTTTTTTTCTCACACAAACTTTTGTTATATTTTATAAGATTACTTAAAAAAAGAAAGGGATTTTCTTATTTTTTAAATAATTTCTGGTATATGGCAGCTTGCATGGCATAATTCTTGACCATACCTGTCATTTCTCGCTGATCAAGTGTTTTATCTTCAAAAGACACGGTTTCTTGATTGTAAAGACTATTCGGTGATTTCCGTCCCACCACACGTAAACTTCCTTTATGCAGCTTTAAGCGAACAATTCCACTTACCCTTTGCTGCATGTGGCTTAATAGATGATCCAGATCTTCTCGTAATGGTTCATGCCACATACCATCATAAATTAATTCGGAATAAGTATTGCTAACAATTTCTGCAAATTTAAGTTCATTTCTGGTTAGAGTCATCTGTTCCAGGGCTTTATGTGCAGCTAAAATTAAGAAAGCACCAGGTGTTTCATATATTTCGCGGCTTTTAAGCCCTATTATCCTATCTTCAATTATATCCACTCTACCAATACCATGCATCCCTGCAAGATCATTACATTTGCCCACTAAATCCAGGGGATTTAATTTATCTCCATTTATGGCAATAGGAACACCATTTTGAAATTCCATTTCTATGGTCTGACTCTTTTCAGGGGCATCTGCACTGGATCGGGTCCAGCTGAATGCATCTTCCGGAGGTTCAACCATAGGGTCTTCTAATATGTCCCCTTCAATTGCCCTTCCCCATAAATTTTCATCTATACTGTACAATTTGTCTGAAGGTAGAGGTATACCGCAGGAACGGGCATAATCCATTTCCTCAGTCCGGGTTAAATTCAAGTCCCTTATTGGGGCGATTATCTTACAATCAGATAAAGAACGTATAATGGCCTCAAATCGGAATTGATCGTTTCCTTTACCGGTGCATCCATGGGCAATAGCATCTGCACCTTCTGCATGGGCTAGTTCCACAATTTTCATGGCAATAAGGGGCCTTGCCAGGGCTGTACTCAAGGGGTACCCTTCATATAATGCATTTGCTTTAATAGCAGGAAATATAAAATCCGAAGCAAATTCCTCTCGGGCATCAATGGTATGATGTTTATAATTTCCAATATCCATGGCTACAGCTGCTGGCCTTTCAATTTCTTCCCGGGGTTGCCCTACATCCACACAAGCAGTCACCACTTCCATGTTGTATTTTTCTTCAAGTAATTTAATACAAACTGAAGTATCAAGACCACCGCTGAATGCCAGAACCACTTTATCCATTTTATCACCTAATTGAGTTTTATTCAATAAATTTTAGAGTTATAATAACTTATCTATCTAATCAAATTCATTTAAAAATATCCCTATGAACTAACTGATTTATAAGTTTTTTAGTTAAATGTGATTAAAATATGGTATGGATTGGGAAATAGTAGCTCTGGTTAAAGAAAATCAAATAGAAAATTTATTTAATTAATTTATTAAAATAGATATAGTACTAAATTCAGCCAGTTTATATATAAATAGATATTAAATTTCCACGTACTAACTAATAAATCATTATAATATACATCTTTAGAAGTTATAAGCAGTTTTAATGGATTCTATTCTTCAAAAAGGCTTCAGTGACAGCTCAGGGTATTTAAATGAATTTTAAAGACAATGATATCATTTCAGGTGGAAAAATTTCTATATTATCTCCCCATTCAGGAGGCAATATTCAGGATAATCCCTACCTGAAAAAGAATATTTTTTCAGATAATGGTTTTGATTTGATTATTAAATCCGCCCAAATGGGCACCCCTCTTGTTGAATTAGGCAAAGGCAGACCCAAGGTAATGGTAGTAGCAGGAGTACATGGAAACGAACTTCCACCTCAAATAGCAGCCTTAAATCTCATGGAACATATTAAAAACATGTCATTATGGGGTACAGTCTATTTAATACCATTTGCTGCACCAGGGGCTACCATGGAAAATACAAGATGGTTTAAAGGATCAGACCTAAATAGAGCCTCTTCCAGTGAGGGATCCATAACCAATATGATCTTAAAATTTATTCAAATGCTTAATTTGGATGCAGTGGCGGACTTTCACTCCACTAAACCTAAAAGCAATCCTGGAAGGGAAAGTGTTTTTTGTACAAAAAAACCCTGCATAAACAGTTATAATATTGCCCAATACATTACAAAAAAAACTTCTTCTGAATTGATTTGCTATGATGAAGCAGGATCCATGTACAAGGGAGCCCTGGAAGATGAATGTAACCTGAGGAATATACCCTCGGTAACATGTGAAGTGGTTTCCGAAAATGGAAAAATTAATCCGGGAAGCATAGAACGCTCTTTTTTACAAATGAAGATGTTTTTAAAACATTTCAAAATCCTGCGTTAAATCGAATAATCTATTTCATCAAACTTTATATGATGGAAGGGAATATACAAAATTTTTAGCCTAATATATGGGCCTGGTAATGAACTAAATATAACATCACTTCACCTGGTAGATAACAATGCCATCTTATAAAAAACACGCAATATTTGCACTGATATTCACATTACCCTTTTTTTTTAACATTTTTTCTCTTGCTCTAGCTGTAATAGGTGCATCTTTACCTGACTTTGATCATGATCTTAAGAAAAAAAATATTTCTATTTTATTTATAACCGGATTTCTGCTGACGGTGATAACCTATCTTTTGGCCTTACCCTACACCATAGGCATTATCTTAATGGACATGGCCTTGATTTTTTATCTATCCCGACACAGAGGTTTCACTCACTCTCTTATGGGGATAATTATTTTATCTCTTTTTTTAACCATTCTGGTGATTTCCACTTACTTTTTTATGAGTACCTGGGGCCTGGATAAAGAGGTTATTTTCGCTTTAATCGTTTTATTTTTAGGAGTTTTAGCAGTTAACAAGCGTATAATAATTCCTTTTTTATTTATATCTCTTTTAGGAATTTTTTTAATACCTCTGCCGGCTTATAATTTTTTGAATCTGTATAATGTATTTGGGCCTATATTTTTAGGTTTCTTAAGCCATAGTATACTGGACATGTTCAATCCCAGCGGAGTGGAGTTTTTAAGACCATTTGTGGCCAATAAGTTTAAAAAACCATTAGGATTATTCTTCATAGTTGTCTGGATATTATTGTCCTTTTATTCTTTATCCCGGCTATTTTAATAAAGTAAAATATAAAAAAAATTTGAAATATGTTGATCAATTCTTATTTTATATAAATAAGATATCAACTACTTAACTTTCTCTTAGCAATGATTCCAGGGTTTCTTTTTTGATGTAATTTCTAACCAGTATGAGTGCTATAATGCTTAAAACTACTAATACTACGTCCAGAGAACTTTCACTTGCCAGGAGTATTTTCCTAACCATGGCAAATATTAAAAGCTCAATTACATTAACAAAACTGTGTTTTACAAGAGTAAGTGCTATTTCAAGCCCAATTATAAATAATAAAGCACTTTGCAGGAATTGGTTGGTTAACTGGAATATCAAATCATTGGTAATAGCATCAGCCAACACAATACTGGATAAAAGAGTATAGATGGATATGGAAAACAGTATACAGGTTACAATGATTATTAAAATTGAAATAAATTTTTCAGCAAGATCTAGGAGTTTTTTCAATTCCATTTAAATTCGACCCTGTAGTGCTTTATCATGAATTCTACATAAAACTATAATTAATCATTTATTACGATAATTGTATTTATTGTAGATTTTATTTATTTTTTATTTAATCAGCCTATTCTTTTTACAATAATATGAGGCTTTTTTTAAAAGTTTAAAATAATATAGAATTCCAACCCACTTAAAATTATTTCGTTATCTTTATATATCATGTTTTATAATGATGGATTATATTGGCATGTACTATTTTGGAAAGTGCATTGTACATATATTTCCATGATTCATGTTAATTCTAATATTAATCACCTATTAAGTAAAGGAGATTGCTAACCATGTTCCTCATGAGAATTTTCTTTGGTATCGCTTATTTCGTTGTTTTAATCTTTGAAATATTCAAAGCCACTATGGATGTTGCCTTAAGGACCTTAAACGGTAATATAGATCCGGTTGTGGTGGAGATAGAAACGGTATTAAAAAGGCCGGTTTCTCAGACTATTCTGGCTAATAGTATTACCCTTACACCTGGAACACTTTCTATTGACCTGGATTCAGATCGCCAGGTAATTAAGGTGGCCTCAATTGTCCCACGAAAAAAAGAAGATATAATTCCATTTGAATCTTATATCAAAGGCATGCTGGAATAATAAACTAATTTAAGGTATTATACTCCATCAGAATAAAGTAAAACTAACAAAAACCACAGGAAGGGAAATATTATGGATATTTTATTAATTTCAGAATATATTCTTCTGGCTTCACTGGCCCTTTTTGCGCTGGCATCTATCAGGATTGCCACCAGAAAAACCATTGCTATGGGAATGGTGGGTATTTCTGGTTTAAGCATTGCAGTGGCCACTATTTTGATATTGGTTCAGAATATTTATGGATTGGGATTCAGTAGAGATATAGCTTATGCACTGGTAATACTGGGCCCGGTAGGTACAATTGCCTTTGCCAGGGTTCTTCGGGGATGATATGATGTGGGATTTAATTACTTTGATAAGATCAGCTATTTTAATTTTCGCTTCCATATTAGTTATTCTTAGTGCTATTGGAATCATCAGATTCAAGGATGATAGAAAAAAAGTTCTCTACGCCAGGATACATATCCTGGGTATTGCTGATGTGGCCTGTATTCTGGCCCTTCTGGCTCTATATGAACCCTTACTGGCGGTGACTTATCTAATACTGGTTCCATTTGCATCTCATGCTATTGCAAATGCATATAATTATGGGGAGGAAAAGCATGATTGAATATATTCTCATGATAACTGCTGTTTTAGGGGCATTATTAGCTTTAATACAGCGTGATCTTTTAAAATCGGCCATATTGACTGGAATACCTGGAGCTTCAATTGCATTCCTTTATCAATATTTGATGGCTCCTGATGTGGCTCTTACTCAGGCTATTGTTGGCTCTGCCATTATTCCAGTTTTTTTTGCATTAGCGGTTTATAAAACCCGGAGAACGGAGGAATAAAATGATCATTGACATTCAACTAGCATCATTTTTTACAGCAGCAGCATTGATTGTGCTGGGTTTATTTGCAGCACTATTCCTGGATAACCTTATCAAAAAAGTTATTGGGCTGGCATTTATTGGTGATGGCGTTAATCTGTTTCTGGTTACACTGGGTTTTAAACCAGGGGGCATAGTTTACATTTTCTTACCTGGAATGTCAGCAGATACATTTGCCCAGAGTGCTTCTTATCCTCTTCCTTATGCTATGGTGCTAACCAGCATTGTTATTGGGGCCAGTACTCTGGCAGTAATGCTGGGAATTATTATAATGCTCTATAAAAAACACGGTACCATCAGTTCAAAGAAGATACTGGATGATTAGGCGGGAGTTAATAGGATGTCTTCAAAATACTTAAAATTTTCAATCAAAAACCTTACTAAAAAAAACTACCATCATAATCCTGAAGAGTTATTTACAATTCTCACACACTTAAGGCTGGAGGTAGCAAAATGAACCCCCTTATTCCTATAATGGTTATATTACCAATTACATGTGCTCTTTTACTTAACTTGATCCATACTAAAGAACGCAGTGTAAAAATTTTGGCCATCATCGTGGGAATAGCTTTACCTGCAATTCCTCTTTTAGCAAATTATGGCATGCATTATTTTGGAGGTTACAGTCCTCTAATAGATAATCCTCAAATGGCCCAGGGACTTCCAGATATGATTACTCAATCTGCACTTAATTTATATCATCCTGCCATCACCTATTCCTTTGCCAGTGCTCAAAAAATATTCGTCTTTATACTTGGTTTAATAGCCTTTTTAGCTATATTTACTTCATTAAGTGAAATTAAAAAAGCATCAGGCGTTTATGCTTTTTTGATGTTCATGGGAACAGCAGCAGTAACTGCTATTCTTCTTTCTGATGATATATTCAATCTTTATATTTTCTTTGAGATTGCAGCTTTATCTCAGGTGGGCATAATCATCGCATCCCGAACTGAAAAAAGTTATGAGACTGCACTCAAATATCTGTTCTTAGCTGCTATCGCTGCTCCCATGCTTTTACTGGGAATAGCTTTCCTTTTAGGTCTTACCGGAAATGTGAATATAACTGATATAATATATGCCATCAACAGTGGCCTGGTGGATCCACAAAACCCGGCACTTCTAATGGCCTGCGGATTGATTTTCTTTGGTTGGCTTTATGGATCAGGTTTACCACCTTTCCATAGTATAAAATCGGCTGTTTACAGTAAAGCCCTTCCCCATGGGGCAGCACTTTTACAGGCTTTTTCAGTTTTCACCTTTGTTGGATTAGGTATCATTATTCTCAGGATTTTTTCCTTTTTACCCTTTACCCAAGTGGCCATTATTGTCGTTTCACTCCTGGCCATGGTATTGGGAATAACCATGGCACTGATGCAGACCGACTTTAAACGAATGATTGGATACCTGGCTGTAGGAGAGCTTGGTTATATCGGCATAGGCCTGGGTTTAGGAACTGCTCTAGGGATTACTGCTGGTCTTTTCCAGGCGGTAAATGAGGCCATAATCACCGCTTTTATCTTCATTGGGTTTGGAACCATTTTATATAAAACTGGAATCACCGATACTAATAAATTAGGGGGTTTAATGGTTGAAAATCCTAAAGTGGCCCTTTTGGTAATGCTATCTGGTTTTGCCATGGCAGGGGTTCCACCTCTCAACGCCTTCCAGAGTAAATTACAGCTTGTTCAAGCTTCAATTACTGCAGGGTTACCTGAATTAGGTATTATAATGGTTTTATTAAGTATTGTAACTTTCATGACATTTATGAAAGCATTTTATACCATTTATCTTCGCCCAAAACCTTCCGAACTGGAAATAAAAAATAAAGAAATACCACGGGCAACCATCATCTCTCTGGTAGTTCTACTGTTAATATGTTTGATTCTAGGATTATTCCCTCAAATAGTAACAGGACAACTTGAACAACTTGCACAGGGGCTGATATAATGGTTGATGAGAGAATAAACTTTACTAATAAACATATTCTCCTTAATAGTTTTAATGAGGGATTATCATTTATCATCACTAATGATCGGTTAATTGAGGGATTCTATGCGATTATATGATATAGTAGTCAACCGAATACGGGAAATCCAGGAATTAAGCACGGATAAAGAACCTGTCACAAATTTATCTGCTTCTGCTACACTGGCAGCAGAGATAACTTTAATATCCACGGTTCTGATTGCAGCAATCATGCTCAGAAAAATTAATGATATTCTTATGATAGTGGTGGCACTGGCTCTTTTTATAGCTTTAATAGCAGCTATGCCGATTATGCCTAGACTAAAAAAAGAACAGAGTGATTCTTTTAATAGCATGATATTTTATGTTCTTTTGGCACTTACCATTATCATAACTCTATTCTACTGGGGTGTTAGAAATGTCTGAAGGAATAAGAAATCTTTTAGCTACCATTGCTCTTGCTATATTTGCTGCAACTCTCATAGATGTCATAATAGGTTTCAAAAATTCTATATTCCCTGGAATAAGTTATATTTACAATTATGTGGGAACCAACATTGCCCCTAATATGGTGACCAACGTTATCTTTGATTGGAGGGCTTATGATACCTTAGGTGAGGCTCTGATACTGGTTACAGCAGTTGTTATAACTTTACTGGTATTTGGAAGGGGAAAAGTGGAAATGGGGGGCAAGTAAAATGAGCACCATACTAAAAATATTCGTCTTCCCGGCAGCATTGTTAATAATGTGTCTGGGTGTTTTAATCATATTAGGAGGACATATAACTCCTGGAGGAGGATTCCAGGGTGGTGCAATGATTGCAGGTGCGTTCATATTTTGCGCGGTAGTTTACGGCCTTAAAGAAAACCCTTTTAAGTTTTCCCACAATTTCCTGGCTTCCATGGAGAGTATAGGTGCTCTAGGGTTTTTGATTTTGGGCCTATCCGGATTATTCTTTTCTGGATTTTTCCTCTACAACCTGGGAGTGGACCTCAACCAAATAATACCTACCTTTATTCAAAACTTCTTTAATTATCCAGATCCCACTAATGCGGGGATAATTCCTTATCTAAACATTGTGGTGGGTATAAAGGTGTTAGTGGGTTTAAGCGCGGTAGTTATAGCCTTTCTGGAAGTTAAATAGGACAAAATTAATATGGAACTTATCATGGAGAGTTGAAGATGGTTTATATTGGCCCTACATTATTTGGATTTATACTGGGATTTATATTGGGAACCCGGATAAAAAGTGACAAAGACAGCAAAATAAAATTCCCTATTTCCACCTACCTGGTGGTACTGCTGGTTGCATTATTTATGGCCTGGCAACTGGGTCCATTCCCTTATTACACAGATTCTATAATTGCTTCCGGCTTTTTCGCCACTATAATAGGGATAATAGCTGGAAAAGTGATACTGGGACGCTGAAAATGATTATAAATGTATTGCATAAAATCTAATTAAAATAAAAATAAAATGGAATAGGAAGTCAATTATCATGTTCTTATCAACCAAAAAATGTGAGGGAAGCGGAGAATGTATTAAAGAATGCCCTACCCAAGCCATAAGATTAGTTGAAGGCAAAGCTTTCAGTTGCATTACCTGTGGGGCCTGTGCAGAAGCTTGCCCTAATAGGGCTATCTTTAAAAATAAGTATGGGGGGTATGTGGTAGACCGTGCTAAATGTAATGCTTGTGGAGTATGTGAATTTACCTGCCCTGTAAATAGTATTAACATAGAAGATGGATTGGTTAAAGGTATATGTGCTCGCTGTGGAATTTGCACAGAGGTTTGCCCACTGGACGCCAGGATTGATGCCTTTGATATCATTGAAGATAGGAAACTTAAGTTTTTAGAATCACTTAACATCGCCATCCCCAGCACACCCAAACTAAGTCCAGAAAGTAAGCAGGTGGAACGGGTAAATGTGGTAACTGATCTGGATAAATGTACTCTCTGCCGTAGGTGTGAATATTACTGTCCCACCGAAGCCATAATGGTTAATGTGGATCAAAAAGGGGTTTGTACTGAGTGCAGGGTTTGTGAGGATATCTGTCCTGCTGACGCTATTAAAGACACCACCATTGATCCTGAAAAATGTACATTATGTTTAAAATGTGTTAAAGAATGTCCTAATAATGCCATTTATGTGGATGATTTCCAGGTCAAAATTAAACACTTAACTGATGAAGAATCATTAAGTGGAACCATTATATCCTGTTTGAACTGTGGGCTATGTGTTGAAGCCTGTCAGAAAGGTGCTTTGAAACTGGTTGATGGTAAAATAAGATGCGACCCTAATATTTGTGAAGACTGTGAAACCATGGAATGTCAGGAAATATGTCCGGTAGGGACTCTAAAATCCTCCTTTGAATTTGGACCTGGCATAAAAGGATACTGCGTATCATGTGGGCGCTGTGTTAAAGCATGCGATATCAATGAAGCCCGAAGCTTTAAAAAGGTCACCTGGGATGGAAGTGTTTCTTCTGATTGCATATCCTGCGGAATATGTGCTGAACTATGCCCCAAAGATGCTATCACTCTTAAAAGAGGCACTATTGAAGTTAATCCAGATAGATGTATTCTATGTGAAAAATGTGGCATTCATTGTCCAGTAGATGCTATTCCACGTACTACCATGCGTAAAAAATCTATCAAAGACGGATTTACTTTGATTGATGACAAACTGTGCATGAAATGTAATCTCTGTGCCAAGATATGTCCTGAAGAAGCCATATCGCCAGATGCAGATGGAAGAATGATTGTGGATGAATCCAAATGTATTTATTGTGGTGCTTGCTCTAATGCTTGTCCTGCAAGAGCAGTGATATTCGATCGGGAATTTGAGCTGTCCAGTTAGCTTAATTAATAAAAAAATATAAAACAGGCCTTGAGGTATAAAAATGAAAAACTTTATTAGAATAATACTGGAAGGGACTTACATCAATTTCAAGAGGATAATTTTTGCCTCAGACCGGGTCACGGATATGGAGCTTCGAAGCAGCATCCTGGAGGGAAGAGTTTTACCTACTGATAAAGTGGCCGATATAGCATGTATTGGCTGTGCTGGATGCTCTAATGTCTGTCCCACCCAAGCAGTGGAAATGATCGACCTGGAAGAACCGGTAGAGCTCATGGAAGGCTGGGTTAAAACACAAATACCGGTTCTAAATAGTGAAAAATGCGTAAATTGCTATTACTGTCATGATTTCTGCCCACTATATGCTTTATTTGGAGAAGCAGGAACCATACATCCTAATGATGTCGGTAAAGTTGAATCAGACATTGAAAAACTGCTGGAAAAACCAGTAAAGATATCTGAAGATAAACTGGCTTTTATAGCTCAATTTTTAGCAGATAAATCCATAATTAAGAAAAAAACAACTAAAAAATCTAGTTAATTAAACGTATGTATTAATAATAAGAGGGATCAAATGAGCCTCAAATCATATTCAAGGGCAAGAGCGGTACATGTAATGTTAGTATATACTGGAGGTTGTAATGGATGCGATATAGAAATCGTAAACAGTATACTCTCTCCAAAATACGATGCAGAACAATATAAAATCTTTTTAACCTGGAATCCCAGGGAAGCAGATGTACTGGTGGTTACAGGACCGGTTACCAAATTCAATGAAGAACCACTTAAAAAAATTTATAATGCAATTCCTGAACCAAAAGCAGTAATTGCAGCAGGAGCATGTGCTTTAATGGGAGGGGTTTATAAAAACATTCATGGTGACATACCCTCAGAAGAGATAATGGGACCGGTGGACAAAATCATACCGGTTGATGCTCGGGTACCGGGTTGTGCAGTACGCCCTGAAGATGTTTTATCAGGGGCTGTTGCAGCTTTACCCAAGTTACTGGAAGCTAAATAATTCTAAATCTTATAATATTAATAAAAATTTTAATGCGTAAATAATCTAACACCAGAAATATTCAAGGTGCTTACAAATGGATGAAAATAAAAAATCAAGCGGAAGGAATGTTATTGAGACTGAAATTACCATGGGGCCAGTCCATCCTGCCGCATTAGAACCCTACCGGGTCAGACTTTTTGTAGAGGATGAAATTGTAAAAGATGCTGAAATAACAGTGGGAGTCAATCACAGGGGTATTGAGCGTATTATGGAAGGACTCCCGGTGGAAAAGGCTAACAGTTTAACTGAAAAAATTTGCGGAATTTGTTCGAATGTACATATTTGGAATTCTGTCATGGTGGCAGAAAAAGGGCTGGAAATTGAAATCCCTGAAAGAGCCAGCTATATCAGGGTTATAATGGGAGAACTGGAAAGATTACATAGCCATCTACTTTACCTGGCCCATGGAAACGAAGTACTGGGACATGAAACCTTTGCCATGAGAATTTTTTACATTAGAGAAACTGTCATGGAACTTTTAAGGATGATTGGTGGAAACCGGGTGCAGTACGGTGTTTCTATAATTGGGGGGGTCAGGCCTCGCTGTGAATTGGATGAAATGCGTATTCAAAAAATAAAAGAAGGTATGGATTTTATTGAAGAAAAAGTAGCTGAATTCGCCGATCGTTTTGTTTCTGATCCAATGATAATGTCCCGTATAACTGGAGTCTGCCCCATACCTAAAAAAGAAGCCCTGAGACTGGCGGTTTCTGGACCTTCTTTAAGGGCAACTGGAGTGGATATGGATCTTCGCCGGGATATGGAATGTTATGACCCCTTTGATTTTGATGTAATTACTCTGGAAGGGGGAGATGTTAAGGCTAATTTGCTTATGAGGGTTCTGGAAATACCAGAATCCATAAAAATCATCCGTCAAGCTATTAAAAATCTTCCGGGAGGACCTATAACAGACCGTACCTGGGAAATGCAGGACACTGGTGTTATAAAAAGCTATGTTGAAGCAGCACGTGGTAGGCTATATCACTCCTACCGGTTAGAAGAGGGCAGGGTTAGAGGTTCCATAGTTAGAACACCGTCCATGTCCAACATAGGGGCTATGCAGTATGCCTGTATTGGTCATCACATAACTGATGCTCAGCTGGGTATTGTGCAGTGTGACCCCTGCTTTACCTGCACCGATCGGGCTATACAGATAATCAAGCTTTGAATTAATTAAATATTTAAATCTTTATGAAGTTTATGGGTTAATTGGATAATATCTGGAGTTTAGGGTTTAATAAGGAGATGAAGTCAATGGAAGCTTCTACTATCATATATTCAACAGCAGCAGTGATTGGAACCATAATCGTGGCATTTATTATAAGCATTTGGCTTCCTGGAATTGAGAGAAAGTTTGTCCAGGCTAGAATACAACAAAGAATAGGACCCCCTATTTCCAGCCCGGGTATTATGGCTCCTTTGAAGTTTTTCTTCAAGGAAACCATAAATCCTAACTCTCCACTCCCCCGGCTGTATAATGCACTTCCTCTGGTGGGAATAATAATAGTATTATTTATATTCCTGTTCTTGATACCTGAAATGTATTTTTTAAGTGCATTAACCAGTATAATTGCCATTGTAGGCCTTTTAAAAATAGAAGAAGTAATATATGTCTTTATGGGTTCTTTTTCACGATCAATAATGTCTTTAAGCATGCCTTTTCCTGATGTAATAAAAGGCGCCGCACATCCTAACATCAAAAAGTCTTTTTTAGAGGACCTGAGTTCCCTTAGGGCTTTTAGATTAATTGCATTTGGATCCTTCCCACTATATATTGCTTTATTTGTCCCGGTAGCCATGGCAGGAAGCATTTTCCTGGGGGATATTGTAGCTTACCAGCAATTAAATGGACCGGTGCTCTTTTCACTAGCCGGTATTTTAGGAGCCATAGTATATTTCATAGGATACATGATCCTCTTAAATGAGTATCCCTTCGCCATCTTAAAGACCAAAGCAGATGTAATTGAAGGCCCTTATATGGAATATGCTGCTAAATACAGGTCCTATACTTATTTAACCCGTGGATTTCTAATGTTTACTTTAGGGGCACTCTTTTCTGTACTATTCCTGGGCATTCCTCCGAATATTTTAAGCTGGGGCATTCTGGTGAATATCTTAGTGGCTTTACTCTTCCCTATTTTAAGTGCATTTATGAGTGCTTTTTCACCTATATTTACCTTTAAACAATTTTATCCGGTAGCAGCAGGTGTTTCCTTATTGGGAGTACTGGCTATTTTGGCTACATTTGTATAACTTAAGTCCTATAAACTTTATAGTAAATTAATAAAATAGAGCGGGCATATAATAAAAACCTAATTAAGGTGATTAAATGAAATTTATAGTTAGAGCTCATCATATTCTGAGTCTAGGTGGCTACATTGTTGAACTAGAATTCCCCTACCGCAATATTATTGTAGTTAACCCCACCCCGGAACCCATAAAAATTGAAATCCCTGTTTTTGATGAGGAGTGGATTGAAGAACATCGTAATCTGGGCCTTAAAATAATTCCAGTAAAAGATGAGGATAATTATCTGGCCATGTGGCGTAAAGAAAAGGCTAAATTAGAGAAAATAAAAGCAGAATCTGCTTAACCATTATTTTATATATTATTTTTTTTAATTTTTCTTAAATTTAATTTTCATAGACTGAATAATATTTTAAACCAGGATAAGTACTATTAAATATTCATAGACTGAATAATATTTTAAACCAGGATAAGTACTATTAAATATTCATTTTTCTAAAATATTAATATTGGGGATTTATCATAGTATTCCCTATAGCAGTTGTGATTTAAATGAAAAAATTTGCCATTACCATCAAATCCATTAATAAGCCAGGAGTATTAAGAGATATAACTGAAATGATGGCTAACTGTGGCATTAATATTAGTTACACTCACCTTTTCGTGGAAAAAGATTATTCTGGATCTATTTATCTGGAACTGGAAGATGTGAATAATATTGATGAATTAATAGGTGCCATTAAAAAATCCCCTTCTGTACTGGAAGTGAAAGTTCATCGGTCCCTGGATGAAATATATGGAAAAAGAATCATTATAATTGGTGGTGGGGCTCAAGTAGCCCATGTTGCTATGGGGGCCATAAGTGAGGCTGATCGCCATAATATACGTGGGGAACGAATAAGTATTGATACCATACCTCTTGTAGGGGAAATGGAATTGGCAGAAGCCATTTCTGCTGTGGGCAGACTGCCTAGAGTAGGTGCCTTAGTACTGGCCGGATCTCTGATGGGTGGCAAAATAACCGAAGAAGTAGAAAAGATAAAAAAACAACATTCTGTAGTAATTATAAGTTTATCTATGCCAGGGAGCGTTACTAAAATGGCAGATCTGGTGGTTACTGATCCTATTCAAGCAGGAGTAATGGCTGTTATGGCTATAGCTGATACTGCAATTTTTGATATAAAAAAAGTAGGGGAAAAAAAGTTTTAAATTTAATACTTTAATTAGCTCATTTCAATGGCTCTTATTATTCTGCTCGCTGCATTCAATACTTCGGGGTCTTTCACATCTCCGCTTTCTCTGATTTTCAATGCCAGTTGCAGTACTTTAGATACATCAGCTGGTTTAAGGTTTTCTGCCATTTCCAGGTAAGTTTGCGGACCTTCTTCTTCAACTTGCACCTCTTTTTTGGCCATCATTTCCAGCATTACTCTGCAAGCACCCATTACACTTGCATCTTCCATACCTTCACATTTTTTTAAGAGTTCTTCTTGGCTCATTTTATCACCGATAATAATGATTATATTCTATTATTCTTAGAATTTATATTTTGGTATCTTATTCTGACAATTAAAAACATTATTTAGAATTTTAATTTTCTAAATTCAGGCTCTTTTTGCCATCATTTTTACTTAATTTATGATAATAGACCACCGTATTCACATGTATTGATATATTCACATGATTCACATTTTCTGGGGTTTATTACAATTTCAGGAGCTTCATTTTCATATATAATATTTCTTATTTCATCCATCACCCGAAAAAACCCTTCTCTAATTTCGGAATCTATTATTACTGGTCTTTTCTCTCCTAAAGTAACATATTCAACAAAACCCACATTAACATCAGTTTCAAATTCCCTTTCAGTTAAAAGAGCATAAGCAACTACTTCCAGAGCATCAGAATCCCAAACCCCTCTTAAAGGAGGATTACCATATTTTATTTTCACCGGGAAATAGTTACCATCCATAATTTCTATTTTATCTACTTTACCCACCAGATCCAGATAGCTATCATAAATTAAATAACTATTCAAAGAGGGAGGAAACATCATTTCAATTAATTCGCGCCCGGATTTTCGGGTAGTATTCATAATTTTAATTATTTTAAGTGCTAAAATCTCTATTTCTATTTTTATTCTAGAAGCCCATTCATTTTCCAGCTGTTCCCCAGCATAGCAATCACATAAATGTGTAACGTTTTCTGAAGCATTTTTAATTAAAGAAGGAATTCCATTTAATAAATTTTCTATAACTTCTTCTTTGTTCATACCTCTTTCCACCGACCACATATTCATTCTAACCATATCCACAAAATCATGATGCAAGTGCTTGGATATAGTAACTATGGTTCTGGACTTGGACTGGTTTTTGGAATCAGCTAATTTTTTTTCATCATGTACCTGGCTTAATAGTAGTTTATAGGGGCAGAATAGAAATTGGGATATACAATATACTCTGATGGTCATTTAATCACCTTTTTCCTATCAATTAATAAATTTTTATTACTAAATTTTTAAAAAAAATAATATGGTTTTGTTCATTCTTCTAAAATTCGGATAAACATACTTTTTTCTTTTATGTCTTTTAATTCATCTATTTTCTTTAAAGCACTCCTTAAATCATTTTCTGATGCTTTATGCGTCACTATAAAAATAGGTACTGCCGGCCCATCATCGAGTTTTTTCTGGCTTACGGACTCAATACTTATATTAAAATCGCTTAGAATACCTGCTATGGAGTGCAGTACTCCTGGATGATCCAGGGCTTTCAATCTAATATAGTATTTGGATTTTACATTTTCAATACTTTTTAAAGAGGCAGGATTTTCTTTTAATGGCCCGAAAGGTATTTCTTTTTGCGGATTGTTAATAATGTCCAGACAATCTCCAATTACAGCACTTGCCGTGGGCATACTCCCTGCTCCCTGGCCATACATCATTACTGGACCCACAGCATCACCTTCAATATAAACTCCATTGAAAACTCCGTTTACTGAGGCTAAAAGGTGGTCTTGAGGAATTAAGGTGGGATGGACCCTTACTTCCAGCTCATTATCTGTTTTTCTGGAGATACCCAGTAGCTTAATAACATATCCTCGCTCTTCTAGATTAAAAATGATATCTTCCGGGGTTATATTGCGAATACCCTCTACATGGAAATTTTCTTCTTTTACATATTTTCCAAATCCTAGTATGGTGAGTAGAATTAATTTTTGAGCAGTATCATGTCCTTCCACATCAAAAGTTGTGTCTTGTTCTGCATATCCTTTATCTTGAGCTTCATTTAATACTGAATCAAAATTTAAGCCTTCCTGGGTCATTTTAGTAAGTATGTAATTAGCCGTACCATTTATTATTCCATAGATGGACTGGATATTATTGGCAGCTAGACTCTCATTTAGAGGCTGTAAAAGGGGTATTCCTCCACCAACACTTGCTTCGAAGGATATTTTAACCTGATTTTCCTCTGCAGCAGATATAATCTCGTCCCAGTGTTTGGCCAAAAGGGCTTTATTGGCTGTAACCACATGCTTACCTTTGTTAAGGGCCTTCAAAATAAAATCAAGAGCGGGTAAATAGCCCCCAATAAGTTCTATAACGATATCTATATCTTCATCTTCCAGAATGTCATCTACATTGGTTGATAACTTTTCAGGATCCACATCCACTCCCCGGGGAGTGCTAATATCCAGATCAACTATTTTCTTTAAATTAATCTTTTTACGTGATTTTTTCTCAATTAAATCCATATTTTGCTTTAGTATGGTAACTACACCGCTACCAATAGTTCCAAATCCTATAAGGCCAATATTAACCGTATCATTCTTCATAAAATCTCCTCAGGGGATAATCTGATAATATTTATAAATATTTATTATTAAAAATAATATAATAAAGTATTATTTAAATAATTATCTATTTATTATTTAAAAAATTTTTATTCAAAAGACTTCAAGAAACACCTAATCCATATGTAAATCTTTTATTTTTATAAATTCATCTATAGATTCTCTAGTAGTACCCACAACAACCCTATAACTATTTTTAGAGCCTATAACACGCTCTAATTTACCTTTAACTATTATTCTTTCATCTTCCTCTGCCTGACCAGCATAGGTGTGGGTAAAAGAGGCAACTTTATCAACTGTTACTGGGGGGCCTTCCATTATCTTTACATCAGTTACTTCATATACTGCAGGGTTATCAAATGATGCCAGAGCGCTTTTTACAGTAGCTTCCAGGGTAACATGCCCATGATTCTCATAACGTATGTCTCCCCAGGAACCTTTTATTTCCTCCCAATTTCTAGTGGCTAAAATATCAAATAAAGTTCCATCTATAATCCCTCTATTATTTTTACGTTTTTCATACCAGCAAAACTCTTCAAAAGATAGCGCCGAATCTTTAATTCGTTTTTTAAATATCTTATCCCAGTAATCATCACCAATACTCTGGAAAATATCCTGGTCCTTAATATCCTTGAAAGTTGCCCGGGCACGACGGTGATTTTCCAGCCCATAAATCACAAAATCGATATCTGAACTTTCAATATTATACAGCCCGGGTAAGATGGAACCAGAGATTCCCATATTTTCATAAGGGATATTTGCCTTTTCATGGAAGGTTTCTCCAACTTTCACCACCTTTCTCAATAATGGAATTGATTGATCTTCTTTCATTATCTCTTTTAAACGGTCATGGGGAGTTAATATTTCTTTAACCCGATCTAAAGGAACCCCCATCATAAATGTCTGGCTATTTTCACATTCAAATAGATACTCTGGATAATTTTCCTGTAGATAATTATAGGCTTGAACTGAATCTACTTTAGCATACTTCTTCCCATTTTTTAAACGATCCCCATTTTTGTGAGGGATATAACGCAGGAAAGAGAGTATCCTATCTTCAGGATGCAGATAGGAAGTTGTGGCAAAGTAAAGATCATCAGTAGTGTATATGAAATCTCGAGGTCGGGCTTTCATAATTATTAAATGTAAAAAGACCCTATTAAATATATTAGTTGACATGTTAGTATTCAGAATCACTCCGGGCAAAGATCTCAAAAACGAAATAGGGTCTATACAAAAAAAGAACAACCTGGAAGCAGGAATAATTATTGGCGCAGTAGGCAGTCTGCAAAAAGCAGCTTTAAGGTTAGCTGATGAAGAAATTATTGATATTGAGGGTCCTCTGGAAATAATATGTGCTAATGGGACCGTTTCTCCGGAGGGTATACACTTACATCTGGCGGTGGCAGATAAAACTGGAAAAATGACTGGGGGGCATTTAAAAGAAGGGTCCCTGGTAAATACTACTGTGGAATTGTCTATTCTGGAGTATGAAGGAACTTTTAAGAGAATTATGGATCCTGAAACTGGCTTTAAAGAACTGGTAATTTTAAACTGAGCTCTCTTAAAATCATATTTCCGTAACATAAATACATTTACGGCTCAGATTCATTTTTCAGAGCTTAAATCATGTAAAAAAAAACAATGGTGATAAGCATGAAAATGCTTCATAAACATTTAAATGAGAACTTAAATTATGATGGAACTCCCATAGAACCAGCATGGGCTTTAAAAGAATATGGTATTAAGGGATCCAGTATAATAACCTGGATTGGCCCCATGCTTATTAAAAAGGACAAAATAATTGATTATGAGGATGTAGATTTAGAAATCAAATCTGATGTAATGGCCCATTTTATTGTGGAACACTTTGATTGCCAACCAGCAGATTTAAGAATGGCTTATCATCGCCAAAGGATACTTGTGATGATTTTAAAAGATGAATTAAGTAATTGGAATATTCCTTGTACCAGAAAAGGAGACGACCTGTATATAAATTCTGCTAAATTGTCGGTTTCCATTGCCACGGTTACCCCTAGCAGCATGAAAGTTCATCTGGGCATCAATGTGAAAAATCAGGGAACTCCACATGATGTTGAAACCAGCAGTCTTATAGATAATAATCACGATATGGGCATGAAAAGTGTTATTAAACTAATGAAAGATACATCAAAAAGATATATAAATGAAATTTATTCAATTGAAGAAGATATAGCCAAAACAAGAATTTTTTAACTCGGTTAACAATGGCCGGATTATCCTGGAATTGAAACTATCTTTATGAAATCGATATTTATTTCGCCAGTATGAGTTAGATGTTCTAAAAAGGAGGTCACGTGCCAAGATTTATATTGAGGTATAAATTATAATAGCAGTGCTCTACATAACCTTTCTAGAATATCAGGATAGAGATTCAAATTTTTGAAGCATATTTATTACTAATTTTAAGGACTGGAATTTAATATAATACAGGTAAAAAAATGAAAATTATTATTAATGGCATTCATGCTAACTTAAGGTTCTCTGCAGCGCACATGATTCCTGAACATGAATCATGTGGCTGTATTCATGGACACTCCTATCATGTGGATGTTCAGCTGGAGGGCCAGCGATCAGGTAAATTTGGATTTGTGGTTGACTTTAAAGAAGTTAAAAGCATTGTAAGGACCATATGTAAAAAATTGGATCATAAGGTATTAATTCCTTTAGAAAGTCCATTGATTGAGTTCAAGTCAGTAAAAAACTCTGTTGAATTTAGTATTGATGGCAAGGAATATAAATTACCTCTTCAGGACTGTGTACTCCTTCCTTTACCTTCCACTTCTGCAGAGGATTTATCCATATATTTTGTGGATAAACTGTGGGAAAAGTTACAAGAAAAGGGAGCCGATGTTTCGGTGGTTCAGATTTGTGTTAATGAAGGCATTGGGCAGGGCGCTTTTTATAGTCGTAACCGGAACTGCGAAAATTATTAAGTACAAAAAAATTCTAAATATATCTCTGAATAAAAAAATAGTTTAAATAAGAATTAATTTATAAATCAGGTATTCCTATGAAAGCACCTATCATGGAAGTTTTTTCAAGTATTCAAGGTGAAGGCAAGCTCATTGGTCGCAGACAAATTTTTATTCGTTTTGCAGGGTGCAATCTGGATTGTATCTATTGCGATACTCCTGAAAGCAAAAATGCAGCCAATGGTATCGAAATTTCAATTGAAGAGTTATCGAAAACTGTAAGCCATTTGCTGACCCCTGATTTCCATTCTATTTCCTTTACAGGGGGAGAACCATTACTTCAGGCAGATTTTATCAAATTATTTTTAGAACGAAATGATTTTAAATCTATGCTGGAAACTAACGGGTCTTTACCATCACAGATTAAGAAAATCGCCGGATTAATTGATTATGCTTCGGTGGATATAAAACTGCCGGAACATTTTGCCAGTGATAATAAGGGTGATTTATGGGAAAAGGAAGTGGATTCCCTAAACATATTAATAGAAAAAGGAGCAAATAGTTATTGTAAAGTTGTAGTGCTTCCCACTACCAAAGTGGACACTGTGGAACTAATTGCCAAACACATCAAAAAAGAACTTAACCTACCTTCAAAAGTTCCACTGGTAATACAACCTGCAAGTCCTGTTGATTATTGGGTTAAGCATAGTCCTAAACTCTTTAAAATGTCTGAAAAAGCAGGAAAACACATGGATGTTTTAACCATCCCCCAGATACATAAACTTCTAAAGGTCAGATAGGAGGTTTTAGATGGAAATGGAAACTAAAGTGACAGTACACGACGCCATGACTTCAAATGTTGTAACCGTAGACCATAAGCTAAGTATTGCAGATGCGGCACTATTGATGACCCGGATGAAAGTAGGTAGTCTAATAGTAAAGACTAAGGCTGGACCAGAAGGAGTTATAACTGAAAGTGACATTATAAGAAAGGTTGTTTCAAAAAATATCGCGGCCAGTGATATTACTATTGGCCAGGTCATGACTAAAAATCTTATAAATATAGATCCTGGCAGCGAATTGAACGAAGCAGCTCGTTTAATGGCTAAAAATAACATAAGGAGGTTGCCTGTTGTTAAAGATGGGTCATTGGTGGGAATATTGACCTCTAGTGATGTTATGGCTGTTTCTCCTGAATTAACTGAAATACTGGTGGTAAATGCGCGTATTCAGGAAAATCAGGTGGGTTTCCCCACTGATGAAAGACCATTTCCCGGAGCATGTGAACTCTGTGGAAATTTCATGGAATATCTGGATGAAATTGATGGTAAATTTGTGTGTGAAGAATGTAAAGAAGATTTAGAGGGTGATTAATTTGAATGTGGAAGATATAATGACCTCTAATCCGGTCAGTGTTTCTTTAGATACCAGTGCAACACGGGTAAGATCTATTCTTCGGGATGAGGACTTCCGTTGCATTCCTGTGCTTAATGGGGATCATTTAGAAGGTTTAATTACCAGAGGAAATATGCTGAATATCTCTACAACCAAATCTAATATAGAAGCCAGGGGCATTATGAAAAAGCCAAAGGTTATTTTAACACCTGAAATGAATATTTTTAAAGCTGCCTATAACATTCTTTCTGCAGCAGAAATACAGGCTCCTGTGGTGGAGTCAAATAATAACTTGAATTTAGTGGGAATTGTTAGTGTGGTTGATATTCTGCGCGGATTGAAAGAAGAAGGCGCAGAACCCCATAAAAAAACTTTAGGGGACATCAAAACCAAAAATGTAGTATCTTGTGACTACCACGATTTGATTTCCAAGGTATGGAATCAAATGGACGAATCTGGTTATTCTGGTCTACCTGTTTTAAAAAATGGCAAATTAATTGGCATTATAACCAGGAAAGATCTAATTAAAGCTCGTCATATAAGTACTGGGATGGAAACTGAGCATGGAAAGCGTTCAATCAAGGTGGAGAAAGTTATGAAGACTCCTACCTTGGTGGGCACTGATGATATGCTGGTGGATGAAGCAGCTAATCTAATGATCGTAAATGATATCGGACGGTTACCTGTGGTTAAAAATCCAGTATTTGTAAAAAAAGAGCCAAATAGATCTAAAGAATCTGAATTAGTAGGTATAGTTTCAAGAGAAGACATTTTGGGGTCTTATTTATCTTAATTATTTTAAAAAACCGCACAATAAGGTCAGGAACAAAAAAAAATATTTTTTACCCTGAACCTGAGCCCAGTTTGATGTTTTCATATTGTATAGGGGGCCATACTTACTTTAGTATGAAAAAACTATGTAAAGTTATTAAAAATAAAAACATGAGTTTTCCCGACTATTGCTTGCTTATTTCAGGCTACTTAAACCAGAATAAAGCTATATTCAAAACGTTTATAAAAGCTTTAAATTTGTTATTAAATGTAAAATTTATTCATTTAGTACCATTATCTCCTAGAGAGGTGTATTGATGAGAAGAAAAGATACCATAAATAGAGTAAAATCTATGGACCGCGGGCCCGTAGAATTTGAAAGTCGAGCTTCCCAGCATGAGGGTGATATAATGAGCATCGCTAAAAAAGATGTGGTTACCATCCCTCAAACTGCCACTATAAAGGAAGCTGCAGAAATAATGGTAGCAAATAAATTCCGGAGACTACCTATTACTGATCCGGGAACAGGAAAACTTCTGGGGATTGTTACCTCCATGGATATTTTAAACTTTTTAGGAGGTGGAGACAAGTTTAAAATTGTGGAGGAAAAATATGAAGATAATTTCCTGGCTGCAATCAACGAGTCTGTGAAAAAAATAATGACCCGGGATGTTTATCATTTATCTAATAAGGACTCTATTAGTGAAGCTGTAAGTAAAATGACCGAATTTGGTGTGGGCGGACTTCCAGTAATAAACTCTGATGAGAATATTGTGGGAATGGTTTCAGAAAGGGATTTTGCACTTTTAATGGCAGGAGTACTAACTGATGAGCTGGTGGAGGATTATATGTCCACTCCGGTGATTTCTACTACACCTGGAACTCCTATTGAGAGCGCTTCTAAAATAATGGTTCGTAATCGACTACGAAGAATACCTATAGTGGGCGAAGATAGGAAAACTCCGCACCCTGAACATGAAAAGTTGGTAGGACTGATAACTTCCACTGATATTCTGGAATTTTTAGGTGAAAGCAAGGCCTTCAATAATATGGTTTCTAATAGTGCAGAAGAAATACTGAATACTAAAATCACTGAAATAATGGAAAACGAGGTAATTACCACCACCCCCCAAAATAATTTAGGGGAAGTTTGCGAAATAATGGAAAAAAAGGGAATCGGTGGATTGCCGGTGGTCAAAAATAATGAATTAGTAGGTATAATTACTGAAAAGGATATTTTAAATGCAATAAAATAATTCAGGTATATCTTTCAGGTGATGATCAATGAAAGTTCAAGACATAATGACTGAGGAAGTGGTGGTTATCCAGGATACTGACCAGGTAGCCTATGCTAGAAACCTCATGATAAAAAATGGATTCAGTCGCATTGTGGTAATAAATAAAGAAGGCCATCCAGTGGGTATTGTAACAGAAAGGGATATAACTCATAAAATGAGAGGCAATGGCCCCAACTGGAAAAGAAGACCTATTGATAAAATTTCCATAAATAGAGTGATGAATACTGATTTGATTACCATTAGCCCCGGAGAAAATGTTAAAGAAGCGGTAGAAATGATGCTGAAAAAGGATATCAGCTCATTAATAGTGGTTGATGAAGAGGGATTAGCAGGGATAATAACCAAAACAGATCTCATTAAAATATATGGTAATAAATATACAGGGAAATGGAAGATTTCTGATTTGATGAGTTCCGAAGTGGTAACTGTAAATGAAAACCATGGAATAAACCATGTAATATCTCTCATGGAAGAAAAAAAGATTGGCCGAATAGTTGTTATTCGAGATAGCAACCCGGTTGGAATTATAACCACTGAAAACATTTCTTTTGCCCAGATTGAAGACCCGGAAACAGGGATCAACGTGGAAAAAATTTACTTCATCCGGCCAGTTGAGGGAGCAGAAAAAAAGAACGTGAGAATGGTTTCCATGTTAACTGCAGGTGATTTAATGACCAATCATCTGGTGATAATGGATGCTGATGAAGATGCAGCAGCAGCTTCTAAATTGATGCTGGAAAAGGATATAAGTGGTATGCCTGTTGTAAAAGACGAAGAGTTAGTGGGAATAATAACTAAAACAGATATAATAAAAGGAATTCAGTAAACTGATTAATTTCTTTTTTTTTTAGAAATTAAACCAGTATTTATAAAAAATTCGTATAGATTAAGGAAAATATTTAATCAGGGGATTTTTATGCAAATAAAAAATATAATGTCATCCGATATCGTGGTGGTTGATAAAGATCAAAACCTGCACGATGCACTTAAAATCATGAAAAAAAATAAAGTTTCCCGACTACCAGTAGTTAACACCAATAATGATAAAGTTAAAGAACTGGTAGGAATGGTAACTGAAAAAGACATTGCTCAAAAACTGGGATCCTCTAAATACGGTAATCTACCCCCATCCCATTTTCATCTTTCCACGGTTATGACCACGGAACTTATCACTACCCATCCTGAAATGGACCTGGGGACAGCAGCTAATAAAATGCTTGAAAATTATTTAGGCGGTCTTCCGGTATTGGAAGATGGAGAAATGGTTGGTATTATTACCAAATCTGATTTTATAGACAACTGCCGGGGAAAAGCTTACGAGAACAAGCTGGTAGAGGACTTTATGAGCACAGAAATTCTATCTTTAGATCCACAGGAAAGAATTGTCCATGCTAGGAGGTTAATGATAGATTCTAAGGTGAGCAGGTTACTGGTAATGGAAGGGGAAGATCTTGCAGGCATAATAACTGCTAAAGATATCGCGGAATCTTTAATATCCTTCCGAAAGATAGTACCAGATAAACACAAGGCAGCACGTATAAGGAATCTACTGGTGCAGGATGTTATGACTCAAAATGTGCATACTATTTCCCCTCAGTCCACCATAGCTGAAGCTGCCCAACTGATGCTGGATAAAGGATTCAGCGGATTTCCAGTTATAGATGAAAATAATCATCTGCTGGGCATTATAACTAAAACAGATTTAATGGACCTTATTGTTGAAATGGAGGGGGTTAACTAAATTCTTCCAGAAATTAATTGCCCTAAATGCAATTCTTCCATGAAAATCGATTGGAGGAAAAATAACTCCCTTACCCACTTTTTTTATCTATGTCCTCAATGTGATTTAATCTCAGAAATTTCCATTGAAAACTTCTTAGAGGAAAAGATACACCAAAAAGTTGGTATCAAATCAGAAAAACTGGAAGAAGCAATTAAGAAAGGCACTATTAAATTTTATCATTCCTTAAATATTCCTACACTTCAATTTAAAAAGGGTCTGGGTAAAATTGAAGAAGGCACCGTAATATACCTTACTAATAATATCCAGGTTATCCGGGGTTTTCCTAAAATAAGAAGAACTTTACTTTTATCTCCCTCACTGGAGAATTATTTTCCAGACCAGGTAGCAGTAGAAGAAAAGATGAATGGATATAATGTCCGCCTGGCCTGCCTGGAATGTGAATCAGACTCTAAAGATGATATCACCATAATTGCACTTACTCGAGGAGGATATATTTGCCCTTTCACCACCAAAAAAGCACAGGAATTAATGGACTTATCTACATTCTTTCAGGACAATCCTGACCTGGTACTTTGTGGAGAAATGGTTGGAACGGCCAATCCCTATGTTTCCCATCACTATGAAGAAATCGGAAATCTGGGATTCCGAGTATTTGATATCCGACAAAAACTGACCAATCAACCATTATCTCTGGATAAAAAAAGAAAGCTTCTGGAGGATTATGGCCTACCTGTTGTAAGATTGTATGGGATATTCCCTGTAAAAGAGGCATCAGAAAAAATTAAAGAGATCGTTAAACAAATAGGGCTGGAAAATAGGGAAGGAGTGGTAATGAAACAACCTGAGATGGAATTATCTCCTCTTAAATATACTTCTTCTCAGGCTCATAATCGAGAAATAAAATACGCATTTAATTTTCCTTTTGATTTTGGAAGGGCATTTTTCTTTTCAAGAGTTATAAGGGAGGGTTTTCAGGCATATGAAATGGAAGATTCCCCGGAAGAACTTAGAAAAAGAGCTCAGAGGATGGGTGAATCCATTATCTACCCTATGCTTAAAATTATTCAGGACATAGCAGAAGGAGACTCTGCTATAGAAGATACTATTATCGAAGTGGATAATCAGGATGAGGCCGAGGAATTCATGCGCCATTTACATGATCTGGGAGTAAGTGCTGTTCTTGAAGATTATAATGATGGAAAGGCAGTTATTAGAAGAATACATCAATCCACTAATGACAAGATAAGGAATTATCTTAAAGGAGGGCTATATTAATTATACCTAAATCAAAACAAGAGGGAGATATTTTTCTGGCATTTTTTGGACCTAAAGGAACCTTTACAGAGGAGGCTGCTGCTACTTTAAAAGGGGATTTAATTGCTTATGATTCCATAATAGAAGTTTTAGATGCAGTTAAAAACAAAAAAGTAGATAAAGGCGTGGTCCCTATTGAAAATTCTATTGAAGGTCCTGTAGGAGTCACCCTGGATCTTTTAGCCCAGGATTATGACTTAATAATTGAAAAAGAGATTGTTTTATCTGTAAGTCATAATTTATTGGCTAACCCCGGCACCAGTATTAAAGATATAAAATCGGTCTATTCTCATTCACAAGCATTGTCACAGTGCCGCATTTTCCTGGAAAACCTGAACATAATTACTCATTCCACTTCCAGTACTGCTGCAGCAGCTAAATTTATTAAAGGCCAAAAAAACGCCGGAGCTATTGGCACTAACCGTGCTGCTGAGTTATATGGGTTGGAAATAATTGCTAGAGATATCCAGGACTATGATAATAATATGACTCGTTTTGTTGTTCTTTCTCATAAAAAGCAACCATCCACTGGTAATGATAAAACTTCCATAGTGTTTTCTTTATCTAAAGATTGTCCAGGAGGATTATATGATGTTTTAGGGCTTTTTGCCAGGGAAAATATTAATTTAACTAAAATTGAATCCAGGCCATCCAAGAAAGGTCTGGGTAAATATATATTCTTTATAGATTTTGAAGGCCACTGTGATGATAGCAAGGTAGAGAATATTTTAAATACCATCAAAAATAAAACTCCCTTTGTAAAAGTTTTAGGTTCATATCCTACTTATGGAGAGGATTAATATTAGTCAAAATGATAAAATTTTAAAAATTCTCAGAGACCTGGAAAAAGACCTGGAAGCAGGTAATATATCTAAAAAAGAGTACCAGTCTCAAAAAAGAGAATATTCTCAGCAACTAGAAACTCTAGAGGCTGCAGATAGAATTAAAATGATGCGGGGTCAAAAAAACGCGGAAAAATCCCTGGATCATTGGGCAGAAAAAAATAAAGCGGAAAAGGATCAAATAGAAGAAGAAGAACTCGTAAAAAAATACGTGACTACTCCAAAAACATCTGGAACTCATCAAAATAATTCTCAAAGTTCAAAATCTAAAATAGGGGCTTTGGCCGCAGTTTTTTTGGCTCTGGCTTTTTTTATAGGCTCTGGCTTTGGAGTATATATTCTGGATTTACCTACCACGGCCACTGATGGCACGGTACTGGTAAATGATACTGCCTTCCCTACTTTTGAAAATAGTGCTAATATTACTCAAAATACTCAGGTAACTACTGTAACCCAATCTCCAACGGAAGATACTCCATCTAATGGTGGGGATTCTCCAGGTAATGGGGATTCTCCAGGGGATGGTGGAAATACTGGCGGGGGAGGTACTCCTCCTGAAACTCCTGCCCCATAACTTAAAACCATCATCTATTTTTTAAATTTTTTAATGAGGTAGATTTTATGAGAAAATATTTCATAGCACTATTAGTGATATTGTTTCTCGTTTTTACTGCGGGATGCACTTCTAATTCCGATTCACGAACAAATGAAACCATAACATTAACTCAAAATGGTGTTTCATTTGATTATCCCGGAACATGGGTAGTTGCCACATCTAAAGCTAATGACACTATAGCTTCAGTCGCCGATCCCCGGTCAGTAAATACTGCTACGGGCTTTGCTGAAACTGTGGTTACTATACAAAGAATAAATAGAACTGGAACTTTCAATTCCATGTATGATCAAAATTATGCTACATTATTCAATAATTCCAGCTATCAGAGAGTATCTGAAAGCAATATTACTATGGGTAATGTTCAGGCCAGAGAGAATGTTTACACTGTGGATGATAATGGTATTCTCAAACAACAACGTGCCATCTGGATAGAGGACAGCAACCAGATTTATGTTATCCTGTGTAGCGCACTTATAAACCAATTTGAAAGGGAAAGACAAAATTTTGATTTGATAGTGAATAGTTTTAAAATAATCAACTAATTTTTTAATATACAACTATCCTCTATTCTTTTTACATTTTAAGTTCTAATCGCCGGAATTCATTGTTTTTTATTGTCTGGCAAGAACAATAGGTATAAATATATTTTTCTAGAAAATATACGTATATATTATAATATTATACGGAGTGTAATCATGAAAAAATATTTTCCCATACTAACCATCATACTTCTGGTGGTATTTGCAGCAGGTTGTGTAGATTCAGGGGAGGAAGGAACAAGCCAAACATCAGATATACCCTCTAAAACTTTTTCTGGAAGCGGAATTTCCTTTGAATATCCGGAATCATGGACATCTGATCTAGAAAGTGAAACTCCTAATTCACTGGTAGTGGTAGGTGATCCTGAGTCACAGGATGCTAATGGCAGCATAACTACTTTAGTAGTTATTCAATCTACACCATTACCTTCAGGACAAACCCTTAAAGACACTTTTGATGCTACTTATTCTACAGCCGAATCTAATCCTAACTTTGAGTCAATTTCACAACGATCATTGACCCTAAATGGGGTAGAAGCTTATGAAAACATCCATAGAATTAATGTGGATGGTGTTCAAAAACAGGAAAGAGCGGTATGGCTGGAAAAAAATGGCACCATATATGTGATTCTCTGCGGAGCTTTACCTGCTGATTTTGATGCTCAACAGAAAAACTTTGATCTAATAATAAACACTTTCAAAATCCAGTAAACCATATTTTTTTTATTCCATATTTCTTTTTTTCAGAGTTTTAATTTAGATTTTATGAGGGGCATAAATTTATATTCTTAAAATTTAAACTATCTAAAAGAGTCAGGTAAGAGTGGCATACTGTAATATTATGATTAAATTTCATACCTGATATCATTCATGGCCCGTTTTTTTATTTTACTTCCCTTTAAGGAATTAAATAGTCTATCGGCATTCAAAAAATACATTTTCTTGAATATTTTGTCTTATTAAATTAATTAAAATTAAAAAGAGGATTTAATGGGAGAAAGCCTTCTTAAAACTTTAGTCATGTTTATAAAAATAAAAAGGAGGAACTATAAATGGTATTGCCAATATGTGATGTCTGTTTAAAAAGTGGGATATTATGTCCGGGCTGTGAAAAAAAGCTTAAAAATGGCGAAGTTACTCTAACTGAGCTGAGCATTGCAAAAATAATTTTTAAACTTGGGGATGGCAAACTAGATTTTAAACGGATTATTGATGGGGGAGAAGAGACTATAATTATCACAGAAAAAAATCAAGTTGGTCAACTCATTGGTAAGGGAGGGAAAATTGTAAGGGCCATATCCAAAGAAATAGGAAAAAAAATCAGGGTTGTAGGTGAAGGATCTGATTTAAAATCTGTTTCAAGCGATTTAATTGCTCCTGCACGAATTTCTGGAATAAATATAGTATATGGTCGGGACGGCCAGGAAAGATATAAAATAAGGGTCAGGAGAGAAGATGCCCACCGGCTACCGGGAAAACCAGAGCAACTTAATGCCCTTATCAAATTACTTACTGGTGAAGAAACAATTATTGTACTGGATGACCAATAAAAAGTTATATAAAAAAAAGGGATTTAAGAAGGTAAAAATTATGAATATAATTATGTGCATTACTGGAAGTGTAGCCGCCGTAGAGTCAGTAAAGCTCGCCAGGGAGCTTAAAAGACAGGGATTTGATATTAAATGTTTCATGAGTGATAGTGCCTGTCAAATCATTCACCCCTATTCCATGGAATTTGCTACAGGAGAAAAGGTGGTTTTAGAAATAACCGGGGCCATTGAACATGTTAAATATGCTTCTGCGGATTTAATTCTGGTTGCTCCAGCTACAGCTAATGTCATAAGCAAATTTGCCTTTAAAATATCAGATAATCCCATTAACTCTCTTTTAATAACTGCCTTTGGACAAAAAACTCCCATTATAATGGTTCCTTCCATGCATGATGCCATGTATCAGGCAGTGGAGGAGAACATAGAAAAGCTGGAAAATGAAGGAATCCAGTTTATTGCACCGCGCATCGAAGAAAGCAAAGCTAAATTTCCCCATATGGAGGATATAGTGCTAAAAGTACTTAGAGAAACATCAGCCGGTGATTTAAAAGGGAAAAAAGTATTAATATCTGCTGGAGGTACTTATGAAGCCATTGATCCAGTAAGGGGAATTTCCAATCGTAGTTCGGGTAAGATGGGGCTGGAGTTAGCAAAGGAAGCATATATTCGTGGTGCAGAGGTAATGCTATTGGCAGGAGAAATGAAGGTAAATATTCCCCCGGTTATACCAACTATATGCACATCTTCTACAGGAGAAATGGCAACCCAAATCCAGGATCTTATTATAGATTATGATATATTCATATCCGCTGCAGCTGTAGCTGATTTTACTCCCACCAATTTTGAAGAAAATAAAATTAGCTCCTCTAAAAACTTACTACTGAATCTAAAGCCCACTCCAAAAATCATAGAGAAGGCTAAAATTATTAATCCAGATATATTCCTGGTGGGGTTTAAAGCAGAGTATGGTGTTTCCAGAGAAGAATTGATTGAATCATCACTCCTTCAACTTAAAACCACAGATATAGTGGTTGCAAATGATGTTTCAATTGATGGTGCAGGATTTGGATCAGATTTTAACCAGGTTTTAATAATTGATAAAGAAAATGTGGAAGAAAATCCATTATTAACTAAAAAAGAGATTTCAAAAATCATTTTTAACAAAATTCTAACAAAGCTAAAATAATAAGCAAGTTAACAATTTAAAGATTAATCAAATAATTGAACTTAAAATAAATATTTTCATCCTCCAGAGCTTTTGCATTATGTGGGAGTATATCAATATTTGCAAAACCCCTGGAGGTGAAATTATGGCCACATGTTAGATGATGTATGGGCAATTATTTTTTTATGTACCTTCTATAATATAAAAGTATCAGTTCAACAAAATAAGAAATTATTCTATTCCCCTAAAACTTTCTCTCTTATTAAAAAACCAGTAAATAAAAATAGATTAAAAACTTAACTCTACGACCATGGCCAGATGATCTTTTTCATATGGCTCTAATTTAACTTTTTCTAGAATTTTAAATCCTGCACTTTTAAGTTTTTTTTCCTCATTTTTAAATATTTTTTGAGGTTTTTGTGTCACGTCAATACTTCGGGATTTAATCATGATTATTCCCCTACCCTTCTTTTTTAAAAATAATCTCATATTTTCCATGAAAAGCTCACTTTGCTGGGGTTGAGCCACATCACAATATATTAAATCTACTTTTTCTAAAAGATTCAGATAACGATGTGGCCGGGTGGCATCTTCTAGAAGAGGCACCATATTTTCTCTTTTTTCACATACCCTTAACAACTCTCTCATCATCCGGGGTGAAAACTCTACTGCATACAATAAACCATCTACTACCAGGTCAGAAATATGAGAAGGGGTGGTACCAGAAGAGGCCCCCAGATATAAAACCTTGGAATCTTTATATATTTCCAAGGTATCCATCCCATTTAAAATAGCCGCAGCCAGTTTAGAACGTCGAGGATCCCATATTCTATATTCTTTTCCTTTAAAATCCACTAATTTTTCTCCATACACTTTTACTTCAGGGGCGAGGTTAGGAGTAACCAGCGAATGATCCATGATATAGATTTCACTTGATTTAGTTAATTTTTCCATAATAATCACATTTTAGTTAACTGGCCCTTTTAAGGAATTTACCTAAATAAACTGAATGATTTTTTTAAATCATTTTCGGCTTTTCTTCTTTTTCTTTTTTCCATACTTTTTAGGCTTTTTACGGGAGGTTTCTTTTTTAATAGTTTTAGAACGGGAGGGTTTTTTTGGAAATGGATTTTCTTTTTTTATTTCCTCAACCTTTTCCAAAAACTGTTCTTTAATATGAGGATCAAATTCTCCTGAAAAAAGGTCTTTTCTAACTGCAAGGGATATTTTAGCAGCAAATGCCCGGGCTATTTTTCCTCTAATCCACCAACGCGCCCCTCGAATTTCAGGGTGCTGGTATATTAGCCCATGCTTAGGGGGACGTTCTCCTGTTTTCAAATGCCTGAAAAGAGCTTTTTCTGCACCTAATATTTGCACCGTACTGGAAGGGAAAATAGCAAGCTGTTTAATACTGCCCACGTGGGCTATGAGTTTAGCCCCCAGGGTGGCACCACAAAGATCCATTAAATTAGGAGCGATTTTGCCCATTTTGATTTCCACGTACTTCTCTATGCCTTTGCGAGAATCTTGCAATGATTTAAGTGAGGATGCAAAATTCTGGAGAATTAAAATGTCTTCTTCTTCTATTTCAGCACCCATGCTGGATTCTATATCTAAATTAAATTTTTTGAGGTTTTTTATAATTTTTTCACGGTGTCCGTATTCAGCAATTAAACCCACATATGTCTCATGACTTTTCATAGCATCCATTTCTGGAAAGTGGATGGCATACCATTCTCTGATGCGTTCAGATAATTTACTTATAGACTCATCCAATTCTTCAATGGAACTAACTGCCTGCATTAATAGTTTATCTTCAGATTCAGATGAATCTCTTATCTTTTTAAGGACCAATTCTTGATAAATATTACTAATTCGTGGATTAAAATCTATTGGGGAATCTATAAATCCCACATCTATTAGGATAGAAGTTAAATTATATCTTAAATGTTCTCCCCCCTGGTGGGGTGATTGGAATTCAAATTTTTCACTATTTTTAAGGTTTTTATAATTAGAAACACGTCTGGAATTTTCGATTACTATCTTTTCGTGATTTTTTACCATTCTTTTAAGTAGAAACTCTTCTTCCTTTACTAAATTACCTTCCTGTACATCTAAAAGCCGGGAAGATATTTTACTGGGTGGGAAAAGTTCATAATCCAAGAGAATCAAATCTTCACTAAAGGCCATAAAACCAGCCAGACAACTGGTGAGATAACATTTCATATAGTTAGTTTGTCTGACCTGATTTATAATTATTTAAAAATTTCATATTTACCATAGGGCCCTGATCTTTAAGGATAGGGAAACATAATTCATGAGGGTGAAAAATGCTGGAAATCAAAATCTGCGATATTAAATTAAAAAATCCCACCATGTTAGCTGCGGGTGTAATGGGAAGTACTGCATCTTCATTAAACTGGGTATATCGTTCTGGTGCAGGGGCGGTTGTCACTAAATCATTTTCTAGCCAACCAAATAAAGGTTATAATAATCCTACCACGGTGGAGGTGGAAGGGGGCATCATAAATGCCATAGGCCTCTCCAATCCGGGAGTGGAAACATTTAAAAAAGAGCTCAAACGACTTGATCCACAGGTTAAAGTAGCCGCATCTATTTATGGGGCTTCACCTGAAGAATTTGCTGAGGTAGCTTCACAAGTAGAAAAAAAGGTTAATTTACTGGAACTTAATGTGTCCTGTCCCCATGCCATGGGTGGATGCGGGGCAGCTATTGGACAGGACGCGGAACTTACATTTGAGGTGGTTAAAGCAGTTAAAAAGTCAGTTTCAATACCGGTAATAACCAAACTAACTCCTAATGTAACGGATTTAATTGAAATAGCAATCAGTGCTGCTGATGCAGGATCAGATGCACTTACCT
The DNA here is from genome assembly GCF_018141185.1 of Methanobacterium alkalithermotolerans. Classification (NCBI taxonomy): domain Archaea; kingdom Methanobacteriati; phylum Methanobacteriota; class Methanobacteria; order Methanobacteriales; family Methanobacteriaceae; genus Methanobacterium; species Methanobacterium alkalithermotolerans. The sequence goes on along the minus strand of NZ_CP058560.1, from coordinate 1,084,823 downwards.
TAATAAATTCACTGGGCCCGGGACTTAAAATAGATCTGGAAACCAGCCGGCCGGTATTGTCAAACCAGATCGGAGGAATGTCTGGACCTGCTATTAAACCAATTGCACTTAGATGCGTATATGAAGTTTTTAAGGCGGTTGAAATTCCTATAATTGGTGTGGGGGGTATTTTCAATTATCATGACGTGGTGGAGTTTTTATTTGCTGGTGCCAGTGCTGTTCAGGTGGGTACCGCTATTATGCACTATGGGCCGGAGATTTTCAATGAAATTGCTGTGGGTCTGGAAAAATTCATGATAAAGAAAGGATTTTCTCAGGTGGATGATATGGTGGGCATTTCCCATAAAATCTAATTAACTAATCAAATAAATTTTATAAAAAAGCATCTTAAGAAGACTTAAGGAACCGAGGGGATTAAATGGTAGATATAAAGCACGTTCCAAATGTAATGGAAATAAAAAAAATAATAAAAGAATCTGAATCGGTTAAAACTTTTATTTTTGATTGGAAAGTGGAGAATAAATACGATTATCCGTTACCAGGTCAATTTATGATGATATGGAATTTTGAAGATGAAAAACCCATGTCCATATCATTAATAGACCCCTTGAAAGAAGAACTGGGCATTTCCATCAAAAAAATAGGTAAATTTTCCAGCCAGGTTCACTCCCTCAAAGAAGGTGATAAACTAGGCATAAGGGGTCCTTATGGCAAAGGTTTTGATTTAAAAGGATCTAAAATCCTGGCTGTCGGGGGAGGAATAGGTATGGCTCCTGTTGCTACCATGGTAGACCATGCTCGGGATAGGGGCGTTTCAGTTGATGTTATAAGTGCTTCTCTTACTTCAAATGAACTATTATTCATAGAACGGATGAAAAATGCAGGGGCTAATGTTTTAAGTTGTACTGATGATGGCACCTGTGGATTTAAAGGATTTGCTACCGACCGGGTGAAACAATTACTGGAGAATCAAAAATATGACCTTATTATTAGCTGTGGACCGGAGCTCATGATGAAAGGCATTCTGGAACTGGCTGAAGAACACCACATCCCTGCTCAATTTTCCATGGAACGTTGGATGAAGTGCGCCATGGGTTTGTGCGGACAATGCTGTGTGGATGATACTGGCTGGCGAGTTTGTGTGGAGGGCCCTGTTTTCTGGGGACATGAAATAAAAATGATAACTGAATTTGGAAAATACCACCGGGATTCATCAGGAACTGCAAAACCATTTTAATCTTAATAAAATTACAGGGTTATTAGGGATAAACAAATCCTGTTTTTTTTTAAGATCATGAAATTAAATGTAATTTACACCGGATAATCAGGAATGATAATTAATGATTTATAAGTTAAAGGGAACATTCACATCTTCTCTTTTTCTGGTTTTGATTCTAATTTTATTATCTCTGGTAGTACTGTCTCCTATTTTAAAAATGATTATCCTTGGGGCTATTTTTGCCTATGGCCTAAGACCACTATCTCAAAAAATGGAACCCTATCTGCGCTTTAATTCCTTATCCATTATCCTGGCCATGGTACTTATAATCTTACCTCTAATAGTTCTTATAATATTCAGTGTTGAATCACTAATACAGGTCTTACCTAATGTGCTGGGTGTTGCTCAAAGCTCTGCTTCATCTAATCAAATTAATCAAAGTTTAAACTCTACTTTTTCAGATTTAACCATTATAATTCCTGATAATTTTCAATCATTCATCACTTCTGCTGGGGGAACCCTAAATAGTTTCATTAAAGATATTTTTGTAGGAATTCTTAATTATTTGCTGGAAATGGTTACTTCACTACCTTTACTGGCTCTGCAGTTACTGGTATTCATAGCTTCTACTTTTTATCTGGCCCGTGATGGAGATAAACTTTGGGAATATATTAATTCTGCTATTCCTGCTAAAAGAAAGGGCTTTTTCCACATAATGTATGATGAAACAGAAAAAGTTCTCAAAAGTATTTTTTATGGCCATTTTTTAACTTCTCTTGTCATTGGTTTAATGGCAGTGGCCGGATTTTATATATTGGGATATCCGTATGCTTTATTTTTAGGAATATTGGCGGGATTTTTACAATTCATGCCCATTATAGGTCCCTGGCCCACCTATACGGTTCTTTTAATTTATGATATTTTAATGGGGAATTATTTACGGGCAGTACTGGTGCTGATTTTAGGTGTGGTACTCAGTGGTAGTGATATTTATATCCGACCTAAAATATCTGGAAAATACGCTGATATCCACCCCCTGATTTTTCTGGCGGGATTTTTAGGCGGACCACTGGTATGGGGGTTGGCAGGATTTATACTGGGACCTCTTATATTGGGAGTAACCTATGCTGGACTAATGGCTTATAAAAAGGAAGGTCTGGAAAAAAATTCCGCTGAAGACTAGTTATGTTATATTAACTATGCTTTCTAAAAATGCCCCAATATATTTCTTAAAGGATTTTTATTTTAAAAATATAAAAAAAATAAATTTAGTTCTGAATTCTTTTATTTAAGAACCGGTGGTAACCAAGCTTTGGATATAAGCTATCAGGGATTGGATCAGGTTCATAATTTGCTGCCATATTCCCTGGGGTGTGGTACTAGCTGCAGCATATTCTGCCACATTTACTGGACTAGCTACTTTACTTGAAATTAGAGGTATGCTAAGTGTATTGGAATTGACTGCGTATTTATTTCCATCATCATCCTGATATGTTACTGCAAAGCCACCTATGAAGTAGGGATTTGATACAATGGCATCTTCACCAAACTCTTCTTTTACTTCAGCATCAGTGGGAATATATAACTTTTCGGTAAAACTCTGACTACCTCCTGGACTAATATTTCCCAGGAACTTGTAAAAATTTTGATCAGCCACACTTACATTATAAATAGTATTATTTCCCTTATTGGCTACCGTGTAAGTTATAGTAATATTCTCCCCTTCCCTGGCGGATAAAGGTCCTCTTTGGGTGGCTACGATATTCTGGGCATATGTGGCCCCCACTATGGTGATGAAAATTATAAAAAATATTCCCAGTAAAACATTTTTTTTCATAAAACCCCTCCAGATAAATTATCTGTTTAATTATTACTTAGTTAGGACTCTATTATTAATAAATTTTTCCCGGAATAAACTATTTAATAATTTAAAATATTTAAAGAGATATAATTGACTTTTGAGATTAAAATCCTTTTAATATATCTACCTAGTTTTCAATTAGCCCTTATTATTACTCTTTTTGTTTTTCTTATCTCAACCCATCACATTATATATGGTACACATCTAAATCATTCTTATGGAAACCAGGAATATGGTGCTACTGGATATTGATTATGTTACTCAGGATTCTAAACCAGTAATCCGTTTATTTGGAAAAGACAAAGGCTCAAATGATAATAATACAATCATAGCTCTGGATAAAACATTTGAACCTTACATTTATGTCATACCCTATGATATAGGACTATGTCAACATGAACTGGAAAACTTAGGGCTGGACAAAATTGAAAGAATTCAAAAAAAAGATCTGGGCCAGAATAGGGAAATATTAAAGGTCACATTAAAACATCCTCAGGATGTTCCCGAACTTCGAGACGATATATGGAATTTAAGTCAGGTAAAAGAAATTAGAGAACATGATATTCCTTTTTATCGCAGATATTTAATTGATAAAGGAATTTTTCCCATGTCTCAAATAAAGATTGAAGGAAATATTATTGAATCATCACCCTGTGTTTTTTCCGCTTCAGAAAATACTCTACTTTTGGAAATTGAAAAACCTCCCCAAAAACTGGAATCTGACTTTCCAGAATTAAAGATTTTAAGTTTTGATATTGAGGTTAGAAATCCTGATGGAATGCCTAATGCAGAAAAAGACGAAATAATTATGGTGGGCATTTCAGGGAACATGGGATTGGATAAGGTCATATCCACCAAAGGTCAGCATCTGGACTTTGTAGAAAAAGTAAATACCGAAAAGAAAATTCTGGAAAAATTCGCTGAAATTGTAAAAAATTACCAACCAGATGTTATTGTGGGTTACAATTCTGATAATTTTGACTTCCCCTATATAAAAGACCGGGCCAAACTGCTGGGGGTTAAACTGGACTTAGGAGTTGATGGATCTGAATTAAAATTCTTGAGAAGAGGTTTTGCCAATTCAGCATCTATTAAGGGTATAATCCACGTGGATCTTTACCTGGTAATGAGACGTTATATGCATCTGGATCGATATACCTTAGAACGGGTTTATCAGGAGTTATTTGGCGAGGAAAAATTTGATCTTCCAGGGGATAAATTATGGCAATACTGGGATGCGGGAGGTGAATCTCTAGAACAACTATTCAGATATTCCCTGGATGATGTGCAGGCCACCTATAAAATAGGAGAGAAAATACTTCCCTTAAATTTAGAACTAAGCAGAATTGTAGGCCAACCATTTTTTGACCTGACACGCATGACCACTGGACAACAAGCAGAATGGTTTTTTATGAGAAAATCACACGAATATGGGGAAATTGCACCTAATAAACCTTCTCATTTGCAGCACTCCCAAAGAAGAGGAAAAAGTGTGGAGGGGGGCTATGTTAAAGAACCTGAAAAAGGATTACATGAAAACATTGTTCAATTTGATTTTAGAAGCCTCTATCCCAGCATAATAATATCCAAAAATATCTCCCCAGATACCATTACTCTGGATGAAGAAAATAGTTACATAGCACCGGAGAGTGGCTATAAATTTTTAAAAGAACCTCCTGGATTCATACCGTCGGTTATAGGGCAGGTTCTAGATGAAAGATCCCGTCTTAAAAGAAAAATGCAGAAATCAGAGGATCCCATGGAAAAAAAGATACTTAATGTGCAGCAGGAAGCATTAAAAAGACTGGCCAATACCATGTATGGTGTTTATGGATATTCACGTTTCCGGTGGTATTCTATTGAATGTGCCGAGGCCATTACTGCATGGGGAAGGGACTATATTAAAAAAACCATGGAAAAGGCAAAAAAATTTGGCTTCCACAGTATCTATGCCGACACGGATGGATTTTATGCTACCTACCATCCTGAAGAAAAAGAAAAATAATTACCATTAAAGATTACTTTTTATTTCTCTCATGAATCGGTATTTAATTTCATCTGGATCTAGATCAATAATGGGAACATCTGCATTCCCGGGATTAACTCTCATATGTACAAAAACAGGACCTTTACTTTGGAGTGCTTTTTTAAAGTCAATTTCTTCTTGAAAAACCAGTACTGTTTCAAAACCTGCCGATTCTGCCAGAAGTGATAAGTCCACTTCTTCGCTGTAAGTGCACTGAGAACCAGTAGAACCATAGCATTGATTATCCAGGACAACTAAAATTAAATTTGGAGGGGCCTGAGCACTTATAGTAACTAAACTACCTAAATTCATTAAAATAGACCCATCGCCATCAAAAACTACCACTTTCCGGGGGACTTTACCTCTGGTTTCTGCATTTTTTAAAAGAGATATGGATAATCCCAGACCAATAGATGAAGCCAGGCCCATGGAACCCAGCATATAAAAATTTTTGGCATGGTCTTGCAGCTGGCAAAGTTCACGTGATGGAAACCCGATGTTACAGACCACCAGTTCCTGGTTCAACTCATCAATTATCCGGGATATGGCTTCTATTCGATCCATTTTTATCACTTCTTTTAAACCTTAATAAATAATTACCAGTACTGATTATCCAGCAAAACCCCTACTGGAAATCCCCCTGTAAGGGATTGTTCCCATGATTTGACTATGATTTCAAGGGCTTCTTCAGGACGACCTGGCCGGGAATAAGGTATATTCAGTGCATCTAAAATTTTAGGGGTGGCTTTACCCATGGGTATCTGACCATTTATTCTCTCTCCCAGGGTACCCCGGTGGCTCATAACCAGAAGAAGAGGTAGATGGTACAACTCAAAGAGTGATGCCAGAGCATTAACACAATTACCCAGCCCGGAATTCTGCATTAATATGGCTGGTTTTTTACCGGCTAAAAATGCCCCGGCACATATTCCCAGACCTTCTTCTTCCCGGGTAACCGGTATATGGACTATATGTGGATCGGATTCCACCATTTCCATTACCTCCCCCAGATTTACACAGGGCAGGCTAACCACGAAGTCTATCCCTGCATCCACCATACCCTGATAAACTGCCTGACTAGAATTCATATTATTGTCCTGAAATAACTATTTATGAAATTAATTCATCAAGATTAATATCTAAATCTATTGCAATTTCTTTTAATTGCTGATAGAGAACATCATCAATTTCTATACCTTTATCCATATTCTGTTTAACATTCATAACTTCCATATCTCCTGGTATGAATACGTTATCGGTGGATTTAATTTCCCCAATAAATGCATCCACCTGGGTTTTAAATATTTCCAGGTCTCCAAATTTAGAAGGATCTATGGCTATTATAAGATCTCCCTTGGTACATATTTCTTCTGGATTAGCAGTTCCTCTCACTCCTTTTCCAAAAGCAGCTTTAACCATGGGTCCTGCAAGTATTTCAATCATGAAGGCAAGAGCATAACCTTTATGGGCGCCAAAAGGCAATATGGATCCATTTAGAGCCGCTTCCGGATCAATAGTAGGGTTACCTTCTGCATCCAGAGCCACATTTTCTGGAATTTTTTCTCCTCTGCGCACTGCTTCTAAAAGTTTTCCCCGGGCAGAGGCAGAGGTGGCCATGTCCACCGATACATAGTGGTGGTTAGATGGTATTCCTATGGCCAGAGGGTTGGTACCCAGAATAGGTTCTTTACCTCCAATAGGGGCCACAGCAGGTTCAGTATTGGCAATAACAATTCCCACCATATCCTCCATTATAGCCATATCCGTATAGTATCCGGCCACACCGAAATGATTAGAATCATGTATTCCTACTGCACCTATACCTGTTTCTTTTGCTTTTTCAAGTGCTAATTCCATACCTTTATAGGTTACTACATGCCCAAAAAGATGATTACCATTTATTAATCCGGTAGAAACAGTTTCATTTTCGATTTCAATGTCGCCCTGTGCTTTAATAGTTCCATATTTAAGACCTTTCACATACTGGGGAAACCTTCCTATTCCATGTGAAGAGAACCCCTTTAAATCGGCATCCATAGTTACCTCAGCAACGATGTGAGCATATTCTGGAGAAACATCCATTTTAGTCAGTATTTGAGTGATTATTATTTTTTCTTGTTCCGCCGTTATTTTCATGATAAAACCTCTTTGTCAGCATATGTGCTATCCATTGATGAATTTAAGGCAAATTAATCAATATAAAATAATTTAAGTATTTTATATTAAAAATTCATAGTAGCAGGGTCTTATTTTCAAAGGTCTTAATTTCAACTTTTCCTGCTATATCATTCCTTACCTTACCAATAAGGTGGGCTTTTTCATATTTTCGTATGATATCCAGGGCTTTATCCACATCTTCACCTTTTAAAACTACTACAAATCCAATACCCATGTTGAAAACCCGATACATTTCCTCCAGAGGGACATGGAACGAATAAATAGATTTAAATATGGGGTGTGGTTCAGGAAGAGAATCTATTTTATAACCGGTACCCTTTTTCAAACGTTTGAGGTTAGTAAAACCACCTCCCGTAATGTGCGCCAATCCATGAATTTCCACATCACTTCTTAGAAGTTCCATGATAGGTTCCACATAAATAGCAGTAGGCACGAGGAGTTCCTCCCCCACCGTTTTTTCAGGATATCCTGGTAGGGGATCACTAACATCGAGACCAGCATCTTCAAAAAAAACTCTGCGGGCTAAACTAAGGCCATTACTGTGAATTCCACTACTTTCTATTCCAATAAGCAGATCTCCTTCCTCTATATTCGCACCGGTGATTATTTTATCTGCATCTACGATACCCATACCGGTTCCTGCCAGATCAAAATCTTTAATTATTTCAGGTAAAGAAGCAGTTTCCCCTCCAATTATGGCAATTTTAGATATTTCTGCACCTTTAGCAAGCCCATCACCAATCTGGTTTGCCACCTCCGGGTCTGGTTTTTCCACTGCCAGGTAATCTACCAGGGCTATTGGTTCTGCCCCTACACACAGTATATCATTCACCACCATGGCTATGCAGTCTATACCTACCGTATCATATTTTCCCAGCATACTTGCCACCAGGATTTTACTTCCCACCCCATCCGTACTCATGGCAATAGCTTTATCACCCAGGCGTACCAGAGCAGCAAAATGACCACTTTCAGTAATTACATCTCTAAATTTTAGGGTATCTTTTAGTTTAGATATTAGATGAGAAACAGTTTCCTCCTCTAAATCAATATCTACTCCTGAGTCTGAATAGGTTACCATTTAATCACCTTATCTACTTATTTCCTGCATATTTTACTGTTTTAAATCATGAAATTATAATAATAATAATAATAATAAATTAAAAAACAATTAATATATCATTTTTTTAATCCTCTACCCTAATCACTGTATTCGCACTGTTTCAAGGTTCATCGGGGTCTTTGTTTCTATTTTATAACTACGATATAAACTGGAAGCAAGATCCAGTGTTTTATAGTTATCTCCATGACATATAAGGATTTTTTCCGGCTTTGGACTCAGTCTTCTTACATAGTCCATTAACTGGCGCCGATCAGAATGACCACTGAATCCCTCAATGGTTTTTATTCCCATATTTACATGGAATACCTTGGTCTTACCTTCCTCTTTAAGGGGAATTTCTTTCCATCCTTTTTGTATCCGTCTACCCAGAGAACCTTCAGCCTGATAACCTACAAATACCAGAGAATTTCTCTCATCTCCACAAAGCCATTTAAAGTATTCTACCGAGTTTCCACCGGTAAGCATACCTGAGGTGGATAAAATGATGGAAGGTTCTCCTTCTACAATAGATTTTCTCTCATCAAGGCCATTAACTTTATGAAATACTTCTGATATGAATGGGTTACGCCCCATATGGAATATCTGATCTCTTAAATCTTTACTCAAATACTCTGGCCGGGCGGTGTGTATAGCATTGGCTTCCCAGATCATCCCATCAATGTATATGGGCACGTCTTCTATTAAGCCATTCCTCATATACTCTTCCAGCACAATCATTAATTCCTGGGCCCTTCCCACGGCAAATACTGGAATTAATATTTTACCTCCACGTCGCAGGGTATGATAAATTGTTTTCATGAGCTCCTTTTCAGCGGTGTTTCGGGAAGGCTGCACATCTTCATGCCCTCCATAGGTACTCTCCATAACCAGGGTTTCTATTCTGGGAAACTTGGTTACTGCTGTTTCTAAAAGACGACTCCGCTCATATTTAAAATCACCGGTATAGACCATATTATGCTGTCCGTCTCCAATATGCATATGGGACATTGCAGAACCAAGGATATGGCCGGAATTATGTAATGTTAATCGGATATCGGGAGCAATATCGGTTACCTCCCCATAATCCAGAGTAATAGTATGCTTTACACTTTTTTTAACATGCTTTACATTAAATGGTAATGGTTCATCCTCTCGATGAGCTATATCTATATGATCCAGCTGCAGGAGAGTCATCAGATCCCTGGTGGGAGTGGTGCAGTAAACCGGCCCTTCGTATCCATAGTGATAAAGATACGGCAAAAATCCGGAGTGATCCAGATGGGCGTGAGATATTATAACGGCGTCTAGATCATCCAGAACAAATTCAGGAACATTTAAAAAGGGATAAGAACTTTTTTCATCTCCTCCTGCAACATTCACTCCGCAGTCAAGCAGTACTCTACTATTGGGTGTCTGCAAAAATAAACAAGATCGTCCTACCTCTCTAAAACCTCCCATAGATGTTAAACGAGTCCAGTCATTTTCATATTTAATGCCCTGATGGATTCTGTTTCCCAATTCTTGTAATATTTTTTTTCTTTCTTTACTATTATGGCGTAAAGTTCTACGGATTCTCTGGATAATCTCTGAAGAAATAGGAGGGGTTCTTAAAATCTTAGGAGCCCAACCAATTTTTTTTACAATTTCTCTAGATGTGCTTCCGTATTTCCCAATAACCAGCCCTGGTTTCCGGGCTTCAATAATCACTTCGCAGGTAACTTCATCAAATGAAATATTGGTAATCTTTGCTTCTTCCGGCACTATTTCATGAATCTTAGCAATGGCCTTTTCAGGTTCACTCAGTACGGAACGATCTGAACGAATAATTATCCTTTTCCGAATATCTTTGGCCAAATCTCTAATAAGATCTCCGTTTTCAGTTATAATTTCCGGATTTTTGGTGTATATCACCACCTCCGGGCCTTCGAACTCTACTTTGGCCACCTGTACCCTTGGTGGTAATCCATGCACTATTGTCTTTTTGATTTCTTCAAGAATCGCTGAAACCATACAATCACTTCTAAAAAAATAGAAAATAGTATAAACTTAGTTTACACTAAAAATTTAAGTTATTATAAATAAAATTTAATAAGAAAGAGAAAAAATCAGTTTATTTCTTCAATTCTTTTTTTTACTTCTTCCTCAGCAAGCATTTTAAATCCATCTTCTTCATTTATGATGGCTATCAGTATGCCATTCCCAGAGAAGGTGTCACGTTCCATGGCGGATTTAAGTGCTCTGATGGCAATGTCAACCCCTTCTTCAACATAAAGGTCTTCACTGTAACGATCTTCCAGAACACCATAGGCAAATGGAGAACCTGATCCGGTTGAAATGAATTTGTCTTCAATCATTCCTCCTGCAGGATCCAGAGAATAAATCTTAGCCCCGGTATCATCCACCCCTCCTAAAAGGGTCTGAACAAAGTAGGGATAAAATCTTGATGAATGTAAAATATTTGAAGCCAGGGCCGAGGCCGACTCGATACTCATTTTTTCGCCGTTTCTCATTTTGTATAATACTACTTCAGCACTTATGTATTTCATAAGAGTCTGAGCATCGGCAACAGATCCAGCTATGGTTGCTCCGATATGATCGTCTATTTTGAAAATTTTTTCTGCAACCTTATGGGCAACTAGATTACCCATACTGGCTCTTCTTTCTGTGGCAAAAACAACTCCGTCTTTACAAGTAATACCTACAGTTGTAGTGCCTTTTAATGTGTTTTTATCATCCATAAATACACCTCGAGATAAAAAATAATAGTAAAAAATCAGTTCTAACCCTACATTTGCCTTCATGTTATATAAATATTTTCGGTATGCTCTTACTATTTTTAATTATTAAATTTAATAATTTTAAGGGATTCTTAAATTGAGGTAGGTTCTGTTACTAAACCAACATTAAACTATTAATTAAAAAATAAAAGATGGCATTAAATAAAAAGGAAGAGGGATTTATATATTTATTTAAGTTATTAAGTTATCTAACTTATCTTCCTTAAGACCATTTTTTATTTCACGGGCAATCCTTTGCCCCATACTCATTTCTTCATCAAATAGCAGGTAACTGTAAGCAGAACCATTCATAAAGGTGTTGGTTCCTCCATCTGTCCGGGCACTCATCTCAAAGGTTACAATCTCCAGATTATCGGTACACATGGTCTGTAGACAGAAGGGCCCATTCATTCCTGGTGGCACCAGATCCTTAGCAGATTCTACCAGGCTATCCCCAATCTCAAATACCTGGGGAAGTAAGGATTCTCTCATAACCACAGGATGGTTCCCGGTGATTACATAGGATGGACTTAAACCTACTTCTAATTGATCTTTGGCAGGTATTCTTACCAGACCATCGATATTTGATTCAAATCTACTATCCATACCAAGCACTTCTACTTCATCATTGAGTACGGAGTAAAAGAAGTGCACACAGAAGTTGGTTCCTGAAACATATTCTTCGATATGGGCTTTAGGAACATCATCCTCATCTATCCATTCTCTCTTGAGCATGGATGCAATTTTTTCATCATATTCTTCATGCGAAGATGCTACAAAATATCCCTTACCTCCTCTGGCACCGGGAAACTTAACCATTACGGCCCGATCAATATCTTCTGCATTATCATATTTGAAAGGCATTCTTATTCCAGATTCAATTATTAATTTTCTCTCCAGATCCCTTTCAGCCTCCCATCTCAAAATATCCCGGTTACCGAACATGGGGACGTGAAAATCATTTTCAATTCTATCTAATCCGGCATAAGCTACAAAAGAGCCATGGGGAACAACTACACTGTTCATATCCCTCAATTGTTGTTGTACTTCCTCATTTACAATGTCACTAAATTTATCCACCAGTATATATTCATCTGCTACTTTAAAACGCTGATAAGGCACTTCTCTTCCTTTTTCACAGACCACGGCAGTCTTGAAACCTTCTTTTTTAGCCCCTTTAAGTATATGTAGTGATGTGTGGCTTCCTAAAGTTGCTATAGTTGTTTCTTCTTTATCGTATCCTTCAAGGATACTTGAAATTTCATCTTGGTTTACTTTGCTCATAAAATTCCCCTTAATTAATTTAATTCACATTTAATCAATTAGGCCAGCCATAGCACCATGTTCTCTAATTGAAACTCTGGTGCCAATTAAACCGGATTTAATACTCAAAATATTAGTTGATGTGTATTGGATTATACTAATAGATATTTTTTTTGTCTTGATACTAAGTCTTATGTTTTAATAAGTCCTTTTTATATTCCGCCTATCGAACAATATTAGTTTAAAACGAGATTGCAAATTTAAGCTGGGAAATGATAATCACTATCTAATTTGCTCATACCCTTTTTATCAAATGACATTTAATTTGAAATTTGAATAAAATACTTTAAACTCCCAACTTAAGCATCCTCCAACCAAAAATCTTATAGGCATAAATAATATACAATTTCATAAATCATTTTAATTTTATTTTAAGGTCATATATATGAAATGGAAGCAAATAGGCCACGTTGTGGTAATAAATGAAGATTTAGATGATGTTTCTAATTTTTTAAAAATTCCGGGCGTAAATACAGTAGTCAAAGTGGGTAATATTAATGGAAAAACCCGTAAACCGGACGTTAAACTGCTGTATGGGAATCAGACAGAAACAATCCATAAGGAAAATAATTGCCTTTTTAAGCTGGATGTTTCACGGGTGATGTGGTCTAAGGGCAATACTGCTGAGAGAATTAGGATTGCCCGCCTGGTGGAAGAAGGCGAAATAGTGGTGGATATGTTTGCCGGAATAGGCTATTTTTCTGTACCACTAGCAGTTCACTCTAAGCTGAAAAAGATGTATTCTATTGAAATCAATCCCGAAGCTTTTCATTATTTAAATGAAAATATTATATTAAATAAAATTCAAGCGAAAGTAAAAACTTTTTTAGGCGATTCTATGGAGATAGCTCCTAATTTATCTGCAGATAGAGTATTGATGGGGTATATTGGGAATACTCAGGACTACCTTCAATCAGCTATGGATTGTGTGAATGAAGGTGGAGTAATTCATTATCATGAAACGGTCCCAGAAAAAATAATGTCTAAAAGGCCCATAGAACGAATAAAAAAGGCGGCTGGGGAAAGGAATGTGAATATTACTAAGCAGAGGATTATTAAAAAGTATTCTCCCGGAGTGGTTCATGTAGTGGTGGATGCTAAGATTGATTAGTTTTTAATCTGCTTGGGGTTTTCAGGTTATGATTAGTATTATTTAATTAATATCTAGAATTTTTCTTTTTAGATTTTTAAATAGATTACATTTTTAATTTATTATCTTTTAATTTACCTCATATAGTCCTCAATTGTTTAATAACGATTTAAAGGGATAAATAATGGTTAATCTAAAAATTCTTTTATTTAATAACTAATATTAAATAGGATAAATCATAATAAATTATTAAAAGTTATACTGGCATAAGGACTATTTAACCGGGATTTTAACCAAAAACCAGTAAAATTGTAATAATTATTTGGAAGCTTTTTAATAATTTAATTTAAAGGGGTAAGGAAACTTATACTGGCGTTTTAAGTTGATCTATTTTACAACATCCAGTTAAGGGGGGAGGATGTTTTTATGCCTGCGGCGCGTATTTTAATTGTAGAGGATGAAGGACTCACAGCAATGGAGCTTCAAAGGAAACTAAAATCAATGGGTTATGATGTACCCACCTTTGCTTTTTCTGGAAGAGAGGCTATTATTAAGGCCGAAGAACTTAAACCAGATTTAATTTTAATGGACATTATTTTGAAAGGACAAATTGATGGTATAACTGCTGCTGAAGAAATATCAAAACATCAAGATATTCCTATTATTTATCTTACTGCCCATGGGGATGATAATACTCGAAAAAGAGCAGGCAATACGGTATCTTATGCCTATCTTTTAAAACCATTTGATGAAGAGGAACTACAAAAAAACATCGATCAGGCATTGTATCAACACCATCTGGATAAAACCATGGAAAAAGACCCTTTTCTAGATAAAAAAATTAAAAAAACGGGAGGGGCAGTAATAATAACTGATAAAGATGGAATTGTCCAGTTCATGAATTACAATGCTTCTTATATTACCGGCTGGGATAAAGAAGAGGGTATTGGGCAAAAAATTGATGAAATATTTGAACTACATCGTAAAAAAACTGCCAGTATAAGTAAAAATCCGGTGCTGGATCTTTTGAAAAATAAAACTGCAGAAATAAAGGGTAGATCATGGCTAAAAACAATTTCCGGATCCTATGTTCCAATTGACTATATGATAGCCCCTATTAAAGATTCGGAGGTGGATATAGTAGGTTCCACCCTTATTTTTAAAGACATAACCCATGTGGTGGATGAAGAAGCCATTGATAATCTGATAAAAAAAATTTTACGCAATTCTTCACCAGTATCTGCCTTTTTTGATTATAAAGGAAACTTTATTCAAGGCACCACTGGCTTTTGTGGGATAATGGCAGACGATTTAGAAATTGATAATTTTAATCTTTTTAGGGACATGGGAATGGATGATGATTTATTATTAAAACTGGAAAAAGAAAACTCTGTAAGCTACAGCCAAACTATCTCCTCCTCTTCCAATAGTTGTTTAATTTGTAAACCCCAACTGGATAATAAAATGGAAGTTAAATTAACTGTAAGCAGGTATACAGATGACTCACATAATATTGATGGATTTTTACTTAAATTGAATAAAAAGGAAGAAAAATCCAGCAAAATAACTCCGGAAAAACATTCAGTCCGAGTTGTAAATACCTTAAAAACTTCTCCGGAACTAATCTCTAATGAAGATAAATTAAAAGCGGCTCAAGTCATGGAGTATAAATTTGAACCAATTCTTAATACCATAAATGCTGTTTTTTTTGCAATAGATCGGAATTTTAATTGTATTTACTGGAATAACTATGCTGAAAATTTAACTGGTGTATCCAGGTCGCAAGCCTTAGGTAAATCAATATACGATATATTTACTCAATTAAAAGGGATAGAAGTGGAAGAATTATATAAAACAGCACTTAAATCCCAAACTCCTCAGAGCCTGATAGATGAATACCCTAATTCTAATGGCACCAGAGTGTATGAAATAAATGCTTATCCTTCAGCAGGGGGGGTTGCTGTTCTTATTCGGGATGTTTCTGAAAATAAAAATGTAGAAAATGATTTAAAAAATGAAATGAATTTTTTTAAATCTCTACTTGAAAAACAAAAGAATCTGGTTTGTGTTATGGATAAACTGGGGAGCATTATTTTTACCAATAACAGCTTTAAAAAGTTGAAAAATCCTTCTAATTTCAAATATCTACTTTCTTTGGAAAATAAAAAAGAATTTGAAGAGAAATTCTTAAAAAAGATCAATCCCAATAACATAAATCTAAAAAATAATCCTTTAAAATTATCTAATTCTAAAATTAATCTAAATTGGGATATAGTGCCTCTGGCTGACTCTGCCCCGGGCAAATTTATGGCAGTGGGGTCTATTGCAGGAAATTACCAGGACGAAATAGAAGCACTGAATGCAAAAAACAGGGATTTAATAAAAATTCAAGAAGATCTACAGACTGAACTGGCTCAAAAGGAGGAAAAACTGGAAAAAGCTGAAAAAAGTGGATTAGAAATTTTACAGGAAAATCAAGATTTAAAAAATGAAATCCAGGAAAAAATAAAATCAAAAAAAATTGATTCATATAAACTGAATCTGGAAATTAATCAGCTTAAAATAGCCAAAAATGATCTAAAAAACGAGTTAAAACAACTAAAAGAAGAAACTCAGAACATGGCCAAAATAGATGAAAATGAGCCATCATCAGACCTTTTGATAAAAGAGTTAAATGAATATAACCTAAATCTCAAAAAAAATCTTGAAAATTCAGTAAAACAGGCTAATAAACTTTCAGAAGACAATAAACTTTTACAAAGGGAGCTTGCAGAATTAGAATTTATAAAATCCAGAAACCAGAAAGATTCAGAAGAGATGAAAAAGGAATTTAACCGACAAATAGGAGACTTTAAGGGCGATATTGCCCAGCTAAAACAGATAAATGATTCTTTATTAAAAGAGTACACTTTACTTGAAAAAAATTCTATTAAAGAACAGGAATTACTTAAAAATGGTCATAACATTTTGATTGAGGAACAAAAAAACTTGATAGATTCTCTTCAAAACTTAGAAAGTCATGTCATGGCCCTGGAAAAGGATAACCAGAATCATGAAAAAGATAAAAAATATTACTTAAATAAATTATCCCAATTAAAGGATATTAAAAAATCTTTAGAAGAAAATAATCTTAAAATTAAAGAAAAATCCGATAAAAAATCTTTAGAACAGGATAAAAAGATTAAAGAGCTTAATAACAAATTGGAAACTTTAAAAAATCAGAAATCATTTCTTAAAAATGAAAAAGAAAATCTGATGAAGGATATTAAGAATATACAATCATTACATCAATCACTGGAGATTGATAATGATAATCTAAAAAAGAGCCAGAGAGAACTGCTGGATAAATATTCCAAAATCAAAGAAAGTTCAAAAAAATCTTTAAATAAACTTGAAAAAGAAAATAAAGAGCTTAAAAGAAGTTTGAATTCAATTAATCAGGAAATTAAATCGATAATGGCAGAAAAAACTGAAATAATTCATAATATGGGGAAAAATTTAGAAAAACTGGAAAAGGAAAAGGCAGACAATCTTTCAAAATTAGATTCTATAATGAATGAGCAGGATGAATTGAAAGCCCTTTTTGAAGAAAAAAATAAATTATTTGATAAGGAAAGAAAAAGCTTTGAAAATAACCTTAAATCATTGAAAAATATTCTTAAATTAAATTCCAAAATTTTCAGGGAAAAATTATTAGAAGACATCAAAGAAAAGCAGAATCAGATGGAAGAAGCAATTATTGCCAGTGAAAAACTTTATAATCAATCAATTTCTTACTCTAATGGTTCTGAAAATTTAAATACATATTTGGAAAGCATAATTGAAGATTTCATCAATAAGAACCATTTAAAACCTGATGAATTTAAAATTGATATTAAAATCAATACAATAAATTTAAATGAAGATAGCTGGTTGACTTTAGGTTTAATATTAAGTGAAATGTTATCCCTGGTAATTAAAAAATCCCCTTCACGATCTGGTGAACTTAAAATCATAATTGCTCCCTATGATAAGGAAAATAGACTGGACATGATTACTGATTTAACACTTGAAGTAGAACATGATGCTGAATTCCAAATTATAAAAGCACTATCCCTGGAGATAGGTGGCCGATTAAAGATAGGTACTTCCTCTAAAAAACTATTTGAACTATATTTCCCTTCTAAAATATTTTAAATCATTAATTATAATTAATTCAATGGAAAAGATTTAAAATGACCCCTTTTAAAGTTTTAATTGCTGAAGATGATAATATAACGGCTCTTCAAATAAAAAAGAAACTCTTGAGCTGGAATTTCCAAGTTATTGGCATTGCTTCTTCAGGTGATGAAGCAGTAGAGATGGCACTAAATACTCTACCTGATGTTATATTGATGGATATTATTTTAAAAGGAAATATGGATGGTATAAGTGCTGCAAAAATAATTTTACAAAATCTTGAAGTGCCCATTATATATTTAACGGCCTATGCTGATGAAAAAACCATGGAAAGGGCCAGATTAACTGAACCTCAAAATTATATAGTGAAACCATTTGATGATATGGAATTGAGATTTGCCCTGGAAATGATTTCCCATCGAAAAAATATGGAAAAAAAACTCCTCAAATCACAGAACAACCTTAATCTCATCAGTGAAACTATGGATGATTATGTGGGTCGTTTGAATCAAAAAGGCATTATATCTTTTGTTTCTTCTTCTATAAAAAGAACGCTGGGCTATAATCCTTCTGAATTTTTAGGAAAGCCTATTTTTGAATTTATACATCCAGAAGACCTGGAAAAAACTTTAAAAGCCTTTAAAGAATGTGGAAATAATAAAAAATCTATAAAAATAAGAAGCAGGTTCTTCAATATTCATCAGAACTATACCTGGATTGAAAGTATTTTAACTCCTCTTTTTAGTGATGAAGGCCAATTTAATGGGGCTATTTTTAGTAGTAGGCAGATAAATGACCAGATTGAAGTAGAGGAAGAACTTAAATATGCCATGAACTACTCCCGAAATCTAATTGAAGCCAATCTGGATCCTATGGTAACTATTAGTCAGGGTGGGAAGATAATGGATGTAAATCAAGCCACTGAAGATGCTACCGGAATTCCTAGAAATCAATTAATTGGAACTAACTTTTCCCAGTACTTTACTCTCCCGGAAAAAGCCATGAGGGGCTATCAAAAGACACTGTTTTACGGGTCCCTTAAAGACTATCCTTTAACTTTGAGACACATTACTGGAAAAACCATGGATGTACTCTATAATGCCACAGTATATAGGGATAATGAAGGTAAGGTACAGGGAGTTTTTGCTGCAGCCCGAAATATTACTAAATTAAAAAAGGCAAATGAAGCTTTAAAGCTTTCTGAAAGACATTTTAGATCCTTAATTGAAAATGCACTGGATTTAATACTGGTTTTAAATAAAAAGGGCGATATAACTTATGCCAGCCCTTCTGTGGAAAAAACTTTTGGATTCAAAGTTCATGAAATACTGGGCTTCAATATTCTTGATTTGGTCTTTTACCAGGATATTTCCCTGGCCAATGAAGCACTATTTGAGAAACTAAAAAAATCAAAACAGAGTATTGACTTTGAGATCAGGTTCCAAAATGAAAATGGATCATGGATGGTATGTCAGGTGGTTGCCCAAAACCTTTTAAATGATCCTGCAGTTAAAGGGATAATTTTAAATATAAAAGATCTTACTCAACATAAAATGGCAGAAAAAGCCCGCAATAATCTTGAAACAATATACAGCACCCTTTTGAAGGCCAGTTTAGATGGGGTTATTGCTATGGATCTGGAAGGAAATATCACTCACCTGTCTCAAAAAGCTATTGAAATTTTAGGAGGAGATAAAACCATAAATTATCACTCCAAAACAATTTTTGATATTGTATCTCCCTCTAAACACCAGCTTATTAAGGAAAACATGGAAAAAATTATTGTGGATGGTTATCTGCACAACATAGAATATAACTTCATCAGGACAGATGGAACTAAATTCACAGGCGAAATGAATTTTGCACTATCCCATGATTATCAAGGTACTCCTAAGGGATTTATATCTACTTTAAGAGATATAAGCATTCGTAAAGAAATGGAAAACCAGATTAAGAAGTCTTTAAATGAAAAAGAGATACTACTAAAAGAAGTACATCACCGGGTTAAAAACAACATGCAATTAATATCCAGTTTAATTGGCTTGCAGTCGGAACAAATACATGATGTTGCAACCAGAGAAATGTTCGAGGATAGTAAAAACCGTATAAAGTCTCTGGCTTTAATACATGAGATTTTATATGCATCAGAAAGCATGGAAGCAGTAGAATTTTCAGAATACATTGTAAACCTGATAGAGGGACTGAAAAGTTCCTATAACCATATCAGTAAGTCTATTGCGATAGATATCCAGGCCAAAAAAGTATTAATGGAAATTGATCAGGCCATCCCTTGTGGGCTAATTATCAATGAACTGGCCTCTAATTGCTTTAAATACGCTTTTAACTCTGAAGATGATAACCAAAACTTTAAAATGGGAATAAAATTTTATTCCCGAGGTGATAAAATTTTTTTAAATATTGCAGATAATGGCCCGGGTTTGCCCGGGAATCTTGATTTTAGAAACACTGAAACACTGGGTTTACAGATAGTATGTACTCTGGTATCTCAATTAGGTGGGGAGATAGGTCTAGATTCTTCCAATGGAACTAAATTTAATATTAATTTTAAAAAATCTTAGAATAAACTTAAAATATATTGCATCTTTTATCTGCAACTAAATTTTTTCAAAATAAATTATCTCACCTAAGGCAATTAAAAAAAAACACGTGATTAAAATTAAGATTATGGGAATTGATTTATCTGCTAAAACAGAAAACGATACGGGAATAACCATTATCCACCATAATAAATTATTTTTTAAAACAGTATTTTCAGATGAGGAAATTCTAACTGAGATAATAAATGAGGGTCCGGTGGTGGTGGCTATTGATGCTCCCCTCTCACTGCCTAAGGGCAGATGCTGCCTGGAAAAAGAGTGCAAATGTAGCATAAGAGGGCATTTTAGGGATTCTGATAAAAAAATGAGAAAATTTGGAGGAGTTTTACCTTTAACCTTTTATGGAATGAAATTATTAACTCATCGGGGCATTCAACTTAAAAAATCTATAAAAACAGTCATGGGCAATAACTTAAAACTTAAAATTATAGAAACCCATCCCCGAACATCAGGAAAAATAATGGGTTTAGGGCAGGATAAACAAACTACATTTAATGCTTTAAATAACTTTTTTTGGGTAAATAAAAAAGCTGATGAATTAACTAACCATGAAATAGATTCTGCTCTTGCTGCTTTAACCGGTGTTTATTATATTTTTGAAAAATTTAAAGAGCTGGGCGACCCTTCAGAAGGAACCATAATCATACCCGAAACCGAAATTAATTTTGATAGAGATATGAATACTTTTTTTCCTAGCTACTTTAAGTTATAAAATTTTAAATCAGCTATTTTTTCCAGTATCTGCTCACTTAGATATTCAGGGTGCATATACCGGGGATAAACAGCTAATCTTTCTTTAAGGAGGTATCCCGCTTCTGTGGTTAGTTTTTTTAATTCTTCTATTTCAGGCCAGGGCGCTTCCGGGTTCACAAAATCAGGGGTTAGCGGAGAAACACCTCCCCAATCATCCAAGCCACACATCAAAAAAATCTGTGCAGTTTCGGGATTGAGATTAGGGGGTAGTTGAATACTAATATCTGGAAAAATTAATCTGGCAACACAAACTGTTTTAATCATCTCTAAGATAGAGGGTTCTTTGTGTTTTTCCATAGCAATACCTGGTTTAGAATGGAAATTTTGAATAATTATTTCCTGTATATGCCCGTATTTGTCCTGAATCCTGCGGAGTTCCAGGAGAGATTCTGCCCTTTCCTGCAGGGTTTCACCTATACCTACTATAATCCCGGTAGTAAAGGGTATTTTAAGTTTTCCTGCGTTTTCTATAGTCTGAAGCCTTAACCAGGGATTTTTACCCGGACTTTTTTCATGGGCAATGGTGGACATTAGGCGCTGGCTGCTACTTTCTAACATCAAACCCATGGAGGCATTAACCTCTTTAAGCATTTTCAAATCAGCATAAGAGATTGTTCCGGGATTTGAATGGGGTAATAAACTGGTTTTATTTAAAGTCTCCTGGCAGATATGATAGAGATATTCCACCATATTGGCAAAACCTAATTTATTAAGAACTTCTTTTAAAGGGTTTATTTCTTCTGGACGCTCTCCAAATGTAAATAAAGCTTCTTTACAACCATATTTTTCTGCTTTTTTCAAACTAAGCAATACTTTAGTGGGGTACATTAGAATATCTTTACTCACTGTATCTGGAGTTTTTTTAAATGTACAGTAACCACAATCATTCCGGCATAGTTCAGTAAGGGGCAAAAACACGTTTTTAGAAAAAGTAATATGGGGGTGCTCTCTTTTAGAATTAGCATCCTTCATTAAGTTTAACACTTCTCCCCCTTTAGAACTTAATAAATTTATTATTTCGTGCCTGGAAAAAGATTTCAGGGACATTCAATTCTCCCCTATTTAATTTTTAACATTCAGCATTGGAAAATACAATTTCAACAAAACAGGGACCAATGCCACTTTTGTCTTTCCATAAAACAATGAAAAATCCTATGTTTTCTAAAAATCCCAGTTTGTATTCCACCAGGAAATTCATGGACTCTAAAGATTCTTTCATTTTGTGGATTCCTCCAGGATCAGTATCTCCCTGGATTTCCACACTATCTCTTATTTGCTTGTCCATCAAGGTTATAAGTGAAGCTGCATCATCAGAGAACATATCTATTTCTTTAGCTCCCAGTACCTTAAATAAACTTTCCAGTTCTAAATTCATGTTGTTAGCGTCAATTCTTTTTTTAGACCTGCCTCTAACTATTAATATTTGCTCAGCATCTAAAGCCGGTCGGGAACCATCAAATGCTTCCATATATTCCATTACATTTCCGGCAACTTTATGAAGATTTATCAAAATACATCCTCCTTAAAGGTGTTATAGTAGATTATATTGCTTAATTATTATTATATTCAGGTAAAGAAAATAAATTAAAGCAATTAAAGGGATTTATATTTTAAATATGGTCCATCCCTTCAATTTCATATTTCAATTCGCCCATGGTGGCTACTTTCTCTGCAAAAGCATCATGTCTATGGATGCTTTCTTCATTGACCTGGCGTACGGTTACCATAGTATCATCCGGTAAAAATGAAAACTCTTTTACTATTTTATGCACCATGTTCCGCACACAATCTTCTACAAACATGGGATTCTTATGGGCTTTTACCACTATGGCGTTTTCATCTGGCCTTTTTAGAAGTTCTGAAACGCTGGCACTCATGGACTCTTCAATGATACGGATTAGTTCTTCTCCCCGGATGGTATGATCTTGAGGAACCTCAATCATGATCATTCCCCTCCCTCTCTGATTATGAGAGGCAAAAGAAACCGTATTTAAAACTTTTTTAAGGGTATCATCATCTAAAAATTCTGCCAACTTTTGTCTTGAAGTTTCTTTAACTGATTCCTGGGCACAGGGACATACAGTCATACCCACAACTTCAGCCCCAATCATTTTTCGGATTAAAACCTCATCCCCATCCCGGTATCCAATGGCATCTGCCATGATCTTGGTCATTTCCTGGGATTTATTATCGGTAACTGGCGACTTTTTCATGAACATGAAGTCACTTTTCATGCTCACCTCTGCCCTTTTAGCATACTTATGTTTTTTAAGGAGGCTGTTAACAATTTCTGCACATAATGACTCCACTTCTAATGCAGTATCTTCCACCATCTCTTCCAGGACCTCACTTATGGCTTCTGGATTTCTGGACATGTGGATACCTCTTTGCGTACTGGGTAGATCCACAAAAGCATCAAAAGTAGGTAAAAGTATTATAGGTCTTTTTCCGTCTCTTTCTATTTTTAATAGTTTTTTTACCCCACTTACTCCCACCCGGGTAAGGTGAACTGGAATAATGGGAATATTATCTTGTGTGTCAGGGAAGCAAACTAAACCCAATTTTTCACCCCGAATATCCTGATAAACATTTTAATTCTACCATTAATCATCACTTAAATTAAAAATGACCAGAATAAAATTCTAATCACTGATAATACAAGCAAAAATTATCTCTAAAATATTTTTATTTATTCAAATCTAGATTAATCATTATTAGATATAAACTTTTGATTATTTACAAGGAATTTTTTTTATAAATGCAAACGGAAATTAAATTTCCATCATAAATGTTTTATTTATAAAAACCTTAATTTTCTAACTCTAAAAGAATATCAACCAGTTTTGAATCATTGAGATCTTTTAAATTACCTTCTAATACTACACGGGCTCCATACAATTCTGATGCATTTTTACCTAAAATATCTCCATTTAAATCTGATTCTGCAATTACTAAAATATTCTTTAATTTCAATTTTTCCATTTTTCGGGAAATATCATTTTTCACATGTGTTATTTTCTTATCAATGGACTTAAGGGCAGCATCAGGTATTTTAGGATTTAATTGTTTCATATCTTCTACTTTTAGTGGAACCCCCGCTACCACTATTTGCTGTACATTCACCCCCATCTTCATCAGCATCTTCTTATAATTACTTTTGGTGGTTAGAATTATCCATTTTTTTGAAAGTTCATGGACTTGATTTTGTGAGCTGATTTTTTCCATTACTCCAAAGTCAGCCAGCATACTATGAATATTTTCCCGGGCATCCAAAAGTTTGTTGGTAAAATCACCGGCTTCCCGGGCTGATAAACCATGGGATGGTAAACTGGTGTAAATAAAATCTTCAGCAGCAATAAGATCTTTTAAGGCTCTTTCATAGGCTTTAACATCTATAAAACCTTTTTTAGCATCTTTTAAAATTTCAGTACCCTGAGAAGTCTTACCTGCTAATTTAATTAGATTTTCTGCTTGCTTAGTCCTTATATTATCCATGTGATATCACAATCCCCAAAATGGTGAAAAAGTATCTTTAATTTCTTTAAAAGTTTCCAGAGTGTTTATTGAAACCTTATCTTTATTTAAGTATTGGGTCTCTATTTCTTTTTGAGTTTTATATTCCCCTAAAGGAAGTAATTTATGGTCCAATAAAGAATTTATAAAAACGGTATTGGATTGGGCCAGGGCACTTAAATTGTACCCTCCTTCTAAAAGAACTGCCATGGATCCCTGCAGCCCCATTAAATAACCTCCCACCCAGGAATAAAAATCTTCATCAATATTTATCTGAGATAGGGGATCATCACGATGGGCATCAAAACCCGCTTCTACCAGCAAAAGATCTGCTTTAAATCCATTTATTACAACAGGCAGTATTTTATCTAAAATCCATATATAATCTGCATTATTTGATCCTGGAATCATAGGAATATTCAAATTGAAACCCATTCCCGGGCCGGAACCTATTTCTTCCACGAATCCTTTTCCCGGGAATAGAGTATAGGGGTCCTGGTGGATGGATACATACATTACCTCCGGGTCATCATAGAAAATATCTGCATCTCCATTGCCATAGTGAACATCAAAGTCAAAGATTAAAAAGCGCTTTTTATCATCTTCTGCACGAATTTTTTCCACAGCAACAGCAGCATTATTAAATAAACAAAAACCCATAGCTCTTTCTCGTATAGCATGATGTCCGGGGGGTCTTGACAAGGAATAAGCCCATTTTTCTCCTTGTATAACTTTTTTTGCAGCCATTATCGCCCCTCCTGCTGCTAAAAGTGCCACCTGATAACTTTGAGAAGAAGCATAGGTATCATTATCCAGATAACCTCCTCCCTTCCTACAAAATTCTTGAATAAAGTTCACGTGCCCGGGAGAGTGAACCCGTAGCAGATCTTCTTTTGATGCCTTTTCTGGAGGAGATACAGTTAACCGGGATAAAATATTTTTATCATGCAACTTTTGCATTATGGATTTCGTTCTATCTTTATTTTCAATATGATAGGGTTCCTGATGTAGTTCATAATCTTTAGAATGGATTAACACCTTAAACTCATCCTGAATTTCATTAGTATTATGGATATATAGATAATTATTTATTGTTTTTTAATAATATTATTAACTGGTAGAAAGTATAAGTGGAGGCAATTTATATGAAAATAGAAGATCCCATAAAAACAACAGTGGAAGAACTCAGAAAACTCCTGGAAATAAATAATTTTGTAGGAGAACCAATTGAAACAGAGGATAAAATGTTAATCCCTGTAATGAAGATGGGAATGGGTTTTGGAGCTGGAATGGGTAAAGGTGAAGCTCCATCTGGTGAAGGTGGAGGTATGGGTAGTGGTGCTGGTGCTGCAGCCGGGGTGGAGCCAGTGGCCATGGTAGTTATTTTAAAAGGAATTCCTGGACCAGAAGGGGTAAGGGTACTTAATCTCAGTTCCGGTGGCCCTTTGAGTAAGGCTATTGGCGAGATTGGTACAGTAATCACCGATGTAATAAAAGAGACCCGTACTAAAACTAAAAAAGAAAAAGCTAAAGAGGAAGAAGCCGCGGAATAAATTTTTTTTGAAGATTTATTAGAGTTCGGATTATATTTTTAGATTAATGTATAATCAGGAAACTCCTGGACAGGTGGATATAATTGCTATTAATCCCCACCATTTTACTTATTTTGGGATTTATCCTGCTAATGATACTGATAATCCCATTCCATATCTCTTTAAATTTGAATAAAACTGGGGGACTTATGGAAGGAACATTTAAGATAAAATGGCTCAAAATCACCCTTATAACTAAAAAATTCCCTGAAAAAGGAAAAGATAAGGATGAAAAAGAAGATAAAGACGAGGAAGATAAAGAAAAAAAATCTGAATTTTCCCGGGAAGATTTCACCAAAACTCTTTTACTCCTTATGCAATCAAGAAAATATTTTTTAAAATTTTTTAAGATGGTATGGCATTCATTTTCCCTGGAAAAATTTAAGTTACATATCATTCTGGGCTGGTCCAGCCCGGTGGATACTGCTATTACCATGGGGTATATTTGGTCTGCAATGGCTATATTGGCAATATTTCCCGCACTGGATTTTTCAGCCCGCCCTGACTTTTCAAAAGAAAGAATAGATGGTAACGCTTTTTTGAAATTTAAAATTCAGTTAATAAAGCCTTTCCTGGGAATATTATGGCTTTTAACAAAAAAACCAGTTAGATCGCTGCTATGGAATCTTAAGAAGATGAAATAATGATAAAAAACGACTTAAATGGATTTAATTTCCATGAAGAGAAATTAATTCTGGAAAAAATTCAGATAAATAACCGTGAAATTCATCCCCTGGTTAGGTTATCTATATTTTATACCGAATCTGGTTTAACCACGGTTTCCATTAATCCCATGGCCTGGCTGGTACATGAAGGAAATTCCGAGGATATTGAAGCATCCGCTGAAAAATATATACTCCTCTTTGATGGAGAATTTGAAAAAGAGCCGGAAACTCTTTTTAATTACTTTGAAGAGCATTTG
The DNA here is from genome assembly GCF_018141185.1 of Methanobacterium alkalithermotolerans. Classification (NCBI taxonomy): domain Archaea; kingdom Methanobacteriati; phylum Methanobacteriota; class Methanobacteria; order Methanobacteriales; family Methanobacteriaceae; genus Methanobacterium; species Methanobacterium alkalithermotolerans. The sequence goes on along the minus strand of NZ_CP058560.1, from coordinate 1,057,691 downwards.
AAATAATTTAATATTTCTATTTTTTCAGGGATAATTTTTTACGCCGGGATTCCAATAAAAGAGGTTTTTTATTTACTAATTGGGATGCAGGCATCAACATACCACTTATACTTTTATTCAGGGCCTTAATAATCTTCAAACCCTCCGCATTTCTTAATAGATGATGATCAACTATAATTTGAGGTATATGATTTCCTATTTCTTTCAAATTTTGCAGAGATTTACTAAAATCCTTTTCTGATAAAATATATCCTTTTAAGTAGTGGGGTGGCCCACTTATAATTAAAATATCTGGTGATTCCTTTAAAATATATTCAAAGCTATTTTTTGAAATGGGGCCCTGCATATCTGATGCATGCAATATCTTCTGGCCATTGTAAGTTATGCTAACAGCCACTATATTACCCAGAGGACTTCCTTTTTTTCCATGAGGCAGTGCAGGGGAAAAAGTGAGCTTAGTTTCTCCGGATTTAAAAGATTTAGGATTAGATCCCTTTTCACTATATATTAGTTCACAGTCAGGAAGAATATTCAAATTTTCTATTAACTTTTTAGCTCTTTTTTTCTGATTCTGATTGATATTATGCTGGGGATTTTTTAAAAAAACTTTTTTTCCAGAGTAAAGAGTCTTAGCATCTTCTATTTTTGATTCCAGGTAAATATTTTCTTCAAAAGGAGTAAAATGATCATGGTGGTAATGGCTAATGGTGATTATGTTGGCTAAACTAGCCCACTCATTAATGGAGGTTCTGGTTTTTTTAAGGGCAATTAATTCTTCATTAGAAGGAGGCAATTTGAATCTAAAGGGCGTTAATGCTGCACCGGGATCAATTAATATTTTTTGATCAGTTTCCACATAGGTGCACATAGAACGCACCCCCATGCTTTCAAATCCAAGTGGAAGGATTTTCATTATTTTCCTTTAGCTGGCTTTTAATGGAATAATGAATAATTACACTAAAGCATTTTAGGAGATCCTAAATCTTCTTTAACCACATTTAAAACAGTTTGAGTGTAGGTTCTTTGCACATCAGGTTCTTTTAATAATCCTTTGACAAATTCATCCAGACCATTGGTGTCCTTAAATTTAGCTATCAGGAAGGCGTCATATTCTCCTGTAACATCATAAACTGCCAGAACATTTTTATGATAAGCGGTACGGTTTTCCCAATTTTTTAAAAGGCCACCTTTAACCCTTACTCCAATTATGGCGGTTAATTTGTAACCTAAACGAGAATGATCGATTATTGGAGCAAATTTTTTTATGACCCCTGTTTTCATTAATTTTTCCACTCTATTGTGAACGGTACCTACTGAAATATCTAATTCTCGGGATATTTTTCTATAGGACATTCTACCGTCTTCATTTAGTAAACTTATTATTTTTTCATCAACTTGGTCTATTTTGATAAGTTCCTGGTCTTCTTTAATTTCCATAGAGGTCACCAATAATAAATTTATGAACATTGTTTAATTATATTATTGTTTTTAGGTTTGTTTATTAATAAAGGTGCACCTTGCTATGTAATAATGAACATACTCGTTTTGCTGGATAATTTAATCTTAATTGATAAAATAAGTTTAAAATTGTCTTAATAAATAAAAAATCTTTCACATGCTATAAAATATTAATCAGGCATAAAATTGACACTAAAAATAAAAAAATAAAAAAAGATTTTTTAATTATTCAAAAGCGTATATCAGTGCTAGTGCTCTACTGTAAACCAGAGATAGGTAAGGATAAACTACTACTACTGCAACTATAGTACCTAAAATTGGTATAAAATTTAATATACTGGCAATGAATCCACCTACTGCACCTACCACTACTAAGACAATGTACCATAATATGTAGTCCACCCATCCAATCTGAGAAATTATTTCCAGAATTTCACTAAAACGGAAGGCAGCTCCAAGATCACTATCATAATAGGCCATATTTGCCAGAGCTATAGTTGCTACAAGTCCTAAGATAATACCGGCTATTGCAGCAATTAGAGTAGTAACACCAAAAAGTGCGAAAAATGCTGTGGGGTCTCCTGTGGGAGTCATAGCAAAAATTGATCCACCTATACCTATAAACATTATTATTGCTGGAATCAAAAAGTAAACAAACTGTACTACAAATACTTTTAGCCCGTCAACAAGCATATCTCCCCATTCATCGAATTCAGGAAGTTCTTCAGAGCCTGCTATAGAAGCTTTGAGTGCTCTAAAAATGTATCCCATGGCTAGAAAAATTGGAACAATTAAAAAACTTATTATTGATAGAAGTCCCAATATTATGACTTTTTTCCAGTCCGAAGAAGGGTATTGAATAGCATCTGAATAGATTTCTCCAATATCCATTATTTCACCTCAATTTTTTATATATTGGCTTTAAGCCACTGATTTTTATGTTCATTCTTATTAATAAATTCATGGAATGGCTATTAAAAATGGCTAAGGGCCTTTTAAAATAATATCATTTTTATAAAATTAATTATTTTTTTGAATAATTTATGAGGGGCATTAATTTACAGTTTATTTTAACCGGAAATGATGCTTTTATTTCTATATTAACTCATGAATTGTCTCTTATTCAAACTCAGAACTATTTTTTCTATCTTACTAAGAGGGGCATCGGTTTTAATTCCTGTAGGCCGGTAATGGGTGCGATATGCACTGTACCCTTCACGTTTTAAATCATTTAAAACATCCATTAATGGAGGCGAGCTGATTTTAAGTTTTTTAGTAATTACATGAAGGTCATAAAAACCAGGCGGCGCATCATACTCTTCCATACAAAGATTAAGGAGTTTTATCACTTTTTTTTCCTGGTTTAGACTTTTTTCTGATATCATTTCCAGCATGGAATTTATAAAGGAATGGTCCTGTATCTTACCCAGCCACATAGGACCTCCTCTTAATAATTTTTCCCCACATAGGGGGCATTCTTCCAGAAGGCTGGGCGCTATACCGGGCACCGAATCTCTAAAAAGGCACTTCCTGCAATGAATTATAAATCCCAAATTTTCCAGTGACTTATCAGTTTTAGCGGCTCCTTTATCTATTTTAAAGTAAATCCTCATATAATGCTCACTGGAGTGGGACAACTTCACATCCACCATTTTTTTATACTTGGCAAAAGTCCGGGCCACAAAACTTATCAGGATACGTATACCATTTTCATGGCAGTATTCAGTTTTCAGGGGCAAGGAATTATATTTACGAATACAAGGCTCTTTGTAGGTTCCACATAATGCAGAAGTATCAGTGGCAGTCACACAAAGCATTGAATCGGCTTTAAGTGAATTGGCTGCAGATTCTATAAAGTAGGAAGGTGTTCCAAAAGGATCAATATCTATGACATCAAACTTACCTCGATTATTTCTCATAACAAGATTAGCATCGTCATGACTTAATTCCATATTGTCCACGCCATTCAACTGACGATTTTTTTCGGCAAATTCCAGGGCCAGGGAACTAATATCATTAACCAAAACTTCTGATACACCATCTACTTCCTGTGAGTATCTGATTCCCCTAATACCACTTCCTCCAAAGGCATCACACACTTTAATATCAGCATCCCTCTCTTTTCGGAACTGTTGCAGGGCCAATACAGAAATATCTCTGTTTAGTTCCATTACTGGATTGTAAAATACCGGTGCCCGGGCAGATACCTTTTCAAAAGTCGGTATGATTATTTTAATCTGCCCTTCTTCAATTTCTATTTCTTTCATTTTACCACCAGCGTTAAAATTATGATATAAAAAAATTTATAGTATATCCAGTTAAGTAACTTCTGTAAACAAATATCATTTTGCCTGATTAATATAATAAACATTTTAGCCTAATAATAAAAAAAGCAATGTAAATCGGAGGAAAAATGTCAGAGATACCATTTTTGGATAATGGAAAAACCGGGAAAAATAAATGGTGGACTTATTTTTCAACCATAATACTTACCTGGGGTGCATCAAGCTTTTTAGCCGGGTTGATTGCAGGTTTCATTATATTGATTATATTATTTTCTTCTTCCCAAACCTTAAATTTAGCCAACATGAATTTAATTTTAGAAAGTCCTTTATTTTTAATCTTCCTGGCACTAATTAGCTTTGGCCTGGCCTTCATTTTCATGTATATCAGTATAAAGTTCATTCATCATAGGACATTCCAGTCTCTCATCAATGTGAAAAACCGGACTGACTGGAAAAAGATAGGTATTGGGGCGGGGGCCTGGCTATTAATCATAATACTGCTGGATTTCATATCTTTTTTAATCGATCCTTCCAGTTTTCAAATTTCTTTTGACCCTTCCCGTTTCTGGATTCTGGCACTTTTAAGCTTAGTTGCCTTCCCTATACAGGCTTCATTTGAAGAAATATTTTTTAGAGGATACTTAATGCAGGGACTGGCATTAAAATTAAAAAAACCAGTAAATGTACTTTTAATTAGCTCAATCATTTTTGCAGCCATGCATTGGTTGAATGGGGAAACAATATTGCTCAGCGCATCTATTACTCTATCTACTTTCATTGTGGGACTGGTGCTGGGAATAATTACCCTGGCAGATAACGGCATTGAAATGGCTATCGGGGTGCACATAATCAACAATCTATATGTGAGTGTAATCCATTCTTCCCCTCAGGGAGGACTGGGTGAATTACCTTCATTAATTACCACTCCCATTAATCCCTATGCTTCTCCTTTAATTTTGATAGCAGCTTCCATACTACTCCTGGTGATTCTATTTAGAAATAGAAAAGAGGATTTAATGGCAGTATTTAATTAATTTTTTTGGTTTTGTAGAAACCCTTTTTTTTAGTTGATTTGTGTTGTTCTGTAGATGTTGTATATTGTGTTTTTGAGTTGGGTTTCTTTGTTTGATAGTTGTGTGCTTCTGCTGTGGTTTATGCCGTTGAATTTTCTTTTTATTGTTGAAAATATGCTTTCTATATTGTTTCTTGTTGTGTATATTTTGTTTCGGAATATTGTTGGGCTTTTTAGTCGGTATTGTCCTTTTTTTGCTCTTTTTTTGAGGGGTATTTGGTCAAATGCTTTGAGTTCTTCATTTATGCATTTTCTTATTGGTTCTGTGTCATATGCTTTGTCTGCTACTATGTATTGTGGTTTATACTTTTTGATTTGTCTTAATGAGGGTTTTGCAAATTGTGTGTCGTATTTTGGTCCGCGTGATGTTTGATAATATAAAATAAGGCGTGTTTTTACGTCTATTGTTAAATGGTTTTTTATGTAGCTTTTTCTTTCCTTTTGCCGTATTTTTGCATAATATTTGTCTGCATAATCATTCGTAAAACCAGAGCCGTCTAATGCTATTATATCTGCTTTAATATCGTTTAATGATAATATTAAATGGTTAATTTCTCTAATTTGTTTTGAAGGTAGTCTTTTAAAAAATTTTTGGATCGTTGTAAAGTGTGGAACCTTTTTTATTCTCAAATATTTCTTAATTACGTCTGATACATCAATAAAATCAATGATTTCACGATATGTTGATTTTGTGTAAATTTTCATTGCTAATATCGTGAATAAAGTATGTTGTGAATATAAATGGTTTGAAAAAGCATTAGAATACTTATTTATCGCTATTTTAACATAATAATACGTTCTTTCGATGAATTTCACCAGTTTATTTTCTTTTAATTCACTATTCTTGTTTAAAACACTTTTTAAATGTTGAATATTAGAATTTTTAAAACTAAAATCCAAAAGATTTAACTGCTTTGAAACTCCACTATAAACAGGGGAATAATAGATTTCGCTAATCATAATAATATTATTCCCCTTTCTAATTATAAATACTTTAGCAGCCTGTTTTAAAAATATGTAGCTGTAATTTCAAGTGAAAACAGGAAAAACGAAACTTAAAACTAAAAAATTTTTTTTACAAAAAAATCTACAAAAAACCTCAACTTCAAATAAAAAAAAAATAAGGGTTTCTACAAAGCCATTTTTTTAATAAATTTTTAGAATATTTTTTATATACAAAAAAATAATCAGATTAATGATTTCTGATATTAATCTGGATTTATTAAATATCAAATATAAAATCAATTATGTAATTATGCTGTTGGAAATAAGAATTTAGGTATATCTTAAAAATTCAACTAAATAATATTTTTAAATTAGTGTTTACAGGTGTAGATATGATTCCCATTGCCAATCCCTTTATAGAAGATGAAGAAATTCAAGAAGTAGTAAAAGTCTTAAAATCTGGATTTATTGCCCAGGGCCCTAAAGTGGCTGAATTTGAAGAAAAGTTTGCTGAATATGCAAATACCAGTCATGCCATAGCCACCAGCTCTGGAACCACTGCACTTCATCTTACTTTACTTGCAGCAGGGATTGGTACTGGCGATGAAGTTATTACCACACCCTTTAGTTTTGCTGCTACCGGTAATGTGGTTCTCTATACTGGAGCAAAACCAGTATTCGCGGATATTGATCCTGATACTTATAATTTAAACCCGGAAAAAATAGAAGAAGCCATAACTCCTAAAACCAGGGCTATCATGCCGGTTCACCTGTATGGACAACCTGCTGACATGGAACCTATCCAGAAAATAGCTGATGATCATGGTTTATATGTAATTGAAGATGCAGCTCAAGCCCATGGAGCTGTTTATCATGGAAAAAAAGTGGGATCATTAGGTGACATGGCAGGATTCAGCTTTTACCCTACCAAAAATATGACCACCAGCGAGGGAGGAATCATAACCACTGATAACTCCGAATTTGCAGAAAAAGCTCGTATATTAAGGGCCCATGGAGAAAAAGAGAGATATAATCATGTGGTTTTGGGTTATAATTTCCGTATGACTGATATTGCAGCGGCCATTGGCCTGGTTCAGTTAAAGCGCCTGGAGGGCTTCAACCAGAAAAGAATAGAAAATGCAAATTATTTAACGGAACATATCAATGAACTGGATGGAATCGCTGCTCCTTATATTCAGGACGATGTTAAACACGTATTCCACCAGTATACCATTCAGGTGGATGCCGACCTAAGAGATGATTGCATAAAATGCCTCAATGAACAGGGGGTAGGTACCGGTATTCACTATCCTAAAGCCATATACCACCAGGAATTGTATCAAAAATTAGGATTTAAAGACAAGTGCCCGGAAGCTGAAAAAGCTGCTAAAAAAGTTATTTCTATCCCGGTTCATCCTCAATTAAAGGTAGAAGATTTGGAAGTAATAGTACAGGCATTGGAAGACACCAGCAACAACTTCCAATAATTTTTTTATTTTAAAGCAGGAAATGGCCATCAATATATTAAATTCTTCAATTATCTTTTTTTTTAAAAAAATAAATACATTTATGGGATTAAATGCCCAATTAAACTAACTTTAAAGGCTTTTTTTTAAGAATTAATATACTAACCTGACTTAAATCAAAATAACATTAAGTTAGCCAATGTAAGAAATGATCTTTCAGTTATAATCTCATCTAAAAAAATTATAAATAGGCTTTATATTCTCCATGAAATCCCGGATAAAATCATTCAAGCTTTTTTTTAACTGATGCTACTTTATCAGACAGCCCACGATTGGTATCTCTCCTATCATCTATTTTAATACTGGTAGATACCCGATTTGCACCTTCTTTTATTACAGCTTCATGAGCACTTGCTATGGCTTTAAAGAGATCTTCCATATTTTCTGATTCTATTTGGGTTCCCATACCTGAAATTTTATACTTTATCCCTGTTTTATCTAAAGCCAGTACTGCAGCAGCTACATAATTACTCAAACTTGTGCTGGAAGTTCCAACAGGGATTACGGTTAATTCAGCAGTTATCATGATAATTATATATGTACTTTAAATTATATATCTTTTTCATGGAACCCCTGAACCAGGAAAAATTCAATCTAATGATTAAAAATAGGGCTGAAAAGTTAATAAAAGACTATAAACTGATTGAACAGGGGGATAAAATTGCAATCGCTCTTTCTGGTGGAAAAGACAGTATTTTAACCTTACATATCTTGAAGAATTTCCAAAAAGAAATGCGATTTGATATGGTGGCCATTGCGGTGGATGAAGGGATTAAAGGATATAGAAAACAGGGTATGGAATCTGCTAAATCCAATGCTAAATCATTAGGGATAGAGTTAATCAAAAAGTCATTAAAAACTGAAATGGGATTTTCACTGGATGAGGTTTATTCCTGTTTTAAGAGTGCTTGCATACCTTGTGGAGTTTTCAGGAGACACATACTCAATAAAACTGCATTTGAAATAGGTGCTACTAAAATTGCCACGGGCCATAATTTAGATGATGAAATACAGTCCTTCCTGATGAGCTTTGCCCGGGGGGATGTGCTGAAATTTTCGAAATTTAGCCCCCGGCTGGAGGTTATTCACCCCCGACTGATACCTCGAATTAAACCACTCTGGAACACTCCTGAAAGGGAAGTAGGTATTTGGGCTGTTCTAAATGAAATTGAAGTTCATTTTGATGAGTGTCCTTATTCGGAGCTTTCCTTAAGGGCTAAAACAAAAGATTTTTTAAATAGGGCGGAGTCCAAAAAACCAGGAACTAAAAAAGCCGTAATGGATTCCTTTATAAAAAGCCTGAATATAAAGCCAGGGATAATAGAATTAAAGGATTGCAAATTATGTGGGGAACCTTCTTCTTCAACCATCTGCAAGGCTTGCGAAATGAAAAAAATAATATCTGACTATAAAAAAACCTAATCTGATATGGTACGGGTTATGATACCAATTCCCTTACTGCGCCCTTCCCTTAAAATTAATTTTTGTCCCTTTTTCACATGATAAGGTCGGTATTTGAAGCGCATGTGTACCTTACCCTTATCTCCAGCGGACATATATTTCTTATCCAGAGGTTCCAGCTGGGTAGTCTCGGCAATGGTTTCTATGTGGGTAACACTTTCATAACCACTTTTAATGGTGGTGGGATGGACTAAAATTGTAATTTCTGCTTCAAATTCTCTAATAGATTCTGGTTTATATTCAGGATGGCATAAAATCGCACCTCTAGAAATTTGATCCATATCAACTCCAGTTATAGATATTCCAACCACATCTCCTGTTTTGGCATAGCCAATTTTATAGTGATGCATTTCAATGGATCTGGCAGTTAATTCCTTAAATTCACCATAGGTGGTGGGACCAATCAAAAGCCGATCTCCTTTTTGCACCTGACCCTGACGTATGGTACCACTAACAACAGTACCCGCCCCCTTAACGGAATAAACCTTATCAATATACATCAAAAACGGTTTTTTTTGGTCTTCCAGATTTATAGGGATTTCAATGTTTAAAAATAAATTATTCAAAAGATCTAAACCTTCACCTGTAACTGATGAAACATTAAACACTGGCACCAGATGTTTATTCATTTTTTTGGCAACTAAATACGCTTCTTCTTTGGCTTTTACTTGATATGGGATTCTTCCCACCAGTTTTAGCAGTTCTGCTATTTTTCCATATACTGACTTTAATTCTTCTGGAGTAACCAGATCAATTTTGGTTATAACTACCAGTACTGGAAGATCCATGGCTAAAATTATCCCTAAATGTTCCCGGGTAATATGGGTAGGTCCATCATCTGCAGCAATAGTTAAAAGCCCGTAATTCAATTTTTGTCCTACAATTCCTCTTATAGTGGTTCTAAGCCATGGCTCATGACCTACGGTATCTACAAAGGATACCAGCCTATCACATTTCTCCATTAAAGCAGATTTTTCTTTTTTATCCAATGGATTTTTCATATAATAAACGTTTTTGTTACAAAACCCATATAGGGCAAATGATAGATCTGCAGATAAACCTCGCTCTATTTCATGCTTTTGCACATCCAGAAAAATCCTGCTTTTACCACTCCCATCATCCAGATTTCCTGTGGTCAACGTTCCCAGAAGGGTACTTTTACCATGATCAACGTGCCCGGCAACCCCTACCAGCAAGTGCTCTTTTTCCGGGCTTTGAACTTTTAAAATTCTTAAATGGGCTATTTTTTTACCATTAATGGGATAGAGTGCTGAAATTTTAACCTCAGCCCCAATAAGGTAAGATATGCTCTCCAAGACGAATATTGATTCTTTTAATTGGGTTTCAGTTAAACCAAGGAGTTCTCCATTATCTTCCACGCCTAAAAGATAAATAGCTTCTCCATTTCCTTTTTCCATACGGTATTTCATCTGGGACAATAATCGTTGCTTACGATCTTCCTTGAGATGAAATTCAGGAGATAAACCCACTTTAAATTCAATATTCTTCCTTTCGCCCTTCCGGGTAAAAGAACGCAGATCTTTTATCATAAGGTTTCAATAATTTATAATTTATTGGCGGTGGTAAAACCGGTTCCTCCATATCTTTCTTCCTGCAGATCCCGTACTGCCTGGGATGCACTTTGAAAATCTTCAGCTTTTTTTAAGATTCTTCTACTCTTAACCCTGATACTTTTTCCACAGACACATTTTCGGGTTACTACCCCTTCCTTGGAATACATGGCCCGACCACAATCACAACGAAATATAAGGTACATTAGTTACTCCACCTGCACTAATTTCTAAAAACATTATTTATTGATTTCTTCTGTAAATTTTTTTATAAATCATCTGAAGAGATAAATAACTTCATTGTACTCGTAATATGAGATTATTTAGAAAATAGGAATTACTGAGAATATTAATCTTGATTTTAATTATGCTCCCCATAATTTGCCAAAAAGAGGCAATATAACCTGAGGTATAGTAATAAAACTTCCTATAATTGATCCAATATTAGCACCTGCCACCACTAAAAGTACCCGGAATAAGTTATTATTCCACAAATCCTTAAGATCCTCACACTTACCAAAATCAACCAGATCACCTGACCCAACATGCCTTAATTTCGCTTCAACTAAACCTGCAAACCATCCTGCGGCGATTAATGGATGTAGTGATGTTATAGGTGCTACTAAAAAAGCAGTAACTGCTGAAAGGATTTTTGATCCACTTAAAATAGAACCCAGAAATGAAAGTCCCCCGGTTAACAATATAAACTGTATTAAACCAGATTGAATATTAATCCCTCTAATAAATGCTAAAATGAATATTATGATAAAAGAGATAGGAATTAATGATAGTAATATTTTAATCCAGGGGACTCCTGACTTTTTTTCAATTAAAAGACTGCTTAAGGGAGGTAAGTTTTCAGGGTGTTCCAGATAATTATTTATGCCCTGCTTATGCCCCGCCCCAATAACAGCAATTACATTATCTTCCGGAATTTCAAGGAGTTTATGGGACATGTAAGCATCTCTTTCATCCACCAGGACCTTATAAGCTTGTGGTGACATTTCCTGGAAATAATTCATGACTTCCTGGAGGGCATCCCCTTTTTTAAGACTTTCTATATCGTCGATTTCATCTTCCCCACTGAAAAAGGAATAAATGATGCCATAGGTGAATTTTATTTTTTCCCAGGCGCTCATGGCATTTAAAGCTCTTTTCAAGGTTAATGATATATCCCGGTCTATTAAAGCTACCCGGGCACCTACTTCTTCTGAGGCATCAATAGCTGCTAACATTTCAGCTCCGGGTTTAACACCCAGATCATCACCTATCTTTTTTTGCATATAGGTTAAAAACCCACTTACAAGGAAAAGGCCTACTTTATTTTCTTTAATTACATCTGAAATTGAAATATTATTTTTTTCTTCAATCCCCATTTTTTCCTGCATTAAACGATGATATCTATTTGCACATAATTCTACAGCTACTACATCAGGTTTTTCTTCTAATATAGCACTTTTTACTTCTTCAACGCTTTTTTGGGAAACATGGGCGGTTCCAATAATTTTGAGGGATTCTATTTTCATATATTCCACTATTTTATTTATTATGAGTGTAAGGCGAAGTATTTTATAATTCCATAAAATTTTTTAAGTGATTAAACTTTATTTATAATACTATTATAATTATTGATGGGAGTTATGTTTAACATAATTACGAAAAATGAATTATGATCCCATTAATTCTTCTTTAAATGTAATTGGCAATAATCACGATTAATGGATTCATATTTATTACAATCATATTTATTTCTGGTAGCTGGTTATCACATTCTGGTGGAATACCGGAACATTTTTTGAAATATTTCTTTTTAAACAGAATTCAATGTCTTTTTCAAAGCCTAAAGTCTTTAATCTTTGACCAGAACGGGAATTTAATATTGATTTATCTACTTTTTCAGGATTTTCAACTGCTAAAACAGCTGATCTGGCAAATTCATCCATTTCATCATCAGGAAGATATTTCATTATGAAACCTGCTCCCAGGAAATCTTCTATGGCAAACCTTCCTTCCACCCCGGCCATCACCATTTCTATATGATTAAGGGATATTTTTTGCGCAACACGGGCCACGGCTTTAGCATTATTAAAACAACCAATTAAAACCCGGGAATTCATACCTTCCATGATTCTGGTTCCATTACTGGTAGTTAAAACCAGAGTTTCTCCATTGAATCTTTGAATTTCCCAGGGGGAGTTCCCGGCATTAAATCCATTTAGAGTTGCACCTCTTCTTTCCCCGGCCAGGACAGCATTTAATTTTTTAGATAGTGCTCTGGCATTTTCATGGTCTATAACCGGTATCACCTGCTGGAAATGATCCAGTGCAATAGTTATGGTTGAGCTGGCCCTCAATACATCTACCATTATGGATACATCATCAGAATAAGATTTTTCCAAACTCAAACTAACTTTCATGGAAAGTCCCCCTATCAAAATATGACCTATTACTGTATATTTGATTATTAACGGCCTTAAGTATGGAATTACGTATATTTTCCATGTCACTTATTAATAATCTTTTTATTTAAATATTTAAGAAAAATTCATCTATATCGTCATAACTATAATTATAATTAAAAACTATAAATTAGTTATATTCATAAAATCCACGAGTTTAATATACTTAACATGTAACAAAATGTGATCTGATGAGAATCCTCACCACCCCCATGTGTGAACCAATTTTAAAATGGGCGGGTATAGATGAATACCAGGTAAATAAAAATCCAGATGAAGAAGAGGCGGATGTGGCCATAGTACTCTCTGAAACAAATACTCGCATGAAATCCATAAAAATTAAGCTTAATACCTTTTCTCAAATTCAGGAAAGTGTGCATATGCTTCAGAATGCCTTTGGGATTGAAAATTCAAGTAATTTTTCAGAACGGGATTCAAATGGTGAAAATTCTAAAAATAATTATTTAAATAATTTTAATTTAAAAAATTCGCCTAGGGAAGTGGATTCTAAGTGGCTGGATAATGATTATAGAACTAAGGCCCGAAAATTGAATGGAAAAATAAAAGTCACAGTATATTCAAACTTTTTAAAAGACATAGTAAAAGACATGGGATACAGTATAGTTAATGATAAACCAGACTTTATAATATATCCTGATTATTTGGAAAGTGCGCTGGAGAAAAAATTGACTGGCGATAAATTAATAAAGGTTCCCTCCCATGGGAATGTAAGTTTAAATCCTGTTAAGAGGGCTCACTTTAGATACAACTTGTTGGAGAAAAAATTATGTATGAAACCCTAACCTATGCTGGTGGTGTTCACAAGCATGAGGAAATGACCGAACTTATTGAGGACCTGGGAGGATTTGTTCTTCAGGAGAACATGCTGCAAATGGATCTGGTTCTTACTCTGGCGGTACCTCTTGAAGATGTGCCTAAAATACAGGAAAAAGCCAAACAATTACTGGGAACGGTTAAAATTGCCCCAATGGCTGGAACGGAAATAGCTATTGTTTCTCCCACTCTGGCTCGTCATCATCTACCTCATTCGGCCTGTGATATTTCTGAATATTTACGTCGTTTCGGGGCCAAAGATAACATGATTGGTCTGGCCAGGGGAGCAGGAAAGGGCATCTCCAGGATTAGTGAAGATGAGAAAACATTAATAGATGAACATGATCTGGCAGTATTTGCTCTGGGTAGTTTTGAACAGTGCATTAAGGATAAAATCCATCTTTTCGAGGATATAAATATCCCTGTAGTGGTAACGGGGGCTCCTGAAATGGATGTAAATGACTTACCTGGTGCGGATGCATATGTATCCGGATTAGGAAGGATTCCTAGACGATTAAAAAGAGGAGAAGATATTAGGGCGTTAAAAAAACTGGTTAGCGTGGTGGAAGATATTTTAGACCAGCGACGTAGGGACATGGCACAGGATCCTCCTTTAATACCATCCATACTTGTTAAAACCGAAATTGAAAATCAAGTACCTGCCCTGAATGATGTTTATTCACCTACTCCTGTAACCAGTCAGCTGGATGGAGTAAGGGTAAAACTGAACTATGAGGAGTTCCATGAGGAAATAGGGAAGGTTAAAATTTATAAATATACTCTGGAGGACATTGCCGATATAAATAAATCTAAAATGTATGATTACACTTTAGTGAAGCTCTTACCGGAAAGCTCCATAATTTAATAAATTTAAATTAAATTTTTTCATAGTGTTGGAATAAAAAAATCATGTAATTTTTTTAATCAATAAAAAAAATATTCATGGGAGTACTATGGATAAAATCAGAGTTTTACAGCTTTCTTTATTTATTTCTTTTTTCTTTATAGCTTATCTAACTCTAAATTATTTCATATTATCCACTTTAAATTCTATTTTTAGCATGGTTAATAATTATATTCTTTATTCTTTAATTGGAATATTTTCTATTTCATTTCCTCTTTCCATGATTATAGGTCAAAGGCAGGATCATATAGTTATTAGAACACTATACACTTTTTCAGTAACCTGGTTGGGAATAGCCCTATTTTTCTTATGGGGATTCATATTGCTGGAAATAATCCAATTATGGATTCAAATTCCTTTAAAATTATCAGTATTGTTATTAACATCTCTGGTACTGATTATAACTATTTATTCGGGGGTAAATGCCTATTATTTTCACCAAAAAAACATTAAAATTCCATTAAAAAATTTAAAAAACCCGGTCAGAGTTTTACAGCTTTCAGATATTCATGTGGGCTCGGTTAGAAATACGGGTTACTTGAAAAGACTGATAACTAAAATTGAGGAGATTAAACCTGAATTGGTTTTAATTACAGGTGACCTGGCTGATGGGAGTTCCCCTATTCACCAAGAATCTTTTAAGCCATTTAAATCTCTAAAAATGCCCATATATTTTGTCAGTGGCAATCATGATACCTACGTGGAATGGAGTAAAGTCAAAGAAGCCTTAAATTTTGCAGAAATCGAGGTGATTAACCACGATTTTGTGGTTTTCAAGGGATTGCAGATTGTGGGTATAGGTTACTGTATGCAGAGGAAGATGTTAGGTCCACTTTTAAGCCAGCTGGAATTTGATCGGGATATTCCATCAATTTTAATGCACCATTTACCATCTGAATGGGAATCAGCCCGGGAAAACGGTATAAGTTTGCAAATTTCCGGCCATACACATCACGGGCAATTCTATCCAATAAATTTACTGGTGAGGTTCATTTTCCCTTACTTTAAAGGACTCTATAAGAATGGTGAAAGCTATCTCTATGTTTCTGCAGGTACGGGAACATGGGGGCCTCCTTTGAGATGGGGATCTAGAAATGAGGTTACTGTTATTGATTTAATTCCAGATTAATTGTCTTTAGAATTATTCTGGTAAATAGATCTTTTGGAAAAAATCCTAAAAAAAAAATTTAAGAATAAACCTCTAAAAAAATTAACTTCACGGGTTTATTAAATGCAATTAAACTTTTCAGGGTTTTTAATACATTAATTCTCTTTTTTTATTCCAAAGAAGTTGATGGCTGCTACTAATTCTCGGAAGGCTTCTAATTCTTTTTCAATTACATTTTCATCAGTTAGAGTACCACTCATTTCGCCATCTACTGTTAATTTATCTGGGCCCCGGGCTACTAAACGATCTACTCCGTCCCGACTCAAAATTTCATTGGCATCTTTGTCATGCACAAAAGCTCGCCCGGGTATGATCACTGTTTCTTTAATTTCCTTTAAATTAACTTTTTCCAGGTCTTTTCTGGTAATTAAACAGCCAATATCCTTATCCACAGCATATACATCTACCATATCCTGGGCTTCAAGGTTATCTACTATCTTTTGTATATAGGGAGCTGCTACCTGGCTGGTGAGTATGGTTGCCTCTGCTTTAATTTCTGGAATAAACTGCAAGAATACTTTATTTTTATTTAAAGAAATGGCAAAAGGAGCATCATTTTCAGGGTCACAAACAGGAGTACCACTAACCCGCAAATTAAATTCTTTATTTATTTTTCTTACCAGATTTTCAAATTCAGAGATGGTGTGCGGTTCCACGCCTTTTATTATCGGCTCATTTCCCAGTATGAGGCCCTGGTTTTCATAATTGGCAAAACGCATTAAAATAAATGCCCGGGCACCCCATTCTTCCAGCTGGGCACAGGTTTCAAATAATTTTTCCCCATCATTTACTCCTGGAATAATAACTGATGCAGCATGGACTTCAATATTTTCGGAAAATATTTTAAGGGCTTTTAATGACTCTTCTGGATGGGGATCACCCATCCATTTTTTTCTAAGGAGAGCATCAGTGGAAAAAACAGTAAAGGTTACTTCTTCTACTCCATTAGAAATTAGATCTGAAGCCATTTTAGAATCATCTATTCCCTTACCGCTGGTATAACCCAGATGTATAGGTGTTCCCATCTGTTGAAGGCTTGAAGTAAGCTCTAATAAATGAGGATAGCAACTTATATCTCCTCCTCCGCTGATATTAATTTTTAAGTTTTTATCACGAAATTGTCCCATCATTAAGCTGTTTTGAACATTACTGGCCACAAAAAAGGGAGGGATAAACTCGTTTTTTGTTTCGGATACACCAAAGGTGCAGGTTTCACATCCTATTTTCCCGGGCGAACAACTTCTACATCCTAAAGGCTGAAATTCTTTTATTTTTCGAAAATAACAATATTTACAATATCCTCGGCAGTCTTTTCCAGGAATACCACCCACATCTGCTATAATTTGCATAATAATTTTTTAGGTTTTTATAGAAATAAATAATTTTGTATTGCACTGGGAAAGGGATAAGGGCTAAACAATATTAATCAGATATCAAAGATTAGGGAGAAAAATAAGGCTTATTCTAAGTAAAAAAAGTATTAACCTATCTTTTCTTATACTTCTTTATAAAAAACTTTTTATTCTTTATAAATCTTTCTACTTAGTTCAAGAAGAAAGTTTAAATATATGACCTTTAACAAAACACTGCTCGTATACCACTAAAAGGTGCTTATGCAACTTTCTCGGGAGTGAGCTATTTTTATAAGCATTAAATTGCTGCTATTGCTCTTGAGGCTGGTATACTACATAATCTGTTAGGAGGGAAAAAATGGCGAAGTTTGATGATAAGGTTGACTTATACGACGACAGAGGCAATCTAGTTGAATCTCAGGTGCCACTAGAAGCTTTAAGTCCACTACGAAACCCAGCTATAAAAAGTATTATCCAAGGTATAAAAAGGACAGTAGCTGTAAACTTAGAAGGTATTGAAAATGCCTTAAAGGCTGCCAAAGTTGGTGGCCCTGCCTGTAAGATTTTAGGAAGAGAAATGGATCTAGATGTGGTTGGAAGTGCAGATTCTATTGCTGCTGCTGCCAAAGAAATGATCCAGGTTACTGCAGATGACGACACCAAAGTGGAGTTACTTGCTGGTGGAAAAAGAGCTCTAGTGCAAATTCCAAGTGAAAGATTTGAAGCTGCCGCAGAATATTCTGCTGCTCCTTTAGTTACTGCCACTGCATTTGTTCAGGCCATAATAAACGAGTTTGACGTCTCCATGTATGACGCAAACATGATCAAAGCTGCCGTTCTAGGACGATACCCACAATCTGTAGAATATATGGGTGCAAATATTGCTACCATGCTGGATATTCCACAGAAACTGGAAGGACCAGGTTACTCACTGAGAAATGTTATGGTGAACCACGTGGTTGCTGCCACTTTGAAAAACACCATGCAATCTGCTGCTTTATCCAGTATATTAGAACAAGCTGCCATGTTTGAAATGGGAGACGCTGTAGGAGCATTTGAAAGAATGCACTTACTGGGATTAGCTTACCAAGGTATGAACGCTGACAACCTGGTATATGACCTGGTTAAAGCAAATGGTGCTGAAGGTACCGTCGGATCTGTAATAGCTGATCTGGTTGAAAGAGCAGCTGCTGACGGTGTTATTGGAGTAGAAAAAGACTTAAACGGATTCAATGTCTACGGAACTGATGACTTAGCTAAATGGAATGCTTACGCTGCAGCTGGTCAAATGGCCGCTACCATGGTTAACCAGGGTGCTGCTCGAGCTGCTCAAGGTGTATCATCCACCCTATTATACTACAACGACTTAATTGAATTTGAAACCGGATTACCAAGTGTGGACTTTGGTAGAGTCGAAGGTGTAGCTGTAGGATTCTCATTCTTCAGTCACTCCATCTACGGTGGTGGAGGTCCTGGTATCTTTAACGGAAACCACATTGTAACCAGACACAGTAAAGGATTTGCTATTCCTTGCGTATCAGCCGCTATGGCTCTTGACGCAGGTACCCAGATGTTCTCCCCTGAAGCAACCTCTGGTCTAATTAAAGAAGTGTTCAGCCAAGTGGACGAATTCCGAGAGCCACTAAAATATGTTGTGGAGGCAGCTGCCAACATAAAAGGCGACATTTAAATAATCTCACAATTTTTTGGGGGCAAAACTACAAATGGACATAGAAATATTCCCACATAGACTTTTAGGTGCAGATACAACTGAAAAACTATTGAATAACCTGGAAGAAATTGATAGTATCAAACGAATGGTTATTCATGGACAGAGACTTCCTCCTGCAAGTGCCAAACATCCTGATAGAAGAACTATTGTTGTCAAAGGCGAAGAAATAGACCTGCAAGTTAAAACAGGCCGAATTCTATTGGAAATTGAATCTGAAGAAACCATAGAGAACGTTAAAAAGGTATGTGAAGAGGTATTACCTTTTGGATTTAATGTTCATATTGGAACTTTTATCAGATATCAAAAAACAGTAACTGACGAAATCAAATACGGCGATGATCTGGATAATATACCTGCTGAAATGGTGGGATTAACTGATCAGAATGCCCCACTCAGTGAAAGAGCAAGCATTATTAAAAAAAATCAATAGGACTCTGAAGATGATTGGCAAATGCACTCATGTTGTAGACTGCCGCGAAACCATGGGGATGGGTGAAGGAGGCGGTATTGCCCAAAGGGGCACTTTTGCAGAATGTGGAAGTGAAGTACTGGCTGTAGCCATGTCTCCTGGAAGGCGCCATATTACCAAACCGGTATGTGAAATCACTTTTGCACTGCGAGAAGCAAATATAATGACCAGTACTCTGGTTTTAAATGCTGGTGCAGGTGTACCTCAGGACACTCCCAGCGCAGGTGCAGGAAGTCTTTTTGGACTCACTCCAAATGAGATTGAGCAAATGAAAAGACATCAGGTCCTGGTAGTTCATCTGGGTGGAGTTAAATACCACATAACCTACAAGGCCAGATTGATATTGCGAAATGTAAACCGTCCGTGTGTTATTATATGCGAATATCCAGTTGACTTTGAAGATTTTGCAAAAATCGGAGTTAAAACAAGAGTAGTAATGCCTGAAATCCCCAAAACTAAAGGAAAAATCGTTGACATCGTGAGTGGTGTCATAAGAGGAGAAACTTGTCCCCAGGAAAAGCTGGATGAGATTATTAGAAAAGTTAAGTTAGCATTAGGAGGTGCATGATATGGCACAATATTATCCCGGAACAACAAAGGTTGCACAAAATAGAAGAAATTTCTGTGACCCTGATTATGATTTAGAAAAGATGAGGGAGATCTCTGACGAGGATGTTGTAAAGATCCTAGGTCACAGAGCTCCTGGTGAAGAATATCCAAGCGTCCACCCACCACTAGAAGAAATGGACGAACCTGAAGACTCAATAAGAGAAATGGTGGAAGCAGTAGATGGTGCAAAAGCCGGTGACAGGGTACGATACATCCAGTTCGCTGACTCTATGTACTTTGCTCCAGCTCAACCATTTGTAAGGGCAAGATCTTACCTATGCCGATACAGAGGATCTGACGCAGGTACCCTATCTGGACGACAAATTATTGAAGCCAGAGAAAGAGACCTGGAGAAAATCTCCAAAGAACTTCTGGAAACAGAATACTTTGACCCTGCCCGGTCAGGTTTCAGAGGAAAGTCTGTACACGGACACTCTCTGAGATTGGATGAAGATGGTATGATGTTTGACATGCTCAGAAGACAGGTCTTAAACAAAGACACTGGAATGGTTGAAGCAGTCAAAAACCAGATCGGAGAAGAGCTCGACGAACCTGTGGTTCTAGGTGAACCAATGGACGAAGAGACTCTAATGGACAAAACCACTATTTACAGAGTAGATGGTGAAGCCTACAAGGACGACGCAGACGCTGTAGAAGTATTACACAGAATACACGTCTTGAGATCCCAGGGAGGATACAGTCCAGAATAATTAAGGGGAGGAATGATTATGGCTGACAAAATGTTCATAAACGCATTAAAGAAAAAATTCGAAGAATCCCCCGATGCAAAGAAAACTCACTTTTATGACTATGGTGGTTGGAAACAATCTGAAAGGAAAACTGAGTTTGTAAATGCAGGTAAAGAAGTAGCTGCAAAAAGGGGAGTTCCACAATATAACCCTGATGTAGGTACACCTCTAGGACAGAGGGCTCTAATGCCTTACCAGGTATCAACTACCGATACCTTTGTGGAAGGTGACGACCTGCACTTTGTTAACAACGCTGCCATGCAGCAAATGTGGGATGACATTCGAAGAACTGTAGTTGTGGGTTTAAATACCGCACACACTGTTATCGAGAAAAGATTAGGTAAAGAGGTTTCCCCCGAAACTATAACTCATTACCTGGAAACTGTAAACCACGCTATGCCTGGTGCTGCTGTTGTACAAGAGCACATGGTGGAAACCCACCCTGCATTAGTGGCTGACAGTTACGTAAAAGTCTTTACCGGTAATGATGAAATTGCCGAAGAAATAGACCCTGCCTACGTCATTGACATTAACAAAATGTTCCCTGACGACCAGGCTGAAGTCTTAAAAGCTGAAGTAGGAGACGGAATCTGGCAAGTAGTACGGATACCAACCATTGTATCCCGAACCTGTGACGGTGGTACCACTTCCCGATGGTCTGCTATGCAGATTGGTATGTCAATGATTTCTGCATACAAACAAGCAGCAGGAGAAGCCGCAACCGGGGACTTCGCATACGCTGCAAAACACGCAGAAGTTATTCACATGGGTACCTCTCTCCCAGTAAGAAGGGCAAGAGGAGAAAACGAACCTGGTGGAATACCATTCGGTTACCTGGCTGACATATGTCAGTCCTCCAGAGTAAATGCTGAAGACCCTGTAAGAGTTACACTGGACGTAGTAGCTACAGGAGCAATGCTTTACGACCAAATCTGGCTCGGTTCTTACATGTCTGGTGGTGTAGGATTTACCCAATACGCAACCGCTGCTTACACTGACAACATTCTCGATGACTTTACCTACTATGGTAAAGAATACGTAGAAGACAAATTTGGTATGTGTGAAGCACCAAACACCATGGACACCGTTCTGGATGTAGGTTCAGAAGTTACCTTCTATGCCCTGGAACAGTTTGAAGAATACCCAGCACTATTAGAAACCATCTTCGGTGGATCCCAAAGAGCTTCCATCGTAGCTGCAGCTGCTGGTGCATCCACTGCATTTGCTACAGCTAATGCTCAAACTGGTCTAAGTGGATGGTACTTATCTATGTACCTGCACAAAGAACAACACTCCAGGCTTGGATTCTATGGTTACGACTTGCAAGATCAGTGTGGTGCATCTAACGTATTCTCCATACGAAACGATGAAGGATTACCACTCGAAATGAGAGGACCAAACTATCCTAACTACGCAATGAATGTAGGTCACCAGGGTGAATACGCAGGTATTTCCCAGGCCCCACACGCTGCTCGTGGAGACGCATTTGCATTTAATCCTCTGATTAAAATTGCATTTGCTGACGACAACTTAGTCTTTGACTTTACTAACGTCAGAGGAGAGTTCGCTAAAGGAGCACTACGTGAATTCGAACCTGCCGGAGAAAGAGCACTTATTTCTCCCGCTAAATAGGTCTAACCCACCTATTTATTTTTTTTTATTTAAAACATAAGGAGGAAAATACATGGACCCTATGATAACAGGATTAGGTGTTGTTGCTCTTATGGGAGCTGCCGCAACCATCGCTGGGGCTGCAGAGGATTTAGAATCCGATGTAGGTTCACAAAGTAATCCTAACTCACAAGTTCAGCTAGCACCTCAGATGGGACACTTGCACCGGATGATAAACAAAGCTGTTTCTGGTGAACCAGTGGCTTATGGTGCCTGGTGTGGTATTGCTGGTTCTGTAACATTTGTAATGATAGGAGCATTAAATCTACCAGTGATTATGGCTTTGGCTGTAGGGGCTTTTATAGCCGCTTTAGTCCATACTATATATTCAGCAACATCTCACATGGGACGGATTGTTAGTCAATCTCAGTTCAATCAACCTTTATTCATGGATGTTCTGGTTCAATCTTTAGGACCAATAGCAGGACATGGATTTATAACTACTTTTTGTATTGTAGGATTATCATACCTGATGATTTCAGCCTTACAACCAGCTCACCCATTCCCACTTCCTTTACTGGCTGTGCTATGGGGAATAACTATTGGAGCTATTGGTTCATCTACTGGAGACGTTCATTACGGAGCTGAAAGGGAATACCAACAATATCCTTTCGGTGGAGGAGTTCCAGTAGCTATTCACGGTGACATTGTAACTAAAGCCGAAATGGGAGCAAGAAACTCCATTGATGTGGTAAACTTCTGTGCTAAGTACGGAGGTCCATTAACTGGTTTTGCTTTCGGAGCGGTTGTTTTCTTCAGTTTCTGGATTACAGTAGTGTTCGGGTTAACTGGAGGAATAATAGCAGGTTTGATAATAGTTCTAATACTGATAATACTCAATAACAGAGTAGAAATGTTCGCTAGAACTAATTATGGACCATACAAGGATTAAGGAGGATATAAGATGGATCCATTAACATTAATCGGAGCTATAACTGTGGGCGGAGTCCTCATAGGCGGAGGAGTACACTTCGTACCTGTGGGTGGAGCTCCTGCAGCTATAGCAACTGCTACAGGTGTAGGTACCGGTACAGCTATGCTAGCTGCTGGTGCTGGTTTAACTGGACTAATCACTGCTGCTGCTATGACTGGTCAATCACCAATAATGATTATGGCTGCTGGTGCAGTTGGTGCCATGCTAATGATAGGAATTACCATGCTGGTAGGTAACTTAATATACGTTTATGGTGTAGGATGTGTACCTGCTTCAGCTAAAGTAAATGTAGACCCTATAACCAAATTGAATCAGGAAAAATATGTTACTCCTGGTACTGAAGGACACGGAGTTCCTACGGTTTGTTTCATAAGTGGTTTAATTGGTGCGGCATTAGGTGGAATCGGTGGAGGATTAATCTACTGGGGCCTTTATGAGGCATTAAAAGGTTCAGCCTTTTTCATTGGTGCTATTGAACTAGCCGCAATATTAGCTGTTGGCATATTCTTTATTAACGCAGTAATTGCCTCTTATAATATAGGAGGTACTATTGAAGGATTCCACGATCCAAAATTCAAAAGAATTGGACGGGGAATAATTGCTTGTTTAATTGCTTCGGTGGTAATCGGAGCTATTTCACTACTCTTAACTAACGGAGGTGTCTTCTAATGTCAGTTGCAGCTGGAGGACCCGCCGGTGCCGCCATATCTCCTGGTAAACTAATGGCCCTGGGGATTGTGGGAGGACTTGTGGGCATATATGCCGCTCCTTTGAACCCTGTTTTAGGACCTTTGGTCTCTGCACTGGGTGCAGTTTGTGCTATAGTATGGGGTGCTGACGCGATTCGAAGAGTAGCTAGCTATGGTCTAGGTACTGGTGTGCCTTCTATTGGGTACATGTCACTGGCCATAGGTATTGTAGGTGCTATTGGTGGTTTAGCCGGTGCATTTTTATTGCCAGACTTACCAATTGGTCCGGTATTGGCATTAATCATAGCCATGGTTTTAGGTACCATTGTAGCGCTTATTGGTAAGAAAATTGTAAAAATGAAAATTCCTATCCTGGAACAATGTACCGCTGAGCTATCTGGTGCTGCAGTACTATCCGTTCTCGGATTTTCTGCTGCTATTGCAGGAACTTATTCCATGCAGGCCATATTAACCTCAGTAATAGCCACTGGATACATTGGCCTCTTGTTCATATTGAACACCATGGCCATCCAACACCCTTTCAATGCCTGTCTGGGACCAAATGAAAATCAGGTAAGAACCTTAAAACTAGCCGCATCCACTGGATTTTTATCCATGGCCATAATTGGACTTTTAGCAATAGGCTTTTCCAGTGCATGGTGGGTTATATCCATAATTGGTGCTTTAGCTTGGTTCATAGCCATCAGATCTTACATAACCGCGTCCCTGGAAGAAGCAGCATCAGTAAAATGGGCTGGACTCTGGCCTAAGGAAGAGCAATAGGAGGAATCAAAATGGAAATGTTACCTTTAGTTAAAATAGTTCCTGAATCTAACTTAACTTTAGATCCCTCCACTGGTATGATCGGAGCTGCTCTAGGCAGAGAGGTCTTAATATTATCAATGGATGATATAAACACAGAAATAGCTACGTTAGAGGCTACAGCAGATGACTTAATGAACTCACTTGACCCTTCCACTACTTGCGAGGGTTCCTACCCTGGAAGGGAAGGAGTATACCTTACTGCAGGTAAATTGACTAATATGGTGTACGGGTTCATACTGGGTCTAATTTTGCTGATTGCCATACTGCTTTAGGAGGTGTTATAAGTGTCTGATAAAAAATCACCTGCAGAAGGATGGCCGGTAATCAATGGGGACTACATAGTCGGGGATCCAGAAAGCCCAGTAGCTGCTACTACTCTTGCTTCTCACATAGAAGATGTACCTGTAGATGCTGGTGCTGCCATTGCCGGACCTTGCAAAACCGAAAACCTCGGTATAGAAAAGATGATGGCCAATATTATATCCAACCCTAACATCAGATTCCTCATTCTGTGCGGATCTGAAGTACAGGGACATATTACTGGTCAAAGTATTGAAGCTCTCCACCAGAATGGTGTAGATCCAGAAAAAAGAAGTATTGTAGGCGCTACTGGTGCCATTCCATACGTCGAAAACATACCTGATGAAGGTATTGAACGATTCCAGCAACAACTGGAAATTGTAAACTTGATTGACGTGGAAGACGCTGCCGCTATACAATCTAAAGTAAAAGAGTGTGTTGAAAAGGATCCTGGAGCATTCGAAGAAGAAGCTATGGTAATTAAAGTGGAAGAAGGAGGAGATGAAGAAGAAGGCGAAGAAGTAAGGCCTGTCGCTCCTGAAACCGCTCTTATCGAAGCTAGAATGCGTAATATCCAGACTCAAGTCAAACTGGTTGGTACTGCTAACCGTATGTTTGCGGGTATGTACTCTGGTAAAGTGCAGGGTATTATGATCGGATTAGCATTTATGCTAACTCTGGGTATACTACTCTTATTATAGGCGGGAGGTTTCTAAATGATTATACTATCAAATAAACCAAACGTACGCGGCGTTAAAAACGTAGTAGAAGATATAAAATATCGAACTCAATTGATTGGTCGTGACGGTCGACTATTTGCCGGTCTAATAGCCACCCGTATAAGTGGTATGGCTATTGGATTTCTACTGGCTCTAGCTCTGGTGGGTCTACCAATCATATGGAAATTGATGATGGGGTGATATGAATGTCCGATGAAAAAACTACTATACCCCGTGTATTGGTCTCTGCAGATGAATTCAATAAGGCCAATGTTAAATTGGATGAAATTGAAGAGAAGGTAGAATTCACTGTTGGTGAATATTACCAGAGACTAGGTCAACAAGTAGGTAGAGATGTAGGTATTTTATATGGATTAATAATAGGACTTATAATCCTGTTGATAGCGTACAAAGTCTTAGCCATTGGGGCATTTCTGTCCTTATTAGGCATATAGATTGGATTTGGAGGTTTACGTATGTTTAGGTTTGATAAAGAACAAGTTGTAATAGATGTTGCCGGAGTTCAGGTTGGAGGCCAGCCTGGCGAATATCCAACTGTATTGGCTGGAACTATATTTTATGGCGGACATAGCATTATTAGTGATGAAAAAGCTGGTGTTTTTGATAAAGATAAAGCAGAAGCTTTGATAAAAAGTATGGAAGAAATGTCAGATGTTACTGGGAACCCCTGTATTGTACAGACTTTTGGTGCTACACCGGAAGCTATTGTAAAATACCTGGAATTTGTGGGTGATATTACTGAAGCACCATTCATGATTGACTCTACTTCAGCTGAAGCAAAAATCGCAGGTGCAAACTACGCCCAGGAAGCAGGATTAGCTGAAAGAGCTATTTATAACTCCATTAACATGTCTTCTGAACAGAATGAACTTGATGCAGTTAAAGAGACCGATATTTCTGCTTCTATCGTATTGGGTTTCAACCCAATGGAACCTGGTGTGGAAGGTAAAATTAACATCTGGGAAAACGGTGGAAGTGTTCTGGACAAGGGATTACTGGAAATGTCTGAAGAATGTGGGATCACCAAACCATTCATGGATGTAGCAATTACTCCATTAGGTCAGGGTGCAGGCCCAGCATGTAGAACTTCCTTTGCAGTTAAGAGCAAATGGGGTTACCCGGTTGGTAGTGGTATACACAACGTACCTTCTGCCTGGGATTGGCTACGTGGATATAAAAAAGAACATCCAGAAGCATGGCCTGTTTGTGATATCGGATCTAATCTGGTTCAACAAATGGCTGGTGGTGACTTCGTACTATTTGGTCCTATTGAAAATTCTAAAATGGCATTCCCTGCATGTGCTATGGCAGATATATTCATAGCTGAAGCTGCTAAGGATATAGGAACCGAAGCTGTAGAAGAACATCCTATGTTCAAACTGATTTAAAAAGGCGTCAATCGCCTTATTTTTTTTTATTTTTTTAAGAAACTCATTTTCAGGTATTTTTTTATTAATTACTTTTCCATAACTATATTAATCCCTAAAAGATATTCTCATTTTGGAATTTACTTAAGATTTAACAGATTTTTACACAAAATATATACGTGGGAAAAAGGAAACATTGTTCCGGTGAAATAATGCTATGGTTAATCCTGATAATTGTACTCATAATCTCCCTTATAGCAGTTATTAAGGCTGCAGATATTTTTGTTGAAAATTTAGTTGAAATAGGATCCTCTTTAGGAATATCAGAGGTCATTTTAGGTGTAACTGCTGCTGCTATGGGAACATCGCTTCCGGAATTTGGTTCAGCCATTATAGCAATCTTAAGTGGAAATCCTGAGATTGGTGTGGGAACTGTTGTGGGGGCTAATATTTGGAATATGGGAGGAATACTGGGTATATCTGCAGTATTTTCCGGGATGATAACTACTAAAAAAGCTTACCTGAAACGTGATGGGTCCATGTCCTTAGTTACTGCGATTATTCTCTTTCTATTTTTGCTTTATTTTGGAAGTGTAAATATTTGGGCAGGTATTGTACTCATCGTGGTCTATTTGGGTTATCTCTATTATTTGATTCAGGGACAGAAAAAAGAAAATCAGAAAAATATTGAATCCAAATCAAATGAAAAAAATCCTAAGAATCTCCGTAAAAAAACCATGTGGGCATTAGCAGGTATATTGGGACTGGCTATTGGGTGCCGGATATTGGTGTACTGTACGGTGGAGCTTTCTGATATTTTCACCATACCGGAGATGTTTGCTGGTATACTACTTGCTTTTGGAACTACAGCCCCTGAATTTTTCACAGTGCTTACTTCAGCCCGGAGAGGACTATCCCATCTGGCCATAGGGACTGTGCTGGGGAGCAATATCTTCAATATCATGATTGGTTTAGGGGTACCGGCTTTACTGGTGACCATACCGGTGGAGAACATTGCCATCTTATATGATGCTCCGGTGATGATTCTCATGACCCTTACTCTTTTATTATTAATGCGCAGGAACCATAGACTTACTAGAAGGGAAGGTTTAATTTTAATCGTATTTTATGCAGCATATATTACTTTAAGAATGTTTTGGACGGTTTAAAATGTTTAAAAAAATTTTACTCCCTGTTATGGGGGAATATCTGGATGAATTAGTGGATCATACTATGGAACTGGTACAGGGAAAACAGATAGAAGTAATAGGACTATATGTGGTGGATACTTCTGCACCATTTCTCACCCCTTCCAAGATTAAAAAAATGATTAAAGATGAACTTACTATTAAAGGAGAGGAAATTCTAGAAGAATTATCCCATAAGTTTCACACACCTCAAACCTATATGGTGAACTTTAAAAAGATGATGGTAGAGGGAAACCCTGCAGATAAAATTGTGGAAATAGCTCAAGAAGAAGCGGTGGATATCATTGTGATGGGTACCGGTAAAGGTATTGTGGATAAACACCTCCTGGGGAGTGTTTCTGAAAAGGTAGTTCACTCTACACCCTGTACTATTATGCTGGTGAGGACCATCAATTAATAACGCTTATAATAGAAATACAAGCTTTAGTTATTGGAATGTTAAGTATATCTACATTATTATTATTATTCTATAAAAAAACATTATTATTTAAAAAAATTTCAAATATTACTTCAAATCTCCAGTTTGATAGTTTAAAAGTTATACGGGTTTGCGTAATAATATTCAAGTGGTGATATTTTGTTAGAAATTGTAGTACTTCTCATGGCTTTAGTTTTATCTTTAATTATTGTGATAAAATCATCAGACCTATTTGTGGATAACATAGTAGAAATAGGCGCAACTCTGGGTATTTCTCAGATTATACTGGGGGTTACTGCATCAGCTATTGGAACTTCACTACCTGAATTTGGTTCAGCTATGATTGCCTCTTTATCAGGCAGCACTGAAATTGGAGTGGGGACGGTTATAGGTTCTAATATATGGAATATCGCGGGAATACTGGGAATATCTGCTACTGTAGCCGGTGTTATTGGTACCAATCCTAAGGGAATCACCCGGGATGGTCTGGTAACTCTGGGAACAGGCCTTATTTTAATATTTTTCATGTTATGGGGGGAAATAACCAGAATTGCATCAATAGTAATGATCTTGTTTTATTTGTTTTACTTATGGCTTTTAATTAAGGCACAAAAAGAATACCAGGATACAAAAACCCCTGAAAAAAGCTTCAAAAAGAAACCTATAACTAAAAAAATGATAGCTTTTTCTATTCTGGGAATTGCAGGATTAATTGTGGGATGCAGAATATTAGTATTTGCCGGGGTGGAACTGGCCCGGATTGCAGGAATACCTGAAATGATCATGGGGCTATTTACTCTGGCTATAGGTACCAGCATCCCTGAATTGGTAGTAACTTTATCTTCTGCTATGAAAGGCCTGCATGAATTATCTATCGGGACGGTTTTAGGGAGTAACACCTTCAATATCCTGATTGGAATAGGAGTACCGGCTCTTTTTATGAATATTCCAGTTGAACCCCTTTCTTTAAGTTTTGATGCTCCGGTAATGATCCTGGTGATAGTACTGGTATTATTGCTCATTAAAAAAGGGGGCATGAAGTTAAATAGGGTGGGGGGAATAATTTTAATCAGTACTTATGTAGTTTATGCTGTATCCAGAATATATTTACTAGCGTGATGGAAATGTATGAGAAAATATTGGTCACTACTATGGGAGAATATATGGACGAAATAATTGAACACACCGTAGACCTTTTTAGAGGTCGTGAAGCGGAAATTTTATGTGTTTATGTGGTAGAAACATCCGTACCATTTTTAACCCCCAAGAAAGTTAAGGAGATGATGATAGAAGAATTAACTTCCAGGGGCAAGGAAATCCTCGCTGATATGGAAAAAGGAATTAAAGAATCCACCGACTCTAATGTTAATTTCAGGAGTATAATGGTGGAAGGTAATCCTGCTGATGAAATTGTTAAAATTGCAGAAAAGGAAGAGGTGGATGTTATTGTGATGGGTACCGGTAAAGGTATTGTGGATAAACACCTCCTGGGGAGTGTTTCAGAAAAAGTAGTACATTCGGCTCCCTGCACTGTGCTTCTGGTTCGCACTGTTTAAATAAAATTCAGTTTCCTGAATAAGCATTTTTTATTAAATTTCTTTTTTTAATTATTTTTTAGATTTTTTTATAAAGATTTATATCTACCTTTAATAGACTATTCCTATTGACTAGGGGGTAATTAGTTGTCGTTCTTGAAAAGATTGTTTGGTCCTAAACCAGTAATAGCTAAAAGTAGATATATAACCATTGAAGATGTAAAAAGTGCGCCATTTACTAAAAAAACCGTTGGATCAGGTTATTCCATGCGGCCAGATGTTTATTATATTGTGGCTTCGGTGGAATTAGGTAACACTACCACCAAATGTATCCTTACTGCCACCAATTTGAATACCTCTCGTAGCTATCTTCTGGATAAAACAGTTAAAATGACCAGGGATATCAGGGAACCAAAAAAGGATGAAAAGGTTTTTGGAAGTACAGTATGGGGCGTGGAACTTACTAAGGAATCTGTATCAGAAATGGTTAAAAATACTATACTGGAATCGGTAAAAAAAGCCAAAATTGACATTGATAAGGACCTGGATTTTGTGGTAAGATCAACTGGAGTAACAGCTGGCTTTGCATCCCCTGAAGAGGTAGGTCAACTTATAATTTCATTGGCAAATGGATGCTTAGAAGCAGGCATCCCCCCTCGAAAAATGGCCCCTGCACTTTCTATAGACAACCTACCGGAAAGATTACAGGAATTCAGCCTACTGGAAAAGGTGGTTTTTGATGGCGCGGTTGTGAGCGTTATTCCTCCTACTGGTAAGGAAGTGGTGGCAAATGAGATGGAAGGAGAACTGGTAACTGCGGGAATAAAACTGGGGGCTAAATGGACCAATATAGACTTTAGAAATCCCTGCATTTCGCTGGATTTTGGAACCACCCTGGCAGGTAGGATAGTTAATAACCAGGAACCTTACGCCCGCACTATAGGTAATTTTTGTGGCCTGGCAGGGGCAGTTTCTGATGCCTTAATAAGGGGCACAGAAAAGGTAGATCAAAGAGGTGGAGCAGCACTGGATTTATACCGTAAAGATATTCTAAAAAATGCAGACTGGAAAAAGGCCCAGCTTAATGCACAGAGAGTTCATGAATTAATTGATATTGGAAAAGTTCCTGAAAACAGGTCACGTTTTGGTACGGTACCTGTTGATCCTGAAGCAGCATATGAAGCAGGAACAACGTTAATTGGTTGTGATGTAGGGGAAAATGGCGATAAGCTGGATGAATTGACTATTTTAGGACATGAAATCTTTGAAGAAGATGGTATGAATACATTATTCGCCACCCTGGATCATGTGAGTGCCTTAATAGTTAAAAGATTAATTGATGAAGCATTTGATGAAGGAGTGGTTGAGGATGGTTCTATACTGGGGGTTACTGGTAGAGCTGGAATTACTGGCAGAAAGCCACAACTAATTATGGAACATACCAATGGCAGATTGAAAGATTGTATCTTTGTTTCTGATGCTCTGGCCATGGGAGCCGCTATAATGGCCCGGTGTATGAATTCAATTGGAACTCCTCATATTCCTATTGGTGGAAGGCAGGGAGGACCCTGTATTTTAGGCCCTAGAAGGAAAATACAAAAGAAAAAAGATGATAAATGGATTGATTAAGACAAAACTTTATAATCCTCTTAAATTAATTCATTAAAAATATAATAGATTTACATGGTAACTGCAGTGATTATGGCCGGTGGTAAGGGCACCCGACTAAAATTAAATGGCGAGAAGCCTTTACTAAAATTAAAGGATAGGCCCATGATTGACTGGGTCATCCAAAATCTGAAAAAATCATCTATAGAAAAATTGGTGGTGGCCACCAGCAAACATACTCCCCAAACCCACAAATATCTGGAAAATAGGGGCATGGAAATAATCAAAACTCCTGGAAATGGATATTTAGAAGATCTTAAGATTATTCTTTCTTATTTTGAAGCAAAAGATCCATCAGAAGTTTTATTATTTATTAGTTCTGATCTTCCCATGGTAAAAGGTGAAATTATAGATGAAATTCTTAGCAGATACCATGAATCCCACCTGCCTGCCATGTGTGTGGCGGTTCCTCTGGAAATTTTTAATAAATATGATTTGAAACCCTCTTTTGTATGGGAGGGCATAGTACCATCAGGAGTAAATATATTAAGGAGTTTAAAT
Organism: Methanobacterium alkalithermotolerans; assembly: GCF_018141185.1. Classification (NCBI taxonomy): domain Archaea; kingdom Methanobacteriati; phylum Methanobacteriota; class Methanobacteria; order Methanobacteriales; family Methanobacteriaceae; genus Methanobacterium; species Methanobacterium alkalithermotolerans. Next base: position 1,025,241 of record NZ_CP058560.1, on the reverse strand, counting down.
AAGATACAAGATGAGGAAGTTATTTTAGTTCCTAAAATTGAACTTGCCTTAAATATTAATACTTGTCATGACATAAAAGTCTTAGAGAGATTATTGGTGATAGAATGATAGAAGAGAGGAAACTCATTAAAGGGGAAGAAAAATTTTGGAGTGAAATTAAGGGATATCAGGTAGCCACCAGCAACGCCAGGATTTTAGGAGAACTGGAAGAATTAATTATCAATGATAAGACGGGAAAGATTACTGATGTGGTTATTAAGGTTGAAAAAGGTCGAAATGTTAATGTAAAGGGAGCTAAGAAAAAAGGCGAGTTTTTACTGGTTCCTTTTGGTAAAGTGGAAAAAGTCGGGGAATTTATTATAATCTCCGAATAAGTTACAAATTTTTTTTACTTAATTTCTATTTTAAGACTAATCCTGGTCTTCTCTAAGACTTACTTTCATATATTTTTTTTTAAGGCTTAGATGCCTGAAGGATTCCTTAATCCATTTAAATATGTTAGAACTAATTTTTGGCAGGATTTACAAAAATACTTTAATTAAAAAAAAAATAATAGGGGAATGACTTACATTCCCTTTAAACTCATATCTAGCATTTTTTTAGTTTCTAAAGCCAGTTCAGGAGGTAGTCCTGTAATATCCATGCTTAAGAATCCTCGCACAATCATGGATGCGGCTTCTTCTTCGCTGAGCCCACGGGAGGTTAAGTATTGTACTTCCTCTTCAGCAATTTTACCTACAGCAGCTTCGTGGGACATTTCCAGTTCGGTAGCACTGCCTTCCAACTCAGGAACAGCATAAATCATGGAATCATCAGATAATACCAGGCCGTGACATTCCAGATGTCCCTTAACATTCTGGGTTCTACCTGCCAGATGCCCCCGGGCATATAACTGGGATTGATCCTTTGATACTGCTCGAGAAATCATTTCGGCACTGGATCCTTCTCCTTCCAATAATACTCTGGATCCGGTGTCCAGAATGGAATCTTTTTGACCGCCCAGTATGGACTGGAAAACTACCCTTGAGTTTTTACCCGGGCAGTAGGCGGTGGGATAGGTTTGTATGCTTCTTACCGGACTGGTAAGGATGTAGTTACTCATGTAAGTAGCATCGTCTCCCACCATAATTCCGGTACGAGGTCTAACATCTACCTGTTCTGCCCAGTTATGCACCATGGTAAATGTTATTTTCGCTCCTTTTTTTAAATAAAACTCAGAAACACCTACATGCAGAGCTGAACTAACATCTTCTCCGGTAGCACACCCGGTTATGATATGCAGTTCAGAATTTTCCTCGGCTATGATTACATTGTGGGTGGTCTGCATTACCTTCTCATCACCAATAAACATACAGGCCTGGAGGGGGAAAACTTCTTTGGAACCGGGTAAAGATCTTATAAAGTATCCACTTTTTTCTCCAGTTTCAGATTCTCTAAGGGCGGTTTGTGCGGTATATTTATCAGCATCAACTGCTACCGCCTTCCACATATAATCTTTTAACCAGCCATATTTCTCTGTGGCCACATTCATGCCCATTATTTCTACTGATTCAGACTCGCAGGTACTGCATACTCCACTTTGATCTACCTGGATAAAGGTACCGGCCCTTTCCTTTTCTTCCGGGTCCACTCCTACTTTTAATAGAGATTCCTGAACTTTTTTAGGTATTTCGCTGGCTTTATTTAATCGCTCATGTTCGTCTGCTTCTTCTTTGATGAATTTTTCCAGATCAATATCTTCTCCATAAAGGGCTTTTTTTCCCGGGCTTTTTTTGCTTTTTCTAATGCACTTTGCAACATTCCACACACCCTTTAAATCCTTCTTTTCTAATATCTTCCATAATCTCTGCAGGGCTTCCTGAACAGGCTATTCTCCCATCCATCAACACATTGGCTGTATCGGCGTTGACAAAATTCAGTATGTATCCCAGGTGAGTGATCAAAAGACCTGATTTTTCTCTCAAACCTGGTTTTTTATGCTTATCCAGAAGAATATTGATTTGTTCGGCCAGTAACTCCACATTTTCTATATCCACTCCGGAGTCTGGTTCATCAAACATTATAAAATCAGGTTTTTGTGCTAGAAGTTGCAGTATCTCTGACCTTTTCACTTCTCCCCCTGAAAATCCCAGATTAACATCCCTTTCCAGGAAACGTTCATCCAGTTTCATTTTATAGGATAGTTCCATCATTTCTGGTGAGAGCTCGTCATCTTCTATGGCCTGCCCACTTTCTACTTTCAGTAGATCCATTAGTTTTACCCCTCTAATGGCGGGAGGGTTCTGAAAACTAACTCCAATACCTTTTTTGACTCTTTCTGTTGTGTTGAGATTGGTAATATCTTCGCCTTTGAATATTATTTCCCCATTAGTGACCTTGTACTTGGGAAATCCTAGAATACTCATAAAAAGGGTACTTTTTCCTGAACCATTTGGCCCCAGTAAAACATGTGTTTCTCCTTCACCTATATGCAAATCAATGTCTTCTAGAACCTGTTTTCCACTTACTTCAACTGCTAAATCGTTTATTTCAAGAAGCAGCTTAACCACCACCTTATTTTGATTATTTTCTAAAATTGTATGGTTAATAATATGGTTTATAAGCTTATAAAATTAATTAAATAGAATTATTATTTCCTGAAAGTTTTGAAACTATAATATAAAAAAATGAATGATCATTTATATCTTATTATTATATTTTCAGAATACAGTGAGTCTATGGTGCCATTAATAAGGTTTTCCAGTAAAAAAAGTGCTTTTTCAATCCCTGATTTTTGTCTTTCTAAAATCAAATTGACAGGAGAGTTCCTAAGATCGGCATGGATTTCAGAAGTGCATGATAGGATTATTTTATCATTGCAAACTGAAATTCCTCCTTTTCCTATACCGGCACTTGTTCCAATCCCTATATCTGAATTAGAAATCTTCAGGACGGCTTGAGCCATCATAGTGGCCATTTTCAAGTCCTCTTTTTCTTTATAGACCTTTATACCATCCAGATTTAAAACTGGATCCAATGGTTTTATTTTAAGTAAAGATTCCACACTATTTATGGTGGGTGCGAAAACTCCGCCAACAAGTGATATTTTAATCTGGGATGGTTTAATATTCCAGTGGTATTGTGAGGGATACCCTCTGGCAAAGGAATGTATTTCCCGGGCAATTTTTCCATGGGTAAAACACTCTGCGCAGGAAATTTTAATCGGACTTTTTGATGTCATTTTTCTTTTTAAGTAATTTTAATATTTCAGTGGTCATCACCTGGGATATCTGGTCTAACATATAGGGAGTAACTGGTTCCCAGTCCCGAATTAATTTTCCAGTTCCTACCAGCACGTGATTTTTGATAATACCCTCTTTTTTCAAAAATCCTACTATAGGGTGATCCTCATCCATTTTTGAAATATCCTGGCATATAATATTCTCTCCGCCTATTCCAAAGACTCCACAAGTGCTGATAGTAAAAGCCCCAATATCATGTGCTCTTTTAATTATGTTAGTGGTAGTTTTAAGGGTATCTCCCCCTGCTATTTCCACGCAAACTACATCTCCTTTTATTAAATCGAGATTATCTCTAGTGATGTTTTTGGATAGGGGGATTATTTGTTTATTAAATCTGTTTCCAGCTAATCTTTTTAGGAATTCTACTTTATATTCTCCTAATTCGGCCCCATACATTCTAAATATGAGATCATCAATAGAAACTTTTTGACCATCCAGGGCATAAATGGTTTGTGGACCACCGCGATGAACTTGCATCAAGTTTAAGGCGGTTCTAAGCCCCAATCTTCCCAGGCCTACCAGCGAAACTTCACCCAGAGCAACTTTTTTATTTTCCATCTCAATTATATTACTCATTTCTTTCACCTGATAATTTATGTATAACCTTCTTAATTTAATTATTATAACAATTGTTATTATATGTATATCAGATTATTGACACTTTTACTTTCATTTTAAAAAACAATTAAGGGCATCAAAACAAGCGGGTAACATTTGAGCGAAAAATATCATGAACTGTTTAGATGCCCTGCTTAAATTAATTGCGTAACTAATTCTACTGGAAGGACCACCAGTAGATAAGATTGGTATAAATTAATACCTATAAATACTTTTCTATAAAAAAGTATTACTAAATCCATGGTTTTCATTTACTTGGTATTAATTACTTAATTCTTCAAATAACATCTAAAACAGATTAATTTCAATTTTAAAATCTTAATAGAGATACCTGTAAACATCTATTTAAAATAATATGCTTTCCAGGGGATTCCACTATCTTTTACCTTTACCTCCACACCCATCCTGGAAATTAATTCCCCTAATCTATACAGACCCGGGACTTCACTGGCATGATGGCTAACATCTAATAATCTTATACCTATTTTTTTAGCCATTATTGCTCCAGCATGAGTAAGATCTCCTGATAAGTATAAGTCCACGTTTTTATCATATGCCTTCTGTATATAGGAAGGACTAAGACCAAAACCAGACACCAGGGCAATTTTCTCTATTAAAGCATTATCATTATTAACCGTTTTCAGCTGATTTAATTTCAATGCAGCGGATACATTATTTACAAATTCAGTTACAGATATTGGACCATTTTTTATTATCCCTATACGACCTAAACCGGTTTGTGGATCTAAAATGCCAGTTATGTCAATATTTAATGAATCTGCCAGAGCATCACAGGCCCCTCCTTTAATAATATCCCAGTTAGAATGAATAACATAGGTGGGTAATTCCAATTCCGGGGCTTTGAAATTGTTAGGATGGTTAAAAGGAGGATGGTGTAATATTAATAGATCATAATCACTGTAATTAATATCATTTAAATGGGGAACATAATCCATTAAAATTAGAACTCGTTCTATATCATAGCTTAAATTACTTGATTTCCCAATATAACCTACAAAATCATCTTTTAAAGCTAAGTCTTTGGGAATTTCGTCTTCAATCTTTTTAAATAACTCCAAAGCTTTCATTCTACCTCAACTCAGTATAAATTAATCCTTTGATTCAACTAGCACGGAATTAATTTTTTCCAGGTTTTCCCTTATTATATGATCACAATCCACCCTATCCAGGGATGAAACTACCATAGCCGGCCTTTGAATTGATTTTAAATATTTTTCAGGGTTCTTTTCCTGGAAAAGTATTCTTTCATAAAAATCCAGGGAGGGAACTGCATAAAGTACCCCTTCTTTGCATAATACATCCCTCATGGATCTTCTAAGAACTTCCATGGTCAGAGTCATGGTTCCGGAGGTCTTGGAATTCAATCCATGTGTAAATAGGTATCCTTTACGTGAGGCAGAAGAATGCTTCAAACGACTCAGGGTTTCATCAAAACTTTTTATAAGGTTATCACTACCATCAGAAGTTGGATTCTCTACTAAGAGCACTTTCGGAGCATTAAAAAAATCTAATATACTTAAATCAATGCCTCCAATCCCGGTGGTGTCTATTATAACTTCAAAAGTTTCTGCAGAATCTAATTCGGTTATATCTTTTCTAAAAGATACTTTTTCATCTAGAAAATACTTAAGGTGGGGATGTATATCCACCACTGTAACCTGGTAATTTTTCACCAGTAAATTAGCAACTTTAAATCCAGTTATATAAGTCCCAAAAATAAGTATTTTTCCACTTAAATTGGTTTTTTCCATCCAGGAAATAATGGCCTGTGCTTTCAGGCTACTTATATAATTAATTATATCTTTCACCGTTATTTGAGAAAAAATAGTTTGCACTGTGGGAGTGATACCCTGTTCAAATTTGGGTTTAAAATCTGATTTTTGGTTATAGGCCATTTTTTCCCCTTCTGAGGTTGAGTATGATTATTAGAGAGATACGGCATATAAAAAAATATTTATTTTCTGGTAAAGCCCAACCTTTCCAGGGCCAATGTCATTTCATAATAAACCGCGTCTTTAATAGTTTTACCATGAATAATGTGCGGGGGAGATATTGCTGCAGAAAGTAATCGACCTTTATTATCGATTATTACCAGCATAGAACCGGATCCAGGAACTCCTAACCGCCCACGTGCAATAACAAGATCACAGGGAGCAATATCCAGGGCCATGATTGCCTTGTTAATGGCAGGCATCCGGGTAAGATCACAGGAACTGGTATGAAATTCAAGATGTTTGGCTTTTCGGAGCCCAAATTCTTTTAAAACTTGATTTATTACATCTAACTTAGCTTTATTCCAATTAGGCACAATAATTTTTTTAGAATTAAGGATATACTCCCTTATTCCCACTACCTCTTTTATTAGATCTCCTTTTCTAATTCCGTCAGCAGATTCCTGATAAGCATTTTTAATTAAATTTTCCAGCTGCATCCCTACACCTTAAATCAATTATTATAAATATAGCCTACTCACTTTGAAGAATCTCTCCCGGACAGTAATTAGAATTTAAATTTTCGTTAAGTTGAGATTTAAGTCCCATTTCATTTATGGATGCTAAAACATCCCTTAAATTACTAAAAACTGGATTTCCTACTCCTTTTAAATGATGAGGGTAATTTTCAGGTATCACCGTGGCCAGATTATCTGCCCCGGCCATCAATGAATATTTAACATTTTCTGGGCCAATGGTAGGGGTGGGTACGGTAATTCTTATTTCAGGGAATAATATTCGGGTAATGGCAATGGTTTTCATCTGTTCTTTTAAAGAACAGGGCGGGTGGTGTTCCATAGGAGTCCCTTTATATGGATTAAAACCCATTAGAGGTATTTCACCCAGTGTTTCAAAATCTTTAATAAATTTTAGATGATTTATGCGGTCCTGATAAGTTTCTCCCAGACCAATGAGAATACCTGAAGAAAGCTCAATTCCCGCATTAGAAATCATTTCACATATATCTATTCTTTGTTTTAAGGTTTCGCCGGGTTTTAAATAAAAAAATAATTTTTTATTGATGGTTTCTAAATTACAGCACACCGTATCTACTTTATACTCTGCTAATTTTTCCACCACTGCCTCAGTTAGATCTGAACCAACATTTATAAGTAGTTCCAGGGAGGTGTTTTCTTTAACTATCTGGGCTGCCCGGAGTGCGTGGGTTCCTTCAAAGCCATGTGCGCCTGAACAGCTAACACGAGGTATGCCTGATTTTTCTATATTCAAAACAGCTTCAAGTATTTCTTCATCCTGTTTAAAAAAAGAATTATAATATCCTTCCTGAGATGTACCTGCAGCAAAACCGCAGTATTTACATTTAGGAATAACTTGACATTTGTTGGTCATATGCACGGTGGAAGTAAGCTTAATGGTGTTTATATTATTATTTCGTATTTCAACTGCTGTATCAAACATGTTATTTAAATCATCATTACTCTTAGCCTGAAATAACTCCAATATTTCATTATTTTCCAGATATTCCCCATCCAATCCTTTTTTTAAGATTTTATTTATCAATTTAACACCGCAGGATAAACTTAATATGATATTATATGAGCTTCTAAATACTTCATTTTTTATATTTTATAATATTTTTCATGATAAGTATTAAACATCTATTAAAAAAATTTTTTCTAAAAAAAGAAATTTAAGAAGTATTATTTACTTCTTTTTTCTAAAGCTTCTAAGATGGTTGGTAAGATTTCTCCAGTTGCTCCGAAGTTCATAGAATCAGCAGTACCCAGTAATGCTGCAGGATCTAAATGATCTTCCATTTTATCTATATCCACTTTTTCCATAAGGGTAGTGATCTGTTCTAATGATTCTTTAGCCATCATTTGAGCAAATCCTGCGGGAGCTCCCAGAACATCCATTACTGAGTCCCGGTAACCCAGTATTCCGGCATAGGTAATGGCTGTAAGTGCAGAGCACATATCGCAAACAGGTCCTAATAACTCTGCTGGCAATGTGTATGCATTTCCTCTGGCAGTCTGACCTAATTCTACTAATTTATTTATAGAATCTGCATTGGCATATCCTTCGGCAATGTAAACCTGTCCCTTCATTTCTGGCACAGCACCAGGGTGATATGATGAAACATTTACTTTAGGTGCAATATTCATTTCTGCGCTGGTGAGGTCTTCAAATATTTTTTGGAACATGGTGGTGGGAACGGTACAGGCGTGGGTTAAAATAGCACCTTCTTTAATATTATCTGCGAATTTTTCAATAATTCCCATTTGCATGTCCCCTTTGGGGAGCCAGGTCATAATCCAGTCTGCATCTGCAACAGCTTCCACATCATCAGTAGTTATTTTTAAACCAAGATCTTCAGGGTCTGTAAAATGTATAGCGCCTTTAGGTGGTTTGGGTAGGTCTTTAGCTACTTCATTTACCTTAGCCCTTATATCGGGCATCACGTTCTCAGGATTTTCTTTATGAGCTTCTATTACATTTTCGTATTCAAAATCATCTATAAACATTATTCCATTTTCGAATACTGGATCTGATATTACTATATCTTTTATTCCACATAATTCTTTTAGCTCAGCACCCATGGTTATGGTGGAGTGGGTCATGGCTATCTCTGGTTTTCCTACAGATTCTGCTACTTCACATGCCCGTGAGAAATTGGTTATTCCACTGGCAGCATGGGTTCGGTAACAACCTGCTCCTAATATGGCAACTTTCATACAAAAACACCTTTTTTCATTAATTATTTAATACTACTATGTTAATTTGTAGTACAAATAAAAATAAATTTAATCTCATATAAATCTTTTTAAAGTAATAATACTCTTTTAATAAATTAAATAAAAATTATTAATTCTTTAAATATTAAACTAAGCATTATTACAATTCATATCTAATTCTATTTATAAGTAATAATACTATATTTTAAATTAGTCATATTTAAATATGGGGAATTCCTATAACGAAAATAATCATAAAAAAAGATTCTAAAACTACTATACTTATCGTAGAGCATTAAAACAATACCTATAAATAATTAGATTTCCGATTTTTAATAACTTTATAGAAAATTATATTTAATGAGGATAATGGTGTCTTAAATGCATGAAATGGTAAAGGAAGCAATAAATGATATGAACGTGGCACTGGAATTGAGTAAATCTAAAAAAGATGTTATATCTATCGTGGATGCCATTTCGAGTCTTAGTAGAGAAGAATCCATGCAACTGGGCAAAAATTTTAAAAAATTTCCCCTGGGATGTGATTTAACTGAAATACTGGTTGGAACCTGTGCTTCAGATTTAGAAAAAATTGATTTAATGGGTAACTGTAGAGTGGCAGACATAATGGGGCATGGTATTCATGTCTGTGCATACGCTTTTGCAGATATTGCTGAAAATTATGGAATGAAGCCTCTGGACTTATTTAAAGAGATAAGAGAATCCACTGATGTTCCTATTGATCTGGACCATTTTGGTAAATATGGCCCCATGAGATTCCCCTCAAATATTGTAAGGTGTAGTGGAGATTGTTATTATCAGGGTCCATCACTTAAAGAATGTCCCCGGGGCAGAATACATTCCAGGCTTCTGGAAAAAGAAAAAGAAGGCTTATTTGACTGTGAAGAATGGATAAAACTAGCTTCTAGTGTGGCTATCAACCTTACCAGTGCCCAGGGTGGAGAAGGACACGCGGCTCCTCTAAAAGAAGCAGAAATCGTTGCCCAAATGGCCAAAAAATATGGTAAAGGCATAGAAGCGATTATGTTCATTGGAGATGGCTATGAAGATTTAATAACTGGATTTAGCACTGCTCTGGATATGCAGGCAGATGTAATTGTTCTGGAAGGCGGACCATTTAACTTATCATCTCATCGACTCGATGATTTTGCAAAAGCGGTGGCTATGGCCCGTATACTTGCTCCAGGTAAGGTGGTGGCCACCAATGGGGCCTATGAAGATGAGTGCCGGGTAGGTTTAAGGTCCGGATTAAATGCCATAATTACAGGCTTTCCACAAAATCATCATGGTTATATGTGTGGCTATTCCCCTGGAACTGCCAAAAGAGGTAACTTTGGACTACCACGGGTAATGCAAATCATAAGAGAAGAAATAAATTCTGCATGTGCTTGTGGTGAACAAACCAGAGCACCTATTGGAAAAGAAGAATTAGAAGCACTGGCCGCTGCAGTAAAAGTTGTTGGTCCTGAAAATGTTTATCCTAAAAAAATAGGAGATTCTGTCCTGGGCGATGCTCACTGGGTTTGTATTGCCCAATCTCCATTATATTCAAAGGCCAGAGTTCAACATACCACTTCAGATATAGTAAAAATGGCAGAAAATGGGGAAATTAAAGATAACGTAGCTCTAATGGGGGGCAGATTTGTTTCCTGGGCCATGGCCTCTGCACTGGATGGACTGGTTGATGAGATTATAATCAGTGATATTGATCCCTGGGTGGAAAGGGTAACGGTAGATAATTTGAATTCTGCCTTAAAATCAGATATTTCAAGGGCCAAATCCAATGATAAAAAGGCTCATGATAGTGCTCAAACCTCAATTGTAACTTCTACTATTCCTGGTTTGGCCCAAAAACTATCTAAAAATTTTCAGGGCACTATAAGTCTGGTTTAAAAATAAAAAATACTTTTTTAATCCTAGACAAAAAATTCCAACTCCCTACTTACTTTTTAATATAAATATCCACATTAACTGTTTTTCAGGGCAGGATCACCACTTCCACTAACTATGATAAAATACATAATAAGTATTACTGGATATCATTGACTTCCGGAAATTATGACTATATCTATCTTTTTATTAGCAATAACAATTTAAAATTCATTATTTTATTTTTTTAAGATAAATTGAGCTTCCAATACTTTTGAAAACCCCCCAAAGGTATGTGATTCTAAGTAATACCAATAAAAAAATTATTAATCTTATATATAAAATTTTCGACTTGTGTCCATAAGTAACCTTTATACTAACTTCATTTAAATCCATATAACAAGTACAATTAATAGTACATTTTCATGGTACAATTGATGGTACATTTATGTAATTTCAAGGAGGAAACTCTATGGCTGAGGATGACGTAAAAATTGTAATGTTTTGTTGCAACTGGTGCTCCTACGGTGGGGCTGACACTGCAGGTACCGCAAGGATGCAATACCCTCCCAATGTAAGGGTAATAAGAGTAATGTGTTCTGGAAGAATTGAACCACAATTTGTGTTTAAAGCATTCCGAGAAGGTGCAGATGGTGTTATTGTAGCAGGATGCCACCACGGTGACTGTCACTATGATGCAGGAAACTACAAACTTGATAGGAGAATGAGACTGGTTTACAAGCTGGCAGAAGATATGGGAATTGGTAAAGAAAGAATCTACCACGACTGGATTTCTGCTTCAGAAGGAGAAAAATTTGCTGAAACCGTTAAGATGATGGTTGAAAGAATCAAGTCCTTAGGCGCATCTCCTTTAAAGGAACAAATAAATGTTGAAGCTTAAGCGGAGGAAAAAAAATGGCCGATAAAGCAAAAATAGGAACAATGTGGCTGGGTGGATGTTCAGGTTGTCACCTTTCCATCGCTGATTTTCACGAAGCTCTACTGGATGTAATGGAACTGGCAGACTTTGAATTCAGCCCGGTATTAATGGACACCAAATACGATGAAATTCCTGAACTGGATGTAGTAATCATTGAAGGTGGAATCCGTAATGATGAAAACCGGGAACTGGCAGAAGAACTACGTAAAAAAGCCAAATTCGTAATAAATTACGGAACCTGTGCAGTTTATGGAGGAATTCCGGGTTTAGGAAATTTAAGTACTCCTGATGAATTGATCCAGGAAGCTTACATTAATTCACCAAGTACTCCTAATGAAGAAGGTATCATACCTAATGAAGAAGTACCTCACTTAGAAAGCAGAGTAAGACCACTAAACGAAGTAATCGATGTGGACTTATCTGTACCTGGCTGCCCACCAAGATCTGATGTGGTTGCTCAGGCAGTTCTCGCTTTATTAAAAGGAGAACCTGTAGAACTACCATCTACTAACCTTTGCGAAGTTTGTCCAAGAGAAAAACCACCAGAAGGTTTAGCTATGGACTTTATAAAAAGGCAGTTTGAAATTGGTAAACCTGAAGAAGAAATGTGCTTAATCCCCCAGGGATTAATATGCATGGGACCCGCAACTATATCTATCTGTGGAGCAGAATGCCCCAGCATAGCTATTCAGTGCAGAGGTTGCTACGGACCTACTCCTAAGGTTCAAGATCAAGGTGCCAAGATGATTAGTGCTATTGCATCTGACTACGGGGTAGAACAGGATAAAACTGTTGACCCGGAAGAAGTGGCCGATCAATTAGATGATATTGTGGGCACATTTTATACTTACACACTCCCTGCGGCGTTAGTACCCGTAAAAATGAGGAAGGAGGGTAAATAATGGTTAAACTTACTATGGAACCTGTAACCAGGATTGAAGGTCACGCTAAAATTACTGTGAACCTGGATGATGCAGGAAACGTGGAAGACACTCGTTTACACGTTATGGAATTTAGAGGTTTCGAAAAATTCATGCAAGGAAGACCTGTGGAAGAAGCACCACGGATCGTACCTAGAATTTGTGGTATCTGTGATGTACAACACCACTTAGCTGCAGCTAAGGCAGCAGATCAGTGTTATGGATTCCAGGATGATGAAATTTTACCTACTGCCTACCGGATGAGAGAAATTATGAACTGGGGTTCATTCATGCACTCCCATGCTCTACACTTCTACTTCCTGGCAGCACCGGATTTCATTGCTGGTAAAGACAGAAAAACCAGAAATGTATTCCAGATTATTAAAGATGCTCCAGACTTAGCTCTACAAGCTATACAAATTCGTAAAAATGGTCTGGATATTGTAAAAGAAATTGGTGGAAGACCTATTCACCCTACTTCATCCACACCTGGCGGTATATCCACTGAACTGGATGATGAAACTCAAAAAGACCTGCAACAAAAGGCAGCCCAAAATATAGAACTGGCAGAAGCCACTCTACAAACCGCTATACCTATATTCGAGGAAAACATTGATCTGGTAAATTCCCTGGGCAACATTGAAACCCGACATACCGGTCTAGTTAATAAAGGACTATGGGATGTTTACAACGGTGATGTGCGAATAAAAGACAAAGATGGTAGTATTTTCCGTGAATTCCAATCTGGAGATTACCTGGATACCGTTGCAGAACATGTAAAACCTTACTCCTGGTTGAAATTCCCCTACATTAAAGAATTAGGATACCCTGAAGGTATTTACCGGGTTGCACCTTTATCCCGATTAAATGTTGCTGACAAATTCCCCGAAGTAGCAGTTAAAGCTAACGACTACTTAAAAGAATTCAGAAGCAATTTTGGAGATATGCCTCAACAGACTTTATTATTCCACTGGGCCCGACTCATAGAGATGCTAGCTTCATCTGAACTGGCCGCAAGCGCATTGGAAGAAGATTTATCTGGACAAAAATTCCCTGATGAAATCGAAAGAACTGCAGGTGAAGGTGTTGGAATAGTAGAAGCCCCAAGAGGAACTTTAATCCACCACTACAAAACTGATGATGATGGCTTAATGACCAATGTAAACATTGTAGTAGCCACTATCCAGAACAACCCTGCTATGGAAATGGGTATCCAGAAGGTTGCTAAAGATTACATCAAACCAGGTGTGGAAGTAGACGACAAAATCTTCAACTTAATGGAAATGGTTATTCGAGCATACGATCCATGTCTATCCTGTGCTACTCACACCATTGACAGTCAAATGAGACTAGCCACCTTAGAAGTATTTGACAATGATGGAAATCTGGTCAATAAAATTTAATTTTGCCTGAGGTGGTAAAATGATAGTAGTCAATAAAGAAGACTGCATCCGTTGCGGCGCTTGTGAGGGCACTTGCCCTACTACAGCTATCCAAGTAACACCTGAAAATGTGATTTACTGTGATATTTGTGGAGGAGCACCTAAGTGTGTGGATATTTGCCCGCAGGATGCATTAAAATTAGAAGATATGGTGATGGATGAATCCGGAACCACCCTGGGAAGGATTGTTTTTAATCCTGAGAAGTGTAATGAGTGTGGGGATTGTGTGGATGTTTGTCCTCCTCAGACTCTTAAGCTGGAAGAAGGTAAGGTTAAGAAGATACCTTTACAGGGTTTCTGTGTGATGTGTCAGAAGTGTGTGGATATCTGTCCGGTGGATGTTATCGGGGTGGATGGTGTTAAAGAACCAGCCAAACTGGATGTCCAAATTGAGGGACCTATATTCATCACTGGATGTGTGGGATGCAATATGTGTGTTCCAGAGTGTCCGGTGGATGCTATTACATTGGAAGAAATCGGTGGATCCATTGAAATTGATGCCGATAAATGTATCAAGTGCGGTGTTTGTTCTCAAACCTGTCCCTGGAATGCGGTCTACATCTCTGGTAAGAAACCTGATAAGCGTTCTAAAGAGATGAAGAAATTCGAACTCGATGAGGAAACCTGTATTGGTTGTAACACTTGTGTGGAAGCTTGTCCTGGTGACTTTATTGTTCCTAAGGAGTCTAATCTCACGGTGGAATTACCCGCAATTTGTACGGCTTGTGGTTTGTGTGAGAATATTTGTCCGGTGGATGCCATTGATCTGGAAGTTGAACTGGGACCAGCCAAACCAGCCAGTGAGGATGGATTAGTATACGATGCCGAAAAGTGTGACTTTATTGGTGGGTGTGCTAATATCTGTCCTAATGATGCCATTCGCGTGGTTACCAAAACTGGCATGAAATTACCTGATCAGGTGAAGGTGGATGAAGATCCGTCCTTTAATATGTGTACCCGTTGTGGTGCATGTACCGTATCCTGTCCAGAAGGGGCTTTATCCCTGGTGGATATGGATAAGGTAATTGATGGTAAGGTAGCTAAAAGGAAAAGAGTGCAGTACAACCCCTCTCTATGTAATGAGTGTGGAGACTGTATAGATGTATGTCCTTACGACATGTTGAAACTCACCGACGAAAAGGTGCCTCTTAAAGGATTCTGTATACTCTGTGATCAGTGTATACCGGCCTGTCCTAAGAATGCATTGTATTTAAAATAAAAAAAACTGTTTAATAGGTGCAGGTCACCTATTACTTTTTTACTTTTTTTTTGGTTTTTTGGGGAGTTTTTTTTTGAATTGTTAATTTTATAAAAATTAGAGGTTTTATAAAATATTAATTTATCTGTAAAAATAAATTGAAGTATTCAAATTTCAAAATAATATAAAATAAATTTATAGAAAATGGAATTTTATTCTAATTTTATGAATATACTGTGTTTATCCAAATCTATTTCAGAAATAGTCCCTGTTAAATTCTTTTTTTGGTTTAAAATATCCACTAACTCTATTTTTTTACCATCTATTTTAATATTTAATACATCTTCCATAATGAGAGTACCATCAGATTGATAAGCATTTGATTCACACATTTTTTTCACCATTCATTCTTTTATTTTTTCATACTATTATTTCTAATGTGCGGAATAAATGTTTCGGTAAACACAAACAACAAGATTTATATATATTTTAATCTCATATTATGAATAAAATATAGTGAATGTATTTACATTTCATTAATATGATTAAATGATACTCTGGGGGGAAAACCATTAATAAAAAGTATTTAATTTTAGCATTAGTCCTTTTATTTTTTTCAATTTCATCTGTCTCAGCTACGGATAACATGGCAGATGATGATTTTTCAATAGTTAATGATACAAAAATATTAGATATTGATTCGAATAACACTGATAATTCTAATCTTACTCCTTTAGTTGAAATTTCAGGTCTGGTTCAGGATTGTAAAACTGATGAACCTTTACCTGATGTTACCATTCTGGTTAAGAATCTGCAGGGCCTGGAAATGGGACGCACCCAGACCGATGCCCATGGTTTATATAAGGTTTCTTTTTCCAGCAATGATTCTATTTTCAATGTAATAGCTTCTTTAAATGGCCATGTTTCCCCCAGCCAGGAAGTAGAAGTTGAAAATATTAATCAAATTAAAACTGCCCAGGTAAATTTCCATCTGGGACAACCAGCAGTCACGGTAACATCCCCTGGAGAAACATTCATTAATGAAAATTTTCAGATGAGCTTTACTTTTAATAATGAGGCCACCAGTACCGGATTTGGCCCTATTCTGGAACTTATACTCCCCCCCGAGATAAGTTTCAATGCAGCTACCTATCTGGGATCTGCTATAAGATCTACTAACTTAGGAATATTTCCCCTATCAGGAGAACTATTAAATCCTCTCACCAGGGAAATGGTAACTGGAACCCCTGGATTCAGCTTATGGGTCCTGGAATATCCCTTTGGTAGCTTCACCCCGGACCAACCACCAGCAACTCTCCTGGCAAGCTTCACCATGGCTGCCAATGCCACCCTGGGCGTACCACTAAATGTGACTACCAACCCCATTTTCAGATTTGGTAATACGCCTCTGGATGACCCCACTACTGATCCTCCAATACATGGTAACACTGTGGTTACTACTGTAACTCCTACTGTTATTCGTCTTACTAAAAATGCTATAATGCCTGAAGATGAAACTGCCACTGGACCAAATTATCCTCGCACTTACCAATTAATTTTAGACATAGCAGATGGAGCCACACTAACCAATGTTAATGTTACTGATTTACTTCCATCCAATTTACAATTCATACAGGTTATAGATGCTGCCGGAGGAACCATAATCAATACGCCCTCCCTGACCATACCGGGAGGGAACTTGACTATCAACTTCCCATCAATTACAGGTGTACTTGGAGTGGACCGGGTAATCACATACCAGGTATATGCTCCTGAATTTGACAACACCCTTCAGCCTGTAATCGATCCCAATACTGGTGCTCCTGTACCCTCCTTTAATAACTCTACTGCCCAAGGAAATTATAATGGAACTACTGTAACTTCAGATGGTCCCTCAACAGAATACACGGTGACTTTAAAATCTCTGGCCGTGCAAAAATCTGTCAGTGACTTAAGTGGTCCACCTACCCGACCTACCAATACTTTAGAATACACCATAAACTTTCAAGTATCGGATTACTTCCAACTCCGTAACGTAACCCTAACCGATGTAGTGGGGGATGGTCAAAGCTTCCTCTCATCTTTTATTCCTCTTTTAAGAATAACTGAAAATGGAACCACCACTAATCTTCCCTTCGTTCCAAGTAACTATGAAGTTACTCATAACAATATCACTGGAACCTGGACCATAATATTTTATGTATCCAACCAGCTCCTGGATTGGGGCCTGGATGAGGTTCTTACCGGGGGCTTATATAACAATCGCACTGATAACCGGGGACCAACTACCGGAACCATAACCTTCCGTACTATTATTGATATTGAATATGAAGATCCCGCTAACTTCCCGTCGGGGGATCCTTTACTAACTTCTAACGATGTAACCACCAACCAGGTTACTGCTAATGCAAACCTTACTCATAACCACCACCCTGTAAGTGATGGAAGTGGTACTTCTGTTGTAATTGTGGCACCAACTATTGAAAAATCCATATATGCCATTAATGGCAACACAACCATTGGAAACCCTCCTTACTTTTTAAAACCAGGGGATGATGTGACCTTTTCTTTAAAGGTTTGGGTACCCACCACCAACCTGGAGAATTTTTCCATTGTGGACTTTTTACCCATACCCTTCTTTAATGCCACTCAAGTAACAACTAATATTGCTCAGGGAAACACACCTCCCGGAGCAGGAGAGTGGAGATTGGCCGCTGATGATACACTTAGCACTTTCCTGGGATTCTTACCCACCTTAACCACCAACGCCACGGATAATAACCTGATATTTAATTATGGTCTGGTAAATAGTACTGATCAAATAACCCGGCTGGTACATATACTCTTCACAGTCACAGCCACCAATGAGCCCATGGCCGATGAACTCTATCTTACCAATCAGATGAATATCATGTATGATAACTCTCCCGGGGACATGTTCTCGGATAACGCCATCATACAGTTTATCACCCAGCAACCAGTACTTGTTATTACCAAAGGAATATCTGGCACTACCGGCTCGGGAACCATTACTCCAGATCCCAGCATATTACCTGTAAATGGAGATTTAAATGGTGCAGATGCAGGCGATAAAGTCACATATGTTATCACCGTGGAAAACCAGGGTAGCTGGAATGCCTATGATGTTATAATCAGGGACAACATCCCTGCTGGATTAATAAACCCCACATTAATTAGTGTAATTTACGGAAACGGAACCCCCATCACCAACTTCACTGGTAACTTGTTTGCTGCTGGTGGACTAATACTCAACAACATACTTTACCGCAATGACGGTACCAAAGGACCTCCTTATGGAAATGACACGGTTTTCATAACCTTCACCTTTGATATAGCTCCGGATGTTTATCCCCGACAGGTGATAAATAATACTGCGGAAATTTTAAACTTTGCTTCCACACCTGATGGACCCAACTTTGTTCAAGATCAGTCTTTATTCCAGGATCAAGCCTGGGTAACTATAGCAGATCCTACCATTTCTAAGGATTTGGTAAATAGTACCGATCCAGGTACCAGTGGAAATAATCTGACCATAGGGGAACTAGGAACCTTCCGATTCCTGATTACGTTACCTGAAGGTCAAATGACAAACTTAACCATCACCGATTTACTACCTGCAGGAATAATTTACACCGGCAACTACGTTTTAAATTTAACTGGATTTAATGGAACTCTGGGTAACTTGATTGTGACCAGTGTGGGAAACACCATCACTTTCCTCTTTAATGGAACTACTATCGTTAACCCGGATAATCTGAATGAAACTAACAGCTTTTATATAGATGTGGATCTGGTGGTGGAAAATAATGAAACAACCAATCCCCGAACCCCCTCATCTCTGCCTAAAACCAACACAGTGAGGCTGGACTGGGATGAAAACCCTGCAGCACCGGTAAGTGCTAACTATAATTTCAATGTTTTACAGCCCTGGTTAAATGTGGTTAAAACCATCTTACCCAACCCGGTTTCCGGGGGCCAGCAGACAACTGTAAGATTGAATCTCAGCAATTCTGGATTATCACCAGCTTATAATGTGGTTATAGTGGATCCTTTAAATGGAACTGCCTTTAACTGGACCACAGTCACCTCAGCAATAACCCCTCCAGGATTCACCTTTAATTATAATAGTTCCAGTGGAATAGTTACCTATATTGGAGGTAACATAAATCCGGGAGAATCTCTAAATTTCACCTTTAATGTGAATATAATGGATGATGTTAAATCCAACTCCACCTTTTTAAATACAGCTACCGCCACATACGACTCTTTAAGTTCAACTACTACTCCTCGAGATAATAATAGAGAATATACATCTCAAGGTAGTACTAATCTTCGTACCATTGCACCAGCAGTGGTAAAAGGCGTGTTTAATACATCTGAACCGGATTCTACTGGCAACAACGTCCTTATAGGGGAAGTAGTAACCTACCGTGTTGATATCACCATACCTTCCGGGACCACTGCCAATGTCAATATTTCGGATATAATTAATACCAGACTGGCTTATATTGGTGGGAGAGCATTAATCAGCCGAAGCAGCAGTAATGTCTTTGCTGATGGGTTTATATTCACTTCCACTGGTCTGACAGACTTCCAATCAATTACTCCTACCAGCACCAATCCTTTGATATTTTTCCTGGGTAACATTACCAATAATAATCTGCTTGGAAATGAAACCATCCGGATTCTATTTGATGTAGTGGTGAAAAATAATGTTTCAAATAATGTAAATGGGACCATACCAAATACTGGAACTTTAAATTATACTAATGAGGCAGGACAATCTTTATCTACTTCCAGTAGTGCTCCGGGTCTTACTGTTAGACGCCCGGTTCTTACCATTAATAAAACTGCCACTCCTACCATCCAGCAGGGTGGAGAACCTGTAACCTTTAATATAGTGGTACGTAATACTGCAGGCACTAATATTGCCCCGGTATATGATCTGGTGGTCACAGACATAATCCATCCTAACTTTATAAATATACGGGCCTTAAATGGAACCTTAAACCAGGTTACCATTACCACCAGCAACGTTACCATTACGGCCAACTACACTTTAATTGGAAATAACCTTACAGTTAATATTGATAGGCTTTTACAGGGTCAAAATGTCACTATCAGCTTCATTGCTGATTTAAAAGAAGATATAATATTCAATACCACCACAGCCAATACGGCCAATGTAACCGGTACCAGTTTACCCGGTCCTAATGGAACTGGGGGCGTTACTCCAGGAGCACCAGGTACTGAAACCGGTGAGAGAACTGGAGATCCAAGCCAGGGCACGGTAAATAATATCTGGGCTACATCCACGGTAAATGTAACTTCCCGCTCTCCATCAATTATAAAAAATTCAGAAGGCCTACCACTGGTAAACCGTACCATTGGAGACACTGCAAATCAAACCATAATAGTGGCTGTCCCTCAGGGAACCACCATCCGATTAAGGGTGACGGACCGCATGCCTGTGGGACTAGTAGCCAGCAACTTTACCTATATAATTTCACCTTCCTTATCGGTACAGTATCCTGATCCTATTCCTGTGTTTAATTCCACCAGCAATACCTGGGAATTTGACTTTGGAGAAATTAATGCAACTGCTCCTGGAAATATCACCATTAACTATACTGTACTGGTAGAAAATATACTATCCAATCAAAATGGGCTTAATTTAATAAATAACGCCACGGTTTTCTACTTTAATGGCGCAACTGAAATAAATGGAGGTTCTGCCACCAGCACGGTAAGGGTTATAGAGCCTGACCTGCAATTAATCAAAACTGGTTCTACCAATGTGAATCCGGGAGGCACCGTTGAATTCACCCTTCAGATAAACCACACTAATCAAAGTACCAGCAATGCCTATGATCTGGTACTTGATGATGTCATACCGGGGGGTATGACTTATCTGGATACCACACTTCTTCCTGCAGGATGGCTTGTAGACACCACCCTATTACCTGGATTGGTAAGATTTACCGGACCTTCACTTTTATTGGGTGATAATGCCACCATAATATTCCGCTGTGTGGTGGACAACAATATTTCCCTGGCAGGACAGGACTTAATCAATATTGCTAATTTAACTTACACTTCTTTAAGCGGACCAAGCCCGGATGAGAGAACTTACAACACTACCGACAGTGCCATAGTTCACATACTGGGTGCAGATATCTATATTAATAAAGCCGGACCTCCAAATATTTTCGCCGGCCAACAAATTAACTACACTCTGACTATTGGTAACAATGGTCCGGATACAGCAGTAAATGTGATTCTAAACGATATGATAGATCCTGCATGGTACTCTCTCCTTACTGGAGTTGAATATAACCTGAACGGAACATGGTATGCCTTCTCTAATCCATTAAACCTGGCGCTGGGAAATATTTCAACTTCTCAAATTATAACTATACTGATTAGAGGAAACTTATCATCTGCTGCTCCACTGGGAACCATAAATAACACTGCCCAAGTTACATCTGATACTCCTGATCCGGATCCAGATAATAATACTGCTCAGGCGATTACACAGGTCAATCAACAGGCTGATTTAAATGTAACAAAAACAGGGCCTTCCACTATACTGGCTGGTCAAAAAATTAATTACACCATCAATGTGATTAATAACGGACCTTCTGATGCGCAGAATGTTCAGGTAACAGATTCAATTCCTCCTCAATTAATCAATGTGGAGTACTCTGTAAATGGTGGTATTAACTGGATTAACTGGCCGCCAGCATTAGGCTACATTGACCTGGGCACACTCTCAGCTGGAGGATCACAGGAAATACTCCTTAGAGGAGATGTTTTATCGTCGGTGGCTAATGGAACTCTGATAAATAATACGGTGAACGCCACTACCACCACACCAGATCCTACCCCTGCTTCAGATTCTACCACAACCCTGGTAAATACTCAGGCAGATATTAATGTAACTAAAAATGGCCCTGCATCTATTGTTGCCGGAAATACAATTTTATACTCCATCATTGTAGTAAATAATGGACCTTCTGATGCCCTGGATGTTCGTGTATTTGATGCAGTACCTCCTCAATTAATCAATGTGGAGTACTCTGTAAATGGTGGTATTAACTGGATTAACTGGCCGCCAGCATTAGGCTATATTGATTTAGGAATACTCACTGTAAATGAAACCAGATCTATACTGCTTAGAGGTACTGTAAATCCATCCACTCCTAATGGAACCAATCTTAATAATACAGTGACGGTTACCACCACCACACCCGACCCCACACCCAATACAGATACTGTAATTACCAATGTAAACACCATAGCAGACATATTCGTAAATAAAATGGGCCCTGCTAGTGGCACTGCCGGTGAAGATATTATTAAATATACTCTGGTGGTAGGCAATAACGGCCCCTCCACAGCAGAATCAGTTATCCTTTATGATAACCTTAGTTTCCTCATAAATCCAGAATATTCCCTGAATGATATAAACTGGTTTACCTGGACAGGTTCCTTAAACCTGGGCAACTTAACCCCTGCATCTATAACCACCATCTTTTTAAGAGGACTAATACCTGCTGATGCTTTGGGTGTTTTGAATAATACGGCGTTGGTTAATTCCAGTACTTTTGATCCTTTCTTGGAGAATAATACGTCTAGTGTGGTTACTGATGTGTTGACGGTTGCGGATGTTTTTGTGGTTAAGGAGGCTCCGTTTTCGGTTGTTGCTGGTGAGGAGATTTTGTTTACGGTTAATGTTGGTAATGTGGGTCCGTCTGTTGCTCGGGATGTTGTTTTGGTTGATGTGGTTGTTTCGTCTGTTGCTAATCCGTTTTATTCGGTTAATGGTGGTTTGGATTGGTTTGGATGGACGGGTATGTTGGTTTTAGGTGATTTGAGTCCGGGTGTTATTCTGGAGGTTTTGATTAGGGGAGATGTTTTGGCTGATGTTTTAGGTGAGATTAATAATACGGCGTTGGTTAATTCCAGTACTTTTGATCCTTTCTTGGAGAATAATACGTCCAGTACGGTTACTGGTGTGGATACGGTTGCGGATGTTTTTGTGGTTAAGGATGGTCCTGTTAGTGCGGTTGCGGGTGAGGATGTTGTTGAGTATTCTATTGTTGTGGGTAATGTGGGTCCGTCTGTTGCTCGGGATGTGTTTTTGGTTGATGTTGTTCCTGGTTTTGTACTGAGTCCGGTTTATTCGGTTAATGGTGGTGCCTGGTTGTCTTGGTTGGGTTCATTGTTTATTGGTGATTTGTTGCCGGGTGAGGTTTGGAATGTTAGTATAAGGGGAGATCTTTCTGCTGATGCTTTGGGTGTTTTGAATAATACGGCGTTGGTTAATTCCAGTACTTTTGATCCTTTCTTGGAGAATAATACGTCTAGTGTGGTTACTGATGTGTTGACGGTTGCGGATGTTTTTGTGGTTAAGGATGGTCCTGTTAGTGCGGTTGCGGGTGAGGATGTTGTTGAGTATTCTATTGTTGTGGGTAATGTGGGTCCGTCTGTTGCTCGGGATGTGTTTTTGAGTGATGATGTGCCTGGTTTTATTCTTGATCCGGAGTATTCTGTGGATTCTGGTGTTAGTTGGAATGTTTGGTTGGGTAGTTTGAATTTGGGTAATTTGAGTTCGGGTAATAGTGTCGAGGTTTGGATTCGTGGTTTGCTTTCGTCTGATGCTTTGGGTGTTTTGAATAATACGGCGTTGGTTAATTCCAGTACTTTTGATCCTTTCCTGGAGAATAATACGTCCAGTACAGTTACGGATGTGGAAACAGTTGCAGACATATATGTGATAAAAACCGGCACTCCAGATCCCGTACTGGCTGGACATGAAAACCTCACCTACAATATTCTGGTAGGCAATAATGGCCCATCAGTATCTAGAAATGTAATATTGTATGATATACTACCTCCGGTGATACTAAACCCTGTATACTCCATAGATGGGGGCATTTCATGGTTTAACTGGACAGGTAGTTTGAACCTGGGCAATTTTACCCCGGGACAAACAATAAATGTTCTCATACAGGGTCTGGTTTCAGCAGAGGCCAATAGCACCATCAGAAACACGGCCAATGTAACTTCAGATACATTTGATCCCGATCTGGAAAACAATACCAGCACGGCGGATATCCAAATAAAAACAGCAGATATAGGGGTACAAAAAGATACCAGTAAACTCAATCCTAATTACCTGGACGAGATAATGTTCACCATAACGGTAACTAATCATGGGCCAGATCAGGCCACCGGAGTGGAAATAACAGATCTGCTTCCAGATGGCTTAAATTACATTTCATCTATAACCACTCAAGGAGTATATGATTTCACCACTGGAATCTGGCAGATAGGAACCATGGAATTTGGAAATTCAGCAATTTTAAATATAATTGCTAAAGTGGTACAAACTGGAAACATAACCAATACGGCTACTAAAACTGCAGAAAACGAATACGATCCTAACCCTGATAATGATCAGGATTCAGTAACCCTTGAAGTCCCACCTGCAGCAGATCTGGCCATTACTAAAACAGTAAATGATCTCAGGCCAATACTATATGATACCATCTTCTTTACCTATATCGTACAAAATAGAGGCCCTGATACTGCAGTAGATTCCCGGGTGATAGATGTACTGCCTGTCGGTTTACAATATGTATCTTCTGTGGCTAACTATGGTTCGTACAATCCTATAACCGGTATATGGAGTATTGGAAACCTGCCAAGAGGGGCTATTGCCGAGCTTACAATAACCACCATTGTGACCCGCACGGGCAACATTACCAACACTGCTAAAGTGGAATCACTGACCTATGATCCTATCCTGGATGATACAGTATCTTCAGTTACCATCGAAGTCCAGCAACCAAAACCAAAACCAGATGATGATGGAAAAGTACCTATGCAGGAAACGGGAATACCATTAACAGCAATATTAATGGCTTTAATTCTCATAGTGGGAGGATTAATAGTTCCTCTAAGAAAAAAATAGAATATTGATAAAAAAAATATTCTATTAAGCTTTTTTTTTAAATCAAATTAATCAGGGTAAACATAGCGTCCTTTGTTTTCCATAATTTGCCCTTCTTCCATAATAACATTCCCATGGGATAGGGTCATAACTGGAGCCCCTTTATATTCCCATCCTGAAAAAGGAGTATACTCTGCCTTGGTATAAAAATCATCGGGATTAATCTTACCCTCTAACTTAAGGTCAAGTACCACCATATCTGCATCCATCCCTTCTTTTATATACCCTTTATTTTCTAAATTGAATATTTTCGATGGATTTTCACATAAAAGATTTTTAATTTGATTCAGAGTTAAATTATTTTTATTCATCTGGGTTAATAATAAAGGAAGAACTGTTTCAAGACCGGGAATACCGGGAGCTGCCTCCCAAACACCTTTTTCTTTTTCTTTCAGAGTATGGGGGGCGTGATCTGTGGCAATAATATCTATTTTATCCAGCAGTGGAAAAGAAATACCCTCCTCTTTAGACCGCAAAGGAGGGTTGGTTTTTGTTAGATTACCCCATTTTTTAAATTCTGAAGAATCAAGTAAAAGATGATGAGGTGTAATTTCACAACTTGCCGGCACACCTTCTATTTTTTTAGAATTAATTAACTCTAAAGCCCGGGAGGTACTTACATGGCAAATATGTATTTTTTGCTGGAACTTTCGGGAAAGATTCAGGGCCTGATCTACTGCTAATACTTCTGCTTTAGGAGGCCGGGCCAGACTGTAATCAAATGCTTCGTTTTTATTTTTATCCTGAAGCTTTTTGGTACAATCATTAACCATTTTTTGATTTTCTCCATGAAGGGTCAGTGGAATTTCAGAATCTAAGGAGGATACCTTTTCAAAAACCTGACCTAAAAATTCATCACTGCACAGGTCCATAAATAATTTAAATGAAGCTGGTTTTTGGGGAGCAATTTTTTCAATTTCCACCAGATCACCTGCTCCGGCATGCAGTGCAAAATCAACCATACATTTTTTGGAGGCTATTTCTTTTTTTTCCTTAAAAAAACGGGCGGTACTGGTGGGAGGAATAGTGTTGGGCATATCCATAATGGTGGTAAACCCCCCATGGGCCGCTGCCTGGGAACCACTTTTAAAATTTTCCTTATAGGTTAAACCGGGATCTCTAAAATGGACATGCACATCTATTAAACCAGGCAAAATCACCTTCCCTTTAATATCAATCACCTTATCTGCCACCAGAGGTGTTTTTTTCAGGGCCATAATTTTGCCCTGTTCAATACCCACATTATACAGTCCCTTGCGGGGGTGGAGTTTACAGTCTTTTAAACATAGATCATATATCATAACTTGCACCAGTTCTGTTCTTTTGCATCAGCCATAAGTTTTATTAAAAGGTAATCAAATAATTTGTGTTGTTAGGTTATTGTTTAACCAAATACTGAATCCTAAAATTAAAATAATGATAACATGTCACCTTCTGAAAATCTAATCACAGCCATACTGGAAAGGGATAGAAATATTATCTACCATGATGCTTCCCAAAAACCAGCATATAAAAAATTAAATAAGAGCATGCGGCCTCTTATTGCTGATTTCACGGAATATTCTCCACTACATAAGGGGCACCGGCATTGTATGATGGAAGCGAAAAAAAAAGTCCCGGAAGGATTATTTGTGGCGGTGGTTCCAGGACCAACTGAGCGCAGTGGCCGGGGCCTGCCATACATCATGACCCGGGAAGCCCGGGCCCGAGCCGCAGTAAATGTCGGGGCAGATATAGTGGTGGAAGGGCCTCCTATGGGCATTATGGGGTCTGGTCAATATTCTCTTTGTTTGGCCCGCATGTTCCAGGCCCTGGATGCAGATTACATTCCACGTGGCTTTAAACCAGTGGAGGGATTTGATCAAATAATGGAAAGAATCAGTAAAGGACATGGAGTGGCTCCCAAACCATATAAAATGGTGGATATGAATACCCGGGAAATCGTAATGGAGGGCAAGCTGGAAGAAGACAACTATGTTATTGCTTCTCTTTCCCGGTCACTTACTAAAATTGGATTTGATTTTAAAAATAAATTCATATTTGTTAAACGCATTCCTGATGTGAGTGGAACCATCATTCGCCAGGCCGTCCTGGAAGGGGAACTTAGTCAGGCCAGGGACATGTTACCTCCAGAAACTATTAAGGTTCTGGAACAGGAAATGACTTTAAATAGGGCCCCTTTACATGATTTAAGGGATATAGAAAATATTTTAAAAACAGTTAATGAATACCGTAAAGAAGAACTATTATCCTTATCCTTAGTAGATGAGAATACTGTGGAAAAACTATTAACAAAGAGGCCTTTTGAAAATTTGAATCAAATTCAGAAATGTATCTCCCGGGGGTTTTCCACCCATTTTCAACATAGGGTTTTATCTTCTCTGGAGGCAAAAGTTGATAAGGAAACAATTTCTAAGTATATAGAAAATTACCCTTCTCTTATTCGTGTATTAAATTATAAAGATAAACACGTTTTACAAGAGTTTAAAAATAGAATACCTCACAGGAGGCTAGAGATATGGCAATTAAAGAAGGAGATTTCGTAAGATTAGAATTTACAGGACGAACCAAAGAGACTGGTGATGTCTTTGATACCACCATAGAAGAAGTGGCTGAAGAAGCCGGAATTAAAATTGATGAAAAGGTATATGGACCCATACCTATAATTGTAGGCGGAGGTCACCTTTTAAAAGGAATCGACCAGGCTATTATTGATATGGAAGCAGGAGAACAAAAAACAATTGAATTGACTCCTGAAGATGGTTTTGGAGACAGGGATCCTAAACTGGTGCAACTGGTTCCTATGAAGGAGTTCAAAAAACAGAACATAAAACCTTATGTGGGAATGAATATTACGGTAGAAGGTCACAATGGCAGAATTCAAAGCATAAGTGGTGGAAGAGTTCGTCTGGACTTTAATCATGAATTAGCTGGAAAGAACCTGGAGTATCAGGTGGAAATTAAAGAGATTCTGGAAGACGATGTGGATAAAATTAAGAGCATGATCCAGCTCCACTATCCTAATCCTAAAATTAACATGGATAAGACTGAAGTAAACATCCAGGATGGTAAAGTAACCATTATTATGGATGAACTTAGCCGGTTTGACCAGAAATCTTACATGGACATTACCTTTGCCCGGTTTAGAATAGCCAAAGATATCTGGGAAAACATTGAAAACCTGGAAAAAGTGGAATTTGCCGATGTCTTTGAAAAGAAAAAAGAAATGCCTGAAGGCGGAGTAACTGAAGAAGAAGTAGAAGAAATTGCTGAAGAAGTTCTCACCGAGGTAAAAAAAGAAAAAGAGGATTAATTTCTCTTTTTTATATTTTTTTTTTTAGTATTATTATAGTTCTTATTTTTAAAATTTTATATGATTATTAATTTTAATAAAAGATAATTTATTTTTACAGGCTATAAACAATTATTCTACCGGTTATCACCACTAAAATTGCCAGAGACGACCCTAACATAAAACCAGTAACTAAACGGAGCAAATTATTACTTTCTCTCCATTCCAGATACTGGGTACCTCCATCAATTATTGCCGGTGCGGTTAAGAATAATAAGGCTAAAATAGATGGATCTATAAGGCCTATATGAAAAAAAGGCAACGTGAATATTCCTAAAAAAATACCAGTACACCTTGCACAAAGGGGGAGAGGTTTATTTTTAAAATAAATGCTCCTATCTTCTTTTTGATGGCACAGGGGTAAAAATTTAGGGTATTGGGGGTCAGTCAATAAATCCACTCATTTTAACCTATTAAAAAGTTAATTATCCTCTGAGGGTCGGTGAGCAAAATATTTATTACATTTGACAGGTCACCATAAAAAGGAGCCAGATACAACAGGTAAATTATGTAAAGCCCCAGAGCAATAAAAAACAGGACCACCAGGAAAATAAGGCAAAATAGCAGGAATCTATTGGAGGAATCTTTTTTAACTGGTCTGGCTTTTTCATAGCTGTTATCCATAGCAGGGCTGCTTTGGGGTTTTACTTTACCATAACCTGCTTTTATGGGTTTTGATTCTGAAGCTACCTCTTTTTTATCACTATACAAAGTTACCAGGTCATCGGCACATTCCTGACAGTAATTTTTTCCAACCAGTTTTAAACGACAATCTGCACAGAGTATTTTACCACAACTTACACAGGCGGCCACTCCTTCCTTATCTGGATGGTTTTCGCATTTCATTCTAACTCACCTTTTTAAAAGATCAAAAATCCCTCAGGGCCAGGTTACCATTTTCGGTACTCTAATTTTTTCCACCCTTTCTTTAACTATTTCTGGCCATTTTTCCATATCAAAACCTTTCTGAGCCAGGAAACCAAATACCCATCGTGAAACTCCTATTCCCGTACATCCTGTCCATATATTCTGTTTTCGGGCTTCTTTTATAGAAAATCCTTCTACAAAATGAGTCCCATGGACATTAGCAGAAACAACTGCCACTCCTTTCTCCTGTCCAGGTATGGATAATCTCATTTCATATTTAGGCACATCCGGGAATTCAATACCTCTATCTTCCACCTTTCGCCCTTCCAGATAGAAAGGGTCGTCTCCTACTTCATTGTACCATTCCAATTCCATTTTATCGGCGATTTCATAAGAAAGATCAATGGATTCATCCCGGATATTATTGGTTTGTTCAGGTGTACCTAACCATACCAGTTCTATTCGTTGGAATTCATGAACCCGATCCAAACCTTTGGCCCCTCCAGCTTCCCAGCGGTAGGTCCATCCACTTCTATCAAAGAATTTTATTGGTAACTCTTTTTCATCCACCACTTCGTGACTTAAAAATTCATAAAATGGTTCGCACTGGGCGGGAGCTATAACATAGGATGGGTCTTTTAGTCCTTCTTTTAAAAGATCAATGGGAACTTCTTTATTGATTATCAGATCATTTTTGAATTTTTCAAAGGTTTCCGGGTCTCTTTTTGGAGCAGAACAGTAATACATTCCCTCAGGGAGCCCTTCCAGGTATCTCATTTTATGCATTATGGGTATGGGGATTAATTTAGGGAATAGACATTCCATAAAACCCATTTTATACACCATTTCCTCTAATAATATCTCTTCCAGGGCTCTCTGTAGAGCTACCAGCTGGGGGCCGTAGAACCACTGGCCACGACCAGGGAATTTTTTAACCCAACCCTGTTTTACAGCTTCTTCAGTGGGATCTCCTTTAAAAAGCGGCTTAATTTTTTTACTACGTGCTATTATTTCTCCAGGGGTGGCTTTGGTTACCTGGCGGGTTAGAATATCTGTAGGTTTTTCTGCAGAAGATTCTTCTTCTTCCTGCTTTTCCAGGGTAACATGCTTAATAATCCGATTGACGATATGTTTTCTTAGTTCTGATTCAGAGAGATTATGTAGCTCCACCACCACTCTATTTTCTTCTATTTTAAAATCAGAAATCTGAGGAAGACTCCGGGCCAGTTCCATATCTATATCATAACTACCTTCTCGGGTAGGTATAATAATCTGGTAGCAGTTAACATGCATCTTCCTTATACCCAGATGATATTTTTTACCTAGAAGTTCACCTAATGGTTTTTTAATCCTTAAAAGGGCGTCATATGCCCTGACTCTGTGCCCTGAATCTATTTGTAGTTTTAGTAAGGCCCCTTCAATATTCCAGCTGGTGATTTTAGCCCCTTCTTTTTTCTGATTTTCAGGAACACCCCGGAGCAGTAATTCACTATTAGCCTCTTTTATAAACTCTTTTAAGTCTTCTCTAGCATTTTCGGCATCTTTAGAGAAACTTATTTCGCCTTGAAGTATGAATTTCATTACTTTCACCTGTTATCATTTTAAGCATAATCAATAAAGATTCTTAAACTGGAACTCAAATTCATTTCATCTCATTTAACATTTTTTCCACTACCATCTCGCAGAAGATGAGGTCATCAGCACTAGCCAGGAAACTGCGAATTGATTCACCAGATAATTTAAATATTAACGTACTTCCCTGTATTTTGGAATTTACATAATTTATATTATCTGGTTTTAAAGATTCTAAAGCAATTTGGGCCTGCTTTTTTGTTTTATATTCCAGTTTGATATCTGCTTTAAAATTCATTATGAGAACCTTTATTGATTTTAATTAATGGTCTTATTTATTCCATATTTAAGATGTTTTCTGCTATTTTTTCTATAGAATCAAGTGCTGGCGAGTCATCATAATCCGTTAATGGTCTTCCTTCCATATCTGCCTTTATAACCATCTGATCACGAGGTATACTTCCAATTACTCCAATATCAAGTTCTTTTAGCTTCTGTTGAACAAATGATTCTTCTTCTTTAGTGGAGACCTTATTAATCACTGCCTGTATATTTTGTACTCCAATATCTCCGGCGAGTTTTTTTATTCTATGGGCGGTTTCCAGGGATTTTAAACCAGGTTCAACCACCACAATCATCATATCAACGGATTCAGCGGTTTTTCGCCCTAAATGTTCAATCCCGGCTTCCATATCCAGAATCACTATTTCATCTTTTTTTAAGATCATATGCCTTAAAATAGCCTTAAGGAGAACAGAAGCAGGACATATACAACCATCCCCTCCTTTATCCACAGTACCCATAACCAGCAGTTTCAGTCTCCCTTCTGGATCATAATTAATGGAAAGAGATTCAGGAAGGTCACTTATTTTAGGGTTTATTCGGAATATTTCCCCAAAAGAGGAACCGGGTTCAGCACCGGTTCTATCCTTAATCAATTCTTTCATTTTTGATATAGGAGTAATATTCTTAGTGATGCCCAGGCTGGATGCCAGGTTCATGTCCGGGTCAGCATCAATGGCGAATACTTTATATGTCCGGGAAAATATACAGGATAAAGTACTTGAAAGGGTTGTTTTACCCACCCCTCCTTTTCCAGTTATAGCAATTTTCATTTGATAACACCTTCATTTAAGGTTATATTCATGGATTTAATTCGAATAGCTATTTAATTTAATTTAAAGGAGCTTTCACTAATTAAGATGATTAAGATGTATTTTTTATCTTTCTTCTTAATAGTTCACTACATTTTTAAGTACCTTTTAATTAATAAATTAATTCAATTATAATAATGGTAAAGGTTATGGTATATATTTACCAGAATCATTATAAGAATATGTAAAGGCAATATTTATTAATGGTTATTTAGAAATTGAACTTAACTTAATCAAAGTTATCACTCTACAATTTTCTAGTATTTATTAATGAAATTTTTAAGGAGGATTATTTATGGTTCGAGCGTACACAAGAAAAGAGTACATTAGAAGAATCCCCGGTTCACGGATTGTTCAATATGATATGGGTAATTTATCTGCTGAATTTCCAGTATCTGTAAGTATAGCAGTTAAGGGTCCAGCCAGCATTTCACATAATGCATTAGAAGCGGCCAGGATTGCTTCAAACAGGTATATGCAGAGGAAAGCAGGACGAATGGGTTATCATTTGAAAATAAGAGTTTACCCTCATCACATTGTTCGTGAAAATCCTATGGCAACTGGAGCCGGTGCTGACCGTGTACAGGATGGTATGAGGAAAGCTTTTGGTAAGCCAGTTAGTTCCACTGCCCTGGTTAAAAAGGGACAGAAAATATTAACGGTTAAAACCAATAAGAAAAACTTCAAGGATGCTAAAGAGGCCCTGAGAAGAGCCGCTATGAAAATACCAGTTTCTTGCAGCTTCATTATTGAAAAAGGAGAAGAACTGGTAAAATAATATGAAAATGGATTTAACCGGTTCATAACCGGTTAAAATTTTATTATACTCTTATTAACTTTTTAAAAATTATAAATTCTGATATAAATTCATTTTCAAATTAAATAGAATTTAATCTCATATTTAACTTATCTAAATAAGCAAGAAATTTTAAGGGGATAAAATGAAATATGTGGCATTCTTTGAAGATCTAAACAAGGAAGATGTTGACATTGCTGGTGGAAAGGGAGCTAATCTGGGTGAACTTACCCAGGCAGGTATACCTGTTCCTTCCGGATTTGTGGTAACATCCGAAACCTATGATAAATTCATGAAAGACACTGGAATTTATGGAGAAGTAATGGGGTACCTGGATTCTTTAGACGTTAATAACAATAAAGAATTACAGGAAGCTTCTAAAAATATTAAAAATACCATTATAAATGCTGAAATTCCAGAAGACATTAACACCCTTATAATTGAGGCTTATAATGCCCTATGCCATAAAGTAGGAACAGAAAACACTTTTGTAGCTATCCGTTCATCTGCCACTGCAGAAGATTTACCGGAAGCTTCTTTTGCTGGACAGCAAGATACCTTCCTTAATATTAAAGGAGCAGAAGATGTTTTAAAATATGTTCAGAAGTGCTGGGCATCTCTTTTTGAAGCCAGGGCCATATTCTATCGAGAAGAAAACAACTTTGAACATTCCAAAGTTTACATTGCAGTGGTAGTACAGGAAATGGTGGATGCTGAAAAGGCAGGAGTCATGTTCACGGTACACCCTTCCACCGGGGAAGAAAAAATACTTATTGAAGGTTCCTGGGGATTGGGAGAGGCCGTGGTATCTGGAACAGTAACTCCTGATACCTACTGGGTGGATAAAGAAACTGGCGAAATTCTGGAAGAAACCATAAGTGAAAAAAACATCATGTTCCACAAAGATCCAGAACAGGGGAAAACCATTAAAACAGAAGTCCCTGATGAACTTAAAAAAAGAAGAGTTCTCTCTGATATGGAATTAGCAGAATTAGCTGCCATGGGTAAAAAAATTCATGACCATTATCAGTTCCCTCAGGATACTGAATGGGCTATTGAAGGTGGAAAAGTCTTCATGCTCCAATCTCGACCAGTTACTACTTTAAATGGGCCTGATGCTCTCATTGATGAATCAGAAGAAGCTGAAAGGAATATTATTACTAAAGGCTTAGGTGCCAGTCCGGGTATGGCTTCAGGAGCAGTTAAAATAATCAGGAGTATTGATGAGCTGGATAAAATACAATCCGGAGATGTTCTGGTAACGGCTATGACCACTCCAGACATGGTCCCTGCTATGAAAAGGGCCAGCGGAATAATCACTGATGAAGGAGGAGTTACCTGTCATGCAGCTATTGTATCCCGGGAATTGGGAATACCCTGTGTGGTGGGAACTACTGATGCTAGTCAGATCCTTGATGAAAATCAGGTGGTAACTCTGGATGGTAATAAAGGAATTGTCTATGAGGGAAAACTAAAAGTTTCTACCAAAAAAGAAGAAGTAGAGGCTCCTGCTTTATCTCAAGCACCGGTACTTACAGTTACAGAAGTAAAAGTAAATGTTAGCATGGTTGAAGCTGCTCAAAAAGCCGCAGCTACCGGAGCAGATGGTGTGGGCCTTTTAAGAACAGAACACATGATGCTGGCCACTGGAGTACATCCTAAAAAATATATTAAAGATGGAAATGAGGCTGAACTGATTAATATTCTGGTGGAGAATATTCTAAAAGTAGTGGATGTCTTCTATCCCCGCCCGGTATGGTACCGTACTCTGGATGCCCCCACTGATGAATTTAAAACACTGGATGGTGGGCAGGATGAACCCTATGAACACAATCCTATGCTGGGCTGGAGAGGTATTAGAAGGGAACTGGATGAACCTGAAATTCTTAAAGCGGAATTTAAAGCTATTAAAAAACTCCATGAACAGGGATACACCAATGTAGGTATCATGATACCTCTGGTTCAGCACCCTGATGAACTTAAGGAAGCTAAAAAAATAGCTGAAGAAGTGGGACTCAAACCTCAAAAGGATATAGAGTTTGGAATAATGGTGGAAACACCAGCAGCTGCCTTAATCATTGAAGACTTTATTGACGTGGGAATTGACTTTGTAAGTTTCGGAACCAATGACTTAACTCAGTATACACTGGCTATTGACAGGAATAATGAACATGTTGCCGGTTTGTATAGTGAAGGTCACCCGGCGGTCTTAAAACTAATTGAAAGGGTTATTAAAAAATGTGAAGCTGCCGGTGTAAAGACCAGTATCTGTGGTCAGGCAGGCAGTATACCTAAGATAGTGGAAAAACTGGTTGAATTGGGTATAAGCAGTGTTTCTGCTAACACTGACGCTGTAAACGAAGTGCGTCGAACAGTAGCCCGTAGTGAGCAAAAATTACTTCTTAAAGCTGCTAGAAAATTGGTTAAAGAGTAAATATACTCTTTTTCTTTTTTTATATCCTGTATTTTTTTTAATCTATTTTCAGGTAATTTTATGGATAGAAAAGGACTCAGCCCGGGGCTGGTATTTGATAAACTCAAAAAATTCCAGGAAAATGACATGGACTACAAATCGGGTCGCATACTTGGGTCTATGTGTACCTGCGCCCATCCTGTTGCGAAAAAAGCATACTGTGATTTTTTAGAGTCTAACTTAGGGGATCCCGGACTTTTTAAAGGGACAAAAGCACTGGAAGATGAGGTTATATCTCTTTTAGGGTCCTTTTTAGGTTGTAAATCTGCATATGGTCATGTTATAACAGGGGGGACTGAAGGTAATCTTATGGCTATTCGTGCTGCCCGCAACATGGCCCGGATTAATTCACCTACCTCCTCGCCGGAAATAATTGTACCTAAATCGGCTCATTTTTCCTTTAAAAAAGCAGCAGATATTCTGGGCCTTAAATTAATGGAAGCAGAATTAGATGAAAACTACAAAATTGACTTAGACTCCGTTCAAGAATTAATATCTTCCCGAACTGTAGCAGTGGTAGGAGTAGCAGGAACAACTGAACTGGGGAAGGTGGACCCTATTGGGGAGTTATCCCGGATTTGTAATGAAAAAAATATCTATCTGCATGTTGATGCCGCATTTGGTGGTTTCATAATACCTTTCCTAAAAGAAATGGGATTTAAAATACCTGAATTTAATTTTAAATTAAGTGGTGTATCCTCCATAACGGTTGACCCTCATAAACTGGGTTTAACTCCCATTCCCACAGGATGCATCCTCTTCAGGGAAAAAAAATTTCTGGATGTAATGAGCATTGAAACTCCCTATCTGACTGAAAAACAACAGTCCACCATAGTAGGAACTCGAACTGGAGCTTCAGCAGCTGCTACCTGGGCTATTTTAAAATATATGGGTAAAGAAGGATATATGAAAATTGCCAGCAGTACTATGGAGGTTACAAATTTTTTAGCAAGAGAATTAACTAGTTCTGGATTTGAATTGGTAAGTGAGCCTGAATTAAATATAGTGGCTTTTAATTCCGGGAAAATCCCTGCAAAAGAACTTTCAACTAAACTCAAACAAAAAGGTTGGGTGGTTTCTGTATCAGCCTGTCCTCCTGCTATCCGGATTGTACTCATGCCCCATATAAGGAAGGAACATATAGTGGAATTCATGGATGACCTTAAGTCTATTCAAAAAAGTGCTCTTTAAAATTACGTCCTGGCAATAATATATCCATTTAAAATGACCTAATTTTAGATAAAATGACTTTTAATTATATAATACCAGATTCTTCTATTCGATAAAAGTCCTGTGAAAATATAAATAAATTTCCATAACCTTAAAACTTTTATGGTGATTCTTATGATAAAAATAAAAACTCCTGTTGAATTGAAGGAACTTGAAAAATTAAGTGCCGGTGACCAGATTTTAATAAGTGGTGAAATCTTCACTGGCCGGGATGCGGCCCTTCCGAAATTAATTTCTTCTATAAAAAGAGGAGAAAAACTTTTAGAATTATCGGGATCAGTTATCATGCATACTGCAGTTAGTGATGCCGGAATAGCCCCTACCACCAGCAATAAAGAGGAAATAGAGGGTTCTATAGGGGAACTATCCCGTCAAGGGGTTCGCATTCACCTGGGTAAGGGTGCTCTGGGGAAAGAAACAATTAATGAATTAAAAGAAAATAGGGCCATATTTGCAGTCACCCCTCCCGCAGCTGCCCTTTTAAGTAGTAAAGTCATATCTAAAAAAGTAGTGGCCTTCCAGGAAGAGGGAATGGAAGCTATTCACAACTTGAAAGTGGAAGAAATCCCGGCAATTGTAGCTATTGCTCATGGAAAATCTATTTATTAATTATTATGGGGATGGTTTACCAAATGCTATATCTCCTGCATCACCCATTCCGGGTATTATATAACCCTCTGCATTGACTTCTTCTTCCACCGAGCAAGTGTAAATCTCTAAATCAGGATATTTACTCTTTATTTTATCTAAACCAATCCTGGAAGAAATAACTGAAAACAAGACCATTCTTTTTGGCTTACCATACCTCTCCAGCACTTTTAAAATCAGATCCATGGTATTACCTGTGGCCAGCATAGGGTCTGCCACGATTACTATTTTTTGATTTAAATCAGGAATCTTAACATAATCCATTTTAACCCGAAAAGGGGGTTTTTCTTCCCTCCAGGCACCAATCACTCCGGTTTGAGCTTCAGGGAAAATTCGCATAATTCCATAACTAAGGGGTAGTGATGCTCGGAGCACACTGATTATTACCATATCTTCCCTTTCCTTAATCTTTATTCCATCAGCTACACCCAGGGGAGTTTCTACTTCTATTGATTTGGTATTGAGGGTATTTGCAAATTCATATGATATCAATCTACCAATTTCCATGATTCCCATTCTGAAATGACTGGAATCAATTCCTTTTCTTCTTATTTTGCTTAAACGTTCCTGAACCAGTAAATGATTAACTATTTTTAACATATTTTAGTTCCTGTGATTTAGATAGCAATAACTTAATTATATTGGCTATGCTTGATAGCTTTTGTTGTATTTATAATCCCTTAGATTGTAATAAAATTCTAAAATGAGGTATTATAGGAAATTATATGGGCTTTTAATTAAAAAAATATTCAAAGAAAGATGATTCTTAAATAGAAAAACTATTGTTTAAAAGGGGTATGAGGGTGAATTCCAAAAAAATAATTTTAATTGTGGGATTACTGGCGGTTCTAGGAGTGGCCTTATTTTTAGTGTGGCCACAGACAATTGAAGAAGAAGGATTCCAACCAGAGGTAGTGGTGGATGGACTTAACATTCCCTGGGCTATTGATTTTCTCCCGGATGGGCGGATGATATTCACTCAAAGGGAGGGAAAAGTTAGTATATGGGATGGTGAATCCCTGCAGGAGGTGGGGACTATAGATGTAGTGGCCCAGAGCGAATCCGGGCTTTTGGGAATTGCAGTTGATCCTGAATTTAATGAAAATAATTATATCTATCTTTATTACACCAGCACTACTGATAATCGTATTTCACGCTTCACTCTAAGTAACCAGCTGGAAGATGAAACCGTGATTCTGGAGGGCATTCCGGCTAATCCCATTCATGATGGGGGCCGCCTTAAATTTGGCCCTGATGGCAAACTATATGCCACTACCGGTGACGCGGGTCAAACGGAATTATCCCAACAAATCGATTCCCTGGCTGGAAAAATACTTCGTTTAAACAAAGACGGATCTATACCTGAAGATAATCCATTTGGAAATTATGTATGGTCCTATGGCCACCGAAACCCCCAGGGAATAACCTGGAATACAGAAAACGGGCTGATGTATGCTGCTGAACATGGACCCCGACAAAATGATGAAGTTAATCTTATTATTAAAGGAGGAAATTATGGATGGCCATTAGAAGAATGTGATAGTCCTGAAAGCCAGTTTATTCAACCTATAAGCTGTTACAATAATTTCACACTGGCCCCATCTGGCCTGACATTTTTCCAGGGTAAATTGTATGTGGCTGGATTAAGGGGTAATCAACTCCGACAGATAATACTATCTGCTGATGGGAGATCTGTTCTGGAAGAAAATGCACTATTCACCAATCTGGGCCGTATCAGGGATGTAGTGGTTCATGAGGACTACCTTTATATTTCCATTAGTAATCGTGATGGGAGGGGTGTTCCTAAAGTGGATGATGATAAAATAATTCGTATAAAGGTTAATTGATTAAAAGCCATAAAATATGGCTTTATTTTTTATAAAAAATTCAATAATCCATTTAATTTATAAAAATATCAAGGATCATTTTTTTTAGTTAAAACCTCTTTACCTTCTGCCTTAGGGACTACTTCTAAGTCAGCTCCTTCAAATTTCAGTTCAAATTCTTTGCCTTCCATCAACATATGTAAAAAAACCCCCAGGGATGAAACTTCTGAATGAGGTTGATTGGTGATGGAAACATTCCAGTCAGCAGATTTATAAACTTTGGTAGGAACCCGGGAACCCCCCACCACTACTAACTTTTTTTTACCTGTTTTTTGAATTTCACTTACCACTTCCTGTACTGGAGAACCATACATGGTAAGATGGACTACTTCTCCTCCCTGTTTTTGCCATTCTTCCATATAATTATCCCAGTTCTTCTTATAGTTTATTGAAAAAGATCCCCCCCACCTTTTAACCACATCTTCTACATTTTCCATTAATTTCTGGTCTTTTTCTCCACTTAAAACAATATCAGATGCTCCAAATGCCCTTGCTGTAAGACAAACATGGGTAGTGATTCTGGCATCTCTTCTTCTACGATGATCCAATCTTAAAATACTTATATTCATTTTATAATCCACCAGTAATTAAAATCTCTATTATATGGGTTGATTCGGAAATTTATCTCCATTCCGGCCTAATACACATAACTTTAGTTGAACAAGTCAAACTTAACCTATCCACATAAATGCAATTAACATGCTTAAAAGTGAAACCATACGTGCTATTTCATTGGTAGCCCCTAAAACATCACCAGTAGCATTTTTAAAATGTTTTCGGGCCATAAGGGCTACATAAATTCCCGCCAGAATACTAAATATGATTCCAACCATTCCTACACTTCCTAAGAGCAGGAAACCAATTAAAACACTTATAATGACTATTATGCTCATTGAATAAGGGTTCATAGCTTTAATAAAATATTTACCTGTGCCCTGTTCTTCGGGGGATGAGATGGTGCAGCAGCTAACTAGCCCTAGTTTGGCCCCTATTTCTGATATAACAAGAGCATAAAATAGGTTCATACCGGGCAGAGAAGCTATAGTGGCCACTGTTATGGCTGCCACAATAAAAAATATAGAAATCCCTCCGGTACCTATGCGGGGATCTCTCATAATTTCAATCTTTCGCTCAGGAGCTCCATGTGCCATAAGAGCATCTCCCATATCTATAAGTCCATCCAGGTGATGAAAACCGGTGAAGTATAGGGCGAAGCTATATACTATGGTGGAGATTATAAGTGGAGGCAACATAATATTCTGCAGGACCAATCCCACTAACCCTACCAATGCTCCAATTAAGCCACCAATTAAGGGCCACATCCAGGTATATCTTGCCATATCCTTTATACTGGTATGGATATTCAGAGGTATTACTGTGGAAAATGATAAAAGTCCGGCTATACTTATATACCATGCTGTCTTTTTTAGATTATTATCTGTTACTGGGGTTTTTTTAACTGGCTTATCAGGGGTGGACATTTATTATTCTCCCGGTGTTCAATAACTTAAATAAAAAAATCGTAAGGGTTTTGATCTATAATCATTAATTCTGGCCATAGCTTTTTTATAATTTAATTTATATATTCTCCACCTGGTTTAAATTCAATTTTTTCAAAATCTCAGTATATTCATCCTATTCTTCAAATATTTTAGACATGCATCCTGCCACCAGACCGGCAAATACATCATCCAGCATAGGCCCTAAAGTGGATAAAATACCGGGCTTTAATTCATCATAACGCTTAAAATTGAAAATAGCTTTTGTTCCTGCAATTTGATTGGCTATGGCCATTCCCAATACCTCATCACTGTAAAGGTAAGCGGGATCATCATCTACATTTACTTCTCTTAAACGATGATGCTTAAAATCCTCTTCCACTCTGATACCGGCCATGATAAGAGCTATCACATTTATGTCTGCTAAAGATTTTAAAATTTGTTTACCCAGGGCTTCTTTTAGCTCAGGACTAATCTCTACTCCCACACAAAGCTCCATTCCTGCATTCACCAGGTCTTCCAGAGTAACACCAGATTCATAAATAAAATCAAGGATTCCTTTTGAGAAATTAGACTCATTAAAAGCTTTTTTACTGTTTTCAACCATAATGTGCTTAATTGATTCTGATAGCTCTCTTTCAAAAGAGAGATTTTCAACAGGATTTCCTTCCAAAGAACAGGTTTCATTGTCTATAACCGAAGCTACCACCAGACAATCATCATCTGCATGATTTTCCACTAATAAAGGGACACCTTTCATATTTTCTATTTGTTTTTTAGTCTCAACTGCAGTCTTAAAGCATTTTAAAAGTGCAGCAGAAGTCAGGTTTTCATGTATGATTAGCAGGTGGTGTAAGGACCAGGGTAAATAATCACTACCTTCTTGATAAATAAGGTTTAAAGAGTCTGAAATAGGATTTAATTTAATAGAATTTGCCTTAAAAGTAATTAAACTAATCCTGTCGGTAGAGGTAATAAATAAACCTTCATCAAAGGGGTGATTAATAAGTGAAAATTTTCCTTCAATGTTATTCTCTTTCAGTAATGATTCCAACTCAGCGATTCTCAGGGAATTTGTTTTATTTTCCTCGGTCTGATTAATTATGATGTTTTGAACTCTATTTAATCCGCCCCCTATGTCACATATTCCCATAACCAAAAAACCTTTCTTTCTGTTAATAATTATCTTTTGAGGGTTTTTATAGATTAAAACATCACTTATATTGATCTTTTCCATATAGTCACTCCATCACCAATAATATTATAATGTGGAATACATATTTAATAAAGGGTGTTAATATGAAAGTTCATTTACGGGTTTTTGTGGAAATTGAGAACCTGGGAAAGGTGATGAATTCTCTGACTAAATCAGGGGTCACCGGGTTTTATATAGTGGAATACAGGGGAATTTCACCTCAGGAATGGCAGGGATTTAATATCAAAGAAGATCCTGAATCAGCCATATCCATTATAAAAGACTATGCCAGGGATGCAGTTCAGGTTTGTTCAGTACTTGATGAAGAAAAGGTACAACCAATCATCGATGAAATCGGGTTGATTTTGAAGGATGAAAAATATACCATTGTGGAAATTCCCATCCGGCGCATTATTGTAAATAAGGGAGCTAAGGATATATAATTAAATAAATTATTTTTTTATAGGCTAGGGAATAAGGGAAGCCTGATAACTACCTAAGCCTGCAATATTATTATTTTTCAATTAAATACATTATTAAGCTAGTAAGATAACTCTTTAAAGGAAAGTTGGCCATGGTAGTAATAATTGATCCTCAAAATGCAGGAATATCTGGAAATATGGTTTTAGGTGCTTTACTTGATTTGGGGGCCCACTTAAATGAAACTAAAGAAATAATGGAATACTCTGCTTCCCTATTAGGGGAAGTTGAAGTAAAAATATCTTCTATTAATAAAGCAGGAATCAAATCCACCTATGTACAGGTTGATGCTAAAGATACTAAACCTATTTACTATAATGAATTTAAGAAAAAACTGGACAATATTAATCATGACCTGCTGGATGAACAGGTAATTGATTTTGCCAGGGAAGTATTCCATAGAATAGCTGTTGGTGAATCACAAGCCCACGGGACTTCTTTAGATAATACCCATTTCCATGAAGTAGGAGCAGCAGATGCCTTAGCAGATGTTGTAGGGGCCAGTTTTGCCTATCATCAATTAAAACTCCATCATGAAAAAATATATTCACTCCCGGTGGCTCTGGGTGGTGGGACTATCCAGGGGGCTCATGGAAGAATGCCCATACCTGCCCCTGCTACTTTAAATATTTTAAAAGGAGCTTTAACCATGGGGGGGCCGGTTCACAGTGAACTGACCACACCTACCGGAGCATCTATTTTAATGAGTATGAAAGACGAATTTAAAACATTCCATCCGGTATTTTCACCCTCCGAGGTGGGTTATGGTGCAGGAACCATGGATCTGGACTTCCCCAATGTACTTCGTATAATAAGAGGCTCTTTACCTGTGGAACAGGATAAAATCTCATTGCTGGAGACCAATTTAGACCACCTCAGTGGAGAAGTAATGGGCCACCTCTTTGAAATATTAAAAAACGAGGGAGCTCTGGATGTATCCATCATCCCCAGTATAATGAAGAAAAACAGACCGGGTCAGCTTTTAAGGGTGATATGTAAATCTAAAGATTCAAATAGGGTTACAGAATCTATATTCAAAGAAACAGGGACCCTGGGGGTGAGAACCTTTCCATTAATTCACCGCAGTGTACTGCAGCGAAAGATCATACCTCTGGAAGTTGATATTAATGGCAGGCACCAGATGAACTTTAAAGTGGGAATGCGGGATTCTAAAATAATAACTGCCCGGGTGGAGTATGAGGATGCCCGCCACATATCCGCAAAAACAGGAATCCCTTTAAATGATGTGATGGTTCAGGCTAACGAGGCCTTTAAAAAGCAATTTGATAATGATAAATAAAAATTTTTACTTTATTTAACTTTAAGGAGAGTTATCATGCATTCATCTAAAAAAAAAGCAATTGCAGTACTTTCGGGGGGACTGGATTCTACTGTGGCCACAACATACTTCCATA
Source organism: Methanobacterium alkalithermotolerans (assembly GCF_018141185.1). Lineage (NCBI taxonomy): Archaea > Methanobacteriati > Methanobacteriota > Methanobacteria > Methanobacteriales > Methanobacteriaceae > Methanobacterium > Methanobacterium alkalithermotolerans. The sequence continues at coordinate 981,638 of NZ_CP058560.1, read as the reverse complement.
AGCAATACCAAATTCATGCCCTGACTTTCGATTATGGACAGAGAAGTTCTAACCGGGAAATAGAGTCATCCAGAGAAATATGTAAGGAGCTAAATATTAAACACACCGTCATGGATTTAAGCTGGCTGGGTAAACTGGGAAAATCGGCCTTAACTTCTCAGGATAGGGAGGTACCGAGTCTTAAAAATGAAGAACTGGATGATAAACAAATTTGTGATGATACGGCCCGAAAAGTATGGGTTCCTGGAAGGAACATTGTATTTACTGCTATTGCAACTGCATTTGCTGAATCTGAGGATGCAGAGATAATTATAGTTGGTTGGGATGAGGAAGAAGCAACTACTTTCCCTGACAACTCTCGGGAGTTTTTAGATGCTTTCAATCAGACCCTGGGAATAGGTACCCTGGAAGGAGTACAGATTGCAGCTCCATTAATTGATCTATCCAAAAAAGAAATAGTGGAGCTGGGGCATCAAATAGCCGCGCCTATGGAATTTAGTTATTCCTGTTATATGGGGACTGAACATCACTGTGGAACATGCGAATCATGTATGAGAAGAAAGAGGGCATTTTTAAATTCTAATATTGAAGATAAAACTATTTATGAGTAATGTAAATAATTTATTTTCATAAATATCTATAATAGAATCCCAAGCATATTAGCGTTATTTTATATTTTAAATTATTTTATTCTAATTATGAGTAATAGAAAACAAAGTGTTATCCCATATAATACCTAAATTAATATTTTATAATTATCATACTTATCAATCAAAAGGGGAATGGAATATGGAGCAGGAAAATAAGATACTACTACCCATTCTAATTTTAGCTTTATTGGGATTAGGGTTACAATCAACAGGTTTAACTGATTGGGGTATCATGCTGGATGAAAGCTTTAATTTTAATTCAGATGATATTATTTCAGGGTCAGGTGGGGGATTATTGGACATTTTTAACTTTTATTTACCTGTTATTCCATCTGAAGAAGTTCCAGAATATAAAGCTTCTGCTATTACTTTAAACCAATCTATTATTGATTATGAGTCCTGGGAAAAAGTAAAGGTAACCGGTGAAATTACAAATAAACGTATAAATTATGATGGCACCGTTGATATTATTTTAAAAGTTTCTGAAATTCCAGGATATCATTACATTTACTTGAGTTATTCTCAGGATATGCCTTTCCAGATAGGTGATAACATTACTGCTTATGGGCAATTTTCAGGAAGGTGTGATGATGAAGATTTATCACCAGAGAAAATGATACCTCTGGTAAGGACAGTTTACATAGAAAAGATTGATAACTGAATTGTTTAAAAATAGAATTAAATTTTTTTTAGAAATATTAAAAAATAGGAGATTTAATCAAAAAAATAAAAATTTGTATCTAAAACATGAATTATTTCAGATACCTAACCTATAACTAGCAGGGTGTCACCGGCATTTACCGTTTCACCTTCAGCAGTTAATATATCTTTCACTTTTCCACTGTGGGTGGCATGAATATCATTTTCCATTTTCATGGCCTCAATAACTGCTACCACATCCCCTTCATTAACCTTATCTCCTATGTCCACCTTCAATTTAAGAATCATTCCTTGCATGGTAGAGGTAACTCCTCCTTCTACAGGGCCATTGTTACTGGATGCAGTTCCTGTTTCTTCAATTGAGATAAAACCAGTAGGGACTATTTTTACATCAAATAAGTCTCCATCTACTTCCACACTATATTCTGAAGGAATTTCTACTGGTCCAGAGTATCCTGCGGAATCCTCAGGAGGGGCTAAAATTTCTTCTTCAGCTTCTCCTTTTAAAAATTTAGGGGCTATGGCCGGGTAGAGGGCCAGAGTAATGATGTCCTCTTCTTTAGAGATTATATTTGCTTCTTCCCCTTCTTTTTTATATCTTTCCCATTGTGGTTCCAGAATATCAGCAGGTCGGGTATCAATAGGCACTTCTTCCCCTATGATTTTTTTTGCTATTTTTTTATCCACCGGGGCAGGTGGCCTTCCATAGAACCCTTTGAAGTATTCCTTTACTTCATTGGAAACCATTTTGTACCTTTCTCCACCTAAAATATTCATCACAGCCTGGATACCAACTATCTGACTGGTCGGAGTTACCAGAGGAGGATACCCCATTTCCTGCCTTACTTTTGGCATTTCTTCCAGGACGTCTTCATAACGATCCAGAGCATTTTGATCCTTTAACTGGGAGACCAGATTGGATAACATTCCACCAGGGATCTGGTAAATCAATACATCGGTGTCAATTTGTTCAGCAATAGGATCCAGAAGACTGCTATATTTTTTCTTGATTTCTTCAAAATACTTTTTAATACGGGTTAAAGTTTTTAAATCAATACCCGTATCATAGGGGGTATCTTTTAGAGCAGCCACAATACTTTCTGTAGGTGGCTGAGAAGCTCCCCAGGACAATGGAGAAATTGCAGTATCAATTATGTCCACCCCTGCTTGACAGGCAGCATAATAACTCATGGGAGTCATACCACTGGTACAGTGACAGTGTAAATTCACCATTAAATCAGTTTCTTCTTTTAAGGTTTTAACCAATTCGAATGTATCATGGGGTGAAATTAGACCTGCCATATCCTTAATAGCCACCGAATCACAGTTTAAAGCTTCTAATTCCTGGGCAAATTCCACATATTTTTCCATAGTGTGGTAAGGGCTGGTGGTATAACTTATTACTCCTTGTACATGAGCTCCCTGGTCTTTAGCTATTTTAATAGCGTATTCCATATTTCTTATATCATTTAAAGCGTCAAAAATTCTGAAAATATCAATACCATTTTCATAAGATTTTTCCACGAATTTTTTTACTATGTCATCCGGGTAATGTTTATAACCTACCAGGTTCTGTCCCCGTAGAAGCATCTGTAGGGGGGTCTTTTTAACATGTTCTTTGAGGCTACGTAGCCTTTCCCATGGATCTTCATTTAAATATCTTATACAGGTATCAAAGGTGGCACCACCCCAGGCTTCCAGAGAATAAAACCCTGCATTGTCCATTTCCTCTGCAATGGGAAGCATATCTCGGGTTCTCATCCGGGTAGCCAGAAGTGACTGGTGTGCATCCCGAAATGCAGTCTCTACGATTTTTATTTTTTTCATCATGACCCTCACAAGAAATACTTTAAATAATTCAAAACTTAGAATATCTTTATATAGTTAGTAAGTACTACCTTAAATACTTCTCAAAAATCCATGCCCCGGTTTTTTAGTTTCTTATACTTATACTAAGGATATTTATAATTTATCAGTTTATATTATTATTTTTTTCATCCCTTTTATTCAGGGTAAGATTTTGAATAATATTCTAATTTCGCAAGGATTTTAATTGAAAAATATTATATCTTAATAAGAATAAGGTGCATATTTGATCATTAATTAATCAGCAATAGCTTACTTTTTTCAACTTTTGATTGAATCTATAGAAAAATTTATATGGCAGGTCATACAACCTTCACCTATCAAACTTAATCGGAAATATGCTTCCGTATTCCGATAACGGTTTGTATTAAAAAATTTTAAGAGAGTTTGCTATGGTAAGAAAAATTGCAATATATGGAAAAGGTGGAATTGGAAAATCTACAACTCAACAGAATACTGCTGCTGCTATGGCAGAATTTCAGGATCAAAATGTAATGATACATGGCTGTGATCCAAAAGCAGACAGCACCCGGCTGGTATTGGGTGGAAAAATGCAGACCACCATGATGGATACCTTAAGAGAACTGGGGGAAGAAGGATGTACACCTGAAGCAGTGGTTGAAACTGGATTTAAAGGAATAAAATGTGTAGAATCTGGAGGGCCAGAACCAGGGGTGGGCTGTGCTGGCCGGGGAGTAATCACCGCCATATCCCTTATGGAAATGCATGGAGTATATGAGGAAAACCTTGATTTTGTATTCTTTGATGTACTGGGGGATGTGGTATGTGGAGGATTTGCCATGCCTGTTCGAGATGGAAAAGCTGAAGAAATATATATAGTCGCTTCTGGTGAAATGATGGCTCTTTATGCGGCTAATAACATCTGTAAAGGTATGGTAAAGTACGCCCATCAAAGCGGGGTACGATTAGGGGGAATAATATGCAATAGTCGTAATGTGGATGGTGAAATGGAATTAATGGAAGAATTCTGCGAAAAAATTGGGACTCAGCTTATTCATTTTGTCCCCCGGGATAATATTGTCCAAAAAGCAGAATTCAATAAAAAATCAGTTATTGAATTTGATCCGGAATGTAACCAGGCCATGGAATACAAAGAACTGGGACGCAAAATAATTGAAAATAAAAATTTCGTAATCCCCACCCCTATGTCCATGGATGAAATGGAAGAACTGGTGGTTAAATACGGGGCCCTGGATTAAAAAGGAGAAAGTCAGATGAAAATGATTAGAGCAATTGTAAGGCCAGATAAAGCAGAAGAAATAGTGGATTCTTTATCAGAAGCAGGACATGTAGCCCTTACTAAAATGGATGTAATAGGTCGTGGAAAACAAAAAGGAATACAGCTGGACCAGGTTTACTATGATGAGCTACCTAAGGTGATGCTGCTACTGGTAACTGAAGATGAAGATACCGGAAAAATAATTGATTTGATAACAGAATCTGCCTACACTGGAAATTTTGGAGATGGAAAAATATTTGTAAGCCCAGTTGATGATGCATTTACCGTTAGAACTAGAACCAGGGGATTATGAATATTTAGAAAATACTTTCATTTATTCAATAAATTGCCTTAAAATCAATGCAGGTGATCAAAATAAAAGAAATAATTGCCATTATTCGGCCTAATAAAATGACTGATACCAAAGAGGTTTTAAATGCCCTTGGATTTCCAGCTATGACTGCTAATCGAGTAATGGGCCGGGGTAAACAAAAAGCCATAATTGGAGAAGTATCATTTGAGATCCAAAAAAAAGAACTCTTAAACGAAGAGGGAACCATGCGTTACATTCCCAAAAGATTACTGTCTCTAATTGTGGATGATGAAGATGCTTCTCTGGTGGTAGAAGCCATAATGAGGGTTAATCAAACAGGAAATAGAGGGGATGGGAAAATCTTTGTATTGCCTGTTGAAGAAGCAGTAAGGGTTAGAACTAAAGAAAACGGAATTGAAGCCATAAGCTAATAAATATCCATTAAATGACTTATCAAAATAAAATAAAAATTATAAAAACTTTTTAAGAAAATTAGGAGAATAATTATGCCTCATGACCTTTTTGAAGTGGATAAATCTATTCCTGAAAGAAAAAAACACATTTATATTAAAGATAATGCCGACCCTGATCAGGAAATTCCTTCCTGTAACACCAAAACCATCCCGGGATGCATGACTGAAAGGGGATGTGCTTTTGCCGGGGTTAAGGGAGTTATTACTGGGGCCGTAAAGGATGCTGCCCACGTGGTACACTCACCAGTAGGATGCACCGCCTATGGATATGGAACTAAAAGATATCCAACCACTCCAGACATGCCTGATGGTGGGAAATTTCCTCTGGAAAACTTTAATCTGAAATATATTATGGGAACAGATCTTAAAGAATCGGATGTGGTGTTCGGAGGTATGAAAAAACTCAGGCAATCCATATTAGAAGCTGCAAAAGAATTTCCTGAAGCAAATGCCATATATGCTTATGCTACCTGTACCACTGGTTTAATCGGGGATGATATGGATGGGGTGGTTAAAGAACTATCTGAGGAATTGGGAAAAGATGTGGTGGCTTTCAATGCCCCTGGATTTTCAGGACCCACCCAGTCCAAAGGACACCATGTGGGTAACCACACTCTTTTCCAGCACCTGGTGGGGACTAAAGAACCCCCGGAAACCACACCTTATGATGTTAACCTCATTGGAGAATACAACATTGACGGAGATTTGTGGATACTTAAACCCTATTTTGAGGAGATGGGGATTAATATTCTCAGCACTTTCACCGGGGATTGCTGTCATGACGAGATCTGCTGGATGCACCGGGCAAAACTAAGTTTGGTTCGCTGTCAGAGATCAGCCACCTACATAGCAGATCTCATTGAAAAGAAATACGGCGTACCCTACATGAAAGTGGACTTTTTTGGCCCTACTTACTGTGCTGAAAATTTAAGGGCCATTGGAAAGCATTTTGGACTAGAAGATAAGGCAGAGGCAGTAATAAAAGATCGTATGGATAAGATAAAGCCTGATTTAGAATTATATAAGGAAAAATTGCAGGGTAAAAAGGTATGGGTTTTTTCAGGAGGTCCTAAAAACTGGCACCTTCCCCGTCCACTGGAAGAATGCCTGGGGATGGAAGTGGTGGCCGTATCCACCATGTTTGAACATGAAGATGGTTATGAAAAAATCAAAGAAAGGGTAAAGGAGGATACGGTTATTGTGGATGACCCTAACTCTCTGGAAATGGAAGAGATTGTAGAAAAATATCAACCGGATATAATGTTATCCGGGGTTAAAGAAAAATATCTGGCTCATAAACTACAATTACCCTGCGTACTTATCCATTCCTATGAAAACGGACCTTACATCGGATTTGAAGGATTTATAAATCTGGCAAAGGATATTTATGCTTCAATTTACAACCCGGTGTGGGATCTGGTGGAGTTCAAGGAAGAGGTAGAAAAAACCCCGAAATTAATTGAAGAAGTTGAATCAGGTGATAATATAAAATTAAAGGCAAAATAAGGTTTTAAATCTATTAATATATTTCATTAATACTGGGATGGAAAATTTAAAGGATATTGATGATCCTATATTATAATCGCTGGTGGAGGCGGGATATAAGGATTTCAATTACAGGTGATGATTAAATGAGTGAGGTAAAAGTAACTAAAAGAGAGAGGAATGTTATTATAAATCCCCTGGTAACCTGTCAACCACTGGGGGCTATGTTTGCAGTAGCAGGTATAAGCAGGGGTCTTCCACTGGTCCATGGTTCACAGGGATGTTCTACCTTTGTTAGATATGGGTTTTCCCGTCATTTTCGGGAACCATCTGAAATTGCAGTAACTTCTTTGCATGAAGATGCGGCTGTATTTGGGGGAAGAAGAAATCTGATATCTGGATTGGGAAATTTAGCATCCAGATTTACTCCTGATTTGATTGGTGTGGTTACTACCTGTTCTAGTGAAATAATTGGAGATGATGTGGATGGTTTTATTAAAACTGCCCGACAGGAAATCAAAGAAAGCCTGGGGGAAAATGCAGCGGAAAAAATAAAAATTGTTGCTATTAACACTCCTAGTTTTGTGGAACACCACTACCGGGGATACGATAATGCCATAAAGGCTATGGTAGATCAGGTGGCCCTAGAACCAGCTAATGGTAATGATAAATTGAATATTATACCGGGAATAGTAAATCCGGGGGATATCAGAGAGATAAAGCACATACTGAATATGATGGGTCAAGAAAGTATAATGCTTACCGATACCTCTGATCCATTTGATTCTCCATTAAGACCCGGCTCTACGCAGTTTAAACCATACTATCCCAAAGGAGGTACTCCTGTTCAGGAACTGGAAGATTGTTCAAATAGTTCAGGAACCATATCCTTGTGTAATTATGGTGCCCAGGCAGCCGGGGTACTGGAAAGAAAATATAAAGTTCCTTCCACTATAGGTCCCTTTCCCATTGGACTACAAAATACAGATCAGTTTCTAAGAAACGTTAAAAAGTTCAGTGATGCGGAAATAACTGATGAATTACTGGATGAACGAGGATTACTGGTTGATTCCATGGCAGATATTACTTCCCGTTATCTTTTTGGAAAAACAGCTGCTATTTATGGTGATCCTGATATGGTTACTGGAATTGCTGGATTTGTCTGTGAGCTGGGCATGACCCCTCAGCTGGTATGTACTGGAGTCGAAAACCAGGAATTTGTAGATGACATGAAAGAAGTTTCCAAAAAAGCAGATGGCAAGGTTGAAATAATGTATGGCCAGGATTTAAGGTCCATGGAAGTAAGACTGGAGGAAGAACCAACCGATATCATAATTGGTCATTCGGATGGCAGATTAATAGCCAGAGACCTGGACATACCTTTAGTCAGAGTTGGTTTCCCGGTTTATGACAGGGTAGGTTATCATAGAGTTCCTATTGTAGGTTATAGGGGGGGAATAAACCTCCTGGACCGAATAACCAATACGGTACTGGAAGAGTACTATGATCCAGTTCACTGGAAACTACAACAATAAATTATTTTAAAAGAATGGAATATAATTTTTCCATTTTATTTATTAGCAACCTAAAGGTCATTAAATGGCAAAAGAACAACATAAAAAGGTAGATACTACTAAAAATGGTGAAAATGGGAGGATATTAGAATTTTCTCCCCTTCCGGATAAGGTTATAGATACCCTTAAATCACGTGAAAAACACCGCTGTTTTAAAAAAGAAGGGAAACAATCCGCCCCTGATTGTAATAAATCATCCATCCCAGGGGCAGTTACCCAGAGATCCTGTGTTTATGGTGGGGCCCGGGTGGTGTTGATGCCCATTACCGATGCAGTGCACCTGGTCCATGGACCCATAGGATGTGCATCCTGCACATGGGATATCAGAGGGAGCCTAAGTTCCAGCAGTAAATTATACAAAACCGGATTTTCTACTAACTTACAGGAAAAAGACATAGTATTTGGGGGCGAAACAAAACTTATGGATATCCTCCTGGAAATAAACAGGTTATATCACCCTCCTGCTATATTTGTCTATGCCACCTGTGTGGTGGGTATCATTGGAGACGATCTTAAAAAAGTATGTGAATTGGCTCAAGAAAAAACTTCAACTCGAATAATACCGGTTCAATCAGAAGGATTCAGAAGCTTCAATAAGTCGCTGGGGCATCAATTAGCCGGTGATGCATTACTGGATTATTTAATCGGTACTTCCACTAAAGCTTCCCAGAATCACCCTTTTACCCTGAATATTGTGGGAGAATTTAATGTGGCCGGGGATTTATGGGGCATAAAACCATTACTGGAAAAAATGGGCATACATGTACTTTCTACCCTAACTGGAGATTCCCGGGTGGAGGATATTTCACGATCCCATCAGGCCCATCTTAATATTGTTCAGTGCCAGAAGTCCTCTAATTACATTGCCCGGCAGATGGAAAAAAAATATGATATTCCCTATCTCAAGGTTAACTTCTTTGGAATAGAGGATACCGTAAGCTCACTGCAATCGATTGCCCGGTTTTTTAATAATCCTGAAATGTTAAAAAAGACAGAACAGTTAATAAAAGAGGAAATAAATAGGGTAGAAGATGCTATTAAACCTTACCATAGAATACTAAAAGGCAAAAAAGTAGCGGTTTATGTGGGAGGAAATAAAGCATGGTCCCTTGTAAGAGCCTTTGAGGAATTGGGCATGGAAGTGATTATGACCGGGACTCAGAATGGACTACCTGAAGATTATCAGAAAATCAGAGACACGGTACAGGAGGGAACATTGATCGTGGATGATGCGCCGGTCAGGGAACTTTACCATTTACTGAAAAAATATAAGCCTGACCTGGTGATTTCAGGTGCTAAAGAAAAATATATGGCCCTGAAAATGGGAATACCCTTTTGTGAATTTAATCATGACCGCATAACCTCTTTTTCTGGGTTTCAGGGATATATAAATTTTGCTAAAAATCTGGATCAGGCGGTATCCAGTCCGGTATGGAATTATACTAAAAAAGAACTTAAAACTAGAATTAATGAATTTAATGGGGTTAAAAATGCCAAAATCTGAAAACAACTTACAGGATGGCTGTGGAGGTTTTTCCACTAAAGATGTGGAAAATTCTCTCGCCTGGAAGGGAATGATTTCTCCATCGGCGGATAAGAAGTTTGCAGTTATTAACCCTGCTCGAATGTGCCAACCTTTAGGGGCGGTACATGCGCTTTTAGGAGTAAAAGGTGCTATGCCTTTGATACATGGGTCCCAGGGATGCAGTACCTATATGCGGTTCCAGCTATGTCGTCATTTCCGGGAACCTATAAATATTTCCTCCACTTCCATGAGTGAAAGTACAGTGGTTTATGGGGGCGAGAAAAATCTTATTAAAGCACTGGACATCATAACCCGGCAATATAAACCAGAACTTATTGGAGTTACTTCCAGCTGCCTTACCGAAACTATAGGGGATGATATGGAACTAATAATTGCTAATTTCCTTAAAAGTAATAATGATTTTCCAGTAATTCCCATCTCCACTCCCAGTTATACTGGATCTCATGTGGAAGGTTATAATCAGGCCTTGAGGGCCCTGGTAGAAAAATTAGTAAACCCGGTTTCTGTGCGTCATTCCGGGGAAAAATCAACCATTGGATCCACTTACACTGATAAAAAATTGAATAACTTAAGAGGAGACCCTAAATATACGAATAAAAATTATAATGGCAAAATAAATTTGATAACGGGATTGATATCTCCCTCTGATGTTTTTAGTATGAAAATTCTCTTGCAGGAAATGGGACTGGAAAGCATTATTCTAACAGATACTTCCCAATCACTTCATTTGCCTTTAAATGGTGAAATTAATTTTATTCCTTCACAGGGGACCACCATTGCTCAAATAAAAGATACAATTCATTCCAGGGCCACTATATGTATATCCCGGCATGCTGATTCTGCAGGAATATTTCTGGAAAAAAATTTCGGGGTTAAATTAATTAATATTCCATTACCAGTGGGTTTAAGTGCCACTGACCATCTGGTTGAGACGTTATCTGTTGTGGGAAATAAAAAAATACCAGAAAACATAAATTTACAGAGGGGCCAGCTACTGGATGCTATGGTGGATGCCCATGCTTATAATTATAAACGCCGGGTGGCCATTTACGGTGAGCCAGACATGGTGACTGGACTCACTAGATTCTTAAGTGAATTGGGAATGCATCCGGTGGTAGTATGTACCGGAACACAAAGCAATATATTCCAGGATGAAATTGAGTCTCTTGCCAGGGAACATGGTCATGATATCCAGATAATATCTGGAGGAGACCTCTATGATCTAGAACAAAAAATAGTAGAAGAAGACGTAGAACTACTTTTGGGAAACTCCTATTCAGCCAGAATTGCTTCAGAAAAAAATATTCCTTTAATCAGAGTGGGATTTCCTGTTTTTGACCGGATAGGTGCTCAAAGAATCAACATAACTGGCTACCAGGCTGGATTGAATCTCCTGGATACGATAACCAACACCATCATAGAGAGATACTATGAACCGGGAAGGGATGATAAAATATGAAAATAGCAGTAGCATCCTCCAATGGCCAGCAGGTAGATTATCACTTTGGAAATTCTCCCCATTTTTTGATTTTCGAACTAGAAAATATGAAGGTAAATTTCCTGGAAATAAGAAATACAGGACCGGAGAAACATAAAAATCATGATGATATTTTCAATATAAGATACAAACTATTGAAAGATTGCCAAATGATTGTATGTTCTAAAATAGGTAACGAACCATTTATCAAGCTTAAAAAATCAGGTATAAATATTTTAGAATATGAAGGCGATCTTGAAAGTGCTATTTTAAAGGCAGCATCATTTGCTAAATAATTTTTTAACAGAAATCCTTATATTACTATAGTTCAAAAATTCTAAATTATATTATTAATTTCTAAAAAACTAAAATCTAATTAACAGGAGAGATATTATGGCTAAAGTAGTTATAGATCATGAAGACTGTGAAGGAGCAGATTGCGCAGAATGTGTGGATGTATGTCCTATGGAAATTCTGGTAGTTGATGGGGATAAAATAAAAGTACAAAATGCAGAAGAATGTAATGAATGTGAAGTTTGTGTGGATGTATGTCCTGAGGACTGCATTGAAATAAACTAATACTTTTTCATTTTTTAAATAAATTTTTAATTAATTTTATGAAAAAAATTTATACTACCTGCACCAGGGACTGCCCGGGTTCCTGCAGCATAGAGGCCCGGGTAGATCAAGGAAAAATAAAATCTTTGCATGGAAACCGGAAACATCCCATAACTGCAGGTTTTTTATGTATAAATACGGCTCATTATCTTCAAAATCGTTTTTACAGTCACCAACGTATTTTAAATCCATTAAAAAAAGTTGAAGATTCATGGGAACAGATAAAATGGGATGAAGCTCTTGATTTAGCTGCCATGAAACTTCAGGATATTGCAGAAGAATATGGTAGTAATTCTATTTTATATTATCAGGGCTTTGGGGCTAGAACTGCTCTTAGATTACTTAACAATCGGTTTTTCAATTTAATGGGAGGAGTAAGCACTCTTAATGGGACTCTTTGTGGTGGGACGGGTCAGGCCGGACAAGAAATGGATATGGGCCTTAGAATATCCCATGATCCTCTGGATCATCTAAATAGTAAGGCCATTATAGTCTGGGGTCGTAATCCGGCTGTAACTGATATTCATTTATGGAGAATCCTTTTAAAAGCCAGAAAAAAGGGCACGTCCCTGGTGGTTATTGATCCGGTTAAAACCATCAGTGCCTGCAACTGTGATTTATTCCTTCAACCCAAACCTGGATCAGATCCCTATCTTGCCCTGGCAGTATCCCGGATTATAGTTGAAGGCCACCGGCATAATCTGGAATTTATTGATAAACACACAATTAATTTTTCTAAATTCAAAAAATTATTTGACCACTACTCTTTAGAAGAACTATCTAAGCATTGTGATGTTTCCCTGGAGAAAATCATTAAACTGGCCAATATATATGCTTCTGGAACAAGCAGCATCATTGCCGGCTGGGGGGTGCACCGCTATTATCAGGGGCATCTCAGTCTAAGGTACATGGATGCCCTGGCAGCCCTCAGTGGCAATATTGGTGTTTCTGGAGGGGGAGTAAGCCAGGGATTTGATGAATACGTTTATTTTGATGAAAAATGGAAAGGAGATGAATTGGCCACAAATTCCCGTAAAATATCCATGCCTATTATTGGTGAGGCTATTTTAAATGCCAGAAATCCCCCTATAAAAATGATTGTGGTTACTGCTGGCAATCCTCTGGCCATGGCCCCGAATTCCACTAAGGTTAAAAAAGCATTTAAAAAGGTAGAATACTGTATGGTAATGGACCAGGTAATAAATGACACCGGCCAGGAAGCAGACTTGTTTTTACCCACCACCACCTTTCTGGAAGATATGGATTTGGTGGGGAGCTATGGTCATAATTACATTTCACCCCTTAATCCGGTGGTAAACCCTCGGGGAGAGGCCCGTTCAGAATTATGGATATTTCAGGAACTTGCTAATCGACTTGGTTTTAAAAATGAAATGAAAGGAAGCCCCTATTTCTGGCTAAAAAGGATAGCCCGTCCAGTTATAGAAAAAGGTTTTATTCTGGATGATCTTCTAAAAAAACCAGTTAGGCTGCCAGAGATTCCATTTACTCCCTATGGGAATAAAAAATTTTTTACTTCTTCTGGTAAATTTGAGTTTGTATCGGAACTTCCTGAAGAGGATTTTTCAAAAAAAGAATATGATTTGCATTTATTATCTATAATGCCTTCCTGGTGGGTTGGCTCAGAGATACCAAATGGTGAACATGGAAAAGAATTTTTAGAGGTAATGATCCATCCTGAACTGCTGGATAAACATGGAATAGAAAATGGAGAAATAATAATTCTGGAGTCCCCTACAGGTAAGCTTAAAGTCAGAGTAAATGCCAGCAAAAACACCAGAAAAGATGTGGTGGTAACTTACCGGGGTGGCTGGGTAAAATATAATAAAGGAATAAACGTATTAACCAGGGATATGATAAGCCAGGAAGGACAGGGCACTCCTTTTTATGAAACCAGAGTTAGAATGAAAAAATTAGTTTTTTAAATAATTCGTAATTTTACAGTTTATGGGAAAAATAATATTTTTTAAGGAATATTATCTTTCCAATTCTCCTGCAATGAATTTATCAACTTTTTCTGCTGCTATATCGTCTGTAAACTGTTCTGGGGGGTGTTTCATGGTATATGATGATATGGATGTTAAAACACCGCCTATTCCTCTATTCAAAGCTAATTTACAGCACCTTACAGCATCAATTACGCATCCTGCAGAGTTAGGGGAATCTTCTACACTAAGGCGAAGCTCAATTTCCATGGGAACATCACCGAAGGTTCTACCTTCCATTCGCAGGAAACATATCTTATTGTCCTGCTGCCAGGGCACATAGTCACTGGGACCGATATGGATATTATGGGGATCCATCCTTTCGCCTAATACTGATTGGACAGCTTCTGTTTTTGATTCTTTTTTAGAATCTAAGCGATCCCGATTAAGCATGTTTAGAAAATCAGTGTTTCCACCGGTATTTATTTGATAAGTACGATCTAATTTCACTCCTCGTTCCCGGAAAAGATTGGCTAAGGTACGGTGAGTAATGGTAGCTCCAATTTGGGCCTTAATATCATCTCCCACAATAGGAATGCCTTTTTTCTCAAATTTAGCAGCCCATTGGGGGTCACTGGCTATAAAAACAGGCATGTTGTTAATGAAAGCTACACCTGCATCCAGACAGCACTGGGCATAGTAGCGGCTGGCTTCTTCAGATCCCACCGGTAAGTAACTTAATACTACTTCCGCACCACTATTTTGTAAAATTTCCACTACATCAACTGGTTCTTCATCAGCAACTAAAAAGGTGTAATCATCTTCATAGTTATCCATATGGGTGGCCACACCATCCAGAATATGCCCCATGGATACTTTAACTCCACTGGAGGGTATATTATCGCAGAAAACCTCAGTGCAGTTGGGTCGGGCAAAAATAGCCTCATTGACATCTTTACTTACTTTTCGTTTGTCTACATCAAAAGCTGCCACCACCTCTATATCACTGGGAAGATATCCTCCTATATCCCAATGCATGAGTCCAATGGCATCTCTTGCGTCTTTATCCTGGTAGTAATGTATTCCTTGGATGAGGGAACTTGCACAATTACCCACACCGATTATTGCTATTTTTATTTTATCCAATTGAAACACCTTAATCTCTTAAAAAATGCGCATGTAATTCTAAAATTAATATCATAAATATAAGCTTCTAATTTTAATCTAAATTCCATTTGATTTACTTTATATTATGATAAGATATAATTTACCCTTAAAAATGTTTATTAACTTAGTTTTTATTTAGAACAATATAATAGTTATGGTCAAATATAAATCATTTACTTCCTAATCTGCTGTATCAAATATTAAATGTTTCGATTAAACCTGTTTTTTAATATAGGCTATTAAGGAGGATAATAACAGCAGATTTAATTTATTTTATTATTATAATTATTTTTTATTGGAAATAATCTCTAAATAATTAGTTTATTTTAAAAAAAATACTCCATTAATTTATAGGTTTAAATCACGAACCAAATTAATGGATTAATTAATTCTATATTTTCATTTTCTAGATTAAAACTACCCTTAAAAATACAAATAACCACCAGAATATCATTAAAATAGTACTTTTTTTAAGGGGAAGTGATTCAGGGGAAATACTTTTAAAATTAGAATTCAAATTCCAGTGGAGTATCACGATAAAGAGAAGCAAAAGGGTGGCAATACCTCCTAGAATATTTCGAGGATTTTGGGAGTAACTGAATATCCAAATAACTGCGGTAATAATTATCCCCACCCTCAGTAGGGTATTAACTGAAGATATAACCTTAAGGGTTACCTGGAGTGTTTCATCTGATTTTCGGGATTTAATTAGCAGAGTGTAGATCACCATAAATACTCCCAGTGCTATAATAATTCCTAAAAATTGTGGGAAGACTTCCACCACCGGGACCTGGAAAAAACCAGCTTTTAAAATGGGTAATAGTAAAATAGCATTTAATGATTCATCTGGGGGAAAAGTTTCAATATCTCCTATTGCCAGGGAATAACTGCCCTGATTTTCATTATTAAATACTTTAATGTAGTAAGTGCCTGCCGGGACGGTCTGGTTAAATTCAGGACCTTGAAGGTAACTATCTCCTCCAAAAGGTTCAAAAAAGACTTCCCAATCAAAATTATTTCCATCTAAACTGGCCAGTATATTCTGATTTTCATCTAAAATCTCAGCAGATACCAGTTTCTCACCGGATCCGGGAGTATCAGGAACCAGCAAATTAACATATAATCTGAATTCTTCCTTGCTACTTATTTTATAATAAGCTGGATTTCCATTAAGATCTCCATAAAATGCCTGGGAAATCTCAGGATTACTCACCACAATAGGGTTTTCCAGGGAACTACTATCGCTGGCTAAACGAGGCTGGTGAGCAATGGAAAAAGATAGGGATAAAAAAATAATTAAAATAATTATAAATGTTGCCTTTTTAAAATCATTCCTCTGGTTCATATTATTATTTTTATATTAAATATTTAATAAATATTTGGCTTAACAATCTACAGATAAATCACCGTACCGGTGTAAGCATAATTCAACCTGTCCTTTAAAACTTCTTTTAAAATATTATAAGATTTTTCGGAGGTGCAGTGTCCAGTATAAATCATTTCTACAGGATATTCTGCTATTTTTTCCCCAATTTTTTTAATATGAGTGGAATAATCGTTTTTTTGGCTAAATTCAGTGGGATAAATTAGATGAAAACCACCAATAATAGCCTTGATATGTTTTTGAGGGAAAAGACTACAGGCGGTTTCTATCATATTAAGTATGCCCTGATGGGAACATCCACTTATAATGATTATCTTATCCTTTTCTTCCAATATCATTAATAATTCATGATCAAAATCATCCCGGACCATTTTTCCATTTTTCATCTTATATAAACCGTTATTATCCTGGCGAGAATCATACTTTTGGATAATGGAGCTAATGAGGTGTATTCCTGGCAAAACTTCCCTATTTTCTCTTATGTATTTCAATCGTAAGCTATTTTTTTCTAGAACATCAATATCCAGATTAATTTCTTGGGGGGATAGGGGATCATTTATCCTATAATATTTCCCTAATGGTTTTAAATAAACTTCTGAATTTTTATTTTCTTTAAAAAAAGTTTTTAATCCTCCTCCATGATCATAATGTCCATGGGAGATAACAGCCAGGTCAATATTGTTTAGATCGATACCCATTTTTTGGGCATTATAGGCAAAATATTCACTGGCCCCCATATCAAAAAGAATATTATATTCTTCTTTATGGATGTGAAAAGACAGCCCATGTTCATTAATTAAAGGAGATCCTTCCTTTTTTTTATCATCCATTAAAGTGCTGATAATCAATGGGTTTACCTCATAACTAATTAATAGTGATTATGTTATGATGCTTCTAATTATATAAATCCAGACCTCTCACAATAATGCAATGGAGAATCTGGGCCCTTCAATTTAATTATTATTCTTATAAATCGGGTAATATCTTAAACAGTACTTATTTATTATCATTATTATTAATTTTACTCATATTTACTTAGATTATAATGGAGTACTCTTAAGATTCATTTTTGGGAAAAAGTATTATTGGGAGGTCAGATATAATTATTGTAGGGTTAAAATGCAAATTTTTACCGATGTGCATGGCAGATGTGGCATAGATTGTGGAGGGTTTTGTGAGTTTTGTTTTTATAAAAACGTGGACTTCAATAATTTAAAACCAACAGGGTGCATAAACTGCCCTCCCTATGAAGTAGGTTGTGATTATTGTAAAAATATTGCAGATAGAGTATCTCAGAATTATAAACCTCTTTATCAAGTCTTAGAAGACCTGGTGAAAAAATTTTCTCAGATAAATTGGAGTATGTTGCGTCCTGAGGATTTACAGATCCTGGTAATTGGCGGTGCAGATATACTTAACTACCCTGAATTGCAAGAACTGGTTTTGAAAATAAAAGAGCTACCTTTTTCCCTTCATTTGGGATATACCAGTGGAAAACCTATAAAAAATGAAATCATGGCTGAGAAACTTATTTCATGGGGGGTGGACGAGATCAGTTTTTCAGTTTTCTCCACCAATCCTGAAAAGAGAAGAAAGTGGATGGGGGATAAAACATCCAAAGAGGCCATTCAAGCCTGTGAAATGTTTGGTGAGAGCATAGATCTTAATGCCTCCGCCGTAATTATCCCTGGTGTAAATGATGGCTATGATTTATGGGAAACATGCGACCAACTAGAAAAATGGGGAGTAAAATCATTTGCTTTACGGAGGTTTGCTAATTTTGAATATCAGGGATTAATAATGAACGAAAAACCTTTAATTAAAGGTATAATCCCTCATACCTATGAAGAATTCCAATCATTAGTGGGCAAAGTTCAAAATGAATTTTCTTTTAAAGTAATTAGCTTTCCTTACCATGACCCTAAAATAAATTTTCCATTTGCCCTTTTAAAAGGCAAAAATCAAGAATTAATTGAAAAAATGCCTGAAATAAAATCAGAAGCTTCTATTATAACCAGTAGCTTGGCTGCAACTTTTTTGGAAAAATTTTTCCAATCCGTCGATGATTCTCAACAGGTAAATGTAATTGCATTGGATAAAGAAATAGCGGATTTAATTACCGCGGTTGATTTGGAAAAAATAGATCTTAGCAAGGTAAAGCCCAATGTAATTATCCCTAAGGGAGCACTGGTTCATAACCAAAAGGTAAAACAAATTTTATGTAAAGACGGGGTGCAGCGAAGAATATCGCGGGGCCCTCTCTATTTAACTAACCCTGATTATGAAGAAAAAGATTTATCTGAGTTTGAATTAATAAAATCTGAGATGGAATCATTTAAAAAGTTAATCAATATTATAAATTCTTTTAATAATGGTAAACTTTAATGGCCTCTTCTTAATCAATAGATTAATTAATTTAAAAATATATAATACTAACTATATCTGGACATTATTTTAGTATCACTGGATTTTTTTTATCAAGTATACTGTTATTGTTTAACATGGAGGGGTCTTTGAGGGGCTAAGTGCATGTCCATTACCAGAATAATATTAATCATCGCCATTTTTGCTATTTTTTCTATATTACTTTTGGTGGTGTCTTTCCAAAACCAATTCATAAATATAGATCTGGAATGGGTAACCGGCCTACTTATAATTCTTCTTATTGCTATTTTATTATCATTTCTATTGGGGTTCTCTATTGAGTATGTTTATCGTAGATTAAGTTATCATTCCCGGTTTTCTAAAACGACTAGATTTAAAAAACCCCGTAAAATAAAGGCAAAACTAGTTTTATCCGTTAATAAGAAGATTTTTATTGACTATTATGAACGGGTTTATGGCCGGGAAGATTTTTTAGGGATTCTTCTTATTGATGAATTGTCATTTATAGGTAAAGAGCACTTCAGAATTACACATCTGGATGATGGCTTTTATATTGAAGACATGGACACTAAAAACGGAACACGTGTAAATGGAAAAGAAATAAAAGGCCAGGGTATGATAAAACTAAAAAACAAGGATTCCATTACTGTGGCCAGAGTTATGAATGCCAGATATTTAGAAGAAAATGTGGATTAGTTTTATTAAAATTTAGATCCTGAAATTTAGAAAATGAAATGCAAAATACATGGCTGTGAAGAAAAGGTTTTACATAAAGATTTATGCATTCTACACCTTGAATTACCTGATGACGAGAGTAGTGAAACTTTTAAGAGAATAGAGAAGCTAAAAATAGAAAAGCTAGAAAACAGAAAAAAAAGTCAAAATCTCAACTTCAAAGGAGCGATATTTGTTAATGCAAATTTTAAGGGATTTGAAACACAGCAGGATATTATCTTAACAGGTGCTTACATTAAAAAGGATCTTAATTTTGAGAATTCTAAAATCCAGGCTGATATTTGGGGAGATAATGTTGATATTGGTGAAAATTTATGTTTTGAATTAGCCCATATTAATGGTAGTGTTTCTTTTTTTAAGGCTAAAATTTATGGAAATATTTTATTTGATCACACCATCATTGGAAATTATGTATGGTTCCAAAATGCAACCATTGCTGGTGAAGCGTCATTTAATTATACTATTATAGGGGCCAGTGTTTCATTCAAAGATGCAAGAATAACTGAAAATCTTTCTTTTTACGCTGCGGAAATTGAGGGTAATGTATGGTTTAACCGGGCTCATATAATGGGAGAAGCATGGTTTGATCGTTTGAAAATAAATGGAAATTTAAATTTTTTTAATACCACGTTTGAAAATGTTAAAGGACAGGAAAGAGCACACCGTAGTGCTAAAATAATATGGGAGAAAATTGGTGATAGAGAAAAAGCAGATTATAGTTTTTACCATGAAATGGAGGCTAAAAGAAAACAGAAACCTTTTTATTTCCGATATCCTGAAATAATTGTCCAGTATCTTTTTGGTTATGGGGTGCATCCCTCTCGTTTGCTTTTTTCATTCATAACTCTGTTATTACTATTTGCCTTTAGTTACTGGGTTATGGAAGGTTTATTTTCCCTTGATTCTCTATTGAATAAACTAAGATTTAGTTTCTTAACTCTCATAGTCCCGGCTTATGGGGTTATAAATGCTAAAACTGGATTATATAGTTTTTTAACGATTTTAGAAGCAGTAATAGGGGCATTTACTTGGCCAACATTTATTGTAACCTTTGCCCGAAAATACATGCGATAATTGCTGAGTTTTAGTCAAGATAATATATTGTAAATAATAACCCCTTAAAACAACTAATCTCTTTCCCATTAGATTAATATCTAAAAAATCATTTAGAACCAATATCTATTTAAATTAGAAACTAGAAAAATTTAAAGCTAATAGTTAATTATTAATATTAGTCCTTATATATTATAATTCATAAGTCTGGGGGGCTTTTTTTGAATCAAAAAGAAGAGATTGAAAATCTGGAAGATTTCCGTAAAGGCTACAAATCTGGTTTTGCGGATGGATACATGGCGGCCATGAAGGAAGTCTTTGAATTACAAGAAAAAGAAATGGAAAAAGCTAAAGTGGAAATGATCAACAGAGGTATTTTGGCCAGACCATTCTGGTAATTAAAAAAAATTGTATATATAATTACCGGAACATATTTAGCTAAAAATTACTGTGGGGTTTTAAAATTCTATCTAAGGCCCATAGTGTGGGTCAGTTAAAATATCTGATTATCTTAGTATTTATTTTGTTAGTTAGTTTAACTACAGTAGGGGCTACCAGAGAAAAAACAGCTGTTATATTTGATGAAACTGGCCCATACTACAATATGTACACCATTTTTAATATAGCTCCGCAGGGGTCTTCTATTTTTGCTAATCTTCTTGAAACTAATGGATTTTATGTTTCACGGCTAAAAAATTCTCCTATAACTTATGAAAATCTCCGGAAATATGATGTTTTAATTTTAATGGCTCCTGGACGCAATTATACTGCAGATGAGATTAAATCCATTAATCAATTCGTGTCTAGTGGAGGGGGGTTGTTCTTAGTTGCAGATGGCTGGGGGGTGGAAGATGGCAATGAAGATTATGCATTTAATCAAATTGCCCATAGTTTTGGCTTAAATTATTCTCCCAACCAGATTATCGTGGATCCCAAAAACAATATCGCCTTTCAAGATTTTATTAAAATTTCTGATATTAAATCAAGCCCATTAACTGCTGATCTGAAAGAAATTCACTACTTACAAGGCCCTTATATCCAGAATACAGGATCATCAGAAGTTTTAGCCTATTCAAGTTCGGATTCATGGGGTGATTGGTTATCATTTACTGATCAGGGATATTCCATGCCCAATTATAAACAGGATTTAAATGAAACTTCTGGTCCACTTCCTGTCATCTCTACTTTAAATTATGGGAAGGGAAGAGTGGTATTTTTTGGTGCAGCTAAAAGTCTAGCCAATTTTTGGATTTATCGGAGCGATAACTGGAAATTAGGTGTTAATAGTGTAAGTTGGCTTGCAAATCAACCACCACCCACTATTTATAATGAATCAGGCCTATTATCACCATTTATGGCTGATTTAGAATATTATATTATGGGATTTTTAATTTATACTGTGATTCTCCTGGGTGTTTTAATCTTTAAATTACGTAGTAATAGTAAAGATAAAGCATTAAAACGACTTAAAACCATTAAAAACTGGAAGTATAATTTTTTAATGGGATTAAATGCAGCATTTTTGATTTTGGGGATTTTAATTTTTATACCTTCCAATATTTTTCTTTTTGATGTATCAGAAATGACCATCTATGATCCTAATTTTGGTTATTTCCTGCTAACTAGTGGAATTTTATTTGTTTTCTTGTTCAGTTTAATTCTTTATAATCTATATGCCAATCTAAGAATTAAGGTAAACTACAATTATCTGATAATTTTTATTCTTCTTTTGGGAGTAGGTTTTACTGCTATACTGGGGGATATATTCTCATTTCCCATGGTCACTATTTTCAGCGGCCTGGGCTTATTTTTAATCCTGCCTTTTTTGTTTAATCTAATCATTAACCATATTTATGGATCAGAGATAATCATTAAAGGCAAAGAATTCAACCGGCTGGAGAAACTTTCCTTTAAATCATTGCCCTATGAATTGCATTCGGTTTATGAAGAATCTTCTTTTATTGGAGAAGGTGGCTTTGGCCGTGTTTTTAAGGCTAAAAAATATGATGGTCAGGTTGTGGCCATAAAAATACCAAAAAGCTTTGATAAAAGGTCAGAGAAGATTTTTATCAGCGAGGTTTCTAATTGGGAAAATTTAGAACATCAGAATATAGTAAAATTATATGATTATAAAATTTTACCCATTCCCTACTTGGAAATGGAATATTGCAAATCTTCTTTATTTAAAGGACCAAAACCGGTGCAAGAGGTTGTATTCATCATATATGAAGTGGCAAGAGGATTAAATTATGCTCACAGGAAGAATATCATTCATGGGGATATAAAAAACTCTAATATCATGTCATGTCATGATGTTTACAAAATTTCAGATTGGGGTTTAAGCAAACTCCACACTGATAAATCTGTTACTCTTTCCGGGGTAACTCCACAATATGCTGCACCGGAACACTTGTCCCGTGAATTTGGGAAAGCAGATAAAAGAACAGACATATATCAGCTGGGAATTGTATTTTATGAACAACTTACAGGGGAATTTCCATTCAAAGGAGAAATTTCACATATATATGATTCTATCTTGAATACCCATCCGGTTCCACCCTCTTTGATTAATCCAGAAGCAGATATAGTTGAAAAGATTGTATTAAAGTGCTTGAGTAAGAACAAAAATGAAAGATATGAATCTATTGAGGCCTTAATGGAGGATCTTCAAGATTACTATAAACCGACTACCCGCACCCTGGAGACTACTTTATTTGATAAATAAATATTCTGAAAAACTCATTTCTATTAATTAACTTTTTAAAAAGCCCCATTTTAAAATTTACTCCACAAATATTAATCCAAAAACTTTACCATTTTCATAAGATCCGTGGCATCATTTATTTTTTTTTCCAAATCAAGTATTAAATAAGCTTTACTTCCTCCAGTATAGCTTGATGATATAATTAATTGTTTTTTTCCAACTAACTTAGCCCCATCTACCGGGGTGTGCCCCACAACCATAGCTCGACAATCAACTTTTTTTAAAAAGTTATCAATGTCGGTTAAGTTATAGTCCCCATAACGATTCCATAAAAATTCTTCCAGGATTTTATTTTCAACATAACCTGAATCACTTATGTTAATGATATCCTCAATACTCTTTATATTTTTTGATGGGCCAGAATGGCTTATAAACACTTTATTATTAGTTTTAACTGCTACTGGAAGTTTTTTAAAAAATTTAATGTATATTTCTAACTTCTCTTTCCAGGAGCCGGGGAATCTCTTTTTTAATAAATTTTCAAATTTGAAACTCAAATTTTCACGATTTTTAAATAATACAACACTGGATATTAAGGACCATTCATGATTTCCGAGGAGTACATGGAAGTTCTGGTCACTTTCAAACTGGTACTGTATTTGTTCTAAAACTTCAATAGACTTGTCTTCAACTAGTCCCATGCTATGGATAAAATCCCCGGTGATGACCAGGTGATTATTATTCCCTTTAAAATCATCCCATATATTAATAAATTTATTAAAATCACTCCAGTTTCCATGAATATCTGTTATTATTAAAACATGCCCTTTTCCTGATAATTCCACCAGACTACCTCTGTAGTTATGCATACTATCATATTTATTATTAATTTTATTTTATTAATACTTTGGGCAGCTAAAAATTTTTTAGGGATTAACTACAAAGATTATTCTAAGTAATATAATTTCTCAACTAGGAGGGCTTTCCTTGCATTGGGGAAGATTAGGGGCTATATTGGGGGGCACAGGACTTTTTTTTACCATAATCCTTATTTTTGCTTATCCTCAATTAGATTTTGATCAGCAACTCATTATTTCTGCTGAAAATGATGCATCTTCCTCTTTTTTAATTTCTCAAATCGAAAACGAGAGCATCAAAGAGAGGATAACAGCAAAAAATAAATTCATGCTATTCCTTCTGAATACTAAATACTGGTTTCAGATTGGAAAGTTTGATGAATCAGATATAGTATTCCAAAGAAAATTATATGAACAGGAGATATCCCTTATTGATGAGCAGGAACAATTAAGAAAAGATTTTGTAGCTAAAAAAATTACTAGAGATGAATTTCTAATAAATTCCATGCAATATAAAAAAGGTTTCTTTTTTGACAGGTTAGGATAATAACCTTACCGGGGGTTTAGATTCTTTGTCTGCTTGGTGCTAATCTAGATTTTAACTATTTTCATTTAAAATAGCATCTATAGTGGACTGAACATCTTCAATACTACCTTTAGTATTTACTATATGCCATTTTTTAGCCAGCTGCAAGGCTTTTCTACGTACCTTTATCAGATCTTCTTTATTTTCAAAGATTTCCTCAAAATCACGATTACTTATTCTTTTTAATGCTTCTTCCTCTTCCAGATCCAAAAAGAACATGTAGGGTGTGGTAGGTAAAAAGATGGTGAAAAACCAGTAAAAAACTCTGGCCAGGGGCAGAGGCAGATAAGCCACACCCATCAAATACCTAACAAAGATAACTGTATCGGCCTTTCCATAATATAGCCTGACAGATCGTATAACATCCAGAGCATAATAGAATGATGCTTTAATTTTATTTAACTTTCCTCGCCCTAAAAGAGCATTTTTTGCCTTAATTCCATAATAATTATCTGATGACGGATGAGTTCTAAGTATAACCGTTCCTTGTTCCTGATAACGTTTCTCGATAAGCTGCGCATGGGTATCCTTTCCGGCACCATCCAGTCCATCTATTACTATAAATTTCATTGTACACCTGATGAATTAGTTAATAACTATATAAAACCATTTAAGAGATAGGCACCTACTGCCCCAAAACAGGCCGTCAAATTATCCAAACCTTTAGGTGTGATTCCTTCCAGCAGGGTAGCTACCAGAGATACGGTTATAATGGTCAGGGGATTAATGACCTGGCCATAATAATATAGAATAACGGATAAAGTTAATATTAGCACCAGGAACATGGAAAGAGAACCTTCCAGGCTTTTATTATCTCCAAATATGTTATATTTGGTTTTACCATACCGCTCACCCATTATGGAGGCCACTCCATCACCATAGGACATGGCGGCAATACCTACGGCAATAATCCAGGGCTCCTGAAAGAAGAAAAAGGCCAGAACTGTCCATGATATGGCATAGTATACCAGGCCCAGACCATGACCTGAGGTGGAAACTCTGGTTTTTAATTTTAAAGGTGAATAGGGGCTCATTAAAAAGGTTAAAAATATGAAAGGCGCTGCTGCCAGGAAGGTCATGGCTTCCCTGGTGGCAAAAACAGGTAAAATAAAAAGAACATTCCCCACCATGATATGTAAAAATTTCCTGCTGAATTTAGGATACTTTTTTAGTATTTTTTCACTTATTATTAATAACAGAGCCACATAGCCATAAACAAATAGCAGCCCCAGTAAGTCACTTGATTCCATGAATTTATGAAGTAGTTTTACCTATAAGTGAATTTGGATTTGATTGTGAGGTTGGCTGGAAATTCAAAGAATTTAATATTTATCCCTAATAGAAACAGACATATTTTAAGACATCACAATATGAGCCATAATGTTATTTTTTAAATACCAGTTAACTATTATAAATGATTACTATGAATGCCTACTTTGAAATACTAAGACCGGGAAACGCCTTTATGGCGGTTATAACCATATTGCTTATGATGATTATTGGAGAAACTTTCTCTGCAGATGCCATAGTAGCTTGTGCAATTGTATTTATTGCAACCGGGGCAGGAAACACCATTAATGATTACTTTGATTATAAAATTGATGCAGTTAATAGGCCGGAGAGACCTATACCTTCTGGCAGAATCTCCCTTAAAAATGCAGGTATTTATTCCATGCTGCTTTTTGCCCTGGCCACCATACTGGGATTTTCAATTGGAATTATTCCTGGATTCATAGTGCTTTCCAGCTCTTTTTTAATGATATACTATGCTCAGAATCTTAAAAAAAAGTGTTTGATTGGAAATATCACTATTTCATTTTTAACCGGGCTTAGTTTTGTACTGGGGGGAGTGGTAATTGGAGAGATTATTATTTCTATTTACCTGGGAATATTTGCATTTCTCATGACCATGGCCCGGGAGATAGTAAAAGATATGGAGGATATGGAGGGGGATAAAAAAGAAGGAGCCCGTACATTGCCTCTGGTAAAGGGAAAACTTTTTTCTGCTCATATGGCGGTTTTTTTCATAATACTGGCCAGTATAACTAGCCCATTATTGTACTTTATGGATATTTTTAACCTGCTCTACCTGGTGGTACTTTTAGGGTCATTATGGTTTTTTATAAAAAGTGCCTTTTCCCTGCTCCAGGACCAGTCACAGGATAATACTAGAAGTATTTCCCGGCAGATTAAAAAGGGTATGGCCATCACCTTCCTGGCCTTTGCCCTGGGGTCTCCATTAATTTCATCTTTCTTTAATATTCTGAATTAAAATTTAATTTTATCACAAAAACCAGTGATTGATTTTCTTTAATTTTTTTATTTTTTAGTTTGAAGCTTCCCCAATCTGTTTTATAATATACTAATAATTCTTATATCTACGAATTAAAAAAATCATGATTTAAGGAAGATATGAAGTGTTTTAATAACTATCAGCGAGTATTCTGATTGAAAATAATATGAGAATATGCTTATATTTTTAAAATATTTTTAATATTAATTGGATATTCTGATCATTATTATATTTTATAACCTTAGATAACTTAATATGCTACAATGTTCATAATAGTAATTGTAATACTAAGTTTATATTAGTTTAGAAACATGATTCGCTAAAAGCGTAAAGGAGGTGAAAATATGAAAAAACAAGCGATTATATTGAGTGCAACCTTCATACTAGCCCTTTTGTTGATGGGAGCAGTAAGTGCTACTGATGATTCCTGTGAAGAACAATTATGTGTACAATTCAATAACACTCCTGGAACCGAAATTTGCGTCAACAAAAGGGATAGCCCTTCACCAGTACTCCACTTTGATGTGGAAGGACCACCCGCCAATGCAACCAATGCAACTTTAACTCTGTCAAATTGCAGCACAGTTAACTGGGGCCAACAGGGAAGAGAAAAATCAGATTTAAGTAACTGTCCTCCGGGATATAAGGGTTACTGGCACTTTGTATATACTCCTGCAGGAATACTGGCTCTTAGTAGTGCTAATTGTGTAAAAGTAGAAGGAACCCCAACCAGTTTAATAGCTGATAACGTAAGGGTTTGTCCTAAGACTGACATTACTTTACGTGCACGGCTAACTGAAAATGTCGAAGGAACACCGTTGGAGGGAAAAACAATTACCTTCTGCTGGGTTACCAATGTGGATATAAATAACCCACAAACAATGTGTGCCAATGCCACCACCGATGAGGATGGCTGGGCAGAATATGTTATTGTTGGCGGCCTACCTAAATGTCCATTTAGTGGGCCTGATGAATGCCGCTATAATGTACTGGCCTGGTTTGCCGGAGACGAGATTTACGAATATTCCCAAACTGACTTCAACATTCTGGTAAGACAATTTGATACTGAAATAGCTGTATTAAATGTAGCAGGTAACCAGGGCGATGAGGTAATTTTGAGTGCCACCTTGACCAAAGAGGAAGACAGTTCACCTATTGCAGGAAAAACATTGAATTTCTATGTAAATGGAGTATATGTGGGATCTGCCCTAACCAATGCCCAGGGAGTTGCCACTCTGGCCTACACTATAACCCAGACCCAGGGAAAATATACCATCACTGCAGAATTTGAAACTGAAGGATGTTTCCGTGGTGCAGAAGGTGAAGGTGAACTGGATGTTGAGTTTAATGGAGTTGTACTTACAGTAGATGGTGTGACTATTTGTCCGTTAGGTAAACCTATTGTCACTGCCAAGTTAACTGATCTGGAGGGTAATCCTTTACCTGGTAGAACCATTAAGTTTTCTATTAATCCTGAAACTGAAGGTGTTACCAATGCTCAGGGTATAGCTCTGGGGATATTTGATCCTTTACCACTGGGAACCTATAACGTCAATGCTCTATTTGAAGGAGATGGCGAGTTTGAAGCTGCAACAGTTAATTCTACTTTAAACGTGACTCCTGATGAATTCCCAACCATACTAACTCTGGACAATGTACAGGGTAATCAAGGCCAAAGTGTTCTTTTAAAGGCAACTCTTACTGATGATGATGGAATACCCCTGGAAGGAAAGACCATTGACTTCTATGTGGATGATACGCTCGTTGGATCAGCCATAACTAACTCAGAGGGATTAGCCACTTTAGAATACATAATTACTCAAACTAAGGGACAATATACAACTAAAGCAGTATTTGAAGGATACGAATGTTATTTAGCTTCAACAGACTACGCCAATCTGGATGTTGAATTTTCTACAGCCTTAATTACAGTAGAAAATGTGACTATTTGTCCGTTAGGTAAACCTATTGTCACTGCCAAGTTAACTGATCTGGAGGGTAATCCTTTACCTGGTAGAACCATTAAGTTTTCTATTAATCCTGAAACTGAAGGTGTTACCAATGCTCAGGGTATAGCTCTGGGGATATTTGATCCTTTACCACTGGGAACCTATAACGTCAATGCTCTATTTGAAGGAGACAGTGAATACGCAGCAGTAGATGCTAATTCTACTTTAAACGTGACTCCAGATGAATTCCCAACCATACTTACTTTGAATAATGTAAAAGGAAGTAAAGGGGATCAGGTTACTCTAAGAGCTACTCTAACTGATGAGGATGGAATACCTCTACCTGGCCAAAACATTGACTTCTATGTGAATGGAGTATATGTGGGATCTGCCTTAACCAATGCAGCCGGCGTAGCCACTTTATTATACACCATAACTCAGAATGCAGGAACTTACACCATAAGTGCAGTATTTGGAGGATTTGAATGCTACCAGGCATCATCTGCTGAGGCAACCTTAGAGGTATTAAGCAGTGCCCATGCAGGAACTGTGCCCATGCAGGAAACTGGAACTCCGTTAGCTCCCCTACTTGCTGGAATCTTAGCAGTACTTGCCGGTGCATTTTGGAAAAAGAAATAATTTTAGGGATTAAAATCCCTTTTTTTTAATTTTTAGATGAAATTAAATCTATTTTTTAATATTTTAAAACCAGAAGGCTAATTATTTTTTTTAAAGGCTTTTCAAAAACTCCAGTATAAATTCAAGGGCCTGTTTTTGCTGCTCTTCCCTGGTGATGGTGGCATTATTATCTCCTTGCTGGATCCCATAATTACCAAATTGATAATGATTACCTCCTTCAATTACCATGAAACTAGTATTTGCGGGAAATTTTGATTTATTATCCTCCAGATCCTGAGCCGTAGTTAAACCATCTTCTGATCCCCTCAGTGAAAGTCCTTTTAATGATGTAGGGTAAGCATCCAAAGAGGGATAGGCTGCTAAATATATAACTCCCTCTATCTTATCCGGATTATTAACTGCATAATCTGAGGCAAATACTCCACCCAGGGAGTGACCCATCATCACCCAGGAACTTATCTCTGGATGATCCTCTATAATATCATCAGCCCGGTTAGCCCCAAAAAATGCCAGATTAAAAGGCATTTTGGCTATTATGGTGGCATGACCATTTTCTGCTAGCCCTGCAGCCATTACACTGTATGCTTCTGCTTCAACCTTTCCTCCTGGATAAAATATAACACCCCGCGAACTATTACTGGCACGTGGATTAAAGGTAATGCTATTATCACTATTAATTACCTCATATTTTTCATTGGAATTAAGTGCTGCTATAGCTTCATTATCTGCTGGATAATAATCAGCCACATAAATACTAAACCCTGCTCCGGCTAACAGGAATAATCCCAGAATAGATATTAAAACTAACTTCTTTTTTGATGCCATTTTATTCACTATCCATTATTTATCCATACCCAAACTATATATGTGATTACATAGTGAAATAAGAAGTAGAAGAGAACTGAAATAGAATTTAATTTATCAGTTCCAGTAGCTATTTTTGTATGTTAATTGATTCAAGAAGCATTTAAACGAAATCAATTGCTACAAATTAGTAAGGGGAAAAGGCCTTTAATAGTTTCTGGCCTTTTTTAAAAAGATAAGTGAGATTATTAAGAGTAAATAATTTAAAATTAGATTTAACTTTTTTAATCTTAAAAGATATAAAACATTTTGCCACTTGCCTTATGCAGGAAATTAATGAATTTAATAATAATATTATAGATTCATTTTTTAATAAAAAAATGGAAATTCATTAATTAATATCATAAAATCTTTTTTTCCTTACTACTGATTAATAGCTATTTAAAAGCATTAAAATTCTTAAAAGATTTATTTAGACATTAATATTCTAAAGTAGTAAAAATTTACTACTTTTTATCAAGAATAAAGATAATCAGGAGATAATATATGAGTACTGAAATAATAGCCATCGGAGGATATGAAGAGGTAGGAAAAAACATGTCCGCAGTGAAGGTGGGAAAGGATATTGTAATATTTGATATGGGAATCCATCTGGACCGGCTTCATATTCATGAAGATACCTATATAGAGAAAATGCATAGTCTGGATTTAATTGAAAGAGGGGTCATACCGGACGATACCCTCATGAAAGATGTAGACGGCAAGGTTAAAGCCATTGTATTTACCCATGGGCACCTGGATCACATTGGGGCAGTGGCTAAACTGGCCCATAGATATGATGCTCCTTTAATAGCCACTCCTTACACCATGGCCTTAATAGAAAGAACCATTAAAGGAGAGCGGAAATTTAAATTTGATAACCCCCTTCAGGTATTGAATTCTGGCGAGAAATGTCAGATTTCTCCCGAAATAACTCTGGAATTTGTGCACACCACCCACAGTATACCTCAAACGGTTACTCCGGTCCTGCATACCTCAGAAGGAGTAATTGTATATTCTAATGATTTCAAGTTTGATAACCATCAGACCATTTCCCCACCACCAGACTACCAGCGGTTCAGGGAACTGGGAGAAAAGGGTGTACTAGCAGCAATAATCGACGCTACCCGTGCTGCAGAGCCTGACCAGGTTAAAACTCATTCTGAAAAAATAGCCCGTATAGTTTTAGAGGACATCATGGAACAACCCTTAAAAGAAGATGATGGAATAATAATCACCACCTTCGCCTCTCATATTGAAAGGATTCAGGCTATCTGTAATATAGCTTCTAAAAGCAACAGACAGCTCCTGCTTTTAGGAAGATCCATGGAGAGATACTGCAGCCTGGCTGAAAACATGGGATTACTTAAAATACCAGAAAATGCCAGTGTTTATGGTAGTCCCAAGGCCATTAACCGGGCTCTAGCCAGGGCGAACGAAAAAAGATCAGATTTTGTTCTGGTAACCACCGGACACCAGGGTGAACCAGATGCACTTTTACCTCGAATTGCAAATGATAAAACTCTTTTTGAAGTACAAAAAGGAGATAACATTATTATATCTGCACCAATAATTCCCAATCCTCTCAATAAAGCCAACCGTAACCTTATGGAGCGTAGATTGAAAGGCAAGGGTGCTCGCATATTCACCAATGCTCATGTATCTGGCCATGCAGGAAGGGAAGATCACCGGGACTTCTTAAGAATGCTACAACCCCAACACCTGATACCTTCTCATGGGAACCTGGGAATGTTGACTGCTTATGCTGAACTGGCAGAAGAAGAGGGCTACAGATTAGGTCACAACATCCATCTATTACGTAATGGCCAGGCCCAGGTTTTTAATAAAGAAAAAAAATAATCAGGGATTAATTGGAACTAATCTTAAAAATAAAATTATTTTCTATTTTTTTACTTTAATCAGGTTCTCTATGTTTGAATTTAAAATTAAGATAAATTAAATTATAAAAAACTAAATTCGGGCCTAATTTCATAAAAAAAGAAAAATAAAAGGGTAGTTTTTTTTTTATCTGAGTTTGCTGTAGGCTACTCCTCCTATGAGGGATAGTATTCCGAGTGCGGCTACGGCTAGTGGTGTTCCGGTTTTTTGCATGGGTACGGTTGCTGCTGATGGTTCAACTGGGCATTCTACTCCATAGAATGTGTAGCTATCATCATCAAGGAAAATAGGGAAGTCAAGGTTATCTGGCCATTCATAGAAATCAGCCCATACAGTTATTTCGCCAGTTTGTGTTACGGTGGCAGGTACGCTAAGAAGAGCATAGTCACCGGGTTCCATGAAGTAGCTGTACCATCCAATCCAGAATACCCATGTTTCTTCGAAGTCGTCCCAGAAGAAGAATGGATCTAATGGGTCGTTTGTGAAGATATTTCCGTTAAAATCAGCTACTGCTTCATCCGGGTTAAATAGTAATGCCATATCTGGGTCAGTATATACGTCAACAAAAGGATCTTCTAATGTGGTGTTACCAGTATTTTCGACATCTACAAACACTATAACTTCGCTACCGACACAAGCTTCGTCAATGAAAGGATCGGTTTCATTTCCGACTGCTATGTTTACTTCCTGGGCAGATACTGCTCCGGCTAGGCTTAAAGTTAGTAATATTGCCATTAGTAATATTGCTGCTGGTTTTCGCATGTTTTTCACCTCCTTTATGTTTAATCTTCTGGAATCAAACATGTGGGTCCGAATATTTATTGATCCAGATTTTGAATTTCCATTTTTTGGCATTATTAATTCTTTTTGAATGGCAGGCTGGTCCGATTGATTCCTTAAGTTAGTATTACTTTTATTAATTAATCTATATATATTATTCTAATATGATAAACTAGTACCAGTGGATATCCTCGGTTCATTTCATCTTTATTTATGTGAATTGAGTTTAATCTCATTAAATAATCTTTAGAACGATAATGGGGTTATCTTCACAGAATATAATAATAATTACAGATTATATTAAAATAAAAAAAAGAAAATGAGTAGTTTTTTTATCTGAGTTTGCTGTAGGCTACTCCTCCGATGAGGGATAGTATTCCTAGTGCGGCTACGGCTAGTGGTGTCCCGGTTTTTTGCATGGGTACGGTTGCTGCTGATGGTTCAACTGGGCATTCTATACCATAAAATGTGTAGCTGTCTTCTGCAAGTAAAATAGGGAATTCAAATTGCTCCGGCCATTCGTAGAATTCAGCGTATACGGTTATTTCACCGGTTTGAGTTACAGTAGCTGGCACAAAAAGCCCTGCATAGTCATCAGGGTCCATGAAATAATCATACCATCCAATCCAGAATACCCATGAATTAAAGTCGTCGTCCCAGTAGAAGAATGGATCAAATGGGTCGTTAATGAATACATTCCCGTTAAAATCGGCTACTGCTTCATCTGGATTTAAAAGAAGGGCCATTTCAGGTTCAACATAAACTAAAACTGCTGGGTCTTCTAATGTTTCATTACCATCATTAAATGCCCATACATTTACTAGTACTTCGCTGCCGACGCAGGCTTCATCTACCAGTTCACCAGTTTCCATATCTTCTACAAATACGTCAACTTCCTGGGCAGATACTGCTCCGGCTAGGCTTAAGGTTAGTAATATTGCCATTAAAAATATTGCTGCTGGTTTTCGCATTTTTTCACCTCTTTTTATTTCTTTGTGAAGGAACCTAAACAAGTGAGAATTTCTAGTGTTATTAAATGAGAATATTTCATGTTTATCCATATCATAAAGAGATTGAATTATTATTGGGGAACTGAATGGAGGTCACTGGTTCCTAAACCTGGTATTAATATATAACTCCTATTATAATAATTAATACTATTTCCTCCTAAAATAAATAAGTAATCTCAGGAGAAACTTACTTATTTTTATAACAAACTAATTTTTATTAACATAAAAAGGTAGTTCAAAAGTATTTGATCTAATGGGAGATTTTTAAATGGATTTTGAAGAAATTATTAAAAATTTACAGGATCTCTCTAATCCTGAGGAAGTAGAGGGCATGGCCCGTTTTGGTATAAATCCTGAAAAAACCTTTGCAGTAAGGATACCTGAACTGCGAAAAATTGCAAAACAGGCGGGTAAAGACCATTTACTGGCCCAAAAATTATGGGATGCAGGATATAGAGAAACCAGGATTATAGCCAGCATAATCGAAGTTCCAGAAATGGTTACCTCTAGACAAATGGATAGATGGGCTCATGATTTTGACACGTGGGATATCTGTGATCAGTGCTGTATGAATTTATTCCGAAAAACACCCTTTGCTTACCAAAAAATTAGAGAATGGAGCAATCAGGAGGAAGAATTCGTTAAAAGAGCAGCTTTTGTGCTGATTGCCACATTAGCTGTTCATGATAAAAAAGCATCAGATAATGTATTTCTGGATTTTTTTCCTTTAATCCTTAAAGAATCAACTGATGGAAGGAATTTTGTAAAAAAAGCAATTAATTGGGCTTTAAGACAGATTGGAAAAAGAAATTTGGAATTAAATAAACAGGCAATTGAATTTGGAAGAAAAATGAAAGAAATGGATTCAAAAAGCGCCCAATGGATTGCTAAAGATGCCTTAAAAGAATTGGAAAGTGAAAAAATACAGAATAGGCTGCAAAACAAGTGAAAAAAGCCCGGGATCTTTTCAAGGCTTTAATATAAAAAGGCAGAAACTTACATAATATATTTTTGTGCGCTTTCTCACCAAAATTTTTTTTAAGGATATATGCAGGTGAACATAAGATTATAGTTAAGGGTACCAAGTTTTGTAAGAGGATATTGATAGATGCTAGCCATATCCCCCCAAGAAATAGCTACATTTGATCTATCCTCTTACAAGCAAACCCTTAATAATTCTTTTTTTATCAATTATTAATTATTAGTTATTTCATTTTGTTTGGTTTAAATTACTTCCATTTGCATAAATTAAAAAATAGGGTATTAAATTAATTTAATACCAGAATGGTGTAATTAAGTATGGTGGCAAAACTCACCCACAGTAAATAAGGGATCATAATCAGTGCAGCAGGGCGGGATATACGATAAAAACTGATGATGGTTGCTAATATAGCTACCCATAATACAACTATCTCCACAAAACTGGCAAATAGATTTTTATAGTTAAAAAACAGGATGGACCATAAAAAGTTCAAGCCCAACTGTACTGAAAATATTCCCAGGGCAATCTTAACCTCTTTTTTTTCAAACCCTTCCCTGTAAATGAGGAATGCCGCCACACCCATAAGGGCATATAAAATGGTCCACACCGGACCAAAAAGCCAACTAGGAGGATTCCAATCAGGTTTAACCAGGGAGGGATACCAGGTATCCACCGCACCTGTTGTAAAAAATCCACTTATACCTCCTACAAGCAAACATCCAATTACAAAAAAGGTCACTAAGGATAGATCCCGACTACGGTTATTCATTTTCATCCTCCTAAAATGACTCTAATAACATGGAGCGACTACAAAAACCGGTAATTCTAATTTTTTAAGGCGATAATTTCTTTTACATCTACAAGTTTCCACACAAAGGAGCATTCCATTTCCACCAGGCAGGCTAGAGGGTCATCCGGGTCATGTCCCAGGGCAGCCATAATTTTTTTAGAAAGCTCTCTATCTTTAATTAGCTCTGCAAACTTGGAACGTATTTCTTTTTTTTTATGAGGGTCAGTTTCTTCTTCAATACGTCCCCTAAGTGAAACAAACTTATATTCTGATAAATCTGGAGTATATTCCTCTATTTCTACTGCCACTTTCGGATTATCCTGCAAGCGCTGAATTTTTTTACCATACTTGGTGGATAAAAAATAAATATACTTTTCATCAAAAACATATAAAAAAGGGGCTATATACGGGTATTCTCCATTAAATGCAATTCTACTCATAAAATTGGATTTAATAACTTCATCGTACTCTTCTTTTTCCATTAAGGGTATTTTATACAGACTCACCATTACCACCTTTTTAACAGATATGAATTATATCCTTCTTTTCAAAAATTAATCTTTCTATTTTTTTTATGTAAAATCTGAAATAACCCGGCAATACAAGCCCTATTTAATCACCGGGTAAGAGGCATTCAACCAGGCCCCCATACTACCCAGAACACTACTCACATCATCATAACCATCATTTTTCAGTATACTGCAGGCCGTGGTGGATTTATATCCAGAATCACAATAAACCACCACTTTTTTATTTCGGGGCACTTCATTTATTTTATGGGGAAGATCTCCCACCCATATATGATGAGAACCCGCAATACGGAACTTTTCATAGTCATTAACTTTTCGTACATCCAGTAAGAATATGTCTTCTTCTTTTTCCATCACATCCTTTAAATGATGCACTGACCACATATCCAGCTGCCCTACCATTTGGGCAGCCATATACCATGAAGGGAAACCTCCAGAGAGATGTCCATAAATATTATCATAACCCAGACGAACTAGATAGCGGACTACTTCTGGTATATGGCCTTCATTATCATCTATGATTACTATCGGATCTTCATAATTTAAAAAATATCCAGAATATGCCGGGAAACCCTCTTTCCAAATATTCAATGTCCTGGGGATATGGCCCCCTCCAAAACTGGTGGGTTTTCTAATATCCACCACCTGGACTTCATTTTTCATTAAATCAACTAATTCTTCTGGATTTAAAGGATTAGATTCAGGCAAACAACCTAAAAGGGGTGCTCCTTTCTGGTTATTTTCCTCCATTTTACTAAAATAGGGAGGGGTGTATAATTTCTCCTCCACTTTATGTTGGATAAATTCTTCTTTTTTTAGCTGGAGCAGCGGATTAGTTTTTTTCTCATAACCAATGGTGGTAAATTCCTGTTCTCTTATATCTGCTCCACAAACAGAACCCGCTCCATGGGCCGGGTAGATAAGCACATTATCTCCCAGGGGCAGTATCTTCTGGTGGATACTATTATATAATAATTCTGCCATAGATGGAGTTTTGGACTCACCAAAAAAATCCACCCTACCCACTTCTCCAGCAAAAATCACATCTCCGGTAAAAACTAGATAAACATCATTTGAGATATCCTTATCCCGCACCACCAGGGTTATGCTTTCCATGGTGTGTCCGGGGGTTTCCATAACTTCCAGTTCCAGAGAACCTAAGTCAAAGCTATCCCCGTCTATAACTGCGTTACCATACTTAAAATCCATATGCGGTCCATGTAGTATTTCTGCATCTACCCGGGATGCCAGCTCCAGGGAACCAACAGTATAATCTTCATTACGATGGGTCTCAAAAATATAGCGAATTGCAGAATCATATTTTCGGGATAATTCCAGATAGATATCTACATCTCTTCTAGGGTCAATAACTGCTAACTCCCCCTTAGATCCTATAACATATGAATTATGGGATATTCCCTCAGATTTAACCATCTCTAAAATCATGATGCCCCTCCTGTAGGATAATATATGGGATTGAAATTAAATATAATTTATTAAATACTTCAATCCAAATAGTTATAGGAAAGTTTTTCTTTAAACTAACATTATCTATTAATAAATTAAATTCAGGAAACATTAAGAAGCAAAGACTTAATTTTTGGGGTTTATTCCATGGAATTTATAATTGAAACCAAAAACATAACCAAAAAATATGATGGATTCACTGCAGTGGATTCTATAAATCTCAAGGTTCCTAAAAACAGTGTATATGGTGTTCTAGGGCCGAATGGAGCGGGAAAAACAACCCTTATATCTATGCTATGCACCATACTTAAACCAACTGGAGGTACCGGTAGTGTGAATGGTTATGATATCCAAAAACAGGCCAAAGAGGTTCGAGAATCCATAGGAATAGTTTTTCAGTCCCGGGCCCTGGATGATATTTTAACTGGTAGGGAGCATCTGGAAATGCATGCTTCTTTGTATGGAGTGCCGGGGAATGTGCGTCAGGATAGAATTGAGGAAGTACTGGATTTGATTGCCCTGGGCAAAAAGGCAGATGAATATGTAAAAACATATTCTGGTGGAATGAAAAGGAGATTGGAAATTGGAAGAGGCTTAATTCACCACCCCCGGGTTTTATTTTTAGATGAACCCACTCTGGGTCTGGACCCTCAAACTAGAGAAAGCATCTGGGAATATATCAAAGAACTAAACCAGGCCCAGGATCTCACTGTACTTTTAACCACACATTATATGGAAGAGGCTGATAAGCTCTGTGATGAAGTGGCTATAATTAATCAGGGGAGGATCATTACCGCGGATTCTCCTAAAAATTTGAAAAGAGAATTAAAAGCAGATACCCTCACCCTCAATGTTGATTCTCCCGAAGAATTTATAATTAAGGTTCGGTCCCTAAAATTCATAAAGGAAGCATTTTTACTGGATGGGGAGGTTAAATTGCTGGTGGAGATGGGGGAAAATTTAATACCTGAAGTGGTGGAGTTTGCCAGTAGAGAAGGATTCCCTATAAAATCGGTGGAACTGGAACATCCCAGCCTGGAGGATGTTTTTATAAAATTCACAGGATCTAAGATTAGTAGTGAGGGCCAATAATGTTAATCAAATTCTCTTATAAAATAGGTAGAAATCCTTTTTTTAAAGGAGTTGATCTATAATGGCAGAACTGGAAGGAATTTACACCATATGGTTGAGGGAAACCAAGAGATTTTTCAGATACCGCTCCCGGATTGTAACCTCAGTGGTAACTCCTATGCTATGGCTTTTAATATTTGGAACAGGGCTGGGAGCAGCAGTGCGCTTTGGGAATATGCCGGGAGGCTATGAGGCCTTCATTTATCCGGGAATTATTGGACAAACCATTCTATTCACCTCCATTTTTTCTGGACTTTCCGTAATTATGGATAGGCAGTATGGATTTTTAAAAGAAATTCTGGTAGCTCCTATTTCACGACCATCACTTGTAATGGGCAAGGCCCTGGGTATAAGCACAGCAGCAGTAATTCAAGCCACTATATTGCTCATATTATCCTTTATTGTGGGAGTTCCTATGACTCCGGTGGTATTCATACTGTGCATGGGGATTGCTTTAGTTATGTCAGTAGGATTGGGGGGATTGGGACTGGTTATCGCAGCTTTTACTGATAGTATGGAGGGTTTCAATCTTATAATGAGTTTTATTGTATTGCCCATGTTCCTTTTAAGTGGAGCATTATTTCCCATTACGGGCTTACCCTCCTGGCTCCAGACTGGTGTTTACTTAAACCCCTTAACCTATGGGGTAGACGCTTTAAGATATGCCATTCTAGGTGAATCGGCTTTACCCCTGGGTGTTAGTATAATTGTGATTTCTGCTTTTGCAGTAATGATGGTTTTAGTATCTTCACTACTCTTTAGTAAGAAAGAACAGAGCTTAATGTGATGTTATTTAAGAAAAATACCATCAGTATTTAAAAAATAGTTTAGATTACAACTCAATAAAAATTACACTGCACATGAAACCTCTTCAAAAACTGATTATGATGGAGTACTTTAAATTAATTTCCTACATAGACTTTATAGGTATTACATTACAATAATGTGCAAGGTGAAATAATGGTAAGTGTTACAAAAAAATTTCAGGTGACTATCCCCCGGGAAGTAAGGGAGGATCTTAATATTAAATCGGGAGATAGGATAGTTTTTGTTAAAAATCAGGAAGGAAACTGGGAACTTATGACTATAACTGCTCTTACTAAACGAATGTTGGAATCAGCCAATGGGGAGATGGATCCATGAAAATAGTTATTGATGAATCTGCCTTATTTGATAAAGATTTCTGCCAGTATCTACTTCAAGGTGAAGAAGAATGTTATTTATCTGCGTTATCTTACCTGGAATACCTCTCCTGGCAGTTGAATAATGGCAACACTCCCACCATGGTGGATGTATTCCTGTCAGAAATGAATATAGAAGTAGTTCCATTTGGGAAAAAAGAAGTAAAAGAAGCTATTAAATTAGCATCTTCACAAAAAAATCCTATGGATCTGGCTGGACTTGCTACTGCTTCATCACAGGATGTAATGTTAATCAGTAATCTTGAAAAAGAATATTCCGATATAATCCTGGTGGAAAGTACCCGGCAGTTTATGGAAAACAATAAATGAAAATAATATTTTTTTAAAACTTAAAGAAATAACCTACTTTTAATCTATACATATATACTGATCAATTAAAAAACACCACTTTCTACTAATAATGGGCTTTTCATTTATTTTGTAACTTATTTGCCTTCTACTTTTATGGCATCATAGGTTACCAGGCCACAGCTATCTCTATTCCTATTTATTTTTTTAATACATAGCATTTCATTGGCACCTCTACGGAACTGATATTTTACCGGTTGAATATCCAGGTAATAGTCAGGACTCAGGTCTTCTATGATTTGTTTTAAATAGGTTGAATGCTTTCCTTTACCATTGATACTTATAATGGGGTATATACGGACTTCATCCCTACTAACCCGGAGCATTTCTCTAATAGAATCCAGGTGAAACTCATAATCGAGCCTATCATCATATAAAAATAGTAAATGGGAAGATAAAACTAGATGAAAACTTTTATCTGGGAAATTTAAATCAGGAAGTTTTTCCGGGACATAGCGATGATTAAATGAATTTTTATAGTCCTGGTAAAACTCTTTATAACATTTTTCACGGTAAGCCATCATTTCCGCCAGGTCTTTAAAAAAACCCCACTCAACCTTATCTTCCAGACCCTTATGGGCATCCATCAAAGTTTTAAAATCATGGGAAGTTATTTTTTCTATATCCTCGGGATTAGGGCCATATAGCATATCAGCGGCAGTGACATCATAGCCCCTCTTATGCATGTGCGTGGTAAAAGAACTGGCACCAGCATTACAATCCAATATGCGACAGTTTTTCAGGTTATTTAAATTTAAATTGAACATTAACAAGTATTCCTCAAAACCCCTACCTAAAAACCATATTTTATTGCCAGACAAGACTTAACTCCATTTACCTCAATTATGATAACATTTATAATAACCCATTAATGAAGTTATGTTAAAATTAAAATGATGATTAATGTTAATCTACTTTAAGGGAATAATAAATAGTTTCATATAATTATTCTAATTTCATCAGGTTTCACAATTTAGATATAATTATGAACTTCGTTTAACAATTCTATAACGAAGATATGAAAAGGAAAAACACAAAAAAAATCAAAAATTTGAATAAAATGTAATTAAGAGTGTTAAGATGGCATGGTGATGATATGAAAATTAAATAAACTACTATGATAGTTAAGGATATGAGATTCAATTAAACTCTACACAGAAGTTATGGGATTCAAAATGATAGCCAATACAATATTGGAGCAGCAGGGACAATTACACTACTAAAAGGTGAAGGAGAAACTATAATAGAACTTATTAAAAATCCAGTAGATGAAACTGGCCTTTTTTCGGTGGGAATAGACGTTGAAGACATAGAAACCACCATAAAGAACTAAAAAGCTAAAGGTGCCAAAATCATCAGGGAACCTATTCCCATAACATGGGGACCCGGGACTTCATAGAAGATCCTAATGGAGTCTTAAATATCATTAACTCAAACACCATTAATCCTATTAGTTATATTTAATTTCATATTATGAAATTAACTATTTTTTAGCTATATTATGTGAAATAAATCCTTTAATTTACAAAAAAATATTTCCATTGCAATTACTTGGTCTGTCATCAGTATCTTTATCATATCCCTTCTTTCTATATTATTCCATGGAAACAGAACCCCATCCTAGGGACCTGATAACCCAGACCCGATACTGGTATATTTTCTTAGATCCTGACCAGAAAAACCTGGGAACTTGCATAGTGTCCTTAAAAAGGGAATCAGGTCATCTTTCTTCTTTAAAGCCTGCTGAATGGCAGGAATTTATAAAAATTGTTTATCAACTGGAAAAAAGCATAAAAAAAGCTTTCAAAGCCACTTTATTTAATTGGGGCTGTTTTTTAAGTGAAATTGAAGAGAATAAACTACTTCATCTGGAGTGGCATGTAATACCTCGCTACCAGCAGAAACTTGAATTTGAGAAAAAATCATTTTCAGACCCTTGCTTTGGTAAAAGCACCATTCAAATATGTGGAGAAACATTAATCCTACCTTATAGCTTAAGGAATAAAATAATAAGCAAAATCAGGGAAAACCTGAATATTTGATTTTAAGCCTAACTATTTTTCCAGGGGCAGATTCATTTCATATTATTTAATATAATATGATGGGATATAATCAGTATCATATGAATTCCAGATT
Organism: Methanobacterium alkalithermotolerans; assembly: GCF_018141185.1. Taxonomy (NCBI): domain Archaea; kingdom Methanobacteriati; phylum Methanobacteriota; class Methanobacteria; order Methanobacteriales; family Methanobacteriaceae; genus Methanobacterium; species Methanobacterium alkalithermotolerans. The sequence goes on along the minus strand of NZ_CP058560.1, from coordinate 938,923 downwards.
CTGCTATAATTGAATTCATTATTTTAAACAATTATAACTTAATTATGCTATTAATAACAGGTGACAACATGAAAAACCTTTCCAAAGAAATTATTGGACGTATTCAGGAGATTTCAAGACCAGTAAAGATTATGCATGTATGCGGATCACATGAACACACCATTATGCAGCACGGATTACGTACTCTGCTTCCAAAAGAAGTACAGGTGGTAGCTGGGCCTGGTTGCCCGGTTTGCTGTGTACCTGCCCGGGAAATAGATGAATGCTTGCAGCTGGCTGAAAAAGGAGTGACCATCACCACCTTTGGGGACATGCTACGGGTTCCAGGATCAGATAGCTCACTGCAACAGGCCAGGGAAGATGGAGCTGATGTTAGAATTGTCTATGGGGTTAACAATGCCGTTGAGATAGCACAAAAAACAGATAATGATGTGGTATTTATGGCGGCTGGATTTGAAACCACCGCTCCTACCACTGCTTCTGAATTACTGGCAGGACCTCCTGAGAATTTCTCTATACTATCCTGCCACCGGCTGATTCCTCCGGCCCTGGAATTTTTAATAGAATCCGGAGAAGTTAATCTAAATGCCTTAATTGAACCAGGGCATGTTTCCACCATAATTGGAACTCATCCTTATGTTCCTTTTTCTGAAAAATATGGAATACCACAGGTTATCGCTGGATTTAATCCACTTGATATATTAATGGCAGTATATATGATACTGCGTCAGATTAAAGAGGGTAAAGCAGAAGTTCAAAATGAATACAAACGAGCAGTAAAGGATGAGGGCAATATAAAAGCTCAACAGGCACTGGAAGATGTATTTGAAATAACCAGCAGGGAATGGAGGGGCTTTCCCCAAATACCAGAATCCGTATATGAGGTCAGAAAAGAATTTTCAGACTTTGATGCCCGGAAAAAATACGATATTCAGGTAAAAGAGGTTAAAGAGGCACCTACTGGATGTATATGTGGGCCTATATTACGGGGGGTTGCTCGCCCCGAAGAATGTACCTTATTTAAAAAAGAATGCAATCCTTTAAATCCTATTGGGGCCTGCATGGTCTCTAAAGAGGGCACCTGCCATATTGCCTACCGCTACAGCTCATTATGATTAAAAATATTAAACCCTGTTACGGGGATGAAGATGAATATTAAAGCAGTGGCACTGGATATAGATGGTACTATAACCGATCCTACTCGGAAACTTTGTTTAAGTGCAGCAGAAGCCATACAAAAAGTTGAAAAACAGGGTATACCGGTTATAATTGTAACAGGGAATATTTTATGCTTTACCATGGCTACTTCTGTTTTATTAGGGGCCTCCGGAGGATTAGTGGCTGAAAATGGAGGGGTGGTTATATCCCGGGATGAAGTAAAGGTACTGGGTGATTATGAAAAATCAAAATTAGCCTTTGATTATCTTAAATCTAAAGAAGACGTGGAAAAGGTTGGATTTTCAGATTTAAGAGTCTCTGAGATTGCATTACGTCGTACTGTACCGGTTAATCAGGTTAAAAATACTCTTAAAGACTTTGATATTGAGGTATATGACACCCAGTTTGCCCTGCACCTTACTGACCCCCAGGTGAATAAGGGATCTTCTCTGGAGCTAATTACCGGTGAACTCGGTATTAAAACCAGGGATATCATGGCGGTGGGAGATAGTGAAAATGATATTGATTTTTTAAAGGTGGCCGGACTTAAAGTGGCTGTGGCCAATGGAGATAATGAGTTAAAAAAAATGGCTGATTATATCACCACTAAAAAATATGGTGATGGGGTAAAAGAGGCTATAGAGAGGTTTATATTATGATGGAAGAGATGGCTCAAAAAGCTCTAAAAGAAGCTCAAAGATATACAGATCAAGCGGAGATATATCTGGAAAAAGAGCAGATAATGCAAATCGAATTTCAAAAAGACAACCTGGACTTTGCAAAAGAAGAATCTAATCTGGGTATGGGTATAAGGGTCATTATAGATGGAAAAATGGGCTTTTCTTATACTTCCAACATGGATGAGATAAAAAATGCAGTTAAAAGAGCAGTATTTAACTCTAAAGCCAACCAAAAGGATGAAAACTTCTCTTTAGCTTATCCTTCAAATTACAAAAAGGTAAAAGATATTCATGATCCTGATTTTGATAACATGGAAATCCAGGAACCTCTATTATTTGCTCGGACCATGATTGACACAGTAAAAGAAGAAAATTGCCAGCCGACTTCCGGAGGATTTTCTTCAGGCAAATCCCAGATTTTAATCATGAATAGTAATGAAGTGGAGGGCATGGAATCATCCACTGGATTTGCAGGATATGTGGCGGTAAATGCTGAAAAAAATGGTGAAAAATCAACAGCTTATGAATCTGAATCCTCGCGATTTTTCGATATAAAACCAGAAGAAATAGCTAAAAACGCTTGTAAGATTGCTAAAGATTCTGTTGGTGGTGTTGAAGTTAAAACCCGGGATATGGAAGTTATACTAGATTATCACGCAGCATCTGGTCTTTTAGGTACCTTCCTGAATGCAATAAATGCGGATAATGTTCTCCGGGGCAGATCAATATTAGCAGATAAATTGAACCATAAAATAGCTTCTTCCACATTAAATATTTATGATGACGGCACTCTTAGAGGTGGTATGAATTCTTCTTCCTTTGATGGAGAAGGTACCGCCACTGCAAAAACACCACTAATTGAAGAGGGAATACTCCAGGGATTTATTTACGACTTATATAATGCCCACAAGGGCCAATCAAAAAGTACCGGTAATGGTATACGGTCATCTTTTAATGAAAATCCTTCAGTAGGCCCCACTAACATCATAATGGATTTTAAAGAGGATATTAATATTTCTCAGTTAGATGATGCCCTAATGGTGAGTGATGTTCTGGGGGCCCATACTGCTAACCCTATTTCTGGTGATTTTTCAGTGGAAGCTAACAATGCATTTGTAATTAAGAATGGAGAGATTATCCATCCAGTTAAAAAATCAATGTTATCTGGAAATATTTTTGATTCTTTGAAAAAAATGAATGCCCTGGAATCTAAAATAAAACAATTCGGACCATTTATTTTACCAAAAATCTTAATCCAGGAACTGCGAGTGGTGGGTGACTAATAAATTTTAATATATCACAAATTTTTTACTGTCTTTTAAGTAACATTATTAATCCCTGATCGGGGGGTGATGGGATAATGTGGCGGCCAGAACCACTGGATAAACACAAAAAATGGAGTAACAGTATATCCCGGGTAATTAGGGACTATTTAGAAATAAGTAAAAATCTTAAATTAGCTCGCTTTAAGCTGGCATATTTTATTGAAACATATGAGGAAAAAAATACGCTACAAAAAACCTCTTTAAATGATCTATGGGAGCAGCATCAAAGATATTATTCATTTTTCCGGAAAATTTATAGTAAAAAAAAAGCAGCACCTGATCCGGATACTTTTAAATCCTATTACCAGAAAATAAATGCTTCTAAAACTCCCCGAAGAAGTTTGCTGGATTTAAAACTGGAAATTGCTGAAAAAATATCAGAATCATGCTATTTATGTGAAAAAAGGGCACTGTCAAAAACTTGGGGGTTTTTGATTTTATGTTTTTGATAAAAAATTTTTAAATTCTTCTAAAAACCCGTTATTTTATAAAATAGAAACCTAAAAACTTTTATAATAAATGGAGCATAGTATTTTGCATGCAAAAAACAAAAACACTTGCTCCAATTACTGATTTGTTTGATCCAAGTTATAAACTTTCCTATTTTTGCGAAGGTTTGTCAAAATATGTTGAAAATCAACTAAAATCCTGCAAAAAAGAATATAAAGTATCTAAAACATTAAAAACATGGCATAAAAAAGATATTTTTCATATTGAGATGTTGGAAGCCTTTTGTCCGGAATGTTTCACCAGATCCGTGATCAAAAATGGTGTTAAAGGAAGAAAACTCATATTTTATAATAAAAAAAAGATTAAAACCGAAATTCAAGCATATAAATGCAAAAAATGTAATAAAAAATTTAATACAGATATATCAGAACTTATTGAGAATAATAGTAATTTCACGCGTGATTTTAAGAGTAAATGTCTTGAATTAGTAGGTTTATTCTTTGGATCATTGCGTAACGTTGCTTATAAAGTTAAAAAAGACACAGGAATCCATATTTCACATCAAACAATTGAAAACTGGATCCTTGAATATAAAAATAAAAAAAAAGATTCTAAATATCGTTATTCGGGATATTACATTTTTGATGTAGAGTGGGTTAAAATTAAAGGTGTATGGAATTACCGATTCACTTTAATCGACAGTAAACAGGATATTATTGTTGCAGACAAAATATACTCTAAAGAGAATTCTAAGAACATCAAAGAGTTTTTAGATCAAAATACTCGAAATAAAAATAGAATTGCCATTACCACTGATTTAGATGAGAAATATAAACCAATTATCGAAGAATTAGGGTTTAAACACCAATGGTGTTTATTTCACACATTTAAAAACTTTAACAAAATCATAAAGAACTATATTAAACAAAATAAAGTATCAAAAGAAGAAATAAACAAAATAAAAGAAGAAAAAGAAGAAATATTCAATTTATTTCAAGTTGGATCATTAAAAAATGCTAGAAATAAATTTAACCAAGTTTTAGTTAAAATTAAAGAGTATTCGAAGATTATTCAATTTATTATCATTAATTCGTTGCGTCCTTACTTTAAAACTTTCTTCGCGTTCTTAGATGATAAAAATATCCAGCGAACATCTAACAAAATAGAAAACATCTTTCAAAAAACCTTTCCTAAAAGTGTTAAGAAGCTAATGAAGATTAAAAATGGTGTAATGTCACGAATAAACATCAGAAAAGAAATTCAGTATCAGAAAAAGGTTTTCGACAATTAACCCCCAAGTTTTTGACAGAGCCGAAAAAAGTTGCGGAGTTAATCGTAAAAGCAGGTTTTTTGATAAATCAGGCTACTGTAACTGTCAGAAACCAGTTATTGCCTCTGAGTTCTTACATATTGGTGAAGAAGCTCCTCTGATACCCAGCCATACTATATTTTTCACCGGATGTACTCTTCATTGCGTTTTCTGCCAGAACTGGAATATCAGTCAGAGAATCAATGCAGGTATTCACCTGAGTGAAAGAAAATTAGCCAGTATAATAGATGCCAGAAGAAAACAGGGATCAATCAATGTTAACTTTGTAGGAGGTGAACCCACACCCCACCTGCCTTTTATTATACGCACCCTGTCTTATTGCAAAGAAAATTTACCGGTTATATGGAATAGTAATTTTTTCATGAGTGAAGAATCAATGTGGATTTTGCAGGGGTTTGTGGATTTATATTTATCTGATTTTAAATTCGGCAATGATGAGTGCGCTTCTCGTTTATGTGCTGCAGATAATTATTGGAATACGATAACCAGAAATCATTTAATGGCTAATGAATCTGGAAATTTAATTATCCGGCACCTGATACTTCCCGGGCATGTGGAGTGCTGCACTAAACCTATATTAAGCTGGATTGCTGAGCATCTGGGCCCAGATACGGTCGTAAATATCATGGGACAGTACCATCCTGACTATTATGCTCATCAATACCCTGAAATATCTCGAATACCTTTCTCATCTGAGATAGAAGAAGCAGTTCGATGGGCTAAAAAGGTGGGGCTGAAAAATCTGATATAAAAAAAGGTTTTAATTTAATCATTAATAGAACTACTAACCAATAGAAGATTTAATTTGGTTTTTTATCAATAAATATAATCAGGGATTTAATTACATTATAAAAATAGATTCATATTTATTTAATTATTTTATTCAGGTGATTATGGATGGAATGTCAAAATTATGGTATTAACCGGACTTTAGAAAGAGAAAATCTTAATCTTAACCCGTTACAACGTGGCGGAGTTTTACCGGCAGCTGCCCGTGAAGCCCTTTATGAATTTGGAGATGGCTACAGTGTGTGTGATTACTGTGCCGGAAGATTAGATGAAATCCCAAAACCAAATATTCGGGGATTTTTAGATGATCTGGCCCAATTTATTAATGCTGATACAGTCAGAACTGTTCATGGGGCCAGGGAAGGGAAATTTGCTATTATGCATGCACTTTGTGAACCAGGGGATACTATTGTGGTTGATGGAAATTCCCATTACACCACTCATCTATCAGCAGAGCGCAATAAGTTAAATATGATAGAAGTACCATCCAATTCACATCCGGAATATCGTATAACTCCAGAAAAATATAAAGAAGTTTTGGAGACAGCTTTAGATGAAAAAGGAGAAATTAAATTAGCTCTTTTAACCCATGTGGATGGTAATTATGGTAATCTTGCTGATGCTGCAAAAATTGGTAAAATATGCCGGGATGCCGGTGTTCCGGTGGTTTTAAATTGTGCCTATTCCATGGGCAGATTACCCATTGATGCTAAAGCATTTAATATGGATTTTGTGGTGGGAAGCGGACATAAAAGCATGGCAGCTTCGGGACCAATAGGAGTATTAGGCCTTAAAGAAGAATGGGCCGATCTGGTTCTTTCTCGGTCCTCACGTCATGAAAAAAAGGAACTGGAAATGTTAGGATGTACCAGTAGGGGTGCACCCCTGGCCACCCTGATGGCTTCTTTGCCTTATGTAATGGAAAGGGTAAGCAAATGGGATGAGTACCTGAAAATATCACGATATTTTGCAGCTAAAATGGAAGAAATTGAAGGAGTAAATCAACTTGGAATTAAACCCACCCTTCATGATTTGGTACGATTCGAAACTCCTGCCTTTCATAAAATTGCCCAGAATCATCCTCGCCGGGGATTTTTCCTTTATGAAGAATTGAAAAAACGTAAAATTGTGGGGATTAAAAGAGGACAAACAGAATGGTTTAAATGCAGTGTTTATGGTATGACTCAAGAGCAGGTGGACTATCTGGTTAATGCTTTCCATGAGATTGCAGGAATAAATTAATTCCTGATAATCTATTTTTTGTAAAAAACATGCTAAAAAAGATAAAAAAGTGGAGGAATCCCTCACATCTTTATAACTGGAAATTGAATTTCTGTTAATAATTCACTGGCCGGTACTTCTTCAGGGTTATTTATGTATATTTCCTTGGGAGAACCAATAACATCATAATTATTGGCCAGCACAAATTCCACCATACTATCATAAACCTGACTTAAAGTAGAATAAGGACCTTTGTGCATAGCATAAACAACCCGGTGCTCAGGTATGGTTACAATCATTATTTTGTCAGTTCCACTAACTTCTCCTTCTATAGGAAAACCCACATCATATTTAAATTCCTCTGGAGGAACACTCTGTGGGTTTGAGTAATAAATAGCAAATGGAGGGCCGGTTATTTTAACTTTATTGGCTCCTGCCCAGTATGCTATATCTTCAATCAATACACCTATCATTTCTGGAGGCCCTATCTTGGTAATTAGTGCTAATTTTTCTTCTGGAACAATTTTATCATCTATATCCAAATAAATCACCCTTTAAATAACAATAACTGGTTACTTGATCTCTAAACTTCTTAAAATTGAATTATATGCTTCTTCAGTTTCATTTTGAATAGATGGGGGGCAAATATATTCCACCATAATCATGAAATTATTGATTTCCATGGTTGATATTTCATGGGCCACCTGGCTACTGACTATTTGATACTGCCTGAAGTTATATTCATTTATCTCAACATTACTTATAGAAGATCCTGATTGATTGAGTAGTGTTTCCTGGAAAAGGGTATTATTAACGGTCCCTGCAGTTTTTCTAACTTCCACATTTATAAATGCCTGCTGATCCTCTCCAGACTGATCCCTAATTTGTCGGGTAAATGTTACCTGAGAATACACCGTGTTATTGAAATCCCCTATGACCTGGCTTTGAGCCCAGCCTCCCTGCATCTGGAAGTTTAATTTTCCTTCTTCAAAGTTAGTGGTGGCAGTGGTCATGAAATAAATCAGGCCCCCGGCAAGGGCTACTATGGCCACAATTAAAATTATTAAACCGTAATCGTTTCTCTCCATTTAAACACCTACTTTTTAAATTTAATAATTTATATATTATTTATAAAAAGAGGTATTTATTATTGTGTTATAGTTGGAAGAATAGCTATAGTCTAGAACTAAATTTTTATAATTATTTTGTAATTTAACCAATTTGGATAAGATTTATATTCACTATCCAATAAAATAATCTTATAAATTTGATTAATAGAATCCATATCCTTATGGTGAAAAAATTCCATGATATAAATTGTTTTTCTCAAAATCAATTAATCTACTCAAATGTATTATGGGACCTGAAATCTTAGCCTGAATTTGGGAGGTATTTTTATGAAAAAGGTTGCAATAAATGGTTACGGAACTATTGGAAAGAGGGTGGCAGATGCAGTTTCTGCCCAGAATGACCTTAAAATAATCGGGGTTAGTAAAACAAAACCTGACTTTGAAGCTCGTATGGCGGTAGAAAAGGGCTATGAGTTGTACATCAGTATACCTGAGAGGGAAAAATTATTCCAGGAAGCAGGGATAGAAATTAGTGGTACTGTGGATGAAATGCTGCATGATGCAGACATTGTAGTGGATTGCACTCCTGAGGGTATTGGAGCCCAAAATTTACTAAAATACAAAGAAATAGGAATTAAGGCCATATTTCAGGGCGGAGAAAAGCACGACAATGTAGGTTTATCCTTTAATTCCTTTGCTAATTACGATGATTCCTGGGGGAAAGATCATGTGAGGGTGGTATCCTGCAATACTACTGGTCTTTGCAGGACATTAAAACCCATTCATGATTTATGTGGAATTAAAAAGGTGAGAGCCGTAATGGTAAGAAGAGGAGGCGATCCTTCACAGGTAAATAAGGGCCCCATCAATGCAGTGGTTCCTAACCCTCCTACTGTGCCCTCCCACCATGGACCGGATCTTAAAACAGTTATGTATGATGTTAATATCAATACGGTGGCCCTTCTGGTACCCACCACCCTCATGCACCAGCATAACTTAATGGTGGAACTGGAAAATCAAGTTGAAGTGGACGATATTGTAGAAACTCTGGATAAGACTTCCAGGGTAATGCTGGTAAAAGCCAAAGAAGGTCTAGGATCCACCGCAGAGATAATGGAATATGCTAAAGAATTAGGACGATCTCGAAATGACTTATTTGAAATACCCGTTTGGCAGGAGTCCCTGAATATTGTGGATGGAGAACTATATTATATGCAGGCTGTTCACCAGGAGTCTGATGTGGTACCTGAAAATGTGGATGCCATAAGGGCCATGCTGGAAATAGAAGACAATGCAGAAAAATCTATCCAAAAAACCAATAAAGCCATGGGAATTTTATAATTTAATTCCCATTTTTTTAATCCGGGTTACTTAAGGTGAAGAAATTGCCTTTAAGAGTAGATGTGCAGGAATATTTAACATCATATGATCTTCCCCAGAAAAAGATTGCTCTTAAAATCAGAAAAAAAAATATTTGATATTGATTCTGATCTGGACGAAGAAATTAAATGGAACAATCTCACCTACCGCAAAAAAAGACCTTTATTTGGTATTGTAATACATAAAAATCATATAAACCTGGAATTCTGGCAGGGAACACTTTTAAAAGACCCTGATAATCTTATTGAGGGGACCGGTAAAAAAATCAGGCACTATAAAATCAGGAATGAAGATGATATAAATATTCATCTGGAAGATTTTATTAAACAGGCTATTTCTTTAGATTCAAAGCCATGATTTTAATTTGCCTGGAAATTATAAATCAAGGATAAAATCCATTTAAAACAGGGATAATATCTTATAACTATTTTTTAATGGATTTAAATTTATTTTGAGGCGTTCTCTCCCGCCACATAACCTGTGGAAAAGGCCTGTTGAAGGTTGTATCCTCCCCGACGCCCACAACCGGAAATTATTTCCCCGGCAAAGTACAAGCCCTTAACCAATTTTGATTCCATGGTGCGGGGATCTATTTGCTTTTTTGAAACCCCACCACAGGTAACCAGTGCTTTATCCAAAGGAAGATGACCAACTATGGTCAAAGGAAGACCTTTTAAAATCTTAACTAAATCCAATCTTTCTTTTTTAGTTATTTGATTCAACTTTTTTTGAGAATCAAGGTTTATGGTTGCTAGAAATGGTAAAATAGTGCTTTGGGGTAGATGATAATTTAAATAATTTTTTAAACTTTTTTTACGGTATTTCTGGAAATCTTTCATTAAATAGGATTCTAGTGATTTTTGATTCATATCTGGTTTAAAATCAATTTTGAGCTTTAAATCTCCATATTTGTCCATAATTTCCACAATTTCATGGCTCATATCAAGAATAACTGGCCCGGAAATACCAAAATGTGTCAAAAGAAGGTTTCCACGAGGCAAATCTTTAGTTTTGCCCGGGTATTCTATACTCATCCCCACATTTTCCAGGGTAACACCCTTTAATTTGAAAATCCATTCTTCCTGAACTATGAGTGGAACTCCACCTGGCTTTAATTCAGTTATTTGATGTCCTAATGATTTTGCAAACTTAAAACCATCTCCAGTTGATCCAGTTACATTATAAGTTGATCCACCTGTTGCCATAATTACTTTATGGGCGTTAATTACTTTACTTTTCGTGGAAGATAACTGGAAAATTTCAGATTTTTTATTAAGATTTTTTAAATCATATTCATATATTATTTCCACGTGATATTCCTTTAAAACTTTTTTTAAAATATCTACAACTGATTTAGACTTTTCAGTAATGGGGAATACTCGTCCTGAATCTTCCACTTTATAATCCAGCCCTTGTTCTTTGAAAAATTCTATCAGATCCCAATTAGAAAATTTATTGAAGGCATCCCGGTAAAATGCACCATTTGTTCCGAATTTTTCCAGGAAAACTTTCAGACTGGCGGTATTAGTGAAGTTACACCTTGTATTGCCTGTTAAAAGAAGCTTTCGACCTATTAAATTATTCTTATCCAGCAAAACTACCTTCTTATCTAGTTGTGAAGCTTTTATGGCGGCCATGCAACCGGCTGGCCCGGCTCCTACTATGGCTAAATCATATATTTCCATAAACTATCTCTTTTTTTATTAATTCCTTTTTTATAAAATATAATAGTATATAATGAATAATAGTTTTATCTAAGTTTGCTGCTAAGATATTCTAAAAAATGAAAATTATTTCGTAATATGAATGATGATTAAAATGACTAAAAAAGTTAAATTTGGGCCAGCAGGAAACCCCCTTGGATATAAAGGCAAGACTCCTCAGGTATGTGATTTTTTAGCTGATAAAGGATTGGATGCTTATGAATACCAGGCCACTTATGGGGTGCGTATTTCTCAAAATCCGGCACAGGAACTTAAAAAAAATTCTATAAAAAACGGGGTGCTGCTTTCCATGCATGCTCCCTATTATGTTAATCTCTCCTCAGCTGATCCAGCAGTAATCGAAAGGTCCATTGAAAGACTAGTCCAGTCTGCCCGGGCAGCAGAATGGATGGGAGCTTATCGTATTGTTTTCCATCCAGGATTTTATACCAAATATACTCCTGAAGAAGCCCTTAAAAAATGTAAGGAATCTTTAGAAACAGTACTTGAAAAACTGGATGCAGAAGGAATAAAAAATTTCACTTTTGCCCCGGAAACCACTGGAAAAAAATCTCAGTTAGGTACCTTAGAAGAAATTATTGATATTTGTCAGTCCCTGGATAAATTCCAGCCTACTATTGATTTTGCACATTTATATGCCCGGAGTGGTGGGAAAATTAAATCTAGAGAGGACTATCATCAAATTTTAGATATACTGGACAATGAACTGGATATAGATCATCTGCACTGCCATTTTACCCGCATTGAATTTGGCGATTCAGGTGAAAAAAAACACCATATTCTCTCTGAAAAAGAATATGGACCTCCGGTAAAGCCATTACTTGAAGTTTTAAAAGAGAGTGGTTGGAATTCAACCATCATCTGTGAGACTCCTTTAATTGATCAGGATGCACTGCGACTTAAAAATTGTTTTGATAATATGAAATAAAAATTAGGCACACCTAAACTTTTATATACTAGAAAAGCCTACCTCTAATTAAGTAGTTTTAGGCATACCTAAACTTTATATATGGGAAACATCCACATTAAACTATAGAGTTTTTAGGCATACCTAAAAAATCTACTTTTCATCCAATCTAGCAAAACCCTGGTTAATGTTCTTCTGCCAAAAAACCTTCTTATCCAGGGATTTTTTGCTGATTCATGGTTTCCATCAATCGTTGTCCTGGGGTGGGTATCAACCTCTAATCCTAACCAAATGTATCCATTTCTGCCCCGGGTTCAACTTTTGTTCATGCTATTAATCTATGTATTAATGAAAAATAAAATTTCAAAATGCAGTGTCAAATAAAGAATTTTATACCATGAAATTATCATTTTTCGTGTTTGCAATGTTTCGTGGTTTCTATCAATCGTTGTCCTGGGGTGGGTATCAACCTCTAATCCTTAGCCAAATGTATCTATTTCTGCCCCGGGTTCAACTTTTGTTTCATTTAAGGCTTTTGCCTTTTCAAAATTAAGTATTTTGAATTGATTAGATGTTTATGGGGTTGTTTTATACCATGAAATTATCATTTTTCGTGTTTGCAATGTTTCGTGGTTTCTATCAATCGTTGTCCTGGGGTGGGTATCAACCTCTAATCCTTAGCCAAATGTATCTATTTCTGCCCCGGGTTCAACTTTTGAATATTATTTTTAAATCCTCATGGGAATTTATATCCCCTCAAGATATTAATCTAATCTCTTTTTGAAAAAATATATAGTCTTCCAAAAGCATATATGTCTTTAATACAAAACAATTATCATTATATTTTAACTTTTTTTTAAATTCAGGTGATGCAGTGAAATTTAACAATATAGTTTATGATTCACATATTATTGAAAATAAATCATCCATAAATTCCAGGGATTCCTTGAAAGAATCTAAAGTGGTTGTTTTACAACCCGTAGGGTACCCTTTCAGCTGTAATTTAATTGATACTCCCAAAATAGAAGTATTTGATAAACAACTTTTTGAAATTTATGCCCGGGAACAATGGGAGGGCTTTAATGCAGTGGAGGGTTCATTTTTATTTGATCAAAAAATATTGCCCGACTTTGCTTTTAAAGTAATAAAAGCCCATCCTGATAACTCTAAAATCACTTCCTCAACATCTATTATTTTGATTGATAATCAGGAAATCAATGAAATTAAAAATATGGAAACTGACATCAAAATGGAAGATGTGATTGGCCAAAAACAGGCTAAATTGAAATGTAAGATTATACAAAAGTACCTGAAGGACCCGGAACACTTCAAGGGATGGGCCCCCCGGAATGTGCTATTTTATGGTACTCCCGGTACAGGTAAAACCATGCTGGCTAAATCACTATCAGGGGAACTAAAAGTTCCTCTATACCTGATAAAGGCCACCAGTTTAATTGGAGATCATGTGGGGGATGGATCTCGACAAATACACGATTTATATGATCTGGCTTCAAAAACTTCACCCTCTGTGATATTTATTGATGAAATTGATGCTATTGCCCTTGATCGTAAATTCCAGTCTTTAAGAGGGGATGTATCCGAAGTTGTTAATGCCCTTCTAACTGAAATGGATGGAATTAAAGATAACCTGGGGGTGGTTACCATTGGAGCTACTAATAATCCTTCACTTCTAGACTATGCCATCCGGAGTAGATTCGAAGAGGAAATTGAATTTAAACTACCAGATGAGAATGAAAGAAGGGAAATGATTGAAAAATATATTGAATCCATGCCTCTGGAGGTAAAAGTATCCCGTACTAAATTAGCCCAATCATCCAAAGGAATGTCAGGAAGAGATATTAAAGAAAAATTACTTAAAACCGCTCTGCACAAGGCCATTTCTGAGGATAAATCTACAGTGGACAGGGAAGATATTGAATACGCCCTTAAAAATTATCAAACAGAAAAGAATGAGCCCAAGAACATGTTTGCCTAGTCTATTTAATTCAAACTTATAAATGGCGGTAAATCCATGAATATCAAAGAAATGTTTTTAGACTCCAGCAGATATGCTGCTTCAGACTGGACTAAATTCATATCTTTAGGGATACTGTTTGTTCTAACTGATTTTTTAGATAGGCTATCTTTGGAAAAATCATTTTTAGATTGGATCTGGTTGGTATTTCTGGTGTGGATTATTTTATTTTTCATCCAGGCGGGATATATTTTTAGAATAATAGAGTTTTCAGTGAAGGGCCATGATCAATTACCCCATTTTAATAACCTTAAAAATTTATTCCAACATGGTGTAAAGGATTCAGTGGTATTTACCATTTATCTTTCTTTTCCACTAATCTTTTTTTTAATATTTTTAATAGCAGACTCCTCAAACTGGACAGTAGAAGTATTTTCTAATAATGAACTATTATTTTGGGTTTTAACTGCAGGATCCCTAATATTTTTCATATTATTTCAAGGAGCTATTCTTAATATGGCTCACCATGAAGGAAGATTCAGATCTGCTTTTAATTTTAAAGAGATTTACTTAAGAATAAAAAGAGTCAAAATTCAAAAATTCGTAATTACCTGCATTTTAACCGGGATAATTATCTGGCTTTTAGAACCTTTTTTCCTGGAAGATGTGGCACATTCCATTGATTATCCTTTAGGTGCTATTATAGACGTAATAATTGCCCCTTACCTGGCTATTTTAACCAGCCGGTTTTTAGGTATAATGGATCGCTATTAAAAAAATAAATAAAAAAACTATTCGACTGAAAAAAGAAGTTTACAAGTTTCAATCAGAGATTCATCTTCTTCTTCTGCGGCTTTTTTAAGATTCAGGATCATATCATATAGTATCTTATCCACCACTGATCTGGTAAGATTATCCACTACATGTTCTTTTCCCTGCAAGTCTCCCAGCTTTTTCAAAGCTTTCTGGGTTTCTTTAGTTCTGACTATTTCCATTTTCTTTCTAATATCCCGCAGGACTGGTTCAATTTTAAAATGCTTTAATGAATTTAAAAGAAGATCTAACTCTTCTTCTACAATTTTTTCTGCTTGGAGAGCTTCTTTTTCACGTAATTTTTTATTTTTATTAGCGATACCTCGTAAGTCATCAATATTAAATACCTTAACTCCTAATTCCATTACTCTATCTTCAATATCTCGGGGATTTGCTATATCCACCATTACCAGCGAGTTTCTTCTATGAGGAGGAACTGCTTTTTTTACCTTATCATAAGTCAATATGGGATGGGGGGCACCGGTGGCACTAATAATCACATCTGCATCGGACATAGCTTCCATAAAACGGTCAAAATGAATGGCATAGCCACCTAATTCTTTAGCTAATTTTACAGCACGATCATAAGTCCTATTAGAAACAACTATGGCTTTTAAATGTTTTTCAACCAGCGCTTTAGCCACGAGAGTTCCCATTTTACCGGCACCAACTACCAGAACCTTTTTACACTTTAAATCTCCGTGTATAGATTCTGCCAGCTCAACAGCAGCAGATCCAATAGAAACAAAACCCCTATTTATATTTGTTTTATGTCGAACAGACTGACCTACATGGATGGCCTTGTTGAAAACGCAATCCAGGACGGTTCCACAACTTCCATCCTTCAAACCTGCTTTTTTTGCATCTTTTATCTGGCCCAGTATCTGATCTTCCCCAATAATCATTGATTCCAAACCAGAAGCCAATTTTAAAAGATGTTTAAGGGCTTTTTCGTCTTTTTCTATTATAAAATTACTTTCATAACCATTCCAGTCCATATCTACATCTTTAAGTTCATTAAGTACCAGGTAATATTCCGCCCGGTTGCAGGTATTGAGGGAGATAGATTCCTGAACTTCATACTTTTTACTTAAATCCTGAATAAGGTCTTCTAAGGTAGCAGTAGAATTTTCCATAGTATTAATATCAGCGATTTTGTGATCAACTCTTATATTCAGAATCAAGAACTTCCCTCCTTATTATAATTAGAAACCATGGGTTGTTCCATTAATTTTAGTTAAATATTCCCTTACTTGAGATTTAGCCTCTTTCAGTTTGCCTTCATTTAATAATTTAATTATATCTGGGTTATTTAATATTTGGTAGAGATGAATTCTTCTTTTTTTTTGATCACTTATTTTATCCTTAAGTAATTGCCGTGCATAGTGTTGTAATTCAATTTGAAGTAGATCCTCATCTTTAATAGCTTCTTGAATTTTTTTTCTAAGTATTCTGGCCATTAAAGGACTTTTTCCACCTGTAAAAATTGATATTTGAGCATCTCCCAAAAAAAAGCTGGTGGGAACTATAACATTGCCTTCTAAAGGATAGTCAGCCCGGTTTAAAAGTTTATCTTTACCAAGTAAAGCTGCCTTGTTATTTAATTCATTATCGCCGCTAGCTACTACCACCAGATCTGCCCATTTAATCCATTTTTCTATTTCATTAACTGGCTTTTCAATGGCACCTAACTTCAATAGTTTTTCAGGGACGGTTCCCCCAGTTATAATCACTTTTGAATGAGCATCAAGAAATTTAAGTGCTCTTCTTTGGCCTACTTCGCCTGATCCAACGATTAAAACTTTCTTTTTTTCCATATTCAGAAAAAGCGAAGTCCAGCCCATAAAAATTAACTCCAGAAATTAATAATTATTCCAGATTCTTCATTCTTAAGACTTTCATGGCGGTTCTTAAATCATTGCCACATTCCTTTAGAATGTTACTTGCTTCTCCCTCTGAAACATTAAATGTATCTGAAAGGGCTTTAATACTTTCTTCATCGGAATAATCATCTTTACCTACCAATTCTTCTGATAATTCTTTTTTCAGTTTCATGTATTGGTCAGTACTCATGTCAATTCGGCGCATAACCATATCCCTTAAGGGGCAGGGTTTAGATGGTTTACAACACCAGACTAAAGACCCGAAACAGGTTCCTTCTCCCTGTCCCAATGCTGTTTTTTTCCCGAATTCCTCTTTTATTTTTATATATTCCTGTGGTGTACGATTAGAATCTTCTAAAGCGTGTAATATAGGGCAAGGTTTCACAGGAGGACAACAAAAAGCAAGTGCTCTTTTATCTCCTCCGCGACATACGTGTGATGGTGCATCTTCCCATTCCATATAAAAATCCTCCATTATCTTGATTTAAATAATTAAATTTAATTGATTTTTTTAGTTTGGTTATTAAAATATATAAATTTAAGAAAAAGATTAGAAAATTAAATAAATAATAGAATAAAAAAAAATTTATTCTTCACCCAGCATCTTCTCTTTTTCAGTAGGGGTTAGCTCCTCTATAATAGATTCCGGCTCCCCTATTTTAAGTATTTTACCCCCTCTCATGAGACAGGCCCGGTCACAAACATCCAGCACAAACTCCATGTCGTGGGAAATAATTAAAAAGGTTTGATTCAGTTCTTCTCGAGCTTTAATTATGGAATCGGTAACCTGAACCCGGGTTATAGGATCCATAGTTCCGGTAGGCTCATCTAGAATTATAATATTGGGTTCTTTAATCAGTACCTGTGCCAGAGCTACCCGGTGTCGTTCTCCACCACTTAACTCATCTGGAGATTTTTTTAAAATTGATTCGGCATATTCATCATCGAATCCTACTGCCTTTAATACGTATATGGCCTTCATTTTTGCAAATTCTGCAGGCAATTCCAGACTTATAGCTTCAGTCAGGTTTCCTAAAACATTTCGGTGGGGATAAAGGCTGTATTCCTGGTGTAAAATTCCAAGATAAGGCATAACTCTCCCTCTACCAACCGGGCCTTTTTGGGTCATATCGATCCAGTTTTCTCCCAGTCTTACCATAATTTCACCGGAACTGGGATCAGTAAGGCCGAATAATATCCGGGATAAGGTGGTTTTGCCGGCCCCACTAAGGCCTACCACTCCAAAGATTTCACCTTCATCCACGGTGAGATTTACTCCATCTACAGCTTTAACTACCCCTCGATCAATGGAGTAGTAATGTTTTTTAACCTCTTTCATTTCTATTATAGGGGCATCCGATTTAAATTCTTCTCCCTTTTCTGGCAAGGGGACCTGTGCCATGAATTTTTCCACAATTTCAGTAGGGTTTCCTTCTGCAATTATTTCCCCTTTTTCCAGCCAGATTACATAATCTGAAAGTTTTTTCATTACCTCTGGCCAATGAGAGGTTACCACCATGGTCACGCCCTTTTCTTTAACCCCTTCAATCAGGGCCTGATGTAGCAACTCGGCAGTTTTAGGATCAAGAGTACCGGTAGGTTCGTCTGCTAGAAAGAGCATAGGGTCTTTTGCTATTTGACGAGCTAAAACTACTCTTTGTTTTTCTCCACCACTTAAATCACGGGCAATATGGGTAATTCGGTGAGTCATCTGGCTTAATTCAAGAATATCCAGGGCCCGATAAGTACTTTCTTCATAATCCACGTCAATCATGGATTTTATAACGTTATCAATTACGGTGTCATCTTCATAAAGGGCGAAGGTTCTCTGCAGCATAATGGATATTCTTCTTTTAATTGCAGCGAAAACCTTACGATCAGAGTCCCAAAAATTAACACTCTGTGCTTCAAATTCACTACCACATCCACATCCACAAACTGAGCCGACTTTAGATGGCGGCTCAACACGCAGACATTCCTGGCAGATTGCTATATTATAGGTGATACTACCCTCATCAGGTTTATAATCCTTCATCCCCCTTAACATATTTATGAGGACTGACTTTCCTGAACCACTTCTACCTAAAATACCCAGGACTTGACCTTCATTTATGGTCAAATTCAAGTTTTTTAAAACAGGAACTCCTTTAAAACTCTTGGTAATGTTTTCCAGCACAATAAAAGACATTGAACCACCTTTTAAAAATATTTATTATCAAATACTATTTATTAATTCTGCACATACAATTATTATTAATATAATTATTTTATGCAGCTTAAATTTTTATAATTAAATATAATCACACTTCGATTTTGACAATTAATTATAATTAATATAACTATAATATGCAATAGCTTATTAAATTTTATTTTTTTTACTTAGAATTTTTTTAAGCTATCATTCTAATTTTTCCTGAAAATAATTTTCAACTAAAAAAAAATTAACTTAATCTAATTTTTGACAAATCAAAATTCAATTTACCTGCCATGGCTGCCCGGGCAATGGATATCCCCTGGGCACCGGAATCAATCATTTTTTGGGCAGAATCTAAATCAGTTATGGAGTTATTGCCAATTATAAAAATAGAACATCTATCTTTGATTCTTGTGATTAAATCCAGATCTGCTTCTTTATATCCTGGTTTCATGGCATCCACATGGATAAAATCTGCCCCGGTATTTTCTATAATATTTACTATTTTCAACTCATCTACCCCGGGTACATGGGCTCTTATCTTAACAGAAACTTTGCTTTTAGCTTTTTTTACCACCTGCAAGACAAATTCTTCCATAAAATCGGGATTGCTAAGTAAAGCCTGTCCACAGCCAATGGATGTTATTTCTTTTTGACGGCAATGGGCATTTATTTCCACCACATCCACCTTCTTTAATTTAGATATTTCAATTATTGGATCCGGGGTAAGGGAACGAATATTAACTGATAATTTACCATCCCAATTTTCTTTAATTTCATCGGCTTCTTTTTTAATCTTGTCTATTAATTCCCCTTCAGATATATCGAATTCCAGCCTTCCCCTTTCCATTATTTTTTTCCCAGCATGGATGGTGGGTTTATCTGCATTGTATCCTCCTAGTGTCACCATATCAAATCCACAGGGGATAAGTTTTAAACAGAAATCCGCATTGGTTATTCCAGCCATAGGAGCAAGTACTTTAATAAAACTCACACTCACAAAAATAAATTTTAAGGAATTATTTAATCTTAGACTTTTTTTTGAAAAATAGAAAAATGTTCATTCTTTCATCACATGAACCAGATCATAAGTAAAGCCATCACGAATTTCTTCTAAAGCTAAATCAGCTAGATTAGCTGCTTTTTCAGCTGTAGGGGCTTTTCCTATACCTGCTTTTAAAGCCACATTTATCTCTGCTTCGATTTCTTCAATAATTTTAAGTAAACCCTCTGGTTCAAGTCCATTGCAGGGGGACATGAAGTTGTCTCCCCCAATGAAAAATAGCAATGACCCTTTTTCAATTAACTTTTTCATTAAAAAATGCTGTACTCTATTAACAATAAAAGAAGTATCATAAGCAGGGACTATGTCTGTCAGGGATTCGGTAATACCATTAATATCAATATGGGCTAACTGTACAAAACTTTCTTCTTTATTAACCAGACCATCAACAGCCAGGATTTCACTTCTATCCTCAGATTGGGCACCACCATAATTTTGAAGGGCTTTAGAAGCATTTCTTTGTGCATCATAGGGTGTTTCAGCCGCTCCTACTCCCATACTGACAGTTATAGGGTATCTGTTCCTTATGGATCTTTGAATTCGGAGGTGGTCTTCCACATCACTGTTATTGGTTACAGCCAGCATATTGTCAAATCGGGTGAAAAAAACCAGTCCCTGCTTGGCAGCAAACTGCCTCTGCAAATCTGCATAAAGTTCTGCCTGTAGAATTTGTAGATCGGATTCGGTCCTTGGAGCTGGAGTAACTGTCCAGGGCCCGTAATTATCAATTTGAATTAGAGTCATCTGTATCATATTTATTCACCCAAAATTACTTTGGCTAACATTATTTTATCCCCTATGTTACGCATCTTGGTTTTTGTTATTATAACCTCTTTAATTAGTTTTTCTATTTTAGTTTTTAAAGCAGCGTCTTGTTCATCAATAATAAATTTATCTAAAAAATCAGAATAAATGGTACTGACTCCCCAGGACGATACTTCATAACCAAGAGCTTCCATAAATTTAGCTGCAGGCCCACTTACTGGATTATTTCCAATTATGGGGGATACTCCCACAACATAATTATTTTTCAAAGCTTTTTTAACTCCTTTTAAAGATATTATTGGCCCAATCGAACTTACAGGATTAGAAGGCCCAATAATCACTATTTCTGAATTTTCTATACTTTCCACCAGCTCAGGTACAGGTTCCACCTGATTGTAAACTACATCTTTTACAGGACTTTTTCCCTGTTCCTGAACTAAAAATTGATGAAAACTAATTTCCCTGGAGGGAGTGATAATTTTTATCCGGGACTGCTGATTACTCATGGGAATAACCCGGGAAGCTATACCCAACCTACTTCTTTGAATATCAACAACTTTGGATAAATCGTACTTTTCCATTAAATTAGTTTTTTGTATTTTAAAAGCCCGATCTTTATCCCCAATTTTTAAGAGTTCTGGTGTTCCCAATTCACTTAACTTATGGTGGGTTATGAATGTATCGTCTTTAATCCCATACCAGGTATCTTCATTTATGATATCTGCCAGGGTATAAAGCACGGTATCGATATCAGGAGCAACATAAACTCCTGAAAAATAATCGTTTTCCACCGTATTTACTACCACATTAATCTTTTCCGGATCAACTATTTTTTTTATACCCTGAATTAATTTGGGGGTTCCGGTACCACCAGAAAGTACTGTGATCATAATAACTCTCATCTAAAGATTTAAATATACTTTGTGATTAACAAGCCTTATTCTAAAAAAATATTTGATATGGATGGAGGCAAATTAAACTGGTATTATCTAAATTATTTTTATTGGCGGAATGCATCATATTTTTTAGGTCGGATTAGATCTTGAGCTCCAGATTCAGGATCTTTTAGAATTTCAAAACTAGAGTAACCCCTTACAACCACTACTGGCATACCTTCATCAGCCTGGCCCATTATTAATGAGGCTGAGGCTGCTAATTCATCGGCAACTGCGATTTGAGTTGTTTCTAATTTACGCCCATAAAGATCAATCTCACCTTTCCGATTCCAGATAGTTTTTATCCCGGAACTTCCAATGGCCACTCCCACAGCACCTTCCCGGAAGGGCCTTCCCTGGGTATCAGAAATAATAACTGCTAATTGTTTGCCAATTTTTAATTCTATATTTTTTCTTAGATTTTTGGCACTTTTATCTGGATGGAGGGGTAAAGGAGTAGCCCAACCTTTTTCAACATTGGATTCATCTATTCCGGCATTTGCACAAATAAATCCATGATTGGTTTCAGTTACTATAAAATCATTTCCTACTTTTACTATTTCTCGGGAATGGTTTAATATAGCTTCCATTAATTCTGGACTTTTACCAGTTTTTTGGGCCAGATGATTTGCTTTTTTACCGGGTTTAATTGAATCCAGGTTTATATAATTTCCCTCTGCTTTGGATATAATGGTTTCTGCTATAACAATAATATCCCCATCTTTCCACTTCAGTCCCTGATTAAAGGCAACATCTACAATTAAAGATGATAAATCATCATCTTTTTTTACTAAAGGTAAATTTTCAAGACCAATTAATTCTATTTTCATTAACCCACCCATATAAAACTGGCAAAATTTGTGTTTCAAAATAAAAATATAATAAATTTATTTATTCTTAATTAATTAGATTTATTCGCTGGATTTTTAGAATTTAAAAGGATTAAGAGGCTATTTTTAATTTTAGATAAATACTAGATGGTGCTTAATTCCCAGTTAGCACCAGCAAAAGCAGCGGCTGAGGTAACTTCATTACTGAATTCTTCAAATTTTCCCTGGTTCATTATAAATTCTGCCGCCTCTTTAGAATTTTTTGCTTCAAATTGTACTTTTTGAGGGGCGATGTGTTCGTAGGTTGAAATGTATCTTACTTCACCGGCAGGAATTTTTTCCACCAATATGCCCTGGTGAGTCACGATTCCAATAAAGCCTTCTCCCTCCTTTTTAATTGCCCCTGCAATTCGGGGAGTATTATAATCATCCTTTTCATAATCCATGGCCAGAAGAGAAAGTGCAATAGCATCCCTTATATTCATCCCTAAAGATATTTTATCAGCTATTACGTCCGTGTGGGATCCATTGGATACCACGGCCACATCATCCACAATTTTAATACAGTTGTAGGCAATGTAAGGACTTTCAAATATGTCTTTTTCATAGCCTTCTTTCGGAATGATGGCAGCACTTCCTTCAAATTCTTTAGCCATTCTATTTGGAAAAGATCTGCTGGAAACCCGGTAGGCTACAAATGTTCCATTTTCATTACTTCCTAATGCTAATATTCTTCCAAGATACATCTTTTTCACCTGATAATTCGAATAATATTCCTTTTTCCGGGAATTATTTTTTTAAACTATTCTGGAGATTTAACTGCTTTATTTGTAGGCAGGTCTGGTGGGGATGTAATTATTATTTTACCCTCCTTGGGTTTTATAATAAGCTCACCTTCATCAATCACCCGGGTATGCACTGCAATCGCACTATTTCTAATAAAACGGGACATATCTTCCCCATTAACTAGTACTTCTCTTAAACCCGCCACCGGTATTAAATAATATTCAGATGGACCTGCATTTTCATCTATTTCTGGTTTACCGGTAACTGCCGCTG
Source organism: Methanobacterium alkalithermotolerans (assembly GCF_018141185.1). Lineage (NCBI taxonomy): Archaea > Methanobacteriati > Methanobacteriota > Methanobacteria > Methanobacteriales > Methanobacteriaceae > Methanobacterium > Methanobacterium alkalithermotolerans. Next base: position 915,372 of record NZ_CP058560.1, on the reverse strand, counting down.
ATTGATCCGCAACCTGAAATGTACTGGTAACCACTAAAAAGATTAATATGGTAAAAAGAATGTCAATGAAAGGAACCATATTAAATTTAGGGCTACTACTGTTTAGTTGATTACGGTATTTTTGTATATCCATAGTCATGTAAAAAACCCTTTTTTATTTATTTTAGGAAAGTTTCTATTTTAATGCCGGGATAGTGGATGTTTTACTGCTTGAGTTTACTCATCACAATTTCGGCATTAGTATTGCATTTTTCCAGTATGATATTGTTAATACTCTTTTCCAGCATACTGGGTTTGAAGGCCACCCAGATATTAGCCTCAGGATCATTTATCTTTTTTACATTAACAATCCCTTCTGATACCTGTAAGGCCTCTATAGCCTCTTCAAGATCTGCATCCACCTTTATTTTCATTACAGCATAGCTCCAGTTAGTCATTTTTTTGGCAAGTTCAATGCTGTCCATTTCTTTATCAATATGGCTTTTTATATATGAATAGAAGGGTACCAGTACAATGGCTACACTTAAACCCATAATGGTGGTTATTAATGCGATGTAAATCCCTTCAGCCAGGGCAGCAGGTTCGGCACTCATTCCAATTTCCCGGAAGGTATAAAACATACCAATAACTGTACCAATCAAACCCATCAGGGGAGCTATTTCAATAATGGTTTTCAGGGTTTCCATGCCCTTGGTCATCCTACCCATTTCCACGATGAATACCCTTTCCATAGCATCTTCCACTTCACCCTTATTCCGGTATCCAATTTTAAGGGCTTCAGAAATAATCTTGGATATAGGGTTCTGGAATTGGCCGATGGCTCTTAGTGCCTCAAGTGACCCTCCTTTTTCCATAGAATCATTAACGGTTCCAATTATCTGAGCAGTATTTACTCTTGATATTTTTTTTAAATAAACAATTTTTTCCAGTGAGGTAAATACACCATATATACCTACTATAGCAATGAGGTAGGTGATTATGCCTCCACTTTTAAACATTTCCAGGATAGTTCCCAGTGTATTGGTAAAAAAATCCAGAATCATTTTATCATCTTTTATTATTAGAAATTGTATTTAATTTAATTCAAATCATATTGGGTTATTATCTTATAAACTTATCTGCTCCTAACATTTGATTAGAGGTCTCTATTTAAATACTTTCATAGAATGTGTTTTTAGATAAACATAAGTTCATAAAATTAAGGGGGTCCTTATTAATCTTCTAATTTTTACAATTTTTTAATTGTCCTTCATTTTCTTTACAGTTGCCCAGGACTTACGTACAAATTCCGGCATATTGTCGTATTTAAAATTTTTTAAAAAGGCTTTGGTACGGGGGTCACTGGGATACCCAGATCCTAGGTTGCCTAATTTTCTATATTGGCGACTTAATTTCTCTATTTCCATATCCCTTTCCACCTTGGCCACAATTGAGGCAGCTGCTACCACCACATAATTATCGTCTGCCCCATGTTCTGCCTTAATGTCAATCTCCGGGCCTAATACTTCACTAATTTCACTACATAATCTGGAAGGATTTACATCTACTGAATCAATAATCACTGACTGTGCCTGGGATTCTTTTATAATCTTCATCATGGCAATTTTTTCAATCTCATTGAGGTTTATGTCCTTTGCCCGCATATTATCAATATCCCTGGCAGAAATTTTTACCACAAAGCACTCTGCAATTTTTTTTATCTTACGGGCCAGGAGATTTCTTTTTTTTGGAGCTACTTTTTTGGAATCTTTAATGCCCATTTTTTCCATAAGTTCCAACTGATCTTCAGAAACTAGAACTCCACAGACTACTAAAGGACCTATAACTGGTCCACGCCCGGCTTCATCAATGCCTAATATTTTCATGTTAGTATCTCAAATTATTTCTTTAATTATAGCAGGATTTTAAAATTTTAATTTAATCTTCAATAATAATAAAAAAAACTTAAATAAAAAAAATAAAAAATTTAGAAAAGGAATTATTTCATGGCTTTCAATCGCACTTCAGGTTCTAATGCACGGGGTTCTGCAGCTACAATGGCTGCTCCTTTAGCCACTACTGTCATAGGGTCATCAGATATTTCTACTGGAATTCCCACTTCTTCATAAATCCTTTCTTTAAGGCCTTTTAATTGTGAAGTTCCACCTACAACCACCGTTTTTTGGTATACTCCGGATATTAATTCAGGGGATAGTCTTTCAAGGACTACCGCTAATGCTTCAACAATTTTTACTACTATTGGCTCTGCAGCATTTGCCACCATATTGGAGTCAATCTCTACTTCCTTAGGCTTATTGGTTTTCATGCACTTTCCTATAACTGTAGTTTTATCCAGTTCCATATCTATATTGGAATGTACCATTCCCACCCCTATTTTGGCTTTTTCTGCTTCGTGAATACCTATCTCCACTTCATACTTTTCCTTTACCTGGTCCACGATATTGTCATCAATATCGTCTCCACCCCAGCGGATGGTTTCTATGTCGGTGATTCCCCCTAGTGAAATTACAACTATATCACTGGAACCGGCCCCAATATCAATAACCATAGTTCCGGTAGCTTCTGCAATAGGTAAACCTGCACCAATAGCAGCTGAAAGTCCTTCACTGATTACCAGTACATAACTGGCTCCAGCTTTTCTACCAATTTCTTCTACAGCATTTCTTTCTACTTCAGAAGCATCTCCGGGTATTCCAATTACTATACGGTCAATACTTGTGTTGTCTTCTCCTGATCCCAGTTCAATTGAATAGACCAGCAAGGCTTCTGCCTGAGCTACGCTCTCAATAACTCCTTTTCGTAGTGGTCTTACGGCCACTATGTCTTCTGGAGTTCTGCCCAGCATCATCTTTGCTTCTTCACCTACAGCCAGAACATAGGACGGGTCTTCTTTTTTCACGGCTACTACTGATGGAATTTTATATAAATCAAATTTATCCCCTGATGGCTTGGCCACCACGGTGTTTAAAGTACCTAAATCAATTCCTAAAGTATCATTAAGCGATTTTTTTCTTACTTCTTCATTATTCTTCTTTTTTCCAAATGAGAACATATTACTCCTCCTCAATAATTTCTTTGAACTCTACAACGAATATCTGGTTAGAATTAGCAACTTTTTTTATCTGTTTAATGTACTGCTCATCAGTTGAGATGAGTATGGTTGACAGAACCATATCTGTCAGTTTGAATAAGGGATCTATCACATCACGCAGTAGCTTAGGAAGGTGATTGGTTATGGAAACATCAGTTTCTATAAAACCAGTCGTTTTATCTTCCAGTATAAATGAAAATTTAATATTATCTTTTTCAGCATCTCCTGCAAATTTTTTTATAGCATTATCTGGTGCCACCAGCAATATTAGATTTGATTCATTTTTAACGTAATATGGGGCTATTTTTAGATAAGCTCCACCATTTTCTTTACAAATCAAACTCAATTCTCTTATAATGTTGCTGTCGCCATGTAACATGATAAAATCAAATTTTTTTCGAACAAATGACTCTTTTAAATTAACATGCTCTCGAAAAACTATTTTAACTCGTTCTTTAGCAGATATTGCGGCATATGCTACATTATTAACCATTTCTTCATTACCGGCAATAACGCACCATATTTTATCTGAATCCTGGGCAGTAGATACTTGTGCTGCCTTTCTAAGAACTTTTATTTTACTTTCTATCATTAATACCACTTCGCAGGAGGGTAATAGTTATAAATTTAAAAAAATACTCATTTTAAATTACTTTAAAAAACATTTTATAAAATATTAATTTATAGATGTTTATATGTAATCCCAACTAACCATTTTTCTTTTTTCCATTAATTATCAACCAAATATTTAATTGATTCTGGATTATATATTATATGTGCTAATATAAACTTTTCATTAATTAATATGTTCCCACACCTATTAAAATAAAATTTCATATATTTCCTCTCAGGTCTTTATATCTAGTTATAATGCCCTTATTTATTTTAAAATATAAAAAACGTAATTATAATAAGATTTATTAAATCTATTTTTATCTATATTAATAAATTTCAAGGCAATGCTGAAATATATAATTAATTTATCTATTATTATATATCATACTAATTTCAAGGGAAATTAAATAGGCGGTAATGCACATAACTGATTATATACTTTATATGCTATTATCAATCGCAAGGTGCTAATAGAAAATAATCATTATCTACTTAAATAATCTATAAATTTAATTAAAAAAATTACTTCATTAATATTCTCTTAATCACCAGGTGTGCACATGTTCGTCAAAGGAACTTTCAAAAAAGCAAGTATACTATTTACCCTAGCACTTTTACCATTCCTTTTTGGTTATTTTATAATAAGTTTTCTTCTTTTTTCTTTTATAGCATTTTTAATGCAATTTTTTAGAGATCCAAATAGAAATTCCCCAATGGATAAAGGAATTGTGGTGGCAGCAGCAGATGGCAGAATTTTAAAGGGCAAAATTGATCGTATAGAACAGGTGGATTATGATTACCCTTTAATGGAGTATGTTCTGGAAAAAAACGAAAAAGGAATTCTAATTAGCACCTTCATGTCTCCTTTTGATGTTCATGTTAATCGTGCTCCTGTATCAGGCCAGGTGGTTAAAACTAAATATTGCCCGGGAAAATTCAAGGTGGCCTTTGGTAATGTGAAGACCGAAAATGAAAAAAATCTGATTGTTATTGAGTCTGAATATGGGAAAATAGGGGTTATTCAGATAGCCGGTTTTGTTGCTCGCAGGATTGTCCAATATGTTCAGGTGGGGGATGAGGTAAATATAGGGAGTCGTTTAGGCATGATCCGGTTTGGATCCCGTGTTGATTTAATAGTACCCTATGAAAAATTTAAGGTAATGGTAGAAGTAGGAGATAAACCCAAGGCTGGAGAAACAGTTATGGCCTCTTTAAAGTGATATTTAAGCTTTTTTTAATCAGATTTTTATATTAAATTAATAGGATGATTTAATAATATACGACTATCTTTATTTTTGGGGCATTATTTCAGTAGTAGGTAACTCTAATTACAGAATATTCCTATAATATTTATATTAGTCTTTAGTTACAATTTAATTACCAGGGAGTCTAATAATGAGTCTAGAAACTATGCGAATAAAAGATTACTTTTCTCTTCCAGACCTTTTCTCCATTTTTAATGCTGTATTCGGATTTATGGCTATTATAATGGCCATGGACGGTTATTTAATAATTTCTGCTCAATTAATATTAATTGCAGTAATTTTTGATTCTATTGATGGATGGGTGGCACGAAAAATAAATAGGGATGATAAATTAGGATTTGGAAAAAATATGGATTCATTATGTGATGTTATATCCTTTGGTGTTGCGCCGGGAATCTTTTTGTATTCAGCCACTTTATCATATGATATACGATACATTAATATATTAGTAAGTCTCTTAATAGTAATATGTGGTATATTGAGGCTTTCAAGGTTCAATGTCATTTCACAAATTGGAACTCCACAAGATAAATTTGTGGGATTGCCCATACCTATTACTGCTGTGGTGCTGGCATCATTTTATCTTACCGGTATGTTTAGGGAGGACATAGCTCTCCTGATAATGACTATCGTGTCCTTATTAATGATTAGTACCCTAGAGTATCCTAAAATAAGAAGCATTAAAACTGCAGGACTGTCTTTAATATTAATACTGACAGTTTCATTGCCTCAAAACATTCAAATAAGTTTGATGAATATCCCGGCCATGATTTTATTCATCCTAACCATGACTTTCATAATATTTATGCCCATTTTGGCCTTATTCACGAATCTAAGAAGTGGTCCACATGTTAGATAAGTTGAAAGGTAGTAAAAAGAAAAACAATAAAGATTCTCCTCCAGATCTGAGGAAAAACGGCGAGAAAGAATCGTCTGACGTGGGAGGCAAAATCCAAGATCTGGTTGGTAAGATATCTGGAAAAGCGAATAAGAGTGAAGAAAAACCTTCGAGGGGTCCAGTTAAGAAAGCTCGACCAATGCCTAAACCTAGAATCAAGCCTAAGGGCGATGAAAAAATCAGGCTTAAACCTAAAGATAAAGCTAAAAAGCCTATAGGGGCCAAAGCTGCTTCTGGTGGGGGTCCTTTCGGAAGAAAATTGCCTGGCGATGATGATGATCAAAGGACGATTATTGGTGCGGCGGTTTTCGGTCTGATTTTGATAATACTGGTAGCTTCTGGTTATTATTTCCTTGTTTATGCTCCTTATCAAGAAACGTTGCAGGATGCTAAGGCAACCAAATTAAATGAAATTAATGCCTATTTTAAAGGTCCATTAGCTGTAGACCCTGAAAAACAGGCTCTTCTAGCTGATATTGATGCAGGAGTAACTCCTGAGCAGGTACTGTCGGTGGATGTGATTGGCCCGGCTACTAATTCCTGGCGAACATATCAAAACCAGCAACTCAATAGCAAAAAAGATCCTTTTGACAGGGTAATGATTGTTTATTCCACTGATCCGTCTGCACCTGAACAGGATACTTCTGGTTCTCAGAAAAATGTAATCATGAAGGCCAGTGATGCCCAAAGATTTATTTCCCAGGCAGATGCTACTGTTCTGGCTAATATGGAAATTCAAACCCCGGATACCGTGGCAGTACCCATAATTATATCTCGATTACAGGCGGCAGGGGGCCTAATTAGTGTGGGTAATATGGTGGATGTTTATCTGAGGGTTTCTCCGGAGCAGGAACAACAAGCACAACCTGAACAAAATGAAACAGAAGAGGGAGAAGAAGCACAACCAGCTCAAACAACTCAGACACCTGAAAGTTCAACTCCTCAAATTAGTGGAGCTACTGTTCTGGCAATATTAAGGGCTAAAGACAGTGGAACTATTGATGCCAGGGTGACCCGTGGCCAGAGTTTTTCAGTTAATGAACTGATTTCCCAAAGCCAACGAGAACAAACATCTTCTGCTGATGTGGAACAACTATTAAGGGCAGCTGCATCAGGAGGATTTAATGAAGCTGAAACAAGGGCTTTACTCCAAAACTATGGAATCAAGTTATCTGACTTTGAGAGAACATCCAATCTTGGTGAACTGGATGCACAGTACTTACTCTTGCTGGAAGTACCTAGAGAAAATGTTTTATTCTTAATACAGAATATGGACAGCATAATTCTAACAGTTCCTACTCAGCAAGCTCCAAATTGGATGATTAATGAATTAAGAACCATATATGGTTGATTACCCCTCAACCACTTTATTATTTTTATACTCTAATTCAAAAAGGGGGACTTAAAATGAAAGTGGATAAAATTTGCATCGTTTTAATATTGATACTGGCTTTTGCCGGAATGTCCTGGGGATCAGAAGTTTGGGTAGTGGAAAATCCAGAGGCTACCAGCTATAAATTTTCGGATTTATCCGCGGAAATATTGGTAACAATTAAAAATAACAATGATCATGTGCAATACTTTAAAATAAGTCAGGCATATCAGGGTAGTCTGGCTGAAGCAGAAAACAATACCATACTCTGGGTTATTGACTGGACCAGCCCTGCTGCAGTAAAAATGGTCAAATCTCGATATCCTGAATTGGGAGGAGATTATGGTTGGAAGATTCAGCCCGGGGAAACTAAATCTGTTTGTTTCAAGCTATCTGCTGTGGGACAAATGGGACAAATACCCTCGTATATTATAAGGGCGGATTCCGATGATGGTGTATACTGGCCACTGGTACCAGAACCTGGCCTTATGGCTTCCTGGTTTGTTCCTAATGAACTGGAAATTTTAAATCCTAATCTGGATATATTACGGTGGAAAGGAAACTTCAGCTTCCGCCTAACCAATGTGGACTCCACCAGGGTATCCGGTATAGTAAGAGCACCTATTGTCCCTGTTGACTCTAAATTAACACACAGTAATCCACGGGTGACATTCTTAGATGACGAACTTGCGGTTGATACTCAAATTGCTTCCTGGGATGTAGTAATGGAACCAGGTGCTTCTCGAGTATTCAACTACGTCTATGAATGGCCAATGGGTAGAAGCTCATCCAGCGCCACCCAGGGGCGTTCCAGTTCTATTCCAACAGCAGGTGCTCAGGAAAATACTACTTCAGTTCCTACCAGAGATACTGGTGTTCCCTATGGATTATTTATAGTAGGTGCATTAGTAGCTGGTGCCGGTGTAGTTTACGCTAAGTTTATGCGCCATTAAACCGGGGTTTTTATTTTAACCCCTTGATCCTTTTTTTAAAATTTAAAAATATTTATATTTCAGAAGAATTAATGAGTAAATAACCTATGCGAATCTCTACCTTTTTTATTGTAGTGGGAATGTTGATCATATCCCTTTATTTTTTAATTGATGTAAGTTTTTATGCATCCCAAATTGTAATGGAAAACAATACCACCACTGCGGTTGTGGTAATGCCCTCTATTGATGTTACTCAAAATATTAATAATAAATCTGTTTCCTATGGTGTATATCATGAACCTCAATCCATGAAACCTGGAAATGGAACTGTTATTCTTTTTGGACATCGTACCATGTATGGATCACCTTTTTTTAAATTGGATGGATTAAAAGCAGGTGATTCTGTTTTCCTGGAATGGCCGGGGGTGGGAAAAGGTGAATATAGGGTTAACAATACCTTTATTGTCCCGGCTTCCTACCGAATATCAGTGGAACAGGGTGAAAAATTATTTTTAATTACTTGTCATCCTATAGGCTCTGCCCGGGAACGTTTGATAGTTGAAACAGACTTAGTTAGTTTAACACCCTTAAATGAAACATTTACTCAGGATAATCCTGAGAACTATTATGCAATCTTAATGATCGCGGGGTTTTTAATTGGTGGACTGGCACTGACTTACTTTTACCCGGTAAATGAGGATAAAAAAATAGTATTATTTGTGGTAATCGCCTTAACACTATTTTTAACACTGGCCTATCTCTTCCCTATTCCTCCTGATTTTATTACTGGAAAGTTATCTGATATAAATAATTTATTTGGTATTTAATGTAATCTAACTCCTGATTTCATTTAATAAAGGTGTTTTTATGGATATCAATGATAAAGATAAAGTAAATGAAAAATATTTCAGCAATCTATCTTCCCGGGAGAGGGCTATATTTGAGGGGGCCATAAGCATGGGTGCACTTTTCCACCAATTCATAGGAACTCCGGTAAGTTTGAAAAGTGCGGATTCTCTTCAAAAAGCCATTGAAGAAAGTATTAAATTACAGCCAGGAGTCAAGAAGATTAAAGTCCGGATTAATCCTCATATATTAGCTGAATTAGATACGGAATTTGAATATACTTCCCTCACAGGAGATATGCTGGACGTGGAACTCCATTGTGATTTTAAAAAAACCAGGGCGGTAATTAGAATGAATTTTATCCCTGATCTGAATTATCCCTTAATGTATGTGGAGAGCATAAAGGAAGAATAATATTAATTTTTTATAGGTTGCCATCTCCTTAATCAAAGGATTTTATTAGATTGCGATAATATTCTTTAAGTTGAATTTCTAATAAAAAAATTATTTAAATCCCCAAATCAATCTAATTATTATATACTCTAATTTTTTAAGAATTTTCAAAAAAATCCTTGGAAACTAAAGTTAAAACATGATATTTGAGCATAATTATAATGATTAATTATTTATAATAAATAAATCTAAACTATTTTTAAATCTAATAAAAAAAATGAGACGAATTAGCATGATAAAACTAGACCCTAATCTATGTAAGGGATGCAATATTTGCATGGAATTCTGTCCTAAAAAGGTATATGAGCAATCTAAAACTTTGGATAAGAAGGGAGTGCACATCCCCATACCAAAAAATCAGGATGAATGTTCTAAATGTAATTTATGTGCTTTGATGTGTCCTGATCAAGCTATAAAGGTGGAGGAAGACGATGAATAATGAATATTTCATTCAGGGCAATGAAGCATGTGCCCATGGAGCCATAAAAGCAGGGTGTATGTTTTTTGGAGGATACCCCATTACACCTTCAACTGAAATAGCAGAAAGCATGGCTGTACTTCTTCCTAAAGAAGGAGGATCCTTTATTCAGATGGAAGACGAAATCGCAGCATTGGGATCAGTTATTGGAGCGGTGTGGACGGGGGTTAAAGGAATGACCGCCACTTCCGGCCCGGGACTATCTTTAATGCAGGAACATATTGGTTATGCTGCTATGACTGAAACCCCTTTAGTAATAGCTGATATTCAGAGAGGCTCTCCATCAACAGGACAGCCCACCATGGCTTCTCAAAGCGATATGATGCAGGCCCGGTGGGGATCTCATGGAGACTATGAAATAATAGCCCTATCACCATCTTCTGTCCAGGAATGTTTTGACTTTACTGTGGAGGCATTTAATTTATCAGAAAAGTACAGGGTACCGGTTATAGTTCTGGGAGATGAGATAGTGGGACATATGAGGGAAAAAATATCCATAGGAGAAGAAACTGATTTAATTAGTCGTAAAATGCCATCTAAATCTCCAGGAGATTTTCTACCATTTAAGGCCGATCCCACAGATACTCCTGAAATGCCGCCATTTGGAGAAGGCTATAATTTACATGTAACTGGACTTACTCACGATGATCAGGGATATCCTGATGCATCTAGACCAGAACAACACTCTAAACTGGTTAATCGACTATGTGATAAAATATTAAAAAATAGAGATAATATAACCCGAGTAAAACAGGAATTTTGTGAAGATGCAGATATAATCCTGATATCTTATGGGGCCCCTTCCCGATCAGTTACTACTGCAGTAAAAAATGCCAGGGAGGAGGGTATTAAAGCAGGATACATTAAAATAGATACTCCGTGGCCTTTCCCTGAAAAACAGATTCAAAAAGCAGCAGAATCTGCAAGTAAACTTATAGTAGTAGAGATGAATCTAGGTCAAATGTTTTATGAAGTACAGAGAGTTGCTGCTGGACAATCTCAGGTTTATCTACATCCTAAAATTGGCGGGGAGATACACAAACCTGCTGAAATATTATCTAAAATTAAATCAGTCTAAATTTTTCATATAATATAATTAAGGAGTTTAAACAATGGAAGAAACCAATGAAAGTCCTTTCATGAAATATCTTAGAAAGGATAGGCTTCCCAATATTTTCTGTGCTGGTTGTGGTAATGGAACCGTATTAAATGCCTTTTTTAAAGGCATGGAAATGGCTCAAATGGATTTAAATAATATAAATATGGCATCAGGTATTGGATGTTCATCTAGAATACCAGGATATGTCAAATGCGATTCATTACACACTACTCATGGAAGGCCTATTTCTTTTGCAACAGGCATTAAATTAGGAAATCCGAATATGGATGTGGTAGTATTCACTGGTGATGGCGACGCGGCTGCTATTGGAGGTAATCATCTTATTCATGCCGCCAGAAGAAATATTGACCTCACCGTGATTTGTATTAACAACAGTATCTATGGAATGACCGGAGGACAAATAAGTCCCACCTCACCCCTGGGAAGTTATGCAAGTACAGCTCCTTATGGTGCCTTTGAAAAGCCTTTTGATCTTGCTGAACTTGTTTCAGCTTCAGGAGCTACATATGTAGCTAGATGGACCACAGCTCAGCCACTTCAACTGGCAAATGCTATTAAAAATGCATTGAATAATAAAGGATTTTCATTTGTTGAAGCGGTTTCCCAGTGTCATACCTATTATGGACGTAAAAATAAGATGAAGTCTCCTCTGGAAATGCTCAGATGGATGAAAGATAATAGCATAAATAAAAGGAAAGCTGATAAAATGAATCCTGAGGAACTGGCTGGAAAATTAATTGTAGGAGAATTTGTTAATAAAAACCAGGCGGAATATTCACAGGAATTATATGACCTCATTGAAAACAAAAGTGGAGATAGGTTCAAATCTATTAAATCTGCATACATGGGGGATTAAATTGCGCAAGGAAATAAGAATCGCAGGATTTGGAGGCCAGGGTATTATCCTGGCAGGAATAGTTATTGGTAAAGCTGCTTCTTTATATGACCAGATATATGCCGTGCAGACTCAATCTTATGGGCCTGAAGCAAGGGGGGGTGCTTCCCGGGCAGAAGTGGTTATAAGTTCTGAGGAAATTGACTACCCCAAAGTTCAAAAGCCAGATATACTGGTGGCAATGTCTCATCCTGCTTTAATGGCATACCTGGATGACCTGAAAGATGGCGGAATTTTAATTGCTGATCCGGATATGATCATAGAAGAAGATATAATGCCCTTTATCCAGAAACACGATATCAATTATTTCAAGGCCCCGGTAACCCGCACTGCTGAAGATAAAATCGGCCTTAAAATAGTAGCCAACATTGTCATGATAGGTGCCATTGCCCGTGCAACAAATATAATATCTGAGGAAGCAGCAAGAAATGCAATCAAAGATAGTGTGCCACCCGGTACTGAAGATAAAAACCTGGCAGCTTTTGAAGCAGGTATGGCCATTTTTGATTAAATAACTTCAATTTACTTCTCAAGAGATATTGTATGTTATAAATGAGGATAGGGGGTTAATATGAAACTTTATGAATATAGTGCTAAAAAAATTTTTCAAAAAGAAGGCATACCCATACCGCCGGGTGAAGTAGCCCGAAGTGGGAAAGAAGCCCAGATAATTGCTGCAAAAATGGAAAAAGCAGTGGCTATAAAATCTCAGGTCCTGGTGGGAGGTAGAGGTAAAGCTGGGGGAATAAAATTCTCAGATAATCCTCAAAAAGCTGAAGAAATTACCCGGGAATTACTCAAAACCCAGATAAAAGGCGAAGCAGTAAACATGGTTTTAGTGGAACAAAAAGCTGAAATTCAAAAAGAATTTTACTTAAGCATAGCCATGGATCGTTCTTCCCGAAAACCATTGATTATGGCTAGTGGAGAAGGAGGGGTTGATATTGAGGATCTTGCAATTAATAACCCTGAAAAAATCATAAAATATTATATAAATCCTCTGGAGGAATTTTTACCATACCAGGCCCGGGAAATTTCCCGTAAAATGGGGGTGGGTAGTGAGCTTATTTCTTCTGTGGGTGCAATTATCTGGAAATTATTTCAGGTATTCCAAAAATATGATGCCCATCTGGCAGAGATAAATCCGCTGGTAGTCACTCCCGAAGGTGTTTTGGCAGCAGATGCCAAACTAGATCTGGATGATGATTCTATTTACAGACTCCCTGAATTAAAGGATTTAGAAGAGTTTGAATCTGAAGAATTTGCCTTTGTTAAATTAGAGGGAGATATTGCTGTTATTGGCAATGGGGCAGGGTTGACCCTCACCGGAATGGATATGATTAAACTTAATGGAGGAGAACCTGCAACCTTTTTAGATATTGGGGGAGGCGCCTCACCAGAAATTATTAAAAAAGCACTTAATCTGGTTTTAGCTCATACTCCAGTGAAAGTAATATTCCTAAATGTATTGGGAGGTATCACCCGGGCAGATGATGTTGCCAGGGGTGTAATAAATGCTCTTAAGGATACTCCAAAGAATGTTCCTCTGGTTATACGCCTTACCGGCACTAATGAAGAAGAGGGGCAAAGGTTGCTTTCTGATGCAGGTGTTTCTTATGAGACATCTATGGAAGATGCTGCTAAAAAAGCAGTAGAGATCTGTAAATCCCTTTAACTAGTTTTAAAGAAATTTTTTCTTATTTTTATTTTTACAGGAAACAGCCTTAAATTTTAATTTTAATAATTTACCAGGTAAATGCTTCTATCGATCTGGTTCTGGGATTTACATAGGTCCAAAGTATCGCTATAGTAATGGAAATTAGGGCCCACTACTCTAACCAAACTCTACTCTAAAAAGCAATCAATAAAAAAGTTAGAGCAGTATTTCTACTCCACAAACTTTACGATTGGATGCATCATCCAATTTTCTTCGTTTAATTTAAACCGGAAGCTTATTTTTCTTTTCCGGGTCATAAAAAAAAACCTCATATGCTCCTTTTCAAGGTGGCTATATGGGCCATTACCAGAGCAGAAAGTACTATATAAGCTAGCATAGCCGATCCATTAAATGAACGGTTAAAAATGAATAAACCAATTATGCTCTGGGCTAAAAATGCAGATAATGCTCCAATCAATAAGGCTTCCTTTCCCAGATACATTTTACTTCCGCTTTTTCTTTTACTGCGGTATTTACGTAGAACATAAAACCCGGTACAACTTACAATCATTATCCAGGTTAAAAGGAATATTATGCCTGCATATCCGGCATCAAAGGCTACTGCAAATATACCGGGCAACATATAATCTATTTCATCTTTCCTATTAACCAGTACACCATAAAATAAATGATATGGCAATCCAAATGACTGAATGAGGCTCATAGGTAGAGTAATGTATCCGTCTGCTCCTCCTAAGCATTCAACTCCCCAATAACACGACCCCTGCACATGCCCCCATAATGTAGTATTCTGTATTACCATCTTTAAACTGGAGATGGAATAGTGTTCAATTCTTGAAACTCTTAAAAGAGGACTTATTATTGGTTTATCCAGGAAACGGGATAATAATTCCATTATTACAAATCCAAGACCACCAGCTAATGTCCATCCTATAATGGACTTGGAAGTGATATTGGTGCTTCTTTTGAAACTTTTAGACATTATCAAATAACCCAGTGCCCAACCTAAAAACCATAGTATCAAAAAGGAACGATGCATTAAACCCCCTGCCACGGCAATTATAAAAAATAGGATAATGGTGAGGGTTTTAATTGAAGTTGATTTGATCCCCACTTCAGTTAATAGATTGGCTGCTGCAGCAATGGTAACCCAGGCAAATACAGCCAGGGATCCGAAGGGGTGGGTAAATTCATGATGGGACAATAGAGGCAGAAAAAGGAAGGCAACATCCACTAAAAGAAGGCTTCCAATTAATACCGTTAGAACTATTCCTAAAAATAGAACCATACTCAGTGGTAGAGCTATGATATTAAAGAGTAGAAGTACCACGATGTGGATTATGAATGCTACTTCAAGTATTAATTGAAGGTTATTTTGGGCAATAAACATGATTATCAAATAAGTGTTTTGATTAACATTATTATAAATATTATGGTTCTCAAGTGTTTACTTGGAAAATTAAAGTAAGATTTGGTTATTTTTATTACCTGCAGTTAGATTATGGATTAAAAATTTAAAAAAAAAACATGAGTTAATTTAAATAATTTTTGAAGCAATTAAAAATAAAAATAGTTAAATCTGTAAATTATTAATCTTAATTTTAAAAAATAATGAAATAAATTAAAAAAAGGGATTTTTAAAGATTAATATTTTTAGATTAATCCTCAGATTTTATTGTCCGGATATTAAGTTCTGGAGATATTCAAACGCCCACTGTAAAAAACTTGATATCTGACTTAAAATATCCTGATTTGGTTCTGGTGTGGAGAGCTGTTGACTTATGTTATTCAACTGATCTTTAAATTCAGTTAAACTGCCCTGTACTTTTTGAGAATTAGCCACAGAATCTGCCACTTCCTGAGTTTGGTTTTCTGAGAGATTTATATTTAGTTCGCTGGACACATTTTCCACAATTCCCTTTATCTGAGAAGGATCTTCTAAATCCTGTTTTTGGGTTTGATTTTTCACTTCACTGAATAATTCTGCAATATTATCCTGGCTTTCTCCCGTTTCATTGGCTAAACGGGTTCCTAAATAAAGTTCTTCAGTGGAAACTTTTTTAGCTTCTTCTGGAATAGGAGTTCCCACAGCTATCTCATATGATCTTAAAACACCAGCCAGTGCTGCTTCCCCTGAGGCCGACACAGGAGATGTTACCACCACGTATCCTTTATCAATTCCAGAAGATTGCAGTGCAGTAGCATACATTTGGGGAGTTACCACAGTAACCTTACTTTTATCCACATCTACCTTAATGTCAGGGGAATAACTTAAATCCACCATGGCACAGGAGAAAATTTGGCTGGGACCATATGTCCTCCCAGTAATGCTTTGGGAAATATCATTTACTTCCGAAGCGGTTATTACTTTAACAGGGATTTCTGAAACATTTTTATCGGTCTTTGTTTGGAAATAATTCAGCATAGCATTTTTATATTCTGCATTACTATTGGTTGCTTCGCCAAGGGTTACAGAAAAACCAATTACTTCTGCTGATTCAGCATATAGGGGGCTAACTAATATTAAAATTAATAAAAATCCTGCTAAATATTTCTTCACAGCATCACCTCATAATCAGCTTGGGTTGAACTTGATTAAATACTTTTCATATACCCTTCAATTATAATATAAAAAGAAAGAAGATGTCTAAATGGAATTTGAAACCATTTTAAGTAAACCTGATTTAAGGGATTATTTAGCCATTCAATTAAAGAGAGTTCTAAAAAAATAATTATTTATTTCCTAAAAGTACCACCAGACTTTCTGGAGATTCATTTACTATTTCCATTCCACATAAATTCCCTATTGCACTGGCAAATTCATTTACTTCTTTAAAATCTGGCATGTTTTCTTTTTCCAGGCGCTGCCGGGAATACCCTACAAACATATAGGCTTTGATTTCCAGAAAATCAGGATCTGCTTTTTTAATTAAACGGGCATAGCCTTCAGGGTTAACCATATTCCTTTTTTGAACGCATGTGGTTCTTATAACTGTTCTGCAATCTATGCTGGGCAGGATTTCTAGTGATTCATTAAGTTTTTCCCATGATCCTGGAATCTGGGGTTGGCAAAGATCATTAAATATTTTTTTTTCAGGAGCATCCAGAGAAATGTAAAGCTGTGTGGGTTCAGATTCCAAATTCTTTAATTTCTCAGGACTCATGCCATTACTTACCAAAAAGGTGGTGAAGCTTCTGCGGTGAAATTCATCTATTAAATCTTCTATTACCGGATAAAGCAGGGGTTCGCCTGCCAGTGAAATAGCGGCATTGTTAGGGTTTTGTGACTGGGCTAATTTTTCAGGGTTAGATTTCTCATTTCCAAAAAAACCACATAATAACTTTCTTTGAGCCTCAATACATCCCTCTATAATTTCGCCGGGTTCATCATATTTCCCTTCCCATTGACTTTCAGTGGCTGAAAAATCTCTCCAGCAAAATAAACATTTTTGGTGACAAAAAGGAATACTGGGAGACATCTGCAAACATCGATGACTATCAATCCCATAAAATTTTTCTTTATAGCAAACTCCTTCATTAAGGATACTTTTCTTAGTCCAGTGACAAATTTTTGCAGCAGCATGCCCTTGCCGTCCGACAAAACGGTATCCCATTTTTTCCAGCTTATTTAAGTTTTCTTTAGAAAGTGCCATTTTAATCATTCATTAATTATTATTTAATAAGATATTCTTTAATCAGATTTCAATTACATAATCTCAATTATTATTCTGGTAATTAAGTAACTATTATTTCAGTGTAAGGTAAGAATTACAGAAGGTAGATTTGCTGATATATGTAATTTACATTATTCAAATATATAATGGGGAATAATAAAAATTTTCCTGAATTATAGTATGCGACCCTGATTTATAAAATTATTAAGATTTTATTTTTCCTGAACTAAAATTTTTAAAGGATAACTAATTATTATTTTTAATATTAAAACGATTTTAAGGGTTTATAGTTTTAATTAAAAGCATATCAATCTTTATTTAGAATTTTATCTTAAGAACTATTTTTTTTACTTTATTTCATTTTTTATCTTTTATTAAGACTTCTTTAAGGCAAAAGGCTTCTTTTATTTGAAATTTGAGGTGCGCTTAGCAATTCCTTTTTTCCTGCCTTTAAACTTAAAAAAAGCTACATATAATCCTTTTTGTTGATGTGGGGAACAAAACCTTTATATAGTAAGGTGATGTGAATAGTTTATATTGTTACCAAAGGCCTAAATAAACTTTTTTTATTATTTAGGCGTGGAGGCGGTACAATTAAGCGAAGCTTTATACTAGCAATGCTACTACTTGTTTCAGCAGCGGCATTGCTCAACGTAAACTATAGCTATGGAACTGATGTTGAATCATCAGGTTCGGATATTAATAATCAGTTAGAAGACAATTCTAATATTAAAAAAGAATTAGTACCTACCGGTAATTCTTATTCAACGGCTCAGGTGGGAGATGCTGCAAATAGGGTAAAAAATTTTATTGAAACTCATAAAACTTTGCCTAACTTTGTGACCATTTCTAATCAACGAGTACCTATGAGTGATTTTTTACTTATCTTAAGTACCACCACTCTAGATGTAAATGATGGAAAAAATGGTCAGAAGGTTCAATACAGCATTCAAGAACCTGTACATAGTCGTGATCAAATTACAACTGGTACTATACAAAAATCAGAATATTTGAATCTTGCTAAAGACATAAAAACTCACATAGAAACTACTTCTCAAGCTACACCTTTTGTTACCTCATCAAGAGGTACTCTAAGTTACGAATCAGTGATCTATCTTTATTCTAGAATAGTTGCCTTTAACTGGAATCAAAAAACTATGCCTAATTTTGCAAACATTGCACCATGGAATGGGCAAAAATTGCCTGATTCACCGGCCAACGCAGCACAACAAGAAACTAAACCTGTTTCTACACAGCCAGCACCACAGCCAGCACCACAGCCAGCACCACAGCCAGCACCACAGCCAGCACCACAGCCAGCACCACAGCCAGCACCACAGCCAGCACCACAGCCAGCAACTAATAATTCTAACCCGAGTCAATTGACTGCAGTTGGTAATTCATTTACTAAAGCTCAAATTGGAGAGGCTGCGGTAAGAGTTAGAAACTTTATAAACAACAACGGTGTATTACCCAATTTTGTAACCATCTCTGGAAAGAGAGTGGAAATGTCTTCATTTTTACTCATGATGGCTACCAGTCTGGATAATACTAACAAAGGTATAAATGGTGCAATTCAAGAGTTTAATCCACAGAAACCAGCAAATAAACCTTCAAATAACATAGCAGGACGCATTAATGCTCCTGAATACTTGCAAATTGCCAATCTTATTAAGACTCACATGGAATCTACAGGCAAAGCTCCTGAATCACAGTCTACTTCTCTTGGAACACTCAACTATGAATCACTGGTTCTTTACTATTCCAGAATTCTGGCCTTTGAATACCAGAACAATGGACTGGCAAATTTCGTTACAGTAAGTGCATCAACTATTCAAAATTCAGTTACTAACCTTGGAAAAGGTCAGTTGAATGGTTTACAAGGAACTCCAGGTCTGGAAACCCTGGCCAGATATATCAATCAAAACCTGAATCATAGAGATGGAGCAGCAACCACTGCTGCTGGTGTCGAAAGTACTGGTTTTGGAGATTGCTGGGGATTGTCTGACTGGGCAGCTAGAGTGCTAAGTGCTAACGGATACACAGTTAGAGTTGTACAGGGAGCTACTTCTTACTCATACAATCATCGATGGTTAAATGTAATGGTTAATGGTAAATGGATATCATTCGAACCATCTCTAGTCACCAAACGTTACGGCAGTAAACACTACAGCGCTACCTGTGCTTCAGTTAGAGATATTGTGGTGACTTACAACTAAAACTCTGATTTTTTTTAAATACCATTCTTTTTTTTTTTAAAGAAAATAATATTTGAAAATTTATTCTAATCTTGTTTTTCCTCGTTTTTTTTGATTTAAAGACTAAATATTATATTATGGCCATTAAGTCTTTTTTTCCATTACTTTTGTTTTAAATAAACTGTTCATTATATCTAAAGAGGTATTTAGACTCAACAAAATATTTTTATAGTGCACCCTCATATTTTATTATAGAAATAATTGTGTTAATTGGGAGGACCTGTATGAAGTCAATTACTGACACCCCTATTGTTATATTAAATTTTAAAACTTATATGGAATCTACTGGAAAGAATGCATTAAATTTGGCTAAAGCTCTGGAAAAAGTTTCCACTGAAACGGGAATAAATATGATTGCTGCTCCACAACATATGGATATCTATCAGATAGCTCATAATGTAGATATACCTGTTTTAGCTCAGCATATTGATCCCCTAAATCCTGGAGGGCATACTGGAAGTATCCTTTTAGAATGTGCCCAAAATTCAGGAGCCAGTGGTTCTTTAATTAATCATTCTGAAAAACGTATAAACCTGGCTGATATTGACTACTTGATTCGAAGAACTTCTGAGAAAGAAATGATTAATGTGGTTTGTACCAATAATGTTCAAACTAGTTCTGCAGTAGCATCTTTAAATCCCGATTTCATTGCAGTAGAGCCTCCGGAACTTATTGGATCAGGCATACCTGTTTCCCAGGCTGAACCAGAAGTGGTGGAAGGAACAGTGGAACAGGTTAAACGTATAAATCCCCAAGTCAAGGTTCTTTGCGGTGCGGGAATATCCACTGGAGATGACATGAAAGCTGCCCTGGAACTGGGATCTGAAGGAGTTCTTTTAGCTTCAGGCATTATAATGGCTAAAAATCCTGAAAAAGCTCTTTTAGATTTGGTAAGTAAAATTTGATTTATAATATTTGTAATAAACATTTATTTTAAAAAATGCATCTATAATAATCTGGATTTAGCAGGGAGGCGTACAATGTCCCTTAAATTAAACACCTTGGATGATTTTCAACTTAATAACAAAACTGTTCTTATCAGGGTGGATATCAATTCTCCTGTGGACCCCCATAGTGGAATCATTTTAGATGATACCCGGATGAAGTTACATGCAGAAACCATACAAGAGCTATCTAATAAAGGAGCAAAAACTGTAATATTAGCTCATCAAAGCCGACCTGGTAAAAAAGATTTTACTACCCTGGAGCAACATGCCCATGTTATGTCTAAAATATTAAATCATAGTGTTATCTATGTTGAGGACATTTTTGGATGTGCTGCCCGGGAAACCATAGGCCATATGAAAAAGGGAGATATTCTTCTTTTAGAAAATGTTCGTTTTTATTCTGAAGAGGTGTTAAAAAGAGAGATTTCCCCACAATCAGCAACCCACCTGGTCAATAAATTAGCCCCGGTGGTTGATTATTTTGTAAATGATGCTTTTGCAGCCGCTCACCGATCTCAGCCATCTTTAATAGGATTTACATTTAAACTACCATCTGCTGCAGGTAGAATAATGGAAAAAGAGCTCAAAATATTGACTGGTGCTATGGATAATGTAAAAAAACCTTGTACTTATGTTTTAGGGGGAGTTAAAGCTGATGATTCCATACATGTTATGCAAAATGTGCTGGAAAATGGTAGTGCAGATTACATTTTAACCACCGGGCTGGTGGCTAACATTTTTCTCCAGGCATCAGGTATTGAAATTGGAACCACCAATCACAATTTTATTGAGAATAAAGGATATAATGAATATGTTGATGTTGCTGGTGACCTTATAACTAAATTTAAGGATAAGATCTTAATTCCTGTTGATGTAGCCATATGTGAGGATAATAAACGAATTGATATTTCTGTTGAAAAAATTCCAGATGCTCCCATTTATGATATTGGTATAGAATCCATTAAATTATATGCACAAATCATACGTAAATCTTCTACTATTTTTGCTAATGGCCCTGCAGGCGTTTTTGAGAATCCAGAATTTAGTATTGGAACCGCAGATATTTTAAATTCAATCGCATCTTCCTCAGGTTTTTCTATTATTGGAGGAGGTCATTTAGCAGCTGCTGCAATTCAAATGGGCTTTGAAGAAGAGATAAATCATATAAGTAGTGGTGGTGGGGCGTGTATAAATCTTTTGGCCGGGGAAAAATTACCGGCGGTGGAGGCATTGAAAAATGCTTATTTTAAAAAATTAAATGACAATCTTTAAGTAATAAAACTGTTAATGTGTAGATAACCGGTCAAATATTAAAAATTTGAAACCGGGAAAATTAATAATGGTTAATGTTTAAATATTTTTTATACATAATCTGATTATTAAAAATTATCTATGATTATTCACCAGATCATTTTTAAGTGGAAATCTACCACAAAGTATTTAAGCTAATACTGCCTAAAATGGAAATGCCTCGGTAGCTCAGTCTGGTGGAGCGCGAGACTTGTAATCTCGTGGTCGCGGGTTCAATTCCCGTCCGGGGCTCTAAGTTGGAGATTAGAAAACTTAGATGTTTTATCATTAGGGACCATAGGGTAGCTTGGTCGATCCTTTGGGCTTTGGGAGCCTGAGACTCCGGTTCAAATCCGGGTGGTCCCATCTAATATATATACAACTTAATTCAAATATGAATCTCTCAGAGATTTATATTCTGTACTTCTTAAATTGAAGTATTGAAATAAGATATTAAACCCGCCTTAGCTCAATTTGGCAGAGCATCGGACTGTAGATCCGAGGGTTGCTGGTTCAAGTCCGGCAGGCGGGATTTTGATCTTTCTATTTAAAATGAAAAGGATTTGAGATAATATTCCTTTTTATTATGTCTTATAGATCAGATGAAGAAGCTGGATGCAAAAAATAAAACAGTCATACCACTATCTTGTTTGATTTATGTCATAAAAATTAATGGTGAGATCAAGTAACCTTACTAATTTAAATACTAGAAAAATAGATGAAGTATATATCTCCTAAGATTTTAAAATCAGCGCTGGAATTAAATAAGAGTATATGCCCAATTAAATAAAAAAGTATTTAAGTAAGTAGAAGTAAACCCTAATATGCTCTAATTTTAAGAGTGCCCTGGTGGTGTAGGGGCTATCATGCGGGCCTGTCGAGCCCGCGACTCGGGTTCAATTCCCGGCCAGGGCGTTCCACTATTAGGGCCCGTAGCTCAGTCTGGCAGAGCGCTTGGCTTTTAACCAAGTGGCCGCGGGTTCAATTCCCGTCGGGCCCGTTTTACTGATTTTTTTACTGGGATTTTTTACTGGAGGATAAATTGTGAAGAAGGACATCTTAAAACATGAAATGGTACCAGATCATGCTGTTTTGTCGAAATCCGAATTTAATAAGGTACTTAAAAAGATGGATATTCACCTGGAGCAACTCCCCAAAATAAAATCTGATGACCCTGTAGCCAAGGCTATTGGGGCAAAAGAGGGAGACATTCTTGAAATTACTAGAAAAAGCTCTACAGCAGGAAAATTTATTACTTATAGGCTTGTAAAGGATTAAATTATCGTTTTAGTTATTTTTACTCTCATAGTTCAAAAATAACTCAATAAAAATATTTGAGGAATATTTGACTAAATTATTAACTGGTATTATTTTTGGAGGAAGTCCATGAAAAAGAGCACATGGGGATTAGTAGACGCGTTTTTTGATGAATATAATCTGGTAGATCACCACATAAATTCATATAATGATTTTGTAAATCATCGTATACAAGACATAATTGATATAACTGAGTCCATTGTCTTAGAACAGGGAGAATATTCGGTTGAAACCGGAAAACTGGAAATTAGAAAACCTTTTACCAAGGAAGCCGATGGTTCCAAAAGTTTAATATTTCCTACTGAAGCCCGTTTAAGGAATTTAACTTATTCTGCTCACATGTATCTGGATATGAGGCTTATTAAAAAAGAAGAACCTGCTCCTGATTTTGAAAAGGTGTATATCGGGGAACTTCCTTTAATGTTAAAGTCCGATATCTGTCACCTGGCAGGATTGAATAAAAAAGAACTCAAGGATAAAGGTGAAGATCCTCAAGATGCAGGAGGTTACTTCATTGTCAATGGATCAGAACGGGCTATTGTTACCATGGAAGAAATTGCACCTAATAAAGTTATTCTGGAAAGAATAGGTGAAATTCATGATAGAAGAGCTAAAGCTATAGTTACTTCCATTAAAAGTGGTTTCAGAGCTAGAATTTCTTTGGAATATCGGAAACCAAGAAAAACTGGGGTCTTCTTAAGAATTTCCTTCCCTTATGTTCCCGGAGAGATACCTCTGGTAATATTACTGAGGGCTATGGGGCTGGCCACTGATGAAGAAATCATTACTCATATTTCAGATGACTTTAATTTCCAGATGATTGTGGCGGATGATATACAGGTTTCAGAGCAGGCCCTGAAGATTGAAGCTCAGGAAATGGAAGAACTATCTACTGAAGAACGTCGAGAATATCTAACTAAAAGTGCCATTAAATACATTGGTAACCGGGTTGCCAAAGGGATGACTGAAGAATACAGGATAAGAAGAGCAGAAGACGTTATTGATAGGTACCTACTTCCCCATATGGGTGTTGAATCTGATAAAAGAGAAGATAAAGCCACTTATCTGGCTGAAATGACAGAAATGCTACTTCAGGTTATTTCCGAGCAGAGAGAACCACACGATAAGGATCATTACACTAATAAAAGACTCCGGGTTTCTGGAGATTTGATGGAAGATTTATTCCGGGTTGCATTTACAAGTTTAACAAGAGACATGACTTATCAATTAGAAAGGAGCTTGGCTAGAGGAAAAGAACCTTCTGTAAAACAGGCTGTAAGATCTGATGTTTTAACTGAAAATATTAAACACGCCATAGCCACCGGTAACTGGGTGGGTGGAAGAGCAGGAGTAAGCCAACTACTGGATCGTACCAGTTATATGGGAACACTTTCCCATATGAGGAGGGTAGTTTCTCCATTAAGTAGAAGCCAACCTCACTTTGAAGCACGGGATCTGCATCCAACTCAATTTGGTAAAATATGTCCCAATGAAACTCCGGAGGGCCCTAACTGTGGGCTGGTGAAAAACCTGGCTTTAATGTCCAAGATATCTGAAGGCTCAGATCCTGAGGAAATCGAAAATATCATTAAGAAAATGGGGGTTCTTAATTAAATCCACCAATTTTTTATTTTATCTAATTTTTTAATTTTGGAGGCAATTTCGTGAGAAAAGCTAAAATTTTTATTAACGGGAAACTCATAGGAACCTGCAACGATCCGGAATCTTTTGTCCAGGATATGAGGGAAAAAAGAAGATCTGGAGAAATTTCCCATGAGATGAACATTACTCATTATTCTGAAACTGATGAAGTTTACATATTCAATGATCCTGGAAGAGCCAGAAGGCCACTTATAGTAGTTAATGAAGGAGAACCTGCCTTAAAAGAAGAACATATATCTCTTATAAAAGAGGGGGAACTGAACTGGGAACAACTTTTAACGGAAGGAATTATCGAATATCTGGATGCAGAAGAGGAAGAAAACGCCTATATAGCCATGGGTTTGAACTATTTAAATGAAGATCATACTCACCTGGAAATAGATCCTTCCACCATGCTGGGAATTTGTGCAGGTATTATTCCCTTTGCTAACCATAATTCATCTCCACGTAATACCATGGAAGCAGGGATGACTAAACAGGCCTTGGGTCTTTATGTTTCTAACTATGGATTACGTACAGATACACGTGCTCACCTTTTACACCATCCTCAAGTACCTATTGTTAAAACCAGAATTATAGATGCCACTGGTTACGATAAAAGGCCATCTGGACAGAACTTCGTGGTAGCAGTAATGTCTTATGAAGGTTACAACATGGAAGATGCTCTTATTTTGAATAAGGCCTCCATAGAAAGAGGCCTTTCACGTTCATCATTTTTCAGATCTTATGAAGCTTCTGAAAGAAGATACCCTGGTGGACAGGAAGACAAGTTTGAGATCCCGGAAAAAGGTGTCAGAGGCTACAGGTCTGAAGAAGCTTACCGGCACCTGGATGAAGATGGGGTGGTGAATCCTGAATCTTATGTTTCATCCGGAGATGTGTTGATTGGTAAAACTTCACCTCCTAGATTTTTAGAAGAAATAGATGAGTTCGGTACCGTGGCTGAACGTCGAAGAGAGACCTCAGTAACAGTTAGGCATGGTGAAAAAGGAGTTGTAGATGCCGTACTTTTCACTGAAACTGTTGAAGGTAGTCGTCTGGCCAAAATAAGAGTTAGGGATCAGAGGCAACCTGAATTTGGAGATAAATTTGCTTCTCGGCACGGACAAAAAG
Source organism: Methanobacterium alkalithermotolerans (assembly GCF_018141185.1). Lineage (NCBI taxonomy): Archaea > Methanobacteriati > Methanobacteriota > Methanobacteria > Methanobacteriales > Methanobacteriaceae > Methanobacterium > Methanobacterium alkalithermotolerans. The sequence goes on along the minus strand of NZ_CP058560.1, from coordinate 889,468 downwards.
GGGTAGTGGGACTAATAGTCTCCCAGGAAAACATGCCTTTTACTGAAGAGGGAGTCGTCCCGGATCTGGTGGTAAACCCTCACGCTATACCTTCCAGGATGTCTGTGGGACAGGTTTTGGAAATGTTAGGAGGTAAATCCGGCTGTATGGATGGAAGACGCGTTGATGGTACTCCTTTCACAGGTGAAATGGAATCTGATATTAAAGATTCCTTAAAGGAAAATGGATTTGAAACAGCAGGTGTGGAATCATTATATAATGGAATCACCGGTGAGAGAATCGAGGCAGAAATATTTGTAGGGGTAGCTTACTACCAGAAGCTACACCACATGACCACGGACAAAGTATATGCCCGTTCCAGAGGACCAGTACAGGTATTAACCAGGCAACCAACTGAAGGTAGAGCCAGGGAAGGCGGTCTTCGATTTGGTGAGATGGAAAGGGATTGTTTAATTGCCCATGGTGCCGCATTAGCACTTAAAGAAAGATTATTGGATGAATCGGATAAATATGAAGCTATTGTATGTGGTGAATGTGGAATGGTGGCAGTATATGATCGGATAAGGGATAAAACATACTGCCCTATCTGTGGTGATTCGGATTCATTCCCTATAGAAATCTCATACGCATTCAAACTTTTACTGGACGAACTAAAAAGCCTGTGTATATTCCCCAAACTTGTTCTTGAAGATAAAGCATAAGGCAATTATAGGGATTAAAGGAGCATAATTGAAGGAGAGAATACCTTGAAAGGAGTTTTAAAGAAAATTTCCCAGATTAATTTTGGTCTCATGTCTCCGGAGGACATTAGAAAAATGTCTGTGACCAAAATCGTAACCCCGGATACCTATGATGAGGATGGCTATCCCATTGAAAATGGTTTAATGGATCCTCGATTGGGTGTTATAGACCCCAGTTTGAAATGCAGATCGTGTGGATCTAAAGGAGGTGACTGTCAGGGTCACTTTGGAAGTATAAATCTGGCCAGGCCCGTTATTCATGTAGGTTTTGCTGATACTATTCACAAGATACTCCGGTCTACCTGTCATAGTTGCGGTAGAATTCTTCTTACTGCCAGTGAGATAGCTGACTATAAAGATAAAATTGAATATTTGATGAATAATGAGGATAGTTTAACCAATATCATCAAAGACATCTATACCGTTGCCCGAAGGGATAAATGTCCTCATTGTGAAGAGGAACAGGAAGACGTTAAAATAGATAAACCGGTTTCAATTGTAGAGGGTAATTATAAGCTCACCCCCAGTGAAGTCCGGGAAAGGTTAGAAATCATACCTGATGAAGATGCTTTGTTATTAGGGGTTAATCCTGAAGTAGCAAGGCCGGAATGGATGATTTTAACTGTTCTACCAGTACCTCCGGTTACGGTAAGGCCATCCATTACTCTGGAAACAGGTGAACGTTCAGAAGACGATTTAACCCACAAATTAGTTGATATTCTTCGTATTAACCAGCGTTTGAAGGAAAATATGGAAGCTGGTGCGCCTCAGTTAATTGTAGAGGACCTCTGGGAGTTATTACAATACCACGTTACCACTTATTTTGATAATGAAGCTTCAGGTGTTCCTCCTGCACGTCACAGGTCAGGAAGACCTCTAAAAACTCTGGCTCAGCGTCTTAAAGGTAAAGAAGGTAGGTTCAGAAGTAATCTATCTGGTAAAAGGGTTAATTTCTCTGCCCGTACAGTAATATCTCCTGATCCATATATTAGTATTAACGAAGTTGGTGTCCCTGATTTAATAGCTAAAGAAGTAACAGTACCGGTTCATGTAACAGAATGGAACATGGAAGAGATGAAAGAGTGCATCCGCAATGGTTCAAATGTTCACCCCGGGGCTAACTACGTTATAAGGCCGGATGATAGGAAGATAAGGATTTACGAAGAAACTAAAGAAGCGGTCATTGATAAATTGGAACCTGGATATATTGTGGAAAGGCATCTTAAAGATGGAGACATTGTATTATTCAATAGACAGCCATCATTACACAGAATGTCCATGATGGCTCATGAGGTAAGGGTTTTACCTTATAAAACATTCCGTTTAAACCTCTGTGTCTGCCCACCTTACAATGCTGATTTCGATGGGGACGAAATGAATATGCACGTCTTCCAGACTGAAGAATCAAGAGCCGAGGCCAAAACCCTCATGAGGGTGCAGGAACATATATTGTCTCCTCGTTTTGGAGGGCCTATTATTGGAGGAATACATGATCACATCTCAGGAGCCTATTTATTAACCCGGCAAAGTGCAACATATACTGAAGAACAAGTATTCCAAATTCTAAGAAAAGCTAAAATGCCTCTACCTGATAGAACTGGTGAAACCTGGTCTGGTAAACAGATATTCAGTTTACTCTTACCTAATGACTTGAACATGGTTTACAAGGCAGAAATCTGCCGTAAATGCGATGAATGTTTGAAAAGAGAGTGCAAAAACGATGCCTATGTAGTTATTGAGGATGGGCAACTACTTTCCGGGGTAATGGACGAAAAAGCATACGGGGCGTTTGCCGGTAAAATTTTGGACCATATAGTAAAAGAATATGGTACCGATAGGGCACGTGAATTCCTGGATGCATCCACTAAATTAGCTATATCTGGAATCATGAAAGCGGGTTTTACCACCAGTACCAATGATGAAGAAATACCCTTAGAAGCCAAAGAAAGAATTGAAATACATCTTCAAAAGGCAGAAGAAAAAGTGGATCAGTTAATCGAAGCTTATGAAAACCATGAACTGGAAGCCCTACCTGGTAGAAGTCTGGAGGAAACTCTGGAAATGAAAATCATGCAGGTTCTTGGGGAAGCCCGGGATAAATCAGGGGAAATAGCTGAAAGTTACTTTGATATAAATGAAAATCATGCAGTTATAATGGCCCTTACTGGTGCTCGTGGTTCTATGCTAAATTTGACTCAGATAACGGCCTGTGTAGGGCAGCAATCTGTTCGTGGTGGTCGTATTGACCGGGGTTATAATGAGAGAACCTTACCTCACTTTAGAAAAGGTGAATTAGGTGCTAAAGCACGAGGATTTGTACATTCCAGTTACAAAGAAGGACTGGATCCTATAGAATTTTTCTTCCACGCCATGGGTGGAAGAGAAGGTCTGGTAGATACTGCTATTCGTACTGCTCAAAGTGGTTATATGCAAAGAAGGCTGGTTAATGCTCTGCAGGATTTAAATGTTAAAGAAGACGGCACTGTCATGGATAACCGGGGAGTTATCATTCAAACCACCTATGGAGAAGATGGTGTAGATCCGGCAAAAAGTGATTATGGTAAGGTAGTCGATCTGGACAAACTCATTGATGAAATGAGGATAAAATCCGGGAAGTGAAGGATAGTATAATTATTATCTGGCAGCTAAATTAAATTGGGTTTAAGGTGATTAGGTGCAAGAAACAATAGAAAAAGTTACAAAAGTCGTGAAGAAAAAGAGGGCTAAGTTTCCAGAAAGTTATATACATGATATAGCCCTGGCTGCAGAACGGCACGACCTGGATGATGATGAACTCGATGAATTGGTAAGGAGAGTAAAAAGAGCCTATGAAAGGGCTAAAGTTGAAAAAGGAGAGGCTGTAGGAACGGTGGCTGCTCAATCTGTAGGCGAACCTGGTACTCAGATGACCATGCGTACCTTTCACTATGCCGGGGTAGCAGAACTTAATGTTACCCTGGGTCTTCCTCGACTAATCGAGATTGTGGATGCCAGAAAGAAAATATCCACACCTACCATGGCCATTTATTTTGAAGATGAATTCAAAAATGATGAGGAATTTGTCCGAACCATTGCCAATAAAATTGGTAAAAGTAATGTAAATGACATCCTGCAGGATTTCCATGTTAACTTCGCTGAGATGAATGTGGTGGCGGAGCTGGATGAAACAAAAATTAAAGACAAAAGGCTGGACTATACTGACATTATAAATCGTGTAGAAAAAGCTTTTAAGAAAGCACAAATAGATAACAATATACTAAGATTTGAACCTTCTAAATCTAATATAAGAGAATTAAGACTTTTAGCGGATAAAATCCGTGATTTACAAATTAGTGGTGTTAAAAACATTGGTAAAGTCGTTATTCGAAAAGAAGAGGACGAATGGGTTATACACACTGAAGGTTCAAACCTTGGAGCTGTTCTTAAAATGGAAGGTGTGGACAAAGTTCGAACCACAACTAATGATATTCATGAAGTAGAAAAAGTTCTGGGCATAGAAGCGGCTAGAAATGCCATAATTCATGAAGCCCAGCGTACCATGGATGAACAGGGTCTTACTGTTGATGTAAGACACATCATGCTGGTTGCAGATATGATGACTGCTGATGGTTCGGTCAAGTCCATAGGTAGACATGGTATTAGTGGTGAGAAAGCAAGTGTTCTTGCCCGGGCTTCTTTTGAGGAAACTGGAAAACATCTTCTACGAGCCAGCATAAGAGGGGAAATTGATCACCTTTCTGGTATAATTGAGAACATTATTATAGGACAACCAATACCTCTGGGAACAGGATCTGTTGGTGTCGTAATGAAACAAAACAAATAGGAGGCAGTAAATGGACATAGATAGATTAATTAGAGTCGCTGTAGACACTGGCGTTGTAACTTTAGGATCAGAAAAATCAATACAAGCATTAAAGTTAGGTAAGGGTAAGCTAGCCATTGTGGCTGGAAACAGCCCGGAAGACATCAAAGAAGATGTCGCATATTATGCCCGACTTTCAGATATTCCTGTTTACACTTATGATGGAACCAGTGTTGAACTGGGCTCGGTATGTGGTAAACCATTTACCGTGGCTACTCTGGTAATTAATGAACCAGGTGATTCCACCATACTAGAAGTAATGGGGTAGGTTCTGTGACGATAAAATTCACTTCCAATGAAATAGGATATATTGCACTTTTTGAAAGTATGACTGGTGCAATGGTCAAGGACTGTATTGTGGATAATGAAAATGGTAAAATTACTTTTATAGTAAAAAAAGGCGATATGGGCTTGGCAATTGGTAAAAGAGGAAGCACGGTATCTAAAGTTCAAAAAGCTGTAGATAAAGGTGTGGAAGTCATAGAACATTCTGAAGACCCAGCGGAGTTCATATCTAATTTAATGGCCCCGGCAAAACTAAGGAGTATTAGAATACTTCAAAAGGAAAACGGGGAAAAGGTTGCTACTGTAGAAACTGATGCTAAAAATAAAAGGACTGCTATTGGAAAAGGCGGCCAAAATATTGAAAGGGCCAGATTAGTGGCCAAAAGGCAACATAATATAAGTAATATTGTTATTAAGTGATTTCATAGTTGATTATGCTAATTAACTTTAGGGATAACAATTAATTTGAATTTTATTAAGGAGGAATCTTATTTGCCAGGACTTTTTGCAGCTAAAAAGCTTAAAAAAAATAGACAAAATTTCAAATGGAAAGATACTGAATATAAACGAAAAGCTTTACGATTGGATATAAAAGCTGATCCTTTAGAGGGCGCACCTCAAGCTAGAGGAATTGTTATAGAAAAAGTGGGTATTGAGGCTAAACAGCCTAACTCAGCCATACGAAAATGTGTAAGGGTACAACTTATCAAAAATGGTAAACAATTAACGGCTTTTGCCCCTGGTGATGGAGCTATTGGTTTTATTGATGAACACGATGAAGTGCTCATTGCAGGTATTGGCGGACCTTCTGGCAGATCCATGGGAGATATTCCCGGAGTAAGGTGGAAGGTAACAAAAGTTAACAACGTTTCCTTAGAACAGATGGTTAAAGGTAAAATTGAAAAACCAGTGAGGTAATTTCATGAGTCAAATATTTGATAAATGGGATCTGGACGAGGTGAAAGTAGAGGATTTGGGTCTGGTTAATTATTTATGTCTGGACGAAATACTGGTTCCTCACACCATGGGTAGACATGTTAAAAGACAGTTTGCCAAGTCAAAGGTTTCTATAGTTGAAAGATTAATGAATAAAATTATGAGAACTGAAAGGAACTCTGGGAAAAAAAATAAAGCATATAAAATAGTCCAGGATTCTTTAGAAATAATTAATAAACGTTCTAAACAAAATCCAGTACAGGTACTGGTAAAGGCAGTGGAAAATACTTCCCCTCGGGAAGAAACTACCAGAATTAAGTATGGTGGAATTGGTTACCAGGTAGCAGTGGATATTGCTCCTCAAAGAAGAGTTGATTTATCTCTGGCATTCATTACCCGTGGTGCCATGCAATCTGCTTTTAAAAGTAAAAGATCTTTAGAAGAAGCTCTGGCAGATGAACTGTTGTTAGCAGCAGAATATGATACCAGAAGTTTTGCTATTCAGAAAAAAGAAGAAAAAGAAAGAATAGCTAGATCTGCCCACTAATTATAATAAAAAAAATAATGAATAGATTAATCTTTTTTACCAGGTGATTGTGGTGAGTAGACGAGATAAAATGATTAGTAAGATTAAAGAACTGATGTATCAACCCGAATTTATTCGGAACATCGGTATTGTGGCTCACATTGACCACGGTAAGACTACTTTGTCTGATAACCTTTTAGCAGGTGCAGGTATGATTTCATCTGAACTGGCCGGTGATCAAAGGTTCCTGGATTTTGATGAACAAGAACAGGCTAGAGGTATTACCATTGATGCAGCAAACGTATCAATGGTGCACGAATATCATGACAATGAATACCTGATCAACCTTATTGATACCCCGGGACACGTGGACTTCGGGGGAGACGTAACCCGTGCTATGAGAGCAGTGGATGGTGCAGTAGTGGTAGTTTGTGCAGTAGAAGGAATCATGCCTCAGACTGAAACTGTACTCCGACAGGCCCTTAAAGAAAATGTAAGGCCGGTACTTTTCATTAATAAAGTTGATAGGCTTATTAATGAATTGAAGTTAGATGCCACTGAGCTCCAGAACAGATTTGTCAAGGTCATAGCCAGTGCTAACAAACTCATTAAAAATATGGCTCCAGAAGAACTTAAAGATAAATGGCAGGTTCGGGTAGAAGATGGAAGTGTAGCATTTGGTTCTGCTTACCATAACTGGGCTATCAATGTTCCTATCATGCAGGAAACTGAAATAAATTTCAATGATATTTACAACTACTGTAAAGACGATAACCAGAAAGAACTAGCAGACCGGGTACCTATACACCAGGTACTTCTGGGAATGGTAGTTGAACACTTACCCAGTCCGGATATATCTCAAGCTTACCGGGTCCCTACCATATGGTCTGGAGATCTAGAAAGCGAAGAAGGACAAACCATGATTAAAACTGATCCAGATGGACCTCTGGCAGTTATGGTTACAGATGTAAGTATTGATAAACACGCCGGAGAAATAGCCACTGGAAGAGTTTACGGTGGGACCCTGGAAAAGGGTAGTGAAATATTCTTTGTAGGATCTCATGGTAAAAATAGAATCCAGCAAGTAGGAGTCTATATGGGTCCCGAAAGGATAAACACAGACAAAGTTCCTGCCGGTAACATTGTGGCTATTACAGGAGCTAAAAATGCAGTTGCCGGGGAAACTATCTGTGATATAGGCCGTAAAATACAGGCCTTTGAAGGTTTAGAACACATAAGTGAACCGGTAGTTACAGTTGCTGTAGAGGCTAAAAATACTAAAGATCTGCCTAAACTAATCGAAGTTCTAAGGCAAGTTGGTAAAGAGGATCCTACAGTAAAAGTTGAGATTAATGAAGAAACTGGTGAGCACCTGATATCTGGTATGGGTGAGCTTCACCTGGAAATCATTGCCTACCGTATCAATGAAAAGGGCGTGGAAATCGAAACCTCTGAACCTATTGTGGTATACCGGGAAACCATTTCTGGAACTGCTGGTCCGGTGGAAGGTAAATCTCCTAACAAACACAACCGTTTCTATATTGAAATTGAACCGTTAGAAGATGAAATATTCCAGGCCATACAGGACGGAAGTATTAAGGAAGGCCGGGTTAAAGGTAAAGAAATGGCTGCTAGCCTCACTGAATTAGGTTTACCTAAGGATCAGGCCAGAAAAGTTTGGGATGTTTACCGACGTTCCTTATTTGTTAACATGACCCGGGGTATTCAGTACCTGGATGAAATTAAGGAACTTTTAATGGAAGGTTTTGAAAGTGCCATGGATGATGGTCCCATTGCTAAAGAAAAGGTCATGGGTATAAAAATAAAACTCATGGATGCCAAGATACACGAAGATGCAGTGCACCGTGGACCAGCACAGGTACTACCTGCCATAAGAAAGGCCGTTTACGGTTCTTTGATGATGGCTGAACCTACCTTACTGGAACCTATCCAGAAAGTATTTATCAATGTGCCTCAAGATTACATGGGTTCCTCTACCAGAGAGATCCAAAATAGAAGAGGACAAATCGTGAACATGTCCCAGGAAGGAGACATGGCCACAGTAGAATCAAAAGTTCCTGTAGCAGAAATGTTTGGTTTCGCGGGAGACATCCGTTCTGCTGCTGAAGGAAGATGTTTGTGGTCCACTGAAAACGCAGGCTTCGAAAGACTGCCTCGTGAACTGCAGAAAATAATTATAAAAGAAATCAGGGATAGGAAGGGATTAAGTCCTGAACCATATGGACCTGATCACTATTTAGGTTGAGTATATTCTGGGGATAGGAGACAGCTCTTAAAAATCATAAAAAAAATGCAGGTGGATATACCCTAGTGGTAACCACCAGCAATTATGTATTTAAAGGGTGAAGTCTAATCTAAACCTAAGCTCAAATGCTAATCAAATTTGCTGACGCATATAAATGGAGGTATTTATAATGGCTAAAGAAAAAGAACATATGAACTTGGCTTTTATCGGACACGTAGACCATGGTAAATCTACCCTTGTAGGTCACTTATTGCTCCAGGCTGGAGCTATTGCTGAACAGCAACTGGCTGATGGAGAAAACAAGTTCCGATTTGTAATGGATAAATTAGGTGAAGAAAGAGAAAGAGGGGTAACCATTGACCTGGCCCATGCTAAATTCGATTCACCTAAATATGAATTCACTATTGTGGACTGTCCTGGTCACCGTGACTTTGTTAAAAACATGATTACCGGTGCATCACAGGCTGACGCTGCTGTGCTGGTAGTAGCTATTGACGACGGTGTAATGCCACAAACTAAAGAACACATATTCCTGTCCAGAACCCTGGGTATAAATCAGATCATCATCGGTGTCAACAAGATGGACCTGGTTAACTACGACGAAGGCAAATTCAATGAACTGAAAAAAGAAGTGGGTGACCTGATTAAAACTGTAGGTTACAAACCAAGCGATGTACACTTCATCCCACTATCTGCCTTTGAAGGAGACAACATATCCACTAACAGTGACAACACCCCATGGTACAAAGGACCTGCCTTAGTAAAAGCTCTGGATGAATTCACTGCTCCGGAAAAACCAACCAAACTTCCTCTAAGAGTACCTATCCAGGATGTATATTCCATCACTGGTGTGGGAACTGTTCCAGTAGGAAGAATTGAAACTGGTATAATGAAAAAAGCGGACAATGTTATCTTTGAACCTGCTGGTGTTACTGGAGAAGTTAAATCCATTGAAATGCACCACGAAATGCTCGATTCTGCTGAGCCTGGTGACAACGTTGGATTTAATGTAAGAGGTGTGGGTAAAAACGATGTTAGAAGAGGAGATGTTGCAGGACATCCTGATTCTCCACCAAGTGTAGCCAAGGAATTCACCGCTCAAATCGTGGTTCTACAACACCCTGGTGTTATCACCATTGGATACACTCCGGTATTCCACTGTCACACTGCTCAGGTAGCATGTACTTTCTTAGAATTAGTAAACAAGATGAACCCAGCTACTGGTCAAGTAGAAGAAGAAAATCCTGACTTCCTCAAGACTGGTAACGCTGCAATAGTGAAAGTTAAACCAACTAAACCTATGGTTATCGAGAAAATCAAAGACATTCCTCATATGGGTAGATTTGCTATCCGGGACATGGGTCAAACCGTGGCTGCAGGAATGTGTATTGATCTGGTACCCGCTAAATAGGTTTAATTACTTTCCTACCTTCTTTTTATTTTTATGGAGGATTAAAATGCATAATGCTAGAATTAAACTTACCGGGACCGACCCTGAAAAACTGGCCTATGTTTGTGATCAGCTTAAAAAAATAGCTGAACGAACTGGGGTCGATTTATCTGGACCAATTCCTCTACCCACCAAAAAACTGGTAGTACCTACCCGAAAATCACCTGATGGTGAAGGAAAGGCTACCTGGGAAAAATGGGAACTTCGAATCCACAAAAGATTAGTGGGAATCGAAGCGGATGAGCGGGCCATGCGACAGGTTATGAAGGTTAATGTACCGGATAACGTAAGTATTGAGATTGAATTAAAGAGCTAAATTGCAACCAGGGTTGCAAAATAGCCAAACCCTATTTTTTATTATATAATTCCTAGCCGGGATAGTCTAGTCTGGTAAGGCGCGGGACTTGAAATCCCGTGGAGAGTCTCTCCGCCTGGGTTCAAATCCCAGTCCCGGCGTTTATTGTTTTTTACTTATTAATTTTTGAATTTAAAATCTTTAAGAATTAATCTTATATTAATTCCAGATATTGTTAATCACATTAAAACTAAATACTACTTTTAATCAGATAAATCCTATGGAACATATCGAAACTATACCTGTGGAATCTCCATTAAAGGGGGAGTGGATGGTCATAAATAGTCCCGGTACTAAAGTTCCCAGCCATGGCACGGATTATTTTGCCCAAACTTATGCATTCGATTTTTTACAGGTTGATTGGACCCATAAACGTATTAAATTCCATAAAAATAGTACTTTAAGTTATATATTGGGTAAAGTTCACTTAAGTGATTGCTACTGTTATGGAAAACCTATTTATGCACCCATTTCAGGCATAGTAGTGGAAGCTCAGGATGGATACCCTGAACGGGACCCGTTACAACCTATTCATGATATCTCAATTGCCTTAAAGAATGCTTGGCTTTTCAATCCGGAAAAACAGAACATCCAGGATATTGCAGGCAATTATATTATTATCGAAGGAGATGAAGCATTTACATTTCTAGGACATATGCAAAAAGATTCCATAAAAGTAAAAAAGGGTGATAAGATTTTATCAGGAGATTTAATTGGAAATATCGGTCATTCTGGTAATTCAACTGCTCCTCACCTCCATTTTCAGCTCATGGATAGCCCCGATCCAAATACTGCTAAAGGTATTCCTTGCTGTTTTAAAAAATATGAATTAAATGATAATAACAATTGGATTAAGGTAGAAAATGGAATACCAAAAAATAAAGATAGAATTCGCTTTTAAACTTATTAAAACATTTTTAATTCATAAAATAAAAGCTTTCTTCCTCGTGATATCCAATTTTAGTGGCTAATTGAAAAATAAATATCCTATCTTATCACAACATAAGAAATTCAATTAAAATTCTTAATATACAATTCTGGAGAAATTATATGCCTGAAATAGAGATAATAGACTTAAACCCTGATAATATCGCAGATTATGGTGTTTGCGGGTATAAAGACTTAAAAAAACACAAAGAACTAAGGAAAAAAATTGAGTGGTTTAAAGCATATTATCCTAAAGGATTGAGAATAAAGATAGTAATGTCTAAAAAGGGTGGCTATCAGGGAATGCTGGAATATATTCCCGGAAAATATGCCCACCGTCCAGTTGAGGCTGAGGGATACATGTTTATTCACTGCATTTTTGTGGGGTTTCGTAAAGAATTTAAAGGGCAGGGAATGGCTTCCCTGTTACTGGATGAGTGTATCAAAGAAGCACAGGATAAGGACATGTTGGGGGTGGCAGTAGTCACCAGAAAAGGCCCATTCATGGCAGGTAATGATATATTCCTGAATAAAGGTTTTGCGGTGGTGGATAGTGCTAAAGTAGATTTTAATTTAATGGTTAAAAAATTTGATGAAAAATCACAGGATCCCCAGTTCAAAGCAGATATGGAGGAATCTTTAAAAAAATATTCTGAGGGATTAACCATCCTACGGTCAGTACAATGCCCCTATACTGAAAAAAATGTTAAAAGCATTATCGAATCAGCCCACGATAAATATAAACTAAAAACCAATCTGATTGATTTAAATGATGCCTGTGATGTTCAAAATTCTCCCTGTGCTTTTGGTTCATTTTGTCTTATCTATAATGGAGAAATATTAAGTTATCATCCTATTAGCAAGACCAGATTTGAAAATATTATGAAAAAGGCACTTGAATAATTTGCAATAATCATATTATTCGAGTATTAGTAAGTGGGGATATAAACTCCCTTATAACTTTAGATTAATTTAGAGAATATAAAAAAATGAGTAAAATTGACAATTATTTACCTTCACGTTCTTTTACTACCTCTGATAGAGTTTTTCCCCCAATCATTGTACTATCTGGGCCCAATTCTTTTACAAATACCCAGAATGAGTCCTCAGGTATTCCAGTAATCTCAGCAGATACTTCAGTTAATTTTTTCATTAATTTTATTCTCACATCATCTGGCATTTTTCCAGCTTCAATCGTTATTAAAGGCATATTTTCATCTCCTTATTTATTGATTATTCAGACATTAAATTTGTTTTATATTTGGAGGTATAATTATTTTTCATTCTCCACAGCAATCGTTTCACCTGGCAGAATTCAATTATAAAAAATTACTAAAATTTAATTAAAATAAATGGCTATATGGGTTCTTAATTATACTAAAAATATCTTAGTCCACGGGGTCAGAGTGACCACTACTTTAAATTCAAAGTGCTGCTAGGGATGATTTCACCTACTGCATAGTTTTTAACAAATAAAGGGACGGAATTTGAAAATGGAAATAAAAAGAATGGTTAAACAAGATATACCTGCCTTAGCAATGCTGTATAAGGATTTTTGGAATGAAGATTCATCAACTGAATTAATGGAAAGAAAGTTTATAGAGTTAGAAGAAGATTCCAAATATATTTTTTTAAGTGCTTTGGAAGGAAATCATTTGATTGGGTCATTATCTGGGATCATATGTGAAGAACTCTATGGTGAATGTAAACCATTTATGTTAATTGAAAATTTAGTCGTTGATCATAAATACAGAAGAAAAGGCGCGGGAAAAGCATTAATGACTGAGATTGAGAAGATAGCAATTGAAAATAACTGTTACCAGATTTTATTAATCACTGAAAACGATAGAACTGATGCAATTGCTTTTTATGAGTATTTAGGATTTAACCCAAATACACATAAAGGTTTTAAAAAATCTTTAAAAAATTAAGCATAGCTAAACAAGCAATTAATATTATGTAATGTTGTTGATTTTATGAATATCCTTATTATTGAAGATCAAACATCCATTATCTCTGATTTAAAATTTAACCTGTCAAAATTAGGCCATAATGTAGTGGCCGTAACTTCTACCGCAGAAGAGGCCATTAAATATATAAAAGATTTAAATCCTGATCTAATTTTAATCAATGTTCAATTAAAAGGTAAAATGAGTGGTGTGGAAGTGTTTCAACAGATAGAACATTTCAAAATCCCTATAATCTTTATTGCTGTTTTTATTAAAAATTGTTTAAATAAATCCTTACAACTACCAGAAAACGCTATAATTTTAAGTATGCCCATAAAACAGGATCATTTAGAATATTGTATCTCCCGAGCTTTTTAGAGTAATTGAATATCAAATTTTATTACATAAACTGTGAATATCACCACTAATGGATTCAATAGAATAATTCCTGATAGAAAAGCTTAATCTAGATATGGCAGAACTCAATACCCGAATATTGAAAAATAATCCGGATTTAACAATTTAATCAATATATAATATCTTTTTCTATCTAACAATTATCAATAAAATAGAAGGAGCATAAAATGAAAACAAATCCAAAATGGTATTTTGCAGAAAAACAGATAGGAGTGGATTACTCAGAGTCTGAAATTGCCTCAGAATATGATTTTGAGCACCAGCAATTTAGAGACTTTAAAAAAGAAGCAGAAGACATGGTGGAAAAACTAAATATAACTAAAAAAGAGGTGGTACTTGATTATGGGTGTGGGACAGGAGAAATTACCCTGGAACTAGCTTCTCATGCTAAAGAGGTCATTGGAGTGGATATTTCCCCATCCATGCTGGAATTATTAACTAAAAAGGCTAAATATAAGCAGATTCATAATATAAAAACTCACTGCACCGGTTTTTTAACCTACCAGCATCAGGGTGCAAAAGTAGATAAAATGGTTTCTAAATTTGCCATGCATCACTTACCTGATTTCTGGAAATCAGTAGCTCTTCTTAAGATGTCAAATTGCTTAAAAAAGGGGGGGAAACTTTATTTTTCTGATCTGGTATTTACCATTCCTCCTGCGGAATATGAAATATCCCTAAACCAGATGATAGATAATATGAAAAAAACAGCCAGTAAATCCATGGTTCAGGAGACTATCATCCATATAAAAGAAGAGTTCAGCACTTATGACTGGATTATGGAGGGTTTATTCAAAAAAACAGGATTTTCAATAGATTCTAAAGTAATTGAAACCGAAAATTTTGTCACATATATCTGTTCAAAGATTTAAATCACCATAACTATTCTACCAGAATCTATCACCAGGCAAACCCAAGAATAATAAAGTATTCCTCATTTTTTTCCTAAAACACTTTGAAAAGATTAAATATTATTTAAATAATAGATTAAGTGCATTATAAGATTCAGAAGGGCTATTATGCTGAAAGAAAAAGATTTTAAAAAATTTAACCTTTTTAGATGGTCTTTGATTCTTGCTTTTTTAATAGTTAATATTCTTTTTATGTTCACTTATAAAAATCCTAATTTGCTGGCTATAGACTCTTTTCTGGTTACTGCCCTTATATTCATATTCGTCATTTTTCATGGACTAAAACGATATGGTAAAAAAAATATTCTGGTATTTTTCCTGATTACCTGGGCAGTTAGCTTCTTTTTTGAAAATTTGAGTATAATCACAGGGTTTCCTTTTGGTTTTTACCATTATTCTCCCACCCTGGGATTATTGAATGTTCCTCTCGTTATAATATTTGCCTATTTTGCCGTAGGTTATCTTTCCTGGATGTTAGCCCATGTTTTAACCGGCCAATATGGCCAAAAATTAGGAGGAAAGCAAGCTTTTATAGTGCCATTAATTGCGGCTTTTCTTATGGTAATGTGGGATTTGACTGTGGACCCTATATCATCAACTTTGCAGGGTCTGTGGATCTGGACTACTCCAGGAGCTTATTTTGGAGTTCCCATCTCTAACTTCTTTGGATGGTTTTTGGTGGTATACTTATTCTTCCAGATTTTTGCCCTGTACCTTTCTAGATATGACTGCGTTAAACTCCCTAAAAATCATGAATCATCTAATAAGTTCTACTGGTCCGAAGCAGCAGCTGTTTATGGTATTATGGCCCTGGGTACTATTTTTTCAATATTTTACCAGTACAATGACATCACTATTTCTATGGCACTAATCACGTTTTTTACCATGATATTTGTAACTTTACTGGCTTTAATCAATATATGGAATAATAATTCATTAGATTAAAAATAGATCATACTTAAGATAACACAAAAGAAAATAAGATGTATTAATATGATATCGATACCTGTTGAAAAATGAGTTATGGTCCCCTATTTCACAAATTACTCTTTCGGGTTTTATTATTTCCTTTGGATAATATTTGTTTGGTGAGAGGGCCTTTAAGGGAAGAAATAGGATGGAGGGGCTTTGCTTTACCTCGATTGCAAAATATTTACTCTCCCTTGATAGGAACACTTATTTTGGCTTTGATATGGATGCTATGGTATTTACCACTTCATGTAAATGGAATCTATCCTGGTGGATTGGAGGGGTTCATGGGCCGATTTTACTGGAATATTCCCCTAACCTTCCTATTAACCTGGATTTATAACCATACCCGGGGCAGCCTTCTAATGACCACTCTATTCCATACCAGTGTAAACACTATGGGTACTTTAATAATCATTCCTTCGTCAATAGGAGTTGCCTACCAGTTAGCTTTCTTGATATTAATCAATTCAGCAGCATTAATAGTTATTTTAAAAGATAAAATGTGGAATAAACTACCATCAAAGTCTCCTGCCGTATATGAATATTAAAATTTATAAATTATTGCCTTATTTATCAAAAATTTATTATTGCATAATGATTAAAATAATTTAGTGGAGGTAAAAAAATGGACATATTAATGATTTTAGGGGTATTTATAGGTTTATTAATTTTTATAATGATCATATCATGGTTAATAGGGGTTATTAGAAGTAAAAGTTCCCACTTTATAAAACCTTCTGGAGATATCAGGGGAAAAGCCTTGATTGTTTATGATCCTGGCTTGACCGGTGGAACTAGAACCGCAGCGATATATATGGCTGAAGAACTAAAATCAAATGGCTATGAAGTAACTTTAGCTGGAGTTAGATCTGCTGTAGCACTGAATACCTCTGGATATGATCTCTTGATTGTGGGAAGTCCCACTTATGGTGCCAAACCCACCGGACCTGTGGAAACCTATCTAAATAATTTAAAACCCACTGAAAATATTATTACTGCTGTTTATACGCTGGCTGGAAGCGAAGATCAGGATTCTAATACAATCATGGCCCAGGCACTGGAAGATAAAAATATGAAGGTTAAATTATCCACTAAATTTGGGCATACAGTATGGGGGGCCGGGGATAAAAATAAATATTCCCAATTTATAGTCCGGTTATTGTAAGATAAATTTTTGTTTAGAAGGATCAAATTGCCTATCTGGCATAAATTCCATATCAGGTGCAGGAATGAATAAAATAAACTACCTCCTAGTACTGCTCATATTTTTAATTACTTTTTTTGCTACTTTTTCTAATCCGGGTTGGACAATGGGAGAATTCACAGTTTATAATTCGGAAGTGGTTCTATTCAATGATTCTTCTTTTCACTTTGAATTCATACGTATTGTAGGCCAATCGGCCTATGGCACATCTTCGGTTCAAGAATGCCTGGAAGCTGCTTCTGATATTAAATCAGGGGATACTGAAAGTTGGTATAGTGCCTGGCACCAGCTTGCCCTGAAAACTGAAAAAAAAGCCAATAGCAGTCTTTCCCAAGGAAAAAACAATAAAGCCAGGGAAGAGTACCTAATGGCAGGCAACTACTACCGGGTTAGTGAGTTTTATCTGCATGGTAATCCAGAAGATCCCCGAATAATTGCCAGCTGGAATAAAAGCCATGAATGTTTTCAGATAGCGGCGGGATTATCAAAACCTGAAATAGAGGCCGTGGAAATACCCTATGAAAATACCACCTTACCTGCTTATTTTTATAAGGTAGATGAATCCGGAAAATCACGGCCCACTCTTATTATCCAGACAGGCTTTGATGGTACTCAGGAAGAACTCTATGTATATGCGGTGGCAGCCAACCAGAGGGGTTATAATGTTTTAACTTTTGAAGGACCGGGGCAGGGAAGGGTCATTCGGGTACAGGGTCTACCCTTTAGACCAGACTGGGAAAAAGTAGCACAACCTGTGGTAAGTTATGCTTTATCTCGTAGTGAAGTGGATCCTGAAAAACTGGCTTTCTATGGCCTGAGCTTTGGGGGATACATGGCCCCCCGGGCGGCGGCCCATGATCCTAGAATAAAAGCGGTGATTGCCAATGGTGGAGTTTATGATCCTGTCAGGGGAATGGCCCATAATCTTAACATTACCCGGGAGGAATTAATGGAATATATTGAAAATAATCCTGAAGAAATTAATGCTGAAATCGAGAGCCGTATGGAAAATAGTACGTTGATGGCCTGGTTTTTTGAAAATGGAATGTACACCTTTAAAGCAGATTCTCCTGCTGACTTCCTGGTGAAGTATTCAGAGTGTAATATGATCGATTCAGCCGATAAAATAAAATCTCCTGCTCTTATTTGTGATTCTGAAAATGATTTAAGTATGAAGGGCCAGGCTCCTATGCTATATCATCAACTTAAATGCCCCAAAACATTCTTACTCTTTAAAACAGCAGAAGGGGCAGGAGATCACTGTCAGGTGGGTAATTTACCCTTGTCCAATAAAAAAATTCTGGACTGGCTAGATTTAACTTTCCAGAGAACCCCTTATTAGATTACAAAAATAAATCCCGGATTAAAAATAGGATTTGAGATTTTAATTAAAATTAACATTTCTTTAAAATATTTTAAAAATCCGCAAATCTTTATGGGATAAAGCACTAATAACATTTTAGAAATTTCATTAAAAATTGATTTTTCTTAAATTTATTCCTATATTTTAACTTCAGAGAATATTTTTTAAATCTAATTAAATAAGGTGATTACATGTTTCCCCATTTTCAAAAAATATCTTTTTCAACCATTATACCTTTGTTACTAGTATTATTCATTATTTCATTTGCTATTTTAACTCCTGTACTCTCCACTGTAATTTTTGGAGCAATTTTAGCCTACTATATTCGATTTATTTCCAAAAAAATCCAGCCTTATGTTAAATATGAGTCCCTGTCCATTAGCCTGGGGATTATCATACTGGCCATCCCGTTATTGGTACTATTTTATTTCACCTTTGGTGAGTTCTTGACCATAGGGGGATATATTGTAGAAGGAATACCTCGATCTTCACCAGATTTAACCAATAGCAGCAGAATTGGAACTACCCTGCGCAACTTATCTCCCCTTAACGGGGCTTCAGAAGAAGTCCTGGATATAATACAGTCGGGAATCATACAATTTATATCCTTTTTATATGGCCAGACCATTTCCATACTTAGCTCTATTCCTGCCCTGGCAGCTCAAATTTTCATATTACTCTTTTCAACATTTTACTTTGCCCGGGACGGACACAAAGTGATTAAATTTATTAAAGACATGGTACCTGTGGGTGATCGCGAATTTTATAAGAAACTCGTCAAAAGCGCTGAAGACGTCCTTAAAAGCATCATAGCAGGTAATGTGATTCCCGCGGTGATTTTGGGGATATTATCTGGTATAATCTATTACTTACTGGGATATCCTTATGTTATTTTACTGGCTATTGTTAGTGGAGTGGCCATGTTTATACCCATAATCGGGCCCTGGATAGTGTATGGTTTAATAGGAATTGTGAGCATACTCCTGGGCAACACTTTCCAGGGGGTCATGGTGATTGCACTGGGCTGGATTATTCAAACCAGCACAGATTTTTATATAAGGCCTAAAATTTCAGTTAAATACTCAGAAGTTCATCCCCTGGTTTTTCTTTTGGGATTCATCTATGGTGCAGTAACCATGGGACTGCCAGGACTATTTATAGGTCCTCTTATACTGGGAATAACCTATGGGGCCTTAAAGGTTTACCGGGATGAAAGGGTTAAGGATAAAAATAATAGCTAAAACCATTTTTTCAGGAGAAATTCATTAGATTTAAATACATTTATGGTCGGGATGAAATAATAATTAATAAAAATTTTTTAATAAAAGTGGTAAATAATAATAATTGGAAAAACTATTATAAAATTCAAAACATATTAAATGACATGCTATAAAATAATTTAAAATCTAAAACATAAAATCCAAAGGTTCTGCAATTAACCTGATTGAGTAGAAAGGGTAAAAAGAGAGTGAAATAATGCATAAAAAAACTATAAAAAGGGTAAATGGTGGTATGACTAACATTGATTGGTGGCCAGAAAGATTAAATCTTGATATTCTGCGTCAACATTCCTCTAAGTCAGATCCCATGGGTGAAGATTTTAATTATGCTGAAGAATTCAAGAGTCTTGACTTAGATTCCTTAAAAAAAGACCTTCATAAACTTATGACTGATTCACAAGATTGGTGGCCAGCTGATTTTGGTCATTATGGGCCTTTATTCATCAGGATGGCCTGGCATAGTGCCGGTACTTACCGTATTGGTGATGGCCGTGGTGGAGGAGGAAGTGGTAGTCAGCGTTTTGCCCCTCTAAACAGCTGGCCTGATAACGCAAACCTTGACAAAGCAAGGCGACTTTTGTGGCCCATTAAGCAGAAATACGGCCGGAAAATATCCTGGGCTGACTTGATGATTCTTGTGGGAAATGTAGCCCTGGAATCCATGGGCTTTAAGACTTTTGGTTTTGGTGGTGGGCGTGAAGACATTTGGGAGCCAGAAAAAGATATATACTGGGGTTCAGAGAGCGAATGGCTGGAAGATGAACGTTATACTGGCGATCGTGAACTTGAAAATCCCCTGGCTGCTGTTCAGATGGGTTTAATTTATGTTAACCCGGAAGGACCTAATGGAAAGCCAGACCCTATTGCTGCTGCTCGTGATATCAGGGAGAGTTTTGCTCGTATGGCTATGAATGATGAGGAAACAGTGGCCCTGATTGCAGGTGGCCATGCATTTGGTAAAACCCACGGGGCTGGTGATCCATCATTAGTGGGTCCAGAGCCAGAAGCAGCTCCCCTTCAGGAGCAGGGTCTTGGCTGGAAGAGCAAATTTGGCACGGGAAAAGGCAACGACACCATTACCGGCGGACCGGAAGTTATCTGGACCAACACCCCTATTAAATGGGACAATAACTTCTTCCGGATATTATTTGAATTTGAATGGGAGCTGACAAAAAGTCCGGCCGGTGCCTACCAGTGGAAACCTAAGGGTGATGCGGGTGCTGGTACTGTTCCTGATCCTCATGATTCATCAAAACGTCGAACTCCAGGTATGCTAACCACAGACCTCTCTTTACGATTGGACCCTGACTATGAAAAAATTTCAAGGCGCTTCTATGAAAATCCAGATCAATTTGCAGATGCATTCGCCCGGGCATGGTTTAAACTTACCCACCGTGACATGGGACCACTGTCACGCTATCTTGGCCCAGAGGTACCAGAAGAGGAACTCATCTGGCAGGACCCTATCCCTGCAGTAAATCATGAATTGATTAATGAAGAAGACATTAACACCCTCAAGGACAGGATAATGGATTCTGATTTGACTATTCCAGAGATGGTTTACACTGCATGGGCATCTGCGTCTACTTTCCGTGGCTCAGACAAACGTGGTGGTGCTAATGGTGCCCGTATTCGCCTGGAACCACAAAAAAATTGGGAAGTAAACCAACCCCTCCAGTTAACCAAAGTGCTGGATATTCTTGAGGGAATTCAGCTTGAATTTAACCAGACCCAGTCAGGCGACAAGATGGTCTCTCTGGCAGATTTAATTGTTCTAGCAGGCTGTGCAGGGGTGGAGCAGGCTGTTAAAAATGCTGGTTATGATATGAAGGTACCCTTTACACCGGGACGAATGGACGCTTCACAGGAAGAAACTGATGTTGATTCATTCATTTATCTTGAACCAATTGCTGACGGATTCCGCAACTATCAAAAGACCATATATGCTGCTAGACCTGAAGAATTGCTGGTGGACAAAGCGCAATTACTAACATTGACTGTTCCGGAGATGACGGTTCTAGTTGGTGGTTTACGTGCTATGAATTCCAACTTTGAACAATCTCCAAATGGAGTATTCACAAAAAAACCAGAAGCACTTACCAATGATTTCTTTGTGAATTTGCTTGATATGAGCACTATATGGGATGCATCTGCAGATGATGAAAATCTATTCGAAGGTAGGGATAGGATAACAGGAGAACTCAAGTGGACCGCTACTCGTGTAGACCTAATCTTTGGCTCTAATTCCGAACTCAGGGCATTGGCAGAAGTCTACGCATGTGATGACTACTCTGAGAAGTTCATAAACGATTTTATAATGGCCTGGGACAAAGTTATGAATCTGGATAGGTTCGATCTGGACTTATCGTAAAAAAGTCGGTATTCTACCAATTATTTTTTACTTTTTTTATTTTTCCAATAGAATATGAAAATGCCTGAAATATTTTAGCCAAAATAGGTAGAATAGATTCCAAAACAAATTCTATCGAGAATTAACTATTATTTTAATTACCTGCACGATGTTAAAATTACGATGTCTTTAGCAATACCTTTAAAATACTGCAACCATATTTCTATATAGGCCTACTTTACAAGAAGAGAGTGTAAATGCCCAGGGAAGACCTACATATATAGAAACATTAATCATCACATTAAGCCAAAAGCACACTGCTTCAATTTTAAGATGCTCTTGGTCAGATATATATTATTTAACTGATAAAAAAGCATTAATTCATTTATTAAATCACAGGTTCATAGTTTTAAGACTAAAACGCATAAATCCGGGGATTTATCAAAAAATTATAATTGCAATATTATTCTGTGTCTAAATATTAATCATTTTTTCCGACCTATATAATAAAATCCATTTGATTTATGTCCATTCATAGTATCATAAACTGTTTTTTTAAATACTAAAGGATTGAAGCTTTTAGTAAGTTTTAAAATATGTTCTGTAGTATGGTGTCTGAAAACACCACCTTCTGAAAGCTTAAAGACTCCATAAATATTATAATCTGATTTATATTTTTTGTAACGATCCATATTTCTCTGATCCTGATTTAATAGATAATCATTGATGTACAATATTCCTTTCCTTTTTAAAACCCGCTGAATTTCGGATATTAATTTTCTCTGATCATCATCATGATAAATGGATGTTAAAACTGCAAGTAATATCACCACATCAAATTCAGCATCACCATATGGTATTTTTTCTCCATCAGTTTTAATCAAATCTAAATCTGGATAAAGACGCATACCCCGGTTAATCATACCCTGGGAATAATCAATGCCCTTTAAATAATGAAATCCTTTACTTTTTAGTTGAGCCAGAGTCCTTCCATAACCACAACCCACATCCAGAATACTCATATCCTCTAAGACATATTTTTTAAATTCAGCAAACTGGAAGGGAGTGGGGAATTCCTTTTCTTCTGCTACTTTATCCCAGTAATATTTCTGGTTATGACTATGCACTCCAAACCTCCATTAAATATAATATCTCTCCTACCCTGAAATTATTCCTAATTTTAATTCTATATCTAATTTCGGATTTTTAAAGTTTTTTTTATCAGGCCCCCTCTCTGTATGAATCATCCGCCCTAACTTTCCTATGGCATTGTTTTGCACCTGTTTTTTTTTTGAAGATAAGGATTGTAAGACCTGAATGAAAATATTTTTATAAGATGAACAGAAATTCTTAGTTAAGCAGATTATTAGCCGGGATAGTCTAGCCTGGTAAGGCGCAAGACTGGAAATCTTGTGGAGCTTTGCTCCGCCTGGGTTCAAATCCCAGTCCCGGCGTTTTTTACTTTTTACCATTCAAAATTTAATATAATGTACAGGATTAATATAACTACCTGAACCAGGTCATATCTTCCTATCCATACTTCCTTATTTTTATCCCCATATTAATGCAAAAAGATATTGAACTTTATATTGAAAAAAAATTATTTATGTGGGGGTTTGAAGGTATTATTGTATCCGCCCCTTTTTAATTCTATTTTTTAGGATAAGGGGGCAGGCTTTATTAAAAATGAATACAAATAGCTAATATATTATAAAATATTAGGGGAATAGGCCTTTTTTATATTATATTTATTAAAGGAAACCTATATGGTTGAAGAAGATATAACTTATATTTTACATAAAAATATTGCCGAGATAGTCTAGTATGGTAAGGCGCAGGATTCGAAATCCTGTTGAGCTATTGCTCGTCCTGGGTTCAAATCCCAGTCTCGGCGCTTATTTTTTAATAGAATTATCCGGGCAAACTATGGATTGATTTTTCTTATTCTTTAACTGCTCAGGGAAAAAATATTAACTGGAATCAACATATTAATATTGTGGTTTAAATGGAAATTAAGGAAAAATACAGGGAAAAGGTAAGAGTGGTCTATCGGATGTGCCAGGGAAGCTATGAGAAAATTCCAGACTATATCCAGGATGTAGGCCGCTGGCTGATGGAGAACAATTTAACCATGACGGGAATGGTATATGGAACATATTACAACTCTCCAGAAGAAGTTCCAGAAGAAGAACTGGAGTATGAAATCGGGTTTTCTTTTAAAGGGAAAGCTCCTCATGATGATAAATTTAAAACTAAGGAAATACAACCTCAAAATGTGCTAAGTGCCATCCATAAAGGCCCTTATACTGATGTGGGGCCGGTTATCCATGGTCTGGCGGATTATGCTGTAAAAAATAGTTATGAAATCGTGGGGCCTGTTACTGAAATCTATCTAAATGATCCATCTATGGAAAAACCAGAGGATCTGCTAACTGAAGTTCAGTTTCCGGTTAATAAAAAGTAGAATAAAAAAATCTCTTTTATTTTTTCCTATTTTCAAAAATCAGGATTCTGGCTAGATTTATGCATAGGTATTTAATATCTGGGGGGAATATTAATATATAATTATTATAAATTCAGTCCCTTGCTTTTTTATAAGGGAATTTAATTTTTCATTGTTTTTGGGTCTGAATAGTTTATTAAATAAAATGGAGGATGAAAATGCGTAACTTGGAAAAATTAACCTCCTTTAAAGAGTATTTGCCTTTAAAAACCAAGAAATCCGGGGGCAAAAATGTGGGTTTACTTGTTGATGGGCCTAATATGCTAAGAAAGGAATTTAACCTTGATCTAGAGACTGTAAAAGATTTAATTAGTGAAAGTGGAAATATTAAAGTTGGTAAAGTACTTTTAAACCAGTATGCTTCTGATAAACTAATTGAAGCCATTGTTAATCAGGGATTTTCACCTTTAATTGTAGCGGGAGATATTGATGTTCAACTGGCAGTTGAAGCTTTTGAACTTATTTACAATCCTCATATTGATATTATTGCTTTAATGACCCGTAATGCTGATTTTTTACCATTATTAAACATTGCCAAAGAAAAAGGTAAAGAAACCATACTGGTGGGAGCTGAACCAGGATTAAGTATTGCTTTAAAAAATTCAGCTGATAGTGCAATTGTATTTGACTCAAAAATTCCTAATAAAAATATTCATTAGAAATCCCTGCTTCACTAAATTTAAATTTGGGACATTAATAACACTAATAATTTTAAATTTAAAAAACACATCACTTATTTTACTCTGCATTTTTTTTAAATCACTTAATGAATCTTATTCATTTTCTGGATGATTTTAGAGGTATAACTTAAAATCCTTCCCATGAGTTTAACTTCTAAAATTCCTATTCTAGGATGATCAATTTTCAGGTTTAAAATCTATTTAATAGCAACTAAAAACAAAAATTGAATATTAAATTATTTAAAAAAAATAAAAAAATGCCCCTTAAAATATAGGGCATAGGTTAATTTAGTTTTAATTTTCCATAGACTCTAATTTTTCAGGGAAATAGGTATCAACAACATATTCCAATCCATATTTAGAAAAAGACTGCTGTTCTGCTTTTTTACCAATTTTAAGCATTTTTTTAATTTCAGTTTTCCAGGTTTCATCCCGGTATCTAGGATCTTTTAAGAGTTCCTTTAAACGCAACACATCAATATCCTTTAAAGGATCAGTGGGAAGGTCGTAATTGATGATATCACTGGCAGTAACTCCCAGGAACTTGGCATTGGGGGTGGCCAGTTGATGATTTACATGGGCTAGTTTAGCACTACCGGATATTATAACCATGGCAATGTGGAATCCCCATGGATCTCCGTCGTTACAGATGTAAACTGGTAATTTAAGCTCTTCATTCACTCTTTTCAAGAATCTTCGGGTAGCACGGGCGGCCTGTCCTTTTAATCCTACAATCAGGGTGTCAAATTTTTTGTAAGCCTCTTCCTGAACCATCCGGTGGAACATACCCATGGTTTCCACGGCAATAACTCGTTTTACATCGTGATCTAAAAATTCCACCTCATCAATGGTAGGGGATATGGTGTAACCTGATTTACCCGAGCGAAGGGCATTGATTTCAATGTCGTCTTCTTGAAGGGTTATCTTTCCATATACGGATGCTCCATCTTCCTCAGGCATCAGACCAAGATCTTCCCGGGTCATACCCAGAGTAACCTCCAGATCCTCTCCAATAATGTTAGATTCTTGCTGATCTCCAAATTCCACGTCCCAACCTTCAGAAACATAGTACAACTCCCTTAAAGTGGCGGTTTTTTCACGCTGCACCAGATCTTTACAGAAATTGGCCATGTAAACCATCTGGCCAATTTTTTTAATTTGTTTCACATTACCCAGGGAACGTTTACCATACCGATCTCCTAATACATAATGACGTTTTTGTTCATCAAAAACAATATTGGATGTACCTCTGGATGGTACCTGGATGTTAGGGATTTTGTTTTTAGTTACATCTTCAATGATACTGGTTCCTAAACTTGTAAGCTTGTTAGCTGCGATTTCTTTTTTATTCATCTAAAGTATCCCCCAGTAGTTCTGCCTTAGCCCTGCGGGTTACCTTGGCCAGGACTTCTTCATATTCTGGAACTGAGGTGCCTGCCAGATTGGCAGCTTCTCTAAGAATAATGGGCACATAGGTTTCGAAAATTTTGGAACGCATTTCTTCTTCCTTAGCAGCTTTTTTTGCCCTTAAATATTTTTGAAGTTTTCTGGCTACTTTCATGGAAGATTGACGTACCTCATGTAAAATTTCAGGTTCAGGGGCTACACTTTGTTTTCCGGTGGATAAATAGGGCACATTGGTAGACACGATATTTACAAATACCGTTACCGGTGCATTTTCCAGATCTTTTATACCATATCTCTTCCAGTCAATACTTTTTAAAGACTCAGTTATGGCACAACTTCCCTGATCAAAGGTGAGTGGCACCCGGTTGGCAAAACGCATTATTTCTGCTTTTCGTTGTTCTCCTACCACTCTGCCTGCCTGCCCTCCATAGGCAATGGCGGCTTCAATAATAAAAGCTACTCCTCCTTTGTAGGTAACTGGTTTTCTGGTGGTGGCAGTTACAAATTCTGGTTTAAGAATTTCAATTAAACCTTTTTCTATTTGTTCTGCCCCAATAGGTATTAAACCAGAAGTAGGAGGTGCCATGAAATCCATTTTAGCGAATAATTCCACTATCTTCTCGGCTTCATCCCATTTCATATCTTTGGGGCGTTTATTGAGGTCAATACCGGTCATTTCTTCAATTTCATTTACCCTTTTGGTGGACATTCTGGATAGAGAACTGGTGAGTAAACTTCTGAAACGACGCTTATCAGTATGTTTTGCCATGAAAATTAGATCATCTGCTGTTACTCCTCTGGGATGAGGTAAAACTTCTTTGGGAAGGGGAGGAATGATTTCCGCTGCTCTATTAAATATATATTTATGTCCGGTGGGGTCCCGGAAGGTTATTTGGGCATGAGGGTTGGCAATCATGGTTCTTCGGATGTATTCAAAGGCTCCCTGTTCAGATAAGGAGTAAGAAACATCCTTGAACTGTAATTCAACACAAACTCCGGTTTCAGTAACTTCAACTTCTTTTTTATCCAGTATGAGTCCCTTATTAGTTTTGACATCCATTTTAAGGGTCATCTGAACGCCTTTAAGCTTACCATTTTCTTTATATCCGGAGATAATTTTCGCGGGCTTACCGGTGGTCATCTGTGAAAGTAAAACACATCCACTACAACCTAAACCCTGCTGACCTCTTGATTGGATATTCCTGAATTTTGATCCAGCAAACATGGTACAAAATACCCGGGTTACAAAATCTTCCGGTATTCCAGGACCATTATCGATATGTTTTAAAATATAATGATCTTTGTCTACTCTTTTAAGATCAATTTTTATTACAGGGAGTATACCTGCTTCTTCAGCAGCATCAAAACTATTGGTTATTAATTCATGAAAAACAATTGTAAGAGATCTTATTTTACCTGAAAATCCCAGCATCTGCTTATTCTTTCGGAAAAATTCTGATGCAGTTAATTCTTGAAACTCTTCAAAGAGTTCTCCAGCTTGTCTAGCCAAAATTACCCTCCTAAATATTTTTTAATTTTAGAATTTAATTTCAGGACTAATTTTTAACTGTAAAATAATATTATTATAAATTTATTTCATATATACCAATTAGACCTGATTATAATTAACTGATTAACACTATTAAAATACTTGCATTTTAAAGTAATTAAATTAAGGTTAAATTAAGTACTTTATTTTAATTGAATAGTCTCTTTAAATGCCTTCATTTTCATGTCCTGTTTTTTCTTTTCCAGAAAAGCATATACTGACTTGTGGCGAGAACCATTTAAAATCATTTCCACAGCTTCTTTAGCTATCATCAATCTTTCTAAATCTCCAATTAAAGATACAGTTTTTCCATACACGGACATATCCACATCAGTCATTTCCTTAATGATTTGACGAGTTCGACCATCTCTACCAATTATTCGTCCTTTTTGCCGTGCCATAGCTTTTTTAGACTTACCTACATAATCATTTAGTTTGATTACAACCAGGGCCATGTCATCATTAAGAAGTCGCAGAGAAATTTCTGGATTAAAACCTCTACCTATGGCCTTGACTATGCTCCGTGTTTTCCAGGCTGATAAAGGATCTTCCATTTCTTCCTGAGGGGTTATGGAGACATTACCTGCCTCACTATCTATATCCAGCTGAGTTTGACTTAATTTTTCTATATGTTGTTTTACTTCTCCTTTTTTCCCTATCAATACTCCTACTCGTTCCCGGGGAATTTTAAGATATTCTGTGGTGGGCATAATTTCACCTCATGAAATTTTTTTGATTATTAAATTAATTGATGAATATAATTTCAACATATTTTCATTTTCTGCCCTTTTATTGGGGCTAAAAAGGTATAATTTTTTTTATAAAATTTAAGATTTAATAAAAATGGATTTAAAACTCTTTTTTAGAGTATTAAATTAATTCACAGAATATATTCTGTAAATAAAGCATTATAAATTTTTCTTGATTTTAACCTAAAATTTTCTGCTTCACCTCTTCATGGGACGCAGAAACACCGAATTTTTTAAAATCAAGGATAATATTATCTATATCCCTTTCTAAAAGTTCCCGGGATATGGGATGATCAACCACAACCGACTGGGACATATCAATAATTACCATTTCTTCATTGTTATTTAATATATTAAAACCTGATAAATCCCCATGGACCAGTTTAGCCTCATGGTATAATTTTTTCATGGACGTTACCACGCTTTCAAATGCTTTTTCCGGATTTTCAGGAGCCTTATTCCTTAAAATAGGGGCAGGATTTCCATCGTCATCCCCAATAAATTCCATGATCAGAACATTATTTTGGGATATAATGGGTTTTGGAACCACAATACCTGCTTCCAGGGAACGTTTCAGATTCCTGTATTCCTTATTTACCCAGGCATAAACTAATTGCCGTTTGTGGGTAGTTCTAACTTTAAAACGGGGATCTCCCTGGATATAGTACTGCATCTTTTTAAAATCAGAAGTATTGATACGATAAATTTTAACTGCCAGGAAATGACCATCTTCATGAATACCCTTTAAAACATTGGCTTCTTTTCCAGTACTTATGGCTCCATTTAAGATGTTCAAATATCCACTGTTGGCCATTTTATACAGGGTTTTAAGAGTCTGCTGGTCAAAAATTTCACTTCCCACACTTCGATCTTCAACACTTTTAATGCGTTTTTCGGATAGCATTTTTCTAAGGTCTCGATCTGCTCGGGATACTTTCGGGTCCATTTAATAGTTTCCTTATAGATTTAATCACAATTAATATAGAATGAAATTTAAAAGCAAATAGAATATTATATGCAATTCAAGTATCTTAATTACTGCCTGAGGAATAAAATTGCTATGATGAATTTTAATGAATGAAGAATTCTATTAGATTTTAAAAAATCTCTTTGAATTTAAGTGAAAAAAGATTCAAGGTTAAAGAGTTAAGTAACCTCTTTTTTCTAACCAGTTCGCTTCATTTCTAGTATATCTCCAAACAATATCTGCTTTTTCATCGCTTTGGAATTCCCATGGCTTTACCAGAACCACATCTCCTTCACGGATCCAAATTCGTTTTTTCATTTTTCCTGGTATACGGCCTAGTCTTATTTTTCCATCGGTACAACGAACTCTTAACTTACCATGCCCTAATATTTGTTCTACCACAGCAGGAATTTCTCCTCTACGCGGGGTTCTAACTCTTCTTGGTTCTTGGGGTACATATCCTCTACTCAAAAACTCTCCTCCTAATTTTATAAAAATTTATATAACTAATCCTATTTAACGTAAGTACAGATTTAATAATTATAATATTCCTAACTTATATAATGATTTATATAACGTGTATGCTATTTCAATTTTCCCTGTCTTTAGGAAAATTCTCTCTAGATATAAAATGATTTTTCAAATTTTAAGCAAATTCTTAAACTTCAGGAGAACTAATAATGGGAACTGAGTTTTTAAAAATAATAGATGTTTCAAAGGCACATAATGTGGTAAAAAATTTATTTGAGAGAATTTATAGTCCCATATCTGTTGAAAAAATATCTTTAAATGAAGCTTTATTTAGAGTTTTAAGCCATGATATCCATGCTCATATGGATTTACCTCCATTTAATCGGGCCATTATGGATGGTTATGCGGTTAAATCTCAGGATACATTCGGCGCCACTGAAGAAAATCCTGCCATGTTAAAACTTGTAGAAGTAGTTAGGGCAGGCAGTACTCCTCAAAAAGAAATAAAATCTGGATTTTGTAGTGAAATAACTACCGGGGCCCCTATACCTCCTGGAGCAGATGGGGTGGTAATGGTGGAATTTTCCCAAAAAAATGAAGAAAACATAGAACTATTTACTGGTTCATACCCCGGTCAACACATTGCAGCAAGGGGATCGGATATTAAAAAGGGGGAACTGGTACTTAAAGCGGGAACAATTTTAAGCCCGGACAAAATTGGTGTTTTAGCGGCACTGGGATATTCTACAGTGGAAGTACGTTCTAAACTTAAGGTGGCAGTAATTTCAACTGGAAATGAACTTGTTCTCCCTGAAGAAGATCTGGAATATGGTAAAATTTATGACGTAAACTCTTCCACCATTTACAGTGCTCTGGAATCATATGGTGTCCATCCCCTATTAAAGGGAATAATCCCTGATGAATACGCGGCTGTTAAAAATGCAATTAAACATTCTCTTGAAGATGCAGATTTAATAATCACTTCAGGAGGAACTTCTGCCGGGGCAGGAGATGTACTCCGAGAGGTTATGGATGATATGGGGGAGGTAATGGTTCATGGAATTTCAATAAAACCAGGTAAACCAACTATAATTGGAGAGGTCAATAATAAAATGGTGATCGGTCTTCCTGGAAATCCTACTGCTGCTTTAATTGTCCTTGATGTTTTAATTGCCCCTTATTTAAAGAATTTTTCAGGCTGCGCGGCCCATTACAAACCTTCAGACAAAATAAAACTTCCCATGGCGTCCAGATTTCACTCTGCCCAGGGTAGAATGGAATACTTGCTGGTTAAAATAGTAGGAGGTCAAGTTAATCCTATTTTAAAGAATTCTGGAGCTATCACTGGTTTATCTGAAGCTGATGGGTATATTAAAATTCCTAAAACAACTGAAATGATTCTTGAAGGTGATTTAGTAGAGGTTTACTTCTTTGATGATATAATCCATTAATATTAATGCCTTATATGATTTTAAATATCTAAAAATTTAATCCTGATCCAGGAATCATATTTTTTTTATAGTAGATGAAATAGAATCTTTTTTCATGTCACCCAACATGATTGCACTGAGTTTTCTAATTCTGGGGGTAGTGTTACTTATCGGCAAGTGGATCAGGATAAGATCTAGACCACTTCAGAAACTTTTTTTACCTAGTTCCATTATTGGAGGTTTTTTAGCTCTTTTTTTAGGCCCTGAAGTTCTGGGAAATATGATAACCTGGTTGGGGTTTGGAAATTCAGTTCTATCTAATGGAATTTTCCCCGAGGAATTTTTATTGGTATGGGCTGTCTTACCCGGTCTTTTTATTAATATAATATTTGCTTCTTTGTTCTTAGGTAATAAACTTCCAAATATCCGTGAACTCTGGCGCATAGCTGGACCACAAATTGCCCATGGGCAAACCATTGCCTGGGGACAATACGTGTTTGGTATACTGGTTACCCTGCTCATATTAACACCTTTTTTTGCCCTGGATCCTATGGCCGGGGCTTTAATAGAAATTGGATTTGAGGGAGGACATGGTACTGCTGCAGGCATGGCTGGAACATTTGAAGAATTAGGATTTGCAGGTGGATCTGATTTAGCACTGGGACTGGCCACCATAGGTCTAATCTTTGGGGTGATTTTGGGAATTATATTGATGAATTACGCTGTAAAAAAAGGTAAAACTGAAATTATTACTAATGCTAGGGAAATATCTCTCAAAGAACAGGCAGGAATTGTTGAATTTGATAATAGAGTTTCTGCAGGTAAATTAACTACTAGAACAGAATCTATAGAGCCCTTATCACTGCATTTTGCCTATGTGGGGGTGGCCATTGGATTGGGGTATATCATGCAACAGTCCCTGGTTTTAATGGAAAATTTAACCTGGGGCCCTTCAACTGGAACCTATGTTTTAGAATTTATCCCCCTTTTCCCTTTTGCCATGATCGGGGGAATTATACTGCAAATGTTTCTGGAGAAATATGATATTTACCGCACTTTAGACCGGGATTTAATTGTAAGAATACAGGGATTTTCACTGGATGTGTTAATTGTCAGTGCCATTGCTACCCTTTCTTTGGGCATTATTGGAGAAAACATCATACCCTTTTTTATTCTGGCCCTGGTGGGTATAACCTGGAATCTGTTTGCATTTATTTATTTGGGTCCACTCATGTTTCCCAGTTACTGGTTTGAACGGGGTTCAGGTAACTTCGGGCAATCCATGGGTATGACTGCCACTGGAATTCTTTTAATGAAACTGGCGGACCCTGATAACCAGTCTCCTTCTCTGGAAGGCTTTGGATATAAACAATTACTTTTTGAACCCATAGTAGGAGGGGGAATTTTTACTGCCGCATCAGTAGCGTTAATATTCCAATTTGGCCCGGTAATAGTACTTATATTTTGCCTGATAATGCTTATCTTATGGATGGGTATCGGGCTATTTTACTTTAGAAAAAAATAGAAAATTTATTATCCCGGTGTAAAAAAGAATATTGAATATTAATATCATTTATTATCCAGAATATTTAAAAGCTCATCCCTACTCTGAACTACTTTTTCATTTTCAAGTTCTTTTATATAAGGCCGCATAACAATAACTGCCTTGAGGCCCAGTTCCAGTGCAGCAGCTATTTTAGAAGGAGTTCCACCGGTTTTTCCACTTTCTTTGGTGATTATCAGTGAAATTTTGTATTCCTCCAGCAATGCTTTATTAAAATTTTCACTGAAGGTACCCTGCATTGCTATTATGTGGCTTGGTTCAAGGCCCATTTTTAAACATTTTTCCACAGAATCAAGAACAGGTAAAACCCTTATAAACACTTTATCATGGTCATTGTGGGATAGAACCTCACCTAATGTTGATACACCTGCTAAATGCATTATATTACCTTTAGTCATAGTGGAGGCTACCCGGGATGCTTCCTTAAATGAAAAAGTCTTAATAATTAATGGATTATCTTTGATTTCAATTTGGGGTCTTTCAAATCGAATATAATATGTTTTAGTAGCTTTAGATGCACTTAGGGCATTAATGGTTGCTTTTGCAGCAAAAGGGTGGGTGGCGTCAATTAAAACATCAATCTTATTTTTTGAAATTAAATTTATCAATTCCCCTTTTTTGAGGCCGTGGGGCACCACTTCATTAGCCCCGGAATCTTTTGCCATCTGGGATCCATAAGATGTGGTGGTAGTGGCAGTAATATGTAGCTGAGGATTCTCCTTAAGTGTATTTATAATTTCAAAGGCATCTCTGGTTCCTGACATTACCAGGATTTTCATGTAAATTTCTCCACTATTTTTTCACTAACCAGAATTAAGGAGGATATCACCATTATTAAAGCCCAGTCTACCGGGGAAATAGCAGTTGTACGGAATATATCCTGCAAAAAAGGGACGTAAATTACCATTAATTGTAGTAAAAAAGATACACTAATAGCAATTATTAAGAAACGATTTGAAAAACCAGTTTTTGATTTACAGTTAAAGACATTGAATATCTGGAACATCACAAATACGGTAAAAGCAACGGTTCTGGCTTGAATTTCACTAATACCTATAGAAAGCTGATATATGTATAAACCCAGAGTCCCTACTGCCATCACCAGGCCGGCAATTATAATATGTAGTAAATTCTTGCGGGGTAAAATATTTTCCTTGTCTGGTTTACGGAGCATGATATTTTTTTCTGGAGGTTCCACCCCCAAAGATTGAGCTGGAGGTCCATCCATTATAATATTTATCCACAAAATCTGGATAGGATTGAAGGGAATAGGGAGATTCAATACTGAGGCTGAAACAATGGTCAAAATGGCCCCCACATTGGTTGAAATCTGAAACTTTACAAATCTTCGAATATTATCAAAGATAGTCCTCCCCTCTTTAACGGCATGTACAATGGTAGCAAAGTTATCATCCTGCAATACCATATCTGAAGATTCTTTAGCAACATCAGTACCTGTTATTCCCATAGAAACTCCTATGGCTGCTTTCTTCAATGCGGGAGCATCATTTACTCCGTCACCAGTCATGGAAACTACGTTATCTTTATTTTGCAGGGCTTCTACAATACGCACTTTTTGTTCTGGAAAAACCCGGGCATAGACCTTTACTTCTTCTACTATATCTTCAAATTCGCTTTCACTAAGTTTTTCTAATTCAGGTCCAGTTAAAACCCTTCCTCCATCTTCAATGACTCCGATTTCTCTAGCTATGGCTGCAGCGGTGTCTCGATGGTCTCCAGTAATCATAACCACACTTATACCTGCTTTTTTACACACTTCTATGGCATCAGTTGCTTCCTGGCGGGGAGGATCCATCATTCCCACCAGCCCCACGAAGATAAGATCTCTTTCCAGACTGTCTTTTTCTTCTAAATTTTCATCAGGGCTGATTTTACGGTATGAAAGTGCTAAAACCCGTAAAGCATTGCGGGTCATTTTATTTAGAAGTCCCATTATTTCTTCTTGATCTTGAGGCCCCATTTCCACTAAATCGCCATCTTTTTCTATCCATTTACAATGTTTCAGTATTATTTCTGGAGCCCCTTTAGTTAACAAATAATTCTCATCATCCATCTGGTTTATGGTACTCATCCTTTTTCGGGTACTATCCAATGGAATTTCCATAATTCGAGGATATTTTTTCTCAAGTTCCTCTGGAGAATACCCTTCTTCTTCAGCATACAAAAGTATAGCCCCATCGGTAGGATCTCCAATTACCTTCCCTTCAGATAAACGGGCATTATTACATAAAGCACAGATTTTAAGGGCGTTCTCTGGTGAAGTAAGCCAGGTATCTCTGACGGACATCCGGTTTAAGGTAAGGGTACCGGTTTTATCGGTACATATTACTGTACAGGACCCTAAAGTTTCCACTGCCAGAAGTTTTCTTACCACGGCATTAGTTTTCGCCATTCTCTGCATTCCTAAAGCCAGGGTAAGGGTAAGAATCGCCGGCAATCCTTCTGGAACTGCAGCCACAGCCAGGGATACTGCTGTGGTGAAGGTCTCCACCAGAGGACTTCCTTTGAAAAATTCAATTATAAATACTGCTGCACTTACCAAAAGGGCAATCAGACCTAAACTTTTTCCCAGACTGGCTATCTTTTCCTGGAGGGGTGTTTTACCTTCTTCTTCCTGTATCATTTCTGCAATTTTACCAATGGAGGTATTCATTCCTATTTCTATTACCACACCTTTCCCACGACCAGAAACAACATATGAATCCATATAAGCCATTACTTCTCTTTCATTTTCCTTATTTTCTATTTCGGTGATTTTAGAAACTGGAACTGATTCTCCCGTGAGAGATGATTCATCAATAAGTAATTCAGAAGTTTCAATTAAACGAATATCTGCGGGTATGTTATCCCCTTCTTCAATCACCACTAGATCTCCAGGAGTTAATTCAGAAGTGGGAATTTCCATGGTTTGACCATCTCTTATAACTACTGCTTCACTGGATATCAAACCTTTCAGTTTTTCCATGGCTTTTTCAGCTCGATACTCCTGTATGAATCCTATACATGTATTTAATATGACCACTGCTAGAATTACCACTGCATCGAGTTCATCCCCTACAAAATAGGCGGCTATAGCTGCCAGTATCAGCAGGATAATTAAAATATCCATGAATTGCATTAAGAATAGTTTAATGGGACTATCTTTTTCTTCTTCTACCAGTTCATTTTTCCCGTACTTTTCCTGTCG
Organism: Methanobacterium alkalithermotolerans; assembly: GCF_018141185.1. Lineage (NCBI taxonomy): Archaea > Methanobacteriati > Methanobacteriota > Methanobacteria > Methanobacteriales > Methanobacteriaceae > Methanobacterium > Methanobacterium alkalithermotolerans. Next base: position 853,147 of record NZ_CP058560.1, on the reverse strand, counting down.
TAACCGGGCTTCATCTATACTTAAACCATCGAAACTGGTTTTAAGAGTGTTTAATACATCTTTAACATTCATTTTTTCCCATTTCATAGTTAACACTTTTTTTCATTTGGTACTAATAAAAAATACACTCCCATTAAAATTAGGATTAATTGAATTAAAGGATAAATTATAATTAGTTATTAATTGAGGCAGATTCTATAAATTCTTTTATATATTATTAATAATTTGCTGTAATCACTTATTAATACTTCTGTAGATTTAATTATTAATGCCTATTTATCCTGAAATTTTCTGTTTCATATTTAGTATCTACCTTATTTAAGATCTTTTTAACGCATAATTATAATTAAAAAAATAATAGTAGTCTGGTAAAACGTTTTTGTTTACGGATAAATATAAAAAAAAGCTTTATTATAATTAACCAACCTCATTTTTTCACTGGTAAGGATATCCTCATTTGCTAGTGGTTTTATTATTAGAATAGCTCCCGTTTTATCGGCTATATCCATTAAAGGTTGGTGTAATTCTCCAGGGGGCCGTATAGAATATATTAAACTGGCATTTTCATATAGACTTTGCTGGGGTTTGGTAATGTCATCCTCCACCACACCCTGATGGGAAGGTTTAATATCAGTTAAAATAATATTCATTTTATAATGTTCTTTCAAGTAATTGGAAACCTGATTAAATTTCCCCACCCCCACTTCCACTACTTTATCCGAGGGTGAGCATTTGTTTGTTATGTAAACTGCAAAATCTTTCCACATGATATCGCCGGAGATATAATGATAATAAGGGAATTTAGACTTCCAGACCTTAAAAGGATTTTAGAAATCGAAGAAATGTCTTTTGATGATCCTTATCCACCAAGTATACTCAAAGACATATATAATTTGGGGGCGGGATTCCTGGTTGCCCAGCAAGATAATATAATACAGGGTTATATTATATTCTGGATCAGGTTTGAAGATGAAGGACATATTATTTCTCTGGCAGTGGATCAGAATTACCGTCGAAACCAGGTGGGAAGTCAACTGGTGGGCATGGCCGAGGATATGTTTACCAAGTATGGATTGAAAAATATAAAATTAGAGGTAAGGGCTGAAAATAAAGGTGCTCGAAATTTTTATCAAAGCATGGGATTTAATGAAGAGAAAATAATTACAGCTTATTATGAAGATGGAGAAAATGCAATTGTAATGAATAAAAATCTCAATAATAACTCTATTTCGCAGAATATGAAATAACTATCTAATCTGAAAAATCCACTTAAATTATTTTAAACCAACTAAATTTAAACTAATGGTGATTAAATGGCAAAAGAAGCAAAAATTGCTTTAGAAGACGGTACAATACTCAAAGGAGAAGGTTTTGGCTTTGAAACTGTTAAAACCGGTGAAGTTGTTTTTTCCACTGGAATGACAGGGTATGTTGAATCTTTAACTGATCCTTCTTATAAGGGTCAAATTTTAATGAATACTTACCCCTTACAGGGTAATTATGGAATAAATAAGGATTGGTACCAATCCGATGGAATTAAAGCAGAAGGATTTGTGGTAAGGGAGGAATGTACTCACCCTTCCCATATGCTTTCTGAAAAAGGATTATCTGAATTTTTAAAAGAATATGAAATTCCCGGAATAAGTGGGATTGACACCCGTTTTTTAACCATTAAAATCAGAGAACATGGGGCTATGAAGGGAGCAATCAGTACTGAGGAAATTGGCGATGAAGAATTGCTGCAGATGGCTAGAGCCCAGCCCAGCATTGTGGATATGGATCTGGTAGATAAGGTGGGGGTTCGCGAACCTAAAATCCTGGGTGAAGACTTTAAGAAAAAAATGGTTATTGTGGATTGTGGTATAAAAAATAATAGTATTAATGCCCTGCTTGATCGAGAAGTGGGGGTGGTGGTTTTACCATATGATACGGATCCTGCAGATATCATGGATTATGATCCTGATGCTGTTCTAATTTCAAGCGGACCAGGTAATCCTAATAGGGTGAGAGAATCCATAAGCACTGTAAAAAAACTCTCAGAACGATTACCTATATTTGGGATTTGTTTTGGCCTACAAATAATATCTCTGGCATTTGGGGCAAAAATTTATAAAATGAAGTTTGGTCACCGGGGAGTTAATCAACCGGTAAAAGATTTAATTACTGGAAAAGTTTCTATTACTTCTCAAAACCATGGCTTTGCCGTGGATCCTGATTCACTAAAGAATCAACCCCTGGAAATAACTCAAATTAACCTTAATGATGGGACTCCTGAAGCAATAAACCATAATGAATTACCAATATTTGCGGTTCAGTACCACCCGGAAGCCGGGCCTGGACCAAATGACACCAAATATACTTTTGATAGCTTCATAAAAATAATGAAAGAATATTAGGCAACCGATCTATGAAAATTTAAATATCATAATAAAAATTATTCTTAAAAAAGAAAAAACGGGGATAGTAATGCCAAAGGATCAGACTATAAAAAAAGTACTCATAATAGGATCAGGACCTATACAAATAGGGCAGGCGGCGGAATTTGATTATTCTGGATCTCAAGCTTGTAAATCACTACAAGATGAAGGAATAGAAACAGTTCTGGTAAATAGTAACCCTGCTACCATTCAAACTGATATTGATATGGCAGACAGCGTGTATGTGGAACCATTAACCCCAGAAATCGTGGCTAAAATCATTGAAAAGGAAAAACCTGATGCAATACTACCTACCATGGGGGGGCAGACGGGTCTTAATGTTGCCACTGGACTGGAACAAATAGGTGCCCTGAAAGGATTAAAAGTTATTGGTTCGAGTATTGAAACTATACGAAATGTAGAAGACCGTGATCTTTTTGATAGCTTTATGAAAAAACTCAATGAACCGGTACCCAAAGCTAAAGCAGTCGAATCTGTGGAAGAAGCTATAAAAGCTGTTGAAGAAATCGGTTACCCGGTTATTGTACGACCCGCATTTACATTAGGAGGTACTGGTGGAGGAGTGGCCTATAATGAAGCCGAACTTAGGGAAATTGCCAACCGTGGACTGGATATGAGTTTTATAAATCAGGTACTAATTGACCAGTCAGTTTTAGGGTGGAAAGAATTTGAATACGAGGTCGTGCGGGATAAAAACGATACCTGTATCATCATATGTAATATGGAAAATATTGACCCCATGGGAATCCACACCGGAGAGAGTGTGGTAGTGGCCCCTTCACAAACTCTAAGTGATCTGGAAAATCATAAACTACGGGATGCTTCTATAAAGATCATAAGGGCTTTAAATATTCAGGGTGGTTGCAATATCCAGTTTGCAGTTAATCCTGAAACCGGAGAATATAAGGTGATTGAAGTTAATCCCCGGGTAAGTAGGAGCAGTGCCCTGGCTTCCAAGGCAACAGGATATCCTATTGCCAAGATTTCTGCTAAAATTTCCATTGGAATGACCCTGGATGAAATTCAAAATGATATAACTAAAGAAACCCCGGCATCATTTGAACCTGCACTTGATTATGTGGTGGCTAAAATACCTCGCTGGCCCTTTGATAAATTTAAAGGAATCAGTAAAGAGATAGGGGTACAGATGAAATCCACCGGTGAGGTGATGGCAATAGGTCGTACCATAGAGCAGGCATTACATAAAGCCATCAGATCTCTTGATACTGGTCGTTATGGATTTGAAGATGTTCCCTTTACTAAAGATCAGCTGGCCCACCCTACTGATGAAAGACTATTTCAGGTTTATACTGCCTTGAAACAGGGAATCTCAGTGGATGAAATTCATCAGATTACCCTTATTGATAAATTTTTCCTTTATAAATTAATGAATATCCTGGAATTAGAAAATGAAATATCATCTAAACCGTTTCTTGACTCTGAGATGCTATTAAAAGCTAAAAAGATGGGTTTTTCAGATAGGATCATATCAGAAATATGTAAGGTTGATGAGAAAGAAGTCAGAAACTTGAGAAATGAAGAGGGCATTATCCCTACTTTTAAAATGGTAGATACTTGCGCTGCTGAATTTGAAGCCAAAACACCTTATTATTACAGCACCTATGGTCTGGCAGATGAAGTAGATGTTTCTTCTAATAAAAAAGTGATAATAATAGGTGCCGGACCAATTCGAATTGGTCAGGGTATAGAATTTGATTACTGCTGCGTTCATGCGGCCATGGCTTTAAAAGAACAGGGCATTGAAACCATCATTATCAACAATAATCCTGAAACGGTGAGTACAGACTATGATATATCCAGCAAACTTTATTTTGAACCATTAACTCTGGAAGATGTCTTAAACATTGTGGATAAAGAAAAACCTGAGGGAGTGGTGGTACAGTTCGGAGGACAAACATCCATTAATCTGGCGGTGCCTCTGGCTCAAGAAGGTGTTAAAATAATGGGAACTCCTCATGAAAGCATAGATAAAGTTGAAGATAGGGAAAGATTTTCTCAGGTACTAGAAAAACTTGAAATTCCCCAGGCAGCATATGGAATTGCAAAATCATTTGAAGATGCCCGGGGTGTAGCAGAAAAAATAGGATTTCCGGTACTGGTTCGACCTTCATATGTCCTGGGGGGAAGAGCCATGGAAATAGTTTATGATGATGACGAACTGAGGGAATATATGGAAGAAGCAGTAAGAGTTTCTCCAGAACACCCTATACTTGTTGATAAATTCCTGCAGGATGCCATCGAAGTGGATGTGGATGCTCTTTGTGATGGAGAAGAAGTATTTATAGGTGGAATAATGGAGCATATAGAGGAGGCAGGAGTTCATTCTGGAGATTCTGCATGCGTTATACCTCCTCAAACTATTCCTGAAGAAATTTTAAATGATATAAAAGATTTTACCACTAAACTAGCCCTTGAACTGGGAGTAGTGGGCTTAATGAATATACAGTATGCAGTTAAACTTGATGAAGAGCCCAAACTGTATATCCTGGAAGCTAATCCTCGAGCCAGCCGAACAGTTCCTTTTGTTAGTAAGGCAGTTGGAGTTCCATTGGCAAAAATAGCAGCTATGCTTATGATGGGCCATAAATTAAAAGACTATGGTCTTAAAGACCAGATAGAAATTGATCACGTGGCAGTAAAAGAATCTGTATTCCCCTTTATTAAGTTACCGGAATCTGATTCAGTTTTAGGTCCTGAAATGAAATCCACCGGGGAAAGCATGGGGATAGATGAAAATTTCGGACTCTCCTATTATAAATCCCAGCTTTCAGCTAATATGGATCTCCCTACTACAGGTAAAATATTCATAAGTGTTCGGGATGCAGATAAGGATAAAATCACAGACATTGTAAAAAAAGCCGATGAACTGGGTTTTGAAATAGTGGCTACCCGTGGAACTGCTCGAGCAGTAGAAGATGAACTTGAAATTGAGATCATACGAAAAGTAAGTCAGGGATCACCTAATATCCAGGATGCAATTAACAAGGGTGAGATTGGACTGATAATAAATACTCCTTCAGGCAAGCAATCTGCAGATGACGGATATTTAATCCGAAGAATGGCCGTAGAGTTGGGTATTCCTTATGTAACTACTCTGGCCGGAGCTCGAGCGGCTTTAAATGCTATAAATGAAGTTAAAAACGGAAAAATTACTGTAAGGTCTCTTAAAGAGTACCATAATCTCTAGATTTGGATAAATACTTTAAAAATGCACCATTCAGGGTGTTTTTTTCTTTTTTATATATTTGCTCATAGGGGTATGCTCTCTCCAGAGAATTTTCTATTCGGAATAGTAATATTCTAACATCAATTTATTAGGTATATAGTCAAATATTATTGATTAATCAGGGTTTGATTATCAGCCGGTGTATTAAAATGTGGAATAATTCTCGAAAAATAAAAACTTTAATAATTTCTTTTATACTCATAGTGACTATTTTTGCTTCATCTTTAGCATTTAACATTTCTACAGCAGATGCCCATATACTTATAATTGGGGATTCTTTTAATGACTATCCACTTTCTTATTCTGAGACAAATAAACTTGCACAAACTCTAAAATCTAGAGGTTATGAAGTTTTAGAACTTTATAGGGAAAATGCTACATCTAAAAATATTTTAAAGGGAATGTTCAATGCTGATGCCATAATTTATGCCGGTCATGGTGGATATCAAACTGGCAATTATAATAATAAGGGCGGTTCTGCTAAAGCTCCCTTTGCTATAGTCACCTCTGATTCTGATTATAAATGGATATGGGGTGTGGAAGATAAAATGAGGGAAGGATGGAATGGTGAATTATTTTATGCTCCCTTTAAACCAGGTATACCGGTTATATTTCTCCATGCATGCTTTTCTACAGGATGGGTAGAAAACTATGAAGTAGCCAATCCCATTGAAACCATATACAACTTTTCCCGCATGTTCACTGGTTCTGGAGCAAATTATTATGCTACGGCATGGAATGGTGCAGAAATAATTTACGACTTTTTAAATGGTGCTGAAAACTTTAAAGAGGCCAATCTTCAAAATTGGGAAACAATAACCCGAAGTACTCTTTTTAATGGAACACTTATCTGGAAAAATACCGGAGGATATGCTGCTTTTGTAGGTGATTGGAAAGGGACTTTTCCTACTGCAATAGAAACCACTCCCTATGATAACCAGGCAGCAGAAGAGTGGTACAATAGTAAACGGATTAAAAGCTCTACAGTATCTTTTTTTGATGTAAGTAAAGGCCCTTATTACATTAACCAGAATATAACTTTTTTTGAAAAATCCCATGATACACCTTATGCACTGATAAAATATATCTGGAACTGGGGTGATGGAAATATTCTTTATTCAGATACACCTCACAACATTAACTATTCTTATAATGCTCCTGGAATTTTCGTGGTTAATCATACGGTCTGGAATAATCAGAATCAGAGTGCCAGCTATTGCCGGACTATTGAAGTTATAAATCGCAATCCTATTGTTGATTTTAAGTTCAATGCTTCTAATCTTTTTCCGGGAACTCCTATTAATTTTTTATCCTCATCCTATGACCCTGATACAGGAGATAGTATTAATTCTTTAAAATGGAATTTTGGTGACGGATCCAGTGGCAGCGGACCTTCCCTAACCCATAGCTATAATAAAAGTGGAAACTACACAGTTACCCTCACTGCCACAGATAGTTTTGGAAAATCAAGTTCAAAATCTACTAAAATTACCATTAATCCTCCTAAAGTAGTAGCTACTCCTAAACCAGATTTAATAATAACCAGTTCTCGCAAATCAGGACGTTATTTATATGTCACCATCAAAAATCAGGGTTCGGCTATTGCTAAAAACTTCCACACCCGGGCATGGTATGGGCAATCTTCCTCTAAAAACTATAAAGATATCTATACTTCCAGTCTGGCTTCAGGGGCTTCTGTAACATTGAAAGTACCTTATTCTTATAAAAATGGCAGTATAAAGGTTGATTTTTTCAATAAAGTTTCTGAAAGCAATGAAAATAATAATCTCAGGAAATTCTAATTAATATTCAAGGATTTAAAACCGGAAATTTTATATTTTTTAAAAAATCAAAAAAAAACATTTCATGATATTGCATGATTAGAATCTATTAAAATGGTGGATTATGCTGGTTATAGAAAATGGGCTGGTACTGTGGGGGGAAAATTTAGATCCTCAAAAGGCTAATCTGATTATTGAAGAGGGTATTATAATAGAAAAAACCACCAGAAAAGTCCATTCATCACATAAAATCGATGCGACAGGGTGCATTGTATCGCCTGCTTTAGTTAATGCTCATGTACATATTGGAGATGCGGTGGCAATGGATGTAGGGGATGGCAAAAGCATTGCAGAAATAGTTAAACCTCCGCATGGCCTTAAACATCAGATTTTATCTAATTCAAGCTCAGATGATCTCATTCAGGCCATGAAAAAAGCCATGATGGAAATGCTATCCACAGGAACATCTACTTTCGTTGATTATCGGGAGGGGGGGCTTGCTGGAATAAAACTTCTGCAAGAAGCAGGAAAAGATATCCCTATACATAAAATCATCCTGGGCAGGGATGATATCTTTTTTGATAATGAAGCAAGTTTAACAAAAGTTAAAAAAGTGGCCAGAAATTTATTAAAGTATTGTGATGGTCTGGCACCCAGTGGTTTTGGTGAAATAAGAGAAGAAGTGGCATCTATAATTGCCCAGGAATGCAAAAAGCAGGGTAAAATTTCTTCTATTCATGTTGCAGAATATGAAGATGTTCAGGATAATTCGGTGAAAGAAACCGGCAAAAGCGAGGTTAAAAGGGCTCTGGATTGCGGTTTTAAATTATTAATTCATTTAAATTCTCCAGTATCTGGGGATCTAAGAGAAGTTTCTTTAAAAAATGTCCCGGTGGTTTCATGTCCCCGTTCTAATGGGGCACTGGCAGTAGGTATTCCTCCTTTACTGGATTTTCAGAAATATAAAATAAACACCCTCCTGGGGACGGATAATTTAATGTTCAACTCCCCTAATATGTTTAGAGAGATGGAATATGCATTAAAATTAACCAGAGGCTTTTATAAATCTCATTTTTCCCCTGCAGATATTTTGAAAATGGCCACCGCAAATGCTGCCCATGCCTTGCCCATAGATTCCGGGTTTTTAGATGAAGGAAGATTAGCAGATTTAATGATAGTAAAACAGCTATCATCCCACCCATATCTGTCCCTTATAAATAGGACTGAATCGAAAAATATAATATGTCTGATAATAAAAGGTAACATAATATATTAGAGGTGAACCAATGTACAAGAAAATTCTATTGCCTACTGATGGTTCGGAGTATGCTAACAAGGCTGCAAAACACGCACAATGGATTGCCAAAGCTAGTGGTGCAGAAATAATTGCCTTAGCAGTTATGGAAACATCTTCTTTAGTAGGACTTCCTGCTGATGACTTGATTGTAAGGATTAAGGAAATGCTGGAAGAAGAAGCTGAAAGATCTCTGGATAAGATTGATGAAATCGTTGAAAAGGACCAAAATGATGTTAAGATAACATTAAAAACTGAAGAAGGTTCTCCTGCAGATGTAGTATTGAAGACCATCAAAGAGGAGGATATTGATTTAGTGGTTATTGGAACTTCTGGAAAACATGGTCTGGATAGATTTTTACTGGGCAGTGTAGCTGAAAAAGTTGTTCGATCATCCAGCTGTCCGGTTTTAGTGGTTCACTAATGAATTAATCTTTTATACTAATTTTATTTTAAATAAAAAAATTCTTTTATAATTATATTTGATAATTAAGGATAGTTGGTGTAATAATGCTAGTAAAGGACGTTATGTCTGATGAAATACACTATATTAAAGTACCGGGTAATAGAACCAGTGCTCTAAGTCTCATGAGGGAGACTAATTATTCTGGAGTGCCAGTGGTCAAAGAAGGCACTATGGAAGTGGTGGGTATTGTAACCCGGACAGATTTAGTTGAAAACCCTGACGAAGAACAAATAGCACTTATAATGACAAGAAATCCAATAACAACTTCTCCCGATGAAGAAGTAAATGTTGTTGCGACTAAAATGTTGGAAAATAATATTAGGAGAGTTCCAGTAGTTGAAAATGGGGAATTAGTAGGTATAATAACATCATATGATCTGGTGGCTCGAGCTTTATCTCAAATTGAGGTTAATGAGCCTCTGGAAAGCTATATGCTAAAAACCACACCTACTACCTGGGAGAGAACACCTCTAAATATAGCCTTTGAAATTATGCGGTACTTCCATTTAAAAGTTTTATTTTCACTTAATAATAATGGAAAATTATCAGGAATACTAACTGAAACGGATTTCATCAATGAAAGTGAAGTTGTTTCTGAAAGTACAGTACATAATACTTCTGTAGGGACCGAGGGCGATAAATGGTCATGGGATAGTACCAATGTATTATATGTTATAAAAAATCATCTTAAGTTTTCTGATAAAGAAGTTAAGGATGTGGCCACCTCTGAAGTTGTCACGGCTACCATTAGAACTACAGTTTCTGATTGTGCTAAGAAGATGAGGCAGAACAATATCGAACAGGTCCCTATAATTGATGTTGAAGGTGAACTGGTGGGTTTAGTAAGAGCCAACGATCTTATAAAAGCATTGACTGATTAAGATGGAAAACTCAAATCTATTAAAAATTAGTACTTCTACTGGCTTAATCAAAGTAGCCTCAAAAAGCCAGGGAGAAGTATTCTTTCACACCATCCAGCTTAAACTTCTATGGGGATACTGCTGGTGGCAGGAAAAACCGGCAATTGAATCCTTCCTTGATTTACTGGAATCTGTGATCAAAAAAGCGATTCATGGTGTTTTACCTCATCAGGAACTCTTTTTAGATTACAATCTGGAAACTAATGATTCTCTGGAAAAATCTTCCCAGGTAAAAATCACTTTTAATCAGATATATGCAGATAATGTAGAATTTCACATGCCAGAAAATATTCTAATTCTAAAAGGGCCTGATGATAGGGGATCTTTTTCCAGGTTAAGTAGCTTCAGGCGCAAACTAAATGAAAATATCCAAAAAACTATTTAAACTCTTTAATCCCTAAGGGCAGTATAAACCTATATTTCACTTACAAAACGCCTGATTTTGGGTAAAACTTTAATTAATAATTTTTGAGCATCTTCTTGATCTTTAACTCTTCTGGCAACTATTTTTCCTTTTTTAAAGATAGTAACATTCCTACCTTCCACTTCCAGCATGGCGATACCCATACCAGGAGAACATTTAACAATTCCCATTTTTTCAAGTTCAATGCAAGTTAATTCAATATTAATAGGATAGGGCAGTTCCGTTTCAAACATTATTTTATTTAATTCATCTTTGCAGGGCTTGTAGACCACTAAATCTTTCTTCTTCTTACTGGAATCTCCAATATCCAGAACAACTTTTTTAAAACCTACTGCTTTTAGTTCACTATCTATATGCTGGAGAGTATTAGGATTTAACAGACTGCTATAGGAATCCACTTCAATTATACCCATATCGCCCTGATCTCTAACACGAATAAAATTTGCCGAAGATAAGTTCTTAATTAAAGATTCAGCATAAGAAATTCGATTAATTTTTTTAGTAGTTATCTCACTTCCGGTGGATATTCTGGTGGCTAAACAGGTGGTGGAGGTAGAAAATTCCAAATTTTCTTTTTTCAGAAAATCTAAAACATCTTCCTGTGTCATACCTGATTCTACTAATGGGCTGAAAATATTTTTCTGATAATTTACCATAATACCGGGTCGATCTTCAAGTAAATCACTAATATTGGTACCATCCACCAGACATTTAAATCCCTTTTCCTGGGCTACTGTTTCTAATTTACTATACATTTTATTTCGACATATAAAGCATCTATTGGGTTTATTTTCTTTAAAATGTTCATCTAGAAGGTAATCTTCACTTATAACCATATGATCTATTCCCATCTGCCGGGCAATATTTTCTGCATTCTGAATGCAACTAGAAGGCATTACCCCATTATCAATAGTGACAGCTAGAACACTCTTAGCTACTTCTGATGCAATCTTTGCCACCACAGTACTATCTGCTCCACCTGAAAAAGCTAAAAGTATTTTTTTATTTTTAAGCAGTTCCCGAATGGTATTTATTTTGGCTTCTAATTCCATAAATAACACCTGAAAATTATAATGATTTGATATATTTTAAGACTTCTAAGGCATCTTTTTGTTTAATATCACAGGGGTGACTATCTAAAAAATTTGAAAGTTCTCTTATAACATCAGATTCAATTTTAGATTCTTTAAATATTTTTTTATAAGTTCTATGAGGGTAATAAATTGATTTTGCAGTATTTAATATCTTATCCCTGTGTTTTTTAGATATAATTTTTTTTTTACAGGCTATTTTTAGATTGTAATCAATACTTACCAGTGAATCTGATAACTGTTCCCAGTTTTCTGGACTAAAAACCACAGCCACATCATCATCAGATTCTATTTTTCCACTTTTATATTGGGAATAAACATATCCTATGCCGATCATTCCCAAATCATTCAGTTCCGATGCTCTAAGCGCACCCATACTGGACCCCCCCACCACCATAATCCCGGCATTAAGGGCCTCTATTATTTCTCTATGGGACACAGCAGGCTGCTGGTGAAAAACTCCATCGATAATAGCTATAATATCTGGAGATTCTTTTAATGCTTCTAAAACATCTCCCCTTTTTATTGGTGGCCGGTAATCCGCTTTGAGAATCTTCATCCCCTCCTTAGAATTTAGAGAGGGCCCGGTAAAAACTATGATTTTTAGAGAAGAAACTGGCATTTTTTCACTCTAATCAATTACACCTTAAATAATTAATTTTTTAACCTTTTTCCCTTCCTATCAGGATCCACTGAAAATAATTCCATTCCAGGTATTATAACTCTAACCACAGGGACTTTTACTTCATCTCGGGTTAAATCAACATAAAAAGCTTTTTTAATCCCGCATTTTTTTATTTCTTTGGTGGCAATTTCTATGTCCTCTCTAAAAGAAGAGCAGGATTTATTTTTTAGTTCATCCAGACAAATTATTTTTTTTGATTCACCAAACCAATGTCTATTTATTCTTTTCATACGTTCATAGCCGGCTTTTCTCATGAAAACAGCTCTAACAGTATCTTCTCTGGTTCCATGAATCTGCGTAGCTCTACTTTGGGCTACTTCTGTAATAGCTCTTATTGCTGCAATTTCAGGGTCCAGATGAGTTCCCACTCCCAGGGTTAAAAGGGCAGGATCTTTTAATACAGCATCATCTGCTACAGCCGCCATAGTGGTAACCTTAATATCGGCAGTAAGATCCATCAACTTAATCTCAATCCCTGCTTTTTTAAATTTGCCCATTAAATCGGTTATTATGGGGTTATCAACACCATCACAATCAATTTCAGTGGTACTTTCTTTTTTAACTTCAAATATACTCCAGGCATCTCTTTCAATTACTTCGGTAATTCCATGGAATACAGCTTCTTCCAGCACATTGCCTGAAGCCAATCCATTGGTATTGGATTTAAATAGGTTAATGGCATGGTTACATTCATACGGATGGAAAACAGAATTAGCGGGAATCATAATTTTATCTTCAGAGAAGATATCCTGTGATTCTATCCATTCTAAATTTTCATTTAAGGATATTTTATGGGGTAAAATAAGTGATTCGGGATTTAAACTATTGGAAATGTCCCCATAACTACCTTTGACAATTCTTTTTTTATCTGATACTTGCTTTTCTGCAGAATATCTTTCAAAGGATTCCATCATAGCTGAAGCCTTAGCTTGCTGGGTGGTTGCTCCTTTACCTGCATATATGCTTACTGCACCTTCCTGGGCAGTAGGGCGGATGGCAGAGTAAACTGGAATTCCTACCCGGTCCAGATGAGTAATTTCAGTTACACGGGTAACCCCTGCGGTTTTTAATTTTTTTTCCACATTTTTTATGGTTTGGGAAGGTTTCAGGGCTCGATGAGTACATCCAAAATATTTAACCTGAATATCAGAAAACATGAACAATCCCCTTATTTTTTTTTGAATTTGAATTAGATTATATTAAACATGGCATTAAATGTCATGAAGAAAGCTATTCCTGCAGCTAAAACCCATACCAGAGGATTCCATCGAAATATTTTTGCACCATCCAGCACGCTGAATGGTATCAGGTTAAAGAGTGCTAAAATGCTATTTACGTAGTAGCCTAAAAAGGCTATGGCTCCCACAGTTGAATTGGCTGGGAAGAGGGGAATTAAGGCAAAGAAAAATAGTGCCAGAATAATATTTGTTACTGGTCCTGCCAGTGATATTTTACCATTCTCCTCGTCTTTTATATAAGTCCCATGGATATAAACTGCTCCTGGTGCGGCAAATACAAATCCGAAATATGCAGTAACTAAAGCCAGGAATAAACCTTCTATCCATAATCTATATTCTGCCCAGAAACCATATCGAATGGCCATTATTTTATGGGCTAATTCATGGAGTACAAATCCAGAACCTACTCCAATTAAACTTATAAAATAATACTGAGTTGCGATTTCAATATTTCTCCCGGAAAGGACATATGAAAACACTGCTGCTATAACCAGCATGGAAATGATTATATCTCTTATTTCTCTAGAACTAAATTTTACCATATATTAATAGAAACTAATTTTTAACATATAATGCTTTCTATGGGGCAGGGTTTATAATTGCCCAATATTTCAATTTGAAATAATTTTTAATATTACCTTAAGATAATCTTTTTTAATAATTAATCATATTCTCTTTTTGTATTGCACTTGCTGGAAATTTATATGAAAAGAAGTTCCTGAATCAGCCACTTCCATTTTACTATCAATTTCCAGTTCTCCTTCAATTTGATCAACCAGCATTTGAACCAGTTTTAAACCTAAAGATGAACTATTTTCCATTTTTTTAAGTAAAAATCCGATTCCATTATCGGATATGGTTAAATGATACAATCCTTTTTTTTCTTTAAATACAATCTTTATTTCACCACTATCTCGGCCTTTAAATGCGTGTTTAAGGCAGTTACTCACAATTTCATTGACGATGAGTCCACAGGGAATTGCAGTATCAATCTCCAGATTAATGTCTTCCAGTTCCAAATTCAATTTGATATTTTTATTATCAAAACTGTAGGAATGGAATAAATGTGACATGATTTGCTTTATATATGTAGCAAAATTTATACTGGCTAAATCACGGGATCTGTAAAGCTGCTCATGGATTAGAGCCATTGATTTAATCCGGTACTGACTTTCCTGGAATATTTCTAAGTCTACAGGATCCCGGATATTAGATGACTGTAAATTAAGCAGGCTGGATATGATTTGCAGATTATTTTTGACCCGGTGATGGATTTCCTGTAATAAAACTTCTTTTTCTTTAAGGGAGCTTTTTATTTTTTCCTCTGCTTTTTTACGATCAGTAATATCTAAAATCGATACTAGAAGTTTACTAGTATCTGGAATAGAAGCTAAAGTTATAAATACATGCTTCTTGTTTCCCTCACGGTCCATAATATCGGTTTCATACTCTTCAGAAACTTTAAACGAATCTTGACGTGTTTTTTGGTGGATTTTTATAATCTTTTCCCTATCTTCAGGGGATATGAAATCTTTAATAGTTTTTTTCCCCTCAATCTCCTTTCGGGAATAATGGGTAAGAGATTCTATTTTGCTATTAGCCAGAGATATGGTGGTATCTTTTTCCAGGATAATCATTCCGGCACTTGAATTTTCAAATATAGTTCGGTAATAGTCTTCTGATTTTTTAAGAGCTTTCTCTGTAATTAATCGTTCAGTAATATCCCGGGCCACCATCACAGAATATTTTTCACCACTAAAAAGTACCAAATTTAAACTTACTTCCATGGGAATGATAGAGCCATTTTTTTTTATGAATTCTGTTTCCAGTGTCCATCTGGATTTTTTTTTATTATCACTGATGGCAAATATTTTTTTTAATTTTTTATGGTCCGGGTTAATAATTAAATCCCAAATATTAATTTCAATAATATCAGAATAATTGTATCCTAATTGCTTAAATGCCGATTGGTTCACATCCATTAATTTCCCGGAACTAACTTCAATAAGAAATATGGCATCATTGGAGTGATCAAGCAAAGTTTTAAACCTTTCCAATTCTTTTAACTGTTCCTGTAACTTGGGATAATAACTTTTTTGTATGGAACGTTCTCCTAACCCAATAATTTTTTCCCGGAGGGTATCCCACTCCTGGTAATCATTAGAAGGCATTATGGTATATCTCCTCAATATCCTCTACAGAAGGCCTTCGAGGATTGGTAACAATGCAAGGGTCGTTTATGGCTTTAAGTGCTAGAGAATGGATATCATCTTTATTCACACCCATTTTTTTTAGATTAGTATTTACTCCTGCTTGATTTTTAAGGTCCGTAATATGCTTCAATAGAGAATCTTTTTTTTCATCTAAACTAATGCCTTTTAGATTCAATCCCATGACACGGGCGATTTTCAGGTATTTTTCAGGAACGGAATAGAAATTATAATCAATAACATGTTCCATGAGCAGGGCATTGGATTCTCCATGAGCTAAGTCCAACAATCCACCTAAACTGTGTGCCATTGCATGTATTAAACCTAAACTTGCATTTGAAAATGCTAAACCCGCTTCTAAACTTCCCATCATCATTTTTGACCTTAGCTTTTGATTCTGGAGGTCATGGATAGTTGGTAGTATATTAGATGAAATTAGCCTCACAGAATCAAGGGCATGTAAATTGGTAATATGGGAACTGGCATTAGAAACATAGGCTTCAAATGAGTGTACCAGTGCATCAAATCCAGTATGGGCAGTCAATTTTTTATCCATGGTTAAGGTGGTAAATGGATCAATTAATGCCACATCTGGAACCATGGTTTTACTTATAATGGCAATTTTTACTTTTTTTATAGAATCTAGAATAATAGCAAACTGAGAAACATCAGCAGATGTGCCGGCTGTGGTGGGGATGCATATTAAAGGAGGTGAAGGTAAGGGGACCTGATCGACTCCTTCAAAATCAAGTATATGCTCTCTATTAGAGGAAACTATTCCAATACCTTTAGCACAATCCATGGGGCTTCCTCCTCCCAGAGCAATAATTAAATTACATTCTTCGCTATTGAAAACCGCAGCACCATCCATAACTTCTTCATCACGAGGATTAGGCGATATGCTGGAATATATTTCATATTCCAGGTTTTGCTCAATTAAAACCTCTTCCAGGTCACCTAAGATATTAAGATTCATTATCCCCGGGTCGGTTACAATAAGGACTTTTTTTGCAGCCAAATTTTTTGCATATCGGCCTGCAAGAAGCCGGGCCCCTGATCCATAGATAAATTCAGGTGCCACAAATTTTCGGAGATAACTTTCTTGAACCATAAATTACACCTTAGTGATTTTACATGTTGATTGTATCCTATGCTTATATTAATTTATTGATATAATTATATTATCTGATAGGGGAATGGTTTAAATAATTACATTTATTAAAAGTAGTGGTGATTTAATGCATACCTCTTGTGAATATTGTGGGAGGGAGGGGTTTTATGGTGAAAAAATATATGAAAGCCATAAATGGATTATTTACCTGGCCCCTTCTCAGAGATACCTGGGAACATGTGTAGTTGCATTGAAAAGAAGTTGCAGAGATTTAAATCAATTAAATAAAGACGAATGGATTGATTTTGGAGAATTAGTAATCTTGCTGGAAAAAGCAGTTTCAAAAACTCTTAATCCTACTTTATTTAATTGGAGCTGCTTTAAAAATTCTGCTTTTCGGTCTAAAAATCCAAAACCAGAAGTGCATTGGCATTTCATACCCCGATATGAAAAAAAAGTCAAATTCGATGATATAGACTTCCAGGACCCTGATTTTGGTTATATTCCTCAGCCAGTGCAGCGGATAATACCTGAAAAAACACATCTTAAATTGAAAAATTTAATTCAAAAACAACTAATTTAAATCAAAATATTAAAACTAATTTTAGGATTATTCATAAAAAGGAGTTCTATTTACATGGATAGAGTAAATAATATTTTGGATGAGATGCTAAAAGAAGAAATCCCGGCTATGTTGTTACTACAAGAAGAAAACATATTTTATATGAGTGGCTTTAAACCTTCAGGATTTTCAATTTTAGTTCTAAAAGATGAACCTTTGTTACTGGTATCAAAAATGGATAGTGAAGAAGCAAATGAAACTTCCAGGATCCCTTTACAGGAATTCAATTCATTTAAAGATTTGAAAAATATGTTAAATGAGCTTAAATTATCTAAACTGGGAATTGAGGAATCCATGAAAATTGGATTTTATAATAAGATAAAAAATAATTATAATATGGAAGTCACTGATCTAATTGAAAGATCTCGTATGATAAAAACATCACATGAGATCAATTCCATAAAAAAATCCATTTCTATTGCTGAAAAATCATTTAATAAACTAGAATTTAAAAAAAATGAATGGGAACTTGCAGCTGAGCTTGAATATTTAATGAGAATGAATGGTTCTCAAAAAGAAGCATTTGAAACTATAGTTGCAAGTGGATCACGTTCAAGCCTTCCCCATGCCCTTCCTACCTCCAATAAACTGGAATATCCCTTACTTATTGACTGGGGTGCTGTTTGGGATAATTACTCATCTGATTGCACCCGTACCATAATTGAGACTGAAAAACAGGAAGAAGTATTAAATATTTGTCTTGAAGCTCAAAAAGAAGCAATTAAATCAATAAAACCTGGAATATCTGCCTGTGAAATAGATAACATCGCTCGAAGCGTAATCAAGGACTATGGGTATGGAGATAACTTTATTCATTCAACTGGGCATGGTGTAGGTTTGCAAGTTCATGAAAAACCTTCCATATCCTCCCGGGAAGAAATAACTCTGGAAAAAAACATGGTTATTACCATAGAACCGGGAATATATTTAGAGGGTGAATGGGGTGTGAGGATTGAGGATATTGTTTTAATAAAAAACAAAGCAGGTAAATTATCTAAGCTCCCTCCAGTGATAAATGACTAAATATCAATGGATACAACTCTTGATCTTATATGAAATTTTGTAATTGTATTTCAAACCTGTATATATAAATAACTTAATACCATAATATTATTATAGAATAGAGTCAGGTGTATGAAGTGGCTGCAATCCCTAAAATATTATCTCCGGTTTCCGGTGCAATAGACAGTATAATTCCAGAAAAATTCATGGTAAGGATTCAAGAAATTTTAATCAGAACCGGAATGTATGTAAAAGCTTCTGATGTCATTACTCTAGCTTTAATTGCCAGCTTTGGAATTAGCATCCTTGCTGTACTTGTTTCAGCATTGGTGGGTGTAAATGCTCTAATTGCAGGAATAATTGGATTTTTTATTCCTCCAGCCATTATGGGGGGCTATATTTTTTATATGATGGAAAAAAGGGTAGATGCTATTGAACAGAATACTCCTGACTTTTTGAGGCAAATTGCTTCCCTTTTAAGGGCAGGTGTTGGAGTAGAAACGGCTCTGGAGGATGTTTCTAAACACGGCAGTGGGCCACTTACTGATGAATTAAAAAGGGCAGTAATTGAAATAAAAATCGGAAGAACTTTTGATGATGCTATTCTATCCATGGGTGAACGATTACAATCTAAAAATCTGGATAGGACTTTTAGAATGATACTGGAAGGTAGAAGAGCAGGGGGAAGTCTTTCAGATATTATTGAAACTGTGGCGGAAGATTTGAGAGCAGTATTGGCATTAAAACGTGAAAGAAAAGCTAATGTGATGATGTCTGTGATGTTTTTAATTATAGCTGCAATTGTAGCTGCACCATTTGCTCTGGGAATGATTGGAGTTTATGCTAACTTTATGGAGTCTGTTGGTAAAGAAAACCCCTTAGCTGGTGCAGCCACCATGGCAGCGGGAGGATACATTATTATTCACTCCATTATAGCCGGACTCTTAATTGGAATTATTATGTATGGAAGTGCAAAAAAAGGAGTTAAATTTGCCATACCTCTGGCTATTGTAGCTTATGCCATATTTTATATTATCGGAACATTTGGAATTCTTTTAGTAGGATTTTAGAGGTGCTTAAATGCTATTCATTATAGATGAAAAAGGTCAAGGGTCTGCAGAACTTATCCTTATTTTTGGAGGGATGATAGTAATAGTGATTGTGGCTGCAATTTATTATCAGAACTATCTAACTGGATTAGGTGATGAGATTATAAAAACTGATGTGGAAAATGTCACCAATCAAATTAATAACCTGACAAAAAAATTTTAATTGCGGATTTTTTTTTTAAATTATTTTTTTTTCATGTTAGCCTTTAGAGGAATAATTATGCAGATGATAATTGATGGTAAGATGGTAGATAAAAAAGAGAAAATAAAAGTTTTTAACCCTGCAAATGATGAAGTAGTTGGTCAAGTGCCTTTGGGGAATAAGAATGATTTAAAAAAGGCTATCATGGCGGCAAACCGTGCAAAAAAAGATTTAAATGAAATATCGTCCCGTAAAATTTCTATGGCCCTGGATGATATTGCCCAGGAACTATCAAAAAACTGGAAAGATTTCTCCAAATCATTAACTCTGGAATCTGGAAAACCAATAAAAGCCTCCCGGGATGAAGTTAAACGATCTGTTGAAACTTTAAAATTATCTGCAGAAGAATCTAAACGTATATATGGTGAAACAATCCCTCTGGATGCGGGAATTGGAGGCAAAGGATTCATTGGATTTACTCTAAAAATACCTTTAGGGGTGGTGGGAGCTATAACTCCCTTTAACTATCCATTAAATTTAGCAGTCCATAAATTGGCCCCGGCTTTAGCTGCTAAAAACGCTGTAATTTTAAAACCATCACTTCAAGCACCTCTTTCTATTCTTAAACTCTTAGAAATTATGTATCCATATTTTCCAGATGGGGCGGTTAATGCAGTTACTGGAAGGGGAAGTGAAATTGGAGAGGAAATGGTTACCAGTGAATATATTGATAAAATTTCTTTTACCGGAAGTGTAGAAACGGGTAAATTGATTTCCCGGCAGGCGTCCATGAAAAAAATTACTTTAGAGTTAGGGGGTAACGATCCTTTGATTGTTCTTGAAGATGCTGATTTAGAAAAAGCGGTTGAAGGAGCTGTTCGAGGTTCCTATCTTTATGCAGGACAGGTTTGCATTGCCGTAAAAAGGTTAATTGTGGATGAAAAAGTGGCGGATGAGTTTTCAGCACTTATGGTAAAAGAAACCAGAAAAATGAAAATAGGAGATCCATTAGATCCAAAAACCGATGTTGGTCCACTAATTGGTGAGAAAGCTGCATCTGATGTGGAAAAAGTAGTTGCTGAGGCATTAAATGAGGGTGCCGAGTTATTATGTGGTGGAAAAAGGGAGGGTAATTATTACAGCCCCACCGTGCTGGACCAGGTTACCCCTTCTATGAAACTGGTAAGTGAAGAAACTTTTGGCCCTATATCTCCCATAATACGGGTTAATGGAGTAGATGAAGCCATTCAAATTGCCAATAGTACTCCTTATGGTTTGCAGTCCAGTATTTTCACCAGCAACATCCACCATGCTATGCAGGCAGCAAAAGAGATTGAAGCGGGATCGGTAATGATAAATAAACAATCTACTTTTAGAACGGATAATATGCCATTTGGTGGATTTAAAATGAGTGGAATGGGTAAAGAAGGGGTAAAATATGCGGTGGAGGATATGGTTCGCACCAAACTGGTGGTAATTAATACCATTTAGATGGACAATATCTTACTTATACTTTATTCTTTTAAAAATCCTTCCACTATATTACGGGATTCATTAAGCGCTTCTAGCGGTATTCCTTGGGGCATTTCTCCTTTAGCTCCTTTAACATCCTTTAAAATTCCTTCACCAGCTCCTAAAAACATACCATCACTGGTGATACCCATAAAAGTACTGGGGGGTAACATGGAAACAGCAACTCTATTACTTTCTTGAACTTCCATATCATTAGTAACTACGGTTATGGCTTTATCTCCTAAATTTACATTACATATAATTAAATTATCCGCCTGGGGGTGCTGGGATACACTCATAATTTCCCCCACCTTAATATCTATGCCTATAATGGGGTCCTTGATTTTTCCCAGCATTATACGTTTTTTAAGTCCCATAATAGTATTAAAGAAAAAACTAACTTTTGCAATATTTTCTTCTAATTTTTCCCTCTCAGCCCGGGTGGATTGATCTAAAAATTTCACTTTCCATTTTTCTCCACCCATATAATTAACTATGGAATGCACTTGCTCTTCAAGAGAAACCATTTGAGGCGATTTTGCAATGGCTTCTGGTTCCATATAAGAATAAGATAAATATTTTAATTCACGGGCCATTTCCTGGGCTGTATCTCTGGCCATTTTTTTATTCCAGTGCCCCTTGAAATTTCTTCCTTCAATAGTCCTTAAAAATAATTCAATAGATTTTTCGGCTACCTGGAGGCGGTAATCTTTACTGGTATCCCACATGTTCTCACCTTTTATTATTTTTAAAATAAATTATTAATTAGCATACCTTCCCTGTGAAGTTAATGCTCCTTATTCCATATTATAAATTCTGATTATATTAGATTACCATAATTTATTATATTGCTGGAAATAAATTGCTATTTTCAATACTAAAGTATTTAAAGTATTAATTGATAAAATATCTTATAATAAAGGATTTTAATGGTTAAAATTTTCTCCAGGAGAATCAATTACTTAAAATTTGGTGGTGTAAAAATGGTTGAGCTGTCCAATCTCTATGGTTTAGATATATACACAATTAAAGGAAAATATGTGGGACGAGTACAGGATGTGGTGCTGAATATTAAAAAGGGTAGAGTATCTAATCTTAAAGTTAAGGCCATGAAAATGGATAAGAAAAATGTGGGCCTTAAAGAAGTAATTAGAACGAGCATCAGGATAGTTCCTGAAACAGATGAAATCAGACCACTAAAAGAAGAAGGTGTGATGGATATTGCTTATGATAGGGTCCAGGCTGTAGGTGATATATTAATCATATCTCCGGCAATGGCTGAAAAAGCACCAAATCCAGTATAATATTATTTTTATAATTTTTTCATCTCCCTTTTTTTCTAAAACTTAATTCTATTAATATGCATTTTAAACAGTGATTTCATGATAGTGGGAATAGTGGGCTGTGGGGCCATTGCGAATATCATTACCAATTTTGCCCTGGAGGGTAAACTGGGTGTTGAACTTAGATATTTTTTTGATCGTGACCTTGAAAGGGCGGAAAATTTAGCTTCACAAATCAATGGCAAAGTAGTTTTAAATCTGGAAGATATGCTGGAACAGGTGGATGTGGTAATTGAATCTGCATCTCCCCTGGCGGTACGTGAAATTGTACCTCTCATACTGGAAAAGGGTAAAAATGTTATAATTATGAGCATAGGGGCATTAATGGATCAAAACCTTAAAGAGGAGCTTATTAAGAAAGCCAAAGAAAATAATGCAAAAATTTACGCCCCTTCCGGAGCCATAGTTGGATTGGATGGTATCAAAGCTGCTTCGATTGGCCATATAAATAAAGCAACCCTCATCACCAGAAAGCCTCCACGGTCACTGGGGATTGAAACTGATGAAGAAAAAATACTATATGAGGGCAAAGCATCAGAGGCTGTACAAAGATTTCCTGTAAACATTAATGTGGCTGCTGCCCTGAGCATAGCTTGCGAAATAGACGTGGATGTTAAAATAATTGTGGATCCGGATGTGGATCGAAATGAACATGAAGTAAATGTACAGGGAGACTTTGGGGAGTTTAAAACCACCACTAAGAATATTAGATGTTCTATAAATCCTAAAACAAGTGTTCTAGCTGCATATTCTGCTATAAAACTTCTTAAGGGTTTGAATGAAAATTTTATTGTGGGAACCTAACTTTAATTGTACTTTTTATTTATAATAATCTAAATCAATTTAAAGCACATATTTATATTTCATCTCAAAAATATATCCAGTATTTTATAAATTTACAATAACTAAAATATAGCAGGAATTAGTATTTTATGAAAGAATGTGAAATTTTTTCCAACTTGAAAGTACCTTGCGGGTCTAAATTGATTTTAAGGCTGGATGGAAGGGGTTTTCATAGACTTTCTAATGAATTTGGACTGGAAAAACCATATGACTCTCTTTTTGTTGATGCCATGGTGAATACTGCCATATTTATCATGCGAGAATTCAGCCCTTCTTTTATCTATACCTTTTCTGATGAGTTCAACGTATTGCTGGATCAGGTTCCATTCTCGGGCCGGGTTGAAAAAATGGATTCAGTTTTTGCCAGTTTCACGGCTTCGTCATTTTTACATAACTTTAATAAAAACTTATTAAAATCAGGTGAAGAAAAATCTAAACCCAGAATGTTAAATAGAGTTTCTTTTGATTCACGTGTAATTTCTCTTTCTTCGGAGATGGTAATGGAGTACTTTAAATCCCGGCAGGATGAATCCTGGAGAAATTGCCTTAATGGATATGCTTACTGGACCTTGAGGGATGAAATGGATAAAAATCAGGCTATGAAACAATTAAAGGGTCTAAAAAGTGCCCAAATACATGATTTATTATTTGAAAGAGGAATAAATATATCAAAAGTACCTGCCTGGCAAAGAAAAGGGGTAGGGATATATAAGGGAGAAATAGAAATTAAAGGATACAATCCCCTCCATAAGGAGGAGGTATTAACCACCCGGAAAAAAATTATAACTGACTGGGACCTTCCGGTATTTAATCAGAACTTTTTTCAGGAAATGTGAGTTTTAATCCTTCATAAAATTAAATTACAATAAATTTTATTACACTTAAATCCTATCTAATTTAAAAAAACTATTAAGGTACTACCATGGGAATACTGGACCGTTTACTCAGCTTTATTTTTGGAAATAATAAACAAAAATTCAATGAAGTTCATTTAGATCAGGAAGTTGTGGATGAAATTATTCAGATATCAAAAAAAACAGCCCCTCTGGAGTTCGTGGCTCTTCTGGCAGGGAAAATTAGAAATGAAGTTTTACATATTGATGGCCTGATTTTTCTACCGGGAGAAACATCTAATGAAGGTGCAGTTATGAAGATTTTCATGCTACCACCCATGTCTGGGGCAGTTGGATCAGTACACTCCCATCCTGGATTTTCAGCTCATCCTTCTGGGGCAGATTTAATCTTTTTTTCTAAAAATGGATTTTTTCATCTGATAATTGCCCAACCCTATACTCTGGAGAGCATGGTGGCCTATAATACCTTTGGGGAGATAACTGATTTTAAGGTGGTTTAATTTTAGCAGTCATTCTAAAATGATTAATGCTAATTATTCTTAATTATTCGCATATTAATGGTTAAATGATATATTGAGATATATTAAGCTTTAATTAACAAAAAAAAGAATTTATAATTATTTAACTACATTATTAGGCAATAAATTTTTATTTTAAAAAAATAGGTATTGGAATTTTAAATGGGATTTAATTAAAATTCCAGGGCCACGGCATCTTCCACATGGTCCATTTTTTTAACTTCATCAATTACACTCTGGGGAACGCTCTGGTCGACTTTCAGAACCATTATTGCTTCTCCACCTACTTCTTTGCGTCCAACCTGCATGGTGGCAATGTTAATTTCGTGCTCTCCCAGTTTGGTACCAATTGCACCTATGGTTCCTGGAAGGTCCTGATACTTGGCAATAACCATGGTTCCTTCTGGTTTAACATCTACCCAGTAATTATTGATTTTAATGATTTTCGGTTCATCCACATAAGTTCCATCTAATGAGAATTCATCCTTATCGGTCTTGATTTCTAATTTTATAATACATTTATAACCTTCTGATTCACAGCGTTTACCTTCGGTAACTATAATTCCTCTATTTTGAGCTATAGAAGGTGCATTTACCAGATTTACTGGTTCAGTTAGTATGGGGTTTAAAATACCCTGCAGCATAGTCCTGGTTAAAATATCTTGCTGGGGCATTTCTGATAGTTCTCCACAGTAGGTTACATCCATATTTTTTATGTTTCCTGAAGTGGCCTGTTCCATAAAGCTTCCCATTTTCTCAGAAAGATCCAGATAGGGCTTCATGATTTTGAAATTCTTAGAATCCATCACCGGCATATTTAATACATTGCGTGGTGAACCTCCCTGGAAAACTGTAATTATTTCATTGGCCACAATTAAAGCTGCATCTCGCTGGGCTTCTGCAGTGGAAGCACCAATATGAGGGGTGGCCAGCAGATTATCCAGTTCTAAAAGTGGACTTTCTTGGGGTGGTTCACTTTCAAATACATCCAGAGCGGCTCCACCTATTATGTCATTTTTTAAAGCATAATAAAGAGCATCTTCATCAACAATTCCTCCTCTAGCACAGTTGATGATAAAAGCGGTGTTTTTCATTATTTCCATTTCTCTGGTGGAAATTAAGTGTCTGGTTTCAGGAGTTAATGGCACGTGAATGGTAATGACATCAGATTCTTTAAGCAGGGTTTCCAGATCAACCACACTTACTCCCATTTCTGCCCCGGCTTCTTTACTGATATAGGGATCATAAACCAAAATTTCCATGTTAAATGCTTTTGCTCTTATAACTACCTGGGAACCTATTCTGCCCATTCCCACTATACCAAGGGTCTTATTATTTAATTCAATACCCATAAATTTGCTTTTTTCCCATTGTCCTGATTTAACTGATTTATCTGCTATAGATATCTTCCGGGCCAGGGACATCATCAAACCCATGGAATGTTCTGCAACTGTAATTGAAGTAGATTCAGGTGCATTAATCACCATTATCCCCTTTTCTGTGGCGGCCTGAACATCAACATTATCCACCCCCACACCTGCCCGAGCAATTACCTTGAGTTTAGAACCTGCTTCAATTACTTCACGGGTCACTTTAGTTCTGCTTCTAACTACAATAGCGTCGTATTCTTTTATGACTTCTACCAGTTCTTCTGGAGTAATGGAGGTCGCTACTGTTACTTCAGCTACCTCTTTGAGATCGGAAATTCCTTTTTCATTTATTGAATCGGCAATAATTACCTTCATTTGGTCCATAATTTCACCATATATTTTCTCTAAATATTGGTATTGATAAGCAGACATTTAAATATGTCATTTTATATTTATTAAAAATTCACTCCCTTAATCAATAGGGCTATATTTAAGGGGGAATTGATCATATCTTTAATAAGGTATCTGATGTTTAAATCTATTAATCCATCACCCTACTGAGTGAATATAAATAAATATGACTCAAAATTAATTTAAAAACCATGAAAGGAAGTTAAATATATGTTCAAAGATTACTTGCATGTAAATAATAAAAAAATCCCTCAAACACTCTTAGGAACTTCTCCTTTTATTGGCGCGGCTCAATTTGGACATCGCGCCCGTCTTTATCAACTTGATTTGTATTCCCAGCCTGAAAACATGGCTGAAATTATTAAAAAATCACATGAAATG
Source organism: Methanobacterium alkalithermotolerans (assembly GCF_018141185.1). Taxonomy (NCBI): domain Archaea; kingdom Methanobacteriati; phylum Methanobacteriota; class Methanobacteria; order Methanobacteriales; family Methanobacteriaceae; genus Methanobacterium; species Methanobacterium alkalithermotolerans. The sequence continues at coordinate 826,135 of NZ_CP058560.1, read as the reverse complement.
GGTATACGGGGAATTCAGCTTCTACCCTATGAGCCGGTAATCCAGGCCCTGAAACTGGCAGGGAATGATGGATTTTATATGGATGTGGTGGGAACCATACGCCCTGGTCATGAAATGGAGGATATTGAAATGCTTTCATCCCTTAAAGCAAGCGTAATGTTACTCCATGCTGATATAACTGATAACTGTAAATGGGAAGAGTTAGGAGAATATCTGGATATTATAAAAAATACAAATTCAATCCCTGGTCTGGTTACCCATACTCCCTTTAAAACCACTCAATCTCTTTTAGAATCACCTATATTAAATGATTTTGAAATTTATCTCATGCCAGTCAATAAACTGGGATATTTAATGGATACTCAAGAATTCCTGCCAGATCAAAGATCACAGCTTAGAAATCTGGTTATGGAACTTGATAAAACAATAATTGCTAAAAAAATACTGGCTGCAGGAATATTAACTCCAGAAGATGCCTTTGAATTTTTAAAAACACTGGATTATGTTGATGCTGTTGCTCTGGGCATAGCATCTAAAAAAGAGGCAGAACAGACATTTAGTCTGTTATTTAATGAATAACTCACCATTCTTTTTTTTATACTTATATAAATCCCAATTTAAAAATAATTAACTAATTTTACATAAGAGAGGTTTTTAACTACACTCTTTCCTTTCCCTTATTAATTTAATAAGTTCTAGAGGAGTTTCCATTTCACCAATTTCCCAGCTTTTAACCACCGGGATTCCATCCAGAGACTCAAAAGACTTTTTACGGTCCATAATGAAAACAGCATCCGAACCAGTGACTATGGAAAGATCCTTTAAATTAACTGCCATTTTTTGCAGCGTTTTCTGGTTTCTTTTTTTATCCAGATTGGTAATTAGAGGATTTCTATTATTGGAAATAGTGGGTTTTTGCATGGTGGCCAGGGCATCAAATGGTGTTTTCTGGGTGGGCATAACTCCAAAACCCAGATCAATTAGCAAGTTTGATTCTCCTTCATTTTGTTTTTCCAGAGAATCTGCACAAATTTTTTGATCTGGAACTTTAAATAAATCAATAGAAATAGTTATTTTGAGATTTAATATATCTTCCAGCATCATGGCAGTTTCGGGACAGGCCCGTACCAGACCATGTTCATATTTATAGATTGTTTCACGGGATACATGGGCTAGATTAGCTAAATCTTTGAGTGAAAGATTATATTCTTCACGAACATCTTTTAAGGCCTCTCCATTAACTTGAACGTAGTATCCTCCCCTATCTGCCAGTATTTCAGGGTAATCTTCGTCGATAATCATATTTTTTAGGGTTTCCAGTCCAATAACCGGGATGCCGTGTCTTTCATAAACCACATCTTCTTCCAGGTATTCTGTTTTGGATTTAAGACCTACAATAAGAGGCGAACCCAAAAAAGTACTGGAAACTTTCTTTATAGCATCTGCCTGCAATCCATTAATACTGTCAATGTTAATTAAAACCTTTAATAAGAGAAGCAATAACTTCTTCCGGGCCACCATATCAAAGCAACTTCTATCATATATATGAGAAGTTTCAAATCCATGATTGGATAAAAGATTATTTATTTCTTGAAGTACATGAATCCTTTCAGGATTATTCATAAGATCACCGGTGATGACTAAATGTATGAAATTTACGTGGGAATAGATGACACAGATTCCCCAGAAGGAATGTGCACAACTTATATTACTTGTGTAATTATTGATGAACTTAAATATTGTGGTTTCAAAGTGGAGGGACATCCTAGGCTAATCCGGCTTAATCCTTTTGCCAGATTTAAAACAAGGGGGAATGGTGCCACATCATTTAAAATGGTTTTGGATTCTATCAATCAGATAGAAAAAGCAAAAAAAATTATTTTAAAAAAAGTGGAAGAATTATCATGCCTGGAAAACGAGAATACCAATCCAGGGGTGGTTTTTTATCAGGGAGCCGTAAACCAAAAACTAGAATCATTTGCTCTGAAGGCCATACGCAGCATAATAACCATAAAAGAAGCAAAAAGCCTGGCAGAAGAAATAGGAGCTGATTTTTATTGCTTTAAAAAAGGTAGGGGAATTATAGGGGCTTTATCAGCGATTGGATGCCCTCTTAATGACATTACATATGAGTTATTATCTTATCGCCAGAGTAAAAATTACTGCTCCAAAAGAAGGATAAATCCCCAATCAGTTAAAGTAATGGATCAAAAAACATATCCTCAAACCTTTGATAATCTGGATGGAGGATACATGGCCATTGAACCTCATACTCCATGTCCTATTTTATATGGGATTCGTGGAGAAAGTCCCGAAGCTGTTCTCGAGGCCCATAACCTGGTAGAAATAGATGAACCACTGGATAGGTATTGTATATTTAAAACAAATCAGCATACGGATATCCATCTCCAGAAAATAAAAAAAATCAGTGAAATGGAAAAATTCGGGTGCTATATTGCTTCGGGAGAAGTGGAAGACATGCCATGGAATATTGAAGGAGGGCATGTTTTTTTCAAACTTAAAGATGATTCGGGAAGCATACAATGTGCCGCCTATGAACCCACCAAAGACTTCCGGAAGCTAATTAAAAAATTACGCCCTGGAGACCATATAACTGCTTATGGAGGTATTGGTTCCCAGGGAACTTTAAACCTGGAAAAAATTCAGATTAAATCATTAGCTCCAGAATACATTGAGAAAAATCCATTATGTGATTGTGGAAAACGTATGAAATCGGCAGGTTGTGGTAAAGGATACAAATGTCCCCGCTGTGGCAAGAAAATCAGGAGTGAATTAAAGCTACGTAATGAAATAGCAAGGGACCTAAAAACTGGTTTTTATGAGGTGCCTCCTTCTGCCCGCCGGCACCTTTCTAAACCTCTCATAAGAATGAATATTAAAATTTAATTTTATTTTTAATTATGTTGTATCCATTACTGGAATTTAAATGAAAAACTTTATTCACTTCTTTAAATCATTACCATCATATGATTACCACCTCGCTAGCATCTTTTATAATTAATCTCCATATCGATGGAATACCTCTTTTTGCTCTGGAAAAAGCTAAATTATGTTTCACTGACTTTTTAGGAGTTAGTTTGAGAGGTTCCAGAGAAAAAAGTTCACAGGCTATCTGGGATACAATGGAATCCATTAAATTATCCCCTGGGGATTTATCTAAAGAAATTACTGTGCTGGGACATGGTGGAGGTGGATTACTGGAAGGTTGTTTGATTAATGGGATTTCAGCTCATGCTCTGGATCTGGATGATGGTCATAGAATTGCTCAGCTCCATCCTGGTTGTTCTGTTATACCTGCTGCTCTTGCCTTGGCAGAATATCATGATAAATCTGGAAAAGAATTTCTGGAGGCCATGGTTGCTGGCTATGAAGTGGCAATAGTTCTTGGTATTATGGTTAATCCTGTGCATCGGAATAAGGGTTTTCATAGTACATCTACCCTGGGAGTTTTTGGTGCAGCGGCGGCTGCTTCTAAGATTCTGGGATTGAATTTTGAAGAGACTGTCAATGCTCTGGGACTGGCCGGTACTCAATCAGCAGGACTTTTGGAATCAGGTCACTCTGGTAGCATGGGTAAACATCTTCATGCAGGGCATGCAGCACATTCTGGAGTAATATCTGCTTTATTAGCCCAAAGAGGATTCACAGGACCATCCAGTATTTTAGAGGGGAAAGAAGGTTTTTTAAAGTGTATGTGCTCAACTATTAAAGAAAAAGAAGATTTAGTAGATAATGTAACTTCTCTTTTAGGCCAATTTCATATTAAAGATGTTTATTTAAAGAGATATCCTGTCTGTCGCCATTTACACTCTTCTATTGACTCGGCCCGTCAAATCTATAAAGAATTACAATTAAAAAGAATTAATATTAACCAGATTGATCATATAAAAGTTCGAACATATAAAACAGCAGCTGAACATGATAATTATTATCCGGAAACTCCTGAATCTTTAAGACAGAGTTTACCCCTTTCCATAGCCATTACCCTTTGCGGGGGTGATTTAGGGGTGGATGATGTGAAAGCAATTAGTCAAATTTCACCTGAAGTCAGGGCATTGAGTCAAAAAATTGCTATTGAATTAGATGAAAAATTAGACCATCTTCAACCTCATAAAAGACCATCTAGAGTTGCAGTGACCTATAATAAAATTAATATGGGTGGAAACGAATTAAATAGATATTCTATTGAAAAAACTACTCTTTTACCTCAGGGAGAATCAGAAAATCCATTTACCAAAGAAGAAATACTCCATAAGTTTCAGTTTCTTAATTCCGGATATGATATTCGAAAACTGGAAATCCTAAATGAAATGGAATCATTGTCCATTCGGTATCTTATGGGTAACTTTAATTGATAAAAAGGGTAACCCTATTTTATTGTAGTGAGTATTCGAATTTTGGCGAAAAGTTTCATTTTCGCAATTAGACTAAATTTACTCATATCTCATCAGGCATTAGTAGTTATTCTTCTAAAATTAAAAAATTTTTAACTTATTCATTTGGAATGAATATGGAGGTGAATCTATGAATAAAACCAGGTTATATTTAGAAAAGATGGGAATTAAATCGTTTTCAATGAATATGGTGGAATCAAAAAAGAGATTTGATGATGGGGCACAGTACCGTTTTGAAGTTCCTGGAATTCAAAAACCAGAAGCTTTAAATTCTTTAATTGATGCTTTAGATGATTATGAATTGGTTGTTCACCGGGTGACCCAGACCAAGGGGATAATGTTACTTACTGATTCTGAAATAGAAGAAATGGGTGACTTAGCCAGGGAAGCAAGTATAGAACTTTTTTTAAGTGTTGGCCCCCGGGCCACATATGATACCAGTGCATCTGCTCAAACTAAAGAAGGAGCTAGAATAGGATATCGTTTGAGAGGATATGAAAACCTGGTCTATGCTATTGAAGATGTGAAAAGGGCCATAAATCTGGGTATCAGGGGAATAGTAATTTATGACGAGGGATTGCTCTGGATTTTGAATAAATTAAGGGCTGATGGAGAAATACCCTCTGAAGTACACTTTAAAATATCGGCCCACACCGGCCATGGTAATCCTGCCTCAGCCAGACTTTTAGAAGAATTGGGGGCGGATTCATTTAATCCTGTGCGGGACTTGCAGATACCCATGCTGGCCTCATTAAGAGATTCCATTGATATTTCCATTGATGTACATACTGAAAACCCCAAATCATCAGGGGGCTTTATTCGCCATTACGAGGTTCCGGATATAATTAAGGCGGCAGCACCGGTTTATCTTAAAACTGGGGGCTCAGTAGCAGGACATCACGGCTGGGATACTACTAAATCCCAGGCTCGTGAGCGCATTAGACAGGTGTCACTGGTGAAATCCATGATTGATCGATATTATCCGGAAGCCATAATTTCAAAAAAAGGGCCATCTGATCTGGCCATACCTCTTTAATGGCAGGTATAATTCCCTTAAATTTTGGTTATTATGAAATTTTTATAAATATTAAAGGAGGTATCATGACTCTTATAAATCAGGTTCAAAAAGCAGTCATAAAAGCAAGCACCACATTTCGCCAGGATCAGATAAATGCCTACCAAAATGCCCTTAAAGCAGAATCTAATGGAAATGCCATCTGGGCCCTAGAAATTTTGCTCGAAAATGCTAGAATTGCAGAAAAAAAGGACCTTCCCTTGTGTGATGATACGGGAATTCCTCATGTAATAGTGGAAATTGGAAATGAAACCACCTTACCGGTTAATTTTTTTGAAGATATAAGTAAAGGAATAGAAAAAGGTCTTCAAAACCTGCCTGCACGGCCCATGGCAGTTAAAGGAGATGATATTCAGCGAATTGAACAGAGTAAGGGACTTTTTGAAGATCCTGGAAAACTAACTCCTCCTGCCTTTTTAGTTGATTCAATACGAGGAAATAAGATTAAAATCCATATATTGATGTTAGGGGGCGGGCCAGAAATACGGTCAAGTACTTATAGGGTTTTCCACAAGAGAGATAATAGTATTGTATTTGGGCAAGTTGTTACATGGATGAAAAAAGAGGTTTCAATGTTAGGGTGCACTCCATGTATCCCTGCAGTAGGCATTGGTAGAACTCATTTTGAAGCTACAAGTTTAATGCTAAAGGCAATGGCTTATGGGGATTTAACTCAACAGTCTCCTGTAGAAAATTATATAACTGATTCTATAAACCGGACTAAAGTAGGTCCTCTGGGCCTGGGTGGCTCAGCAACTGCGTTGGGCTCCTTTGTTAAGGTTGGCCCTCAAAGGGCTAGCGGAGTTAGAATTGTTTCTATGAGGCCTTGCTGTTGTATGGAGCCTAGAAGAGCAATTATAGAGTTTTAAATAAGGATGGAAGTTGCTTTATCAATAAATAGATTATATTTATTTCAATTTTTATCTGGATTTATAAATTCACCACCTATTAATAAGAGGTGCGTAGTAATGGCAATTGGAAGAGAATCACTAGAGAATGTATTCAAAATTAATAACCCTAAATGGAGGACATCCATCACCAAAGTTGAACCTAATAATATCGTTACCCGGGGCTATTCTCAAGAGAGCCTCATTGGCAATATTTCTTTTTCAGAAATGGTTTATTTACTAATAAAAGGTGAGATACCTGAAAAAAAGGAATCAGAGATGTTAAGTGCCGTACTGGTTTCATTTTGTGATCATGGAGTTACTCCTCCCAGTACTCAGGCTGCCCGTCTAATGGCATCTGCTGGATCGAAAGTACATGCTTGTATTGCTGGAGGTCTTTTAGCTTTTGGAAAAAATCATGCAGGAGCAATTGAGAAGTCAATGAGGGCTTTCCAGGAATTTATTCAAAATTCAAAACCAGAAACTGATATAAGAGTAATGGCAGAGGAATTTGTGAATAATTACATTGAAAAAGGAAATAAAGTGCCGGGCTTTGGCCATCGATATCATTCTGAAGATCCCCGGGCTACCCGCCTTATCCAGCTGGCACAGGAATATGATTGTATTGGAGATCACACCCGGCTGGCAATGGCAGTACAGGAGGTTATGGTGGAAAAAAAAGGCATCAAAATGAATATTGATGGGGCAAATTCAGGTATTTTATCCGATATGGGCTTTAACTGGAGAACTGGCACTGGAATTTTCATGATAGGTAGATTACCCGGCCTTATATCTCATGTATACGAAGAAAAGGTCCGGGAACCAGATTTCCGGAAATTTTTCGATATTGAAGAGATATATTATGATGGGGCAGAAAACAGGTCAGCTGATGAAATTAATATGGCAACCTTAAATAGTATTCCTAGATTGGTGGATTAATAGAAAACTAAATAGTAAAAGATAAATATATCTCAAAATAGATTTTGCATAACCATGGTGATTAAATGATAACGATATCGGAAGCTATTACAACGATTAAAAAAGCTGAAAACGATGCTGATAAGTTAATTAATGATTCTAAAACTAATTCAGCTCAAATGATTGATGAGGCCAAGGCAAAATCCATGGAAATGATGGAAACTGCTAAAAAGGAAGCTCAAGAAGAAGCTGAAAAACTTATTTTTGATGCAGAAACCACAGCCAAAAAAGAGGCCTTGAATATTGTTAACCAGGCAAAAAAGGAAGTTGGGGTAACCAAAAATAATTCCTTAAGCAAGGTTGATGAGGCCTCAGATATTATTGTAAAAAGTGTACTGTAGTGTGAGTGCCATGTTCTTACCAGCGAGAATGCATAAACTCAAAATAATAACTCTGGATCAGTACTCTGATTCTGTCGTGCGCTCTTTGCACGAGGAAGGAATTGTGCAGATCCATGATATATCTGAGCGAATTCAACAGGACGCTGAGTGGGCACAAATTTTAAAACCATCCAAGGTTACTGGCTATACTGGTAAAATATCCTCTCTTTTAATGAAGACTACTGGAATTGTTGATTTTCTGGGAACTGTGTCTTCGGAAGATGCCGGGATTTTAGATATGGTGAAAGGTTTCATCAGTCCGGAAGTCTTTGATAAAAGAGAAGTTGAAGATATTGATGCCGAAGCTCTCTTGGATAAAGCTGAGTCAATGCTCAGCAATGTGGAAAGTAAAACCAGAAATATAGAAGAAAAATTAGCCATGATAGATGCTGAAAAAAATGAAAAAGTAGCAGCGCTGCAAACGGCTGAAAAACTTATAAACTTCGATATTAATTTTGATGATTTAAAAAATTCCAGATATTTATCAGTGATAACTGGTAAAATTTCCACAGAAGCCTACCAAAAGTTCCATGATGAATACGCTCAATCGAAAGACGAAATACTGGTCTATACTGACTCAGGAGAATCAAAAACCGACTTAAATATCTTGATCATATCTCTCAAAGAATTATCTGAAGAGATTGCCGGGGTATTAAGGCGGCTTGAATTTGAAAGATATGAGATTTCTCTCCTCTCAGGTAGGCCTAATGAAATAATTGAACTGTCAAATAATAGGCTGGAGGCCTTAAAAGAAGAGAGAAATTCTGTTTTAAATGACCTAAAAGATATTGCCTCAAAGTGGGAAGATGATCTTCTGGTCTTAAAAGAACAACTGGAAATTGAAAAAGAAAGAAATGAAATATTCTCCGCTTTCGGGGAAACCAAAAAAACTGTGATGCTGGAAGCTTGGGTTCCAGTTAAAAAAGAGAATAAGGCCCTGGAGACTATTGAACAATCTACCCAAGGCCATTCTGTGGTTGATGTTGAAAACCCTGAAGGGGACGATGTACCGGTTCATCTGGATAATCCGCGGTTTGCAAAACCATATGAATTATTTGTAGAGATGTATTCTTCTCCCAGTTACCGGGAAATTGACCCAACCATACTGGTAGCATTAGTATTTCCCTTTTTCTTTGGTTTCTGTTTAACAGATGCTGGTTATGGAGTAGTAATTGTGCTGGCGGGGCTGGTTCTGTACCGGGGAATGGGCAAAGTTAATCAGACCATGAAAAATATGGGTCTGGTGCTGGTTGCTTGTGGTATATGGGCCACGGTACTGGGACTGGTTACCAATTCGCTTCTAGGGGACTTTTTCCCTCGTTTCTTGGTATGGGAACTACCCACCGTTATAGAGGCTGTCGATGCTTTTAAGTATCCTCAAAACATCTTAATAATGGCTTTAACTGTCGGTGTTATCTACACCATTGTGGGCCTGGTTTTAGGGGCATACAATAACTTTAAAAGAGGAGAAACCAAACAAGCAGTGGGAAGCCAGATTGTGTGGCTATTAATGCTTTTAGGTGTAGGTCTTTTAGGTGCCAGTTACTTGGCTGGCTTTGGTTCCATCTACATTGGTGGAGCGATAGTAGCCGTGGCTTTTGTTATGCTAATTTACTTAAATGGAATGTTCGGTTTAATGGATATTTCCGGATTTTTAGGAACCATACTATCCTATGCCAGGTTACTTGCATTGGCACTGGCTACTGGAGGTATTGCCATGACTGTTAACATATTAACAGGCTTAATTGGTGAAATGGTACCTTATATTGGATTTATTTTAGCTCCCATAATATTCGTTCTGGGACATATTGCTAATGGGGCATTCCAGACCTTAGGGGCATTTATTAATGCTCTTCGTTTACATTATGTTGAATTCTTTGCACAATTTTACATTGGTGGAAGTTCTAAATTCAGAGCTTTCCAGGCTAAAAGAAAGTTTACAAAAGTTAGGAATTAATTTGGAGGAAAAAAAATGGTTGATATTGCATTAGGTACAGCTTTAGCAGCAATCGGCGCAGGTATTGCCGTAGGTTTTGCGGGTTTAGGTTCAGGTTTAGGTCAGGGTATGGCTGCAGCAGGAAGTGTAGGTGCAGTTGCTGAAGATCCAGATATGTTTGCACAGGGTATCTTGTTTACTGCATTGCCTGAGACTCAGGCTATTTATGGTTTCCTGATTGCTATACTGTTAATGGTATTTGGAGGAATACTGGGTGGAGAAACTGCTTTACCTGTAGAAGTAGGTCTGGTAGCTGTAGGTGCCGGTGCTGCTATAGGTTTTGCGGGTTTAGGTTCAGGTATGGGTCAGGGTATGGCTGCTGCATCATCTGTTGGAGCAGTTGTTGAAGATCCGGACATGTTCTCTCAGGGTATCTTGTTTACTGCATTGCCTGAGACTCAGGCTATTTATGGTTTCCTGATTGCTATACTGTTGATGGTATTTGGTGGAATATTAGGAGCTTAATAAAATGACCGCCGGGGCAGATAAAATTGTCTCCAGCATAATTCAAGAAGCTCAGAGCAAAGCTGATGAAATCATTCAAGAGGCACAATTAGAAAGTAATTCAATAACTGAGGCTGGAGAAAAAGAAGCCCAGTTGGAGAAAGAAAAAATTCTGGATGATGCCCAGAAACAATCTCGAATGAAATATCAGCAAATTATCTCTGAAGCTAAAATGAATGCTCGAAGAGCAGATCTGGAGGCTAGAGAAGAAGTAATTGAGGAATCATTCCAGAAAGCCTTTGAAAAATTAAGGATTCTGGCTTCCACATCTTCATCAGAATACAAGCAATCTCTAATCGAGATTATTACAGAAGCTTCTATGGAATGTGGGGGAGGAGAATTACAGGTTCTAATTAAAGTAGATGATGTTGATAAAGTTAAAGATTCCCTTAACGATATTGAAGCTGTAGTTGAAAAAGAAACAGGCACGAAAACCACTCTGGAACTTGGTGATAATATAAATACCATCGGAGGAGCCATTTTAAAAACTAAAAATGGTGAAATAGAGGTAAATAATACTATCGAGGCCAGAATGCAACGTTTCAAGAAAACATTACGTTATGAAGTTGCTAAGGTACTATTCGAATAATAGGGGAGATAAATTATGGCAGATAGCATTAGTGCAATTGTAACCTCAATGGGTTTCTCCTCTATTGAATCTTTTATAGGTCTTTTATTATTAGCAGGGTTCATTATAGGGGCTATTGTAGTTATAGTTACCATAAAGCCAGTATTTGAAATGTTCCCTTACGCATACCCTAATGCCAGAGTTAGAGCAAGAATCGGACGTTTAATAACCCAAAAACAGTTTTCAGAGATTCTCGAATCAGAAAATCTGGAAGAGGTAAAAAACTACCTGCGTGGTTTTCCAGAGTACTCCAAATATGTGGATAAATATCCACTGGAAAAAGCGCTGGATATTCAAATGGCAGAAACACATGATCTTATTGCCAGGATAGCTCCGGGGGGTATTAAAGACGTATTCCGCGTTCTACTTAAAAAATGGGATATAAGTAACATCAAAACATTGATTACTGCTAAAGAAGCAGGACTTGACCCTGAAAAGACCGCGGAACTATTAATTCCCTTTGGTGAAATAAGTGATGTAGTGGAAAAGCTGGTGGAAGTTAAATCTGTAACTGAGGTAATTATAGGTCTAGAGGGTACAGAATACTCTCAGATACTGGAAGACGCCCTAACAGATTACGAAGAAAAAGGGATGGTTCTACCCCTGGAAGCTGCTCTGGATAAATATTATTTAGAAAATCTATTAAAAGCAGTATCCGATCCATCTGATGCAAACACAACCTTATTACATCCATATATTGGTACCCAGGTAGATGCTTCAAATCTAAAAATAATTCTCAGAGCCAAAGCCGACGGACTGAAATATGATGATATAAGTCCTTACATGATTTCTAAAGGATATCAAATTAGAGATTGGAAATTAAAGGACCTTATGGAATCAGAAGATGTCTCTGGTGTTATTAGTGCCTTGGAAGGAACGGATTATTCTACTATTATGGTTGATGCATTAGCCGAATATAATAAAACAGGTTCTATAGCTCCCTTTGAAGCAGCATTATCTGGATATATTCAAAAAACTGCAAAAACCCTATCATTAAAAAAACCATTTGGAATAGGTCCTATGATAGGTTTCTTAAGCCGAAAGGAAGTAGAAATTAAGAATTTAAAAGTCATTGTCCGGGGCAAAAGAGAATCTGGATTTCCTGTCTCTGTGATTAAGGAGATGTTAATATGAAATCATCAATTGCAGTAGTAGCAGATGCTGATACCGTAACTGGCTTCAAATTAGGAGGCATTAAAGAAGGTTACGTTGTTGAATCAACACAAGAGGCTGAAGAAACTCTAACCACTCTGATTAAGGAAAAAACAGCCATAATCATAATCACCGAAAAAATAGGTGAAGAACTAAGAGAGGTTATTGAAAAATTCACCAAATCAAGTGCACTACCTATGATAATTGAGATTCCAGATAAATCCGGCCCATCAGATAGGGCCACAGATCCCATGAGGGAATTGATTAAAAGAGTTATTGGGGTTGAGATGGTAAAATGATTACAGAAGGAAAAATTATTAAAATAGCGGGTCCTGTTATCGTCGCTGATGGGATGAAGGGAACCCAGATGTATGAGATGGTTAAAGTAGGTGGAGACCGACTTATTGGTGAAATAATTGAGCTGGAAGGCGACACCGCTACCATTCAGGTTTACGAAGAAACTGCCGGTCTTAAACCCGGAGAAATTGTAGAAAGTACCGGGGGTCCTCTTTCAGTAGAACTGGGACCAGGTATTATTGGATCTATTTTTGATGGAATCCAGAGGCCTTTAGAAAAAATTAAAATCGTGGCCGGGGATTACATTAAAAGAGGGGTGGATGTTCCATCATTGCCTAAGGATAAAAAATGGACCTTTAAACCCCTGGCCAGTGCAGGAGATAAAGTTCAGGGTGGAGACGTTATCGGAGAAGTTCAGGAAACTTCTGCGGTTTTACAAAAAATCATGGTACCCCCTACTATCTCTGGAACTTTAAAAACCATAGCTTCCCCAGGGGAATATACGGTTACCCAAGACATCGCTGAAGTGGAAACCGAAAAAGGTGTTGAAAAAGTTCAAATGATGCAGAAATGGCCGGTAAGAAAAGGCCGACCTTACAAAAAGAAACTTGATCCAGACATACCACTAATAACTGGACAAAGAGCACAGGACACCTTTTTCCCTGTTGCTAAAGGTGGTACTGCAGCTATTCCTGGGCCTTTTGGATCAGGTAAAACAGTTACCCAACAGCAACTGGCTAAGTGGGCCGATGCAGATATTGTGGTTTATGTTGGTTGTGGTGAAAGGGGTAACGAGATGACAGAGGTACTCAAGGAGTTTCCTGAACTGGAAGACCCTAAAACAGGTAAACCTTTAATGGATCGTACGGTACTTATTGCAAATACTTCTAACATGCCAGTAGCAGCTCGGGAAGCATGTGTATACACCGGTATAACTATCGCAGAGTACTTCAGGGATCAGGGATATGACGTGGCTTTAATGGCAGATTCAACCTCCCGATGGGCGGAAGCTATGAGGGAAATATCCGGACGTTTGGAAGAAATGCCTGGTGAAGAAGGTTACCCTGCATATTTAGCTTCCAGATTAGCTCAGTTTTATGAAAGGGCTGGCCGAGTGACTACTGTGGGTACTGAAGAAAAAGTTTCATCAGTATCTGTTGTTGGGGCGGTTTCACCTCCGGGAGGGGATTTATCCGAACCGGTAACTCAAAACACTTTGCGTATATGCAAAGTATTCTGGGCACTGGATGCCTCTCTTGCTGATAAACGTCACTTCCCTTCAATTGATTGGCTACAGAGCTACTCGCTTTATGTAGACAGTGTACAGGGATGGTGGGCTAATGTTGATGCAGAATGGAGATCCAATAGGGACTTGGCCATGATTCTATTACAAAAAGAATCAGAGCTTCAAGAAATTGTCCAACTTGTAGGACCTGATGCACTTCCTGATAAGGAAAGGATAACTCTAGAAACCACCCGAATGATTAGGGAAGATTTCTTACAACAGAACGCATTCCACGAAGTGGATACTTACTGTTCTCCAGGTAAACAATACAAAATGCTTCAGACCATTATAATGTTCCAGGAGAAAGCTATTGCTGCTCTTGAAAGAGGAGCTGCTTCAGAAGACATCATCAATCTACAGGTTAAGGAAGATATTGGTAGGATGAAATTTGTTCCTGAAGCCGAATTCGAGGCCAAAGTTAAAGAAATCCAGGAAAAAATTGTAAAACAATGCAGTGAGGTATAAAAATGAATGTTAATATTAAAACCCGAGAATACACCACTGTTACTGAAGTAGCTGGTCCTCTAATGATAGTGGAAGGTGTAGAAGGTGTTGCTTACAGTGAGATAGTGGAGATTGTAACTCCTTCTGGTGAAAATAGAAGGGGGCAGGTTCTGGAAGTTAAAGAGGATCTGGCAGTAATTCAGGTTTTCGAAGGGACAAGTGATTTGAATACCGCCACCACCAAGGTTAGATTCACAGGTGAAACAGCTAAGATTGGTGTTTCCCTGGATATGATGGGCCGTATATTCAATGGTACTGGAAAGCCTATTGATGGTGGACCAGAAATTATCCCTGAGAAGGAACTGGATATAAATGGTAGTCCTATGAATCCTTCTGCCAGGGAATTCCCTGCAGAATTCATTGAAACTGGTATTTCAACCATTGATGGTATGAATACTCTGGTAAGAGGACAGAAATTACCTATCTTTTCTGGATCAGGATTGCCTCACAATGAACTGGCAGCTCAAATTGCCCGACAAGCAAAGGTACTGGCCCAGGAAACTGAATTTTCAGTAATATTTGCTGCTATGGGTATTACTCACGAAGAAGCTAACTACTTCATGCGGGACTTTGAACAAACCGGTGCACTGGAAAGAGTAACAGTATTCATGAACCTGGCAGATGACCCTGCCATCGAAAGGATTATTACTCCACGTATGGCATTAACCACAGCAGAATATCTTGCTTTTGAGCATAATATGCACGTACTGGTTATATTAACCGATTTAACTAATTATTGTGAAGCTTTACGGGAAATTTCTGCAGCACGAGAAGAAGTACCCGGAAGAAGAGGTTATCCTGGTTACATGTACACTGATTTATCCAGTATATATGAAAGAGCAGGACGTTTAGATGGTAAAGATGGTTCCATTACTCAGATGCCTATTCTGGTAATGCCTCAAGACGATATAACTCACCCTATTCCGGACCTGACTGGTTATATTACCGAAGGACAGATAGTATTAAGCAGGGATCTGCACCGTAAAGGTATCTATCCTCCAGTAGATGTTCTACCTTCCCTATCTCGGCTTATGAGTGGGGGTATTGGTGATGAAAGAACCAGAGAAGATCACAGCGGTGTTTCTGATCAGCTTTACTCTGCCTATGCAGAAGGCCGTGATTTAAGAGACCTGATGGCAGTGGTAGGTGAAGAAGCACTTACTGAAAGGGATCAAAAATTCTTAAAATTTGCTGAAGAGTTCGAAAAACAATTCATTACTCAAAGTAGAGATGAAGATAGGTCTATACAGGAAACTCTTGATTTAGGTTGGGAACTTCTGAGTTTATTACCTGTTTCTGAACTTAAACGGGTTCGGGAAGAACATATACCAAAATACCTGCCTAACTATGAAAAAGAATAACATTTCCTATTTTCTTTTTAGAGGGATAAAATGGCACAGGAAATGATTGAAGGGATTAACCCTACCAGGATGGAGCTTTTAAAGCTTAAAGATAGGGAAAAACTCGCAATTAAAGGTTACAGTCTTTTAAAAGAAAAGCGTAACGCTCTTATTATGGAGTTTTTCAATATACTGGAAAGGGTAAAAGGATCCCGAGAAAATGTAGAAGAAAAATTGAAGGAAGCTTTTGAAGACCTTACTACCGCTCAAATATTAATGGGTGACTTAGCAGTAAATAAAGCTGCCATGTCAGTTAAAGAGTCTATTGAATTGGATATCGACTCCCGTAGTATCATGGGAGTGGTGGTACCGGTACTGGATTCCACATCTTCTTCAAGGACAGTAGTTGAAAGGGGATACAGTTTTGTTGACACATCTGTAAAACTGGATGAGGCTGCTAAAAAGTTTGAAGAGTCTCTGGCACTTATCATCGAACTGGGTGAGATTGAGAAGACAATTGTACTTTTAGCTGGTGAAATTGAATCTACCAAACGAAGGGTAAATGCCCTGGAACACATAATCATTCCCCGTCTGGAAAATACAGTCAAATACATTGAAATGAGACTGGAAGAGATGGAAAGGGAAAACTTCGTTCGATTAAAAGTAATTAAAAAATCCATGGAGATGGAGTAATGGTCAGAATTCTAACCAGACTGGGTGAAGTTAAAAAAGACATGGAACAATATCGTGATGAGCTGGTAGATTTTAAGATTGGTACAATCTCCGGTAATCTGAGGGCCATAATTGCCGATGAAGATATGGAAATAAAAGCAGGAGAAGTTAAACCCATTAAAATCAAAAAAATCTCCTTACCAGGTAGCCATATTGCGTTCATGTGTGCTTATGCCGCCAACCAACTGGGGCACACCATTGCTGCAGGTGAGGAAACTCCCCTACCTTTAAGTATGGATCGAAACATGGACCATGCTACTTTTGTAGCTGCAATGGATGGATCTATACAAAAGGAAGATTTACTGGGTGTTTTGATTCTTTTACCAGTGGAACTCACACACTGAGTTCCTTATTTTTTTTTTTAAATTTTTATTAAAATACGAGGATTATTAACCTTAACTACAAAAATATAAAATCTCATTAAAATATTAATTTAAAAATAGTTATTTAGGTGGGACTCCTTTCCATTTCTATTTCTACATTTCCCAGTATATTTTTCATGGAAGTATAAACTTCTACCATTACGTCTTCGATTTGTTCTATAAGATCCTCCGTGGTGAATTTAATTTCTTCATAAGCTTCCAGTTTGGTATTTCTTTCAGATTCCAGATGACGCATAGCCCGGGCTCGCATTTGGCTTGGAGATGAACTCCTGCTAAAAAATTTTGTTATACGGGATGTTTCTTCATCCTCAAACTGAGAACGGATGTTACATCTACGCTTCAAATATTCTAATTCTATAGATCGAATATCTTCTGCAACATCCTTTTTCATTTCCAGCAATATTTCTCGCTTTTCCTTTAATTCTAAAAGGGTTTTTCGGGATTGTACCAGGGTGGACATCTCTATTTCAAAATCTACCACTTCGGCAATAATATTTTTATAATCGTCTATATCCATCTAAATCCCTTAAGTTTTATGAGTTTTTTATTTCTATAACTAAATTTATGAGGTCTTTATCAATTTGGCAGCTGGTTTGAATTTCATGGTTTTCCCTTTCCATTTCCCTTAACTTATAAAATATATTGGTTAAAGAAGTAGTATTAAAAAAACCATTTTCATTATCTGGTTTTGATGATATTAAAGTAATTATTATAGTTTTGTTATTAATTGCCACGTTATAATTAATGGCATTAAGATATATTCCATCAGAAAGCCTTAAAAGCAATTTAATATATTTTATGGGGAGCTGGCTTTTACTAATAATTTCTTTAATTTTATCATTTTCCCGGCACTGTTCCAGGTCTATTTCCACAAGGACCACCACTTCTATTATAAGTACTTACTGGCATATAAAAATAGTTAATATAGAGAGTTCTAAAATGTAAACATGAATGAGGATGATAGATCCCATCGATTATTAAAAAAACAGATTTTAATTTTAAATCGACACCTCCCTAAAAGGAGAAAAACACTCCAATTATTATTGGAAGAAGACAGGCCCCATGTTGTGGGATCCGATGGAACCCGGCACCGTTTTAAAAAGGATGAAATAAATTTACTAAAAAAAATCTTAGATGATTCGGATATAAAAAAACTAAAATTACCGATATATATGGAAATACAGTCAGTGAATTCTGGTGCAAAAATCTCTGGTAAATTAGAAACAGAGATTGTATGTAAAATTTTAAAGATTGAAGAATGCAGTGATCCTTTGTTTATATATAGGGCGGATTTAAAAAATTTAAGGAAAATACTTCCCTCCACTACCCAGTACATTTTTTTATTAAAATAAATATTCATGATTTATTTTAAATAGGATGCTGCATTATTAATAATTTATAAATAAATTTTAGAATAATTATTTAAATTGATACAATCATCTATTCTTTAAAAGATATTTTAATTAATTCTGGTGATAATATGAGCAAAGATCCTATAAAGGAATACTTAAAAGATCCTGATAGAAGGGCAAAGGCCTTTTTGGCTTTATCTGCTGCCATGGTTTTAACTACTATTCTAATTGTGATAGGTACCATTGTCTTTATTTTACTGGCTCTGGGTATTATTTAATTAAAATTCTTTTAACTTACCTTCAACATGGGAAGTAGCTCTATTAATTTTTTCCAGGCAATTATACAAGTTTTCACTGGAACAAATAAGAGTAACCAGTGGTTGTCCTGGTTCTATAATGGTATTTTCTAGAGGTAGATCAAAAACCCCGTTGTACTTCAAATTCCCTACTAATGACCTTTTTTTTGCAAATAAAATCTTTTTTATGGCATATTTTTCAGGAGAAGAAACTGATAATAATTCTCCTTCACAGGCCCTGATATGGGCTTCCATCATATTTATTCCCAAGACAGCTTCTGCACATTCAAAAGTTCCATGTAGTCGTGGATTTACTTCAATTATATAAATATCATCATTGGCAATTACCATATCTACTCCATTTGAACCGGTGAGTTTCAATTCATCTACAACTTCCTGGGCTACTTTTTTAAAAACCGAATCCTCACCGGGATAGGGTGTAATATTACCTCCATAAATGAATTCGGGTAATGCCGGGTTTTCCTCAGCATACAATTGTTTGCTACTCAGGATTGCCTGTGACTGAGTACCGGTTGATAGTACTGATGTTGAAACGTTTTCTCCAGAAACAAATTCTTGTAATATGAATTCAGATTCAGGATATGATTCCAAATTCATATTTTTAAATTTTTCTATCCCGTATCCTCCAGAGCCCTGCACTGGTTTTTTAATAAATTTTTTTTCTGGAAACTGTGCCGCGATTTCCTGTGCTTCAGCAATTTCTGATAAATGGTAGGTATCAGGAAACTTGAATTTATTTTTCAATTTATGATATAGTTTATATTTGTTCTCCACATTTTCCACTTTTTTATTTCCAATTATTTTGGATGGGGGGAACTTTTCAGGCACAGTACCAGTATAGCTTATAATGTGGTCCACTTCATCTATATATGATGATGATAACTTCATCAACAGCGAGGGATCAAAAGATTCTTCAAACTTACCACAGGAATTATAAGATTTTTGCTTTAAGATGCACTTTTTATGATGCCATCTATCAAAATCTATGGTACAAAAGTAGCTGGTAGAATATATTTCGTATCCTAATTGATATGCAGAATGGGCCAGAGGTCGGGTATTAACTCCCACAATAAGCATCTTTTCCATTTTTGAACCTTTAAACTAATTCTTATTTTAATGATAAAAATATTTTTTATTTTTTATAAAATTTCCCAGATTAAAGTCTCATGAAAAAATAATAAGTAGCAATTTAGTTTATCATTATTTACAATAAAATGAAAATAGAGATAGTCCCGAGCGGAGTCGAACCGCCGTCGCCGGGTCCAAAGCCCAGCAGGATTACCACTACCCCACGGGACTATTCAGGATTTTGGTATAAATTACCTGCTTAAATGAGGCAATCTAAACGTTTAACTGATATACTATTTAAAGTTATCGGCCCAGTAGTTTATTCCAGTCAGAATATATATTTCCTGTTTTTCGTTCGCCTATTAAATTGCTTTAAAACTTAGTTATTTTACTTTAAAATTCTTTTTTTAGTTTTATTTATTATGTGTGGGTTTTAAATAAAAAATAAACTAAAGAAAATAAAAAAAAATTTGAAATTTTATTATAACTTGTTTACTTCAAATTTTTCATCAACCCACAGCCCAATTACCTCCAGGGAGGGCAGCAACCTTTTCAAAACAGCCACTGATATTAAAACTTGCTTTTTATGTAATTCTTCACTAACCGGATTACCTGCACAGTCATGATGACCAACTACAAAAATATGGCGGGAACCATGCTGATTGGTGGAAATATTCAATTTTTTTAAAAATCCGGTGTCATACTTCTCCGCGGATAAAAGACCCACTATGCCTGGTTCAGTAATCATGTCCACGTATTCTACAGGATAGCTATCCTTTATCCAGTTTATCACTGGAAGCTGGGTACGACCATCCATACAATTTAAACATGTAGCAAATTTATTTTCCATCCAGCTCACCACCAATATCAGATATTATTTCTTTAAGTGGAGGCAAGTCTTTAAACCATTCCTGACCGGTGATTTCATTGGTACAGGAACAATACAACTTTGAAATTAAATCTTTAAGGTGGGGTGGTAACGATTCGGGATTAAGTGCACATATATTTTTCCATTGAGTCCTATTTTTTTCTTTAGCTTCTTCAGTTGCCGCATGCCAGCTTGAACCCCGGTAATGTATTCTGGTTATTTCTTTACTAACGGGCAAACCATTAAAGGTAAAACGACACTCATCCAGAGTACCCATAACATCCACTAAGATTAACTCTCTTTGGGAATTATAACCAACTTCTATTTTACCGTCTTCATTCACTATCCCTATTTTTGAGAATTCAGAGGTTATAACTTCATTTACAACCTTAAGGGCGTCTTTTAATTCTTCTATTTCTTCTGCACTGAGTCCAGAAATAGCCCGGGCTTCATCCCATTTCAGGTATCTATCAGTAACCTCCAGTTTGGTGGAAACATCAAGAACCGGCTTTTCAAGTTTTTCATCAGGTGAAGGTAATTCATCAAGCCCCAAATCTTTTAATTCTATTTCTCCTCTTTTTAACCTTCCAAATACACTACTTCCTTCAGGTATATAGTTCCTGTAGATCAATTCTAGAGGTATTAAAAAATTTCCTTTGAGGTTTTGATAGGCAGAGTAATCATAACCATCCTGGTGTAAAGGAGGTTCAAGAACATTCAGCAATTTGATTTCCATTTCACTGGATGGTTTTTCTAGTTGGGATAATTTTTTTGCCTTTCCATCTTCTACCAGGCCAATGTAATGTGTTTTGAATCCCATCTCCTCTAATTTTTCAAAAAAGTAAGCTCCAAGTAGGGCTATAGCTTCCCCTTTATGGGGTATGAGATCGGGCATTTCACCCCAATCAAAAATAGAGTATCTATCTGAAAATTTAAATCTTCCAATACCTTCTTGATCTTCATTTGGTTTTTTTAGTACTTTTAAGTCTTTTACACTACCCATGGTTTGACTCCTTAAATTTCATTGGTGAGTAGGGTGGTCTCACCTAATTCTTAATGATTAATAATGATTAGTAGCCGTATACTTTTATACTTAACGACTTATTTAATAATAAAGCAGAACAATATTATTATCAAGATATTCATGAAAATATAAATTCAAAAGAACTTAAAAAAAAATTTATATTAGGTTATTTTACCAGAAATAAAAATAAGCCACAGGAGTATAATTATGTATAAAAAAGATGAGAAAGATCTGGTGGAGAACCTGAATTCTAATAGGGAAGTTATTTCACAATTTGTAATTTCCAATAAAGAAATAAAAAGAGCAAAAACAGGAAAAAAATACCTTCAACTTACTTTATCAGACAAAACTGGTCAAATCGCAGGGAGGCTTTTTCCAGAAAAAAATATAGATGAAATATCTGATTCTATTAAATCTGGCAGCATATACCGGATAAAGGGAAAAGTCAGCGAATTTCCACGAAGTTCTGGAAACTTCAGTGCAATAATTAATAATTTCAAGGAACTTGAACCTGAAGAATATGACTTAAATGATTATATCCAAACTTCCCGTAAGGATAAAGATTTGCTGCTTCTGGAAATTTACAGTACCATTAAAAGCCTGGAAAATAAATCACTGAAGGAATTACTCAAGTCCTTTTTCTGTGATGAGGAATTCACATCCAAATTCAGTATCTATCCTTCGGCCCAGTACTATCATCACAATTTCAAGGGAGGCCTATTAGAACATACGGTGGGGGTTCTGGAAATCTGCAAAACTACCTGCCAGATTTTCCCGGAACTTGACCCGGATCTTCTTTTTACCGGGGCCATCCTGCATGATATCGGTAAGATGCAAACTTATGATTATGACTTCCTCTCTATAAGTTACTCCCGTCGGGGAGATCTCCTGGACCATTTATTTCTAACTGCGGAAATGGTTAAAGAAAAAATTAATAAATTAGACATGGATGAAGAACTGGCCAACCAGGTTCTACATCTTATATTAAGTCACCATGGGGAGGTAAAAAATGGATGGGGATCTCCGGTAAATCCTAAAATTCCTGAAGCAGTGGCTCTTCACCATGCAGATAACCTGGATGCTAAAGTAAAGGGAATGTTGCAGCAGAGATAGATGCTATTAATTAGACAAATCAAATTAGATACTAAAAAATTATGATACCCCATCCACTTTAAGATCATGAATTTAAATGAATTAAAAAAACAAATAATCCTTAAATGTAAGGAAATGAATATTCCTCTAACCGGTTTTGCCCCGGTTGAAAGATGGGAAAAACAATCTAAGCATCTTCCTAATAAATTTAAGGAATGGATACCAGAAGAATTCTGGCCACAATCTATTTATCCAGAGTGCAAAACAGTGATAGTCATTGGACTACCTGTACCTCCCCCTATTATAGACACAGCCCCTTCTATATACTACCATGAACTATATAAAACAGTCAATAACCTTCTGGATATAAGGGCTTATGAACTGGCAAATTTTATCACCGAAAAAGGATATCCCTCTATTTCTCTCCCTCGGGACGGTTATGGGGACATTGAAGTATTATTAAAAAAACCTCTGGCATTTTTTTCCCACAAACACGCTGCATATCTGGCTGGTTTAGGTTCATTTGGTTTAAGTAATGTCCTGCTTACTCCTGAATACGGTCCACGGGTTAGATTCAATTCCATATTCACTTCTGCCCCTCTGGAACCATCTCCTTTAAACTCAAATGATTTATGTACCCGGTGCCTGGAATGCTTTAAAAAATGTCCTGCAAATTCCATACCTCCGGAAAACTTGAAAAACGAATTTTTTCCAGATATAATTGATAAAAAATCATGCGCCCTTCGCAGCAAAAGCCTCAGAAAAGAGTACCGATCTCCCTGTGGAATATGTATTAAAGTCTGCCCGGTGGGAAAAGATAGAATTGATTTTAAAAGAGATATAAAGACTGGTATTGCTGAAGATAAATATAAAAAAGCCCGGAATCACATTCAAAGTTATGGAACTAAGTT
Source organism: Methanobacterium alkalithermotolerans (assembly GCF_018141185.1). NCBI lineage: Archaea > Methanobacteriati > Methanobacteriota > Methanobacteria > Methanobacteriales > Methanobacteriaceae > Methanobacterium > Methanobacterium alkalithermotolerans. The sequence goes on along the minus strand of NZ_CP058560.1, from coordinate 802,947 downwards.
AAAAAAATCACCATAACTAGGCATTATTTTCATATTTAATTCTAAGCTTAAAATTTAGCTTTATCATTCATATATGGACTCACCGGTATCAATATTCCAGCTTTGAATTCCCAGCACCTTTCCACTATATGCATCCACCCTAACATTACCCACCATAGTTCCGGCGGCATGTTGGGCTTCGGCAATAGTTATCATAGGAACATAATACACTCCACTTTTTAATGAAGGATTACCTGCCCTCAAATTATTAAAATTAGAGCTAGAAGCCATATAATTTGATGCTATTTTTTGGGCCTCTGAAGCAGATATCATATTTTCCTGACTTTCTTCGGTGCGGGGTGTTTCTGGACTGGTGTTAGTGGTGTTATTGGTCTGGTTAATAGTATTATTATTTAAAACAGGACCTGAATCTTTAATTAACAGGTAAGCCACTAAAGATCCTAAAACCAGTACGATTAATACCAGCAATATTATTATATTTCGGGTATTCAATACAAACCCTCCTTATAATAGTATGTTTTAAATAATTGTTAAATATTAACATGTTTAAAGTGGCTTAAATATTTAAAATCGCATTTTAAAAAAATGAGGGAGTATTACAATTGACTAATGTTCCAGATGGTAAATCAAAAATCCCAGAGTAAATCCCAGCACGCTAAATACTATAAATGCTTGAAGGGAGGATTCAATAACTGACTCTAGATTAAAATCATTTATAATCATTCCCCATACAAAAAATACCCCTCCCCCCAGGGCTCCTAACAACATACCAATACTCAGAGCATAAAACAAACGCCTTTTCAAAAAAATCTCCACCATAAAAGTTATTATTATTTTTCAAAAGCTTTTTTTACTTTTTGCAGTGTTTGAGGAATATCAATCATCTGAGGACAGATATTATTACATTTACCACAAGCTTCCATTTCACTACATTGAGAAGCCCGCTGATTCTCTTTTAAAAGTCCATGGTAATGTTTTTTTATTCCATTGTCGTTATCAAACATTTTATAAGTGTTATAAATATTGAAATTTTTAGGAATATCCACCCCTTTAGGGCAGGGCATGCAGTAACCACAGGAAGTACAATCAATGACTATTTTTTCCCGATAAGTTCTCCTAACTTCTTTTATTATTTCATAATCATTTTTAGTCAATGAATTGGCCTGAGTTTTTGATGCCAGTTTTATATTTTCCTGCACCTGACTAAAACTTGACATTCCACTTAATGCCACATTTGTTTCAGGATAATCCCAAACATATTTCAAAGCCCATTCCACGGGTTTTTTTGGCTCATCAGCCATTTCCCATATTTCTATAATATCTTCAGGAATATTACGGGTCAAACATCCTCCCCTCATAGGTTCCATGATTATGGTACCCAGACCCTGGGAAGCAGCATATTTTAAACCTTCCCGCCCAGCCTGGTAATTTTCATCCATATAATTAAATTGTATTTGACATACATCCCAGGGGTAGGACTCCAATATTTCTAAAAAAATGTCAAATTCATCATGAAATGAAAAACCAGTATAGTTGATTTTACCCTCTTCTACCGCAGAGTCTAAAAAATCCAGTACATTTAATTTCATTAAATTTTCCCAGTAATCCTTATTCAGGGAATGTAAAAGATAAAAATCAATTTTATCAACTTTAAGGTTTTCCATCTGATGTTTTAAATAATAATCCATGTCCTCTGGTTTATTTATGAGCCAGGTGGGTAGTTTGGTGGAGATATATACCTTTTTTCTCAGTTCAGGATACTGTTCAAAAAAATTTCCCAGAAATATTTCGCTCTGGCCATTATGATAAGGAAAAGCAGTGTCAATATAATTTAAACCATTTTCAATGGCATATTTAAGCATATATGTTGATTTATCCGGATCAATAGCACCCTTACCATCAAGAGGCAGCCTCATTGCTCCAAATCCTAATATCGATACATCTATTCCAGTAGAACCTAATTTTCTATAAAGCACTTATTCACCCGTTATTTTTGATAGGGCCAATTGTTTTAAGATAAAGCGAGGATTTTAGTTCATATAAAATCATGAAAATCAGCATCTTTTTTATTTAGAATACCCTTATTTTAAATCCCTATTCATAACTTTTATTATTCTTCAAATATCAGATTAAAACTATTTATGTAGATTACAACACTCAATCCACAAACAAAAACCACATATTTCCTTCAGATCACTTGAATCTAGCCTATTTGATAGTAATTCTATGATATGCTCATAAGTAGTAATATCATGTTTTTCAAGGCCCAGACAGTTAAGAGTTTTAAGATCCATTTTTTTAACATTATCTTCAGCCGAGGGGGACTGTTTACAGGTGTTTTCAATATTGTGGGGGCAGCAATAACAAATATCATCAGTACTGCTAATCACTTTTAACAGGGTTTGGGGATTATTTTTTAGAAAATTAACTATTTTATCCATATTTTTAACAAATCCCTGACTATAACCTCGTCCCTGGAAGCCCTGGATGCAAAGCAAATGGTGAGCTCTGATATTTAATATATCAGAAAACTCTTCCAAATCTTTCTTCATTGGATTAAAATTCTTCTTTGGGAACAATTACTTTTGTAAAAGCAGATGCTCCAATAATTTTTATTATATCGCCTACAACAAAAGGTAACAATCCCATAGCCATTAAATTCCATATTTCCGGAGTGGTCCCGGTGCTGGTATACATCCAGGTAGCCAGTACCAATAACCCGGGGACATAAATCAGGATGAAGCTGGCAAATGTCATTAATCCCAGCATAGGTACAAAGTTTCGGGATTTAATATATTTATCTGCAAAATGCCCTAAAAATAAAGCGGCCAGTATAAATCCAATCAGATATCCTCCGGTGGCTCCCAGAATTGTTTCATATCCTCCAGTCATTCCCGCAAACCAAGGTACTCCTATAACTCCCAGCGCAACGTAAAAAAGCTGGCTTAACCCTCCCCAGTATTTGCCCAGCATGATGCCTGAAATCAAAACTGCGAAGGTCTGAGCAGTAATAGGTACTGGTGTCCAGGGCAATGGAATTACCAGTTGGGCCATAACTCCAGTTATACAGGCCATGAAAAATGCCATAACTGTTTTATTGGCCATAGTTTGGTTTGCTCTCCATTTAAAAAGATCATAACGCTTTTTATAATAATCATTTAGAGTTATATTCATAGAAACTCCTCCCTATTTATCAAATGGTACTCAAACAGAAACCTATCATAATTCTACATACTTATTGAAATCTTGAAAATTTGAAGAAATATTTAACTTCCTTAATTAAATAGGTTAAATTGATATAAAAGAGTTTAGTTATAAATCGCTTCAAGTACGAATCTTAATACTAATAGTATTATGTATAAAAATTTTTTTTATTAAAAGACTAGAATTAAAAATAACTAATTTAAAAGAACTATCTCCATGATGATCAAATCATTGTAAGTTCACAACACAGGCGATATATTAATTAAAATCCTTATTTTAAAATTAACCCATATTCTTAACTTTATCCACATAAAGATCGATTTTGAATTTTCGTCTCAATCCATTATCATTCATATATCTAACTTTTCCAAAAATTTCCCTTTCCTTCCAGGCCCGGTCATGTTTACCAAAACACCAGGCTACGCCGGTAAACCCATTGGGATCCCTACCATCTATCTCATATTTGTCATTGAGATACAAAGCCATATCATATGCTTTACGTGGATCATCAACCCACTCCAAAATCTTTTTACCCCAGTACATCCTCATGTAACCATGCATCTTACCGGTGATAACCATTTCCTTTTGGGCGGCATTCCAGTACGGATCATGGGTAAGGGCATTCTCCAGCTCCTCCAAGGAATATTCATATTCACGGGGATCATTACGATGTTCCAGGAGGGTTTTTTTAGCCCAGTCAGGTAAACAATCAAATTTATCATAATGGGGATTATAGTAAACCATATTCATGCTTAGCTCCCTTCTAATGATTAATTCTTCCAGATAGGCATCGCTTCCAACACCAGATCTTTTAGAAACTTCTAATGCTAGATAAAGTGGTGAGATATGCCCAAAATGAAGATAAGGGCTCATATTAGATAAAAAATTTTCAGTAGGATTATTTCTCAAATCAGCAAAATGATTCAATTTATTTTTTAAAAATGATTCAAAAATTTTAATACCGGTAGAGGTTCCACCAGTAAAAATAGAGGCCGGAACTGATTTATCCACCTTAAGCTTTTGGAGCGTAACTCCTGGATTACTTATATCCATTGAATCAAAATCAAAGTCCATGGAGCTTTTATAAACCTTCCTTTCTTTTAAGGGCACCATAAAAAATTCCAGCACCTTATGGATTTTACGGCGCAGGGTACCTGCAGAATATTCCTCTTTAGGGGATGCAGTTTCTAGAGGCACCACCACATTACTCTCTATTTGAATTAAGGGAACTTCAATATTATTGGCCAACTCCTGGTGCCACTGGCGCTGTATACTTAAATAACCCTGATCGGTAATGGTTAATGCGGCTTCTTTAGATATTTCCAGTGCTCCCTTTTCAGGGGATATATTCTGCACCACCATCTGGATATTTTTCTCCTGCAATGATTTTTGGGTGTCTTTTAATCCTTCCACTAAGAATTGATAATGGCGGTGGTTGGCTTCAGGAAAATCAGGGGTTAATCCAAAAAAACATAAAAGGGGTAAATCCATTTCACGGGATTTTTCCAGAGCAAATTCCAGAGCATGATTATAATGGCTTCTAGGAGAAGACTGCATCCAGTAAAGTATATAATCTCCTTTAACTGCAGATTCATCATTTAAATATTTAATTCTATCCTCTTGGATCACTTTAAACAGTCCCAAATTCCTATCTTAGCGATAAACGGTAGTAACTGGTATTAATTCTACGGGATATGGCTCAAAAAAGGTTTGATGTCTTAGATAATCATCTTCAAAGCGTATAATCCATGATTTTAGCAGGTTAAGACACACTAATAGGGGCATAACGCCCTGGCGATATTTTTCAAGGGCATCTAAAAAGAAAGCTTTTTCTTCGGTATTTAATTGCTTGGAAAAGTGACCAAAAGCATGCAGGAGAACATTAATATTGGAAGGGGCTTCAATAGGATTATTTAATGCGTGATAAAGCATTTTTTCATATTCAAGATATAAATCTTCAGATCCTTTATCATTTTTTTCTCCAATCATTCTTCCCATTTTTCGAACCAACTCCTGGTTGTAGGCCATTAAGAGAAATTTATTTTGACTTTGGAAATCAATTAAATCAGAAAATATCCTATTTTTTTTGATTTGTCTAAATCGGGAGAGAGTATAAAGTTTAATAAGAAAATCTTCCCTTAATTTAAGATTTCTAAGCCTACCTTCATCTTCTATGGCCAGTTCAGGAAATTTATTCAACACAGCTCCTCCAAAAAATCCCTGTCCATCTGTACGGGGACGGCCTTCTACCTCAGGATATATTTTAATATTATTCATTCCACAAGATGGAGAGCGATTTTTAAGAATAAAACCATCAAAATCAGCTAATGGCGTTAAAAAATTTTCAGCAAATTCTTTCATATCCTCGGTAACGTCCTTTCCACTAGCTGGCTGGATTAAATGCAATTTTTTATTCTTTTCTATGATACGAATAGGCTTTCGGGGGACTCCCAATCCGATTTCCATTTCTGGACAAACAGTTTCAAATTCGACATAATCTTCCAGCTGCTTAACAAAAGGACTACCAATAACTGAACCATCGTATCTACAGTTATCATGTTCAATACATCGACTTAAAATAAGTTTAGGGGTGGGAAATTTTTCCATACTATCTCTCCAGAGCTTTCGATATAATTAATAAAAATTCAAATAATTATGATTACAGATTACTTTAATTTTAGAACATATAGTTTTTTTGTAGATTTGCGCATTCTCTTTATTTGGCAAAATCAGATAAAAATATTAATAATAAATCATATACTCCCTTTTAGATAATCTTGACATCCAAAATTCTTATACTAGAAGATGTTCCCTTTGATGTGGAATTAATTGAAAGAGAAATCAGCCAATCTGGCATAGACTTCTTATCAAAGACGGTTGAACTGGAAGAGGACTACGTTAGATTAATTGATGAATTTAAGCCAAATTTAATCTTAGCAGACCATTCTCTACCTAATTTTGATGGGATATCTGCCCTGGAAATCGCCAAGAATAAATGCCCGGAAATACCTTTTATTTTTGTAAGTGGAAAAATAGGGGAAGAATTTGCTGTAGAGGCATTAAAAAGAGGGGTTACGGATTACGTACTAAAAAGTAATTTGTCTAAATTAGGGCCTGCTATAAAAAGAGCCATGATAGAGGTTCAAGAACAGATCAAACTAAAAAAAGCAGAAGAAGAACTTCTTAAAAGTCATTGGCAATTAAAAGAAGCTCAGAAAATCGGTAAAATGGGTAGCTGGGAATTTGATATTCTATCTGAAGATATGGATGCCTCTGAGGGACTATTCAGAATTTTTGGTGTGGAAAAAATTGAACAAGATTTTAATTTTTCCAGATTCTTAGATTTCATATATCCTGCTGATAAAAAAAGAGTATCAGATACCATTCAAGAAGCTTTGAAAAATAAAAGCAGCTTTTCTCAGGAGTATCGTATACTGCTGCCAGACGGATCTTTAAGATATTTATATTCTCTAGGCAAAATAATAAATGATACCTCAGGGAAACCTTTAAAAATACTGGGAATAGAACAGGATATTACTCAGCGCAAATTGGATGAAAATAAAATTAAAGAATCTTTAAAAGAAAAAGAGATTCTACTCCAGGAAATTCATCACAGAGTAAAAAATAATCTGCAGGTTATATCCAGTTTATTAAGACTCCAATCTCGATTCATAAAAGATCCAGAAGCATTGGAAATTTTTAAAGAAAGTCAAAACAGAGTTAGTTCCATTGCCCTGGTGCATGAAAAACTTTATCATTCTCCGGATTTAGCCAGCATTAACTTCTCAGAATATATAAGGAATCTCAGCAAGGATATTTTTCATTTTTTCCATAGCAAAGCACAGAATATCAAATTAAAATTAGAATTGGATGAAATTTTTTTGAATATTGAAACTGCTATTCCCTGTGGCCTTATAATAAATGAATTGGTCACTAATTCATTAAAACACGCTTTTTTACCAGAACAAAAGGGAGAAATCACCTTAAAACTTTTTAAAGATGGGGATAAAATTACTTTAATAGTTAAAGATAATGGCAGGGGCCTTCCACCAGGCATTGAAGTTAATAATACCCAAACATTCGGTCTTCAGTTAGTATACTTTTTAAATAAGCGTATAAATGGAGTTATTAAAATGGATACCAGTCAGGGGACCAGCTTTAAAATATGCTTTGAAGAGTTAAATTACGAAGGAAGGGCATCAAATGGTGAATGAAAAAATTCTCATTGTTGAAGACGAAGAATTAGTGGCTCAGGATATTAAATCCATTTTAGAAGATCTGGGCTATGTAGTACCGGCCATAAGTTCTTCTGCTGAAGAAGCCCTGGAAAAAATTGAACAAAATTGTCCGGATTCAGTACTAATGGACATAATGCTGGAAGGCGAAATGGATGGTATTGAAGCAGCCCAGATTATTGGGGATAGGTTTGATATCCCTGTGGTCTATTTAACAGCTTATTCTAATGGAGATATTCTTAAACGTGCAAAAAAAACAGAACCATATGCTTATATTTTAAAACCCTTTCAGGAGCAGGATTTAAAAGTAAATATTGAACTGGCCCTGTATAAACATGAAGCAAAGAAAAATAAAATGTACTTTTTAAAACAAAAAGCACTCAATAGAAAACTTGAAAACTCACTAAAAGAAAAAGATACTCTTTTAAGAGAGATTCACCACCGGGTTAAAAACAATTTACAGATAATAGTCAGTCTGCTTTCTCTTCAAGCCAAATACTTTAATGATCCAGGCATAAATAATTTCTTCAGGGATTATGTAAACCAGATTAAATCAATGGCTATGATTCATGAGAAAATGTATCAATCAAATGACTTGAATCGTATTAATTTCACCGAATATTTGCCCGGACTATTTTCACAACTTTCTAGTTCTTATAATAAGCATTCAAAAGTTAATATATTATTCCAAGCTGATGAAATATTGCTTAATTTGGAAAGTGCTATCCCCTGTGGTTTAATAATAAATGAACTGGTGACCAATTCCTTGAAACATGCCTTTCCCTTTCAAAGGCCGGGGAAAATAAAAATAGAACTATTTAGATTAGATGATGGAAAGATTTGTCTTAATATATATGATAATGGTAAGGGAATTCCTCCAGAAATTGAATTTCCCCAGAAGGGGTCATTTGGATTTCGCATGGTTTATACTTTAGTTAATCAATTGGGAGGAACCATTAAACTTGATAAAAACAGGGGAACTCATTTTATGATTATATTTGAGGAGTTGAAATACAATCAAAGAATAATAAAAAGAGAGGGAGTTAATTAATTATTTTTTAATTTTAATGAATTACACTTCATTTTTTTTAAACTACTTTAATCTTGCACGGTCATAAACATTTCTCAGGGTTTGCATATCTACACTGGTGTAAATTTGAGTAGTAGAAAGGTTTGAATGTCCTAAAAGCTGCTGTATGGCCCTTATATCCACACCATTTTTTAGAAGATGGGTGGCAAAAGAGTGCCTTAAAATATGAGGGGTTACTTTTTTTTTGATACCGGCCTGCCGGGCATAATTTTTTATCATCATCTGCACATACCGGGGAGTTATAGGGTTTCCAAAACGGTTCAAAAATAGATAATCATCTTCATGGCCTATAAATGTAATATACTTTTTAATTAAATTCTTTGTTTCTTCATCAAACAGCACAATACGATCTTTTTCACCCTTACCTCTTATTCGAATAGTTCTATCATCAGGATCCACATCATCCGACTTTAAAGATACCAGTTCAGATATTCGAAGTCCAGACGAGTATAATAGAGCAAGTATAACTTTATTACGCAACTTGATACATTTTTGTCCATGTGACTCTTCCTGACTATGGAGATTACATTCAACTGCATTAATTAAATTCTTTACTTCAGTTTCATTCAAAGATTTAGGCAGAGATTTGGTTCTTTTTGGAGTTTTAACTTCATTCAAAATGTAAATATTGTGGTACTCCAAAAATTTTTTCACCACCACGGTCACCAGATAAATATAATTTTGTGAAACCTGCTTATCCCTTTTGAGGAATTGAATATATCTTTTGAAGGATCTTAAAACTCTACGATCGTCATAAAGGTCTTTTTCACCCATTAAAAATTTATAAAAATTATTAACAATTGATTTATATGTTTTTATGGTGTTAATAGAATAATTTCGAATTTCCAGTTCTATTAAATATTCTTCAATCATATCTGGAAAATCCAGTACTTCTAAAATAGTTTTTCTTCCACCTTCCTGGGACCAGGTAGATGGTGATGAATTAAAATCTCCTGAAGGATTAATCTGAGTTTTTCCATTTTTTTGAGGATAAGGATTCATGATATCAAGTTTTAATGATTTTATATAACTCAAATCTATTATTATTTATATTATAGTGTTTGTTGTCTCTGGATTAAATAGACGGTATATTTGGAATAATATTTTTTAAAGGTAGCTGCGATCCACATTTTCATTTTTGAAGGGAGCATGATGATCAGGGATAACATGGGACGAAGCTAAATCTTGCTGGATAGCTTTTTCATAGCTTTCATAACGCTTTAATATTTGATTTTCAATAGAAAGAGATTTAATTACAGCCAGGGACATATGTTTTTTGCTTATAACGCTACTTTCTTCCATCACAGCCAAATCACCTGCCATTCTAATAACTCCTCCCAGGTCTCGAAGTCGAAGGGTAAAAGCATCTTTCTCTTCATCAATCAAATATGCTCTTTTTTTAGCCTCTTTAATTAATATTTGAACAGCTTCTTTAGTTGCGTGAGGTATCTTACCATCTATATTGATTTCCTGGGCAATAAACTGACCTATTTTTTCAGCATTTTCAGGATTAGCTTTCATGGTGGTATTCATAAGTACTTCATATCCTTCTCCCTGTATACGGGATCTGAGGGGAGGTAAAATATATTTCAAATCCATTAGATTACATGCTGCAACAAAAATAAAGTCGCAAGGAACACTTTCCACCTTAACTGAACTACCTGCGCTCTGAGGATTTCTGCCTACAATGGGGAATATTTTTTCCTGCATGGCACTTAATATGTATCGCTGCAAACTGGCGATGTGAATTATTTCATCGATAAAAAGCACTCCTTCATGGGCCTCGTGTATGGCTCCCGGGATTACTCTTTCATAGGGGGCACTACCCAGTTCACAATGTCCACCATAAGGATCGTGTCTCACATCACCTAATAACTCGGTTTCACTGGCACCAGTAGCCTGAATAAAATTTTTCCGTTTAAGGGGAACTATTACATGGCGGGGATTTTCTTCCACTATCTTCCGCCTTTTTTCCAGTGATTGTTGATCCATTACCTTTATTTCTTTTCCATTCACCCTTTCATATATCACCACTTCTTCCCGATTATTAACTATTCGGGTGGTGGTGACCCTTTCTTGAGGAATATTTTCCGAACCGGAGTTCATTTCAAACATTCCTAATAGGTCACCCAGGTGTTTCCTCCGGGCACTGATATGTGAAAATTTGTCTCCGCCACATTGGGGGCATATGCTCTGGTAAGCACTATTGTAATCTCCACAGTGAATACATTTAAATCCTAATCTTTCAGCTACTAAATCTGGAACCATTTCTGGACTTATATATTCTCCTTCAGCTCTTTTTTTATCTTTAATTTCATTATCTATCTCTTTTTTCGTTTTTACCTCAATAAAAGGTCTTTCTGGCCTTTCAGGGTTATGAACAGTGGATATTTCTTCACTGGGAGTAGATAAATGAAAAGATAGGGATTGAGCAATAAGGGATTTTCCTATTCCCGGAGGACCAACCAGTAACAAATTTCTTTTTTGCCTGGCAGCAACTTTTGCCAGCCAAATAACATCATCGTGCCCAATTACTCTATCCAGAGGATCCGGGGGAATATTTATTTCTGCAGTAGTTTCTATTTCATCTAAAAACTTTTTTTTCAGATTAATGTACATTTTAATGCCTCAAGTGCATATTTTTAGTACGGATAAAAAAATAAAAAAAATAAAAAAAATTTACAGGCTTTATAGCATTATTCTACTGGTGGGTGATAATTTTTATTTTTTCTGGCCTTTTAACCACTTCACCAGTTCTTACTGCAACTATATGCTTCACTCCTTTATCCATAGCAATATCTATCAGGCGCTGACTAATTACACCATCAAAAACCACGGCATAGGGGTGGTTGGTCACTCTTTTCAATTCTTCATATAAATTTTCAACTTTAACTTCTTTTAAAATATTAAGAGCATCGTCTAATATCTCTGCATTTCCTGTACTTTCCAGGTCTTTCAGGATATTTTTCAGTAAAACCATCTTGTCTTCAGTTTTAGGTTCTACTTTAATGCCCAGGTCATGGTACATCTGTTCAATAGGTACTTTATCCCGGAGAGCAACCATTATCTCGTCTTTACCCAGATCTTCCACTTCTTTTCCTTTAGGAGCACGGGTTACGTAGTCTATTTCCCCTACTTGGAGTAATTCTTTTAAAATTAATTCTCCGCCACGATCACCATCTACAAAAGCAGTTACTGTCTTTTTACGGGTCAATTCAGCTACAGTCCGGGGAACACTTACTCCTTCAACTGCAATGGCGTTTTTTATTCCATGTTTTAGTAAATTTAAAACATCACTCCGACCTTCTACTACCAGAATGGCATCTGAAGTAGGAACATTAGGACCTGCTGGAAGTTTTTCATCACCATATTCGGCAATTTCATGTATACGCATGGCTTCTTTAACTTCTTCAATCATTTTTAGACTTTCTGGAGTTACTTCATCCATCATTCCCGCGTATATCTCTTTGGCCCGATCTACCACTTTTTTACGTTTGACCGCCCGGACATCTTCCACTTTTGAAACCTGTATATATGCTTCGCAGGGACCGACCCGGTTAATTGTTTCTAGAGAAGCAGCCAGTATGGCTGTTTCAACTCGATCAAGACTTGAAGGAATAACTATTTCTCCTTTAGAACGCCCTCCTCTTGAAGTTATATTCACTTTGATTCTACCTATTCTGCCCGTTTTTTGCAGCTCTCGAAGATCCAGATCATTACTTAAAAGACCTTCAGTTTGACCAAATATAGCCCCCACCACATCTGGCTTTTCTACAATTCCATTAGCATTAATTTGAGCGTGAATGAGATATTTAGTTGTACTTATTTCTTCTTTTCCCATATTAAGCCTCCCTATTAATGTAGATACTTTCAGGGATAAAATTTGTTATCCTTGTAATTCTGTTTTAGGATTACCTGAATATTTGCAAATCAAATAGACTTGCATTCGCAATTTATAATTTTAAAATTTAAATTAATGAATTGCGATATGAAAACAGTGATGGTATACAGCAACTATGGGGATAAACATCAAGTTCCAGTTGAATAATGTGTTTGGGAAGACTTTCAATGTCTTTGATATATCGACGGGTCAATCCCATTATTCTTTTTCTAATCTGTAAATTTGGATGGGATCCAAGGCTTTGAATATCTCTGGATAATTTTTTTGCCAATTGATTTCCTTTTTTATCAAAATCGGTGAGAATAATTACCTTTGAAGATGAATTAGCAGCTAATTCGGCAACTTCAAAAAGTTTCAGATGAGAACCGGAAACTTTTATAAAATCCCCTTTTATGCCTAATTTTTCAAGAGCTTCCTCATCTTTTTTGCCCTCTATAAGGATAGGTACTCCTTCTTCCCCATTCTTTTTTAATTCATCTAGTTCTTCACTTAAACGTAATAATCTCCTATAGCTCATGTTAAGCCCTTTTTAAGGTGACTGTAAAATATATTATCACTGTAATAGTATCTATAGGAAATATATAATCAAACTCATATATAAAATTGAAGATGTGTTAATATTCTAAAAAAAATACAATTCCCACAAAAATCTATAGCCTTGTAGATCTGGTAATGAGACAATTTAAATTTGAGAAGCAGCAGGGGATATCCAAAATTTTTATCTAAAAAACTTATAATCCCTCTTCTAGAATTATAGATTTATCAATTAGAAAATGCAAAGTTAAATTAATTAAAGACCAATAATTATTTTTTAATCTATTAGTAAAATAAATATAACCTGATAATAAAAATTTGGGAGGAATCATAATTGGCAAAAGGTTTGATTAGAATTGTTCTGGATATTTTAAAGCCCCATGATCCAATAATACCTTACTATGCTAAATATTTAAGTGAATTAAGTGGAGTGGAAGGTGTGAATATCACTTTAATGGAAATTGATAAGGAAACTGAAAATATCAAAGTCACCATCCAGGGGAATGACCTCAATTTTGATGAAATCAGCAGGGCTATTGAAGAGTATGGTGGTTCTATACACAGTGTTGATGAGGTAGTAGCAGGTAGAACCATGGTGGAAGAGGTTACAACACCTCAGGATTGATTTAAAATGGATGGAAAACGTAGAAAATCCCCTCACAGGTTATTAGATAAATTTTTCACTGAAAAGTCAGATTTCAAAAAATTGATTCCTCATTTATCCACTCCTCAAATATCTGATTCTTTAAAGCAGGTAACAGGAAATCAGGGCACAATCTCCGGTGTAAAATCCCTTAATGGACAAAAGTTATTTGGGAATATATTAACTTTATCTACTAAAGATGATGATTGGGGGACTTCCGTCCGGGGAATTGACCATGCCTTACCAGGGGAGGTAATTTTCATTTTCACTGAAGGTGAGAATAATGCTGTCTGGGGGGAACTAACTTCTAAAGCTGCTAAAAATAAGGGAATTGCAGGAACAATCATTTTTGGTGCATGTAGAGACTTAGATTCAATTAAAAATATTAAATATCCTGTATTTGCCAGGAAAGTCATTCCTCATGCGGGAAGGCCTCGAAATGAGGGAAAAATAAATATTAAACTGGATTGTCAGGGAACCATGGTTCATCCCGGGGATTACTTATTTGGTGATGAATGTGGTGTGGTGGTTGTACCCCGAGAAAACTTCATAGAGGTTATGGAAGTCGCTGAAGAAATAAAAAAACGTGAAAATGTTATAGTAAAACAGATTGAGGAAGGCAAGCCTCTATCTGAAATTTTGAATATTTAATTAAAAGAGGCCTTTTATGTCTTCATCAGATACTAATATAAAAAAACAGGATTATTATGCTTTTATAAAAGATCATAAAAAAGAGATAATAATTTCCTTTTTAGCTGCTGCAGCACTAATCTTTGCTATAACTGCTCTAGCAGGATTGGGAGATATAATATCGGCTTTAGAAAGAACTAATTTATGGTTTTTGGCTTTAAATTTTGTTTTGCAAACATTCATATTTTTACTATGGGCCCTTCGATGGAAATTAATCCTGGATCTGGTGGATAAGTCTCCCCGTTATAGTAGTGTTCTGGTAATGCTTTTTGCCAGTATATTTGGGAATAACATTACTCCTGGTGCTGCAGGAGGAGAACCACTTCGCGCCTATCTTTTAAGGGAAATAAAAGGAACTCCCTTTGAAATTGGATTCGCATCTTCCACGGCTGATCGAGTTTTTGAATTTTTACCATTTATAATCATATCTATTCTAGCAGCAGTTTTGATATTAAGCTGGAACATATCTATCTGGACCAGACTAATTGTCACGGCACTGATAATAATTACTATTATATTCTTTAGTCTGGTGGTTTATGCCGGTTCGAATCAAAGGATAGCCCAGAAAATAACTCTATCTATTGCTCGATCTGTTTTTCCTTTCTTTTTAAAAATTACCAGAAAAGAGATTCATTTTCATGATATCAGTGATAAATTAATCTTTTATATCAACCGATTTACCACCGGATTTACTATGGCCTTAAAAGATCGTAAAGTATTGATAATAGGTGTTTTATTATCTTTTGGCATGTGGGGGGTGGACATGACCCGACTGTATGTTTGCTTTCTGGCTGTAGGGGTTCAACCCCCGGCAATTGCTCTGGTTATTATTTATACGGTAGGTATTTTGATATCACTTCTACCCATCCTCCCGGGGTCTTTAGGATTGAGGGAAGCAACTCTGGTGGGATTATTTGCAGTGGTGGGCATATCTGCGGATGTGGTAATGGCCGCCAGTATAATTGATAGATTGGCCAGTTATATTATACCCACCATGATTGGTGCATTTGCTGCTTTTTATTATGGTAAAATTATTGTGGCGGATAAAAAGCCAGATGCATCATAATATCTAAAATTATTACTTTTATCAAATTAATACGTCCGTTTTAAGGGAAACATGGATTTAAAAAGCCATATAAGTGTCTTTTATTCATATAAAGCACAAAATACTTTTATAATAATTAATTATATTATATATTGTTATCGAAACATTTATATATAACTTAGTCAAATTAAGAGTATATATAACATTTTCGGTTTATAATATGAAAATTTTAGGAAATATTTCACATGTCTCTAACAAGGGAAATATCATTGTTAGATCCAGTCAAACTCCCGCTCTAGGATTACCTGTTTTTTCTGAGAATAAAAAAAGGGTGGGGAAAATACACGATGTATTTGGACCTACTAAAGAACCATACATTACCATCAAACCTAATCGTGGATCCAATTCTAAAAAGTTAGATAGCCTGGTTGGAGCAGTTTTATATATACCATCAAAACCTGTGAAAAAATGGGGGCGTAAAAAACGAAGCAAGAAATGAAAAACGATGTTTCTGAAACAGAAAAGGAAACAAAATGTCCAGAATGTGGATCTGAAGATCTGATTGGAGATTACGAAAGAGCAGAGATAGTCTGTGGAGGATGCGGCCTGGTTATAGATGATAACCTGGTGGATATGGGTCCGGAATGGAGAGCATTCGATCACGAACAAAGAGACAAAAGAACCAGAGTAGGAGCACCTATAACCTATACCATTCACGATAAGGGTCTTTCCACCATGATTGATTGGAGAAACAAGGATATTTATGGACGTGATATTCCTGCTCGAAACAGAGCCCAATGGTACCGTCTTCGGAAATGGCAGAGGAAAATAAGAATTTCCGGCGCTACTGAGAGAAACCTGGCCTTTGCACTCAGTGAACTTGATAGGGATTCTTCCCGTCTGGGACTCCCACGAAGTGTGAGAGAAGCTGCCTCAGTGGTCTATCGTAGTGCAGTGGAAAATAAACTAATCCGGGGAAGAAGTATCGAAGGAGTGGTAGCTGCATCACTTTACGCCGCCTGCAGGAGATGTAATGTGCCCCGTACACTGGATGAAATAGCAGAGGTCTCCAGGGTGAGTAAAAAAGAAGTTGGAAGGACCTACCGGTTTTTAACCAGGGAACTTAACATCAAATTACCACCAACCTCTCCCGTGGATTATGTACCTCGTTTTGCCAGTGAATTAGGATTATCTGGGGAAGTACAATCTAAAGCAATTGAAATCATTGAAAAGGCTATGGAAAAAGGTCTTACTTCTGGAAGAGGCCCTACGGGTGTAGCTGCTGCCGCACTATATATTGCCTCAGTTCTCTTAGGAGAAAGAAAAACTCAAAGAGATGTGGCAGATATTGCCGGTGTAACCGAGGTTACCATCCGAAACCGTTACAAAGAACTAACAGAACAACTGGATATGGGTGTAACTTTATAAAAAAATACCCATAATTTTTTATTTTTTTAATCTAAGCACTATTTTTGCGATTTATTATTCCATATCACTTATATTCTTTAGAATATCTTTCTATAGAACAGGTAAGCTCTTTAATTATCTCTTCATTACCCACTCCCTGGTATGTTGAAAGATTTTCCTGATATTTTGAAAGATTTTCCAGGAATAATTGTAAAGATTCAAGACTTATATGTTCATGGAATTCACCATAACCTGATTTTTGAAGATAAACGGCATTAAGTATCTGCTCAAACTGGCCCTGTACGGGAATGCTGTAAACCGGTTTTTTCAGGTAAAGGGCTTCACTAATCAATCCAAACCCGCCATTACTTATAATGGCCTGACTATTTTCCAGATCATTAAAGAATTCATTTTCATTAAAAATCTTGAAATGGAGATTTTCATTTTTCTGGGCCTTGTCGAATCCATAAATCACAAAATTATAAGGAGTTTTTTTAAGTACTTCAATTAACTTTAAATTAGAGGTACTGGTTTGATATACCAGTATATAATCCCAATATGCTGGCTGGAGATTGATTATTTCTTTTCTTAAAACAGGAGGATAAATAACTGATTTTTTGTTTTTTAAGGGAGGGAAAAAATAACTCATGATAATAAATCGCTCCGGTCTCACAATGAAAGACCGGACAACAGCTTCAGCTTTAAGCTTATCTTTTTTAAACTTGGAAGGATATTCTATTTTTCCCTGGGTAATTATATGCATGTTATCAATACTAATCAGGGGAATTCTAAGTACATTACTCAAAAGACTGGCATAGAACTCAAAATCAGATACGATAACATGTGGTTTAAAATCCCGGGCAATTTTATATAATAACTTCAAATTCTCTTTTAAATCCCGGGGCAAGCTTTTCATGGATCTAACAAATGTTTTTTTATTTTTCACCCGGTTATCTTCATATACTGTATTAAAACCATATATTTCATAAACATTATCAAACTTTTTAGAGAGATAGTGGTAAGCTCGGTCGCTGGCAAAAATCATTAAATCGTAGTGAGAATTTAGTTCTTCCAGCAGAACCCCACTTCGAATGGCATGCCCCATCCCTTCCCCACAAACTGAATAAATAACCCTTTTTTTACCATTATTCACCGGACTATTGGCTGATGAAGCGATATTTTCTGAATTTAATTTATCTGAAACTTCTTCTTCATAACCAAAATTATAATTCAGCTCTTCAGCTGTGATTTTTTTACCCATAAAGTCATATACTGTACTTTTAGTGTATTTCATGGCCAAACTCTTTAATCCTTCTTTTTCAAGCCTGCGGGTAGATACCAGGACGTGAGCTTTTCTTAAAACTTTAAACTTACTTATTCTTCCTATCCTCTCAATATAATCACTATCCTCGCCAAAATCAAGTGATTCATTAAAACCATTTACCTCTTCATGCAAACTTCTGCGGGTTATGATACCATAACAACCTGCCCCATGTGGTTTGATGGATTCCACCATTATCATGAATCTGTTTGCAAATTCATGCAGTACTTTATCTCTTTTTTTATCAGAAAGGGGAATCATCTGGGATATGGCAATCCCCAGCTTTTTATCTTCAAATTCTTCAACTGCATTATGTAAATAACTGGGTGAAAGAATCAAATCAGAGTCTAAAAATAATATTAATTCTCCTTGAGCAACTTTAGCTCCTTTATTTCTACCCAGGGCCGGTAAACCGCCATCTACTATTTTACAGCCGTATTCTTGAGCAATTTGACGGGTATTATCCCTGGAATTTGCATCTGATATAATTATTTCATAATCTGCAAAGTCCTGATTTTTTATACTGTCAAGTAATTCTGGTAAATAATCTTCTTCATTGTAAGTTGGAATGACAATACTAACTTTCATTTGTTTTTCTCCCGTCCGGGATTTTTTTTAGTTTTTAATTACAAAATCTTAATTTCAAAACATTTTAATTTTCATTTAAGAATAAGCTGTATTCCCAAAAAAGGAATAGAAATTCCAGGAAATAAAAAATACTTCACTTTTCCCTTCCAGTGATGAGGCCAAATCATTAATCAGGTGTATCTCATTATAATTTGAATCCAGGGTAATGATAGTTTTATTATTAACAACCTGGGAGGACAAAATATTATAATCTAAGAGTTTTAAATCCTCGGGAGCATCAATAATGGTCACTTCATAATAATCAGGGAATGAAGCAAAAAGTCCTAAAATAACCCTTAAAATAATTAAAAAGGCAATTATAATGGTGGGACTAATTAAATTTTTAAATGAAAAGGGCATTTTAAGAGCAGACATTCCTAAGAGACCTGATAATCCCACCAGGGCTGGTGTTGATAATAATCCCCCATCAATCATTCCAATAATACTTGTTGTAAGGGCAAATAAGACAATGAGTTTGTGGTATTCTCTCCTATCTCCCAGGGAAAGCATGCCTCCTAAATAAACTACCGGGATAGCTAATAAAATTATCCAGCCTGCATCAGGTATATAACTTGATAATGATCCTCCGGTGTGGATACTAGAATTAGTGGATATAAATGAATTCAAAAAAGGACTTATTGCACCTTTAAACATATGGCTATGCAAAATACTGCTAGTACTGGGACTGGGATTTAGTGAAACAAAGGTGGTAAATAAGGAAACGCCGGCATTTATTCTCAAGTAGATTTCCAGAATAATTCCCATTATATAGATAAATAAAACTATTATAATAGCCATCTTCAAAAAATCATTTTTTTCCCATTTTTCAAAGGGCTTAATAGTACGTATTTTTTGATTAAGATAACTTTTTGGAGAAAAAAGAGGGCTAATAATTAACATACTCCCCATTAAACAAAAAAACATAATGTCTTTTCCTTTTGAGGATCCCATCAGAAAGATGTGGGTGAAGGGCCTTATAAAATGGTTGATAAATTCTGTTAAAAATAGGACCAATCCTATTGTTATCATGATTAAACCTAAAAAAACAAGCCGGTTAATTTTCAATAGATCACCAAATTTAAAAATATTTTAGAGTAGCATGGAATTCAGGCAGTATTTTTTAATAATTGCCCACTATTTGCAAATAGAAATTAAAGATTAATACTGATGCAGTACTAACTTAAAAAAATTTTAATCGGTATATATACATTTTAATTGGATTTGAAGAAATATTATCTTCAAATTAAATGATTAGTTTCACAAACATTTTATTTATTCTTTTTTATATTAAATTTATGGAAACTTTTTTAGAATTTATTATAATTTTATTAATCACCGGGGCGGTAGTTGGATTTTCCACAGGACTATTAGGGGTGGGTGGTGGATTCTTGATGGTTCCTATCCAATTTTTTTTATTACAATCTACCGGTATTAGTCCTGACATGGCCATCCGCATAGCATTTGGAACCAGCTTAGCCGTTATTTTACCCACCGCTATTAGTGGCTCATATCGTCATTACTGTAATAAATGTGTCCTATTGAAACCTGCTATTTATATGGGGATAACAGGTTTTTCAGGAGGCTTTATCGGTGGTTACATAGCTTCTATAACTCCGGCCAATATTTTGACATTTATTTTTTCAATATTGCTATTTTTTGTCGCCTATCAAATTTTAAAATACCAGAAAGTACCGGGAGGTAAAACTAAAAATTTAAACCCCTACCATCTTTTGTTTTGGGGTTTTTTGGCAGGTGTCTGTTCTGGCCTTCTGGGCATTGGGGGAGGTGTAATTCTAGTTCCTGTAATGTTAATTTTGCTTGGATTTAGTATGCTAGAAGCAGTAGGAACATCTACTGTGGTTATTCTCCTTACTTCTGTAGGGGGCATACTTTCTTATATTTACCAGGGATTAAATATCCCTAACCTACCTCCCTATTCTGCCGGTTATGTTAATTTATTGCAATTCTTGCTGTTATCTATCTTCAGCATCCCTTTGGCATATTTAGGCTCATACTATGCACACAAAATACCTGAAAAACAGTTAAGATACTTATTTGCAGTTATATTGATTTTCATTGCCCTTAAATTATCAGGATTATTTGAATTAATAGGGATACCCCTTTGAGTTTTATTAACTTAATTACTAATGAATTAAACTTCATAATAAAGGTGGGGACAGGGGCATATAATTTTTTAAAAAAAATTTTATCCATTAATTTACATAATTAATTATAGAATTAGAATAATATAAAAATCGGGTGATATTATGGTGAAATTTAATTTAATGGGTGCTATTGCACTTATACTAGGCATAATTCTTTTAATTAGCCCTGCTTTAGGACTGGTAGCAATAGGTATTGTATCTGGATTCATCCTAACTGGTTTGGGTGTATGGATGGCGATTAATGCTTTTAAAGATCGAAAATTTAATCAAAGCACGGCCCTGGTATGGGGAATTTTTGCCATAATTTCTCTGGCAATTGGACTCTCCATGATATTTCAGATATTTAGCATAGAATATTTAGCAGGTTCATATCTGTTTGTAACTGGAATACTGCTATTAATTGCCGGGATTCTGATATTATCTGCATCCCAGGACAGCAAATATAAAAAGTATTCGGGACTTATCAGTGTTATCCTGGGTATTCTGTACTTGCTGGTTGCATCTCTGGCATTAAATCCACTCTTTTTAGGAGCAATAATTGGTCTGGCGTTTATTATTTTTGGACTTATTGCTTTAAGGGTGGGTCGTAAATAATTGAAGAATTATAATATACTATAAGTAGAAATGGGTGGAATTCTAAAGTAGAATTCCTTTTTTGTATATTTTCTAACGGAATAATACATAAAACAACCATAAAATTATAAAGACTCCAAATATGGCGTATACGATCATTCTGGTTTTTCTAACTTTGTTCCGGCTTTCTGCCAGTGTATTTTGACATTTATCAGAACAGGTTCTCTCTTCTAGCGGTATAGGGGTACCGCAAACAGCACAGTGTCTATGTGGTTTGGTCATTATTTCACCTAATTACTAATTGCTTACGATTAATGTAATCCTTTGATAAAATCAAATTCTTATTAAATATTTTTATATCTTAAATAATTCTGGTTCCAATTTTTTCATTATTCAAAACCTTAATTAAATTTTCAGGTGCTTTGCCATTAGCTATAATAGTTTTAATTCGGGATCTTTTTATCATTTGAATTGCCGTCATATCAAAAAATTCATAGGTTCCTGCCATTACCTCTTTTTCCCTTAGAAATTCCATCATTTGCTGGGCAGTTACCTCTTCAAACATTCGGGCATCATCATGCTGGTGGGGATCTTTATCATAAAGACCATCTACCGAGGTAAGATTTATTAAAAGTTCTGCATCTACAAATTCCGCTAAAATAGCCCCTACTGCATCGGTACTATGGGCCGGTTCAGTTCCTCCCATCACCACTATTTTATTGCTGGTAGAATACTCCATGGCCTCGTTGAAATTTTCTGGGACCATTGGATAGGCTTCGCCTTTAAGTGCTGTTATAAGAAGCTTTGCATTTAATCTGGTTATTTCAATACCAATATCATCACAATGTGATTCACTTGCACCCATACCCCGTGCTATTTTTATATAATTTCGGGCGGGTTTACCTCCACCTACCACTACAAATATTTCATGTTCCTTTGCCAGAGAAGTTAAAATCCGGGCATATTCCTGGAATTTTTCAGGACTCTCATCCTTCATGATAATTGATCCACCAATAGTAATTACTACTCTCATTTATTTTCACCTGCTAATTTAAATAAAATATAACTGATTATTTTCATAAAACTTGAAATCTTATTTAAGTCATATGAGTTTCTTATTTTAAACTTATTTCTAATATTATCCGGTCTATTTTTTTAATATCATTTAATAGGTATAAGTTTTATACCCTGAGTTAACATAAATAAATTAATAGAATATTTTAAAACAATTATTGCAGGTTTATCATGTACATACTATTCTTCATTTATGACCGGGCGTGACCCTTAATTGGATTAAAACCCGATTTAATTAAAATATAGAGATAAATTTAATTTTTATAGTTTTTAAGGAGTGAGTTATCTTGACTGATGTATCATCAACCGAACTTTATGAATTTAAAAGGACGCTTCAAGAATTGTCTGATAAAAAAGGTAGGGGCACTGAACTGGTATCAGTATACATTCCTCCAGATAAAAAGATATCTGATGTAGTTAAACACATGAGAGAAGAACTTAGCCAGAGTGCCAATATTAAAAGCAAACAGACTAAAAAAAATGTTCAATCTTCTATTGAAGTTATCATGCAGCGATTAAAATTGTTCCCAAACCCCCCGACTAAAGGCCTGGTTCTTTTTGTGGGTATGATTCCTAAAGGAGGGCCGGGTACTGAAAAAATGGAAACCTATGTTTTTGAACCACCAGAACCCATCCAGACTTATACTTATCACTGTAATTCAGATTTCTATCTGGAACCTCTACAGGATATGATGGGTGATAAAGATGTTTATGGACTGGCCGTTTTAGATCGTAAAGAAGCCACCGTCGCGGTTCTAACTGGAAAAAGAATAAAAATTGTTAAAACTTTAACCAGTGGAGTACCTGGTAAACATAAGGCTGGTGGTCAATCTCAGCGCCGTTTTGATCGTTTAATTGAACTTGCTGCTCACGAATTTCTAAAAAGAATAGGTAATGCCATTAACGATGCATTCCTGTCATTAGAAGAGTTAAACGGAGTCATTTTAGGGGGACCGGGACATACCAAAGAAGAGTTCCTTAATGGCGATTATCTCCACCATGAAATTAAGAAAAAAGTTATAACCACTGTTGATACTTCTTATACTGGAGAATTTGGTATCCGAGAGGTTATCGAAAAATCCATGGATGTTTTAAATGAAATAGATGTAATGAGGGAAAAAAAACTAATCCAGAAATTTTTAACTGAACTGGTTTCAGCTGATAGCCTGGCATCCTATGGGGAAAAAGATGTTAGAAAAAATTTACAAATGGGTGCTGTGGAAATTCTCATATTATCTGAGGGCATAGACTCCCAAAGGATAGCTTATGAGTGTAGCTCCTGCGGAAATAAAGTGGATGCCACCTCTAAAAATCTTAAAAAAGACGTGGAAGAAATATGTGATAAATGTGGCGAAACCATGAAAGAAATTGAAAATAGAGATGTTATTGATGACCTGGTAGAAATGGCAGAGGAGGTTGGAACAGAAGTTGAAATAGTATCAACTGAAACCGAGGAAGGAATGCAACTTCTACGTGCTTTTGGAGGTATTGGGGCCATACTAAGATACCGGACCTGAAATAATTAATTATTTTTTTTATTTATTATATTTCCAAAAAACCCCTTTAATCATTATTTTTCTTTTTATTTATTCCATATCCATCTAAAAAAAAATAATAGGAATGGATAAAAAATAGCCTCTAAATCGGCAAGCATCGATTTTTTAGAAAGGGTTTGGGATTTACTTTTTATGATTTCCAGATAATAAAATACATATAAATAGAAAATGGTCAATAATAGGCAATATGGGGGTAAAATATCTAGAACTACCCCTAATATTAAAATAAATGCAGTTAAAAGGTTTAAAATATGAAGATAGGTTACAGTTTTAAATATACCTAAAACAGCAGGTAAAGTTTTCAAACCTTCCTTTTTATCTGATTTTGCATCTTTAATATCAAAAAAAATAGTGTTTAAAAGCACTTTTGCATAAATAAATAAAAATATCATTATTAATCTTCTATTTATCCCTGCATAGTTGTACATTACTAATAAAAAAGTACCCCACAAACTCCAGATAAATGACAGGTAAAAATTTTTAAAAGCAGGTATTTTCAGGGTTATCCTCTTAAATACACTGGCATATAATATTCCCATGGCAAATAAACTTAGAACAAAGAGTATGATCATATAATTAAAAATATAAATTACCAAACCAATTAAAAAACACACATATCCTATTATCAAATTATAATTTAATTTTTTATCTAAATTAGCCCTTTCCGGATTGGTTTTAAGATCTTTATCAATATCAGCATAATAATCATAGCTGTAAATGATTAAAGGAAGTAAAAAAGAGACCAGAATAATTATTATATCATGGGGGAGATCCGTACTTATAGAAACGGTTAAGAGCAGTGAAGGTCCCCAAAGCGCGGGAATGAATCCACCATAAAGAAATAAGTTTTTTATAATAAATAAATATCTTAATAAACTTTGAAACACTGGCCGTATTGAGACAGGCATTATTAAATTATGTATTTTTGTAAAAATAAATAAAGGGTTAGCTTAATCTATTCTTTTTAATTATTAAAAGAAGATTTAACCCTGGAAATTTATTATCCCAATCTACTGACTTTAATCAATGATTCTACAGGAACTTCCTCTATTTCAGATATTCCTTTTTTGTCAATCAGTACCGTTACACAGGTGGGTTCAGCACCCTGTTTTTTAAGAACATCAATTACTTCTTTTATAGTGCGGCCGCTGGTTATAACATCATCCACTATAACCACTCTTTTATCTTCTACTGAGGCAAAGTTACTACTTATAGCTCCTTCAGCATCTTTGCCTTTTCTATGTTTAATAGGATGGAAAACAGAAATGGAAGTTTCAATCCCGGTTTCTAAAGCAACCACATCAGCCATCATGGTGGCAAAAGGAACTCCACTAACAGCAATACCCACTATAACATCACTAGGACCGTGTTTTAATGCTATATCTGCCATGGCAGCTGACACATATCTTAAACGTGCAGAACTACCACCTAAACTTTTCCAGTTTATGGCAAAATCAAGGGGGGCCTGACTTTTTTCTTCATCTCTTTTTCCAGTGGTCTGTAAGGTTAGCCATCGGGCAGTATCTTTAGAAACATTTAATTCATCTGCAATTTCTCCTGTGGTAAAACCCTGACTACGCAACCCCTGAGCTTTTTTTATCAGTTCTTGATTCATTTTAACACCCCTTTAAATTTAAACTAAAATCAATAAGACATTAGATTTATAAAAAATTCCTCATAAAAATCTAATTTTTCTTATTCTGGATTTAAATCACCATTAATTTTAACTGGTGAATGATCACGTGCTGATTTCATGGCAGCTAATACCACCCTAAGTGCATAAATACCATCTTCACCAGTAATTTCTGGTTCTTCGTCATTAATAATAGATGAAAGGAATGATTTTATTTCCCCTTTCAACGGTTCTTCATGATTAATATGAACGTCCTGGGCGAATTTTCCAAATACATCAATACTTTGATCAATATAATCAATGGATATTATTCCATCAGTGCCGGTGATTTCTAGCTCCCTCCGTTTATAAGGAGTAAGCCAGTTTACTTCCAGCATACCGGTTATACCGCTGTTAAATTTAGTCATAATCTCGGCGTGATCTTCGAATTCACATTTTTCCAGGATACTGCCCATGGTGGAATATACTTCTGCCACAGGCTCACTGAAGAGATAGTACATCACATCCAGATCATGTATGGCCAGGTCAATGGTAACCCCTACATCCTTAATTCTGGGTGGAAAAGGACCTACTCTTTTTGCCGAAGCAGATACCACATCCCCTATAACATCATTTTCAATGAGTTCTTTGGCTTTTTGTACTGCGGGATTGAATCGCTCTACATGCCCGGTCCCTAACTTAACACCTTTTTTACGGGCAGCCTTTACCATTTCTTTAGCTTCATCCAGGGTAAATGCAATGGGTTTTTCTACCAGAATATGTTTTCCGTGATCTATAGCATCCATAACCACATTGTGGTGGTGTGTGGTGGGAACACAAACACTCACCACTTCAATATCTGGATTTTCAAGAATATTTTCATAATCTACATAACCAATAGCCCCATATTTTTGGGAAACCTTGGCCAAATTCCCCTTCATTAGGTCTGAAACAGCCACCAAATTGGCGTTTTCCAAACGATAGTATACCCGGGCATGATTATAACCCATGGCACCTACACCAATTACACCTACATTAATCTTGTTCAAATATAATCCTCCATATGATTTGCAGCTTTTTTTCCTAATTCTTCGGCGTTATTAATAGAGTCGGTAATTGTCACATCAGATAAAACATGTCCCTGTTTATCTAAAAGTACACAATAAAGATTTAATTTACCATTTTTAGACCTTGCAATAGCCCCTAAAGGCCATTGACATCCTATTCCTAATTCTTTTAGCACTGTTTTTTCAGCTAAAATTTCCTGAAATGATGTAAAATGATTCAATTCATTAAGCTGGGTTTTTAATTCACTATCTTTACGGGTTATTATTGCCAGAGCACCCTGCCCTGCAGGGGGAGTTATATAATTTAAAGGGAACCTTTCTTTAATGTATTCGGTTAAACCCAATCTTATTAAGCCTGCTTCTGCCATTAAAGTGGCGTCACATTCTCCCATCATAACTTTTTTTATTCGAGTTTCTATATTTCCTCTTAGGGGCTCTAACTTAAAATTTTTTTGGTGATGATTGCAAAATGCTTCCCTTCTCAAGCTACTGGTTCCCATTTTAGACCCGGGAGGAAGCTCATTCCATCCCAATTTTGATATCAAGACGTCATGGGGAGATTCACGTATAGGCACCGCAACAATTTCCAAATCTGGATCCAATTCACTTGGCACATCTTTCATACTGTGCACAGCAAAATCTACTTCATTATCCAATACTGCTAAATCCAGTTCTCGGGTGAAAATACCTTTGGGATCCATATTATATAATTGAGTATCAGTTATTTTATCTCCAGTACTTTTAACTATGGAAATTTCTACTTCTTCATCAGTTATTTTTGATAATTCGCTTATTATATACTTTGTCTGTACTGTGGCAAGGTTGCTTCCTCTGGTTCCCACAATCAAATAATCATCTCCGAAGATAAATGTTGTTAAATTAATTAGTAATTAAATCAAAATTTAAATTTTATTTGCCTGTTATTATTTAACTATTTTTTTTTTAAAGTAAATTATTATTCCCCTCAAAGCTTTATAAAACTATAATTTTCTGGTCTATATAAATTATCGTTATAAAAAAGATTAATTTTTTTTGCAGGTAATGAAATATTTTCTTGACCAGGAGGTAATAGAATATATTTTAGTCTATGATATGTGAAACTATCTTTTTTTTAAATTGGAATAATTGGAACGATAGATAAAAACAATTTTTCTAGCACCCTTATTTATGGCATAATTTAAGGCTTCCTGAGGATTTTCAATGAAAATTGAGGGGGATTCCATTTTTTTCAATATCCCTTTTCCTAACTGGTCGGTTAAAATTAAAGGAGTATGCATTTTTAAACTATCCAAAAGTTTAGCAGCTTCTAATTCATCAATTTCTTCACAGGTGATTCCATATTCTCCTCCTAAAATTACAATGGAGTTTTTCATGGATTGGGCCATTTTAATTGTTTTTTCCAGGGCCCTGACATTTATCCCGGGATTAATCTCCTCGATAATAATAATGTTTCCTTCTTTTTTTATTGAAGTACGTCCTTTGACCCCTTTAAACCGTTTAATACCGGATAATATATCATTTATATTTAAATCAAGGCTTAAAGCAGCAGTAAGGGCAGCTAAAACATTACTGACGTGATGGGGGGCCGGGGCAAATGTTTCAATATTTAAGCGGGTGCTAACACTTTTTCCACTAATGGTTTTTAAATTTTTAACATCTAATTCTATAAAAGTTTTATCCAGTCTGTATTTAACATTTAAAACATTCACCTTAGCATGTGGATTCTTTAAACTGTAACTATTAATACGTGAAAGGATGTTCTCATTTAGATGAGGATAATACTGGTCTAATGTCTCTTTTTCACAGCATATAATCTGACTTTCAAATATCTGTCTTTTTGCTAAACTGGCTTTACTTTTACCCTGGCCAATACTATAATCCTCCACTACATTAGTTAATACTCCTACTTCGGCTAAACCAGTACCTCCCAGGGAGGTTTCAAATATACAAATACCATATTCACAATTTTTAGCTAACTGTATAGTTTCTATGATGCTGGCAGGGGTTATACTAATATTCTTTTTTAAATTTATTACTGATTCATTTTCTAAATATTCTGCACCTAAACTGGAGAGTACTAAAGGTTGACGGGAATTAAAAATTTCTTTGAGTATTCCCACCACACTGCTTTTGCCTTTAACTCCTGTTACTTCAATAACCGGTATTTCACTTTTTTTCCAATCTTGCAGGATATATTTTACAGCTCCATGATGGGTAAGGTCTATTTCTATATCCAGAGGGCAATGTACCGGTGCAATTATATCCAGATTATCAACTAAGGGTATTTCATTGGTTAATTTAATTCCCTTGGATTCTAAAAGATCTTTTTGGGTGTTATTAAGGCTATGGTAAATATCCCAAGCCCATATATTTTCATATTTTGTTTCTAATAGTTCCATGGCTATTTTAAATCCACCATGGGTCAGGTCTATAACCAGGGCATTCATTTTAACACCAGAATTAAAAAGCTTTAAAAAATATTTCATCCATTTATGAGTTAATACCACCCTCGGTTAGCAGATCTTTTACCCTTTGATAGAAATTGTGGGTAAGCCGTACAAAATAGGCGTTAGTAGTGGATTTTACAAATATAAGCTCTTCTAAGTAATTAATTTCTTCTTCATATTGTCCATCTATTACTGCTATGGCCTTCTTGCCTTTTTTTAGTAGTTTTACTTTTATCTGGCTTTTATTAGGAACTACAATAGGACGGGCTCCCAATTTAAATGGGCATATGGGGACTATTATAAATGCTTCTACCCTGGGATCAACTATGGGGCCTCCTGCAGACATAGAATATGCAGTAGAACCACTTGGTGTGGATATTATAAGTCCATCTGCCCTTAATTCTTCTACAATTTCTTCATCCACTGAAATTTCTATATGTAACATCTTGGCTGGCTTACGGGTCATCATAACCACCTCATTTAAAGCGGATGGTAACTCTTCACCATGGCATACCCGTAACTGGGTCCTTTTTTCTATAAAGTATTTCCCTTCTAAAACATCTTTCACAGCATCAAATGCGTTTTTTGGATCTATTTCAGTTAAAAATCCTACAGTACCCATATTTATTCCAATAATAGGTATTTTTTTACCATTTACAAATCTTTGGGTCCTTAAAATGGTTCCATCGCCACCTATGGCTATAATCATATCAGTATCCATTTCTGCAAGTTCCACACTCCTTTCTTTAAATTCAGGCATAAATTGAATTAAAGAAGAGTCTATGGAAACTTTTATTTCTTTTTCAATTAGAAATTCCGTCATTTCACGAGCCATTTCAACAGCTCGAGGGATATCAAAGCGTGCAACAATACCCATGTGCATTAGATAACCTCCATTGTTTTTATAAGTTCGTCATGTAATTTATTATTTCCTGCAGCAACAATTGAAGTTCTTTCATTTATTTTTAGTAAACTATTTAGAGGTATTCCTTCAGTGTCACTTACTTTTCCACCTGATTCACTTATAATGAGCTGGGAAGCAGCAATGTCAATTACTCTTAAATTATTCCGAATATCTACAAAAGCATCGTAGGCACCATTGGCCACATAACAAAGCTCAATGGCCACAGATCCCATGATTCGCATTCTTCTAATTTGCTGAGAGAGATTATTAATCATATCCGGGCTGTTTCCATATATGAATATTCCCAGACAGGAGCTACTCAACTCACTCAGGGAAGAAGGGTGAATTTTCTCACCATTTAAAAAGGCACCTTTGCCTTTCAAAGCCTCAAAAAAATCTCCTGTGGCAAAATTTTTAACAAATCCCATTTGAATGTCATTTAAGTGAGCTGAATCATTTTTAGAGGAGTATTCTGCCACTGCTATTGATATCCCAAATGCAGGTATATTTTTTATGGCATTACTGGTACCATCGAGAGGGTCTACCACAAAAACTATTTTAGAATCAGGATTGATTATTTTATTTTCACCAGATATGGGTTCTATTTCATTTCCTATTTCCAGTTCTCCAATTTCCTCACTTATCAGTAAAACCTGTCTGGAAACCCCTTCTAGCACTGAAATTACTTCGTTTTCTGCCACCAGATCAATCAATTTGGTAGGGGTTCCATCGGCCCCCATTTTAATAATTTCGCCGGCTTCTTTTTTCCCAATTAACTGATTTATTGCTTTTTCCACTTGTTGGGTGATTTTAAGGGCCACATTTCTCCAAAAAATTGATTCGCTTTCATCCATACATTTAGCACCTTCCTGGTAACTACTCTAAAATTAATGATGGGTAACCTAATCACCTAAATAAACTAAAGCAGCCACTGCACTACCCTGATTTTCTACTTTATGATTTATTTCTTCTACTACTAATTCCTTAATTGATTTATTTCTTACATCCATCATGTATTTTACCATGGATATGGCTTCTGCTCTAATTTTAGATGGATCTTCATTTACTCCACTGTGTTCTACCACACAGCCAAAATCAGAAGATGTAGCCACGGCTATGGCTGCCGAAATAAAGTCTCCTTTATTATCCGAGCTAACATGTGAAAGTACGCAGTTTATCATATCTCCCGGGGTTAATTCAGGAAGCTCCACTATTTTAGTATGGCGGGGTATGATGCTGGAAACCTTTATAAGGTTTACATCTCCAATTCCTGCATTTAAAAGGGCATTATCAAAAGCATTCAATGGGCTGGGTCCTTCAGCAGTTCCGGACGTTATTGCGACCTTCATAGTAATCACTTAAATTTTTTTGTACATAATACTGCTTTTTTAATTCAAATAAATTATTTCGTTGGATAATTTATATTTTATTCTACATTGGTGTTTTTAAAATTATAATTCAAAGGAATCTAAATTATTAAGGGACAATCAATTATTATAAGGATTGTTTTAATAAAATATTAAAGTTTATATGCTGGTTTAATTACTATTTAATTACTGATAAATAGTCTGTACTATCTGACTTAAGATGATATCAATTTATTATATGATGATCTTTTAATGGAATTTATTAATAGTATTTAATTATTAAATAAAATTTTATATATTTGGCTTGTATAGCAAACAATTTTGATAATTATCGTTTTAAGTTTAGCAAAATGACTAATAAAATCTCTATAGATTGTAAATTTATCATATCATTAGGAGGAAATAATATGTCGAAGAAAGTGGTAGAAGTTAAAACTCTAAAAGTTGGTAAATATGTTATCCTGGATGGTGAAGCATCTAAAATAACCAGTATTTCAACATCATCACCAGGTAAGCATGGTTCTGCTAAAGCAAGAGTAGAAGCCCTTGGTATATTTGACAATCAAAAAAGAAGTATTGTAAAACCTGTGGATACTAAAATAGATATACCTATCATTGATAAAAGAACAGGTCAGGTTCTTGCTTTAATGGGAAGTGATGTACAGCTCATGGACCTGGAAACCTATGAGACTTTTGAAGTGCCAATTCCTGATGATCTGAGGGATTCACTCTTAGAAGGTGTGGAAGTGGAGTATATCCTGGCCATGGGTAATAAAAAACTCATGAGAACCAAAGGATAATTATTATAATTACTGGGAAATGAGGATATAATGCTATTTTATACTCATAACCCTTCAAAATTTGCTTTTTCCCAGGATAGAACTGATTTTGAAAAGTTAATTATTTCAAAATCTAAACCCGGAGCTAAAAACAACCAGAAACCTGTTTTTGCTTTATTGGGGGTGCCTTTTGATGGTACCACCACTTACCTCCCGGGGACTCGTTTTGGTCCAGCAGGAGTTAGAGAGGCATCATATAATTTTGAAAGATATAATCTAACCTGGAATCGAGTTATAGATTCTCTTTTTTTTGATTTAGGAAATGTGGAAGTAATTCATGGAAACTTTAAAAAGACATGTATTCAACTTCAAGATACAATTTCTGAACTTCTATCTAGAGATGTAACACCTCTACTTATAGGAGGTGAGCATTCTCTAAGTTATGCTATGGCTAGGGCCTTGAAACTTCATAATATTTTCTATGAGGTTACCGTGGTCCATTTTGATGCCCATATGGATATGATTGATTCTTATATGGGTGAAAAGTATTCCCATGCTACAGTTATGAGGCGCATATCTGAATTAAATCCCCGCAGGATAATACAGCTTGGTGTTCGTTCTGCTTCTTATGAGGAGAAGGAATTTGCTGATGATAAAGGAATAGAATACTACACTGCTGCAACTATAAATGATGATATTAACCAGATCAAAGAGGTATTATCTTCTATTAATGGTCCGATTTATCTTACCATTGACATGGATGTTTTTGATCCTTCCGAAGCACCCAGCGTTGGAAATCCCACCCCCTGTGGTATTAAATCACATCAAATGGAAAAATTCATGTTAATATTATCTAAGAAAAATGTGGTGGCTCTGGATGTGGTGGAAACTGCTTCGGATAAGATTGGAGATCTTACTTCAGTTAACGCTGCTAAAATAATACTTGATTTTATCTGTTTACAGGAATAATCAGGACAATATCATCAAATTTTCTTATATTCCTCATGCTCTTACTTACCCCCACTTAATATATTTCAATATGATAAATAATTTAGAAAAATTATTAGGGGCTATATTTAAAAACCATGTTTTGAGATGTGGAATTAATATGATTATATGATAATAATATATATTCCAGATAAATTAAATCATAAACATAAATAAAATAGGCAACTAACTCCTTTAATTTAAAAAATAGCCTTTATGGATGTTTCGAGGGTTTTTAATGAACACAAGAGAAGTAGAACTTTCAGGACATATTATTGATAGTCTTATGCTTCCCCGAACACTTGATATAATCATGGATATGGGGGGCGACTTTAAAATAATAGAATTTAAGATTGGTAAAAGGAAGACGGATATTAGTAAAGCCAGGATATTAGTCTCAGCACACAAAAGAGATCTTTTAAATGAAATACTGGATGAACTCAGTGAAATCGGCGCATCTATTGCTGAGATTAAAGATGCACAATTAAAAGAATCAGAAAAAGACAGAGTAGTACCTTCTGAATTCTATTCTACCACCAATCACACCACTCATATAAGATACCAGGGTGAGTGGTTATTGGTGGAGGATATCGAAATGGATTGTATGATTGTGGTGGATACTCACAATCAAAAAGCCTATTGCCGACCTATTGGCCGTATAAAACAAGGTGAAATGGTAGTGGTAGGAAGAGAGGGTATCAGGGTAACCCCTCCCGAAAGGCCAAGAGGCAAAAAAGGTGTATTTGAATTCATGGGAAGTGATGTATCGTCAGAAAAACCCATAATGTCCATCATAAATAAAATTGCTACTGAAATTAAAGAAATTAAAGAAAAAGGTGGAAAAATTGCCATTGTAGGTGGCCCGGCTATTGTACATACTGGATCTGCACCTATAATGTCTAAAATGATAAGGGAAGGATATATAGACGTTATATTTGCAGGAAATGCCCTGGCTACTCATGATATAGAAAATGCTCTTTTAGGAACTTCTTTAGGGATATGTGTAAAAAGTGGCGAAGCAGTGGCTAGAGGACACCGTCACCATATCAATGCTATTAATGAAATTAATAAAGCAGGTTCCATCAAGAAAGCAGTGGAAAAAGGAGTCTTAAAAGAGGGGATTATGTATGAATGTGTTAAAAATGACATTCCCTTTGTTTTAGCAGGTTCTATTCGGGATGATGGTCCCCTACCTGATGTCATAACTGATGTTATAGAGGCCCAGGATGCCATGCGAAAATATGCACAGGAGGTGGACATGGTCATCATGATTGCAACCATGTTGCACTCCATCGCCACGGGTAACATACTGCCTTCTCAAGTTAAAAGCATATGCGTTGATATTAATCCAGCTACAGTTACTAAACTTGCAGATAGGGGAAGTGCTCAGGTTGTAAGTATAGTTACTGATGTAGGGGCATTTTTACCTATTCTTTATAATCAATTAAATGCAGATAAATAAAACCAATAGGTCTTATTGGAAATATTATTATTTCCATTTTAATTTTTTATTTTAATAATCAAACTACTTTCTACTGGAAAATCTAAATAGAAGATAGTACAGAGAAATCAATAGGACTATTAGAGCAATAAATCCACTGTAATATGCAAATAATCTGGAACTATAAATCCAATATTTCCAGTGAATTAAGAGCCAAATATAAAATTAATGATAAAACAGATGTAACAACACTCTTTTTAACATCTTCATATCTTAAAAATAGATTAGAATGCATTTTTTCTTTTTTATGTTAACATTACCTTACCCTTAAACCTGCTATTAAATAAAATAAAAGGACAACCAGTTTCAATATTTCCACCTGACCCATTAATAACCCAACCTTAATTATTTCATAATATAATTCATATTCTGATTTTTAATTATAAAAATTTAGACCGTATGAAGGGAAATTCACTTAAATATATTTTTATTTACTATTATTAAACCGGATCTATATTTACCTGATAATTTTTATATTCTTTTAAAGGATTAAAAATTAAATATTTAATTAAACAATTACCTTCTAAGGAATAAAAAACTTTATTTATTTTATTATCTAAGAAAGAGGGGACCATAAATTGATTAAAGGAAATATTTTGAATGTATTCACCCGGGAAATTTATCCTGCAGAAATTAAAATTGAATCCGGAATTATAAGTTGTGTAAAAAAAATAAAAGGTGACTTTGAAGGGATAATCATCCCGGGATTAATTGATGCCCATATACATATTGAAAGTTCCATGCTAACCCCTGCTTTTTTTGCCCAGGCTGTTGTACCCCATGGTACGGTGGGAGTGGTGGCAGACCCCCATGAAATTGCCAATGTAATGGGAATAGAGGGTATTGATTATATGATTGAAGATTCATCCACGATTCCTTTAAGGTTTTTCTATACAGCGCCTTCCTGTGTACCTGCCACATCCTTTGAAACTTCTGGCGCAGCCATCTCTCCCCAGATAATAGAATCTTTAATGCAAAAAGATGAAATTGTGGCTTTAGGTGAGATGATGAATTTCCCGGGGGTGATCCATGATGATCCAGAAGTTTTAAAAAAGATCGAAATCGCCCATAAACATCATAAACCTGTTGATGGGCATGCACCACTCCTATCTGGAGTAGATATATGCAAATATGCCTCGGTGGGTATAAGTACTGATCATGAATGCAGTACTCTGGAAGAAGCCCGGGAAAAAAAAGAACTGGGAATGAAAATCATGATACGGGAGGGTTCCTCTGCTCAAAACTTGGAATCATTATGGAAAGTTGGGGGAGAATTCTTAGTAAGTGATGATAAAGACCTGGAAGATTTACTAAAAGGACATATGGATATATTGATTAAAAAATCAATAAAATTAGGAATGGATCCTTTTAAAGCTATACAGATGGCTACTATAAACCCTGCAAATCATTATTCACTACCTATGGGTGCTATAAGTCCTGGCAGACTGGCAGATTTTATTAAAGTTGATAATCTGGAGAACTTCAATGTTCAGGAAGTATATATTGGGGGTAAGCTGGTGGCCAGGAATGGTAAATCATTATTTAAGGCTAATTCTGCCTCCTTAAAAAGCAGCTTTAATTTTACCCCTAAAAAACCATCTGATTTTAATATTTTTTCCCCCGGGTCTAAGGCCCGGGTCAGGGTTATCCAGGTGGAAGATGGCCAGATAATAACTCATGAGTCCCAGGCGGATTTAGAAATTAAAGGTGGAATACTAATTCCTGACCTAACCTCGGATGTGTTAAAAATTTCCCTGATAGAGAGATATGGGGGAAATAAAATGTCCAATGCATTTGTTAAAGGATTTGGAATAAAAGAGGGAGCTCTGGCTTCTAGTGTAGCCCATGATTCTCATAATATTGTGGTAGTAGGAAGCCATGAAGATTACATGTCTCGTGCTGTGGAATTGGTTAGGAAAAATGGTGGAGGGCTCTCTGCAACTTCAAAAGAATCTGAAAAAATATTTCAATTGCCTATAGCTGGATTAATGACCAATCAACCGGGCAAAAAAGCTATTTTCCATCTAAAAGAACTTCAGGGCCTGGTTAAAGATATGGGGTGTATTTTGGAATCTCCCTTTATGACCCTGTCATTTTTAGCATTGCTGGTTATTCCTGAACTAAAAATAAGTGACCAGGGTCTCTTTGATGGGAATAAATTCCAGCTGGTGGATGTAATAAAAGAGATTATATTCTGAAACTCCCAATTTACTTTTTTTCATCCAGATTATTATATTTTTCATGTATGGCATCCATTATTTCCTGCAGGGCTTTTTTTTCACTGGCACTACCTACTCTACGGACTACTCTGTCCATTTCCTTTATTTTATGATAAAGATTTTCCCTGTTTTTCGCATCCCCTATTTCTAACCGGGAAAAATGTATTAATGATTCAATCACTGCATAAATACCTCTATTTAAAGGTCGGATGACTTTTTTATTTTTCACAATTTCTTCTACTTTTGCGGTGACCACAGTCATGGGGGAAGAACCTAATTCATTTTTATGAACCAGTTCTTTTTTCTTAATAACCCTGGAAATGAAAAAGGCATCATTTTCTTTTAAAACAGGATTTCCTTTAAATTCATAGAAATAATCTGCTGGAAAATCTCCCAGGGTACACTCTGTTAATAATAAGGGGTTTGTGGTTAAGTTTACCACAAAATAATCGGAATTAGATATATTTTTATGGGTATGGCTTCCCTGATAAAGGTATACTACTACTTCCTCTTCACTTTTACATAGAACCCCTATGGGAGCTGCATTTTTTCGCCCATTTGTACTCATGGATGAAATAATGGTTTCATATAGCTGTCCTTTTTCCATCCCCATGGCTTTTAAATTATTATGTTTCATAATCATGATTATTCCAGCACATATCCTTCCATATCTACATTAATTATTGAGTCAAATTTGATTTTATGGTCCCAACTACTTTTTCTAAAAATGTCCATGAAACAGACACCTATTATAGAACACTCATTATTTACACTCTTTTTAATTAATTCCTGCACGGCTGAAATTTCAGAACCAATTCGAGGCATGGCCAAACCACCAAGTATGACCATAACATCTGCTTCAAATTGAGATAAACTTCCTAATTCAATTCCATAATCAGTCAATTTCATTTTCCGTGCATTTTCAATTTCAGTATTTGGTATAAAATAAGTTTTCTTATCCCGTATAGCATAAGCTAAAAGCTGGGCAAAGGGAGTGCAAACGCCCGGTACTCCTGCAAATACTACATTTTCTGCAGATGCTACTTCCTTTTTAAAAGCCCCTAACTGTCCACTTATACCTTTAAATGTACTAACCTTTTCCATCATGAACCTCCCCTTAATAAGATTATTCCTATGTACATAATTCATAATACCTCACTGATAAAATTTGAGTATACATTATCCCTTTATCTTTTAATTTATTTCATGCAAATAGTTATATTTAATTAAATTTATAGTAGTAACATGGAATTAGAGAACCTTAAAAAGGCCATTAAAATTTTAAAAGATTCTGAGGATTTCGCTCAACTGGTACCTGAAGTCAGAACCAATCTGGTTATGGCTAGAAAAAATGCAAAAAAAATAGAAGATGTGGCAGGATTTCCAGGCAGAATAACCACAGCCCACAATAAGGTAATAGTATGCATGGATCCTGAATTTGGGGCTTCTTCTCACATGGCCCGTATGGTTTTGAATATTTTAAAATACGATTCCCAAAAGAGGAGTGCTATTAATCTAAGATACGATCCCCTTGTAATCAAGATATGTAAAAAACTAGGGCTTCTGGTTTCTTCTTATGATCGTAATCAGGAACCAGAAGACATAAGCATCATAGAAGGCGGAACCATCCCCTGGGGAGTAAAAGAGTCAATCAAAAAATTAGGGCAGGTCCCTGATGTTATTTACCATAAAGGTGCCTGGGGTAAAGAACCGATAATATGCCTTCTTGCTCCGGATGCAGTAGAAGCAGCCAGGACTGCAGACTGTATAGCCCGACTCTACAAAACTATTAATATTTAATTAAATAAATTAACTTTTCACGATTTTGTTTATTACAATATTTTATACTATCATCTGAAGGTAATAATCATGGAATATGAAATGCAAAAAGAGATATTAGAACAACCGCGGTCTCTTATAAAAACCTTAAAGGCTGAAAATTCTCATCTTAAACAAATATCAGAAGAATTAGCTGAAATGGACCGTATATTCCTGGTAGGATGTGGGAGTTCATTATCTACATGTTATTCTGCTAAAGATGCCATAAATATGGTTGTAGATTCTAATGTGGATGTTTACACTGGTTATGAATTTTATTATCATAAAAATATTGACCTGGAAAACACCGGAGTAATATTTACTTCCCAGTCTGGTGAAACTGCTGATACACTGGCTGCTTTAAGAAAAGCAAATGATTTAAACTTAAAAACAATTTCCATTACCAATGAAGAGGATAGTTCCATGATGAAGGAATCAGAAGAAGCTATTCTTACCCGGTGTGGTCGGGAAAAAGCTATTCTTGGAACTAAAACGTACATTACCCAACTTATGTGTCTTTATAAACTTTTATTTGAGGCACAGGATTCAAGCACCTCTAAAGAAATTTTAAAAGAACTCCATAATATCCCTTCTTTAATGGAGGAATTAATCAAAACTACCAGAGAAGATAATAAGAAAAGGGCATTAGAACTTAAAGATGAGGATATTTTTTACTGTATGGGGAGTGGACCAAACTATGGTTTGGCTTATAAACTGGCCATGACCATGTTGATGGAGGGGGCTTTAAAACATGCCTGTCCACTATATTCCGGGGAATTCCGGCATGGTTTAATAGAAAGAGTGGAAAAAAATGTTCCTGTAATGTTTTTAGATGCAGGATATCCTGGTGATAAAGTTACCCTGAAGGGCATTCAATTTTGTGAAAATTTAGGCACTAAAAATATTATTTTCAGGATGCAGGATTATAGTAACATTAATAATATTTTATCTCCCTTTGTCCTGGTAATTCCACTAGAATGGTTCACCTATTATCTGGCCCATTATAATGGAGAAGACCCTGGAAACACCAGACACATTGGTAAAGTTCGTTATTAATTATTTTTATATTTAAAAAATAAATTTTTTATAATTAGAAGTGCTAAAACCTTTAAATTAAATTTAATAAATTCAAATTGCAGGACCTAATTTTAATTAAAATACTAAAAAAGGGGTTTTATCCCCTGTTATATTAGTTATCTATTTAATTTCCACATTGAATTTTGTTTTTACTTCCACTTTTGGTAATTCAATGCTTAAGACACCGTTATCAAACTTGGCACTGGCTTCTTCTACTTTGACTTCTGCAGGGAGGGTTATCTGTCTCATAGCCTGACCGTACTTCCGTTCTTTTTTAATGTAATTGGATTCTTCTATTTCTATTTCTTCTTTGAAAGTAGCTGAAACTGTTAACTTATCTTCAGTGAGTTCTATTCCTATATCTTCTTTGTTAACCCCTGGAAGATCAGTTTTAACCACTATCATATCTTCAGTTTCAATTAGATCCATATAAGGTTTTTCAGGTACTGCTTCAGTATACTCGGAAATTTTTCTCTCCAGGTCACCCTGCATTTCTTTTATGCTCTTAACCATGTCATCCATCATTTTTTCTGCAACAGTTCTTCCTTTTTCTAATTTATCTTTTTGCTTTTCGATTTGTCTTTCTAATTTTTTCTTATCGTTCACCAAATTCCTCCAGCCTTTCAATTATTTCTGAAACCCCCGTACCCTGGGAGGCAGAAATCATCAAGGGATTTTCCACTTTATTAATGTATTGTTCTAAATACTTAATGTTATCTGTTAAATCCATTTTATTAAATAGACAGATAACAGGGGTTTTAAAAACCTTTTCCACTTCTTTTAAAAGATTAAATTGACTTTCCAGGGGGTAACCGCAACTTTCTGATGCATCGAATATAAATAAAATCACATCTGCCAGATGTTCCAGGGCCACCATGGCCCGGAGTTCAATATTATTCATGTCTTTTATGGGTCTATCCAGTAATCCAGGAGTGTCTATTATTTGAATTTTTTTCCATTTCCTCTCTAAATGACCAATCTGAATACCTTTAGTGGTAAAGGGGTAATCAGCTACTTTAGGTTCAGCAGTAGTTAGTTTTCGTAGAAGAGTGGATTTACCTACATTGGGAAATCCGGCTATGACCACCGTGGTGGCATCAAAATCAACAGTGGGCATGTTTCTTAGTTTCTGCTTGGCAAAATCTAAAAAATTTAAATCATCGCCAATTTTATTAACCACAGAAGATACCCTACCAAAGGCTTGTTTTCTAAGTTGAGCTGCTTTTTCAGGGGGTGAACGCCGTATACGAGACGCATAATCTTTTTCAAGCTGAGTTATGATTCCCATAGACCAGTTCAAACCACCAAGTGCTTGTTTCATAGGGTCAACACCTACAGCCACGTCTATATAGTCCTGATAAAACTCGGGCAAAGATTCAATATCAGGCACACGATCTAAAATTAATTTTATCCTATCTTTGATAACCTGACCGGCAGTTATAACTCTGGTTTCTTCAATCCTTTTTGATTTTTTATATCTTGGAATCTTGGAGGTCCTTACTAAACCAGCCGCTTTTTTGGCTCTCCTGAAACCTTTATCCAGAAGTTCATCTGTTGTGGGAATTGTGGGAATAAGCATTAAATCACTCTATTTTATTTTTGGTAAATATTTTATAAATAGTAATATTTCATTTAAATCTCAAGAATTTATTAATTGATATTTTCTTTAAATTTTACCGTAATTGAAAAATTCAATTATTTATTAATAAAGGGGAATAAATTAAAACTATATCTTTCGTATGTTCCCGCTGGCATATAATGTAACCGTTATTCGGCCATATTTTTATCTTTATCTTACTATTCTTTTTCCTGGAAAACTTGAGCCTGGAAATTATATACTTTTGTATCGGAATCTAACCAGCAATCAGGAGATAAACCTGCTTTCATACAGGTATTACATAATAACTCTTCCGAGTCCCAACCCCATTCACTAGCAACCTGGGGAAGAAGTAATCCCTTATTAAACCCTTTTTCTACTATCAGGCCGTCTTCACTTACTTTAACTTTTTCTAAATATTCCTGAGGTTCAGTAACCTGTATAAGATGGGGTTTACTTAAAACACTTACTTCTAAAGTTATTTTTTCAAGTTCAGTTTTTTTTAAGGGATAAAAACGAGGATCAGAAGTAGCAGCAGAGATGGCTACTTCAATAACGGTATTAACGAGAGGTTTTATTGGTTCAGAGTACCCGATACACCCTCTTAGATTTCCAGATTCATTAATAGTAACAAAAGCACCTCTTTTTTCCATTAGAGAATCAGGAGTATCAATGGGTATATCAATAACCTTCCTTTCATTTAAATATGTTGCAATTGCATTTCTAGCCAATTTTATTAAAAAATTTCCTTCTTGAGATGAGATCATTACTGAGCACCCCCTACCATGGCTTCACTTATCCTTACATGTGGCCCACCATCCCCCACAGGAGCGGTTTGACCGGATTTACCACAAAAACCTATACTCATTTTAAAATCAGATCCAACACCATTTACCTTTAATAAAGTTTCTAAAATATTTCCCGAGAGTGAAACATCTCTTAAAAGATTTTTAATTTCTCCATTTTCTATTTGGAATGATTCTGCAGCATTAAATTGGAATATGCCCTTACCGGTATCAACCTGACCTCCACGAGACCCTTTAAGATAAATTCCATTTTTCATATCTTCTAATAATTCTTCAAATTTAAGTTCTCCGGGCTTTAGATAAGTATTGCTCATTCTAACTATGGGTTGCTCACTAATTATAGAACGGGCATTTCCTGAAGATTTGATATTTAATTTAGAAGCTGTTTCCCTGGAACTTAAAACCGAATTTAGTACACCTTTATCCACCAATACATTTTCA
This sequence comes from Methanobacterium alkalithermotolerans, assembly GCF_018141185.1. Taxonomy (NCBI): domain Archaea; kingdom Methanobacteriati; phylum Methanobacteriota; class Methanobacteria; order Methanobacteriales; family Methanobacteriaceae; genus Methanobacterium; species Methanobacterium alkalithermotolerans. Next base: position 760,260 of record NZ_CP058560.1, on the reverse strand, counting down.
GCCGTCCGGGTTCCTTCGGCATCATAGGCATAGTAACCAAAAGCATCCATGCTGGCATCATCAATAATGGTTACCATATCTGATCCAATACGATCTCCCATCTTATCTTTTAGTATGGAATCATTCTGCAGTATAAGGTCTGCTTCAGCAGCATGACCCAGTGCTTCATGGATAAAAACGCCGGTTAATTCACAATCAGTTAATACCTGGAATTTTCCAGACGGAGGTTTATTTGCCTCAAGAAGTCTCACAGCTTTTTGTGCGATTTTACGTCCAAATTTTTCAATATCTGCATTTTTTAGAACTTCAAATCCTCTTGCACCACCTAAGCTCCCATGACCAAATTGAATCATTTCTCCAGATGAAGCAACTGCATTAAGGAACAAACCTACTTTAGATTCTTCCAGGGTTATTTCTGAACCTTCTGAACTTAAAAAAACACTTTCAGATTCCATATCAACGTAATTTACCGTGGTACTTACCACCTTATCTAAGCTGGCAGAATTATTTGCTTCTTTTATTAATTCTTTTTTTTCTTCAGTAGAAATAGTGGAGGGGAGTAAATCAGCGGGCGAATTCACATGATCCTTAATTGCAGGGGCAGGTACTAATTCCACATCACTTTTTAAAGAATTTGCTAATTTAAGGGCATGATTAGCTGTTTTTTCTATTTTAGATAAATCACTGGTATAGGCAAAGCCCCAGGCACCATCTTTAAGCACTCTCACTCTTCCCCCTAAATCGAAACCAGATTTTATTTCCTGGATTTGACCATCTTTCATTAAAATAGATGTGCTGTCTCCACTACCTGCTCTAATATCAACATAATCCGTATTTTCTTCAATTGAAGCTATAATTTTGGTAAATAAATCAATATCCAGCTGATTTTTCATAATATCTCCCAGTTTATTGCCAATTAATTAAGGTACTTCGTGTCATATATGGTTGTTTATATTATTAATATAATCTTGTAAATTTTTTTAAAATCAATATTTAAAAATAGATTATCCTTTTATTTAATTTTTAATAAGGACTATTTAGGGAATGATTAAGACATTCTAAACTATTAATTTATATTTAAAAGGATTCTAAACCCTATTTTGTTATTTTTGGATTTAAATAATTCAAAAAGATCATTTATAGATTTAAATATTTTTATTTTATTTAAAAAATATATTTTAATGGTTGGAAATTCAACACTTTAATATAGGGAATAATTAAAATTATATTAGTTCATGAATGATGTTTATTTGATATGAAATTATATTCATTGGGTTTTAAGCCCTCATATCCCTTATTTGATTTGGTAATTATATTATTATGATAAAATTTTTTAAAGAGCATTAGCACCGGTTGTGGTAAATTTGAAAACAATTGAAGAGATTAACCAGAAAATTAAAGAAGGCGAAGCTGTAGTGGCTACTGCAGCTGAAATGACTCAAATAGTTCAGCAAAATGGTAGTAAAGCCGCTGCCCATGAAATTGATGTGGTAACTACTGGAACATTTGGTGCAATGTGTTCTTCTGGAGCCTTTTTAAACTTTGGTCATAGCGATCCTCCTGTAAAAATGACTAAAACATATCTGAATGGGGTGGAGGCATATTCTGGATTAGCTGCAGTTGATTCCTATCTGGGGGCAACTCAAATCAACCAGAACCCTGATATTGGATTAGATTATGGTGGGGCTCATGTCATTGAAGATTTAATAAGGGGCAAAGAAATAGAATTAATAGCAGAAGCATATGGGACTGACTGTTATCCTCTTAAAAAAATTAAAACTCATATAACTCTGGATAACATAAACCAGGCCACCATGATAAATCCCCGGAACTGTTACCAGAACTATGCTGTGGCAGTAAATTCCACAGAAGAAACTTTATATACTTATATGGGGACACTTCTTCCTAATTTTGGTAATGTGACCTATTCCAGTGCTGGAGAATTGAGTCCTTTGATAAATGATCCTTATCTGCAGACTTTAGGGATAGGTAGCAGAATATTCCTTTGTGGAACGGAAGGATATATCATTGGGGAGGGGACTCAGCATTTTACTCAGGCAGATCGTCATAAGGGAGTACCTGTAACTCCTTCTGGTACCTTGATGCTTAAAGGTGACCTTAAGAAAATGGATCCGGACTATGTTAGAGGAGGGACCATGCCTCGTTACGGTCCTACCCTTTATGTGGGTGCCGGTGTACCTATTCCTGTATTAAATGAGGAGATAGCCCTTAGAACATCTATAAGTGATGAGGATATCAAATGCCGCATATTTGATTATGGTGTTCCTAGAAGAAGCCGCCCGGTTATTAAGGAAACAAATTATAAAGAATTGAAATCGGGGAAAATTGAAATTAATGGAATGGAGGTACCTACCTCTCCCCTTTCGTCTCATAAAAGAGCTACGCTAGTGGCTGAACAACTAAAAAAATGGATTGAAAAAGGAGATTTTTTCTTATCCTCTCCGGTTAAAATGCTTCCAAATCAAGGGCAGATAGTAAAACCATTGAATATCAGCAAACCTTCTAAAATGGTAAGGGACATAGAAAGTAAACCGGTAATCATAACCCATCCCACTGACCCGGTTAAGGAAGTAGCCTTAAAACTGGTGGAAAATAATATCAATCATCTTCCGGTGGTAGATAGTAGGGGAAAATTAGCAGGTATTGTGACATCATGGGATATTGCCGATGCTGTTGCTCGGGGGAAAACAAAATTGGAAGAAGTTATGACCAGAAAAGTTATAATTGCCCGGGAAGATGAATCTGTGGATATAATTGCTCGTAGAATAGATAAAAACAATATATCCGGACTTCCTATAGTGGATAAAGACAGTAAAGTTAAAGGTATGATAACTGCAGAAGATATATCCCGTTTGATAGGGAAAAAATAATTAATGAGGAATCATCATGAAAGCGTGGTTAAGATTTTTACCCAGCATAATCAATAAATCCATTATTTCAGATACCATGAAGTTGTATGATATTGATTTTAATATTCTAAAAGCCAATATTTCCCCACGAGGGGGTAAAATGCTGGTGGATATCAGTGGACCCCAGGAATCAGAAAGCATAATTTTCATGGAAGAAAAGGGTATTGAAGTCACACCGATATTGAAAGTGGTAAAAAAAGATAGTGAAAAATGCTTTGAATGTGGAGCTTGTGTTTCCTTATGCCCGGTGAATGCAATTTGTATCATGGATGATTGGGACATTGATATTGATAATCAAAAATGCATTGGTTGTGGTTTTTGCATATCTTCCTGCCCCACCCGGGCCATATCATTAATGGAATAAATAATTCAATTGAAACTCAAAAACTTTGAAAGATAGCAATACCATTAAAAAAGCATTATATTAAACTATTTTATCGATATCCGTGTTAATATAATAACGGAGGATATATATGATTATAGTAGTAGGATCTGGAGCAGGAGGAGCTACTGTTGCTAAAGAACTTGCTTTATCTGGATTATCAGTCACTTTAATTGAAAAAGGCCCTTTAATTAAAACTAAAAATGCTTTTCATAATTATGATCCTACTGATTATGGCCTGGATCTATTAAAAACCACCTGTGGGGGTGGTTCAACTATGGTTGCTGCTGGCAATGGGGTTAGAGTTCTCCAGAAAGAACTTCATTCCATGGGTATTGATATATCCTCTCAACTATCAGATGCAGAGCAGGAATTAGGTGTTAAACCTTTACCTGATTCCCATCAGGGGGATGGAACTAAAATTTTAATGGATTCAGCCCGGGCACTGAATTTGGATGTTATCCCCATGCCTAAATTTATTCGCCCTGGTGAATGTAAACCCTGTGGAAAATGTGCTTTTGGATGCCCCCGGGATGCAAAATGGACCTCTATGGACTTTGTTAAACAGGCTCAAAAGGCCGGGGCAAATGTTATTTTTAATACTGAGGTTAATAACCTTATTATTGAAGAGGATACCATCAAAGGGGTAAATATTAGCTCCAGGCAGGATGCTTCCGCAGATTTTGAAAAAACCTCTACTTTAAATTCAAATCAGGTTGTGCTTGCTGCCGGAGCAATTGAAACTGCCAGAATACTTCAAAAATCAGGCATTGAAGCAGGAGATTCTTTTTTCATGGATACCTTTGTTACTGTAGGAGGTATTTTAGAGGGGGTGGGCTTCAATGAAGAAGTAACCATGAATGCCCTAATTGAAGGTGATAATTTTATTTTAGCCCCTCATTTTTCCACTTTTATCTCCCAAAAACTTAAAAAAAAAGGGGCCCATGATAGAGATATCCTGGGCTTAATGGTAAAAATTAAGGATGAATTTTCAGGCAGGATAACCACCGAAAGAGTAATCAAATATAATACTCTGCAGGATGTCAGATTTTTAGCAGAAGGATCCGCAGTAGCAGGATCTATTCTATCTGCTGCAGGTGTAAAACCAGACACTATAGTTGCAACTCATCCCCGGGGGGCTCATCCGGGCGGAACTGCCCCTATTGGAAAAACAGTTGATGAAAATCTTGAAACCAAAATAAAAGGTCTTTTTGTGGCTGATGCTAGTGTTCTTCCACTTGCTCCTGGCGCTCCTCCTATTTTAACCATAATTGCTCTGGCTAAAAGACTGGCGGGTTACCTTATTGAAAACCAGGCCCAATAAACTTTAAAGGATATTTTTACCAGGACAATATATCATATTTAATAAAAAAATATTTTTTTTATTTTATCTGAATACTTTAGAACTGGGACTCAATTTCATCTTCTTCTACAATCCTCTCACAATAGTGACACCTTAAAATAACCGGCTCTTTTTTTATAACATAAAACCGTTTTATAACCGGTTCACTGGTGTTGGTGATGCAATTAGGGTTTGGGCAATTTAATAACCCTTTAATTTCATTTAGAAGTTGAATTTTCCCTTTCTCTACTATTTCATAATCTCTAATAATGTTTATGGTTGCATTAGGGGCAATTAGTGCTATTTGATCTACTTCGCTGGAATAAAGTTCCCTGTTTTCAATTTTTACTATATCTTTACTTCCCATATTTGGTGAAAGTACATTGATAGCAATCGTCACCTTGCTTTTTTTATCAGGTAAATTCAGTATTCTCAATACATTAAGTGCTTTATTGGCAGTAATGTGGTCAATTACAGTCCCATTTTTGATGGGCTTAACCTTCATCTCCTTTGGCTTTTTCATAGTGCGCCCCATTAAATTTCTACAGAATAATATTATAAGACTATATTATACTGATTCCATATAAAATTTAGTTTATATTAAACTTAATAATAAGAGCTATTTTTAAAATTAAACCACAGTGAATGTTATTTTATTTAAAAATACTCTTTAATTCAGATATTCAGAATAAAATAGTTATTTAATGAAGTATCATTTTGGCTGGATTTTTAAAAAAATAAGATAAAAAAAATTTAAATTTAAAAAATAGGAGTAATCTAATTTTTTAGATTACTCACTTTTGACCTTTGATATCCATCATGGTTTCAATGAATTTTGCATATACTGGTCGGGTAATCAGTATTCCTATTACAACACCAATTATAGTAGTAAATGCAAAACCAGAAAGGACTCCAATACCAGTATAACCTCGGGAAAACCCTACATAGGCTAGAGGTAACATGGCCGCAATTAAAGTACTGGCTGCAGCAAAAATAATGAAGAATGCATTCTTGATTTTCATACGTGTTCCCGAACTTCTTCTTTCTTTTACTCTACGGCCTTTTAGGACTTCGTCAGTGATAATTATCTGATCATCAACACCAGTACCCACTGCAGCGATAATCCCTGCTAGAGCAGCTAGATCCATGTTCCAACGGATGATAGATGCAAATCCCAGTATCAATATCACCTCAGCTAAAACAGTGAACATGATAGGTATTACCAGTATAGGGGCCCTGTATCTGATGAGGATAATGGCAGATATGGCTATAACTGCCAGCAAACCGGCTATTAAAGCTCCCTGCACAAATTCTTCTCCCAACTCAGCAGAAACACTGCTAACTCCCACAATTCTAACCTGAACTGGAAGGGCACCAGATTGTAACACGGTCTGGATTTCTTTGGCCTTAATTTCAGCCTGTTCCCTGGTAGGTTCAGTTCCGGTTATCTGAACTTCAGTAGAAGCAGTACCTGTTGCCAGACCAGGATCTAATTCTGGTGAGGATATTAATTCATCATCAAGGTACATATCCACTGGTTGTCCTGCTTTTCCCCGGGCAATTTCTGCAAATTCACGTGCACCTTCGGTGGATATTTTAAATGGTACAGACCATTGGGTCCCTGTAATCTGGTAAGGCTGCACATTTACAATATCGGTACCTCTTAAAGCAGTTTCATTTCCAATTTTTGCTTCGAATTTTCCGGGAGATCCTATAATTTCTGATACCTCATTGGGCTGAACCCCGGCAATTTCTACCAGAACATTTTGATTCCCACTGGCTCGAACTATAACATCTCTTACTCCGAAAATATTTAAACGCCTATCCAGAACACTGGTCACTGTATTCATGGTGGCCGCGTCCACTGGTTCTTCTAATTCTATCTGGATTAATGATCCTCCTTTCAGGTCCAGACCCTGCTGGATACCTAAAGTTGATATGGCAAATAAACTTCCAATCACCAGGATTATGAATAAAATTACCCGGCGATCTTTAATGAATTCTGAAAATCCTTTATTTTTCATCTTCGAACCTCCAGATACCAGCGCAGTATTCCTAAATTCATAAGCCAGGTAATGAAAATATCTGCAGTCAGACCAATTATCAATACTGCGGCTATATTACTTAATACATCTGCTTGAGGTATAAAAACGACGGTAACAATGTATAATGATGCCATTGCTGCAATAGCAGTTATAGACATGGTTAAACCAGTTTTAATTGCATTAATGGATCTTTCAGTTACCGTACCTTTTTTTTGTTTAATCAACCGGGTGGTGAGAAGTATGTCTGTATCCACACTAAAACCAATAAGCATTAGCAGTGCCCCTACTGATGCAATGGATAGAGGTATACTAAATAAGGACATTCCTCCCACTGCTATTATTATATTAGAAAGCCCGGCCAGAATAACTGCCATGGAAGGGACGAAAGTTCTAAATATGATAAATACTGTGATGGACATGAATAAAAAAGCAAACGCCAATGCCCAGTACACTTGATTTAGAGCTTCTTCTCCTAAAACAGGTCCTATGGATTTAAAACTGCTAATTGTTGCTTTACCTTGGAGAATATTAGTTAAGGTAACTACATCTGTATCAGTCCCAATTTCAATGGAAGCTTCTTCAGAATTAATGGATGATACTTTTACTTCGTTAATATCAAGACCTTCCTTTATCACTGATTCTAATTCACTTGCTGAAATAGGGGTTTCTAAATTTAAATCTACTATAGATCCTCCTTTTAGATCAATTCCCTGATTTAATCCATTAAATGCAATTAATAGTAAGGCAATTATTACTATGGCCACCGGGATTGCAATTAATGGCTTGTAATTTTCTAAAATCCGTTCTATCATTGAATCACCGTTTATCAGATCCCATTTTTTTTTATTTGGATTTTTCTGGTTTGTTATTGTTAAATTCCATAAATTTTAAGGTCTAATTCATCAATTTTTTTCCGGGTATCCTCTTTTATTTCACTTATTTCTTTACCCCCGGTTTTTATGATTAAGAAATTAACCATTCGTGAGCCTCTGGCTTTTATTTTTTCTTGCATTCTTTTTATAACCGTGCGCCCACCTTGACTACCCATAGTAGTAAACAGGATCACATCTTTGCCCTGAAAATCACAACTGTCAATTAAACTCAGCATAGCCGGAGCAGGTTTACCTGCCCAGGTAGGTGAACCAATATATATCAGGCCATAATCGCTAAGATCTATATTTTCAGGGCTTATTTTAGTTTTATTTTCCCTTAAAGCATCAATCGAAGCATTTAAGTAGCTAAAAAAACTAGATCTGTCTTTCAAATCTTTTATTTCTACTATATCTGCTGAAAGTTCCTGAGCAATAGTTTCAGCTACTGAAGCAGTTTTTCTACTTCGGGAATAGTACAAGACCACCGTTTTCATTTAAAACACCTTATTATCCTTATTTTGTATTTGAATATAATTATATAAATTTCATTTTAAAAAAATTTAAAAAACATATATTTTATCTTATCATTAAGTTTTTGATTTTTTATAATACATATACTTATTTGATGTTTTTAATTGGTGCAGAAATTAAGAATAAATAAAAATTCTATAAAAAATAATTAGGGATATTCTATCCCTTAATTTCCACATTTTTCCGGGAAAATTAATTAAGGGTGCATACCATAAATATCCAGGGATTCTTTTTCATCAAATCCACACATTAAATTCATGTTGTGCACGGCCTGCCCTGATGCACCTTTTACCAGATTATCAATGGCAGATATAATTACAGCTCTTCCATGCTGATCAATCTGGAAAGAACCTACATGGGCGTAATTTGAACCCCTAACTGCACTTAAAGCAGGTATTTCTCCTTCTTCCAGTATTCTAACAAATGGTTCTTTCTGGAAATACTTCTGGTAAATTAATTCCAGCTCTGAACTACTAATTTCTTCAGTTAAAAAGGTATGCACCGTGCTTAAAATACCTCTTATCACTGGAACCAGATGAGGGGTAAAAGAAACTTTTACTGGGGATATTTTACTAAGTTCCTGTTCAATTTCAGGCATGTGACGGTGGTTAATAATGGCATAGGGAGTTACATTATCACTGCAGTTAGGATAATGGGTAACTGAGGTGGGGGTTATCCCGGCACCACTGACTCCTGTTTTAGAGTCTATTATTACATTTTCCACGATTTTTTCCTTGGCAAGAGGTAAAGTAGCCATTAAAGCTCCGGTAGGAAAACATCCCGGATTTGCAACTAGATTGGCTTTTTTTATTTCCTCCCGATAAAGTTCAGGTAGCCCATAAACTGCCTCTTGAGGGTTTTCATGAGAAAAACCATACCATTTTTCATATGTTTTAACATCATCAAAGCGATAATCTCCACTTAAATCAATAACCCTGGTCCCGGTTTCCAAAATTTCAGGAACCAGTTTCATTGATGCTCCATGAGGAGTCGCAGTAAATATTAAGTCTGCGTCCATAGCACTTGCAGCTATATCTTTGAATACTAAATCACTGTCTCTTAAATGGGGATGTATCTTTTTAATCGGGGTTTCATGATATTGGCGGGAAGTTACGGCTACAATTTCTACCTGGGGATGATTTTGTAAGAATCTAAGAAGTTCGCCTCCAGTATAACCACTTGCACCAATAATACCTACTTTTAACATTTTTTCACCAGATTAAATTATATTTTAGTATATAATTAAAGATTATCATTTCATTAAATAGGTTTTTCCTGAAATAGAAATTCATATACTGTGATTTTAATAAAAAAGATAATTTTTTTACCATTTATATTTAATAAAATAAGAAAATTTACCTCAAATAATACCTAAATTATAGGTAATTCCATTTTATAGAATATTTCTATATATATTAACAATTTTTAAAGGCTTTTTCATCGAATTTCATTTCTTTTATCTTTTTTATGATTTTACAGGAACTATCAAGTGTGGCTTTTCTATATTTACTTACTCTTTTTACATCACAATTAAGACCTCTTTTTTCAAGGGATTTTTCCAAATCAATTATGTTGAACTTTTGATCAGGGCCTATAGCAATTATATCTGGCTTGATTTTTTCTACTATTTCAAACATGTCTGTTTCGCTGCCTAAATAAGCTTCATCCACTGGTTTTAGCATTTTTACTACTTCCAAACGCTGGGTTTCACTTACGATAGGCACTCTTTTTTTGGAGCGAACAGTGGAATCTCTGGCCAACACCACCACCAGTCTGGCGTTTTTTCCCCCTAATTTTTTCGCTTCTTTTAAAAATAAACCATGACCCGGGTGTATTATGTCAAAAGTACCTGTAGCCATCACTGTATTCATATCTTTCACCATCTTAAGTGGAAATATCTTTAATATTAACCGGATGTCCAACTTTTTTTAATACTGCGGATTATTCTATGATAGTTATTTCCATTATAAATTCTAATCCTGTAATTTCAAAGCTTCTTCAAAATCAATTTTTTCTTTGTAAAGAGCAGATCCAATCACTACTCCTTTTACTTGTGTTTTTCTTAACTTCTGGAGGTCATCTAAAGAGGTAATTCCTCCAGAGTATACCACTGGAATATTAACCGCATCTAATAAATCTATAAGTGGTTCAGTATAGAACCCTCCTAAGAGTCCTTCCACATTTACATTGGTAAAGAGGATGCTACCTGCACCTTTAGCTTCTAATAGCTTGCCCAGTTCTGGTGCTGTTTGGGAGGTTTTTTCCCTCCATCCTTTAATAACTACCAGTGAGTCTTTACTATCCAGCGCTACCATTATACGATCTTTTCCATATTCTTGTGATAGGCTAGAAATTATTTCTGGATTTTCAATGGCCATGGTCCCTAAAATCAACCTTTCAATTCCAGAATCCAGCAACTTTTCAGCATATTCCTGATTTCTGATTCCTCCACCTAATTGTATAGGTACCGAGACTTCTTTAAGAATATCCTGTACAATATTTATATTGTCCCGGTTCCCCAGGGCACCATCCAGATCAATCACATGAATAATCTCTGCTCCCAGATCTTGCCATTTGCGAGCTACTTTTTGAGGATTCTCAATAATTACCTGTTCTGTACCGGGTTGGCCCTGTACTAACTGTACACACTTACCATTTTTAATATCCACTGCCGGCATGATTAACATTTTATTATCAGAAAATGACATTTTAACACCTTTATATATTGATTTGAATATTTTTAATTTGTCTCTTAGCTTATTCCAATCACAATTCTTTTAATTATGATTATTTAAGCTATGGGTTTTTAGAGGGATTATCAGTTTATTTGAATATTATCATCAATTATTTAATATTTTTATCATTATCCCGGGCAAGGGGTTTTTTATTTCCCTTTAATTTAGGGTCCCAGTAAAGAATATAAACTCCTAAAAGCATTAAACTACCAAAAATTATTTCTAAAATAGAGAATGATTCTCCTAATATTAGAAAAGCAGAAACTGATCCAAAAAGAGATGCTAAAGGAAAAATGGCTCCTACTCTGCTTGATCCGATTTCCCTTAAGGCAAAGTAAAGCACGATAAAGGCTAAAGCCACACTGAAAATGGCAGTAAATAGGAGCAGGGATAAAAGATCATAAGGTACCAGGATATCAATACCTATAATTAAGATGATTAAAAATAATAATAATCCTCCAATTGAACTTTTAAGGGCTGATATTAAAATAAGGTCTCTTTTATTACTTAAAAATTTACTTAAAACCGTATCCACGCTCCAGAAAAAGGAAGCGCTTATTATAAGCAAACTACCGATGAAATTTTGATTAACAAATAATTCATCAAATTCTCCTTTAGTTGCTAAAACTATGGCCCCCAATACAATTAAAAAGATTCCAAAAACATCTTTTCTCTTTAAGATATCCTTAAAGATGATAAAACTCATAAAAATAATAAACAAAACTTCAGTGTTTAATAAAAGAGAGGCATCAATGGCACTGGTTTGTCTCAAACCGTATAAGAATGCAATAGGGCCAATAACGGAACTGAAGATGGCAGTTAACAGGATGATGATATAATCTTTTTTAGAAATAAAAATCTCACTATTTGAGTCGTGATTAATAAAATCAAGTATTCTTTCTTTTAATGGCGATAAACGTATTGCAAATAGAAATATCCCTGCTATCAAATAGGTGAAAGCAGCAATAACCAGGGGGTCCATTTCATAGAGCATTATCTTATTAATAGGACTGGATATTCCAAAAAAAAACATGGCCAGAATTCCGCTTATATAACCCCAGATCCTGTTCATTATAAAACTCCTGTAATTAGCGTATTATGAAAGATATTTATTAGCAATATTACTAATGATTTATTATGAGGATATACTTATCTCATAAGATTATAATTAATTAGATTAATGGCACTTAGATAACTTAAAATATTATTATTCTACTGAAAATACTTTAAAATATTATAATATTATAAATATCCTGAGGTTCTAAATTGAGAAAAGTCGCTTTGAAGGTTGCCTATATTGGATCTAATTTTAGTGGTTTCCAAAGACAGGCTGATGTACCCACCGTGGAAGGGGAAATTATTAAAGCCCTTCAGGAAATAGAACTTATAGAAAGTCCTGATGCATCTGGTTTCTCCATAGCAGGAAGAACAGATAAGGGGGTACATGCTATGGGCAATGTGGTGGCCTTTAGAAGTGAAAAAGAAATAAGAATCAATCAAATCAACAAGGCCTTACCTTCCGAAGTGCAGTTTATTGCAAAAGCACCGGTTCATTTTGGTTTCAGACCCAGATATGCTCTTAGGAGATATTATCGATATATTATGGTTGATTTTGAAGGGCTGGATATTACTAAAATGCAAATAGCTTCAGAGTATATGGTGGGCACCCATAATTTTCTTAATTTTTCAAAAAGAAGTGAGAGAAATCCCATTAGAACTGTGGAAAGTATAAATATTTCTAAAAATGGACAGACAATAATTGTTGATGTGGTAGGGCAGAGTTTTCTCTGGAAAATGGTCCGAAAGATGATAATGGTGCTTTATCAATGTGGAAAAGGTGAAATTGATCCGGAAAGGATTCCAGAGTATTTAAACCCCCACTATTCGCCTGGTTTAAAGCCCATGTCGTCCTCTGGACTGATTTTAATGGACGTTGAATATAAAAACCTTAAATTTCGTTATGATAAATATGCTGTTGACTTATTTATATCCACATTAAAGGAAGAATTTGAAAAAACATTCAATCAGGCTATGGTAGAGCAATCCATGCTCCAGAATATGATAGAACTTCAGGAAAAAAAATAATCTTTAATTTTAGCTAGGCAGGGTACAAAAAAAATTTCAGTAGCTTTCTTAATAGCTTTAATGGGTTGATGTAGTTTTAAGGGGGCATTAAGTAAAATAAACTGAAGTTTTATGGGTGATTAATAAAAATTATTTTAATTCTTAGAAAAGGATAAATAATTTCCTGTATGATTTAAATAATAGATAATAGGTTACCGGGATAATTTAATTATTCTGCGGGATGGAGGAAATTAACCTGCTATACTATAATAATTTTTTTAAAAGGGATTTAAACAAAAATAAAGCTCTTAATTTAGATAATAATGGAGTTTCACATGATTTATTAAAAGATAAGCCGGATAACCTGGAAAAAAGTTCTTTTTTTCGTAAAGATCCATGGATAATTGTGGGATTCGATCCTGGTTTAACGGTAGGTATTGCCATAATAGATCTTTCTGGAAATCTTCTATTCCTCTCCAGTTTTAAAGAGATATCTAAAGCAGAGGTAATTAATAACATTATATCATTTGGAAGGGCGTTAATTGTGGCCACTGATGTTTATCCCATTCCTAAATCTGTGAAAAAATTAGCAACCGCATTGAATTCCAAAATTTACGCTCCCTCTAAGATTATGAGTGTTGAATCAAAAAAAGAACTGGTTGATTCTTTTATAAAGACTCTTTCTCCAGGTCAGGTTATTGAAAATGCCCATCAAAGGGACGCACTTGCTGCAGCAATAAAAACCTACAAAAATTATGAAAAAAAGCTCAATCAAATTGAAAAGAAGACCAGTGAAATGGATTTAAATCCGGAAGAAATGGATAAAATCAAAAGCCTGTTTATAAGTGGGACTCCTATTACTAAGGCTATAAACGAAGTTTCAGGGGATAAAAATAGTTTTAATGCTATGGATAAGCAAAGGAATGAAATAAAATCACCATTATCTAAAAAATCACCGGAGGACATTTTACCTCCTCATACTTATCCGGATTATGCTACTTCAAAAACAGATGAAAATAATATATCTCTTCCTGAAAGCTCGGAATTCATATTGAAATTGAAAAAGAGAATTAAGACTCAGGAAAAGCAGATAAAAAAACAGGAAGGAATTATAAAAAATTTAAGGGATAAAAATAAAATCTCCAGAAATAAAATTCAAAGAAATAAAAAAGAGATATCCCAACTTAAATCCAGGATAGATAAAGTTCACCAGGACTATTCTAAGGATATTTTACTTAATAAAGAGCTTTCTTCTAAGATAGAATTAATAAAAAAATTGATTAACCAGTATAAAGAGGAAAAATCTCACCGTAAACGATTGGAAGAAAATTTAAAATCCATTCATAAAATCAGAAGCATGGAAATTTCGAAAAATGATGTTCCAGTTAAAATAGTGAAATCATTTACTAAAGAAGGTATAAAAGAAGCTGGTGAGTACTGGAAAATCAAAAAAGGTGATGTAATTTTACTCAAAACCTCACGGGGGGGAGGTTCTAATACTGCTTCGGTACTGGTAGATATAGGACTAAAGGCTATAATAATAACTGATCAAATGTCCCATACTGCTAGAGAAGTTTTTGAAAAAGAAGATATACCGGTTATAAATGCAGATAAACTGCAACTACGAATGGTAGATGAATTTGCCATTATTAAAGCTGAAACTTTAAATAATGAAATTGCAAAATGGAATAGTAAACTAAAAGAGCAAAGAAAAAAAGAGGAAGAAAAAAAGCTCTTGACAGTTATTGATGAGTATCGGGCTAAAAGGAAACGAAAACCAGTGGATTGATAATTTTTAATCTATTATTTACTTATTATAATTTATTTATCAAAAAAAGTTGATTATCATGAAAATCGCCATCATAATTGGGACCCGGCCAGAAATAATTAAAATGGCTCCGGTCATTGACGAAATTAAAAAAAGAAATATAGAATTCTCCATGATACATACCGGTCAACACTATGATCATGAAATGTCAAATCAATTCTTTTTAGATCTGGAATTGCCAGAGCCTCACTTTAACATTGGAGTAGGATCTGGTTCTCATGCAGAACAGACTTCTGAAATGATGAAAGGTATTGAAAAAGTTTTAAAAGAAGAAAAACCAGACCTGGTAATGGTTCAGGGAGATACAAACGCGGTTCTTTCTGGTTCTCTGGTGGCATCTAAACTACATATTCCAGTAGGACATGTGGAAGCAGGTTTAAGATCTTTTGATAAAACTATGCCTGAAGAAATTAACCGGATGGTGGCGGATGTTTGTTCAGAAATTTATTATGTTCCCACAGAAGAATCTGCTATAAATCTTATTTCAGAGGGTATAAATCCCAAAAAAATATTTATAACCGGCAATACTGTGGTTGATGCCTGTTTACGTAACTTAAAAATTGCTGAAAAAAAAAGCAAGGATTCTCTTATTCCTGAAGCAGAAAATGTCCTTACTCTTACCATGCACCGGGCAGAAAATGTGGATGATTTTGAAAGATTAAACAGTATTGTACAGGCTTTGATAGAACTGAATGAATTTACAATTATTTTCCCTATACATCCTCGAACCCGTAAAAATTTGGAAAAATTCGGCCTTTATTCCCGGTTAATGAATACTCCTCACATAAAACTAATTAAACCAGCAGGTTATCTGGATTTCCTTTTATTGTTAAGTAAGTCCCACATAATTCTTACAGATTCAGGCGGACTTCAGGAAGAAGCCATCACTCTCGATGTTCCCTGCTTAACATTAAGATATAATACTGAACGTCCGGAGACAGTTCATGCCGGGGGAAACATCCTGGTAGGTGCTCAAAAGGAAAAAATTATAAAAGCAGCCCGAAAAATCAATAGAGATAAAGAAGCCCGGAATAAAATGAAAAATGCTCCTAATCCATATGGTGATGGAAAATCATCTCAAAAAATATTGGATGTTACTTTAAAGGAATTTCATGAGGGTAACCTTACTATTAAACCACCTGAAGATATAATGGGTTCATTTAACCGTAAATCAGAAGTTATTAATGAAAAAATAACGGTTTTAGAATTTGAAAAATCCAGAAATGCCCTTTTGAGGTTAATTTATGATAAGGGGGAACCAAAGTTTCCTTACCCGGAGTTAAATTTATATAATAAATTGGTTTTATTTGATGAATATTTATAAATCAAGGTTACTCTTAACTTAAGAAAGAAAAATTAGATTTTAGATTTTATCTGTAGAAGATAGATAATTTCAGATGTTTAATAATCATCAGGTGAATAAAAATCTGATAATATTTCATTTAAACTATGTGGACTTAATCCACCCTCAGTATAATCATTAAAGTAGTGATTAATTTATAAAAATAGGGGAAAAAATGACTGAAGAAAAAATCAGAATCGCATTATTTGGTTTAGGCCATATGGGACTACCAACTGCTGCATTATTCGCTGATAACGGATATAAAGTGGTGGGAATTGATATAAACTCAGAAACAGTTTCCATGGTCAACGATGGGAAATCACCAATTATGGAACCTGGACTCGATGAACTGGTAGAGAATGTAGTTAAAAAAGGCCTTTTAAGTGCAGATAATGGTATTTCTACCTTAGTAAAAGATTCTAATGTGATGATAGTGGTAGTTCCTACCCCTGTTGATGAAAATAAATGCTCAGATCTTTCAGCAGTTATTTCTGCCTGTGAAAGCATAGCTAAAGTTTTAAATAAGGATGATCTGGTAATTATTGAAAGCACTATCCCTCCCCATACCTGTCAAAATATCATAATTCCCTTATTAGAAAAAAGTGGTCTTAAGGCTTCCAAAGATTTTGGGGTGGCTTATACTCCTGAAAGGGCATTACCTCAAAACACTTTATATGAAATGACTCATAATGCCCGGGTTATTGGGGGAGTAGATCAGAAGAGTGCAAAAAAAGCAGCAGCATTATATGGTAAAATTACTAAGGGAGAGGTTATAACTGTTGAAAATCTGGTAACAGCCGAAATGGTTAAGCTCATGGAAAATACTTACCGGGATACCAATATTGCACTGGCCAATGAACTGGCCCTAGTATGTGAATCACTGGGCATTGATGCTATCCACGCTATAAATGCTGCAAATTATCACCCCCGGGTTAATATACATAATCCTGGTCCGGGGGTTGGTGGGCACTGTCTTTCTATTGACCCTTATTTCATTGTGGAAATGGCAAAAGAAGGCCGTTATCCTGCCCGACTAATTGAAACTGCCCGGGAAATAAATGAATTCATGCCTCATCATGTGGCGGGACTGGTAAAAGAATCCCTGGAAGCATGTGGAAAACGTTTAATAGATTCAAAAGTAGGTCTGCTGGGGGTGGCTTATAAAGGCAATGTGGCAGATGCTAGAGAAACTCCAGCTGAACCGTTTATAAGGGATATAATCCAGAAAGGAGCGGAGGTTCTGGTACATGATCCCTTTGTTGAAGAGAATACCATAAAAAATATGGGAGGAGTAAGTGTTGCTTTTGAAGACGCTTTGAACTGTGATTGTGTGGTTTTAATGACAGACCACGATATCTACCGTCAAATTACTCCTGAAATGATTAAAAACTCAATTTTAATCTGCACACGCCCTATACTGGACCCGGCAGAATTTAAAAAAAATGGAGTTATTTTTAAGGGAGTAGGTAGACCTTGAATTTATTGATTTTTGAATATGCTACCGCCTCTGGTTTCAATGATCCTTCACTTTTGGCAGAAGGCCAGGCCATGCTGGAAGGTCTGCTAGAAGATTTTCAAGACTTTAAAATACATTATCTCATATCTGAAAAATTTTTAAGCCCGGAATACCTTGAAAAATGGAAATCCGCCCAACCAATAATCTTAAAAGAAGATTTAAGGCAATGGATAACCAAAAATATCAGTGCATATGATGGCTGTCTTTTTGTTGCTGCAGAAGAAGACATGGAATTATATGAACTAACCCTAATTATGGAAGAGCGGGGAGTTCAGGTTTATGGTTCAACTTCCCAGGCAGTTTTGAATTGTTCTGATAAACTTAAAACATATTCTATACTCAAAAAACATGTTCCAGTTATAAATACTTATAAAATAATCCTGGAAGACTTTAAATGCCCTGAAAATCAGGAAAAATATGCTCTACTAATTAAAAACAAAAAAATGGTCTTTAAACCCGCTGATGGGGTGGCCTGCCAGGGAATTAAGATTGTTCACTCCTTTGAAGATTTAAAAAAGGCTGTTGAATCATTGAATACTTTTTTACCTTATGCTCTATTACAGGACTTTGTAGAAGGGGAATCCTGCAGTGTGAGTCTATTATCCACCGGGGATAAAGCACTTCCTCTGACTTTAAATCGGCAAAAAATAGAATTCATTGGAAACGGAATGGAATATCATGGCGCGGAAGTTCCCTGGGACCATGAACTTGCTAAAGAAGCTTTAGAAGTTGCTAAAAAAGCTGTTGAGTCTGTGGATGGCCTTAAAGGATATGTGGGTGTTGATTTGATTTTAAATAATCAGGTGCATATACTGGAAATCAATTCCAGATTAACTACTCCTTTTGTGGCTATTAGAAAGTTATCTTCCGTTAATATGGGGCATGCTATACTTGATGCAGTAAAAGGAATACTCCCTGAAGATTTAAATTGTAAAGGAAAGATATTTTTAGAAAAAAGTGGCAATAATCTGATTATTACAAATCAAAAATGATTTTTGGTAAAACTTCTAACTTTTTATTAAGAGATGATTCAGGAAAATTATGATATTTCGTGATTCACATGACAAATTCAATAACTGGGATTTAAAATAAACATATTATAATTAAATATCACAATCGGTGAAATAATGAAGATTGCAGGATTTGACATAGGTGGAGCCAATACTGACCTGGCCATAATAGATTTTGATACTGACGGGGACATGGGAAATATCCATGTGGATTACTGCTACCTCCCTATGTGGGAAAAAAAAGACGAATTGAGTCATTCCCTTCTTAAACTTCTAGGGGACGAATTAAATGATATCGACGCTGTGGGAGTTTGCATGACTGCCGAACTGGTGGATGCTTATCAGACGAAACGTGAGGGAGTACTGGATATATTAAAAAAGGTAAAAAACACTTTTTCAGTACCTCTGGGTTTTGTAGGACTGGAAGGTATTCTGAAGCCTTCCCAGGTATTTAAAGATCCTTTGAAAGTAGCTGCTGCTAATTGGATTGCTACTTCACAGATAGCAGCTATAATGGATTCTGATTGTATAATGGTGGATGTAGGAAGTACCACTACTGACATAATACCTATTAAAAATGGTTCAGAATGTGCTAAGGGTAGATCTGACCTGGAAAGACTGGGAACAGGTGAACTGGTTTATACTGGAACCCTGCGGAGCAATGTGGCAACAATTACAGATAAAGTACCTCTGGATGAGGGATGGTTTCGGGTTTCTTCTGAACTTTTTGCCATTTCAGCTGATGTACATAACGTGCTGGGGAATATAAATCCCAAAGATTACATCTGTGATACTCCTGATCGGGCGGGAAAAACCAGTGAAGATTCTATGAGACGTATTGCACGAATACTTTGTGGAGATCTGGATATTTTGTCTAAATCTGATATAATTTCCATATGCGCATATTTACACCATAAACAGACGTCAAATATAGCAGAAGCCATACAAGAAGTAGGCGATATAGAATTTATGGAGAGGGTGGTTGCCACGGGCCTGGGAATGGATGTTCTGGCATCTCCAGCAGCACAAATGGCCCGGATGAATGTAGTAACCATGGATGAATTTCTAACTCCAGAGGAATGTGTGGTTGCACCTGCAGTGGGAACGGCTCTGATGATGGAGGAGTTCTTACAGGATCAGGATTTCACTTCCTCTTGATTAGTGCTTTTCTAGGGATGATTATTCACTTAAAATCAATAAATCTGGATTCATTCCTAATAAAAAGAAATTATGTTTAAAAAGATTTTTTGTTTAAAATGAAATTTAATTATTCAAATTAATATAAATTTTAATACCATACCTCTTTAATCCCCATACTATAGGCCAGTATATTGGCAGAAAGATGGAGTATGATGGTAATTAAGAGTACTAAAAGTATTAAAACTGGTTCCAGGGGCACAATTAAAGAAGATAATAACAAAGCACCTACCACAAAATCTAACTGATCTAATATCGGAGCGGGCCTTCCGCGACTAATATTTAACCGGCGCTTAATAAAACTACCTGCTGCATCTCCTAATAACGCTCCGGCTCCTAAAGTAAATCCTAAAAGCAGGCCCTGCAGAATATTTCCTGAAATTATTCCCTGTATAAGACCAATTAAAGTTCCAATTAATGTACCTATAATGGTTCCTCTCCAGGTTACACCATCACCTAATATTCTCCTACCATCTCTAAAATCATGTCCAAAGTCAAGGGGAACCCCACCGCCAAAGGTTAATGCACTGACATTTGCTAGATAAGCAGGCAGCATAAAGTATATTACATAGGCAATCATATTCAAAATATTGATTATATCTGGATTCATTATTTACCTCCGGAAATCGACGAAATCGATGAAATTATTTCCATGTTACAACGATGAATAAAATTGATTTATATGATTTATAATTTTATATTAAATATATTTGGGTGAAATTATGGTTATCAAAAAGACAAAAAGTCTCTGTCCTGAATGCTTAAAACCACTGGATGCAGAAGTTTATGAGGAACAGGGCAAGGTCATGATAAAAAAAGAATGCCCGGAACATGGTTCTTTTAACAATGTTTATTGGAGCGATAGTGATATTTACAGGAAAGCTGAAGATTGTGATTATGTGGGTAAAGGCTTAAAAAATCCTCATACCGACATTGACAAAAACTGTCCGATGGATTGTGGTATCTGCCCTGATCATGAAAGTCATACTATTTTAGGCCTTATTGATGTTACCAATAGATGTAATTTAAAATGTCCGGTTTGCTTTGCCAATGCAGCGGTTTCTAAATATTTATACGAACCCACTTATGAAGAAATAAGGCAGATGCTCCGGAATTTGAGAAGTAATAAGCCAGTCCCTACTCCGGCTATTCAGTATGCTGGAGGAGAACCCACCATACGAAAGGATATTGTGGATTTGATAAAGCTGGCCAAGGAAGAAGGATTCAGCCATACTCAAATTGCAACTAATGGTATCAGACTGGCTAAGAGACCTGAACTGGCCAAAGATTTAAAAGAAGCAGGATTAAATACAATTTATCTTCAATTTGATGGAATAACTGAAGAACCCTATATAAATAATCGGGGAAAAAATTTACTGCCTTTTAAAATTGATGCCATTGAAAATTGTCGAAAAGCTAATTTAGGTATAGTTTTAGTTCCTACCATAGTAAAAGGGATAAATGATAATCAAATAGGGGATATTATTCGTTTTGCAGTGGATAACCTGGATATTATTCGTGGTGTTAATTTCCAGCCTGTTTCGTTTGCAGGAAGAACTCCTGCGGATCAGGTAGAGGCCCAGAGAGTGACCATACCTGATTTTCAGAAAATGGTTGAAAAACAGACTAACTCTAAAATTGCCCTGGATGATTTCTATCCTGCTTCTTCGGTACATTCCATATCTGAATTTGTACAGGTTCTGGAGGATGAACCCCAGGTTACCTTTACCTGCCACCAGCACTGCGGTACAGCAACCTACATTTTCATTGATAATGGTGATATAATCCCTATAACTCGTTTTGTGGATGTGGACAGGTTCTTTGAACTTCTGGAAAAAAGCACCGGGGATATTAAAAATGGGGGAATTACAGGTAAAGCAAAATCTGTAGCCAGGGCTACCCTGGAGTTACCCCGTACCATTGATCGTAGTGAGGCCCCGGAATCAGTGGATATTAAAAACATTCTGACGTCTGTTTTTAAAGACAGATCTTACAAATCTTTAGGCGATTTCCATCATAAAACTCTCTTAATTTCTTGTATGCACTTTATGGATCCCTGGAATTTTGATGAAGATCGTGTAAAAAGATGTGTTATTCACTATGCATTACCTGATGGACGCATCATACCCTTCTGCACAATGAATTCCATTTATCGACAAGAGGTTGAAAAGGAATTTTCTATCCCCTTAAAGGATAATTAAATTATCATGGTTGTTTAATTGATTATTGAAACTCATTCCCGACTACATTTAACTCTAATTGATTTAAATGGATCCCGGGGTAGAATGGATGGTGGGGTGGGAATCACCATCAAAGACCCCCAATTAGTCATCAAAGCTCAAATGATAGATCAGGGTATCCAGGTAAATTTTGAGGATTCTAAAAATCTGGATTCAAAATTGATGGAGGAATACACTCAAAAGATTATAAAAGCTGCCTCAAATACTATTCAATACTTTAATCTTGATGGTGGTTTTGTTTTTACTGTATTAAAAACATATCCGGCCCATTCTGGACTAGGATCAGGTACCCAAATATCTCTGGCCACTGCTAAATTAATAACCGAACTCCATCAACTGGAATTGGAAACTAATAAAATGGGTCAGGTGGTGGGCCGGGGAGGCACATCCGGTATTGGGGTTGGTGCCTTTAGTCATGGGGGGTTTATTGTGGATGGAGGCCATAAGATAAAAGAAAAAACAGGTTTTCTCCCTTCTTCAGCATCCAATGCATCACCTCCACCATTAATTGCACGTTATGATTTTCCCCAAGATTGGAAATTGGTTCTGGCCATACCTGATACTAAAGAATGGGTTTCAGGTTCTAAAGAAGTCAATATTTTTCAAAATTATTGCCCCATTCCTCTGAGGGAAGTTGAAACTCTTTCCCATATCATCCTGATGAAGATGATGCCTGCTGTTTTGGAACATGATCTGGATGATTTTGGAGAAGCTATAAATGCTATCCAGAACATTGGCTTTAAAAAGATTGAAAGAAAACTTCAGCCTAACTTAATCAGTGAAATTATTGAATCTATGCTGGAAGCTGGTGCTGCTGGTGCTGGTATGAGCTCTTTTGGGCCTACTACTTATGCTATTACTGATAATAATCCTGGAGAAATAATTAAAGTGATTGAGGATGCTACTGAGGATATGAATTGCCATATTGTAGTTACCCAACCTCAAAATACTGGTTCGCGCATGGTATAATATACTCTTTAGAAATTCTAATCACCGTAAACGGTGATAATTTTATATATCTTTTTATTGCACTAAGATTATTTAAGTAAAGTTAAATAAATCATATTTATTCTTAACTTTTCAGAATTAAAAATCATTGACCACTTAACATTACAATCTTTAAAAAAAAATTGGAAGTAAGTTACTATTTTCACATACTAATTCTACTTATAAATTTTTTACTAGTCACTACTTAAGGAGCAATTTTATGATAGAACCAATTACTGGAAAAGTATGGAAATTTGGAGATAACATCGATACGGATGTTATAATCCCTGGCCGTTATTTAAGAACTTTTAGTCTGGATGATCTAGCATCACATGTCATGGAAGGAGTAAGGGATGAATTTGCAGATAAAGTGGATAAAGGTGACATAATAGTTGCTGAATGGAATTTCGGATGTGGATCTTCCAGGGAACAGGCTCCAGTGGCATTAAAACATGCAGGTGTTTCTGCTATAATCGCCCGGTCCTTTGCAAGAATTTTCTACCGGAATGCTATTAATATTGGGCTTCCTGTAATTGTTGCAGATATTGAAGTACGTGAAGGGGAAAAAATACAAATTGACCTGGAAAAAGGTGAAATTCTAAATTTAACTACCAATAAAACTTTTCAAATAGAACCCTTTAAAAAATTCATGCTGGAAATTCTTCAAAATGGGGGGTTAGTGGATCATTTTCTACAAAAAAAACCATAATTTTATTAAATATTTTTATAAATTGAAGATAAATATATCTATTATAGATAAATCTACGATACACTACTCAATTGATTTATAGGGAGTAATATAAAATGAAATGTCCCATATGTGGATCTGATTCTTATGAAGTATTAAAATCTAAAAAAGAGACATCTAAATCCAAATTTATTGAGAAACTACTTTTAAAATGCAAAGAGTGTCAGACGGTTTATAGAAATGAATTAAGTCATAATAAACCTATTAAATTCCGCATTATTGTCAGTGAACATGAAAAATCATATAAAGACTTTGTGGAAGTTTATCCTGATGAATTATTAAAGGTAGGGGATGTGCTTCCCTTAGGTGAAATCAGGGTTGAAATTACTTCACTGGAGACTAAAAAAGGTTCAAGAGTTTCAAAAAGTATTGTAAGTGATTTAGATACTATATGGGGATCTTCTCTCGATACTCTGGCCCGGGTTGGAATTTCAGTTGATTTTCATGGAAGAATATCATCTTATAAAGTGGAAGTAGAACGGGATTTTATATTTAATATAGGAGATCTAGTGAAAATAGAAAATACCATATTTAAAATTAAATCATTAAAAACCATGGATCGGAAGATGAGAAAAGGTTCTGCAAATGCAGGAATAATTAAAAGAATTTATGGGAGACCTTTTAAATCTAACACATTCAATCAGGATTTGACCAGCAAAATAGTCAAATCTTCCACTTTAGAAAGCTAAGATTCAATCACTTACATTTTAAGGGATTATATGAAATCAGAATTGTCTTTACCAAGGAAAGAATTGGTGGCTCGATTAGAAAGTTACGGGATTATCCGCTCACCATCAGTCAAAAAAGCCATGGAAACTGTCCCCCGGGAGGAATTTTTACCAGAGGAATTCCAATCACGAGCTTATTTAGATCAGCCCTTACCTATTGGTGAGGGTCAAACCATATCTGCCCCTCATATGGTAGCCATCATTTCTGAAAAACTTGATTTAAAGAAGGGAATGAATGTTTTGGAGATAGGTACCGGATTTGGATATAATGCCGCTATTGTGGCAGAGATAATTGGCGAAGAAGGCCATTTATATAGTATAGAAAGGATCAGTTCCCTGGCGGAAGTAGCTAAAAAAAATTTAAAGCTTACTGGATATGATAAAAGAGTTACAGTTATAGTGGGGGATGGTACTAAGGGTTTACCAGCACATGCTCCCTTTTCCAGGATATATGTTACCGCCGGTGCTCCGGATATACCTGAGAGTCTAAAAAATCAGCTAGAGATAGGTGGAAAACTTATAATCCCGGTGGGGTCCTCTAACTATAATCAGGAGTTAATAATCATTGATAAAATTGGCGAAAACAAATTTAAATCTAAGAATTTAGGTGGAGTGGCATTTGTACCACTCATAGGTGAATATGGCTGGTAATATAACCGGATAAGATATTTCATCATTCTCATTTTTTTCCTGAATTTCTAAAAATCAGAGATTCAGGTTACTTTTTATCTAATTTTTTAGAGAACCCTCTATTATTAATGATAAATATCGGTATTTTTACCATTGTATTTAATTTACTACCTTATTTAGAGTATGGAAGGTAACTTAAGATAATAAACGTCAAATTGAGGATAAAATGAAAGTTTACATTGAAACATTTGGATGTACTTTTAATCAGGCTGATTCCCAAATCATGGCCGGAATTCTGTCTACAGAAAATATAAATGTGGTTTCTAATGTGGAAGATGCTCAGGTGATTATTATAAACACCTGTTATGTGAAACATCCCACAGAACACAAAGTTATAAACCGCATAAAGAAGATTCAAAAAGATTTTCCAGAAAAAAAGTTAATTGTAGGGGGGTGCATGGTGGAAATTGAACCAGATAAATTATCCCGAATTGCACCTGAAGCAGGATGGATAGGCCCCCATCAAATTCAAAAAATAACTCAACTGGTTAAATCAGTTCTTGATGGTAAAAATGATCATCTTACTGGAATATCGTCTGGATGTAAAGCAGGACTCCCAAAAATTCGTTCCAATCCTATGATTCATATTATCCAGATCTGTGAAGGATGTATGGGTAAGTGCACTTACTGCTGCACCCGTTTTGCCCGGGGAGGATTACAGAGTTATCCCAGTAAATTAATTGTGGAAGAAGCCCGTCAAGCAATCCAGGAAGGATGTGTGGAGATTCAATTAACTGCTCAGGATACAGCAGCTTATGGGAAAGATACTGGTGAAAAACTTTCAGATTTAATAAATGAAATAACTGCTCTGGATGGTAATTTCCGTCTCAGGATTGGCATGATGCATCCTAAAAGCATGATGGATGATGTAGAAGGCTTGATAGATTCATTTAAATCGAACAAGGTTTACAAATTTATTCACATCCCTATCCAAAGCGGTAGTAATCAGGTTCTGGAAGATATGAACCGTTGCCACACAGTAAATGAATATAAAGATATTATTAATAAATTTAGAAGGGAAATACCGGAAATAACCCTGGCTACAGATATTATCGTGGCTTATCCTACAGAAGATGAAAAGGCATTTCAACATACCTGCGACTTCTTAAAAGAGATTAAACCCAATTTCGTCCATTTATCTAAATACAAACACAGATATTTAGCTGAATCATCTAATCTAGATGAAATTGAATTCAAAGAACTTAAAAAACGTTCTAAAATGATTGAAAAAATTAAAACTGAAATTACCAATCAGGATAACCTTAAATACATTGGAACCATTCAGGAAGTTTTAATAGTAGAAAAAGGAAAAAAGGGCGGTTTTATCGGTAGAACTAATTCTTACATGCCTGTAGTGGTGAAAAATGCAAAAATAGGGGAATTTATCCATTTAGAAATCAGTGATTCTACCAGTACCTATTTAAAGGCTTCAAATAATGGATAATAAATAGATAATGATTCATATCTAAGATTAGTTTAAAATAAGTACTTATGATTTAACATACCACTACAAAAGCATCTATTAATCTTATTATAAAATTGAATTTATATAATTTAAATTTATTTTTAAAATAAAACCTATATTAAATGCCGTGGGCCGGACTTGAACCAGCGACATCCAGATCTTCAGTCTGGCGTTCTCCCAACTGAACTACCACGGCAATGGGCCGGACGAGATTCGAACTCGTGATCACCTCCGTGTCAGGGAGGTATCATACCCCTAGACCACCGGCCCTAAAGGGCGTCCATCTAGGTTATAGCTGTATTCCTATATAACCTTTTCCCTCAAATGGATTAAATCTTTTATTTTATACTAATTTATTATTAAATCTATTAATACCTTTAATAATGTTAGAAATTTTTTCCTAGAAAACCAGGACTCTTTAAAAATATTTATTTAGATATAATTTAATTTATTTTAAATTTTATATGAATTAAAAAAGATGACTAATTTTCCATCAAATCTAACTATAACTTTATTTACAGAATACTGCAACCAAAATAAATAGATAGTACTACTTCTACAATTTAATAATCCGTAATATAAATATTATGCAGGGTTGTATTGTTATTGATTTATAATGAGGAGTTGGGGGGTGAGTATTGCTGATGGTTATATCATTATTCTCTTAATCCTAAAAAATAACAAAACAGTAAGAAAAAATAAGAAAAATTTTAATTATTAATGAATTAATCTACTTTTAAAAATTCTTCAACAGGGGCATTGCAGATGGGGCATTTTTCCGGTGGTTTTTCTTCTACTGTATTCCCGCACCAGTTGCAAACATAGTAATCAACCATTACCTTTGATTCTATATTTTCCAGAGCTTTTTGATAGAGCTGGGCATGAATTTTTTCCACCTGGTTGGCTACATCAAAAGTCCACTCAGCCTGTTTATTCCCTTCTTCTTTAGCTTCTTCAATAAAATCAGGATACATTTCTTCAAATTCTGCAATTTCACCTTCAATTGCAGTTTTCAGGTTTTCTTCAGTGCTTTTAATACCACCCATTGCATCTAAATGGTTATGGGCATGCACGGTTTCTGCTGCAGCAGCTGCTCTAAAAAGCCGTGCGATATGAGGATATCCTTCCTGGTCTGCTTTTTTAGCAAAAGCCAGATACTTTCGGTTTGCTTGAGATTCTCCTGAGAATGCTTCTTTTAAATTTTCTATATTGCTCATAAATATTCTCCTTTAAGGTCGTATTAATTTAAAATAGATATATAAATAAATATGTCTATTAAATCTTAATTTAATAGGAAAGTACTTCAATTTTTGGATTTTAGGATAAATAAATCATCATTCATATAATGAAAATAAAATCTGAAAATGAAGGGGTTCTTTAGGGGTATAAAAACAAATCCAAAGAATCATATTAATAAAAATACATTTTTTTAAAAAATAAAAAGAGTAAAATTAAAAAAAATTGAAATAGGCGCTAAAATTATTGTTTAGCGGCCATTTCAATGTCGCTAGCCTTGACAGTTTTTCTTCCAGCGTGTTTTGCAAGTTCGACAGCTTTCCGGGAGATTTCTTCACCTTTCTCTTCCAGAGCTTTTGCTAAAGCCTCCTTTGCATCGTCGCTGATTCTTTGTGCACCGGCATTTTTTATGATTCTGCCTACTGGTGCAATAGGTAATTCGGCCATAATTTCACCTCCAAATTTACCTAGGACTCTAATATATTTAAATTTATCGGTAATTATTGAGTCTGAAAGCATAATTCTCAACTTAATGTATGGGCAATAGATATCTTCATCAAACCAAAACTTTTAAAGATATAGAACCAGATATCAATTCTCATGTTGGGTAAGCTGAATATTAAACCCCGTACTGAGCAAATTTTAGAACGAGCATTAAAAGGCCCTATTTCTTCAGAAGATGCATTATACCTTTTAAATGTCACAGGAAATGATTATAATGCTTTATTAATCACGGCAGATATTATAAGGCAGCAATTGGTTGGAGATGAGGTAACTTTTATTAAAAATTGGAATATTAACTTCACCAATATATGTTCTGGAACATGTGGGTTTTGCGCCTTTAAAACAGACCAAAACCACCAGCAATCTTATTTTTTGAAAGTTCCGGATATGGTAAAAAGAGCAAAAAAAGCAGTTGAAGCAGGTGCCAGGGAGATATGCATTCAGGGTGGACTGCATCCTGATGTTGATGCTTATTTTTATGAAAACATTCTAAAAAGTGTTAAAAATGAACTGGGAGATGTTCACTTGCATGCCTTTTCTCCTATGGAGATTTATTATGGCTCCCAAAAATCTGGACTTAGTATTGATGAAACTTTAAAAATATTAAAAGAAGCAGGTTTAGGATCAATGCCCGGAACTGCAGCAGAGATTCTAAATGATGATGTACGAAAAGTAATCTGCCCGGGAAAACTAAATACATCCGAGTGGATAGAAGTAATTGAAACGGCACATAAGTTAGGAGTTCCCACCACTTCCACCATGATGTATGGTCATGTGGAAAGTCTGGAGCACCGGGTGGAACACTTGAGCATATTAAGGGATATTCAAAACAGAACCCATGGTTTTACAGAATTTGTTCCACTAACTTTCATGCATCAAAAAGCCCCTATTTATCAACAGGGGTTAGCCAGACCAGGAAGTACAGGTGCCCAGGACTTAAAGCTTTATGCTGTGGCCCGGTTGATGTTTCACGAATCAATAAAAAATATCCAGGTTTCATGGGTTAAATTGGGATTTAAATTTTCGCAGATATGTCTGATGGCTGGGGCCAATGATATGGGTGGCACACTGGGGGAAGAAAATATTTCTAAATCTGCAGGAGCTTCGTATGGTGAAAGAACAGATCCTGAAGAATTAATACGAATAATTAAAGATTTGGATAGGATACCTGCTCAAAGAGACACCCTCTATCAGCACATAAATCCGGTGGATTATTAAAATAATAATCTATTTATCATGTGATCTTTTATTAAATTTACATGTGGATTAATATTTCAATTTTAGGATTTAACTCATTTTAAGGGTTTTAATATTATTCTATCTCCTTCACGGACTTCGAATAATAATTCCAGATTTTCAACCACTTTCCCTATATGATTAACTTCAGAATAGGGTTGGGTAGAACCAAAAAATATGCAAAAAGCAAAACCTGGAGGCCAGTAAGAAATATCTCCTGGTTCTGCAGTCTTAGATGGATTTTCATAATCCAGGGTAAGGGGAATATCAAAATATATTTCTTCCAGCCAGAGAAGTGCTCTTCCTTCCATAGGAAGGCTTTCAAATATTTTAGTGGCAGTTTCTGGATTTCTTTCATCTAATTGAGCTATTGCCTTTCCCTTACCTTCCAGTTCAATTTGAATTCTCATTTTTATCACCAAACTATGATTTTTTTTGGAGTTCCATCATTTCTTTTATGATTTTTACTCCACTGGATGTACCCAGTTTACTGGCACCTGCTTCAATCATGGCCTGGGCTGCTTCCAAATTCCTTATACCTCCAGCTGCTTTTATTTTCATGGGGGGGCTGATATTATTTTTCATCAAAGTCACATCTTCTATGGTGGCTCCAGAAAGACCACCATAAGCAGTTGAGGTTTTAACATAGTCGACTCCTGCTTTTTTGCTAATTACGCAGGCTCTTATTTTTTCTGCATCAGTCAGATATGCTGTTTCAAAAATAACCTTTACTACTTTTCCCTGGGCAGCATCCACCACAGATTTTATATCTTCCAGTAATTTATCTTCTCTATGTGACTTAATAGCCCCTATATTCATCACCATGTCTATTTCTTCTGCACCATTTTCAATAGCCTCTATAGCTTCAAAAGCCTTAGTAGATGGAGTATTAACTCCGGCAGGAAAACCTATAACTGAACAAACTTTAACTGGAGTATTTTTCAGGATTTCATAAGCTAATGATACATTAGTGGGGGTTACTACTGCACAATCAAAACCATATTCTATGGTTTCACTACAAAGTTTTCTGATATCTTCTTCAGTTGCATCAGCCTTCACATTAGTATGATCAATCATTTTAGCCAATTTTTCTACAGGTTTTAATTTTTTCAACATATTCATCCCCTTTAATTTTTAATTGAACTATTTGCCCTGAATTTTCCAGATATTAAAGACTTAACTAAAATTTTTTAGCCATATAGGGCCCTTCCTTATAATATCCGAATTTGCGGTAATAGTCACGCACCCCTATTCCACTGGTAATCAAAATTTTATCCTTATCAAATTCAGAAACCGCTATTTCTTCTGCCCGGGCTAAAAGTTCTTCTCCATATCCTCTGTGCTGACCCACTTCACTTTCCTTTTTCCCCAGAGGTATTAAAGGACCATAAACATGCAGCTCCCTCACAAGAGCAGTTTTATCTGTAATTTCTCTACGATGGGCATGATTTGAAGGTATTCTAAGGCGCAGGAATCCGGCTAAAATATCACAGGAGGGGTCTTCAAATGACAAAAATATTTCCTGCCCACCTGCAGCTTCATATCTTTCTTCAGTAAGTCTCATTTTTTTTTCAAGTGATTTTAATCCATTTAATGATTTATGTCCCACTTCACGGCATCTAATGCACTGGCACTGTACTTGTTCCTGGTTTAATCTATCATAAACCAGCTCCCCCAGGTTAGACTTTTTTACTCCTGCTTCTATGAGGTTGGATGGTATGTCCCGTTGTATACGCATGGTCCTTACCCATTTAGGAAGAATCTTTTTTATTTCCACAATTAAATCCACTGCTTCCTGACTGGTATATGGTTCATAATCTCCTTTTTTCCACATATCATACAACAAACTTCCCTGGGTAACCAGACAAGGGTAAATTTTCAACATATCTGGCTTAAAATCAGGATCATTAAATAATCTTCTGAAAATACGCAGGTCACGTTCAAAATCAGAAAAAAGCCCGGGCATGAGATGCATGGCTACTTTTATTCCAGAATCTCTCAAAATTCTATTAGAATCGATAACATCCTGAATATTGTGCCCTCTTTTTACTCTTTGGTAAATAAAATTGTACAGGGTTTGCACTCCTAATTCCACCCGGGTAACACCCAGGGATAACATACGATCCACATCTTCCTTCCGGCAATAGTCTGGTCGGGTTTCAAAGGTAATTCCCACGCAACGGACGGGACAATTTTCATTGGCTTCTTGAGCATCTTTTAGTAGCACATAATCATAATCACCATAATGGGGGATTTTGATTGAAGGGAGGGGATCTTTATTTTCAGCATTTTTCACGAATATTTTCTCCCCAAAATCAACCATGGCCTGCAAACATTTGGATACAAACCATTCCTGATAACATAAAAAGTGGGAAGGGAAAGTTCCTCCCATAATAATTAGTTCCACTTTATCCAGCGGGTGTCCGATACTGTGCAGCTGGCTCAAGCGGTTATATACCTGCAGATAAGGGTCAAAGTTATACATCCTGGCTCTGAGGGCTGCAGGCTCTTCCCCGGTGTAACTAGGCGGTGCTTTTTCACTTTCAGGACAATAAAGGCATCTACCATGATGGCACTTCTGTGGCTGGCACATGACTGCCACAATGGCCACACCAGAAATAGTACGGGTGGGTTTTTTCTTCAAAATAGGGATTATTTTTTCTCTTTCTTCTGGAGTCGAATGTTCCAGGATTAAAGAATTGCTCATGAACTTTTCCAGGTTGAAATCCCGGCAAAGTTGACGTTTAGCCTTTTCCAGATCTTCTTTTGAAACAATTTTTTTTTGAAGTATATTATCAATTATTAATCTACAGGCGTCTTCCATGACATGTTCTCCTGAATATAACTCTAAAAATCATTAAAACTTTATTGAACTTTGTTTCTCATCAAATTCAAGACCTTTAATATATCCGTTTTAGACACGATTCCAGTTAAACGATTTTCCTCCACTACAGGCAAACGCCCCAGATTATTTTTATTAAGTTTTTCCAGGGCAGATATAACCTCTTCATGGGGGGATACAGTTATAATATCTTCAGTCATAACCTCTCGGATCATGGAATTTTTATTATATTTTGACTGGGATAAATCCTGGAAGGTCACAATGCCTACCAGTTTCTGGTCTTCTATAACAGGGTAGCCCATATGTTTATACTCGAATATTTTATTCAAAGCTTCTTCTATGGTGATGTGAGGGTCCAGAGTTTTTACTTCGGTGGTCATAATATTTTCCACCAGCATCCCCTTTAAAAGAGAGGAAACTATGGTGGACTTATATTCCTGGTCTGCACCGATATAAATAAAAAGTGCAATCAATATCAGGAAGAAATTTACAAAAATACCAGCTACAGCCATTATAACTGCAAATATTTTTCCAATACTTACAGATATTTCAGTAGCTCTAAGATAATCCATTCTTTCTGCAAGAATAGCTCTTAAAACCCTTCCGCCGTCCATTGGAAATGCAGGTATTAAATTAAAAACCGCCAGGACTACGTTTACCAGCATGAATTCTAATATAAAATTACTTATAAATCCCGGTAGTAAAGTCAGAGTGAATTGATATGTGAGGTATAATATTATTGCAATTATCACATTAGTTAAAGGACCTGCCAGGGATATAAATAATTCCTGACGGGGCTTTTTGGGTACTTCACTCATCTGTGCTACTCCACCAATAGGGAGTAACACTATCTTTTTAATTTCCACTCCATATTTTTGCGCAACATAGGAATGGGATAATTCATGGATGACCACCGTTGCAAAAACCAGGGTAATTAAAATTGCCAATTGGAGAGGTATTATATTGAAAAATGCTAGAACATAGATAAATATAATTAAAAGTAAAAAAGAAATATCCAGTTCTATAGGTATTCCAAATACTTTCAGTATTCTAATTGAGGTTTTCATGTAATAACTAGTTTATATCTACACTAAAATAAAGATTTTCAAATAGGCTAATTTAATTATAAATCAGTTTTTTTGGAAATACATTTGTATTCTATATATGCGGGATTTAAATTTCTACAATTAAATATAAAATAATATAAATGATTTTAAACATAAAATTTTCATGTCTTCAAGTAAAAACTGGTGTTTAAATGAAAGTTAGTGAATTTTTAGGTAAGAAAGTGCTGGATAAAAATGGATTTGAGATTGGTAAAATTTCAGATATGGTTATTGATCCTTTAAAAGGTTCAATTGATTCTATAAATATTTCCAAAGGGGATATGTCATTCAAATCTCAAAATTACCTGGTTTCTGTTGATGAACTGGATAAATTAGGAGATT
This sequence comes from Methanobacterium alkalithermotolerans, assembly GCF_018141185.1. NCBI lineage: Archaea > Methanobacteriati > Methanobacteriota > Methanobacteria > Methanobacteriales > Methanobacteriaceae > Methanobacterium > Methanobacterium alkalithermotolerans. The sequence goes on along the minus strand of NZ_CP058560.1, from coordinate 726,342 downwards.
ATCTTATATTGACTGTGAGTATGGATGATATGGAATCTGAAGATAAATCAAGTGAGGATTCCTCCTCCATATCCATTGATGTGGATGTGGATTAGGGGGTAATTTCTATGGAAGTTAGGGATTTAAGGGGTAAAGTCGTAACAATTGGTTCTATGGTTCGTTATACTGGAACCGGAACATCAGGTGAAGTATCTGCGGTAAAAGTAGAGAAAAAGCAGGGTTGGGCTAAAATGAATGATTCTGATTTATGGTACAATACGGAATATTTGGAAGTATTTACTAAATCAGAAACAAAAAAATCTAGAAATAATCAAGATAAAACCACTGCTGCAATGGAAAAGTCTAAAAATATGAGAAAGGGCCTGGAAGAAATAGCTATGGGATCCGAATTATGTGATGGTGGGGGATAAACCATATTTTCCTATTTTTTAGTTTAATCACCAATAAATTTGAAACATACTACATTAGAAAACTTATAAAATCACCAGGAATATTTTAAAGAGGATTCTAAGTAGTACTGAACTATTTGCGATGATTTGCAGGATTTCATAACCTGGTTTATCAAGACTTTAATAAGAATTTGAACTAAGTGGTAAATCAGATTCGCTTTAATTACTATGAACTTAATTTGTTCTTCAATTAGCTTAATTATCTTTTAAAAATATATTCTCGCATTGAAAATCAATCAACTAATTTTGATTATATTATGGATATAAGGGCTTCTACTTAATTTAAATCATTTTTTTATTCTACTCCAGTACATGTAAAATTATAATTAATACTTTAACTAAACATAAATCTGCAGGGGCAGTTTTGGAGGTGAAAAAATGCAAAATAATACATTACTGGGTATATTAACCATAATACTGGGATTACTGGTAATTACCTTCCCCTTATTCAGCATATTTACAGTAAGTGTACTGGCTGGATTAGGAGTAATCTTCATAGCAATCTGGTTATTATCTTTAAGTTTTGGATCATGGGCCCTAAACAAAGGGGTCAGCATACTTTACTTACTATTTGGTATAATGGCATTGATTTTAGGATTAGGACTATTCGGAAGCATAGTTGCCATAAGTGTTCTAGCCAGTTTATGGTTCTACATTGGTGGGTTTTTCCTTATAATTGCCGGTATAATGGGACTATTTGCTCGAGAAGGAACCTTCAATAAAGGATCCAATGTTATCATAATCCTTTTGGGTATCATATATGTATTACTGGGTTCATGGGCATGGGATCCATATTTTCTGGCATTAATTATAGGATTGAGTCTTATAGTAGATGGAATATCTTTATTTTTTGTAAATACATCTGAAAAAATGGAATCAGAATCTTAATAATTTGCACTGCCCCTCTTTTTTATCATACTTAATTATTACTATTTTTTTAATACATATATTCTGGCTATAATATTCAAATGCAGTCATGTTTTATCTAAGAAAAAGATAATTTAAGAAGAACCTGATACTCCTGTGGGGGATGGAGATGATTTAGATTTAATTCTCTAAAATTAATAGGTTATACCGCTCTTAAAAGATCCAAGGAATTTAAGGCTAAACACTATCTTATATAAATATGATCGTGATGATCATAATCTTCTAAAATTATATTATCTCCATCAATAATGTAAATTAAAACAAAATCTCCTATATGCACCCTTCTACTGCCATGGAAATCTCCTGAGAGTGGTTTAAAATGTTCAGGATTTTTTGCAATTTTCTCAATTTTTGTCTTTATCTGCGAATATTGCTTTTTGTCTTTATCTGCAACTTTTCCCAATTTCTTACGGGCAGCAGAAGATATTAAAATATTATAATCTGCTCTTTCTTTCAGCCATAGCTCCTGGAAAAGCTCTAAACATTCTTTTAAATCCACACACTTTTCTTTTTTGATATCTGCTTTAATTTTATTTAATTCTCCCATATAAGTGAAGTTTAAAAAAGGGCTTTTAGTGGAGTTATCTGAGTTAAAACCATTTTTTATACTCTTTTTCATTATATCACCATGATTTAAAAATATCATTTATAAAGCAGGTTAAGTATTTAAACTGCCAGGAGTGAATTATAAATCTTATTAAACCTATAATATATTATATTATCTACATTCTAACTGATTTAGATAAGGAGGTATTGGTATTAATATTCAAAGAGGGAGTAAATTCAAACCGGAAAAAGATTACTACAAAATCGCAGGGATTATCCTTTTGGTTGGGCTTTTACAATTCTTTACAGTTCTCAATCTGGTAGAAACTCAGTATCCTGGATACAGCACCTCAATAAATACAATTAGTGAATTAGGGGGCAGTATTCCTTTATTGGAACCTTCTTCCACTATATTTAACCTGAGCTTGATTATTATGGGAATTTTAACCATGGTTGCAGTTTATTTTATTTTAAAAAGTGGAGGATGTCGCTTATTTTCTGCCTGCCTGCTTCTATTTGCTATTTCAATCATTGGAATTGGAGTATTCCCTTTATATGCTGGAGAAATACACTCTTTTTTTACCATAATCGCCTTTATTTCAGGAGTTCTGGCCGTAATATTCTCCTATCGACTGGGTCTTAATATACCCATGGTAATATTATCCCTGGTAGTAGGGTTTACTGCACTTATAACTCTCATATTAACATTTTCATGGGGTTTAGGGCCTTCAAATCCATTAATACAACTTCTGGGTAAGGGAGGTTTACAGCGATTCATTATGTATCCGGGGATGTTGTATCTCATTGGGCTGGGAGGTTACCTCACCAGTAGGGGAGAAGATTGGGTTAGGCTCAGATTTTCTAAAGGATATTTTTAATATCTCAAAAAAATTAATCAAGTATTTATATAAAAAAAACTAATTCAATACTTCAGGTAAATCCTGGTGGCCTGTGCCCAATTAGCTGCACATTCGAGCTCACGTTCCGAAGGCTTCCAGGTACTGATATTTTATTATTCTAATTTTCAAGGGGTAACTAATTTCCATGATATTAAAACCAGTAGTTACATTATTTCGGCTTGATCTCTCATTAGCTGCAGGTATATGTGTTATTGTAGGAGAAATAGTTGCTCTGGGTCAAATACCTCCCCTTAACCAAATAATAATGGGCTTTGCAGCAGGTTTTTTTATTTCCAGTTCATCCTTAATTTTAAATGATTATTTTGATATGGAATCTGATAAAATTAATGCACCGCACCGTCCTTTGCCTTCAGGGAGGATTAGACCATCACAAATAATTGTCCTGTTTATTATCACCACATTAATCGGCTTAATCATCGCATCTTTAATCAGCAACCTGGCCTTTTTTGTTGCAGCAATATTCTGGGCCACAGGGTTTTTATACAACTGGAAGCTAAAAAGAACAGGTTTGCCCGGCAATCTGATGGTTAGTTCTTCAGTGGCCATTACCTTTATTTTTGGAGGCATTGTGGTGGAAAATCCCTGGAACATATTTATTTGGCTTTTTAGTGCTATAGCCTTTTTTATAGACCTGGGTGAGGAGATTATTTTTGATGCACTGGACATGTTAGGGGATAAAAAGATAAATTCACATTCAATAGCTTTAAAATATGGCCAGGAAAAGGCATTTAAAATATCATATATACTATTTTCCCTGGTGGTTTTTATAAGCTTTATTCCCCTAATAGTTGGTGGCCTGGGGCGTTCTTATCTGGCCATGATATTAATTATGAATACCATAATTGTTTTTTCTATTTTCAAAATATTAAAAACTCCAGATAAAGATCAAAAAAGAAAATACGCACGTTTTATTTATCTGGGTGCCAGTTTGGGACTTCTAGTTTTCATAATTGGTCAATTGATTTAGTTTAAAATTTATAAATTTTACTTATTTTCAGGGTTCCCTAATTCTAAATTAGTCAGGTAGGTCTTCTTCCTGCACACTCACACAAAAGCGGCACAGGGCCCCGGGAGTATTCATCTGTTTTTCTTTCACCGGACAATAATAAATGCCCTTTTCATATCTGAGTATAAAACCCCCGGGGAACCGGGTTCCTACAGGATGTATGGATTCTTCCCTGACAAAAGCAGTATAAGTAGCCACAATCATGGCAATATGGCTAAAACAGAGCTCTTCATGGCATTTAACATTTCTTTTTTGTTCATTTAGAACTCCAAGAAACTCTTTTAGTTTTTCAGTATCCACCAAACCTTCATATTCTTCCTGGTCTTCCTTTAAATCTTTGATACGTAGGAAAAATGCTTTTGTAAATCGGGATATGAAATCATCCCTTTCTTTAGGAGGCATGAATTTAGCATCTTCCCGGAGATAGATACTGGCATCCATAATGTCTTTGATATGCAATTGAGATGCTTCTTTTTTTAATATATTCAGTAGCTCTTTTTTACTGAGCTTTTCTGAAAATTTTAAATCTTCAAGTGGGCCGGGGTTTTTTAGAATCCTCATATATATCCCCTTAAAAAATTTAATATTCTCTTAGCTTTGAGCATATCTATGTACCGCTGCTGCTAATTTAGGACCTATACCCTCTACTTTCTGAAGCTCTTTCTCAGTAAAAGGCCTTAAATCTTCACCAAATGCTTTAAAAAGAGCTCTAGCTCTTTTCCTACCCAATCTTTTTACCCCCAGAACCAGAGGTATTAATTCTTCTTTAACACCATAGTAAAAACGGGCAGACAGGATATCTAAATCACCCAGTGGTTGGTAAATTCCCAAAACCTGACAGATATCCCGGAAGAACTTAACCATAAGTGATGCTTCATAGGCGGCCCGACGGGTGGTAGCAGCATATACATGGAAAGCATTTTCAATTTCATATTCATTTCGTTCATCAATCCATTCCATTAAAGAAGCGGCGGTTGCTTCTGCATTCTGCATATCAACCGCAAATATTCCTGCGCTGGACAATTTCTCCCGGACAGGATCCTTACTTTTACGACCCTTAAATGATATTAGGGGAAGATCAGGGGTGTGACATATCTGATAAATAAGCTTATAAATATCCAGTTCATCCATATTAGATGCAAATTCCTTTAATTTAACTGCGGTTTCCACACTATAGTTAGATTTAGCAATTAATAATCCCAGGGAAGTAGTTTTTAGTCCTTCCGGAGTAGCCTGTAATATCCCATTATGCATTAAAAATTCCACTGCATTATTTATTTCATATTCCATACTCTCGGCAGCAAATGTACTCATATAAGGACTATTTTCCATTTGATATCCATAAAATGTTTTTGAAAAAAATTCCTGAAGTTCAACCGGGTTTTTTGCCATAGAAGAAGCTATTTGGGCTATTATTTGCCTGTAAATCGCATCTTTATTTTCAATTAGTTTGGAATGGGTTGGTTCGATTTCTCCCTGCACATAATATTCCTGTAAATCATAGGCTTCGTCCAGAGTTTTTGCAATCAGATAAGAGTATCCCACATCATCATATTGTGGACGGCCGGCACGTCCGGACATTTGCTCATAATCAAATACAGGAATCTTTTGTGGGCCCTGAGATGTCCATCGGGTGTAATCCCTGATTACAACACTCCGTGAAGGTAAGTTAACTCCATACATTAAACTGGGGGTAGCGGTAATCATGAGTAGATTTCCTGAACGAAATTCGTCTTCAATAATCTCCTTTTGTTCACTGAAAAGGCCCGCGTGATGGAATGCCACCCCGTTTTTAGCAGAATCCGCTAATTTTAAACAGATACTGGTAGGTCGGGATCCTTTTTTTTCAGGTACCTGTAGAATTTTTTCAGAAACTTCTCTAAAAGCTTTCTTCCGGGAAGGGGGTACTTTATTTTTAATTTTATCTGCCACAAAACTGGCCAGGGACTCGGTAAATCTCCGGGTGGAAACAAAGGCCAGTGCCTGTGAATTTTCTTCTAATGCCTTTTCTAATATCTTAACAATAACATCGTTCTTATTTCTGGTACTGAACATTTCAGTATTGAGCACTTCTTTATGCAGGGGCACTGGACGGAAATCATGTTCAACTACCCGGGCATTTAACCACCCTGCAATTTCTTCCATATTTTGCAGAGTGGCTGAAAGTGCCACAATACGCATCCCGGGATTTACCATATGGGAACGAGTTAGGGCACATTCAATGGTGGGTCCCCGGGAGTACTCTCCTATCATATGGAATTCATCCACAATCAAAAGATCAACTTCCCGTAGATGGTTCCATGAAAAACGGGTAATACTATCAAAAGATTCAAAAACCATTACTGATAAATCACTGGATTGGGGATGCCTTCCTACTGTAAAACCGTATTCTTCCAGTAATTTAAACTCTTTTAATTTTTCATTTTGAATAGAAAGAAGAGGAACTGCATAAATAACTTTTCCTCCGTTTAAAAGGGTCTTTATGGCTGCTAAGACTCCTAAGAGTGTTTTTCCGCTGGCGGTGGGAATGGCTATAATGTAATTATCCTTTGCATCCAGGTATCCTGATTCAATAACTGCTTTTTGGGCAGGATTAAAATTCTCAATATGGGGGTAACACCCCTTTATTATATCCTTCAGATTGTAATCAAGAGTTTCCATGATAATCAGCACTTTTAGGTAAGATTGTGGAAATTTCAATTCCTTTATTTTTGCATTTAAAGTATCATTATATCCCGAACAAATCTTTTATTCAAAGTATTTCTTCTTTATTTTTTTCAACTACTCTAATATCTTTAATGGAGGTAGAGGGATATTGACCATCTACATCTTTTTCCACACTCTTAACCATATCCCATATGGTTAATAATCCAACACTAACTCCAGTGAGGGCTTCCATCTCCACTCCTGTTTTTCCGGCTGAATTTACACTTACAATTACTTTTATATGGTCATTTAATACTTTAAAGCTAACTTCTATACCGGTGACAGGCAAGGGATGGCACAGGGGAATAATACTGGAAGTAGATTTGACGGCATTTATAGCTGCAATCTGTGACGTGGTGAGAACATTACCCTTTTCCAGGGCACTATTTTCAATTAAATCAATGGTTTTCTTTTTTAGAAAAATTTTCCCTGATGCAACTGCACTCCTTTTCAGGGAAGGTTTATCTCCTACCTCTACCATATGAACCCCATCTGTGGTTAGATGAGTGAAATCCTTATTTTTCATATTTATTCTCCTTCTAAGCACTTACATCTTAATAATATTCTTGAATAGCATAATCTGATACTATTATTTTAATTAATATTAGTATTAAATATTTCTAATATGTAATTTAGATTAATATGGTATCTTAACATTTGCATATTTCAAAGCCTTTTTTCGTGCTTTTTTACCCATTTTTTCCCTTAAATCTTTATTTTCAAGTATTAAATCAATAGCTTCTGCTAAGGCAATAGGATTTCTGGGTTCCACCAGTACTCCCACATCTTCGGTTACTAGTTCAGGTATACCTCCCACAGAAGTTGCCACTACTGGTTTTCCTGAAGCCATGGCTTCTAAAAGGGCAATTCCAAAACTTTCTGATAGTGAAGGGAGGACCACTAATTCTGCAGCAGGTATTATTTTATCTATATCATAGCGGGCCCCGGTAAAATGGACATCTTTAATATTTTCATACTCTACCATACCCTTTAAATCCTGCAGTAGAGGACCATCACCAACAATGGCCAGAAATGCAGATTGTTCCATAAAATTTTTAGCTCTTAAAAGATACTGAACACCTTTTTGACGAACCAGATTTCCTAAAAATAGTACAAGGGGTTTATCTTCCGCAATACCTATCTCCTTTTTGAAATCACTTACATTTCCCGGATTAAATTTTTCCACATCCACCCCATTCCAGGTAACCTTTAGTTTTTTATCCACTCCGGGGATGTTCATTTTTAAAATCTTATCTTCCAGGGATTTACTTACCACAAATACCTCATCTGCCTTTTTTAGAATCAGGCGTAATAATGGCTTTAAAAATTTCCGGGAAGATAATAAAAATACATCAGATCCATGTAAAGTTATACAGATCTTTTTACCGGTTAATATCCCTCCTAAAACAGCCACCAATCCGGGTGGGAGTAAATAATGGGCATGGATAAGATCAATGTCATTTTTCTGGACCATTCTAATCAACTTCCAGGTGGCGGTAATGGTGAATATAAAACCTCTTAATCCAGGTATTGGGGGGGTGGGAGCGTATTCTACATATAAATTGGTTTCGTCTATTTTTTCATGGGGATAGGTTAGCACATAGACTTCATCCCCCCTTTCCAGGAGAGCATTTGATAATAAATAAACATAGGATGCAATTCCACCTACATGGGGAGGAAAATGACCCACCATACATACTTTCATATTATTTAATCTCCAGGTTGCGCGAATTTATTTTTTATATGATGGATTTAGAACTGTTCCATCCATACGCACTATGATAACTTCTACTTTAAGCGGAAATCTGTCCTGTATTTTGTCTTTAATAGATTGGGAGATACTCTGGAAAACTTCCTCCCGGATAGATTCCTTATTCAAAATATCAACCATATCCTCTGTGGTTTTTTTGGAGAAAATTTCTGCAATTAAGGTTGGTGATGCACCTTTCAATGCTGCATGGGCGGCTATTATTTCAGTTCTGGCATCAGCTACAGAGTGTTTGGTATTGAATATGCCACCGGCTATTTTAACCAGTTTACCTGCATGACCATAAATAATTAATTTTTTAATTCCTTTTTCCACTGCCTTTTCCAGCATAAAACCAACATAATTACTCATTTGAATTATCTGGTCTTTTTCAACTTGCATTGAATTTAAGGCTAGTTTTTCACCAATATTACCTGGAACATAAATCAAATCCTCATAACCCATGGCCAGGGCCACATCCAGCTGACACTCCAGTGAATCTTTATAAGCAGCACTGGACATGGGTCGTGATATGCCTGTGGTACCTAAAATGGATATCCCTCCCTCTATACCCAGGCGGGGGTTCATGGTTCGGGACGCAACTTCTTTTCCACCAGGAATGGATATGGTTATCAGGGCCCCTTCCCCATCAACCAACAAGCTTTTCACATTTTCCTCAATCATACTTCTAGGTACAGGGTTAATGGCAGCTTCACCAACAGGGATTTGCAATCCTGGTTTGGTAACCAGTCCCACTCCTTCACCTCCCCTGATGGAAATTACTTTATTGGTGGTTATGGTGACTTCTGCAATGATTTCCAGGTTTATAGTAACATCCAGATCACCATATGGCTTTTTAATCACCGAGGCCCGGGCAACATTGGAATCTTTTTTTTCAATATTATGAACTTCTATTTCCAGTTCACCAAAAGGAACATTTATTCTAACTGATTTTAAATCTGTTACTCCTTTAATGGCCATTAATGCTGCCACTGAAGCTGCAGTTGCTGCACTACCTGTGGTGATACCATAGGGAGCTTTGTTATTCAAAGGAGTCATTAATAAATCCCAAAAAAAATTATAAAAAAAATTTATTCATTTAATTCTTCTTTAATTGCCTGCATTAACTCTTCTTTGGAGGGGGCACCTACAAACTTGACTACACCATTCATAGCAATCGCTGGAACAGCCATTAGTCCATAATTCACGGCTTTTTCTCTATCTTGCATGATGTCAACTGTTTCAACTTCCAGAACATCTCCTAGATCTTTTTTAGCCTCATCCACTACTTCTATTGCCATAGGGCAGTAAGGACAGGTGGGTGAAGTAAATACTTCGATTTTTACAACCATGTTTAAACCTCCATATTAGAATTACTTTTTTCTCTTTAACTGAACTATTAAATTAATGTTATATTTTATTTATCCTTTTTTTATAAAAGCTATTCCCTTTGTAAAATTTCTTTTTTTTGTATTCTGGATTTAATACTTATTTTTATCCCATCTTAAGGAAATTTTAAAAAAGGGAGGGGAATGTTCAATTAAATAATGAAAACTTTTATTTTTCAACTGGGTTTTCCACTAATTTAATTAAGAATTAAGAAATAAGCAAAAAAAAACAAAAAAGGGATTTTCAGATTAATAAATATTCTGAATAGTTTCCTGATTCATATTTTCCCCAATACCCATTCCCAGTGCGTAGCCAATTTTAGTGCCTATGCTGCTAAGAAGGGATTCCAGAGTGGTACGGGGAGCAAAGCTAACGACAGTATAATCTTTAATACCTGCTAAATGGGCGGCTATATCCAGAGCTTCATCTTTGCCACCTAAATCATCCACCAGCTTCAGATTTTTTGCCTGTCTTCCGGTGTATATTTTTCCCTCGGCAATTCCTGCCACATAACTTTTACTCAGGTTCCGATTTTTTGCCACCTGTTCTATGAAATAATCATATTCTTCATCAACCATATTCTGCATCATTTCTTTTTCTTCTGGAGTTAATTCCCGGTAATCTGCACCCATGTCCTTGTACTCTCCTCCTTTAATGGCGTATTTGTTGATTCCCTCCCGGTCATATAATCTTGAAAGGTCAATTAGATCCACCAGTACTCCAATACTACCTACCCATGATGAGGGGCTGGCCACGATGCGATCTGCTCCAGATGCAACTAAATATGCTCCAGAAGCACCAGTATCACTTATCCAGACTACCACTGGTTTTTCAGAATTTTGAACTGATTCCATAATTTCTTCACTGGCCACAGGACTTCCACCTGGACTATTCACCTCCAATAATATGGCTTTAACATTTACATCCTGATTGGCATTTTGTATTAGTTCTTTAATAACATCAGGATTACTTACACTGCTACCCATCAAACTTGATGGTGAATACGCAATTTGTCCATATATGGGAATCACAGCTATGCTTCCACTGGCGGATGGACTCCACGAGTTTCCTATAACTGAGATTAAGGATAATAAAATTATTGCAAGCAATACCAGACCTCCTATGGAGCCCAGCAAAGCCATCTTGTTTTTTTTATCCATAATATCATCTTTTTAGATATTCTTAAATTATAGCATTTTTGGATTGAAATTTATTACACAAACAATATTTAAATCTTTCTGATTTAATACAATCTTAAAAATTCGATAAAACATTTATTAACCCTGTTTCCAGATAATTCCATTATCCAGAAACTTAAATATTTAGTTTATCTTAAATACTTTTTACTAAATTCTTTAGAATAATTATTATTAACACAATATATTTTTGTTACAGTTATATAATAGTAATTTGATAATCACTTAATTCCCTATTCATATCTTCCGGTAGCTAAGTAAGGTGATATCTTGAAAAAAAAGGTAATGGCTCCTGGTTCAGCCACAGTAATAAATGCCATATCAACAGGTAGTGGATCAGCATTTGGAATAGATCTTCATGTAACGGCAGAAGCTAGTTTAAAACAATCTGGAATAAAATGTTCATCTAATCCTGATGTTAATCCTCTTTTAATGGAATTATGTGTAAAGAAGGTACTGGATTATCATGGATTAAACACCGGGATTAGAATCAAAACCAGTTCAACTCTTCCGGTGGCTTCTGGTCTTTCCAGTAGTAGTGCTACTTCTAATGCCGTGGTTATGTCCACTACAAGGTTGCTGGAAGAAGAATATGAATTGAAACCCATGTCGGATATGAAAATACTTAATATGGCCATTGATGCCTCTTTAGAAGCTGGGGTTACTATTACGGGGGCTTTTGACGATGCCAGTGCCTCTTTCTTTGGAGGACTAACCATAACCCACAATTTAAAAAGAGAACTTATATACCATGAAAAGTTGGAAAAGCAAAACATATTAATATACATGCCCGACAGAAAGTCACTGACCGCACAATCTGATGTTAAGCGAATGAAGCTTCTGGCACCCTGGGTGGATATGGCCTTTCAGCAAACTCTCCAGGGAGATGTGTTCAATGCTTTGACTTTAAATGGGTTTTTATATTGTGCAGCACTGGGATTTGATTCAAATATAGCTCTTGATGCTCTTGATGCTGGTGCGATAGCTTCTGGATTGTCTGGAACTGGACCTTCATTTGTGGCGGTAGTTGATGAAAAAAATCAGGAAAATGTCCAGGAAGCCTGGAAAAAATATCCCGGTAATATCATTGCTACTAAAATAAATAATATTGGCACCAAGGTGGTTTAATGGATAAATCCCGTGCTTTAAAACTTCTTCAGGATTCCCGGGAAAGAATTGATAGTATTGATGAAGAAATCTTATCTTTAATCAGTAAAAGGACAGCTCTATCCCGTGATATTATTAAGGCTAAAATATTTCTGGATATGGATATACATGACCCTAAAAGGGAAGAAAATATCCAGAAAAAAGCAAAAAATATAGCCAGAAAAAATAATATTGATGAAGAAGGACTCAGACAGATAATGAAAATACTTACAGATTTAAATAAAAAAGAACAAGAAGAAATATTGAGGAGGAAAAATAATGGGAAATATTAGAACATCATTTGTTAAAAGAATATCCAGAGAACTAATTGAAACTCACCGGGGTAAATTCACCACTGATTTTGATGAAAATAAAAAATTGGTGGAACAATATTCTACCGTAAGTACCAAACATTTACGAAATAAAATTGCAGGATATGTTACCCGGTTAATTCGAAATAATGCAGTACTTTAAGGGTTCAAATAACTAAATAAAAGTGTATTGACCCTTATACACTTAAATTCATATTTTATATTAATTATTTTTATTATATATTATACTAAAGGTTGTGGATCTTGATGGAAACAATAGTGGCCAAATTCGGAGGAACATCCATAGGCAATGGCAAAAGAATTAGAAAAGCAGCTCAAGCAGTGGTAAATGAATATATGAAGGGAAAAAAGGTAGTGGTGGTAGTATCCGCTATTGATAAAACCACAGACGAATTGCTGCATATTGTGGATGAATCCATGGAAGATACGGTAACAGAAAAACAACTGGCTGAAATAGTTTCCATGGGTGAAATGACCAGCGTAAGAATATTCTCATCAGCTATAGAATCACTGGGAGTTAAATCGGAATATGTGGATCCTTTTAGCAATAAATGGCCTATTGTTACCGATAGCACTCTTTTAAGTGCAAAAGTAGATTTTGAAGCAACTGAAAATAAATCTAAAGAAATCATGAAAATGATGGACCAGGGAATAATTCCAGTGGTTTGCGGATTCTTAGGTCGGGACACTGAAGGCTACATAACAACTTTAGGAAGGGGAGGAAGCGATATAACTGCTTTCCTTTTAGGACATTGTTTAATGGCTGATGAAGTTATAATTGTCACCGATGTAGGGGGGGTAATGTCCACTGATCCTAATATGGTAGAAGACGCTAAAAAATTAGATAAAATTTCAGTAGAAGAGATGAGAGACCTGGCCACCCACGGCGCCCAGGTACTGCATCCTCATGCCCTGAAATATAAAGATCCTAATATTAATGCAAAGATAATTGGATTTGAACATGGAGACCTTTCTGCTGTGGGTACAGATATAATTGGACCTTCAGAACAGGAAATGCTCAAGACCACCACCTTACATGGAGAACCTATTTCGGTTATTGCGGTAGTAGGTGACGGTATTCTCAATAAAACAGGTATTTTAGCTGAACTGACATCTATTCTGGCTAAAAATAATATGAACATATTTGGTATTTCCACCGGTCAGATTTCAATTACTGTATTTGTCAACAAAAAAGATGCCGAGGAAGCCCACCGCATATTACACGATGTGGTGGTGGAAAATGAAAATTTATCATCACTTTCTTTAGGAAAGGAAATAGCAATGATTACAGTTACCAGTCCAGATTTCATAGATACTCCCGGCATAATATCTGATGTTACCGAACCTCTCAGAAAAAATAATATCAATATCGTAGAAATATCATCATCACAGACTTCAGTGGTGATTTTTCTGGAGTGGAAAGATGGTAAAAAAGCTTATGAATTGGTTAGGGGTGTCTTAAAATGAATTTAGAAGGTACTACTGTGGCTATGGTTACACCATTTACCTCTGATGATGAGGTAGATGAACCAGGGATGAGGGAAAATATAAATTATTTAATAGAAAATGGTGTGGATGGTATTCTAACAGCAGGAACCACCGGAGAGTCAGCCACCATTACTCATGATGAACAACGAAAAATGATTGATATTCTAGTGGACGAAGTTAATGGCAGAGTAAATACTATTGCTGGTGCAGGTAGTAATTCTTCTAAAGAAGCTTTAAGTCTGGTAAAATATGCTGAAAATGCAGGTGCTGATTTTGCTCTGGTTATTACTCCCTACTATAATAAACCCCAGCCCCATGGACTGGTCAACCACTACCAACTAATGGCGGATAATACGGATATTCCTATTATCGTTTATAACGTACCATCACGTACCGGTACAGATATAGATGTGAATACCATAATCCAGGTGGCAGAAATGGACCACATAGTAGCTATTAAAGAGGCTAACCCGGATATGGATAAGGTTTCCATGATTCAGAAAGAACTTCTGGCCAATGATCTGGAAGACCAGTTTATGATACTTTCGGGAAATGACAACTTGACTTTACCCATGATGTCTTTAGGGGCCAAAGGGGTCATATCTGTATTGGCCAATGTTGACCCGTCTCGTATGAGTAGAATGGTTAATGAAGCATTGTCAGGCGATTTTGAAGGTGCTTACCAGACTCATTATGAAATATATAATCTGATGAAAATTTTATTTGTTGAGAGTAATCCGGTGCCAGCTAAAGATGCTTTGAATATGATGGGAAGACCGGCAGGCCATGTTAGAATGCCTCTGGCACCACTAAAGGATGAAAGTAAGGCAAAACTTAAACTGGTTTTGGAAGAACTTTCCCTGATTTAAATTCATTAATAATTACCAGGGTATCTTTCTATTTTATTTTTAGCAGGAAAATAATAAACATATTTTTTTTTAATCATCTTGATAGGCGGTGTATAATAATGATTAAAGTAGCAGTGACTGGTGCAGGCGGAAGGATGGGATCCGGAATAATTAAAACTATTCTTCAACAGGATGATATGGAAGTAGTGGCTGCAATTGAAGCCCCTAACACTCCTCTGGAAGGTAAAGACGTGGGTGAAGTTACAGGAATTGGTTTAATTGGTGTAAAAATCACCGGGGCAGAGAAACTGGCCCAAACACTCCAAAAATCCAATGCAGATGTACTGGTGGACTTCACCATTGCCACTGCGGCATTGGAAACTATCAAAACTTCAGCAAGCTGCGGAGTAAATTTGATTGTAGGTACCACTGGATTCACACCGGAACAATTAAAGGAAATAAAATCAGCCATAGTTGAAAATAACATTAAAGCTGTGATATCACCTAATATGGCTATTGGAGTTAATGTATTTTTCAAAATACTTCAGGAACTGGCTCCTATTTTGTCGGATTACGATGTAGAGATAATTGAAGCCCATCATAAACATAAAAAGGATTCGCCTTCTGGTACTGCCAATCGGGCTTTTGAAATAATAGCTAATGGATTGGAACGTGAACCTTCAGAAGTAGGAATATATGGTAGAAATGGTTTGATAGGTGAACGTACTAAAGAAGAAATTGGGGTGCATGCTGTACGTGGTGGGGATATTGTAGGCGATCATATGGTGCTATTTGCCGGGGATGGTGAAAGACTGGAAATTGTGCACCGGGCCCATAATCGTCAGGCATTTATAAGTGGAGTCATAAAAGCCCTGAGATTTATTAAAACTGCTGATAGTGGGAAAATTAATGACATGGCTGATGTACTGGGAATTAATAGATAAATTTAATTATTTTAGATCAATTAATATAATTCTAATTAGTAATAGGTATTACAGGTGATAAAATGGTAAATGTGGGTATTCTTGGAGCAACCGGAATGGTGGGCCAGAGATTCATAGAATTACTGGACCAGCATCCAAATTTTAATATAACCGCCCTTACTGCTTCTCAAAGGTCGGCTGGAAAAAGATATGAAGATGCTACTACCTGGTATTTAGATAATAAGATGCCGGAGTCTGTTAGAGATATTGTGGTGGTGGATACAGACCCTTCTCAGGTAGATGATCTGGATATTGTTTTTTCTGCTCTACCTTCTGATACTGCGGCGAAAGTTGAACCTGAATTTGCCAGGTCTCATATCGTGGCATCTAATGCCAGTGCTATGAGAATGGAAGATGATGTACCTCTGGTTATCCCCGAAGTAAACCCAGAATATCTGGACCTAATTGAAGTTCAACAAAAAAATAGGGGTTGGGATGGATTTATTGTAACTAATCCTAACTGTTCTACCATTGCCCTTACCCTTACTCTGAAACCTCTCTATGACCGCTTTGATATAAAAAGAGTTTATGTTTCCACCATGCAGGCTGTATCAGGTGCAGGTTACAATGGGGTTCCTTCCATGGCTATTGTGGATAATCTGGTACCATTTATTGGAGAAGAAGAAGAAAAAATTGAAACTGAGACACTGCACCTTTTAGGAGACCTGGAAGATGGCGTAGTTACTCCTGCTTCCTTCGGAGTCAGTGCTTCCTGTCACCGTGTGGCTGTGGTGGATGGCCATACTGAAGCAGTTTTCATTGAAATGGAAGATCCAGCGGATGTGGAAGAGATTGAAAGCACCATGGCTGATTTCACTGGTTTACCTCAAAAATTAGATCTTTACTCTGCCCCTAAAAATCCAGTGGTGGTTCGGAGTGAAGAAAACAGACCCCAGCCTAGAATGGATCGTAATGAATCTGGAGGAATGTCGGTGGTTGTTGGTAGAGTACGACAAGATGTGGCATTTAATAATAGTTTTCGATATGTTCTGGTTGGGCATAATACGATTAGGGGTGCTGCAGGAGCTTCTATACTCAATGCAGAACTTATAAATGAAATACTTTAATTCATTTTTTTAGTTGATTTTATGCTGGACCAGTTTGCGGAATACGTGACTAATCTGGACATATCTTTTTTTTACTTTTTAAACATACAGCTTAAAAATCCTCTATTTGATTTTTTAATGCCTTTAATTACTCAATTAGGGACTCAATTTTTTTGGCTCATATTTTGTGGATTACTATATATTTTTGGAGGGGAAAAAGCAAGAAATGCTGCTTTTTTATGCCTTATAGCTTTAATATCCGGCTATTTTTTCACGGAATTATTAAAGATTTTGATTGCTCGCCCCCGACCTGGTGAAATTTTATCTGATATTTCTCTTTTAACAGATATGAGTGGATATGCTTTCCCTTCTGGACATTCAATCGCTGCTTTTTCTGCTTTCACCATTTTGGGAATCAAATATGAACATATCTACCTCTTCCTATTTTTTGCAGGAATAGTTGCATTTTCACGCATTTATCTGGGGGTCCACTACCCCCTGGACGTCCTTGGGGGGTCGCTTTTAGGGATAATCTTTGCACTAATAGTTTTGAGGATGGAAGGAAAAATTATAAGAACTAAAAATAAAATAATAAATAAATACATCAATTAAATTCTTTAAAGTGGTAACATGCGGTTTATAAAAGACACAGAAAAAGAACAGTTAAAACGCCTGGTAAAGGCATGCATGTTAGAAATCAGCAAACTTAAAATGGATTTAAAAAAGTGCCGGGAACATAATAATAATGTTCCAGATGTTCAGCAATCAAATTCTGAAATAGAAATTAATTCAGATAGGGTTGAAGAACTTGAAATATCATTAAAAGAAAAAGATAAAACTATTCTAGAATTAAAACAATCTCTTAAAAATCAGGATAATCGTATCAATGATCTGGAAGAAATAAAAACTTATTTTGAAGCTTTAACTGCTAAACCAAAAAGAGATCTCACTTCATTCCAATCTCAAGTATACATGTTACTACCCTCTGAAAAGGCCAACACGGAGAAAATGCATAATATAATTAAAAAAATTGGTTTTAAAGAACTTTCTATTGATAATATGTTTCATATACTTCGTAACTTAGAACGGAAAGGTTATTTCTCTTCAGAAAGAGTAAATGACGTAATCATATGGAAAAAAATCGAAAAATAATTTTATATTTAAACTTATTTTGTTTACTTTATTATTTAATTTTAGCAAAAGCCCTTACTGGTGACGCCTCCCCTTCCAGAGCTAAGGGGATGAAATAAATTTCCACAAGAGGTGATTTAATCAAATCCAGATTTTTTAAATTTTCCACTATCCACCGACCATTAGAAAGTAATTTTTGATGTATGGTGATTTCACCAGGTGGATCTACACTGGGACCATCTATTCCCACACCCTTTATTTGACTTTTGGAAATGATTTCAGCAGCTTCCAGGCTTAAATAGGGATTATCTTTAAAATATTCTTTTTTCCCCCATTTATTACTCCAGCTGGTTCTAATAATTAGTATATCCATATTTTCTAAGGATGGCAAATCCTCAGCTTTTACCTCTTTTTCAACATCGATTATCCTGGCAGTTCCCATTAAGTCCTTTAAGTTTATCTGATTAATTTTTAGCCCGGATGAATGGAAATGGTAAGGTGCATCAATATGAGTACCGGCATGCAAACCAGTTTTTAAGATAGAAAGAGAATACGAATGATTTTCAAAATTTACTATTTCTTCCAGAATAAAAGGTGGATCCTGGGGATAAACAGGCATCCCATTGGTAAGAACATGGCTTAAATCTAATATTTGCAATTAAACACCACTAATTATAGATATTTTTATTAAATCATCGATAATAATTGAACTTACAATTGATTATAAAATCTAACTTTGTATATAATATTCAGATTGGGGAAATTTAATATATCTCCCTCCCACTTTAAATACAGTCTTAAATAAAGTTTTATTATTTAAGGCATTACTCTTTTTGGCTTATCAAAAACTATTTATAGAACCTCTAACCCATCGATTAATTGTATATTTGAAAGAATTTGAGGTGATTATTTATGGCACAATATAGTGGACAAGGCCAACCAATTTTAGTTTTACCGGAAGGTACTAACAGGTTTATAGGAAGAGACGCTCAGAGAATGAACATTTTAGCAGGAAAAGTTTTAGCAGAGACAGTAAGAACCACCCTAGGTCCTAAAGGTATGGACAAAATGTTAGTGGATTCGTTAGGAGATATTGTAGTCACTAACGATGGTGTAACTATTCTCAAAGAGATGGACATCGAGCACCCTGCAGCTAAAATGTTGGTAGAAGTAGCAAAAACTCAGGAAGACGAAGTTGGAGACGGTACCACCACCGCAGTAATTATTGCTGGTGAATTACTCAAAAAAGCAGAAAACTTATTGG
Source organism: Methanobacterium alkalithermotolerans (assembly GCF_018141185.1). NCBI lineage: Archaea > Methanobacteriati > Methanobacteriota > Methanobacteria > Methanobacteriales > Methanobacteriaceae > Methanobacterium > Methanobacterium alkalithermotolerans. Next base: position 707,218 of record NZ_CP058560.1, on the reverse strand, counting down.
ACATGGACATACACCCAACCATCGTAGCCATGGGATACCGACAAGCTGCTGAAAAAGCCCAGGAAATATTAAATGTTATATCTATTGATGCTGACGACAGAGATACTCTGGTAAAAGTAGCCATGACTGCCATGACTGGTAAAGGAACCGAAAAAGCAAGGGAACCTTTAGCTAAACTGGTAGTAGATGCAGTCAAACAGGTAGAAGAAGACGGCGAAGTGGAAATTGACCACATCAAAATAGAGAAGAAAGACGGTGCTATTGTGGATGAATCTACTCTGGTACAGGGAGTAATTATCGACAAAGAAAGAGTACACCCTGGTATGCCTAAAAAGGTGGAAGATGCTAAAATAGCTCTACTAAACTGCGCTATTGAAGTCAAAGAAACCGAAGTAGATGCTGAAATCAGAATCACTGACCCTGCTCAAATGCAGGCCTTCATTGATCAGGAAGAACAGATGATCCGAGATATGGTTTACTCCATAGTGGACACTGGTGCTAAAGTTGTATTCTCCCAGAAAGGAATAGATGACCTGGCCCAGCACTATCTGGCTAAAGCCGGTATACTGGCTGTTAGAAGGGTTAAAAAATCCGATATGGAAAAATTATCCAAAGCCACTGCAGCTAATGTGGTAACCAACATCGAAGATCTATCTGAAACTGACCTGGGACTAGCCGGACTTGTATCTGAAAAGAGAATTTCTGGTGAAGAAATGATCTTTGTAGAAGACTGCAAAGAAGCTAAAGCAGTAACCCTACTGGTTAGAGGATCCACCGATCACGTAGTATCTGAAATTGAAAGAGCCCTTGATGATGCTATAGGTGTAGTAGCTGCTACTGTGGAAGATGGAAAAGTAGTTGCTGGTGGAGGAGCTCCAGAAATAGAACTGGCCAAAAGATTAAAAGACTATGCTGATGCTATTAGTGGAAGAGAACAACTTGCAGTAGCTGCTTTTGCAGAAGCCCTAGAAGTTGTACCTAAAACTCTAGCTGAAAACGCTGGTCTGGACAGTATAGACTCTCTGGTTGATTTAAGAGCTGCTCATGAAACCTCACCTTACATGGGACTGGATGTATTTGAAGGCGAAGTAACTGACATGTATAAAGCAGGCGTTATTGAACCTCACCGGGTTAAAAAACAAGCCATCCAATCTGCTGCTGAAGCTGCTGAAATGATTCTCAGAATCGACGATGTAATTGCATCTAGCGGTTCAGGAGCCCCTGATATGGAAGGAATGGAAGGAATGGGCGGTATGCCTGGCGGTATGCCTCCTATGATGTAATTTAAGGCGAAAGCCTTTTTATTTTTTATTTTTTGGGATATAAAATATTTTTCATGGATTTTTTTTTTAAACGCAACTTAAAAAAACAGCTATTTTTCTAAAAAAACTTTAATGCAGTGTTGTGTATTATCGAATTTTTCATTGGATTTTTTTATTCTAATTAGAAATTAAGTACTTATTTAATAATGGGCTAGATTAATACTCATATTAAATCCTTTTTACTTAAAAAAGGCTCTTTAATGGGATATTATTTAAAAAAAAGTTTTATATAGTTTCTAAAATAGAATATATAATTAACTAAATCATGCCTTATTTTACCATTAAGGCTTTTAAGTGCTAATATGCTGGATTTAACAACAAGAAAATTAATTTTTGCAATGTTGTTAATTATTATCATTGCATTAATAATAAACGTCGATGAATCTATAATGCCTATTAAAGATCATCCATCAATGGAAAATATTAATTCAAATTCTAATCCACCTTTAAACCAGGTAAGTGCTAGTCAGAATGTTAATTTAATTTCCACCGGTAAATCCTATTCTATAACACAATTATGTGATGCTAGCATTCGGGTTAATCAATTTATAGAGATTAACCGACGTTTACCTGGTTCAGTAACCATTGCTGGTCAGAGTGTGCCTATGTCTGATTTTCTTTATTTGTTGAGTAGGGCTGTTGTTAATTTGGATGGTGGTGTTACTTCGTCGGTGGTGCATTATCGTGTGGGTTCTCCGGTTTATAGTCGGGATGTGATTAGTACGGGTAATGTTTTGCGAGGGGAGTATGTGGGTTTGGCCCGGGATGTTAATTCGGTGGTACTGTCTACTGGTGTTTCATCATCGTCAATTAGTTCTTCCCGTGGTAATATTGGTTTTGAGTCTCAGGTTTATCTTTTTTCTCGTATTGTGGCTTTTTATGGGTCTCAGAATAGGCTTCCTAATTTTGCGGGTGTTAGTCCCTGGACGGGGCCTAAGTTACCTGATCCTCCAGTCATTGAGCCTCCTGAAGAAAAACCTCAACCGGACCAGTTAGTTTCAACTGGCAATACGTATTCTATTACACAAATAGTCGATGCAAGTAGAAGAGTCAGGGACTTTGTTTCCACTAATAACCGGCTGCCTGATCAGGTAACCATTGCTGGTCAGAGTGTTCCTATGTCTGATTTTCTTTATTTGTTGAGTAGGGTTGTTGTTAATTTGGATGGTGGTGTTACTTCGTCGGTGGTGCATTATCGTGTGGGTTCTCCGGTTTATAGTCGGGATAAGATTAGTACGGGTAATGTTTTGCAAGGGGAGTATGTGGGTTTGGCCCGGGATGTTAATTCGGTGGTGGAGTCTACTGGTCGTGCTCCATCATCCATCAGTTCTTCCCGTGGTAGTGTTGGTTTTGAGTCTCAAGTTTATCTTTTCTCTAGAATAGTTGCTTTTTATGGAACACAAAATAGACTCCCCAACCATGCCTCCCTGAGTCCCTGGAATGGCCCTAAATTGCCAGATCCACCTGCAGGTGAAATTCCTCAGGAGCCTAATGGTGATGTAAAAATTATTAACACCGCCACTGGTGGAAATGTAACCTTGAATCCCTATGTAAATAAATATCTTCCCCAAACTCAACTGAGTCAAGAAATAGTCTCTAAAGCCAATCAGGGAACTCCCATGGTGAGTTTTGGAACGGGAGAACCGCAGGTAATGATTGTTGCAGGATTACATGGCAATGAAATACCTGCCACCATAGCCGCAATGCGCCTTATTAATTATTTAGATGGAAGAAAGTTGAAGGGAACTGTACATATCATACCCTTTGCCATTCCTTACACCACCTCCATTAATAACCGGCTATGGCAGGGACAGGACCCTAACCGGATTGCCAATATTCCGGGAACTCCCTCTAATATCATCTTAAATAAAGCCAAAGAATTAGATGTAGCAGGGATGGGTGATTTTCACTCTACTCAACCAGGAGGAGTACCAGGTAAAACTTCTATAATATGTACCCAGGTACCAACCTACCAGAGTTATAACCTGGCCTCTTACATCAGTCAGCAAACAGGATCCCAACTGATTAATCATAATACTGCCGGGGTGGTTTATCCCGGGGGTTTAGAAGATGAGGGAAGTAAAGCAGGAATTCCGTCTATAATTGGAGAGGTAATGTCTCCTCATGGATATGCAGACTCAAACACCATAAATATTTCCTATCAACAAATGCTTGCCCTTCTAAAATATTATAACATACTGTAATTTTTTTCAATTTCCTGGAGGATACTGGGGCAAAATATTAAATAATAATCAACATTATTTAATCTTAGAAATAAAAAATCCCCGGGGAATTACTAATGTTTAAAAGAAAGAGAAGTACCATTAAAAGCAAGGTTAAAGATATAAGTCCCTCTGAAGCTCAGGACTTAATACAAAATAATAAAGATAAACCATCTTTTCTGCTTCTGGATGTAAGAACACCAGAGGAATTCCAGCAATCTCACCTTAATGGGGCAAAACTAATTGATTTTTATGCCAATAATTTTACTAAAGAAATAATGGAACTGGATAAATCTAAAAAATATTTGATATACTGTCGTACCGGAGTTAGAAGTTCTAAAACAATGAAATTAATGGAAAAAGCAGGCTTTAAGGAAGTATATAATCTCTCGGGTGGCATAACCCGCTGGAATAAAAGTGGATTACCCCATTAAACTTATCAAATATTAAAATACCCTTTCGGATGTTTTCACATGAAACAGTTTTTAATTACTCCTTCTATGGGGAAAAAACTAATTGCTAAAGCAATGCTTAAACACCCTTCCATTCAAAAAACCTTAAATAAGGGCAAATTAGTTATAGTAGCTGGAACCACCAACGGCTATATAGCCGAGGAAATTTTAACCAAAATTAAACAACAGAATCAATTCTCCAGGGATAGATTTTTTAGAGGTATTACTGTACCATTTAATATACAAAGAACCCCGGAAGGTAGACTTGTCGATGAAAATGTGTTTAAGGGAGATGTGGTGATAATTGATGGCCAGTGGAAAAGGGGACTTACCATATTTGATGTAGTAGATGATCTTCAAGAAGGAGACGTTATCTTAAAAGGAGCTAATACTCTTAACCTATCCTTGAAACAGGTGGGGATATATATTGGCAATCCCCAGGGGGGAACGATACTGGCTGCACTAAAAGCCCATGTGGGCCGTAGAGTAAAACTCATTTTACCGGTGGGGCTGGAAAAAAGAATTCCAGAGGATATTAATGAAATTGCCTTAAAATTAAATCAACCCGGCGCCAAGGGACCAAGAATGCTTCCAGTTCCAGGGGAAATCATTACTGAAATAGATGCTATTAAGATGCTATCTGGTGCAGATGCATTTCCTGTAGCTGCCGGTGGAGTAGCAGGAGCTGAAGGGAGCATATATCTTGCTGTTAGTGGAAACAAAAAACAAGTTAAATTAACTGAAGAAATCATGAAAACGATATCTGCAGAAGATATTTTTAGATTATAATTTAGCTAGAGATTAATATTTTGAAATATCATTCTCTTTAAATGATCTTTATAAAAAAATAATCGGCTATTAATGAAAATAAAAATAAATATTTGAGGTAAAACCTTTTTTTTTTTGATTTTACCGGGATAATATGTGTATAGCGGCAGTTCCACCAGTTCCACCAATATTGTGGGTCATACCTACTTCGGCACCTTCCACCTGGCGCTTACCTGCTTCGCCTCTTAGCTGCCATACAATTTCAGCTGCTTGCGCAATACCAGTTGCACCTAAGGGGTGGCCTCTAGCTTTTAAGCCTCCGGAAGGATTTACTGGTATTTCACCATCAAGACGGGTCATACCCTCTTCAACAGCCAGTCCTCCTTTTCCTTTCTCCACAAATCCTATATCTTCTATGGCTAAAATACCATTTATACTAAAGCAATCGTGGACTTCTATGGTGTCAATATCTTCAGGTGTGAGTTTAGCTATTTTAAATGCCTTTTTAGCTGCGTGGACGGTGGCATCAATGGTGGTGATACTCTTACGATCATGCAGTGCCAGTGAACCTGAAGCCTGTGTAGATGCTTTCACATAAATAGGAGTGTCCGTGTACTTTTTAGCATCTTCTGCAGGACATACTATGGCCGCTGCAGCACCATCAGAAATAGGGGAACAATCCAGTAACCTTAAAGGATCTGCAACCATGGTGGAATTCATTACCTGATCCACATTTATTTCCATAGGAAATTGAGCCCGTGGGTTTTTAGCAGCATTTTCGTGGTTTATCACCGAAACCATGGCTAACTGTTCTCTGGTGGTTCCATATTCATGCATATGCCTGCGGGCCATCATGGCATAAAGTGAAGGGAAAGTCACACCTTGCTGAGCTTCCCATTCCTGATCAGAAGCAGTGGCAATAGCAGGGGTGGGATCAACCACATCAGTCATCTTTTCTACACCTGCAGAAATAACAATGTCATGATATCCCGAAGCCACGGCCATTATACCGTTTCTTAATGCCAGGCCTCCTGATGCACACGCTGCTTCTACACGAGCGCAGGGTATAGGAGTTAAACCGGCATGATCTGCTATAAGCGAAGCTATATGTTCCTGATTAACAAAAAGACCTGCTGACATATTTCCCACATACATCGCTTCCAGGTCCCCGCCCTCTATATTGGCGTCTTTAATTGCACCTAAACCAGCGTCAGTAATCATGTCCCGGAAGGAAACATCCCAAAGTTCTCCAAATTTTGTTTGTGAAACTCCAATTATTGCTACATCTCTCATGATAATCCCCCTTAAGCCATTTTCAATTTATCTTTAAATTTAGCATAAAGTGCATAGTCCACATAGCACTTATTTTGTATCATATCTTGGACTTTAGGGGCCAGATCCCGTTTTTCTTCAATTTTATCAGTAACTGTAATGCTAAATGCATCACTACCGGCCCCTGATCCATAGGATACAGCCAATATTTTATCACCGGCCTGTGCTACATCCAGAATAGCGGCAAGTCCCAGAGGTGTGGCACCAGAATAAGTATTTCCAATGACTGGAGTTAAAAGACCATGTTGAACCTGTTCTTTCTTAAAACCCAGTTTTTTAGCTGCTTTTAGATAAAACTTGCCATTGGGCTGGTGGAAAACAGCGTAATCGTAACTGGATGCATCAGTACCCATCTTATCAAACATTTCATTTGATGCGGCAATAACATGTTTAAAGTAGGCAGGAACTCCGGTAAATCTACCTCCATGTCTTGGATAGGGCATTCCTTCCCGTCGGTAAAAATCAGGAGTATCGGTGGTATAGCTGCAGGTGAAATCAATATCTGCAATGGTGTCTTTTTTACCAATAATGTAAGCGGCCCCTCCTGCAGAAGCAGTATATTCTAAAGCATCTCCTGGAGCTCCTTGGGCAGTGTCTGCTCCTACTGCCAGGCCATATTCTACTATATTTGAATCTACTAAACCCATACATGCTTGCATACCCGCAGTACCGGCTTTACATGCAAATTCCATGTCAGCTGCGGTTAAATGGGGTGCAGCATCTACTGCTTCAGCTACAATTGTAGCTGTAGGTTTTACAGCATAAGGATGAGATTCAGACCCTACATAAACTGCTCCTATCTTCTTAGAGTCAATAACCGCTCTTTCTAAAGCATATCTGGATGCTTCTACTGATATGGTAGCAGTATCCTCGTCAGAAGCAGGTACGGATTTTTCCTGTACAACTAAACCTCTGGAGATTGCTTGAGGATCGTCACCCCATACACGTGCTATTTCTTCTACTTTTATTCTATATGAAGGTACGTAAACTCCATATCCAACAATTCCTGCCATTAACATCACACCATGGTATAATTTAATTGATTATTTTTTAAGTTAATTTTTTTAAAAAATTTAATTTAATTTCCCTTTTGTAATTAATTCCATTTTTCTGGTATCACTTTAATAAGTTTTCCCTTAAAAAAATAAAAGTTCATGATACTAATATAATTTCATAATTTTGTAATAAATCTAATATCTGAAAATTAAAGATTATGGTAAAATTTATTATATTATAATCATCAGCAATAGATTATTATTTAAAATCAATTAACAATTTATTGGCCTAATTTCTACAATTAAAATACTAATAATGCGGCTGCCGGGATTTGAACCCGGGCTGTAGGCTTGGAAGGCCCAAGTACTAACCAGACTATACTACAGCCGCAATGCGGCGTCCGGGATTTGAACCCGGGTCACTGGCGTGGCAGGCCAGAGTCTTAACCAGACTGGACTAACGCCGCATGTAGTGCATACCATGATTTGAGTTCATCATATATAAAGTTTTAGGTAAAATCTGCCAAATTTAGTAATAAGAGTTAACAATCAATCCAAATTTGATTTAATGAAAAAAGCAATAGTTGGTCCAGTTTATTATTAGAATACTAATTATCGTATAAATTTATATACTAATTTTAAATATTATTATTTTAAATGAAGTTATAATAATCATTTGGTTTTAAATTTCAAGGAGCAAAGAATGAATATAAAAAAAATTGGTTTACCCCTGGCTATAATAGTAGCCATACTGGTTATGATTTTTCCTTTGCCGGGTTTAAGCTTTTCTGGCCATGCTGCTATTGCATTACTAACTTTTGCCGTGATAATGTGGGCTACTGAAGCTGCTCACCTGGCAGTAACCTCTTTAATTATACTATTTATTCAACCAATTATCGGCGTGGCCAGTTTTCCTGACGCAGTAATTGGATTTGCCAACCCCATACTATTTTTAATGATTGGTGGTTTTATTATTGCTGAGGCCATTCGAAAAAGTGGTCTGGCCCAGCGTTTAACCTATCTCATGCTTTCTAAATTAGGGACTTCTTCCAGCAGAGGTTTATTTGTCAGTGTGTTTTCTTCAGGGATTCTTTCGGCCTGGATTGAAAATGTGGTTGCTTTTGCCATGCTCTTACCCATAATTAAAGAAATAGTCATTTTAATGGGATGTGAAGAACCCCAAAAAGGTAAAAGTAACTATGCCAAGGCCATGGTCCTGGGGGCATCATTTGGATCCCTGGCAGGAGGGTTTGGAACTGAAATTGGAACTGCTCCCAACTTGATGGCAGCAGCCTATACCGGCATTCCTTTTGTGAACTGGATGGTATTTGGATTTCCCCTGGCCATTACATTAATGATTATTATCTGGAAATTATTGGGTGTGATTTTCCCCTCAGAAGTTAAGGGTATTGTGGGAGGGGATACTACTATAACCGATAAGCTGGACAAACTGGGAGTTCTATCACGGGATGAAAAAATAAGTATCGTTATTTTATTATTTACCATTTCATTATGGATTACCACTGGTTTAACGGGAATTGATAGCTACTCCGTGGCCCTTATTGGGGCAGTTTTATTTTTCTTCTCGGGAATAGTGAACTGGAGAGATGCCCAGAAAAATGTGGACTGGGGACTAATAATATTCTTTGGAGGAGCACTATCTCTAGGGGCAGCTTTACTTAATACTGGTGCAGCTGAATGGTTAATTAAGGATATTGTTTCCTTGATGGGTTCGGACCCATCAGTGCTACTTATTACTATAGTTTTAATGCTGGTGGCTGTTATCATAACTCAGGTAATGTCCAATATAGCACTATCAGCTATTTTAATACCTCTTTCAGTCACTCTGGCGAATTCTCAAGGCCTGGCTGTTGGAACCTATGCTGTTCCCGTGGCCATAGCATGTTCCCTGTCATTCATGCTTCCTATGGCTGATCCCACCGTTGCAATGGCCTATGGAACTGGATATGTTAAATTAAAAGAAATTGCAAAAGCAGGAGTACCCCTGGTTATAATTGGGATAATATTAACCGTTCTGGTAATATTCACCCTGGCTCAACCATTTTTAGCTGCTTAAACGCGGATGGAGGGTGAAGGGTAAATAAAATACTCATTTTTTTCAGGTTCCTGCCTATTAAATCTTATAACCTAAAAAAGAGAAATTTCATCAATTCTTTTTTATATTCTCTAAGACCATTTTATCCACAAATTCCATATCCATGTTATTTTCTACTATTTCTGCTAATCTATCAAGTGAAAACTGCTTACTATTTTTAAAGGGGTCTTCTGAAAATCCTAATTTTTTCAATCCTTTTTTTTCTCGCAGGTAATCAGTAAAGGCCCTTCTGAAATAATAGTTGTGGAATATTCCATGGAAATAAGTGCCCATAATATTACCTTCAATTGCACCATCATAATCAGATTCAAGAGTATTACCACACCCTTTAATAATCTTTAATAAGGGCTTAGTAGTGTTTATTTCAGTAATACCCTCATGCAATTCATATCCCGTTATAGTTTCAAGGGGAATATCTTTCAGGAAACCCTTATTTATTAAAAGGCCCTGGCTACGGCTTATGATTTTGGGAACCTTTCCAAAATATGTGACGCTATCTAAAAGGCCCAAACCTTTTACCGACCCATATTTAGATTCTTTCAAATTTTCATCAACTATTTCGTTTCCCAGCATTTGATAACCACCGCAAATACCCATAATAGGGATTTTTTTAGATAATTCTCGTATTTCATCCGAAAAACCCCCTTCATTTAGTGCTATCATATCATTAACTGTATTCCTGGTGCCGGGAATTATAAGTGCATCTATATTCCCTATTCTATCTCCTATTTCAATTAGCTTCAATCCAATATCTGGTTCATATTCCAGTGGATCCAGGTCAGTAAAGTTAGATATTCGAGGTAAACGCATAACTCCTATAGTTATATCTCCATTTCCCCTATATTTTCTCTCAGAAAGTGACGCTGAATCTTCTTCAGGTATTTTAAGGCTATGATCATAGGGTAAAACTCCCAGGACAGGAACCCCTATAATTTTTTCAATCTGCTGAATCCCCGGCATTAAAATATCCAGATTACCTCTGAATTTATTAATTACCACTGCTTTAATTCTAGATCGGTCTTTTTCATCTAAAAGTGAAAATGTCCCTGCTATTGATGCAAAAACACCGCCGCGATCAATATCTGCCACAAGTATTACATCGGCATCAGCCAGATGAGCAATTTCCATGTTGGCAAGATCTCTATCTCGCATATTAATTTCTGCGGGAGAACCAGCACCTTCTATGAATATTAAATCATATTCATTCTTCAAATATTCTAAAGACTCTGAAATAGCCTCCAGGGCCTGGTCTCTGAAATTTTGTTGATATTCGTAGAAATTCATATCTCCTGCAGGCTTACCATGTACAATTACCTGGGATATGAAATCTTCTTTAGGCTTAAGAAGGACAGGGTTCATATGATGGGAAGGTTCCAGACCAGCTGCTTCTGCCTGAAAAACCTGGGCTATGGCTATTTCTGCATTTTCTTTTGTGGTATAAGAATTCAAAGACATGTTTTGTGACTTGAAGGGAGCAACCCTGTAACCCCTGCGGGAGTAGATACGGCATAAAGCTGCCACCATGATGCTCTTACCTGCATTGGAGGATGTTCCCTGGACCATAATGCACTTGGAATTTAATTGAGACATTGAAAACCTCTTTATTATAAAATTATAAAAAACTTTTAACAAAAAATTCATTTATTTTTAGTGGTATTAAGATGGATTTGCTTATATTTTTATTTATCCCTGTAGAAGGGATAATCTTTAATAAAAATAAAGAGATATTTAATTTTATAATAATTGTTATTTATCTGACTTTATATATCATTGGAAATGAAAGGTGGCAGTATTATGGATACCATGGATCAGGACGAATTATTAAAAATAGCATTCAATAAAGTGAATGATATTATCACCATAATTGAAATTAAAGATGATGGCCGGGCAGGCAATTTTATAAAAGTAAATGATGTGGCAGTAAAAAAATTAGGTTATTCTCCTGAAGAATTTTCACAGATGAGTCCTAGAGATATTGGTTCTACTCCCCTTGAAAATAAAAAAAAGATAAGGGAACTTATCACCCAGGGAAGAGTTTATTTCCAGAGGAATTATTTTACTAAAGATGGCAAAACCATCCCGGTGGAGATTAATTCCCATATTATTAATTTAAAAAATAAAAAAGCAGCATTATCTGTGGCCAGAGATATAAGTGATCGCCAAGAAAGTGAAGAACGACTTAAAGATTTTTTTGATAATGCTACGGATCTTATTCAAATGGTAAATTCTGATGGGACTTTTTTATATGTTAATGAGGCATGGAAAGACGTTTTAGGCTATAGGGATGATGAAATTCAAAATTTGAATATATTTGATGTTATTCATCCAGAACACTTAGAACAGTGCAGGGATACTTTTGAGAAGGTTTTTAATGGTCATAAGATTGATGAAATTGAAACTGGATTTAAAACTAAAAATGGTCAGGAAGTCGTACTTGAAGGTAATATAAATCCTAAAATAGATGATAATGGAAAAGTAGTTTATACTCGAGCAATTTTCAGGGATGTTACCGAAAGAAAACATTATGAGATGGAAATTCAAAGATTGGCCAGTATCGTAGAGTCTTCTGGTGATGCTATAGTGGGCTATGAGATGGATGGAACCATTTTTAACTGGAATCCCGGTGCAGAAAAAATATATGGATACTCCTATGATGAAATTATAGGTAAAAATGTTTCATTACTAATGAAAAAAGAAAAATGGGAAGAAAATTTAAAAAATATTGAAAAAATTAAAGAAGGAGGCGTGGTTTCCCATTTTGAGACTACCCGCTTTAGAAAGGATGGATCCACCTTCGATGCTTCCATATCTTTATCTCCTATAAAAAATTCTCAAGGTGAGATTATAGGGATTTCTACCATTGCCAGGGATATAACAGGGAGTAAAAAAGCCCAAAAAGCACTAAAAGATAGTGAAGAGAAATACCGAAGAATTGTAGAAAAATTTATACAAAATGCCCTGGCTTTAATTGGTGAAATAAATAAGGAGTGATTTTTTATAAAATACATAAATTGTAGCAATCCTTATTAATAACCACGAACAAAAATTATCTATATAATTATATTCATTATAACCATATTATTTCTAAAAAAACAAATTTCATCATTTACTTTATTAATATATCTTTAATTCTCTATTATTCTTTAATTAGAATAATAAACTAAGGAATCAATATAAAAGCGTATAATAATGCCTTTTTACCCTTTTAAGAGAATTATATTAATAAAAAAAAGATTAACTGTAGGAGTAATATAATCAGGTATATATAGTATAATATTAAAATAAGTTTATGTTAGTAAAACATTTTTTCTAACTAAAAATTATTTAAAATTTATTGATTATAAAAAACCTTAATATGAGTATCAATTTATGGAGGCACTCGAAAATTTATGAAAACTACCATCAAAGCATCTAATTCAGAAGATTCAGTTGCTTATGAAACTTCAGAAGATATCGAGGTACCTGATAGGCTTGTAGACCAGATTATTGGTCAGGAAGAAGCTGTGGAAACCATTAAAAAGGCGGCCAGGCAGCGCAGAAATGTACTGCTTATTGGTGAGCCTGGTGTTGGTAAATCTATGTTAGCACAATCTATGGCGGAATTACTTCCTCCTGAAGAATTACAAGATATACTGGTTTATCCTAATTTAGAAGATTCTAATAATCCTTTAATAGGAGCACTACCTGCCGGGGAAGGAAAACAAATTGTCATGAACCATAAGGCCAAATCCAAAGGTCAGGAAGAAAAGAAAAATATGTTTATGATCCTGATTATTGGATTAATCCTGGTAATTGGTTTTATGCTTCAGCAGTATTTTGTGGCAATTATTGCAGCAGGGATAGTATTTTTGGCCCTAAATCAAATGAGGCCTAAAACTACGGTCATGGTTCCTAAATTACTGGTAAATAATGAAAATAAAAAAATAGCTCCTTTTATAGATGCTACTGGAGCTCATGCCGGTGCTTTACTGGGTGATGTAAGACATGATCCTTATCAATCTGGAGGACTGGGAACCCCTGCCCATGAAAGAGTGGAGTCTGGAATGATTCATCGCTCTCATAATGGAGTTCTCTATATAGATGAAATTGGAACCATGAAAATGAGAACCCAGCAAGAATTATTAACTGCCATGCAGGAAGGAATGTACTCCATAACCGGACAGAGTGAAACCAGCAGTGGTGCTATGGTGAGATCTCAGGCTGTACCCTGTGATTTTGTACTGGTTGCATCTGGAAATATTCAGGTCCTGGAAGGCATGCACATTGCCCTTAGATCCAGGATTAGGGGTTATGGTTACGAAGTTTACATGAAAGACAGCATGCAGGATACTCCAGAAAACAGACAGAAACTGGCTCAGTTCGTGGCCCAGGAAGTCAAGAAAGATGGAAGAATACCTCACTTTTCAAAAGAAGCCATGGACGAAATAATGCTGGAAGCACAAAGAAGAGCCGGTAAAAAAGATTCTCTAACCCTTAAATTAAGAGACCTTGGAGGGTTAGTCCGTGCTGCAGGGGATATTGCTAAAGGAGAAGCTGCAGATTATGTAACCATGGATCATGTGGTGAAGGCAAAGAAACTAGCAAGGACACTGGAACAGCAAATTGCGGACCGTTACATTGTACAAAAGAAAAAATACAGGGTATTCCAATCTGAGGGTGGTCAAATAGGCAGTGTTAATGGTTTAGCTATAATAGGAGATAGAAGTGGTATCCTACTACCTATAGCTGCTGAGGCTGCACCTGCCCAGAGTAAACAAGAAGGAAGAATAATAGCCACCGGTAAACTGGGAGAAATAGCTAAAGAAGCAGTACAAAATGTTTCTGCCCTGATTAAAAAACACACCGGAACCGATATATCCAACTATGATATTCACATCCAGTTTTTACAGGCCTATGAAGGTGTGGAAGGAGATAGTGCCAGTGTATCAGTGGCTACAGCAGTAGTATCTGCCTTAGAAGAAATACCCGTTGATCAATCCGTGGCCTTAACTGGTTCTCTAAGTATCAGGGGATATGTATTGCCGGTGGGTGGTGTAACAGGCAAAATCGAAGCTGCTGCAGAAGCAGGCATTAAAAAGGTTCTTATACCTAAATCCAATATGCAGGATGTTATGATTGAAAGCCGTTACAAGGATAAAATTGAAATTATCCCTGTGGAAACTCTAAGCGATGTTTTAAAACATGCTTTAATAGGCAAGGGGAAAAAAGGACTGGTGGATCAAATGCAAAAAATCAGTGAAATGGTCCCCCGGGGAATAATTCCTAACCCTTCTACCAACAAGTCTTAAATTATTGAGTTAAAATTATTTTTAACTCCTTTTTTTTTATAATTAAATTTAATCTTCATTTTACATTTAAAACAATTTTTACCTAATTTCTTATGTCTTAAATGTATTTTATAAAAATATATTTTACTATTTTACTAAAAAAATAATATTTTATTTCAATGCTTCTGCAATAAGAGGAGCAACACTGATGGAACTAACCTGGGAAGTAAGGGTATCGGTGGCCAGCACATCTTCTACTCCGGTAGCAAATATCTTCAAAAGAGCATCTTCCACCAGCACAGGATGCACGCACCCCACAGTGACACTTTCTGCACCATGCTGCATCAGGATTTCTGTGGCATTCACAATGGTTCCACCGGTACTGATAATATCATCAATTATTACTGCCTGTAATCCTTTCACATCCAGATTTTTAACCCTGGTTTCCACTTTATCCGGTGATAATCTGGTCTTTTCCATATGATCACAGGGACAATCCAGTATGCGAGATATTTCCTGGGCATGTAGCAGGGCGCCTTTATCCGGAGCTATTATCACGGGATTTTCCAGCTGTTCCTGGATATGCCGGGCTATGAGAGGTATAGCAGATAATTCATGTACCGGTATATTGAAAAAATCACACATCTGTTTTTCATGCAGATTTATACATATAAGCTCGCTGGCACCGCAATCCTCAATCAAACTGGCAACTGCCGCAGCCGAAACAGATTCCCCTCTTTTAAATCTCTTTTCCTGCCTTCCATATCCAAAATAAGGAATAACAACTTTTATTTTTTCTGCACCAAGACTTTTGAGATTTTTAAGGATAAATAAAAGTTCCATTATATTTTCGTCCTGGGGAAAACCGGTTGATTGTATTACCACCACTTCTTTTTCAATTTCACCCTTTATTCTAATATAACGCTCACCATCAGGGAACTTACGAGTTTCAATGGGACACAACTGATCATTTAATTCTTTTGCTACTTTGGCTGCTAATTTTTGAGAAGAAGAACCACCTATTATCATTTATAATCACCCGGTGCTGTAATAAGCCATAAATCCCTTCTTTTTTTAGAATTAATTGGCTATTATCCATATACTTTATTTTAGGAATATTATATAATCATGAATTATAATTTTATTATTTGTTAACTTTATTAATAAGCTTCTTATAATAATTAGATGTATAAAAATGGAATATTACTATTCTACAAAAATACTTTTTTAAATATTTTTTTAAATTTTAAAAAATGAATTTGATAGATTATAATTAGAGGTGGATTAATGCATGAATTATCTATGGCTGATGCTATTGTTAAGACCGTAATCGAGGCAGCCGAAAAAAATGAAGCCATTGAAGTACTGGAGGTAACAGTAGAACTTGGCCAAATGACCTTGCTTAATCCGGAGCAATTAAAATTTATGCTCGAGGTTTTAAGTGAAGATACTATTGTAAATGGGGCTAAATTTAATATGGAAGAGATTCCAATAGAAATAGAATGTTTTTCATGCGGTTTTAAAGGAAAAGCAAATACTGACGAACTGGATCATTATGTACCTGTTATAAATTGCCCCGAATGTGAGGAAAGAAATCTTAACATTACTGCCGGGCGAGAATGTAATGTGAAAAACATCAAAATTGAAAAGAGTGATGAAGATGCACAAGATAGCTGATATAGAAATACAGCACGATATTATGCTGGCCAATAGAAAACTGGCCAAGAAAAATCAGAAAATTTTGGATAAGGCTAATGTTTTTGCAGTAGATTTTTTAGGAGCCATTGGATCAGGAAAAACTTCACTTATAGAGAAGTTAATCCAGGAAATGGACTACCCGGTGGCAGTTATCGCCGGAGATGTAATAAGCAAATTTGATGCCGGACGATTTGAAAAATATGATGTACCGGTTATTGGTCTTAATACTGGTAAAGAATGCCATTTGGACTCTCATCTGGTGGAACATGCCCTGCACGACCTGCCCCTGGAAGAAGTGGATATTTTATTTATAGAAAATGTGGGAAACTTAATTTGTCCGGTTGACTTTGATTTAGGGTCCCATATCCGGGTGGTGGTTATCAGTGTCAGCGAAGGAGATGATACTGTTGAAAAACATCCATTAATCTTTAAAGATGCAGATCTGGTGGTTATAAATAAAGTTGATATTGCCGCTGCTGTGGGGGCTGATGAGGATAAAATGGTGGGAGATGTTAAAAAAATTAATCCGGATGTTCAGGTTATTAAAACCAGTCTGAAAGAAAATAAAGGACTCTCTCAAATCATTGAATCTCTGGAAAAATTTATGTCAGAATAGAAGAACCTATGGTATGAGTTTAAAAACTTTTTCAATGCGGGTGTGATTTAAATGAAAATCTGGATAGATATTACCAATGCTCCTCATGTACGATTTTTTAAAAATATTATAGAATATTTTCAGGAAGAAGGGGAGGAATTAATAGTAACTGCCCGTAAATTTGGAGATATCCATCGCCTGATGGATCTATTCGGATTTGAATTTGAATCTATTGGTAAACATGGAGTTACCCTGGCTGAAAAACTTGAAGAAAACACCAGAAGATCATATGAACTTTCTAAACTAATTATTAAAGAAAAACCAGATGTTGCAGTATCTAAACATTCCATAGAACTTCCCCGAGTCACCTTTGGTCTGGGCATTCCCAGTGTATATATCCTGGACAATGAACATGCCCTGGCGGCTAATAAATTAACCCTTCCTCTATGTGATAGGATCATAATGCCTCATGCTATTGATGTATGGGATATTGTAAGACTTGGCGCGGATCCTAATAAAATACAGCGCTATCAGGGAACTTCAGAGATTATTCACTTTAAAAACTTCCAGTACAATGAAAATATTTTCCAGGATATGGGACTTGATCTAAAAAAATCAAAAACCATCTTAATGAGGCCTGAACCTTCTTTAGCTTCTTACCTTGATGCAAATTGCAGAGAATCAGTATTATCTCCTATAGTGGAAATTTTAAAGGAATATGCCAACATACTGGTTATTCCTCGTTTTAAAGAACAATCAGAAATATTTCAGGATTATGAAAATGTTACCATTATCAAGCCTCCAGTGGATACTTTCAGCTTGATGAGAAAATGTGACCTTATGATTGGTGCAGGGGGTACCATGAACCGTGAGGCAGCTATATCCGGCACTCCTGTAATTTCATGCTACCCGGGAGACCTTCTATCTGTGGATAAATTTTATATACAGCGAGGTTTGATGTACCGTTCTCTGGATGTGGATGAAATTGTAAATATTGCCCTGCGATTACTGGTGAATGATGATCGTGATAAAAAATTAGTCACTGATGATCTTTTTGAAGTTATTATAGATAATATTTACGAGGCATCAGGCCAACCAAGGAAATATACTGCGATTAATAGCCCTAAACTCCTTTTAAAATAGTAATCTATGTTTTTGATTCATGAGACAAATATTTTTAAATAATTTATTTTAAATATCTATGTTTTTGATTCATGAGACAAATATTTTTAAATAATCTATTTAAAATTTAAAAAAATTCATATGCATTCTTATAGACTACTTAATATTTAATCAAATAACTAGACTACTTTCCCCAGATTTAATTAAATAATTTTTAATTCAAAATAAAAAAGTGGAATGGCCGGGATTTGAACCCGGGGCCTCCGCCATGCCAAGGCGACGCTCTACCATCTGAGCTACCACCCCATTTACAATTAACATAAAGACTTTAATTTCTTTCTATTTATAGTTAATGCTTTTAACATTGATGGATCAAGAGATATTACTAAAAAAATTATCAGGGTATTATGGTGATATAAATGGATAATATAATTATAAGAAATGCGGTTGAAGATGATTTCCAGGCCATTGCCAATCTGGCTCTAAATTGCAGCCCAATGATTACTGAGAGAAATTCAATTTACCACATATTCACCAGATTTTTTCAAAATACAGTCTTTTTAGCTGAAATAGAAGATGAAAAGCAAGTTAAGGAGTTAGCTGGATTTTTAATTGGATTCATGTCCCAAAAAAATAAAGAAGATGCCTATATTCATCTTTTATGTGTTCATCCCTCCTGTCGTGGAATGGGCCTGGGTACCGATTTAATCAAAAAGTTTTTAAAGGTGGTGATTAAAATGGGTTGTAAAAGAGTCTATTTAATTACCAAACCAGTCAATAAAACCGCCATAGATTTTTATACTAAAATGGGATTTAAAAAGAATCATGGTTATAAAACCAACATTATTGGCGGGGAAGAGGTAATAAAAGACTATAATGGTAAAGGGGAAGATATGATTGTTTTTCAGAAGATTATTTCTGATTGAAGCTCCTTAATGACCATGATTATAGTTTATTAAATTAAGCAATGAATTTGTAATATAAAATCAAATATTTTTTCAAGCTGCTTATTTATAAAATTAAAGATATTATTAATAACCAGATTAATTAAATCATGAATATATAGAATCTTTAATTCAATTGCCATTTTAATCAGGCAAGAATTAGATTATTTTTACGGAGGAATAACTTGGCTTTAATAGCTCAAAATCATCTGCAATTTATAATTGAAATAGGAATCATCCTTTATTTAGGGATAATTTTCCTGTTGAATTTATTTCCTATGACTTTAAGTGCAGTACTTTTCGTTGCTCTGGGATTAGGAATAGGATTTACGGTACTATTTGGTATTGATGCACTTTATCTATTCCTGGCATTCGGGCAAAATGAATTTACACACCCTTTTGGACCTATCGCACTTTTAGCGGTCATAACGGCGCTTGCTGCTCTACCTATGATGAAAGACTCTGGAGTAGAAATTGGTAAATTAAAAGGATTTATTTATCTTATCATAGTGGCCATTACCATCTTCGGGGGATTAATGCACCGATCTTTTCTCTTACTTTGGTTACTTGGTCTATTAATCGGGGTTTTCCTTATTTCAAAATCATTTCGCCAGAAATCTATTTTCACCATTAAAAGAATAATTTTAATGGTTGCAGCAGGGGTGGCTGGTTTTGGGGGACTGGAACTTCTTTCTCAAGCGTTGCAAATGCCCATTTTTAGTCCATTATTGAGAATATTGCGGCTGGAAACATTTGCCACACCCAGTTTAAATATGGTTATTAACAATACTACCTTGCTGGGCCATGAACCCGAATCAGCATACTGGGCCACATCTACCGGATTTGCAGATGGATATATATCCCTTCCCATGTCTCTTCTGCTGTTATTTGGCCTGCCGTTTCCAGTGTTTTTTGGAATACTGGTTAATAGGAAGGATACCATAGATTACATGTTACCGGGAATATTTGGATGGTCTTATGATTTCGGTTATCTTACTTTGATTATGCTCTTAATTTGGTGTGCAAGCATAATCTTTATTGGACTAAAGATGCTCCACATCTACCGGGAACGAAGAGAAAATGGCGATAAGAAATATTTGGGGCGGGAAGCACTATTAATAGGATCTCTGGGTGCATTTACTGCCCAGGCATTAATAGGACTATTTTTAATAAATCGTTCTATGAATGGAACCGCACTGCTTACCTTTATTTTCCTCTCAGCAATGGTAGCATCCCATATAGTTCTCTTAAAGAAGGATTGATGTGGAGGATGAATTTCAATTTAATGGTCAGATTTAAAAATTATTCAGATAATAAGGAGGAGTAATTAATGAAAAAAGCCTTAATATTACTGGGTTGTCCTGAATCACCATCTCAGACTCCTTTAGCAGTTTATGCTGCATATCAACTTAAGAAAAAAGGTTTTGAAGTTACTATTGCTGGAACTCCATCTGCAATGAAGCTAATGGAAATTTCAGATCCAGAAGAACATTACCTTACCTGTAAAATAGATATTGATTCCTGTTTAGTTGCCCTGGATGAAGGATCATATGATTTTCTTTTAGGTTTTGCTCATAAAGACGCAGCAGTATCTTATTTTGTAACCTTTTATCATATACTCCAGGTCCCGTCCATTGCTATGGTATTTGAAAAAGATCCTCAATTACTGGAAGAATTTGAAAATCAGGTGGAAGAAAGTACCGGGGCAAAAATAGTTTCGGCACGAGCTTATCACAATCCCACCCCTCTCAGGGTTAAACTGGATAGGGCTATTGAAGAAATGGTGATTTAATGTCATTTTGTCTTGAAACTTATCTACAACAATCAGATGACTATCAGATTCTTTTATCCCGGGCAGGATTTAAGGATTGTGCTAAAATTATACAGGAGAATGCCAGAGAAATTGTTTTTATAAAACCTGGAGAAAAAATACTGGGTGCACGAATAATTGGCATCCCTCCTATTCCTATTGGAATAAATGAAGAAAAAGGTACCATTATTATCCCTTATACCAAACCATGTTATGGTACCGCAGCAGTGGAACTTCCTGTGGAATTAGAAGAAATTGAAAAGATAAAAGCAGTTTCCCACCAATAAATAATCTTTTACTAATTTTTTTTAATTATGTAAGCTAACTATTGAAATCCAATAAATCAGTTAAATTTGTTTGATTAAATTTCTAAGTGAATAGATTTTTTTTTAAATGTTCCCTTATTAAATTGTGCCAGGGTCAGGATTTATTTATTAAATTAAATTTTTATAGGGTCAGGTATAATCAGAATAATAGAATAGAACCTATTTTCTAATCTATCAAAATTTGCATTAAAGATAAAATGTACGCAATTTCATAAAAAAGGTAAATACTATGCTAACTACTGTTGTTGGAAGCTATCCAGTGATTTTAAAGAATCCATCATCACCAATAGAAAAAATATCTGACTTTTTAGGCCTTCAGGACCCATATAAGGCCGCCATTAATCTGGCGGTTTCTGATCAGCTTAATGCAGGGATAGATATAGTTTCTGATGGACAGCTCAGGGGGGAGATGGTTCCATTATTTGCAAGCAAGATACCGGGAATGGTGGTGGAAGGCCACTTATCTAAAATAAAAAATAAAATTAGCATTCCCTTATCTTCTATAGGTGCAGATGATTTGAAATATGCTAAGAATATTTTAAATAAGAATTTAAGGAAATTAAATCTTCCTGAAGAAGATTTGTATAAAAAAGGAATAAAAGGACTTGTAACTGGTCCTAGTACCATGGTCTACTCTTCACGGATAGAAGGATTTTATAATCCTCATGAAAAAGAGGAGGCCATTATGGATATGGCCCAGGCCCTAAAAAAAGAGGCGGAATTCCTGGAAAATGCAGGAGCTAATATTATCCAGATTGATGAACCATTTATCTCCACAGGATTGGTGGATGTTTCCACTGCCCGTAAAGGTGTAGAAATCATTTCCAAAGATTTAAAAGTTCCGGTGGCCCTACATGTATGTGGAGATGTGGGAGGGGTATTCCATCAACTATTAAAATTCAAAGTTGATATTATTGATTGCGAATTTGCAGGTATCAATAAAAACATTCAACTACTCCAAAGTGTAAGTGATTTTAAGGGTAAAAAAATAGGTTTTGGGTGCATTGATACCAAAAAAGAAGATGTAGAAGGTGTAGATTCTATAAGAAATCTTATTAAACAGGGCCAGGATATAATGGGCAATGAAAACATGATTATCGATCCTGACTGTGGAATGAGAATGCTATCTCGCCACTCTGCGTTTTCTAAACTAAAAAACATGGTGGAGGCAGCTAAATGGCAGAATTAATTAGGGTTTCAGAAATCGCCGATGGATGGGAAACCCTGGTAAAAAAAATAATGGAAGATGGTGTTGAAATAAAGGATGAGAGAGGCTCACTTACCAGAGAATTATTGAATGTCATGGTAACCATTGAAAAACCACTGGGAAAGACCCCTTCTGATAATTTTTATCTGAATAATTTACAGGACAAACTGATGGGCATAAAAAATATAATGGTTCCAGAAGGATACTTCTGGAGTGGAGAAAAACTGGAAAAGTATTCCCAGCAATTTATTAGTAATGATAAGCAGGGATTTGTATACACCTATGGAAACCGCTTACGGGCGCACTTTGCAGGGATTGATCAAATTCAGGAAGCCATAAATCGCCTGAAAAATTGTAATGAATCTCGAAGAGCCATTTCAATTACCTGGGATCCCATCCAGGATAGTAAAACAGATGAAGTTCCCTGTATGATCCTGGTGGATTTTAAAATAAGGGACAATAAACTTCACACCACTGCTCTGTGGCGTTCTCATGATATTTACGGTGCCTGGTTTCCCAATGCTGTTGGTTTAACCTACCTGGCCCAGTATGTTGCTGGAGAGGTAGAGTTGTCTACAGGTTCAGTTACTATTCACTCCATCAGTGCCCATATCTATGAAGTTGATTTTAATGAAGCTAGAAAAGTTTAGTTGATTTTTATTAAATATTTAATTTAAAAAAAAATTATTGAGGTGAATTTATGGTTAGTGTCAATTTAGAAGCAAAAAAAACAGTAGATGAAATGATTGAAAAAGCAGATGAGCTGAATATTAAGGTGGAAAAACTGGATAATGGTTCCACTTTAATTGACTGTGGTGTTAATGTTGATGGTAGTTTGAAAGCCGGTGAACTCTACACTAAGGTTTGTCTGGGAGGACTGGCTGAAGTGGGAATTTCCATTCCTGGAGACCTTTCAGAAAGCTTTGCCCTACCTTCAGTAAAAATTAAAACAGATTCTCCTGCCATATCTACTCTGGGTGCTCAAAAAGCAGGATGGTCGGTTAGTGTAGGGGATTTCTTCGCTTTAGGTTCTGGACCAGCCCGTGCTCTTGCTAAAAAACCTGCTGAAACTTATGAAGAAATTAATTACGAAGATGACGCTGATATTGCCATTCTAACTCTGGAAGCAGACAACCTGCCGGGTAGTGATGTAACTGATAAAATTGCAGAAGATTGTGGAGTAACTGCTGAAAACGTATACATACTGGTGGCCCCTACCTCTTCCCTGGTGGGATCCATCCAGATTGCCGGAAGAGTGGTGGAAAATGGTACCTACAAGATGCTGGAAGCACTGCACTTTGATGTAACCAAAGTTAAATACGCAGCAGGAATTGCTCCTATTGCTCCAGTTGATCCTGATGGACTAAAAGCCATGGGAAAAACCAATGATGCAGTATTATTTGGTGGAAGAACTTACTACTACATCCAATCTGAAGAAGGAGACGATTTAAAAGAATTAGCAGATAAATTACCTGCATCCAGTTCTGAAGGATATGGAAAACCTTTCTATGATGTATTTAAAGAAGCGGAATATGATTTCTATAAAATCGATAAAGGAATGTTCGCCCCTGCTGAAGTAGTAATTAATGATCTAAGAACAGGAGAACTCTTCCGGGCAGGATATGTTAATGTAGAACTGTTAAAGAAATCTTTTGGATTATAAGGTGATGAATTTTAATAAAATTCATTTCTTTTTTTAATATTTTACATTTATCTTTTTTAGCAGATTTTTTACTAAGGGATATTAATAATTTTTAGATAATACTGTCCTTTAAAAGAATAATATCAAATCTGAATTTTTAAAAAAAAAATAAGGGACGAATTATTCTCTAGCCCGCCTTTTTAGCTATGGTTCCCGCACCATTTATTTGCTGGTCCAACTCAGGATTTCCAGTATATTCTACCTTTCCGGTTCCACTTATAATTGCTTTTAAGAATTCAGAGACATCAAGTATAACATTTCCTGCTCCATTTATATTTACCTCAGCAGTCATGCTTTGGAGATTTTCTGCCTGATAGTTTCCTGCACCATTTATGGTTACTTTTTGGCTACTGGCGCTTCCACTTAAAAATATCTGCCCTGCTCCGGAAATATTGCTTACCAATTCATTCACAGTTAAATTTTCTATATCTGCCTTACCGGCACCTTCAATGTTGATATTCAGTTTATCAGTGTTTAACTGGCTGGACTCTACTTTTCCGGTTCCCTGAATCTCCACTGAACTGATATCTTTAAGAGTAAGATACATTTTTATTTCTTCAGTGGGGGCAGGCATCCCGGTATCATAACTAATCTCCAGTTTATTGTTATTGACCTGAGTTTTTATAAAAGGCAACACATTATCATCTGCTTCTATTATAAGGGACTCTTCATTTCCTTGTGTGATTATCAAGGTTCCTATACCACTTAAAGAAACTTCTGAAAATCCGCTAACACTCCGGGTTTCATTAATCACATTACCTGAACCTACACCTCCCAAACCAGTGCAACCACATACAATTACCAGGGCACACAGGATGAGAACTATACTCATATACTTTTTCATGAGCAACCTCCTGACAATTTTTTTATTATATCTATCTTTAAATATTTATTAAATGATTTAATACTCCTCTTACTTCTTTAATTAATGAGGGTTGTAGTTTTAAATAATTAAAAAAAATTATTAAAAATTAGTTAAATAAATTTATTAGCAACTATAAAAACAACATAGACTTAATCTATACTTAAAAGGTAATTCCATGGAAAAAACACCAATTTCTATAGCAAAGTGTAATTCTTATGCTCCTCTTGAAATTCAAGAATCCTTAAATGAATGCTTAAACCATCTAGGTGGATTAAAATCTTTTATAAATAAAAAAGACAGGGTCTTATTGAAACCCAACATGTTACGGGCAGCCCAACCAGATGAGCAGGTCACCACCCATCCTCAGCTGGTGGAATCTTTGGCCGGGATGGTTCTGGAGGAGGGAGCCATCCCTGTTATAGGGGATAGTCCCGGTGGTTTTTTCCGGGATATAGAAAAATTCTGGAAATCCACCGGTTATCAGGATATCAGTAAAAAATTAGGGATTGAACTGGTGAATTTTGAATCTGCGGGGTCATATATCTCTAAAAGATCAGGGAAAAAATATCCCCTCTCCCGGGCTGTTTTAGATGCAGATGTAATCATCAACCTTCCTAAAATAAAAACCCATAGCCTGACTCTTTTTACCTGTGCTATTAAGAATATGTATGGAACAGTACCCGGGTTTACTAAAGCAGATATTCACAGAAAAAACCCTAAACCTTCAGAATTTGCAGAAAGTGTGGTGGATGTGTATGCCTTGAGCAGGCCTACCCTTAACCTGGTGGATGGAGTTTGGGGGATGGAAGGCCCTGGACCTTCTGGAGGAGATCCTCGTAAACTGGGCATGATTTTGGCCAGTACTGATGGTGTGGCCCTGGATACTTATATCTGTCATCTTTTGAAAATGCCCCCTCATAAAGTTCCTTCCACCCGTATTGCCATAAAACAGGGGTTAGGTGAAGGAAAACTGGAAAATATGGATATTCGGGGATGGAATCCTCCAGTGGTGGATGATTTTAAATGGCCATCCAATATTGCCTACTCGGTAGAGATGATTCCCTCCTCTCTTTCCCGGGCCATAATGAAATTCTGGTGGGCCCGACCGGCCATAAATCCAGATAAATGTAAAAATTGCAATATTTGTGTGGAAAGCTGTCCGGTACAGGCCATGCAACATGGAGTGCTGGTACCAGAATTTAATTACAGTGATTGTATTAACTGCCTGTGCTGTATGGAGGTTTGCCC
This sequence comes from Methanobacterium alkalithermotolerans, assembly GCF_018141185.1. Taxonomy (NCBI): domain Archaea; kingdom Methanobacteriati; phylum Methanobacteriota; class Methanobacteria; order Methanobacteriales; family Methanobacteriaceae; genus Methanobacterium; species Methanobacterium alkalithermotolerans. Next base: position 681,227 of record NZ_CP058560.1, on the reverse strand, counting down.
CCATAGGGCCTTTTATCAGGATAAAAGTAAGCTATATAATTTAACTTCCCGGTTTTCCAGTTCGGATTAATATTTCAGCGGGGATTATTTATACCTGAATTTGGGCTATTTTCTTATCTTAGGTAAAAACATGCCTACCTTTTTTTGGTATTCCTGATATTCTATACCAAATTCTACTTCCAGGATATATTTTTCTTCAATAAGTGCCTGCAGGAATATGGCTATGGCAATCACTGGAATAAGATAAAAACTATATAATCCTCCCCAAATCAAAAACCAGCCAATTATAAAAATAACACCCGCTACATACTGGGGATGTCGTATAATACTATAAGGTCCGTCAGTTACCAGCTTACCCGGCTTTACCAGATCAGAACGGGTACCCTTTTTTTTAAAATAGAGCAGGGGATAAATTCTTAAAATTATACCGGCAGCTGCCAGAGGAATACCCAACAGGTACTGTAAAAAAATATTTTCAATCCTGGGCTGGGGAATAAAAGGGAGTACCAGGACCATACCTCCCAAAAAAAATATTCCGGTAATTATAATCATCAATCTAAATAAAATTCTTTCCTGTTTTCCTGATTTTATAATCTGCCATGAGGTGAAAATAAAAATAATAGAAGCCAGAAAACCATACAACATCACCCATTTTAGCATTTTCAAACCTCCGATGATTTAATAAGCTTTTTATTACTACTTCTGATACCCTCCAAAAAGAAGATTAACCAGCTAAAAGCCGCGATGAACATTATTCTTTGCCAAATTCCCATATAATCAACCACCCTGAACATAAGGATGGATAAGATTATGGCCATGATAGCCACCACTAAAGCTATAATCCTTCTCAAATTATTATTTTCAATAAAAACCGCAGAAAACGCAAACAAGGTGAATGATATTCCCACCAGACTGGCGAATATAGAATGCAGATTATCTTCCATAATACTGTAGTTATCATTCCCTATAACCGGGGCGTGATGAAAAATTCCCACCATAAAAAGCCCCACCCCAAAAATAATTAATAAGATCTGGTTCAGGGGATATCTTTTTAAGTGTAAAAATGATTCCCCTGCACAGGCCAATCCCAGAATAATAAAGGTCAGATTCATAATCCATGCATTAGGGGCATTTTGTGCTCCTAAATGGCTGGTGGTGTGATTTAGCAGGGAATAACCAGGGAAACTGTAAAATGGTAGAATGAACATTAACATTAACAGGATTATAAAAACCGGTAATAAAAACCGTGCTTCTTTAATTGACATTGTTTTATCCGCATTTTTCTAAAAATAAATTTCCTTAACCTTCACTTATTTTTTAATTAAAAGCTTATAAACTCCGGGAATTTGCAATAGCACAGATAATATGATTATCCCCCATCCATAAAATTCCCAGTTATAATCAGGCAGATAAGCCACCAGCAATATACCCAGACCTATTCCAAATAAAAATTTGGCAAAAGTAATGGTAAATATTACCCATGAGCTTTGTTTACTAAATTTATCAATAATATTCATCATTATCAATATCCTCCTTGTGCATATACCTGTTATCCAATATGGGAGTTGTAGTTAATCAAATTTGAGGATATTTAATGATTTTTTATTATGGCCCTGGGGACTCGTCTGTAGCATTAAGTACTTGAAATATTATTTTGCATCTTTTTTTTTGATTTTGCATAAAATATAAAATTTCAAAATAACAGATAATTTGTCTAACTAACCATTATGATAATTTTTCTTACAAACTTACTATGGTTAAATTCAACAGGGGGCCTATCTTATGCAAATAGTTAGTAAGACTGTAAATATAAACACATCTAAAAGAGTGCAAATGAGAGATATCACTGGAGATGTAGAAAAAATATTAAAGACAGTAACACTAAGCCAGGGAATAATCAATATTTTTTCCAGACACTCCACTTCAGCCATCATAATCAATGAACATGAGACCAATTTACTCCGTGACCTGGAAGATACCCTGGAGGCACTGGTCCCGGAAAACGAAGGATATGGTCACAATACCATTGATAACAATGCTGATGCTCATGTTAGGGCTATATTGCTGGGAGGAAGCCAAGCACTACCATTTGAAAATGGTAAACTGGATTTAGGTACCTGGCAGAGTTTATTTTTTGTAGAATTGGATGGGCCACGGACCCGTAAAATAAAAATAACAATTATGGGAGAATAGAACCTTTAATTAAATAAGTTAGATGCCCTGGTGATAAAAACATAAAGTTACGGAGTTAATAAATAACTAAAAAAGAATTAGAGTATTAACTCTAATTATCAAAGGTTAATTCAAAACCCACCACCGGATATTCCAGCTGGAAATTGCTTATTACTTCTGGATCCATTTCTCCAAAAAATCCATTTATTGGGGTGGATTCATCCAAAATAGCTTTTATTCCTGCACAACGTCCCTTAATAAATGAAGGATTATCCACGGGTTCTATTTCCATTTCATATCCTAAATTTTCCAAAAAAGCAGCTACTGTGGATTTTATTTCAGTAAAATTTGCATTAGAATGGGTAACCACGGCTGCTATTTTCTTAAGAACCTTAGTTTGTGTTTCCTGGTCCGGATCGATGTATATCACATCTCCCACTTCAAATATTTTTTGAGGCAGGTCTTCATGTTTATTATCTTCTAAAAATTCCATTAAACCATTAAGGAGACTCTTACGGATCATGGTCCTATCCCGGGATATGGGCTGAGCTACTTCCACCCTTTCATCTTCTTCCTGTTTCATGCATTGATAATGATTGTTTTCATTGGTTAGCATGAGGCTCATTACTTCCTGATAACCCAGACCAACCATTACATCTCTCAGGAGCTTATCTACTTTATACCACTGATTTTCCCGGGCAATAGTTGCTATATCCGGCAAATAAGATTCTATATTGTTAAAACAATAACTAATCGCGATGCTTTCAATCAGGTCTACTTCATGGAGTATATCCACCCGGTAAGCCGGAATAGCAACCTTTAATTTTTCCGGTGAAATTATCTCAGCATCCATCCGGGATCGACCCAATAAATCTTTCATATCCTGCAGATTCAAATCCAGTCCTGTGATTTCCCGGGCTTTTTTTAGATGCACTACCTTTTCTTTTGGTTTAAGATCCGGTGTAACCTGGTTTTTATCTGGATAAACTACTTCCAGACTCTTTATTTTACCACCGGATTCTGATAGTGAAGTTACAATTATATTCAGGGCCTGGTTAACTGCTTTTAAATCAGTTCCAGTAACATCAATTAAAACATTCCGGGTATGAGTAGTTAGTTTGGTTAATTCACCATTAATAATGGGGGGCAAAGATAGAACCTGATGGTTTTTATCCATTATTAGAGGATATTTTTCAAATCCATTAATTAAAGAAGCGTACTTAACTCCTTTTTCATGTTCCTGTAGAATTTCCCGGGGTGTCATTTCATTAAGAGAATCCAGGGGTGTAAATGTTATGGAATCTGGATCTATGGCTTTGTAATAGAAAGGTGCTTCAATAACTTCCAGATTATGTATCCCTATTGCTACTTTTTTACGGTCCCGGCCAATTACCCAGTGCAGGTCCTCCTGGAACTCCATAATTTGCTTTAACTTTTGTTCATCCATTTTTATATTTTCCACAATGGCGAAACTGATATAAGGGCGGATTTCGGCTAAATTTTCATCTACATATACCTTCATAGATGTTTTTTCCACATCATAGGCAGGTAAACCCTTTTCAATCCCTAAAAAACCTTTTAAAGTACGGGCAACACCTTCTACTGATAGCTGGTCTGGCCTATTAGGAAAGAATTCTACCTTAACAGTTTCTTCATCAAAGTCTTCAATATCACTCCCTATCATTGGAAGAATTTCAATGAGCTTTTCAGGATTTATATCTACGCCTGAGTCCTGCAGGTCCTGATATCCAAAAGTTATAACTGGCATTATTCATCTCCATATTTTTAAAAATTATTTTTATAATCCTAAAATCATTATAAAGAATATTGATTCTACTGTAAAATGTAAGGCCCGGTGATAAATATGGCTTTTATTTACACCAGAAATTTCATGGTATATATCCACCAGCATATGAATTAAGGCTCCTAAAAAGCCTATTTCCACTGATAAAAATACCACAGACAATACTATAAAATGGAAAACTGATTCCAGAAATTCGTGTATTAACCACAAACCAATGTTTGAAGAAACTGTTTTTTGTATGAGTCCTGCCAGGAGGACATAAAAATCAAAAAACACATTCCACATTACTCTGGTATGGATTTCATCACTTATGGCCAGAGCCACTGCTATATAAAACCACATCATTTCCATCATTTTTCACCAGGTCAAATTTAAGCTTAATTTTTTAATAATATTTTAATTCACTTACACTAATCTGGATATATCCGGGGTAAAGGGCATTATCCATTATTATTAATATGGGCTTTTATACAAGTACATATATCACTTACTTAATAAAACCTATATATTATTTTAATTGCTTGATGAACTAAAAAACCGGCCCAGGAAATATTGTGTTTCTAAAGATTTTCGTGTATTAATTTTAGACATGCATTTAAAATAATTAAATAAATCGTTGTTATGCTTCAATCAACAGGTTTCTAAATTTTCACCTGAAAATTTATCCCGGGAGCTTAAATCCCTTGATGAGGTTATTATTCAAAATAAATTACCTAAAACATAATAGGAGAGACATATGACAGCAGATAACATTCCAAAAGATTATGATCATAAAAAAGAATCAATTTGGCAGGAAAAATGGCAGGAAAATCAACTGCACCGTTTTATTGGTGATGGTACCCGACCTCGTTACATAATTGACACTCCTCCTCCTTATCCCACCGGATCCATACATATTGGTCATGTACTTAACTGGGTATTCATGGACATAATTGCCCGTTACAAACGTATGAATGGCTTTGATGTTTTGTTTCCCCAGGGTTGGGATTGTCATGGTCTTCCTACCGAGGTTAAAGTTGAAGAAACCCATTCCATTAAGAAAAATGATGTTTCCCGGGAAGATTTTAGAAAGATGTGTGTTGATCTTACCCGTGATAACATCGCCACCATGAAAAACCAGATGCAGAGTATGGGATTTTCCCAGGATTGGAACCGGGAATACATCACCATGACTCCAGAATACATGCAAAAAACCCAGCTTTCTTTTTTAAAGATGAAAGAACAGGGTTTGATTTACCAGGGAATACATCCGGTAAACTGGTGTCCTCGCTGTGAAACTGCTATTGCCTTTGCAGAAGTGGAATATAATGAAAATGAAACTTTCTTAAATTTTCTGGAATTTCCCTCAGAAGATGCAGATAAAGGGGTTATGATTGCCACCACCCGTCCAGAACTACTATCTGCCTGTGTGGCAGTGGTAGTACATCCTGAAGATGATCGTTACCATGAATTAAAAGGTAAAAAAGTCCAGGTCCCGATTTTTGGACAGAAAGTTGAGATCATCACGGATAGTGAGGTTGATCCAGAATTCGGTACAGGTGCTGTTATGATCTGTACTTTTGGGGATAAAACTGATGTTTCATGGGTTAATAGATATGATCTGGACATCATCGAAGCCATTGATGAACAGGGTATCATGACTTCTGCTGCTGGAAAATATGAGGGATTAACTCTTTCCCAGTGCAAGGAAAAAACAATAAAAGACCTGGAAAAACAGGGATGTCTGATTAAAAAGGAAAAGGTGGAGCAGAACGTAGGTCAGTGCTGGAGATGTAAATCACCAATTGAAATCCTGGTTAAAAAACAATGGTTTGTAGCAGTAAAAAAACTGGTTCATCAGGTTGAAGAAGCTGCAGATGCCATGGATTGGATACCCGAGCATATGAAAACCAGATTACTTAACTGGACGGGATCCATGGATTGGGACTGGTGCATTTCCCGTCAGAGGATATTTGCTACACCCATCCCCGTATGGTACTGTGAAGATTGTGGTGAAGTCCATGTGGCCACCCCGGAAATGATACCGGTGGACCCTACCCAGGTAAATCCTCCCTGGAAATGCCAGTGTGGAGGAAGCACATTCCAGGCAGAAGAGGATGTTCTGGATACCTGGATGGATAGTTCCATATCCCCTCTGGTAATAGCAGGCTGGCCAGATGAACAATTCAAAAATTATTTTCCAGCAGACTTACGCCCTCAGGGTCATGATATTATCCGTACATGGGCTTTTTATACCACCCTACGGAGCAAAGCCCTTACTGGTATGGAACCATTCCATCAGATAGTCATAAATGGAATGGTCTTTGGGGAGGATGGACATAAGATGAGTAAATCCCGGGGCAATGTCATATCACCTGAATCAGTACTGGAAGATTATGGTGCAGATGCACTCCGGCTATGGGCTTCCAATAGTGTACCCGGCTCAGATGTTCCCTTTGCCTGGAAAGATGTTAAATATGGTTACAAATTCTTAAGAAAATTCTGGAACGCCTTCCGGTTTATCAGCATGCATATTTTTGAATTCAAAACTCCAGACATGGACCTCACTAATTTAAAACCCATGGATCGCTGGATTCTTTCCAAATTAAATAGACTGGTAGAAGACGTAAGCTCTTCCATGGCACAGTACAATTTTGCCCAGATAATAAACCCTATTCAACGCTTCATCTGGCATGATTTCTGTGATGAGTATATAGAGGCAGTTAAATACCGGCTTTACAACGATGATAATGATCTAAAATCTAAAGAAGCCGCCCAGTATACTTTAAAAACAGTGATTGAAACCTCTCTTAAATTATTAGCACCAATAACACCTCACTTTTCTGATGAAGTATATCAACACCTTAGTTCTGATAAAAGCATTCATCAAATGGAATGGCCAGCAGTCAAGGTAGACTTAATCGACTCAATGGCGGAAGATACTGGAAATCTAGGGGTGGAAATAATAGGAGATCTAAGAAGATTTAAATCATCTAAAGGAATGCCTTTGAATGCCACCATAAAAGAAACAAATATCTACACCTCGTCTTCTGCTATGATTTCCACTATAAAACCACTTATTGATGATATTAAAGGCACCATACGTATTTCCAACTTGAATCTGGATAGTGGTAAGCTGGATATTCAGGAAAAAGTGGTTGAAATCACTCCCTTAATGAATAAAATCGGGCCTGAATTTAAAGGTGATGCCCCTAAAATTTTATCTTATTTACAGTCTCAGGATCCGCAGGATATATCATCGGCTCTGGAAAAAGAGGGCAAAATAACCATTGAGGGTCATGAGATTAGTGAAGAATACATTTCCATGAAAAAAGAAGCCGTAGGTAAAAGTGGGGAGAAGGTGGATATATTACATCTCAACCAGGGTATTGTGATTGAAATAATTATTTAATCAGCTTCAAATATTTTAGTTGATACTAAAACTCCTTCTTGCCCCGTAATTTACTTTATAATCATAAAAAAATTTGATTCAGGTGATTTCATGAAACTTATAGTTGGAAAATCTCAAAATATAGCCGGAAAAATTAAGGCACCACCTTCCAAGAGTTATACTCATCGTGCCATAATCATATCTGCATTAGCAACAGGAAATTCTATTTTAAAATATCCTTTAAAATCAGAGGATACTGTGGCATCTCTGGAATCCTGCCGTTTAATGGGGTGTTCTATAAGGGAACATGGTAAACACTGGCTGGTGGAGGGTAGTTCTGGAAAATTAAAAACCCCTTCTGATGTCCTGGATGTTAAAAATTCAGGTACCACCCTGCGTATGATGACCTCTGTTGCTGCTTTGGCACCGAATTACACGGTTTTCACCGGGGATGATTCTTTGAGAAACAGACCCATGCAGGATCTTTTAGATGCCCTGCAAGGCTTGGGAGTGGATGCTTATTCTACCAGAAGTAATGGAAAACCTCCTATTGTAGTGGGAGGAGGTTTTAACGGTGGTTCAACGTCCATCAGGGGAAATGTTAGCTCTCAATTTATTTCATCACTACTAATCGCCGGAGCCCTATCCCAAGAGGGAATCTCACTTAAAGTAGAAGGAGATTTCATATCCCGGCCCTATGTGGATATGACTCGAGATGTAATGAATAAATTCGGGGTTAAAGTGGAATACGATGAAAATGATAACTACTTCCAGGTGGATCCTCAGACCTACCAGGGCACAGATTATACCATAGAAGGAGACTATTCTTCTGCTTCTTATCTTATAGCTGCTGCGTCTATTTTAGAAGGCGATTTAACCATTCAAAACTTGTTTAAAGAGTCTAAACAGGGCGATAAATTGATACTGGATATAGCCCAGGAAATGGGAGCATCTATCAAGGTTAGAAATGATGAAGTAAAGGTGGAAGGCAGTGGTGAACTCCAGGGCATTGATGTGAATCTTAACCACGCCCCGGATCTTTTACCTACTGTGGCTGCACTGGGAGCTGTGGCCAGAGGAAGAACCACTATTAGTGGGGTTGAACATGCCCGCTTAAAGGAAACAGATCGCATAAGTACCTGTACACAAGAACTATCTCGATTGGGAGTGGAAGTCCAGGAGAAAAAGGATGGAATGGTTATTAAAGGTGGAGTTCATCCGGGAGTGGTTAAATCTCATGGGGACCATCGCCTGGTCATGGCTTTGAGTTTAGTGGGGCTTAAAGTAGGAATAACAATTGAAAATGCCGGGGTATACGATGTTTCCTTTCCTGATTTTCCCCAAACCATGTCCCGTTTAGGGACCAGCATGAAATTAGAGGGCTAATTTTACAGCCACAGTGGTAACTAGAAACTAAACCCACTTAAAGGTTTAATAAATTAAGCAGAGCTAAAGCAAAAATTATATAATCCCCGAACTTCATCATATTAAATTAACCAGATTAAAATTAGAATTCTGGTTATCATGTAAAAAAATTTTATTGATTTTATTTCTCAAAAACCCTGAGGATGGGAGTATGAACGGAAAAAAGAAAGAAACTAAAATTGTAATCTTTGGGGATTATAATTCGGGAAAAACCACTACTCTGGATAATTTATGCCAGAAAAAAGTTAAAGTGGAATACAGGGGCACCACCATTTCTATGGACTATGGCAATACTCGGGTTAATGGAGAAAAAATACATCTTTTTGCATCTCCTGGTCAGGAAAGATTTCGTTTCATGAGAGAGATACTCTACAATGGTATAGATGCGGCAATAGTGGTGGTGGATATTTCCAGGGGTGTAAGTAGTATGGAAAGGGAAATTATCCATCAGCTGGATTCAGAAAATGTACCTTATGTGATCTTTGCCAATAAACAGGATACAGGTTCGGCTAATCTGGATTTAGATTCTGATATAACTATAATTCCTACCATTGCCCTGCAGGGACAAGGATTACAGGAAGGCCTGGAACGGCTGCTGGACATGATATAAATTTAATATCAATTCAAGTTGATGGTTTAAACATCAACATACTATTTTTATCAGGATTAGGGTAATGGAGGTTATAAAATACCCGAAAGGATAGATTTAATTTTAAATCGATTAAAAGAACTCTATAAATTAAGGATTTTTGAAGAAGGAGATCCTTATCGGGTCTTGATTAGAACTATTCTCTCCCAGAGAACCCGAGATGAAAATACAGATAATGCCAGTGCTCAGCTTTTTTCCAGATTTCCCTCTATGGAGGATATTGCCCATGCTCGGCTGGATAATCTGGAAAAACTCATCAAGCCTGCCGGATTCTATCGGGTTAAATCCCGAAGAATTAAAGAAGTATCTCAAATACTTTTAGATGAATATCAGGGAGTGGTTCCAGATAAAATGGAAGAACTGCTTAAGTTACCAGGGGTGGGGCGCAAAACAGCCAATTGTGTTCTGGTTTTTGCTTTTCATAAACCCGCCATCCCGGTAGATACCCATGTTCATCGTATATCCAATCGTATAGGGTGGGTGGATACTAAAAATCCAGATGAAACAGAAAAAAAGCTGGAAGAAATATTTCCTGAAAAATACTGGATTGAACTAAATGATCTTTTGGTGCAGTTTGGTCAGGATATTTGTCGACCCATAAGTCCTAAACATGAGGTTTGCCCTATTAGTGAATACTGTGCTTATTATCAGGATATTCTGGATAAAAAAGAATAAATTACCTATTTTTAATTAATTTGATGCAGGGGATAAATTGCTAAAAATTAGTTAATTATTTTTAAATAAAAAAAGATGAGAGCCGGGTTTATCTTTAAAAAAGGAATAATAAGTTTTTATTCTTCATCAGACCCTAAAATGGACACTTCCTGTGCAAATGCACTTAAAACTTCAGTGGAGAGTCCTTCCAGGAATTTGAGTGAGCCGGCACATTCATGGCCTCCACCATCTATACCTGCTTCCGGAATTTTATCTGCCAGTTTCCAGACTATTTCATTAAGATTAAATCCATATATCTCATTTACTTCGTCTGTGGCACGTATAACTCCAAAATCAGGACCATAAGCCAGGGTTATTATGGGTTTACCTTCTGCATTTTGCTGTACCATATGGTCATGGACAAAACCACAGGTCTTACCTGGGGCAGGGAAGGTAAATCGATGGGAGTATTTTTCAACATCAAGCACATTGAATAGTACTCCATTAGGAAGATCCTGAGACTTAAGATTTGGTAGAGCGGCTTTTAATTGATTTTTAACTCTTTTCTGGTACTCATTGTGCAGTGCATTTATCAGGGCCGGATGCTTCTCCTGATTTTCTAAATCCAGTATGGTGTCCATGATGCCCCTTCCATGCATAAAACGGAGGAAATAGGCCTCAAAATCAATACAGGATGCTATCCGATCTAGATTTTCAAGATCATATCCCTTTTCTTCTGCCAGCTTAATGTACTGCTCTGCTTCTTTAGAATGGGCATGATCTCCCACTGCCGCAATTCCAGGCAAATGCTGGATTTTATCCCGAACTTCAGGGTTCACCATACAGGCTACTTCCACAGATAATGCTCCGGCGGTAATCTGTGAATCTCCACCTACCAGATATGGATTCACATGGACATCCACGTATTCATCCACCTCTACTTTCCCCTCTTTAACTTCTCCCGGGAAGTGGTGATCAATAACCACGATTTCAATGTCATAAATTTTGGCTTTCATCAATGCCAGGATGTCTTCCTCGGTGGATCCATTATCCAGTAGAACTATCAGGGGCAATTTTTGGCCATGACGTTCCAGGTCTTCTAAGGCATATGATAAATCCTTTACCACATCTTCTAATTCATAGAAAGGAGCTTTACTGGGGGCTCTTTTGAAATAATGCCATTCGGCATCACTATCAGCGTTAATTTCTTTTAAAAGGGGAATCACAGCTTTTTCCATAGCTACTCCTGCGCAGATACCATCCGCATCAGCATGGTGTCTTACCAGGATAGATCGCCCATCCAGAACAGCTCTGCGGATGGCTTTAGCAGCATTCCTCATAGTAGGCTTCAACCTGTTTAAAGTATCACTCTCAATTAAAAAATTGGTTTTTTCTGGTTCAGCTCTCTCATCAATGGCCTGGTCAATTAGTTCACGGGCTTTTAATGCTTCTTCACCTTCAAGTAAATCAATGGACTCTGATTCAATTTGAATCTTACCACTGTGCATATTCACTTCACCCATCACTTCCACTATGTCTTCCACATTTATATGGGGGTAAACCCTTACTCCGGGTTCATCAAAGGCCGCACACCATGTGGTTCCGGTTTCATCGGAGATGGTGAAGATGGTGGGTCCAGAAGTTTGCTGGATTTGAATAACTTCACCCACAATACGCACTGTTTTGCCCATGGTTTTACTGGTAATATCATCAATTTTAGTTCGGGCCAGGTTCTTTTTTAAGTTCACCAGTTCATATTCTCCTTTAAAGGTGGCAGGTCCTAAATCTACTTCCCCTCTTTGTGGTTTCAATTCAGCCACTTTCACGAAAATATTATCCCCCACCTTATGTCCGGGCATTCCCGTACGCATTAAACCCCAGACCTGATTATTTAAACTTACAAAAACTCCGTATTTTTCTACCCGGGTTATTCGGCCCTTGTAAGTGGATCCTACCTCCAGATCACTCATCTCACAGGCGGGGTGCAGAACATAGATTATCTCTTTTTTCTGGCACTGGGAACAATAATCTGATCTATCCTTAAGCACCTTACCACATTCACGGCAGACATTTATTTCTCCTTTTCCGTCACAGGATGGGCAACTTTCTTTGATTTCAATTTCCCCCTTACCTTTACATTTATCACAGGGAACATCCTGGTCCTGATCTAAATCAAATTTTTGCCGGGCTTGAGTATTAACTCCTTTAAAATGACCTTTTACATCCATAGTGTCCTTTAATCCAGTACCATCACATGCATCACATGTTTTATGATCTATAATTTTATAACCTTTTCCTTTGCAACTTATACAAGCTTTATTCATTTTTTCCCTCTTTAATGGTGAAATTAATTAATCTATTATTCATATTTCTGTAAAAATTATAAAAAAGCTGATTTTTTTATTAGGCCTTAAATTTTGCAGGGTTTTGACTTACCAGGGCTTCCCTTTCTTTTTGATACTTCAATGCATCCTGCATCAAACCATTGGCCATTTTCAAATTAGTGTTTCCAGTTTGATTTCTACCACTCTGGAAAGACTGGGCGGCACTTCTAAGTTCAGAAGTCGCATTTAATTTGGCGTCAATTTCCAAAACTGCCAGTTCTATGTACTGGATGAATACATTGTCCTCTGAATTCTGGGCATAAATCAGTGCTTCTGAAGCTGAAGATCGGGCCATATTAAATTCATTGGTGGCTTGATTTGAATTGGCTATAGCATTATCTATATTGAAGTTATTCAAATCCTGGGCTGCCTGATTATAATGCTCATCACCCTTTTTTAAATGGTCATTAATCTGGGGTATTAACTCCTCAATACTACTTACATCTGATTGTATGCAACCAAAAATGAAAGTAATCAATATAAGAGTTATAAAGACAGTTAATTTGCTTTTCATTTTCCCACTTAAGTTATGTTCTAGTTTCTAATGACTATTTATTAGAAGTAAAAATTTACTTTTTTTATTTTCTCCCAACAATCTGAACATTTTCTATTTACCATATATACACTATTAATTTCTATTAAGATATATAAATGGTGAGCTGACACTCTCAAAACTAATAATAAAAATTTAATAAAAAATTAAAAAACAATAAAAAAAGAGGTTATTATATTTTTTTAGTTGTGCAGATAGTATTAAAAAAATAAAAAAATATATTGGGGATTTTCATTAATTTATTTTTTTTAAGAATGCCACAATCCATGAATATTACAGTATTCTCTGACTTTCAGGTCTGAATCTTCCGAAATATTCAAATTGAATTCTACTTCCGGATCATCTCCAGGTTCTAAGAATTCACGGTAGGTTTTACCATCTATAATTAATTCTACCCACTCAATATAATGATTTTCTTCCATAGGGTGTGGCACTTCTCCTACCTTAACTTTAATCCCTTTTTTGGTATTTTCAATGATAGGTATGTGTTTTTCAGGACCCACATCAGTTTGCCTTTCAATTAATAGTTCCATAGGCTGCCCACAGCATATTAGTTCACCCACACCTGCATGGACCATTTCTACTATATTGCCGCATACATTACAACGATATATTTCATTTATTTTGGTCATTTGCTATCCTTCTAACTTTTTTTAATTAATATTCTTCACAAAGAATTTCAAAGTATTTGGTAGGATGATCACAGGAAGGACATTCTTCTGGGGGAGTTGTTCCCTGGTGAGTATAAGCACATTTTTGACATATCCAGGTTACTTCTTCTGTTTTTTCAAAAGCAGTACCTGATTCCACTATTTCCAGTAATTTTATATATCTATCTTCGTGGTGTTCTTCTGCTTTAGAAATGGCTCTTAAACGTTTTGCAATTTCTTTATATCCTTCTTCTTCTGCAACTTCTGCAAATTCGGGATACATCTCGGTATTTTCATAATGTTCCCCTTCAATGGCAGCTTTAAGGTTATCAGTAGTAGTGCCTAAAGTGGTTGGTGCTTCTGCTTCCACAATAATAGAATCTATAGGTTTTCCTGATTCTTTTTTAAGCTCGTTAATTAAACGTAACAACCATTTGGCATGTTCTCTTTCATTATCTGCAGTCTTAAGAAATAGCTCCGAAATTTGAGGAAATCCTTCTTTTTTAGCAATTTTAGAATAAAAAGTATACCTGTTTCTAGCTTGGCTTTCTCCAATAAAGGCTTTGGTTAAATTTTCCAGAGTTTTTTCCATATTAACACCTACAAATATTTTAACAATACTAATTCTATGGACCATATTAATATATTTAATTTATGGTTTTATGGAACTAATATCCTAATAAGAAAATAAATAATAACCTTTTTTAATATATAATAATTAATATGACCTTTTTTATTTATTAAAGTTTTAATTTTCATTATTTTTTTACTAAAAAATATTAAAATTTTTATTTTTAATAAATACCATTATTTCTTATTTCCTTTTCGTAACTGCGGGGGATTGAATTTGAATAACTGGGCATTTAAGGCAACAATAACCGTACTCAGAGACATTAAAATGGCGCCCATGGCCGGGCTAAGGATTATACCCTGATAATAAAGCACTCCTGCTGCCAGGGGTATGGCAAAGGCATTGTAGCCACTGGCCCACAAGAGATTTTCCCACATCTTACGATAGGTGGCAGAGGAAAGTTCTAATAGGGCCACCACATCCAGGGGATTACTCCTTACCAGAATAATATCTGCCGTTTCCATGGCCACATCTGTACCTGCTCCAATGGCTATTCCCACATCTGCCTGGGCCAGTGCAGGGGCATCGTTAACCCCATCTCCAGTCATAGCCACTTTAAATCCCCTATCTTGAATTTCTTTTACCTTTTCTGCTTTTTCTTTAGGAAGAACCTGGAAGAAGTATTCATCTAATTTTAATTCATCACTAACCCATCGAGCCACACCTTCGGTATCACCAGTAAGCATTATACATTTTATTCCTTTATTTTGAAGTTGCTTTATGGTCTCTGGGGATTCTTCTCTAATAACATCTGCCAGGGCAATGCAACCTGCCAGTTCTTCATCAATCAATATGAAAACCACAGTTTTTCCCTGAGAAAAAAGATTTAAGACTTTTTCATCTTCTGGATCTATTCCTCTTTCTTTAATAAAGCCAGGACTAACTACTTCTATTTTTTTTGAATCCACTATCCCTGAAATTCCTTTTCCGGGATGGGATTCAAATTCTTCTACCTTAAAAGTCTCTTCCACAGCTGATACAATACCCTGGGCTATGGGATGTTCTGATTTAGATTCTAGAGAAGCAGCATACTTTAAAAGGTCTCCTTCATCATATTCGCTGTTAAGTGAATAAATATCACTTACTCCCAGTTCTCCCCTGGTTAGAGTACCAGTTTTATCAAATATGACCGCATCAATATCCTTTGAATCTTCAAAATTACTTCTATTTTTAATCAAAAATCCATTTTTGGCAGATATTGATGTAGAAACAGCTATTACCAGAGGTATGGCTAATCCCAGGGCATGCGGACAGGCAGTTACCATTACGGTCACCGTTCTTTCTAAAGAAAAGGCCAGGTTCATATTGAAAATACCAAACCAGACCATTATAGTAATGGCTCCTGATCCTAAGGCAATAATGGTAAGCCATAAACCCGCCCGATCAGTTAAATCTTGAGTATGCGATTTTCTTTCCTGGGCCTGATTAACCAGATCAATAACCTGAGACAAAAAAGAATCTTTACCAGTTTTTTCTATTTGAATGTCAATAGAACCTTCACCATTTATGGATCCACCAATAACTTCATCACCAACTGTTTTATCTAAAGGAGTGGATTCTCCAGTAAGTAAAGCCTCATTTACGAAACTTTTACCGGCTATAATTTTTCCATCAGCCGGGATTTTTTCACCAGGTTTAACCACTATTTTATCATTAATCTGGAGAGATTCTAGAGGAACGTTCTTTATTTTTCCCTCTTCTGTAATGAGGTGGGCTTTTTTGGGCAATAGTTTCGCTAATTTTTCAAGAGCTTTTGATGCACCCTGGATAGATCTCATCTCAATCCAGTGACCCAGAAGCATGATATCTATTAATATTACCAGTTCTGGAAACAGATCCATCCCCTGAAGTCCAAAAATAACCGCGGTACTGTAAGTATAGGAGACAATTATTGCCACGGCAATCAGGGTCATCATCCCTGGTCTTTTGTTTTTTGATTCTTTAATAAAACCTTTGATAAAAGGATAACCACCGTAAACAAATACTAAAGAGGCTAAAATGAAAAAAACATATTCATCGCCAGGAAAACTAATAAAATCCCCTATACCTATTGCTTCTTGGATCATGGGGGATAATAAAAATACAGGAAATGTCAGTATCACCGATACCACGAATCTTTTCTTATAATCCTCCATCATATGTCCGTGATGAGAGCTGTGTGGTGATACAGGTTCTTGTGAGGAAACATGATTAACGCTATGGTTATGGTGGGACTCTTTATGCTTTTTTTCTTTTATAGAATGATGAGTATGGTCCTTTTCATTCGGGTGGGGAGTATGATGCTTTTCAGGAGGTTTTTCAGGTTCATTTTTTTCAGATTTCATTTAAATCTCCTTATTTTTTTCTTGGATTTTCATCGCCAATAATCAGGATACCTTTTTCAAATCTATAAAACTTAATAATTTATCCATGTGAGTAGTTGGATTTTTACAATCTTTATCTGAACATAGATAAGCAGTACATTGATTTTCAATGGACTTTTTTGCCGAAAAAGAGTCTTGAACTTCAAAAGGCCATTTTTCTTCTAAACCATCTTCTTTTAAAACCATAACAAGGTTAGGCAAAAAATAAGTACTCAGTAACTGGCTTACTTTTTTAGAGTTCTTCTTACCTGGAGGACAGGCAATTACCAATTTCCAGTAAGGCCCCCATTCAAAATCCAGGGCATTTAAAAAGTGGGTATGCCCCAGGGGAGATCTTTTTATTTTAGATGAAAAATAATTCAGACATTTATGGGCGGTTTCCTTCAACCGGGCATCTTCACTTAAAAGACTCATTTTTAACAGGTTAAGTACTTGAACTGAGTTTCCAGAGGGTATGGCACTATCATAACTTTCTTTTTTTCGTAATAGGACTGTTTCTCCATCTGCAGGTGTAAAATAAAAACCACCTTCACTTTTATCTAAAAATTGATCCAGCAATGACTGATTTAATTCAAAGGCTTTAGAAAGATATTTAACTTTGAAACTGGCCTGATACAGTTCTAGAAGTCCCCATATAAGGAAGGCGTAGTCATCAAGGTATCCATTTATAGCTCCTTCACCTTCTCGATAGCGATGCAGTAATCTTTTATTAGAATAAAGGTTCTTAAAAATAAAATCCACTGCTTTTTCAGCAGCTTTCAGGTATCTTTCTTCCTTAAATACCTGTGCTCCCCGGGAAAGGGCCGCTATCATAAGACCATTCCAGTCGGTGAGTATTTTATCGTCTTTATGGGGGTGTATTCTTTTTTCCCTAACCTGGAATAATTTACTGCGTGACTCTTCTATTATGGATTCCAGTTTTTTGAGGCTAATTTGTTTTTCTTTAGAAATCTCTTCTAAAGATTTTTTCAAAAATAAAATATTTTTCCCTGTTTTTTTCCCGGTGGATTCTTCTTTAAAGTTTCCTTCTTTTTGCACCTGAAAAATATCACATATAAGCTCCGAACTATCCCCTAAAATAACATCAATTTCTTCTTTACTCCACATATAAAATTTACCCTCAACTCCTTCACTATCTGCGTCTTCAGCGGAGTAAAAACCACCCTCTGGAGATTTTAAATCTCTTAAAACATATTCAAATATTTCCTTTGCAGTTTTAGCATATTTCTCCTCCCCACTAATTTGAAAAGATTCCAGGTAGGCCATGGAAATTAAAGCCTGATCATAAAGCATTTTCTCAAAGTGAGGTACCAGCCATTCTGGATCTACTGCATAACGGTGGAAACCAAATCCCACCTGGTCATAAATACCTCCCTGCTGCATCCGGTCCAGAGTTTTTTTCACCATCTTCCAGGATGTGTCACTGGAGTTTCTCTTCCAGTATCTCATTAAAAAGTAAAGATTATGGGGGGTGGGGAACTTTTGTATCATCCCGAAACCTCCATGGACGTTATCAAAAGATTCTTTTAAGGCAGTATATGCGTTATCTAAAAGGTCATTATTTAAATCTTCTTTATTTTCAACCACCGATATCTTTTCAAGCAAATTCACTATCTTATCTGCAGATATTAGTGCTTCCTGGGGCTTATTTTTCCATAAATCTTCCACTTTTAAAATAATGTCTTTTAGCCCTAAATTACCGTAACGACTTTCTTTAGGAAAATAAGTTCCTGAAAAAAATGGCTTCTTATCCGGGGTCATTATAATAGTTAAAGGCCATCCTCCACTACCCGTCATCATCTGACAAACATTCATGTAGGTACTATCAATATCTGGTCTTTCTTCACGATCTACTTTCACCGGTACAAATACCCGGTTTAGTAATTCGCCTATTTCTGGATCTTCGAAGGATTCATGGGCCATTACATGACACCAGTGGCAGGTGGAATAACCAATAGATAAAAAAACAGGTTTATTTTCATTTTTAGCTTTCGAAAACGTATCTTCGGTCCAGGGATGCCAGTCTACAGGATTATGGGCATGCTGGAGTAAATAGGGACTTTTTTCATTAATCAGATGGTTTTCAAATTTTTTTTCCTTTTCCCGGGAGACCATTAAAATTCCTCATTTAATAAATATTCACTTCCAGGGATTAGACAATCCCTTTAAGCAGAATTTATTTAAATTGATATTAATTATGGAGTTAATATAAAGTAAATTTTTCTTTAGTAAGACAAACTGAATCAGGTTGCATTTTCTAATTTAAACCTTAATAAATCGGTTATTCATTAAAAGGGTTCTTAATTAGTTTTCAAAAAAGATCAACTTAAAATTAATTGCATAAATTTTTATTTAAAAAATAATAAAATCAAAGAATGTGTTTATAAAAGGGGTTAGTAGAGATATAATGGGTGGATTTATAGTATAAAATGAATACTGTAATGAACATATTTATTCCCTTATAAAATACATTTAATGATATAAAAGGTGTAGCTATGAGTCTTATAATAACTTATATTGGTGCCCAGGGCTGTGTAATGGCTGGAGATAAACGCAGGATAGCTTTTTTTGGAGATAAATCCAATCGTGAAATATTAGAAGAGGAATTATATTCTGGCAAAATTGAAAATGAATCTCAATTAAAAAAAAGAGCCAGTGAACTGGAAATAACCCTTAAAATTACTGATGACGCGGTAAAATTACGCAGTCTGGGAAAAGTGGTGGTGGGGGAAGTAAGTTCAAAAAGTTCCTTTGAAACCAAAAGGCGACGAATATATGCCACTACCAATGGTTTTCAGATAATCGAATTAACTGGTTCTAATATCACTAAAATGGATAAGGGAGAAAGTTCCATAATTGTATTTGGCAATAAATTCACCAAAAAAACAGCATCTAAGATTCTTAAAAAATACTGGAAATCCAAAACTACTTTAAAGGAAATTGAAACTATTTTCCAAAAAGTACTCCATGAAGTTTCTGAAAAAACACCCTCGGTAGGCAGTTCCTGTGATTTATTCATAAAAACGCCGGCTTTAGATAAGAAAGAGTCACAAAAAATACTCCGTGAAACCGTGGTACGGGATGTAAAACTACTGCAGAAATGGAGGCAGAAACTAAAAAAAGACCTTCTGGAAAAAGCAGAAGCAATTAACATGGCTTCCCGGATACTTACTCAAGGAGAAGTTGGACGGGTGGTTAATGTAGATGAAGATAGATTGGAAATAGTATTAGGAAAGGATGTTCAGGCATTTGATGTCAACTGGAAACAGCTGGCCAGTCCAGGGGATAAGGTTATGATGTTCTTCAATGGAGAGGGGGATATTATAGAAGGGGACCTGGTGGTGATTGATAATGAAAGGCTGTGCTTGAAGCGTAACCAATCCCCTCTGCGTTGTGATATAATATTATGTAAATCCGATTAATTAATATGATTTAAATCCATAATTTATTTATAAAAAATCAGGTGATAATATGGACCTAACTTTTTTAGGAAGTGGTGGTGGACGGTTTCGCCACCATTACTCAGAAGAGAATGACAGGCGGATTTAGAATCGATGGAATTTCTGGGAAAAACTTACATGTGGATCCTGGTCCTGGTGCACTGGTTAGAAGCTATCAATTTGGTTTGAATCCTTTAAAATTAGATGGGATTCTAATATCTCACTCCCACACCGATCATTATGGTGATGGGGAGGTCATGATTGAAGCTTTAACCAAAGGCATGACCCGTAACCGGGGCGTGGTTATTGGAAGTAAAAGTGTTATACAGGGATATAAACACTGGGGTCCCTGTATCTCTAGCTATCATCTTGGAAAATCTAAAGTAATAACCATGGAACCCTACAATGTAACTAAACTTGATAAAATTAATATTAAAGCAACTCCAACCATCCATGGTGATCCTACAACTCTGGGATTTCAATTCCAGCATGAAGATATAACCATATCATATACTTCTGATACAGAGTACTTTGATAAATTATCAAAATCTCATCAGGGAGCAGATATATTAATAGCAAGTGTTATAAGACCAGATAATGAACATATACCCGGGCATATGTGCAGTGATGATTTTGCCTCTTTAATAGAGGAAGTATCCCCTCGTTTGGGTATTATGACTCACCTGGGAATGAAGATGATTTTAAATGATCCTGAAGGGGAAGCCCTAAGAATTAAAAAACAAACAGGCATCCCGGTTTTAGCAGCCCGGGATGGAATGAAACTTAATTTAGAAGAAATTATGAGTAATCAGCAGTCACTGGACTATTATTGATAAATTCTTGCCTCGATAGCTTAGCCGGTATAGCGCGGGATTCGTAATCCCGAGGTCGCGGGTTCAATTCCCGCTCGAGGCTTTTTTTTTAATTGACGGACTTCAATTCTATCACATGTATCTGTGGTTTTGCAAAAAATCTTACAGGTAATATTACAGTACCTAAACCATTACTGACTATCATGGTGCTGCCATTTTCTTCAATTAATCCGGTAATATATTTTTGTCCATATATGGTGCGCATAACAGGTGCCCATAAACCAAAAAAGGTGACCTGCCCTCCGTGGGTATGCCCGGCAAGAACCAGATCCACCATGGAGTGATCCAGCTCTGGAAAATAGTCAGGATTATGGCTTAATAAAATAACAAAGTCTTCTGCAGTAGCATCACCCAGGGCCCGGTCTATTAATTGCTGTCCATTATTAAAGTCACCTACTCCTGCCACCCTGATACGCGAATCATTTATCTGGATCCATTCACCTGTATTACCAATATAATTTAAGGTTGATTCTTCAAATGTTTTTAGAGTCAAATACTGAGGATCATTATTACCTAAGACTCCATAAACCCCCATGGGAGCACTTAACTTTTCCATAGACTCAAAAACAGGAGGAACATATTCATAGTCCCGGTCAATATAATCTCCTCCCAGCAAAATGAGATCTGGTTCCAGACTATTCACTTTTTTTACTACTCCATCTACTCTTTCTGGAGGGAAATAGGGGCCAGCATGGATATCTGTTATAAATACTATTCTTTTACCATCAAATTCAGGTGGAATGTCCGGGGATTCAATAACCACCTCTTTAGTTTCCACCCAGTAGGTCTCAGTGTACAGGTAAGAAAATAGAACCATTAAAAATAATAGAGCTAAAATAAATTTACCAAATTTCATTTTTTTTCCTGATTTAATTTTATACCTCTATAATTATAGATGGAGTATATTAATCTGTTGCTTAGTTATTAGGCTATCTAACTAACTTTTCAATCAATTTTTTAATAAATATTATACTTTTGTAGATTAGAAATTATTTTATTAACATGGACTCTTAAATAACCATGCTTCTTACATATTTTTAATAAGGGTAAAAAAATGAAAGGAAATTATAGAAAAGACATAAAAAAAGGCTCTCTGGTGGACATCGTACTTAAAAAAGATCAAAGATCTGGTAAAACTACCAGAGGTGTTGTTAAAGATTTATTAACACGTTCTGCATTCCACCCTCATGGCATTAAGGTTCGGCTGGAAGATGGACAGGTGGGAAGGGTTAAAGAAGTTATAAATGATTCAAATTAGTATATTTAAACGCATTGATAATCCCTTTTAAATACCTGGTTTAAAATGAATTTTATAATCTCTATAAAAATCATCAGGATATATACTACCATGGCCAGGATTAATGCCAGTAAAACTCCCCAGGTATATATTTCCTGACTAAATGAGAAGGGGAACACCTGATAAAAAGCACTGGCCACCAGCAATCCTAAAACATTCAATATTATTTTTAAAAGATTATGTAGCCAGCCACGATAGTAGGCCAGAAATATTATATTGGCCCCAATGGTACTCAGGATTAAAACATTCAGAATACCCAGCACCTGACTAAATTCAGGGGTAATGAATGAAATATTCCAGTTTAGTATATTGTTGGCAATATACCAGATGATTATATTCACCACAATGGCCACTACAAAATCTGTTTTTTTCTCTTTCTTATCTTTAAATATATTTTTAAAGAAATTTTCTACATTTCTATCTGCTGATTCGGGCAATTAAACTTCCCCCCATGTGTATTAATTAAAATCAGTTATTCCTCCAGGAGATGACAGATTCCTGCCACTCGAGAAACATCCAGTATAAATGCTATTCCCTTTCCTGGTGTTTCCAGTTCACCCTCTTCCACCACGGCTTCAAATACCATATTAACCAGTTCATCTTTAATCAGTATCATCACCACTTCTTTTTCCGGCTCAATGGGCATTCCTAAAAATTTTCCATGTTCATGAATGCTGGTACCACGACCAAAATAGATGGTACCTCCTTCTGCTCCTGCTTTACGGGCAATATTCATGATGTAACTTCCACGTCCGGCTTCCACAATAGTATATATTAGTTTAAATCCAGAACAGGTACTCATAGTTTTTTCTCCTTTAAAATAGTTTTATTCATCTTTTTCCCTCTTTTTTAAGATAATTCCTAAAACCAGAATGAATATTATGGGAAACATGGCCACCAGACCCACTGTACCCAGACCCAGTAGTCCGGCGTCATCTCCCTTCAATCCAATGGCAATACTGGTCATAATTGGTAGGGCAAAGGTAACTACCATGGGTCCAGTGGCCACTGCACCTGAATCAAAGGCAATAGGGATGAAGTCTTTAGGTGTAAAAATAACCAGGCACAATATCAGCACATAGCCGGGGATGAGAATCAAGGCCAGAGGAATCTCCAGATAAATCCTTAAGGCTGAAAAAAACAGGGCAAAACCTACACCCAGAGCAATACTTATTATCATCAGATTTCTTTTAAGATATCCTGATGAAACTTTCTCTACTTCGTAAACAAATACATTAACTGCTGGTTCGGCCAAAATGGCAAATATTCCCACGATAAAAGCAAATATAATTACCCAGAAATAATTGACCCCGGATAGATAACTTCCAATCAGGTTACCCATGGGTATCAAACTGAGCTTTGCTCCCCAGAAGAAAAAGAAAAACCCAATTATGGTCATAAAGACTCCGGATAGTAGTTCCATTATATTTTGGGGGATTTTCCTTAAAATTAAAACCTGGAAAATAAAAAACAATATCAAAACAGGCAAAATGGCCTCTACCACTTCTTTAAAAATTTCCAGAGCACTCATGGAATCCATTAAATCCCTCCTCTAATTAAACTCCAGAGTAATATAGCCACTATCGGGCCAATTGAACCAATGGCCATAATTCCAAAACCAGATTCTAACCTGTCCCTTCCACCTAATACTGAAGCAATACCTACACCTATAGCAATAAGGAAGGGCACTGTCATGGGTCCGGTGGTTACAGCCCCCAGATCATATGCTTTGGCTATGAATTCATCAGCGGTTAATAGGGAGAGTACTATAGCTGCACCGTAACCTGGAATCAGAATGTATATTATGGGAAAATCTACCATGCTCCTTAGGATAGCCAGGGTGGTAAAAAAACCCAGACCCAGAGCAGTGGCATAGATTAATTCATTTTGACTTATATTCAAAAGGGTTATCTGGGTTATTTGAAAGGCTACCAGCCTTACATCTGGTTCAGCCAGGGTGAGAGTCAGGCCTAATAAAAAACCAAACAACATTATCATAATAAATGCTCTTTTTCTATAAAAGAAGACCCCATATTTTCTCCTAAAGGAAGTAAGCCTCTTTTAGCTCCCTGTACAAAAAGAGTAAATCCTAAAATGGTTGATAAAAGTCCCATACCCACCTGCAAAAATTCCATCCAGGGCATCTTAATTAAGAACACCTGAAAAATTAAAATCAAGATTATTGCCGGTGAAAGGGAGCGCAATGTTGCTTTAAATTCTCTTTTTAAATCTTCCAGATACATTTTTCCTCCCTTTTATAATATTTTCTATAAATATATTTTTATTGATACTATTTCAGCAGAATATAATTACTTTTCCTAATTTTATTTTTATAAGAGAAAGTAGAGTTTATGGGTTTTTTTAGCATTTGAAAAAAGAATATAATTATTAAATTGTTTTTAAACGGGTAGGATGTATATATCCACTTCTTATTAAATGATCAGTTAAAACCATGGCCACTGCAGATTCAGCTACAGGAACCATACGGGGGCAGATGCAGGGATCATGCCTTCCTTTAATTTCAATTTCAGTTTCTTCTTTTTTATCCAGATTTACTGTTTTCTGCACCATGGATATGGAAGGAGTGGGTTTAACTGCCATGCGCATAATAATAGGCATTCCACTGGACATACCTCCCAGGATACCTCCGGAAGTATTGGTGGTGGTTTTAACTTCATCCCCTTCCATGTAAAATTCATCATTAATGGCAGAAGCAGTATATTCCGCTACTTTAAATCCGAATCCTATTTCCACACCTTTGACTGATCCGATATTCATTAATGCCCGGGATAAATCACCATCCAGTTTTTCAAAAACCGGCTCCCCTAAACCGGCAGGAACTCCCTGGGCAATGATTTCTACCACCCCTCCCAGGGAATCTCCTTTTGATTTAGCATCCAGTATAGCCTTTTCCATTTTAAGGGCTGCCTGGGGATCAGCACATCTAATTGGGTTCTTTTCAGAATATTCCTCAATTAAATTTAAATTAACGGTACGCCCTTTAACATTCCCTACCTGTGTTACATGGGCCACCACCTTAATACTCAATTTATCCAGCAGTTTTTTGGCTATACTTCCCCCTATAACATGACCGATAGTATTACGGCCGCTACCCCTTCCTCCTCCCCGGTAGTCATAATGGCCATAGCGACTTATCCAGCAGTAATCACCATGCCCGGGACGGGGCTTGTTTTTTAGATTTTCATAGGCAGATGAATCAGCATCCTTATTATATACCACAGCAGCAATAGGAGTTCCATCGGTCCGGCCTTTAAATACTCCTGATAAAATTTCTAATTGATCCTTTTCTGCCCTCGGAGTGGTTAAATGACTGCTACCTGGCCTTCTTTTATCTAATTCTAATTGTATATCTTCTTTACTTAATTCCAGTCCAGCTGGACATCCATCAACCACAGCACCTAAAGCTCGACCGTGGCTGGATCCAAAGGTGGTTACGGCGAACATTTTACCTGTAGTGTTTCCTGCCATTTTTAATTACTCCCCACTTAATCTTATAGTCCATTTTAATTAGTTTAAGGTAAATCAATTAACTTTATTTGATTATAAATTCAAATAATCCTTAATTCTTATATATCCATCATTATTATTAAAATTATAAAGTCTGATTCCCATGCTGGAGATTATATTTTTCTTAATGGTAATTTTTATCTTTGCTCTATTTTCTAGAAAACTGGAAAATAATTCTATTACTTCCCAGATGTTTTTAGTGTTTACCGGCTTAATAGCAGGATTATTATTTTTTACCAGATTTGATTTTCAGGATTCATTCCCTTACATACTTATTGTGGCTGAACTGGCCCTGGTGCTGGTTTTATTTTCTGATGCCTCTCGAATAGGACTTTCTTATACTATAAAAGAACATGAATTGACTTTAAGGCTACTGGGAGTAGGGATGCCCCTTAGTATATTTGCAGGGGTTTTTTTAGCCATATTTCTTTTTACAGAACTTAGTATATGGGAAGCAGCCATACTGGGAGTGGTTTTAGTTCCTACTGATGCAGCTCTGGGAGAGAGTGTTTTTGATAATAAAAAACTACCTTCTAAATTAAAAAAAGCTCTTGAAATTGAGAGTGGTCTAAATGATGGGTTGGCAGTTCCCTTTCTGGTTTTATTCATTGCCTGGTCGGTGGCTGAGGAAACATTCCAACCAGTAACATTTTTTGTAATAACGGCCCTGCAACAGATACTTTTTTCGGTGATTGTAGGTTTAATATTTGGCCTTTGGGGAGGATGGCTGTTATTAAAATCCCGGCAAAAAAATTGGATTACCAGCAAATATCTAAAAATTGGTCTTTTAACCCTGGCAGTAGCTTCCTGGTTATTAACAGATCAAATAGGGGGGAGTGGTTTTATTGCTGCATTTGTCGGAGGTTTATCTGCGGGCTACCTGCTTAAAGACATGGCCAATTATTATACTGATTTAACTGCCACCGAAGGTAACATTCTGGTAATGGCCATGTTCTTTTTACTGGGAATACTGCTAATTCAATATTATCCCTATATCACCTTAAATGTGATAATTTATGCTATTTTAAGTTTAACCCTGATTAGAATAGTTCCAGTGGCACTTTCACTTACTGGTATTGGGACTAACTGGCGTAGCAAATTCTTCATGGGTTGGTTTGGCCCCAGGGGTCTGGCATCCATTGTATTGATATTAATTGCTCTGGAGGAACAACCTGCTTTTCCTGGAGAAAATACCATGCTGGTTACGGTATTATGCACAGTTTTAATTAGCGTATTTGCTCATGGCATCAGTGCCAATACCTTATCCAATTTATATGCACGCTGGATTAAAAATAACCAGAATACTTGAATTTAAGACAGTGATGACTTATGAAAGCTTTTAAAATTGCCAATTCTTCTATTTTGATGGACATCTATGAGAGACTACTTTCTTTATATGGACCCCAGGGATGGTGGCCATTGATAAATTATGCCGGTTCCCCACCCACCAAAACCGGTTCTATACAGGGATATCATCCCGGTAATTATGATCTTCCGGAAAATAATAAACAGATTTACGAGATTATGTTAGGAGCCATACTGGTTCAGAATACTAACTGGAAATTAGCTGAACAGGCTTTATTAAGATTAAATTATAAAACAGGTTTGGATCCTGAAAAAATACTTCAATTAAACATCAATGATTTGAAAGAGACTATAAGATGTGCTGGATTTTATAATCAGAAGGCAAATTATATCATAAATATAACTGATTTTTTTATAAAACTAGAAGGAAGCACTCCACAAAGAAAAGAAATCTTAGCTATAAAGGGGGTGGGGGAGGAAACTGCTGATTCCATTTTATTATATGCTTACCATAAACCTGAATTCGTGGTGGACGCATATACCCGGCGCATATTTAATTATCTGGATTTTATTAATGAAAAAGCAAAATATAAACAAGTCAAAGAACTATTTGAATTAAATTTACCTGAAGATGTACCTCTTTTTCAGGAATATCACGCCCTTATTGTTGAACATGCTAAAAGACACTTCATTAAAAAACCATATAAAGATGAAACCCTTCAGGAGTTCAAAATAGGATAGAACTGAAAATCACAATGAAAATTAGTTTAAATGCAATAAATTAATAAAAATCAGTGCTAAAATTTAAATTCTTTAAAAAGCTATCTAAAAGGAGAATGTTAATGCCCTTTAATTTTTCCGATATCAGTGTTTTTATTATTAAACTAACCTTTAAATCTCGCTTTAAACTATCAAGGCTCTGCAAAAAAATACCTCCTCTGGCCAGGGCAGCTGACATTTTATTTTTCCAGGGAGACGATATTCTGGTAATCCCCCGGGATAATACCATTAATAAAAACTACACCTCGGTGGAAATCAATCAGGATATTCTCATCCCCCAAGAAGAAACCATACTACCCAGTCATGTATTAAAGGAAATAATACTAAAATCCCGCTACCATGTTATTATGGATAAATGCATTTGCCGTGTATCCAATGGATGTGAAAATTATCCCCATGAACTGGGTTGTTTATTTTTAGGACGGGGAGCTTCAAAGATTTCTCCCAAATTAGGGAAAAGGGTTTCCACTAAACAAGCTATAAATCACGTGGAAAAATGTCAAAAGGCAGGACTGGTCCATATTATTGGCAGAAATAAAATAGACAGTGTTTGGTTAAATACTGGGCCTAAAGAGGATCTTTTATCCATTTGTAATTGCTGTTCTTGCTGTTGTTTGTGGAAGATGGCTCCTGAACTTCCAGATAATATTGCTAAAAGTATAGCACCTATGATAGGCATGAAAATTAAGTTCCAGGAAGAACTTTGCAATGGCTGCGGACAGTGCTCCTCTTCAATATGTTTTGTAGAAGCAATTACTTTAAAAAATGATAAGGCCATAAGAGACTCTGAAAAATGCAAGGGGTGCGGTAGATGTGCTGAAATTTGTAACAGGGGAGCTTTTAGGGTTGAAATAAAACCAGATGCAGTTAAAAATTCAATTGAACATGTAAATTCACTGGTAGATGTGGAGTCAGATTAAGATCAAAAGATTAAAAAAAGATATATAAAAATTTAAGGACTAATCTTAATAATATTTGATAATAATCCACTTATTTAATCAATTTTCAAATATTAAATAGGATTAAATATTTATTATTAAATTTTAGTAGAAGTAAATCATTAAAATTAAAGTATAAGGTGATTAAATGGAATTTCCAATAACCAGGATGCGCCGACTTAGAAAAAATTCCCAAATAAGGGATATTTTACAGGAAACTCGGCTGGTGCCTGAAAACTTCATCTATCCAGTTTTTGTTAAAGAAGAGCTTAAAAAAGGCCAGGTAGAATTAATTGATACTATGCCGGGACAAAAACGTTATGCCCTGGAGGATATGGTGGATGAGGCAAAAATTCTGGAAGAAAAAGGATTAAAATCAATAATATTATTTGGCTTGCCCGCTACAAAGGACGATTTTGGTTCTTCAGCCCATGATCCCCAGGGAATCGTACAAAAATCCATAAAACTTCTAAAAGAAGAAACCGATCTGGTGGTAATGACCGATGTTTGTCTTTGCCAGTACACCACCCAGGGCCACTGTGGGATTGTGGAGGATGGAAAAATACTTAATGATGAAACCCTGGAACATTTAGCTCAGATTGCTTTAAGCCATGCGGAAGCAGGGGCAGATGTGGTGGCCCCCTCTGATATGATGGATGGGAGGGTAGATGCCATAAGGGAAATGCTGGATCTTAATGGATTTGAAGATACATTAATCATGTCATATGCAGCTAAATATGCTTCTGCATTTTATGCTCCATTTAGGGACGCAGTATGCTCTGGTCCTTGTTTTGGGGATAGAAAAACCTATCAGATGAATCCTTCCAACACACTAGAAGCCCTAAGAGAGGCGGAACTGGATTTAATGGAAGGTGCGGATATATTAATGATTAAACCGGCACTGGCATACCTGGACATTATCAAAATGATTAAAGATGAATTCAAAGTACCCACTGCTGCTTACAATGTAAGTGGGGAATATTCAATGCTCAAAGCAGGAATAGAAGCAGGATATCTCACAGAAGAATCAATATATGAGGCCTTACTTTCTATTAAACGTGCCGGGGCCGATTTGATTATATCTCATTTTGCCCCTGAATTTTTGGAAATATTAGAATAGAGGTTTAATAATGGATCGGGATTATATTGTCAAAGCGGCCCAGATAGCATCGGTTTTAGAAGTAAGTGGTCATCCAAAGCCTGGAAATGTTCACCGTAATCGTGATTTTCATGATATGGTATTTGAGGATTTCTTGATAAGCGGAGTGGTTATTGGGGATACCATTAGAAAAGCAGCAAAAAAAGGTGAAAAACTCAGCTCCAGCTCGGATCTATCATCCCTGGGACTGGGAAAATTAATTTTTGAAGCCGTTCAGGAAACAAATAAATGGGTTTTGAATAATACCAATCTGGGCATTGTAATGCTACTTACTCCTATTTCTGCTGCAGCTGCCATGAGTGATAGTTTTTTCCAACTAAGAGAGAATATCGACCTTTTACTTATTAACACCACTTCTCAAGATGCTGTAAATTTATATAAAGCTATTCAGCTGGCTGATGCAGGGGGAATGGGTAAAAGAGATGATCTGGATGTTAATCAGGAAGATTCCCATGAAGAACTGTTGGATAAAAATATTAACATGTTCCAGATACTGGAGATTTCTGCCCGATGGGATTTACTGGCCAGGGAACTAACCACCAGAATGCCGGTTACCTTTGAACATGGATTTAAAGTTTTTAAAAAAATAAAAAAGTATCATAATACCAACTCTGCTACGGTACAGACCTTTTTAACTATTTTGTCCCGTTTTCCAGATACCCTTATCTCCCGTAAATATGGAAAGGATATATCCCGGGAGGTTTCCTGTGAGGCTAAGAATATATTAGATAAGGGAGGAATATTAACCAGAGAGGGCGCTCAGGAACTGGAAATTTTTGATGAGAAATTATTCCAGAATAGATACAATCCCGGTACCACCGCGGATTTAACAGCTTCATCTATAATGGTGGCATTATTAGAAAATTATGATTATAAAATCTGGACTAAAGATTAACAAAACACTTTATTATGGGAAGTGACTCTATTGAGTAAAGAAAATACTAGGATTATCAATGAATTACATATTTACGAAAAAAAAGTTCTAAAAGCCCTGGAAAAATCCAGGCAATCAATTACACCAGAGGATATAGTCCAATCCCAGAACCTGGATATTAAATCGGTTATGAGTGCAGCCGGGTCCCTGGCTTCCAAAGGACTGGTTAAAGTTCAAAAGGATATGGAAGAAATCTTAAGTTTATCTCCTGATGGAGAGGCATTCGCCCGGGATGGTCTGCCTGAGAGAAAACTACTGGAAATTTTATATTTACAGAAAAATATCCCTATGAAGGATATAGGACAGGAGACCGGATTAAATCCCAAGGATGTAAAAATAGGAGTGGGCTGGTTAGTAAGGAAAAAATGGGCTAAAATAGATCAGGGCATGGTAAAAATCACCATATTGGGTGAGGAATCACATAAAACTCCTCAAATAGATGAAAAACTTCTCCATATGATTTTAGAACAGGGCGAAATATCATCTATTAACCTGGAGGAAGAATTACAAAATGGTCTTAAACTTCTAAAAAGTCGCAAAGGCTTAATTAATTTTGATAAAATCACCAATCATACTATTTCTATAACTAAAAAAGGTCAGGAACTATTAGATGAAGGCATAATAATTCAGGAAGAGGCCACCCAGCTTACTCATCACCATTTAAAAACGAGGAAATGGAAAAACCTTACTTACCGGGGTTATGATGTACAGGCGGAGTACCCTGAGTTTCACCCTGGTAAAATGCATCCTTTAAGACGGATAATGGATGAGATAAGGAATATATTTTTGAATATGGGTTTTACTGAATCCCGGGGGCCAATTTTAGAATCAGCTTTCTGGAATTTTGATTGCCTTTTCCAGCCTCAAGACCATGCTGCCCGGGAAATGCAGGACACTTTTTATATTAAAAATCCATCTACTTCCTGGCTGCCAGGTGAGGAGCTGGTAGATAAGGTGAAAAAGGTTCATGAAGATGGTGCCCAGACTGGATCTGAAGGCTGGTGTTACAATTGGGATAAAGATGTGGCCCGTCAATCAGTGCTGCGTACCCATACCACCTGTGTTTCGGCAAGATTTTTAAAAGAAAACCCTCCTCCTTTAAAGATGTTTTCTATAGGTCGGGTTTTCAGAAGGGAAACCATTACTTACAAGCATTTACCTGAGTTTAATCAGGTAGAAGGGATTGTGGCTGCAGATGAAGTTAACTTCAGAAATTTACTGGGCATATTAAAAGAATTTTATAAAAAACTGGGCTTTGAAGTGAGATTCCGCCCGGCCTACTTCCCCTATACCTATCTTTCTACTGAGTGTGAAATTTATCTGGAAGAAAAAGAAAGCTGGATAGAACTGGGAGGTGCGGGAATGTTCCGTCCGGAGGTTCTAGAACCATTAGGTGTAACAACACCTGTAGCGGCTTTTGGACTGGGTATAGAAAGATTAGCCATGATAGAATTAGGAATAAAAGATATAAGGATGCTTTATAAAAGTGATATAGGTTGGCTAAGAAAATTACCCCTTAAAAAAGGTATAAATCTTGATTAATCCAATATTATGGGATTTATCTGATTTTATTTAATAGTTACCTGGTAATATTCTCCATCATCTTTTTTTAATTTTCTTAAGATATTTTTATTTTCTAAGGAAATGATTATATGATACATCCTGAAATTACTTACCTTCAAAGGACCATATAACAGATTACCCTCTAAAATATATCTGGAAATAATTCCCTGGGAGTTAGCTAATTTCCTTATTATTTCCAAAGCTTCCAGTTCTAATTGATTCAATTCAGCGGTTTTAACATCTTTTTGAGTATTAACCACTTCTATTTCATCATCCAGATAATTGGCCTTAATTTTCCCCTTATCTACTCTTGAAACCAGACCTTTTTTTTCTAGATTATCTAAAATCTCTTTTATTTCGTGTTCAGATAAATCAAGATCCATCTTCAGTATGTTTACTGAGAGGCCACCAGAATAGTCCATCTGAAGATATTTAAGTTGGTTAAACACACTTTTTTCTTTCTTGGTAATGGTAATCATGGTTTGCCTGAATATTATTTTATTAATTCAAATTATTCTAAAAAAAATATTTACCTTAGGCAGTAGAAGTCCTAGAACCCAAAAAAAAATAAATATTTATTATATTCAGGAGGGTATCAATAATTCAGCAGCTACCATTCTGCAAATATCTGTTTTAGTTATAACACCCACTGGCTTATTATCTTCCATTACCAGCAAACCAGATATGTCTGCTCTTAACATTAAGTTGGCTGCATCCTCGATACCATCGTTAGCAGAAATGGTAATAACATCTTCTACCATGATTTCGGCTATGGTTATTTCTTCTGTTTCCTGGGGGCCTGGTTTAATGGTTCCTAATACTCCAATTAAATCAGTGTATGATACCACTCCCAGGGCCTGGTCATTTTCATCTAGAACAAATAACCTTCTTACCCCGTGCTTGTACATTTTTTCAAAAGCCTCTAAAGGCAGGGTATAAGGACTTATAGTTATAACTTCGTGATTCATGGCTTCTTTAACCTTCATATTATTCCCTCGTATTTAATTAATTTAGAATCCAGTACCTTTATATTTTTATATTATAATTTAATTTAATCCTTCTTTGTAGTTAAGGCAAATTTTATATAGGGTTATGAACTTTTTATGATAAAGGTTGTACTTTTTGCATTGATATATTTTTACCACAATATTTATTACTTCATTCCTATCATAATTTTATTAGTGTGCCATAATTTGATAATTTATATTATTTGGTTGTTCATGGCAGACAATATTGCTCTGGTAAAAAAGTATAAATATGATGTATTAGTATTAATATAATAACCCACGGGGGAACATTATGATGAGAATAAGCATGTCCTTACCTAAAAAATTGTTGCATGAATTTGATGAAGTTTTAAAAGATAGAGGATATCAATCCCGATCTAAAGGAATACGCGATGCACTTAAAGATTACATTGTCCGTTATCAATGGATGAATGAAATGGAAGGTGAAAGGATTGGTGTGATTGCAGTAATATTTGATCACCACTACACCGGTGTAATGGAAGACCTGGCTGATATTCAGCATGACTATCGAGAAGCCATCAATTCGGTGATGCATGTACACATGACGGATAAATACTGCCTGGAAGTAATTGTGGTCCGGGAAGATGTGGATAAAATACGCAACCTCACCGAAAAAATGATGAGACTAAAAGGGGTCGAACATGTAAGACTAACCAGTACTGCTACTGGAGAGCATATAGACCACGATTAATAAAAATTTATTCATGAAATTCTGGGCTACACCCTATCATTATAATCTCCTGAAAGATCAGGAGAGGTTATCTGCTTTTTATGAAGCAATAAAAACCAAATCCAGGGGTGTAGTTTTTGATTTAGGGTCAGGAAGTGGGATAATGTCCTGCTTCGCAGCCCCTTATTCTGATTTTATTTATTCTATAGAGATCCATACCCGGTCTGCAGCATATGCTGCAGAAAACTTAAAGGGCTGGAAAAACATTGAAGTTATAAATTCTGATGTCAATGGTTTTAATTTCACCTGCAAAGCGGATGTAATTATATGTGAAATGCTTGATACTGCTTTAATTGACGAAGAACAGGTCCCGGTATTGAATCATGCCTTAAAATACCTTAATTCTGGTGGTGTTGTTATCCCTGCCGGAGTCTTAAATGGCGCGGAACTAGTCAGCATGGAAAACCCTGGACTGGTTTATGAAGATCAAGCTAAAATCAATTACAGGGTGCTGGGTTCTATGGTAATTTATGATTCCCTACTTTTTAAGGAGAAAATTATTGAAGAAGTGGAGGAGGATATTGTTTTTCATCTTAAAAAATCAGGAAAAATAAATGCACTAAAACTCACCACTTTCACCTTACTTAGTGAAGATTTAATATGCGGTCCTACTCCCATGTTGAATCCTCCGCTTTTTATACCACTGGATGAATTATATGCAAATAAAGGAGATAAAGTTACTGTAAATCTCGCTTACACCATGGGGGGTGGTTTAGATAGCATTCAAACAAAAATTAAAAACATTTCTTAAAAGCAGCAATAAATTGATAATTTTAACTATGGGAAATGAATTAAGGGGTGATGATGGGCTGGGGCCTTGTATTGCCCAAAAACTATCTCCCCTAATTGGTGATAGTCCCTCTACGGTGGTAATAGATGGAGGAGCTGTACCAGAAAACTTCACCGGGGCCATCAGAAAAGAAAAACCCAGCCATATACTTATAATTGATGCGGTGGATATGGGAGAGTTGCCTGGACATATTCGAATCATTAAAACAGAAGAAATTGCCAACTACAATATATCAACCCATGCCATGCCCCTTTCCTTTTTAATAAAATATATGCAATCTGATATGGACGTGGAAGTTGTTATACTGGGTCTACAACCAGGTAAGATGGAAATTGGTTCTAAAATATCTAAAGAAGTTAAAAAAAGTATAGATAATATAATTAATTTTTTTAAATCTAACTATTTGGTGAATTGATTGTTGGGGATATTCAATCGAAATCATTTTAGAAAGTAATCTTTTAGCAAAAAAATTAAGTAATAAGATGAAATACTAATCAAATTGGTTATCCAGGTAATTTAGCTGATTGTTATTGTAATAGTACTGCAATTCTGAAATATGGGATAATTCATAATTAGCATAAGGACTATTCAAATAAGGGAATATGGCTCCAGTAATAACATGATAATAAGCAGGCAGCCTACCATATTCATGTATCAAGATTAGATAGTAAAGTGCAAAACCACATCCCTGATTTATAATAGGACTTCCACTACGTACTGAACCATGATAAAAGAGGATTTTTTTACCATTCTGTCCATTTTCTTTAGCTTTCTTATCTAAATATGCTAATGCATCATCCAGATGTTCGAAGACTATTCCATCAGACACATAATTATATCTTTCATCAGATACACCGAATATAAATCCATCTATAACATCTCCCCAGTCCATATCTGGCTGATATCCTCTTTTTTTATCTATAACTCCCAGTTCAAGTATGTAAACATCATCTTCATGATAATTGGGATAACCTGTGGTATGCCCTGCAACATGTACCACCAGCGCAGTATTGGATCCTTTTTTTTCAGTGTAGCTGGCCACAAATTTTGAATGGGGATTGCCTTTGTACATGTCTGGGTTTTTAAGTTTTACAAATGCTGCTCTTCCAGCAGGCTCAAAATCACTCATAGACTGTGCTACGGCAACATAAGAACCAAATATTAGTATTATAACCAGTAGTATAATTTTTCCTTTCATAAAAAAATCCTCATGGATGATAAGTTCCAAATCTACCACGCAAGGGGTGGGGTTTAGGATTTATTTCCATCTAGTATATTAAAATTTTATTAGAATTTAATTCACTTTTTTAATTTGCCGTTTATTTATTTCTATATTTAAAGAATAAAGTTTAAAAGGATTAAAAGAATATTATGACTTCTGAAATAAATTATTAAACTATTTTCATAATAAAATATATTTTCAACTAGTTATTATTTGTTTCGGATAGAACGAATATAAAAGAAAGTTAGCAACAAGAGATATCGATATCGCTGAATTTAAGCAGGGAACTTTTTTTAAAGAAGATTTATAAACTATATTAATTACTAATAAAAATAGATTTATAAACTATATTAATTACTAATAAAAATAAAACACAGTAATTAATAGCTATAATTCTAGGGATTAAAATAGAGAATTGTGATTATTTTTATTCTATTAATACTTAATTTAATCAGATATCATATTCTAATTTAAGTAACAGATTGTTTATGTATGATTTTAGTTTGATAAAATTTAATTATTGAAAGATATAATTTCAAAGTGATATAGATTTTTGGATAACCCATTTTATAAGATACTAGCCGAGGATATAATGAAGATATTGTTTATTGGTGCGAGATTATTTGACGAAGTGGCATTTTATGCCCATGAAAAAGGGATAGAAACTATTTTATCAGAATCAAGTCCGGATTCACCTAACTTAAATTTAGCCGATAAATATTTTCTGGTTCCTCGAGGAATGGATTATCCTCTGGAAATTGCAATTAAAGAAGATGTTGACGCGGTTGTACCTCTTATTGGGATTGACACTCCCCTCCTGGAAGTGGCACAGTTGAAAGATAAACTGGAAAAAGAATATAATTTACCAGTAATTGCATCAGGATTATCAGCCACTGAAATTGCCATCAATAAATTAAAAACAAAGAAATTTTTAGCAGAACATAACATAAAAACTCCAGAATATAGAGAAATATCTCAGAAACAGTATTATCAAAATAATAATGTTCAAACAGGGATATCCTCTAAACTGGAATATCCTGCAGTTTTAAAACAAGCCACTGGCCAGGGCGGTTTGGGCATTAAGATAGCTCTTTCCCAGAAGGATGTTGATAACTACTTTAAGGAATATCAAAGTGCAATGGTGGAGCGATTTATTAAAGGTACTGAAATATCCATAGAAGTTTTAAGCTGGAATGGTAAGTACATAGCCCTTACACCGGTAGATAAAGGAGAAACTACCATGGAAGGTAAACATCCTTTAACTAAAATGAGGAGAGCACCAGCCCAACTTGAAAATCAGGATAATGAACAAGTAAGAATGCTGGCCCAGGATATAGTGCATAAGTTAGGAGCAAGTGGAACCATAGATGTTGATTTCATATTTGATCCATTAAAAGGAGAATTAAATGCTCTGGAAGTGAATACTCGCCCCAGCGGCACCCGTTATCTTACCTTAACTGCCACTTCTATTAATCCCTTACATCAACTGGTAAATATGGCCCTGGGTGAGTGGAGTGTCAAAAATGTTGAAGCCGACATGGAAAGCAATGCCGCCCTGGAAATGATTATACCTCCTCATCGCAAAGTAGAATTAAATGAAATTTTTAAAAAAGATCAAAAAAACCATCCTGTGATTGATCTATTTTCAAAGGAAAGGCCCTGGGTAGTTCATGGGCATGAAAAAGCCCAAAGGATAACTATAAAGGCTAAAAATAATAATGAAGCAATTAAAATTGCAAAAAAACTCAAAATAATGGAGTAGTGATTATTTGATTAATTATAATGGATTAATTACAACTTTAATACCCTTCATACTCGCTTTTTTACTAACTGCTTTTTTCACACCCTTCATTCGGCGGGTGATGAAGATGGCGGATATCACAGACAAGCCTATCATCTCGGAACACAGCCATAAGAAAGGAACCCCCATAATGGGTGGACTAGCTATCCTGTTAAGTGCTCTATTTGTTTTGAATGTTTATCATGAAATTCCCATCCTGGTTTTAACTGTGATTTTAATGGTAGTCTCCGGAATTGTGGGACTTTTCGATGACCTTATTGGCCTTAAAGTAAAAGAATTTCAGAAAGTGGTTAAAAACAAAGTTAATGAACCAGTTAAATTAGGAAGATTAATACTAAAACCAGGGGATGAAGTAAGAGTAGCAACTCCCCAGGCAAAAAAAGAGGTTCAAAATCTCCTAAATCAGAGTAAGCTTGAACTGATTCGTGAAATTCCCATTAAAAGTGAAATAAAGGAAAGTGAAAAAATATTCTCCCAAATCTTAATTGGAATATTTTTAATAGCTTCTGGTGCAGTTAGTTTCACTATATTTGGTATAAATCTTGGTTTACTGGTAATTCCAGTAGCAGTACTGGGTATAGTCGGTGCAATCAATGCTGTAAATCTTATTGATGGAATGGATGGTTTGGCTGCAGGTATTGTGGGAATCTCCTCTTTCTCATGCGCCATTTTTGCCTTAATCACAGGCAAGGCCGACGTAGCATTAACTTTCTTTGTTTTGTCTGGACTTTGCTTCGGGTTTTTGGTATATAACCGCGCACCGGCTTCTATATTTATGGGTGACACCGGTGCTTTTGCTCTAGGTGGTGGGTTTGCTGTGGCAGCTATGTTAGGAGACATTATCCCATTTGCAGTGGTTTCTCTATTTGTACCTATACTTTCTGTAGTGATAAGTCTTCTGCACCGCTTGAAGATTATTAAATTACCTGTAGAACCATTACACCATACTTTACATTATCGGGGATTCTCTGAAACCAAAATTGTAATCTTATACTGGTCTATTACTGCCATAGTATGTTTAATAGCCCTTACATTTACCCTGTATTCTTGAATCTCAAACTTTTTTAATAACATTTAAAAGGGAAGAAAATGAACCATCTTGAAACCTATTATCTGGCACGTGAGATTAAAGGAGAACTCATTGGAGATAATAAGATCTTAAAAGGAGTTTTTAATCTTCTAAGTGATGCTAAAGAGGGTGATATTGTTATAAGGCACTGGGTGGATGAAAATGGAATTAAAATAGCTGCACAAAAAAAAGTGGGTTGTTTCATTACCCAAAACTCCCGGGGTAAGGCCCGGGAAACGGCCCTGAAACGGGGTTTAAATCTAATAATAGTGGATAAGATAGAACTGGCCAATGCCTTTGCTTTAAAATGGACTATTGAGAAATTTGCCCCGGACTCTAAGAAGGTGGCAATTACGGGAACCAATGGAAAATCAACCACCACCCATCTCATTTATCATATCTTAAAAGAAGGAGGATATAGTGTATTCACCAATACTGATTCTAAATCTGAATTCAACACCTTAATTGATCCCATGGTGGCTAAGAATATCTCAAATTTTTACCAGGAGCATCAGGGTGCAAAAATTGAGTATCTGGTTATCGAGGTTTCTGAAGTTCAGGGGTGGTTTGACAAAGTTATGAAAGATCATGCCCTACTTATGACCCGGGCTATAAATCCCCAGGTAGTGGTTATTACCAATGTTGCCCTGGACCATATCGGCCTGGTAAATTCTCTGGATGAAGCGTTTGAAGAAATATCTGGGGGTATAAAGGCTCTGGATAAAGGGGTTGCTGTTTTAAATCACGAAGATGAGATGGTGGTTAGAATGCAGCAGCTTTTAAACTTTTCTGTTGAATCCTTTTTTTTTGGGGAAGGTTCTGAACTTGAATTTCAGGATTCTGGCATTTTTTATAGGGGTGAACTCCTACTGGAAAAATCCCGGTTGCCTTTTACCAGCCCCCACTTTATTCAAAATACCTTAGCAGCCATTTCTACTTGTATTTCATTAAATATTCCTTTAGAAATTATAAAAAAAGGACTTTATACTTATAAACCGCTTAAACGAAGATTCTCTATTCTAAATTCATCTCCCATCATCATAGATGACTTTGCCCATAATCCTGATGGAATTAAAGCCACCATTAAAAGTGCAGTGGAAATCACCTCAGGAAATTTATGGGTGCTGTGTGCTATTAGAGGTTCCAGAGGTAAGGATATCAATTTAATCAATGCCCGGGCTTTAGCCGAGACCATATCTCTTCTAAAAAATAATAAAAAACAGGAGATGGAATTTGAAATCTATCTCACCAGCAGTAATGATGTGGTAGATCACCTCAATCAGGTGGAGTATGAAGAAAAAGAAATCTTTTTCCAGACCCTGAATGATCATGATTTAAATTTTAAGTTCTTTGAGAATCTGGAAGAATCATTAAATGAAATTTTAAGGGCTGCCCATAAAGATGACACTATTCTGCTTATGGGAGCGCAGGGAATGGATCCTGCTTCAGAAATTTTGGATAAATTATTATGATTTCTTGAAAAATCGTTAATTATTAAATTAAATAAGGTACATTAGCTAAAATATTATATTTGCGAGACTGTAAAGTTTATGGGTGTTGAGGGTTTGCGGAAAAAAATTTTAAAATCTTATTTTCTAGATCCTCTGACCCCATAATTCAAAATTAAAGAGGTTAAATATAAGTATTAAGTGAGAGTAGATATATTATCATGCGAAATCAAATATTAACTACTCTCAATTGTAATATTGACTCCATACAACTTAAACTTTCCGATTTTTTCACAGGAAAAAATGATTTTGAAACAATTCTCAATGATAGATTAAAACCGGTTAAAAACACTCAAAATATTAATCAGAAACTTTATCTCCATGAAAATAATCATTTCGAATATATTAACCTACTTTGCCCATATTGTGGTTCAAAAAATGTTATTAAACAAGAATATCGTCAAAGAAAACTGTTAATTGACGATAAAGAACCTTTAAATGTTTATTTAAGAAGATATCTGTGTAAAACTTGTGGGCGAAAATTCACCACAAACATTAAATCGATTATAAAACCTTATAAACGATATATTAACTTATTTAAAGATAAATTAGAATGTTTTTTGGAGACAGGTTACCGTTCGCTTCGAAAAACTCAGAAAGATCTGCAGAACTTCCTGGAAAATTCACCATCACACCAAACCATCAGAAATTGGCTTACCATAAACAATAAAAACATGATCAAAAACACTGAACGCTTTTATTCAGGATATTACACTTATGATGAGCAATTTTTACGAATTAATGGCCATAGAATGTACAGATTAACATTATACGATCAAATACGCAACATTCCAATAGCCGAACAAATAGTCCCTAAAAGAACACCACAAGCCATTACACAGTTTATAGAAGAATCAACTATTAATCAACCATTAATATCAGTCACCACCGACCATATGCCACTTTATAAAAATATAATGGATTATATTGGTGTTAAACACCAATTATGCGTATTTCACTTGTTTAAAATGATTGGTGACAAATTATACAAAAAATTACGCAGTAAAAAAGTCACAGAACGTGAAAAAATCAGTTTATGCCTATATTTCACCGATATCAAAAACATATTCCGCACATACAACTCAAAAACCAGTCAAAAAAGACTAGAAAAACTATTAAACGATTTCAATAGAATTCCACGTTTATTACAGCGTTTTATTAAACAAAAAATCATTCCAGACTATAAAAGACTCACCACGTTCATGGAAAACAATAAAATACCACGAACATCTAATACTGTGGAAAATTACTACAGACAAACAGAACCAGAACAAATAAAAAAGAAATACAAAACCAAAAAAGGAATACTCACTTATCTACACTACAAAATGAAAAATTGGACAAAAAAGCACATAAAAAAATAACAACACCCACAAACTTTACAAACCCATATTTGCGAAAGATTTTTATAGTTTAATAAAAATATAGTCTGCTAATTCCTGTTATATTTATTTATCATTATTCTTTATAATATCCCCTGGGCCCTGTCAATGATGGAACCCAATAAAAATAGTTTTTTATATTATTAATCAACAATACTAAAGTAGATTACCTGAAGAAGTTTTTAAATTTGGTCAATTTATTTTTTTAGGGCTTGTTTATTAACTTTTTATAATTAACTAAAAAAACAAATTAATTTATAAATTAATATCAGATTAAAATAATAATCAAGTTTATAACTTAAAATAATTAAATTTCCATACACATATCAATGATTAGGTGAAAATGAATGTTCCTTAAAATTAGAAGAGACACTCTAATTATATTATTACTGGCATTTATGCTAATTGTTTCTGGTAGATTAATGACCTATATGGCGTTTGCATCATCTACTGAAGAAGCAGACGGGGTTCCCATATCTGGAATAATTATAAAGGGAAGTGATATTGTTCCACTGGAAACTATCAGGAGCAATATGGCCGGAGCTGGCTTCAGGACGGGAAGTTATATTAAGGGTGATGTACTGGTTACATCTAGAAGGGAACTCCCTTTGAATGAGGCCATAAGTATGGCTGAAGAATTTGTTACTCTCAGTACTATTCCGGGAACCCGGGTTACACCAATTGTGGCTGCTGATGTAAAAGTTGATGTTAAAACAGGAATTGTCACTGTTAATGTTATAGAAGACTTTTCCACAGTGGATGTTAGGGGGATTAGACCTTGAAAAAAAATTTTAGAATTGTAGTTTTCTTTCTGGTTTTACTCCTGGCCATGAATACTGTTTCGGCCACCATGAACGTTATTATAATCACTGACCCCACTGGTAAAGATCCTAATGGGGCTGCTGGGGGCAGTATGTCCTTTGCACAAAACATGTTCCAATCCACTTTTCTCATGTCCAAAGAAAAACAATTTGTGGTTCTCTCTGGTGGGGAAGGGGATGCTATTAATCGTTTAGGTGCTATTGTGGAAACTATTAGTCGTTTAGATAATGGTGCCACTGCTTCTGAGGCAGCTGCAGCAGCAAGCGGCTTTCCAGGAATAAGGGTCATGACTGGTGGCCCTAAAATTGGGGCGGCAGTAGGTGGAACCTTTACGGCCTATCTGGTGTTAGTAGAAGATGATGGAACCATTAGAGTTACTCCCCAATCAGGAGGGGTGGCTTCTTTAGCTCCTGG
The DNA here is from genome assembly GCF_018141185.1 of Methanobacterium alkalithermotolerans. Taxonomy (NCBI): domain Archaea; kingdom Methanobacteriati; phylum Methanobacteriota; class Methanobacteria; order Methanobacteriales; family Methanobacteriaceae; genus Methanobacterium; species Methanobacterium alkalithermotolerans. The sequence continues at coordinate 637,990 of NZ_CP058560.1, read as the reverse complement.
TCAAAGAGGGGCCATAATTCACTTAAGAAACACAGCTGGCAATCCCCAATATGGAACTGCAGAAAGGGTCAGGCGAGAAACCGCGGTTAATATTGGAAAAATGATACGAGATGGCTATTCAGCCACAACCATAATGGGTAAAGTATTTGAAGAGGTATCCAAGGATGCTGGAGAAAAATATGGGGGTGGTGCGGTGAATTTAAACTCCGGACTTACCACCGGGGACATGTTCACTCCCGCAGACCTTAATCAAACAGGTTATCCTATGAATGAGCCCTATACCAAGGTATGTCCTGTATGTGGATGGAGTGCAGGCTATCCTACTGCAGAAAGTTATACCCTCTGCCCGGTAGATGGCACTCCCCTGGAGACCATTTATGCTTATGATGCCCTGGCCAATGCTATTACCGTAACTCAGGACAGTGTTTATGTATCAGTATATGGTAGTGATGAGGTGGGTGTTAGTGAGACCACCAAAGAAATTGTAAGGGCCTCGGTTAAAAGAAATGGATACAATGCCAATGCCATTGCCGAATCTTTAAATCGGGCTATTAAAAGTGGATACATTGTAGGAGTAAATTACGTGGAACCTAAAGATATCAATGCAGTTGAATCTTCCAGAGCGGTGGGTATTTATTATAATCCCCTACCTGGTGGTAGAACTTCACCACCATGGGAACTTCCGGTAGGTGCTAATGTACTGGATGTGGTGGGCAATGTTCAAACTGCTATTGGGTTTGTACTGGTATTGCTGGTACTCTTTAGAAGCACGCTTTTGACCTCCTTTAAAAAGAGATAACCGGGGGTATTTAAAATTTCTTTAATCATAATAAGGGCGGATGCTAATCAAAAATTGCTAAATGCACTGGCAGATATCGAACGCCATGCCGGGTTGAAAGTCCAGGGAAAACCTAAGATACTGGATCATAATTATGCAGATAAAATGGTGGAAAGCATATTAAAAACCAGGTTGAGGAACCGTTCTCAGGTAGCAGTAATGGCCAGGTTGGAACAGGATACCACTTTGAGTATAATGAAAATAAAAAGCATCCACCCCCCGGCTCATGTAGTGGTGGTAAGTGATGAATACGAAGAATATGAAACTTTAAAATTAAAGATGCATAATGCACCTGATTTTAAAGGATACTATTCTCACAAAAAGAATTAAAAATTAAAAAATCTTTTTTTGGGACTAATATTTTTCCTCGTGAAATTTACTGTGAATCATCTTGGTGAATAGAGTTTTATAACCTTTTCATGGGCTGAATATTCGATTTTATCATCAAGCTTATCTAATGACTTTATTTCATATTTTCTTTCCAGTGCCTTCAATATGAGGTAGTCTGCCAGATGTGGATTTTTAGGTAACAGTGGCCCGTGTAAGTAGGTTCCAATACAGTTTTTATACACCATTCCCTCTTTTTCATCTTTTCCATTGTTTCCATATCCAGATATGACTTTTCCCAGAGGCTGCAGGTCATGATAAGTCCGGCCCCCATGATTTTCAAATCCAACCAGTGTATCTGGTTTCAATCCCAGGGTATTTTCGGTGATTATATTACCAATTAAACGACCTTCTTCACTTTTAGTTTCGTAATCAAATATTTCCAGACCAGGCATTTCATTTCCTTCAGCATCAATATATTTATTTCCTAAAAGCTGATATCCGCCACAAATGGCCAGAAAAACTTTATTCTCATCTATTAATTCTTCCAGTTGCTTTTTATATTTTTGGAGGTGGGAATAAATCAAACTCTGACCACGGTCAGATCCACCTCCTATGAAGAAAATATCTCCCTCCTGAAGGGATACTTCCTGGTTTATACTGAAATTCACTATATTGGCCTGGATACCTAACCATTCACATCTTTTTTTAAGACAGGTAACATTACCTAAATCTCCATATAGATTTAAAAGGTCGGGGTACATCTGAAATATGTTAATTTCCATATTATCCTCTCAATAAATTTTATTTAAGATTTGGTAATTTCAAATTTTCTTTAAAAACTCTCTAAAATAGGATATAGTCCTACCTTTACCTTCAATTCGAGCATTAAGAAGTTCTCTTAAATGGAATAAGGCAGTATAAGTAGGCAATATGTAAATAGTTTCCACATCTTCATACAGGATTTCATCCAGAGCCAGGTCCATATTTTCATGAATATGGAAGTTTTCGGTGGATATTCCTGCATACTTAAACCGCAATGCCATATCATAGGGTCTTCGACCGGTAAAATGTATATTTTTTAGATTTTTGGCCTGGTGCACATTTTCTATTTCTGCATCCCATATCCAGGATACATCCGCACCATCGGCAGGATTATCATTTAATATCATTAACAAACTTTTTTTAGAATCATCCATGGCCAAAATCTTTAATACTTCTCCTAAACTAATAGGATTCTTTACCAGCACCACTTTAACATTTTTCTCATTAATTACAAAATTTTCCATCCTTCCCAACTTATACTCAAAACTCTCAATTCGCCTGGTAACCGTATCCAGATCCATACCCATTTCCAGAGCTGCAGAGGTAGCTGCACAGCAGTTATAAGCATTGTAAATACCACCATATTTGAATTCAAAATCTTTCAAATTTTGGTCAGTATTTAAGACAAATCTGTAATTTTCACCCTGATATTGTATATCTGTGATTTCATATTTTCTTTCTGGATTTTCAAAGCCACAACGGGCACAACTATAGCCACCTAACTGCCCGTAATTAAAATAAGAATAATCTAAATGTTCATTACATCCCGGGCAGAAATTGGTTTCAACCACATTTTGATTACTATCACAAAACTGGTTTTCTAAGACCCCATAAAATATATTTTTCTTTCCTAATTTTTTAAAGTTAGAAACAAGTGGATCATCTGCATTAAGTATTAGGGTAGTGTCCAGAGGCTCCAGAGATTCATAAATATCCTGAAATGCTTTTTCTATTTCTCCATAACGGTCTAACTGATCCCGGAAGAAGTTGGTGATAACCACATAATCAGGTTTAAGATCTCTTACTACTCTTTTAAATGAACCCTCATCTACTTCAAAAATTCCCCAATCATAAACTTCTTCTAAATCATTTATAAAAGCACTTACCAATCCCTGAGGCATATTAGCCCCTCTTAAATTGGACAAAGTCCGGGTATATTTCCCTTTAACTATATGGACTAAAAGATTGTTGGTGGTGGTTTTGCCATTGGTTCCAGTTATAAGTACCTTTCTCTTACAACGCTGGTCCACTTCTTTTAATATATCAGGATAGATAGACATGGCTACTTTACCTGGCAGGGCACCGGCACTGCTTTTTAAAAATATTTTAAGTATGAATGATATGGATTTTCCAGTAAAAATTGATAATTTAAATTTAAGTTTTTTTATTTTAATCCCCACCTCAAATTTCTAAAAAGCCAGGGGCCTTTTTTTTAAGGAAATTTAATAATCTCATTCTATAATTTTAACTTATATAAGTTTATAATCAAGAGTAAAGCAATGCTTTAAGTCAGAATAATATTTTTAACCCCTTAAAAATCCCATAAACTTTGACTAAGGGAATAAATTTATACTTTGCTTATTTTTTAAGGGATATTTAATAGATAAGGCTCTTATATTTCAAATGAAATGTATGCCTTTATAAATAAGGCATAAATCTGGATACCTAATAAATTATTAAAAAAATTAAGTACAGGTTTTTAATGTTTTTTAATGCGGGCTATATCTCCAATAGTAGCTCCTTTCATGGAAGCTGATTTAAAATCTTCACCGCTGGCATCTTCTATTTTTTCTATAAGGGTAATTTTAAGGATTTTTTCCATTTTCCTGGCCAGTTTAATATCCGGTACCATTTTTCCACTTTCTAACCGGTTAATTACCGAAACTTTCTCATATATTTTTTCACCTAAATCTTCACGGGACCATCCTTTTTTCTCACGGGCTTCTCTAATTATGGTCTGATAGTCTTCTAAAATATCATAGGTGATTTCCCTTCTAGGAGGAGCCATTCTGCGTGGGCGTTGCCTGGCTGGTTTTGGTGGCTCTCTTTGAATTTTGCCAAATTTTGAACAGTCAGTACAAACATTCATAACTGATCCATCTATTTTAGTTTTTATAGGCTGCTCTACAATCTTTTTCCCACAAATCTCGCATCTCATGTAAAATCCCTTTGTTTTTTTAATTATATATCATTTATTGGAATTTTAATTCAAGTTATTAAATTAACTTGAATGTTTTTAATTATTTAATTATTTGGCTTAAATAACAGATATTTATATTTCCATAAACTAATAGAATTAATTATATCATGTAATAAATTATCAGGGAATTTTTTTATTTTTATTTTTAGGAGATTAAAAGAATTTAGTTGATTCTACCTCAATCTTTAAATATTAATAAAACAAAGATAGTATCATTAAAATTTATATAGGAGTGTTCTCAAACTATGGAAAATTCCTCCCAAACTATTTTGAAGAAAATTGAAGACCTTAAAAAAGAAATTAGATTACTTAAAGAAGAAAACACTAAAACTAAAAGGAACCTGATGTGGAAAGTCAGAAAACTTGAAAAAGACAAAGTTTTAATTGAAAATGAAAAAATCCGCCTTGATCGGGAAGTTAAATCCTTAAGAGGAGAAGTGGAACGATTTAGATCCCCTCCCTTAGTGATTGCTACTATTACTGAAGTTTTAGATGATCACCGTATTGCAGTCAAAAGCAGTACAGGACCTCATTTTGTAATTAACTATTCAAGATTCTTAGATGAAAAATTATTGGAACCTGGTGCCAGGGTGGCTTTGAATCAACAGTCATTTAGTATTGTTGATGTATTGCCCTCTGAAAAGGATCCGGTGGTTACAGGGATGGAAGTTGAAGAAAAACCTGATGTTTCTTATGATCAAATTGGTGGTTTAGCTGAGCAGGTGGTGGAAGTTAAAGAAACAGTGGAATTACCACTGAAAAAACCTGAGCTATTTAAAAAGATAGGCATTGAACCTCCTAAAGGTGTTCTTTTATATGGTCCTCCTGGTACAGGAAAGACTTTACTGGCAAAAGCAGTGGCTCATGAGACCAATGCAACCTTCATTAAAATCGTGGCTTCTGAATTTGTACGCAAATATATTGGAGAAGGAGCCAGACTGGTTAGAGGCGTATTTGAACTGGCAAAGGAAAAAGCACCCAGTATAATATTCATTGATGAAATTGACGCGGTGGCTGCCAAGAGATTAAAAAGCTCCACCAGTGGTGATAGGGAAGTACAAAGAACATTAATGCAATTACTGGCTGAACTGGATGGTTTTGAAGCAAGAGGAGATGTGGGTATAGTGGCTGCCACCAACAGGCCAGATATTCTGGATCCTGCTCTTTTAAGACCGGGCCGTTTTGATCGATTCATCGAAGTCCCTATACCTAATGATATATCACGAAAAGAAATTTTAAGAATACACACTAAAAACATGGCCTTAGCTGAAGAAGTGGATATTGAACTTCTAGCCAGTCTGACTGAAGGTGCATCTGGTGCGGATCTTAAAGCTATTGGTACAGAAGCAGGTATGTTTGCCATTCGGGATGAAAGAGAAGAAGTCACTATGAATGACTTCATAGACGCTGTTGATAAAATAATGGGTGTTGAAACTGAAGAAGAGTATAAAAAAGAAGCAGGAGTAATGTTCGGTTAAATCTGCTTTTTATCTCTTTTTATTTTTTGGCCAGTGATGAACCCTATGAGCTCTGATTAGTGATGAATGATGGGCGATCTGAGGCTAACTCTTAAATTGTGGATATATTAATTATTTTCTATATCTCAATTTGTTTTTTATTAATTCACTTTTTTTAGTTTTAATTTCCCGAGGACTTATTCAATTTTTAAATTTCAAAGAGATCCCCTAATGCTCTTTTTTTATTAGTCTGAACCAGAGTTGGAATTTTACCAAGAGTACCGGCAGATTCCCCCACTATAACCAGCACTCCTTTTAAGTATTCTTTAAAATCATCAGCTCTTTCCAGACAATTTTGTACAGCATCTGAATCCAAATCACCGTTTGCCTCATTAGCAATACTTGTCGCAAGTGCATCAGCAGCACTGGCCTGGGTGGCAAATACAGTAACCGAATCAGACCTACCGAAGCTAATGGAGTGACCTACTGTCCCGGAAGAAGTGCATACTCCCTGAACTTTACCGGCCTTAATTTCAAACCCAATTTTACCTGAAAGAGAAGAATTACCTGCATAAAGTCCACAGACTATTTTTTTATTGGTTTTAAGGGCAATATCTCCACCATTATCAATAATACTATATTTTGAACCTTTTTTCAAGAGAAAGCTTAAGGATAATTCTGCTATGGTCCCTGCTACTGCGGCCATAGGTCCAACTTCTCCCTTTCTACTGGCCCGATCCATCATTTTAACAATTAATGGGGCATTTTTTAAACTATGATCCCGGGGGACTGGTTCCAGAGAGTTTTTAAAATCAGGATTTCTTTTAATATAACTAATTAATTTCAGGCGTTCATTTATTATGAAACTGGAAATATCAATGTTTTCCATGTCAGAACTGAAATTTATATGAGTTTCACCAATTTCAATTTTTTTACAAAACATCAAAATAATCTATGGGTGTCTTTTAAAATAAATTAAACTAATTCTTTTGGAAATTTACCCATAAAAAATATTTAAGGTGATAATGATAGTTATTTATGATAAAATGTTCGGAACAAATAGAAATTCATATCCCGATGGGGAAAAAGTCATATTAAGAACCAGGCCCCGTATTTTCATTCACAGCAAATCGGCTATTATTAAAATACTATTCATTGGCCTACTTTTTTATTCATTCAACTCCATAATTTCCTTTACAGTTACTATTCAGAGTTATCTAATTGAATTTGTTCAGATACCTCTGGTACAGGGGGTAAGTATTGCTATTCTGCTTATAATTTTCTTTTTAATATTATGGGCAGTTTGGGACTTAATATCCTGGAAATTCACGGAATATATACTTACCAATCAGAGAATAATCATTCAAAAAGGCATGCTAAATAAAAAGAGATCATATATCCGCTATAACAAAGTCCAGGATGTGGTAATTTATCAAAATTTACTGGAGAGGATTTTCTCTTCAGGAGATATCGAAATATTCAGTGGTCATGAAAATACCAGTATTATTCTGGAAAATATTCCTCAACCCTACCATTTAGAAGATAAAATTAACCGGATGATAGACCAAAATTTATCCTATACTCAAATGGCCAGAGAAATCCAAAAAGAGATAGAAGGGGAGACAAATGGAGAAATTTACACTCAAAATCCCCCTCGCAGGGGTAAAAAACCAATAATGGAAAATCATGCCCGGAAATTTAAAAGATAATTTTTTATAGGATAGTGGTTAATAGATTCTAAGACTATTTAAATGGGATAATGCACCTCTTTTTGGATATAATTTTTTTAACCTTATTTAGAAAGGTTTTTTTATCTTGCTAATTAGAATATAATTTTAAATTTGAAACAGATTTCAGGAGATAATATGGTAGATTATGATGTATTGGTAGTTGGGGCCGGGCCGGTAGGATCTACCTTTGCTAACTACATGGCAGAAGAGGGTTATAAAGTAGGGGTTCTGGAAAAGAAAAAGAATATAGGACTTCCCCTTCAATGCGCAGGACTATTAGGTGCAAAAATCACTAAAATAAATGACCTGCCTGATGAATTCATAATTAATAAGGTGAGGGGGGCTTATCTCCATTCCCCTTCTGATCATATTCTAAAGGTTTCTAAAAAGGAAACACAAGCTTATGTAATTGATCGGGTGGGATATGATAATTATCTTTCCCAAAAAGCCCAGGATGCCGGGGCTGAGATTCTACTCCAGCATAAAGTTTCAGATGTGGATACCTCTTCTTGCAAAGTTAAAATGGCTAATAAAAGTGGAAAGGTACTCCAATCAAAAATAGTTGCCGGATGTGGAGGCCATTCTTCGGTAGTTTCTACTGCTATAAATAACTCCCGTAATTCTGTAAATGCGGCCCAGTTTCTTATTAAAATGAAAAACAATACTCTGGAAACAGATTTCGTGGATGTTTATGTGGATGAACAAATTTCCCCGGGATTTATATGGTCCATTCCCTTATCCACCTCTATATCCCGCCTGGGACTTTTCGGGCACCATGATTATAAAAAATTGAATAACATATTAAATAATTTCATTAATTCTAATGATAAATTTCAGAAAGCTAAAGTCATAAATAAGTATCATGGAAAAATACCCTTATTTGACTTGAATAAAAAAATTGTGGAAAACCGGGCTATTATTATAGGAGATGCTGCTTCTCAGGTAAAGCCAACCACCGGGGGAGGACTTTTAATTGGATTTGAATGTGCTAAATTTGCGGCAGAAGCTGTCATAGAATCCCTGGAAAATGATGATCCTCAACTATTAAAGAATTATGAAACCAGTTATAAGAATAAATTCTTAAAAGAGCTTAAAAACCAGCTGGAGGTACAAAAAACTTTCCAGGAACTTAAAAATCAGGAATTAGATAATATGTTCCTGAAATTAAAAGAAAAGGGTGCTGAAGATTTGATATCTTCTTATGGTGATATGGATTCCCAATCCCTTCTGGTTAAAGAAATGATAAAAAGAGGTGTATTGTTTTCTGTACTCCCTCAATTGCTATATAGGAGGATGTCCCGGTTATGGAACTCTTTTTAATATTATCCCGTGAAAATGAGACCTTACCCCTGGCTGAACTGGAGGCGGTTCTTAATGCTGAAAAAATTGATTATCATCTGGAAATAGTAGAACAGGGAATAATTAAACTTAAAACTCTGGAAGATATTTCTCTCCTCCTGGGTAAAAGAATGGGATATGCCCATGAGATTTCCCAGTTTATTACAGAATCAAATCCTCATAAAATTCCACAAATCTTTTCTAAAATTAAATGGAAGGATATTCTGGGACCTGATTTTGCAATCAGAGTCAAACAAATAGGATGCACCAAAGATATTGATTGCCAGGAAATGGAAAAAGAACTGGGAAATATTGTAAAGAAGATGGTAGGGGATAAAAGTAAGGTAAAACTTGAAAAACCCTCCACCTTTATCAGGGTTCTTATAACCAATTCCTTAGCCCTTATTGGAGTCAGGAAAGTAAAGATTGATAAAAAACACTTTTTTGATCTTAAACCTCATAAAAGACCATTTTTCTACCCGGGATCCATGAGTCCTAAATTGGCCCGTTGCATGGTTAACTTATCCCAAATAATTCCTGGAGATTTACTTTTGGATCCTTTTTGTGGAACTGGAGGGATATTAATTGAGGCGGGCATTATTGGGGCCTGTGTTGTAGGAACTGATATCGACGAGAAAATGGTGCAGGGCACAAAAGAAAATCTGAAATACTACCATATAAAAGATTTCAAGGTTTTAAAATCTGATGCCAGATATTTGAAATTGGATGAAAAAGTAAAAGCAGTGGTAACTGATCCTCCTTATGGTATATCTGCTTCTACAGCCGGTGAAGATAGTGGAAAAATCTATAAGGAGTTTTTAGAATCTGTAAGTGATAACCTTAAAGAAGATGGCCGAATATGTATAGCTACCCCACACTATGTGGATTTAAATGACCTATTAAATGACACTCCCTTCAAATTAGTGGATCGGCATGAGATTAGAATGCATAAAAGTTTAACTCGTGTCATTTCTGTCCTGGTAAAAGAATAGATTATAGCCACTGTCCATGAGTTATATCTTCAATTTTTATATATGCTTTGAGCACCAATATATCATATAAATTTTTAAATTCATTATTTAGTATTATCTACATGCATATGCAGTAAATCAAATTATTAGGATTCTAAAAAAAAAATTAACAGGGGATTTAAATTGGAAATCAGAGTTTTAGATACCACATTAAGAGACGGAGAACAGACTCCTGGAGTTTCTTTAACTCCTGATGAGAAATTAAGAATAGCATTAAGATTAGATGCATTGGGAGTGGACATTATTGAAGCAGGATCTGCTATTACCTCCACTGGGGAAAGGGAAGGTATAAAAAAAATAACCAGCGAAGGCCTTTCTACTGAAATCTGCAGTTTTGCCCGGGCAGTAAAAATTGATGTGGATGCGGCCTTAGAATGTGGGGTGGACAGTGTGCATCTGGTGGTACCCACTTCTGATTTACATTTAGAACACAAACTACGAAAAAGCAGGGAAGAAGTTTTACAACAGGCGGTGGACTGCACTGAATATGCAGTGGATCATGGGCTTCTGGTGGAATTATCCGCCGAGGACTCCACCAGAAGTGACATGGAGTTTTTAAAAGAAGTATTCCGTCAGGGTATCCAGGCCGGAGCCAAAAGGATATGTGCCTGTGACACCGTGGGCATGCTAACCCCGGATAAATCATTCGAATTTTATGGAGAATTAAGTAAATTAAAGGCACCTTTAAGTGTGCACTGCCATAATGATTTTGGACTGGCGGTTGCTAATTCTCTCTCAGGGCTAAAAGCCGGTGCCACAGAAGTACATGCCACTATAAATGGAATTGGTGAAAGAGCAGGCAATGCTGCTTTAGAAGAAATAATTGTATCACTGTACTCTTTATATGATATCAAAACTAATGTGAATATTCAGATGTTATATGAGACTTCTCGAATGGTGGCCAGGATGACGGGAGTTTACCTGCAGCCTAACAAGGCCATCGTAGGGGAAAATGCATTTGCCCATGAATCAGGTATACATGCCGATGGAGTGATAAAAAAAGCAGAGACCTATGAACCTATTACTCCTGAACTGGTTGGTCACCAGCGTAGATTTGTCATGGGAAAACACATAGGGACCAGCTTACTAAAAAAACGACTCCAGGAATTAGGATTAAAGGTGGATGAGAACCAGCTAATCCAGATATTCAACCGGGTGAAATCACTGGGAGATATGGGTAAATGCGTTACTGATGTTGATTTACAGGCCATAAGTGAGGATGTTTTAGGAATAATGGAGGAGAAAATGGTGGACCTGGAAGAGGTGACCATTGTATCTGGAAATAAAGTAATTCCCACCGCGTCAGTTAAACTAAAAATAGATAATAATGAAATATTAGAAGCTGGAGTTGGTATAGGGCCGGTGGATGCTGCTATTGTAGCCATCAAAAAGAGTATATCAGACTTTGCAGATGTAACCCTGGAGGAATATCACGTGGATGCTATCACCGGAGGTACCGATGCTTTAATTGATGTAGTGGTTAAACTACGCTACGAGGATGAAGTGGTCTCTGCCCGCAGTACCCAACCCGATATTATTATGGCCAGTGTGGAAGCATTTTTAAGTGGGGTTAATCGATTATTAGGTGATAAAATAAAGGATGGCTCCCTTAAAAAGATCCCTGATGAAAAATGATTATATTAATCATTTTTTACCCACCCATTAATCATATTTTAACAGCTTTTTTACCAGGGGAGATTTTATGAAAGGATTAGAAAAAATCCAGATAATGGGATTTAGAGCCCATATTGATAATGTGGGAAGCACCTTATCCTGGATTGATGAAATTTCTGGTGATTGCACCATCCAGCTTATGAATGCCCCGGCGGTGGCCGGAAAAAAACATGCCTTACATGCCACTCTCCATGCTTTAAATGCATTTCAAGAAGGATATAACATTGCCCATAATTTGGGAATGGAAATATGCCTTAGAACATCGGCTCAAAGACAAATATCAAAAGCAATAAATATACTGGGATTAAAAGAAGGCTCTATGGAGATATGTGCTGTAGTGGTGGGCTGTGATGATTCAATAATAAAAAAAATGGAAGAGTTTTTTAAAAGGGATGATGACGTTTTAATCCCTGAGGAAAACACTTTAAAACAAATTTATGGCTTATCTGATCTTGAAATTAAATCAGCCGGAGGATTAATCTCCTTAATCCTGGAAAAGACCACTCTTTTAATTATTGATAAATAATACGATTATATATAATTTAAATCATTTCTAATAAAATTTCCACCATTTCCTGTAGATTATCTTCATTTAAAGATTCCAGGGCCAGATTCTTAATTTCCACACAAATGGCTTTATCCAGCACACGATCATAAAGAGGACAGGTGGTGATTATACTTTTTCCTTCTGCATTTAAGAATTTTCTTAATGCCCGGGCAGTTTCAGGGGGGTTCTGGCAGGGAATAATCACATTTATTCCCCTCTTATCCGGATGTAACACATTTCCAATCCTTTTTTTTATATAATCAACTGCACTGCTTGCTTCTTTTAGGTTTTCCCTGGAGAAATCTATTTCCCGGGCTATACCTGCCCCGGTTACAGGACTCCCTCTAAGAGTCCTCAATAATATACTGGATTTATCCAGTATATCTTGCTTGCTGGTACTAATAAAACCTCCACTACCTACATTAACCATTTTCGGCGAACCAGTAGAAGCTACAATTACGTGGGCATTTTCACCATTCCCCAGTCTCGCTTCAGGGTCTCCTATCCCGCCGGATGCATCTTCCACCAGTTTAATTTCATTGCTTTGGCAGAAATCAAATAACTCTTTAAGGGGCTGTTCGGCAGTGTAAGCTGCAAAACTGGTAATGAATAACGCTCCGGGTTTTGCATTAATCTTACTTAATGATTCTTCCATTAAATCCACGGATAAATATCCCTTATGAGTTTTTAATTCTATTACATCTTTTTTTAGAAAACCAGCCAGTTTTAAAAAACCAGACCAGGCCCCCTGATCTGGAATCAGGAAAGGATCTTCTAAGGAATTCATAGCAACCATTATGGCTGAATTACCACTATTAACTACTCTGGCGTATTTATGGCCAGTAAAAACCTTTATTTTATCCTGAGCATCAATTAACCGGGGATGAGTACCAGGATATAGTTTTTTATCTTTAAGGGCACTAATCATAGCATCCATGGTTTCGGGGTGAGGTCTTTTAAAAGTTAAATTCAAATTTAATCTCTCCTGACTCTAGCAGTGCTTTTAAAAAAATAATATTAAATCTTTTAATTTTCCTTTTTAAAGTAAGCATCCAGGGTACTTTGCCTTGATCTCAATAATTCCTGGATCAAGTCACTTTGTTTAATAAACCTGCTTAGAGATATTTTTAAGTGGGAACCCACATATTTTAATGAAGTTTTCAGGTCTTCAAATTCTTTATACTGATTCTGCATGGCATTTTTTACATTCTCCCTCACATTAAACACACCCAGGGGAATGTAACCATCATAAGCCTCTCTAAGAACCAGGGCCCCGGCTTGTTTTTTTTCTTTATCCAGGGCATCCAGTACTCCCATTTTACAGGTATAATAACAACCGCCCACCCGGGAATACTCTTTCTTGCCTCCATTATTCTCATAATCTGAAAATATGAGTTCTTCTTTACCTAAAACTCTTATAAATGCTTCCATCCATTCATACTGCCATTCAGTGGGGATTAAAATGATAGCATAATAATTATTCAAACTGGAAAACTCATAAACTCGATGCACATCCAGTATATCATAGTTTCTAACCTTCTTAAGTAGATCATCAGCCAGGGTACTATCACAGGCAGTAATAGACCAGCGGGTGGGTACCAGTTTTCTTCTTTTTGTAGTACCCATGGCTCCTACTGAGAAGGCTTTTTGCATGCTGGAAAAGGGCACTCCCTTTTGATGTAAATCATGAAGGGCTTGTCTGGATTTAAGATCCGTATCATAGAATACTTTCTCCAGCTCCCGATCCCATTTAACACTATCTATATCAAAACTCTCTAAAATGGCACTGGGACCGTGTGGTGTGGTTTCTTCACTAAAAGATAATCCACGGGGACGTTTATTAAAAGTAGCTTCACTATCAATAGAACTAGATGCCAGGGAAATATCCTGCAATTTTTCAACAAATGAATTATCAATATCTCCCACACCGATGCGCTGCTTTCCCCGCACCAGGGATAAGCGGTACCCAATTATATCCTCCTGGGTTTTTTCTCCTGGAATCCAGGACTCCGGTGAATCCATAATATAAGTATCACCCTGCTGAGGAACCATCATGGGACCGGCATATACCTGGGGATAATTCCAGCTACCAATAAATACGGAAGGAGGAGTACTACCTTCCATCTCTGGACCCACCTTCACCGAACGCATCTTCATATGGGCGGTTAATTTCTGCAGATAAGCATTTTTAGTTTTAAGCATTGAAACTAAATCCTTAGTTTAGTTATATTACTTCCCGGGGAAGGAATTTTAAGGCCGCCGAATTCATACAGTACCTCAGCCCAGTAGGAGCGGGTCCATCATCAAAAACATGCCCCAGATGAGCATCACAGCGGGCACATAAGGCTTCGGTTCTAACCATCATTAAACTACGATCAGACTGTGTTTTTATATTTTCAGGGGCCACTGCTTTCCAGAAACTGGGCCATCCGGTACCGGAATCAAACTTGGTCTGAGAATCAAACAGGTCGGTTCCACAGCAAACACACTTATAAATTCCATCACCATGATGATCATGATATTTACCGGTAAATGCCAGTTCTGTTCCTTTTTTTCGAGCTACATCAAATTCTTCAGGACTTAAAATAGCTTTCCATTCCTGGTCTGTTTTTATTATTTTTTCTACAAGTTCTATTTGCCCTTTTTTAACTGAGTAGATGGGTATCTTTTTATTTTTTTCTTCAGATGTCATAATACTACATAGAACTATGTGACTAGTTTCATAAATATTGTATTATTAATCCATTGGATTATTTTCTATCCATTTATGTATTATTTCCAGTGCCAGACCCATATTTCCTACCTGACAATGATTCTGTGCCTGTTCTTTTCTAGTAAATATACGTTCTGTAACGGAATTTGCATTTTTCAATGCTTTAACCTGTTTATAATGCATCTTTAAGGGTATAAAATGATCTTCATCTCCACTAAGTATTAAAACATCTTGTTTAACTGATTCTGAATTTAAATTTTTTTCATTAAACTTCAATATTACTTGAGAAGCATCATAAGGAGTATTTTTCTTGGTGATGTACATCAAATTATTAACTCCCCATCTTTCCTGATAATCTCCTTTCATCTGCAAATTAGAGAAATAATTAAGGATTTTTGGAAATTTTAATAAAAATCGGGCCACGGCCTGTATTAAATGGTTTGGAATTTGCATATAATCGAATGCTACACTGGAGGCAATAACCTTTTTTATACGTGGTTCAAATGCAGCGGCCCGGAAGCAGAGCCAACCCCCCATGGATATGCCTAACCATGTTACCTCATTTAGTTGAAAATAGTCCAGTATGGCTTTAGCAGGTTTTTCCCATTCATGATTTAAGGCCAAACCATACTTTTTTAGTGCCGCACCCTGCCCTGGGCCTTCAAAAAGTATCACATCATATCCTGAACGAGAAAAATAGGTTCCCATGGAATAAAATTCTTCTATAAACGAATCAAAACCACCATGTATTATAAGAGTTCCTTTATTTTCTGCTTCTTGAGAGAGAATACGAATTACAGGTAAAAATGTATTTTCATAAGGGACTGTGAATCTTTGAATTGCTTCATCATCTAAAAACACCTTATTAAACAGTTCTATAAATTTATCATACAAATATTCTTTATCAGGATCATCAGGTAGAGTGAAGAATTCACTAGCCCGGTAATAAAATGCTCCATTCATATATCTATTTTCAGAAAGGGCTCTTTCTGCTAAGTGAATCATTTCTGGTTTCCAATCTTCTAAGCTTTTAATTCGGGATGAAACACCTAAAGTATCTTCATAATTGGTGTAACCCCAGGAATACCACCGATTTAACTGGAAATCAATTATTTTTACCGGGTGAAAATCATGATAACCCACCGGGAAATTAAATTCCTTCATTATAACCAGTATAATTATTTATATTTCAATAAAATATTTTTTTCTAACAAGCCTTATTTAAAAAACAATTTCTGGATTTTTGTGGATAATTTGCAGGGTTAGATAAGATTATATATCTATATTCATAGATTTTCAATTAAAATATAACATGCATCTATAGTCATTGAGCTTCAATAGAAGTTTTATGTCATATGCATATATTTTAATTGAGTTTAAACGGAGTATGCTTAAGAAATTCTGATAACGTAACAGGTTATATTATGAAAAAAGTTCCTGCAGATGAACTCAAAAAACGAATGGATGGTTTCAAACATCAAATGGATAATTCCCACCCTGACTGGGAAATAGCTGCTATTTTTACCAATATCAACATGTATTATTTTACCGGTACCATGCAGGATGGGGTGCTTCTCATCCCCCGGGAAGAAGAACCTGCCCTCTGGGTGAGAAGAAGCTATAAAAGAGCTTTAGAAGAATCTTTATTTCCCCATATAAATTCCATGGACAGTTTTCGTAACATAGCCGTTACTATATCTCATTTTCCAGAAGAAGTTTTTCTGGAAACCGATAACCTTCCCTTGGGACAATATCACAGATTTCGTAAACATTTTCCTGTTCAGAGATTTAAATCTCTGGATCCGGTTATAAATAAATTGAGGTCCCTGAAAAGCAAATATGAACTGGATTTAATGAAAAAGGCAGGTAAAATTCAGGGGAGGGTCCTGGAAGAGATGGTTCCTTCCTTATTAAAAACAGGAATTACAGAATCCCAGCTTACAGCCAGTATTTACCAGTTGATGATCCAGGAGGGACACCATGGTGTCACCCGTTTTGGTATGTTTGACACCCAGATGGTGCTGGGTCAGATTTGCTTTGGAGATAGTTCCATTTATCCCTCTTATCTAAATAGTCCCGGAGGTAACTACGGATCTCCGGCAGTACCCCTTTTTGCTTCAAATAGAAAACTAAAAGAGGGGGAAGTGGTATTTGTGGATGTAGGATGTGGAGTGCAGGGCTATCATACTGATAAAACCATGACCTACCTGTTTAAAGGTTCCCTACCTCAAAGTGCCCGGGAAGACCATGAAAGGTGTGTGCATATACAAAATAAATTGGCAAGTCTCTTAAAACCAGGGGCCATACCTGCTGAGATTTATCAACAAATTATGGATGATTTAGAGCCAGCATTTTTAGAAAATTTCATGGGCTATGGGGATAACCAGGTGAAGTTTTTAGGGCATGGTATTGGCTTAATCATAGATGAGTTACCAGTTATTGCCCCGGGGTTTCTTGAGCCACTCCAGGAGGGAATGGTCTTAGCCCTGGAACCTAAAAAAGCAATAAAAGATTTAGGGATGGTGGGAATAGAAAATACATTTATTGTAACTAAAAAAGGGGGAAAGTGTATTACAGGTGATAATCCCGGGATGATTAATATTCACTGAATTAATAATGAATAACTACTTGAAAAACTAATCATTTTTAGTAATTATTTATTTGATTTAGGCTAATTTTAGAATTTAAATGAAATATTTAAAGTTTAAATAAATGAAGCATCATAGTTTAATAGAATATTTATTAAAAAATTGAGGATAACGACATGAACAATATTTTTTTGGAATTATTTATTATATTACTACTCATTCTTTTAAATGGATCCCTGGCTATGGCTGAAATAGCAATCGTTTCTTCTCGAAAAATCAAATTACAAAAAATGAGTAAAAAAGGGAATAAGGGCGCTGATATTGCTCTTAAACTATCAGAATCTCCTAATGAATTTTTATCTGCAGTACAAATTGGAATAACACTTATAGGCATTTTAGCAGGTGCTTTTGGTGGTGCCACACTTTCTGTTTATTTAGCTACTTATTTGAGTGGATTTAATTTAATTGCAGATTATAGTCAATCATTAAGTATAGTAATTGTGGTGTTAATGATTACTTACTTGTCTTTGATTATTGGGGAACTGGTGCCTAAAAGGATAGCCCTTAACAACCCGGAGAAAATTTCAGTAAAAATAGCCCGGCCCATGCAGATATTATCTAAGGTAACCAGCCCTCTTGTTTCGGTTTTAAGTTTTTCAACAGACTTTTTATTGCTTTTAATTGGCTCTAAAAAAGATATTGATAGCGCGGTTACTGAAGATGAGATCAAGTTACTAATTGAGGAGGGCCTGGAAGCAGGAACTGTAGAAAAAGAAGAAGAAGATATCATAAAACGTGTTTTCAGATTAGATCAACAAAGAATCGGTACCTTAATGACCCCTAAAACTGAAATAATCTGGTTGGATCTGGATGATCCCTCTGAAGAAATTAAAAAACAGATTATTAATAGTGAAAGATCTATTTTTCCTGTGGGAAAAGATGAACTAAATAATTTTTTGGGTGTTATTCAAACAAAAGATATTTTAGGCTCTATTCTTCAGGGAGAATCAGTTAATATTGAACCTAACTTAAAAAATCCTTTGATTATACCGGAAACATTACCTATTATGGATGTTTTGACTTTATTTAAAAATAATCGTAATTATGTTCATATGGCCATGGTAGTAGATGAATATGGGAGCATTGAAGGGCTAATCACTCTAAATGATATTTTAGAGGTGTTAGTAGGTGATATACCTTCTGTAGATGAACCTGATGAACCAAAAGCTACCCTTAGAGATGATGGATCCTGGCTGGTTGATGGATATTTATCTGCAGAAGAATTTAAAGAAATATTGGATATTGAAAAGCTTCCCGACGAATATCAAGGTAACTATAATACCGTAGGTGGGTTTATCATGAGTTATATTGGTAAAGTACCTACTACTGGAGAAAAATTTCAGTGGAGTGGCATTGAATTTGAAATTGTAGATATGGATGGTCACCATATTGATAAAATACTGGTTAAAAAATCTTAAATCTCCACTAATTTTTTTTTAAAATAATCTATTAATTCCGTAAAATTGCATTTTACTTTTAATTAAAAATAAAAATAAAATGGGATATAAAATATTTTAAAGTGTTACACTCGACTTGTATATGGCTCCTGATTCACCCCCTCCTGAAAAAACACTATCAAATATCAGTATATCTACTTTGGCTGGTGCTTCATCTCCGGTTAATATACCTGTCCCTGTTATTTTCAAAGCTTGACCGGATTTTACATCGTTAATATTCCATGCCAGGGGATTTTTATCAATAACGGCACCACTATCATCATACCATATTAAAACCATTTCCAGGTAACTGTAATCTTTCTCGGGCATAATGGTAGCTTTTATTTTGTACATTCCGTATCCTTCTGATACAACTTCTACATCACTAACCTTCAAATTGGACCGGGATTCAGCACCAGCTTCAGTTGAACTGCCACTATCGGTGCAGCCACTAAAGAGCACCACTCCCACTACCAGAAGAAGGGTTAAGGTAATGATTCCTTTATTTTTCATATTTTCACCTCTTTATTTCCTTAAAATAGCTAAAATTCCACCAATACCAATTAAAATTGATCCTAATAATCCAAATAGGGATATACTGATTAATAACCAGATAGCACTTATTATTAGGATTATTCCGCCTGCCTTAGGATTTTTAGTCACATAGACTGCTGCTACAATTCCAGCTATGGAGGCTAGAATGGCACTAATTCCCAGGATTACAATGTCTGCAGAGGCCAGACTCCCAAAAATAACTGCAAAAATACCTCCTAACAATCCAAATATTCCGCCAACAATACCCAGCACCAGTTCAATGGTGCGTGATGTTTTTTTAATATCTGCTGTCACATCACTCCTCCTTTTAATAAATAACATTAACTATGTAATGTAAAATATAATTTTAAATATTTAATATATAAATATTAATATTAAAAATAAAATGAATAGTTTTAAATATAAATTATTAAATAATATTATGGAATTATAGAGGGCATATGCATAAAATAAGGATAATCTTAATAGATTTAATAACTGGGGTGTATAAAAAAAATGCTAACTTTTTATTATTCAAAAATATAGTAATCCCATGCCAAAAAAGAGTATCTACCATGATTATCAACCATCAACTCTTCTGGATCAAAAAACAGACTCTGGATCCTACTATTTTATTTTCTACCATAACAAACTGCTTATTAACCGCCATAATAATGACATTCCTTTTTTAAAAAATTTGAATCAATTACCTGCTGAAGCCCTTCGCCAGATATATATGGGTCAGCTTAGAGGAAGCCCCTGCTTTGTGGTGGAAATAGAATCATCCTTTGAACTATCCAGCTTGTCCTTTATTGATTTAAAAGAACTTTATTCTATCCTGGAATACGATATTTATCTATTGGCTGGTAGAGCTATTCAGATTATTAACTGGGATAAAAACCATCAGTTTTGTGGAAAATGTGGATCATCAACCCGGACCATGGAGGGGGAGATGGCTAAAATTTGCCCGGATTGTGGACATTTCAACTATCCTCGCTTATCACCGGCAATAATAACTGCTATTGTAAAGGAAGATAAATTACTCATGGCCCGTCACACCTACGGTATAACCAATAGATATGGTCTGGTGGCTGGATTTGTAGAAGCAGGGGAAACTCTGGAAGAAGCAGTACAAAGGGAAATATCCGAAGAAGTGGGCTTGAAGATTAAAAATATTAAATATTTCGGTAGTCAGCCCTGGCCTTACCCTAACTCCCTGATGGTGGGCTTTACGGCGGAATACCATGAGGGAGAAATTAAAGTGGATGGTAAGGAGATAGAAGATGCACGCTGGTTTAGAGCCAGTGAAATCCAAAAGAGACCTTCTTCTATCAGTATCTCTGGAGAATTAATAGAGTGGTTTATAGATAAATATTCCTGCTGAAAGAGTTGCCATTACCGGGAGATAATAAACCAGTATCCTCTGGATTATCAAATATCTTTAAGAATAACCTTGCCTATAATCATTAATGGCGTTGACCGTGAAAATCATGTTTTTATATTATATGGATGTCTCCCGGCTGGATGTGGACCATGCCCGGGGATTAGTCTCTCCGGATAGAGTAACAAAGTCCGATAAATATCTAAAGCTAAATGATAAGAAATTATCTTTAGGGGCGGAAATCCTTCTAAAACATGCTTTAAGTAAGATAGGAATACATGATCCTCTTTTTTCTGTGGAAAAACACGGAAAACCATTTTTAAGTAATTATCCTCATATTCATTTTAATATTTCACACTCCATGGACTATGTGGTGTGCGCTGTATCTGATTCACCGGTAGGGGTGGATATAGAACATATACAGGGGATGGATGATGATGTGGCAAAACATTATTTTTCAGGGAGTGAGTACGAATATATTTTAAAAAGAAATAACAAAGAAGCTTTTTTTGAGTTATGGGTTTTAAAAGAAAGTTATATGAAAATGACAGGCCTGGGATTCCACCTGGCCCTGGATGAATTTGCTATTGAAATAGATGATGAAATAAGGGTGAGGGATCTTAAAGATAGGGGATCCAATGGCTTTTTTTCTGATTGTAAATTGGGATGCTGGACTGTGGTTGGGGGTGAATACATGTTAGGAGTATGTTCAAAAACTAAGATTAAGAAACCGGTTTTACAAACTTTAGAAAATATAGAAGTATCTAATCCGCATTATGGGACGATCATAAGAAACGAAAGCAGGTATAGGGGTGTTTGATTATGAATTTCTTCGATTTATCCAATGCCCAGAAGAGGACCATAATCACCGAGATTAATAACCCTGGTAATGAGGCTTATGTTATTTCTTTTAAATCCAGCTTCTTTTTAGAAGACGAGGAATATGTAAAAAAAGCCCTGGACATTCTTATTGGAGGTAACCTGTTAATACAGATTAAAAAAGATGAAGCTATGAACTTCAGGCAATACTATGCTCCTAAAACTGCTTCCTATCATTATGTTGATTATTCTAATAAATCCCCGGCAGAAATTGATGATTTTATAGGTTCTTTTACCAGGGAAATTTTTCCAGAGATATTTGATAAACCCCTCTATAAGTTTATTTTACTTAAAAGTCAGTCTGAAATTCTCTTAATTGGCCGTACACATCACCTCATCATGGATGGAACATCAGTAAGTATCTTCGCCCGGAAACTGGAAGAATGTGTGGCTTCTTTAAAAAGAGGAGAATACTGTCCGGAACCCCTCTGTGATTATCACGAATATGTTAAAAAAGAAAAGGAATACTTATCCAGCAAAAAAGCCAAAGATGATGAAGAATTCTGGTTATCCAACCTGGATGGATACTACCTGGACTGGTATTCCTCACCTGATTTGAGTATCCAACACCAGTACCTTTATTTAAAACCGGAATTAAGTAGAAAATTGAAGGATTTATCCCTGGTTGAAGGGGAGAGAATATCTCCTTTTGTGCTGGCCTTAGCCACCCTATCTGTTTATTTTGCCCGAAGCACCTACCAGGAGGATATGGTCTGGAACAGTGTTTACCATGGACGGGATCTGGGAAAACAACTAAAAGATATGCTGGGCATGTTTGTGAATATGATGCCCCTGCGAATAGAGTATGATGGTGATAGATCATTTAAAAATACTCTCTTATACACCAAATCCATTCTAAAACAGGGACTAACCCATGGAAAATTATCTTTTAATCGCTATGGCCCTACCTTGCAAAAAAAGGGTATTGATCCGGCCATGTTATCCATGTATTCAGTGGTATCTAACTCCACTGATTCTAATGTGGAGTACCTGTTCCATAATTCCAAAAGCGAATTTCCATTTCATATCAGGGTTAATCCCTCTTTATCAGATAAAGATGGCTTACAACTTCTTGAAATTGAATATAATACAGATTGCTTCACCCATGAACATATATCCTCCCTGCTGGATGATTTAGAAAAACTATTACAGGATATTGCTTTTAACCCGGATAAAACTGGAAATGAGTTCCCTATAAAAATCAGCCCCTTCTATCAGGCTGCAGATTATTTCAAAAAAATGATGCAATGTAGTGATGGACCCACCTCCCTTGCTCCTGATGTAAATAAAATAGAGGGCGAAGAGAAAAAAAGGCAAATTAGAATCCCTAAATCAGATTTAACTATTTATGGACCGGAACACAGTGCCGATAATATTTTTTTAGCAGCCACCTTTCTGGCCCTGGCCAAGTTTGTTTTTAATAAAAATATCCTCATATCCCTTATATCCAATAACCAGTTCCCGGGTCAGGAATTACCCCTGGGATTGATGCTGGATACTCATACCACCACCAGAGATTATTTAAAACGGATAGAGAATTCTTATGAGGAATTAATTACTCATGATTTTTATCCCTTTACCCGGATTTCCAGTAAGAACTATGTTTTACCGGATTTTATTTACTGTAATGGGTTTGAAAATCCAGAAATTAACCTGGAACCTGGAACCTCCCGAATATTCCTTCATATTTTAGAATCAACTGATGAATATGAATTAAATATATTTTATAATGTGGGATCGTATTCTGATGAGCTAATGGATACTTTTATTAGGGGTGTAGAATCTCTGGCTATCCATATGGCTGAAAATCCAGGACATAATGTCTGTGATATCCCCCTTTTAGGAGGAGTGCAGGGTGAAGAATTCCATATAAATCCAGTGGAAGAACAACTATTAAATCGGCTTTTTGAAAAACAGGTTGAAAAAAGCAGAGATGAAATTGCTTTAACTGCAGAAGATGGGGAATTTACCTATGATGAGCTAAACAAAAAGGCTAATCGTATTGCCCAGGCTCTTTTAAAAAGAGGGGTGGAAGTTGAAGACCGGGTGATGTTCATCCTGCCCCGGGATAGTCGCCTTATTGTCACCATGCTGGGTATTATTAAAGCAGGCTGTGCCTTTATCCCGGTGGACCCACAATATCCCTCAGATAGGATTAAAGAGCTCCTGGAAGACAGTGATGCTAAGTATATTATAACCAATAAGGATCTCTCTGGAGCTCTGGATGTGGATGAACTTTTAAGGGAAGATAATACTGATAATCCTGATCCGGAACTGAACCCTGATAGTCTCTGTTATATTATTTATACCTCCGGGTCTACCGGTAAACCCAAGGGGGTGATGCTAACCCATGGTGGTATCACCAATTATGTGGCACCCCATCCCCAGAACCTCCCCATCCATGCCCTGATAAACAGGGCCCGAAAAATGATATCCATATCTACGGTGTCCTTTATAGTATTTTTACGGGAAATATTCGCCACCCTTACCAATGGGATGCCGGTGGTTTTTGCCAATGAAGAACAATCCATAAATCCCCTGGAACTGGCAAAATTATTCCATAAAACAAATGCCGATGCCTTTGGCTCCACACCCACCCGTTTACTGCAATACCTGGAAATGGAAGAAATCCAGAAGATAATGCCTCGCTGCAGGATAATAATTGTAGGGGGTGAAACTTTCCCTCCTCAACTATACTCCCTTATGTCCCGCTACACCCGGGCGGAAATCTATAATTCCTATGGACCCACGGAGATCACCATTGCTTCCCATGGAAAACTCCTGGAGAGTGATGATATTTCAGCAGGTGAACCCTTACTCAATGTAACTGATAAGATAATGGATATGGACGGCAATCCGGTACCTTACCATGTCACCGGGGAGCTCTATGTAGCCGGTGCCGGTGTGGCCCGGGGTTACTGGAAAAATGAAGAACTCACCCAGGAACGTTTCATCCATTACCAGGGACTACGTTATTATAACACCGGTGACTTAGCCCGAAGGGATAGCACTGGAGAGTTATATGTTCTGGGACGAATGGATACCCAAATCAAACTAAGAGGACTAAGGATCGAATTGGGAGAAATAGAAAATGCCATTAATGATTTTGATGGTGTTCAAACTGTTTTTGTGATAGTTAAAAAGGTGAGGGGCAGCGAACATTTATGTGCCTATTTCACCCCGAAAAAAGAGGTGGATATTGCGGCATTAAAGAACATGCTGTGGGATAGGTTACCCTCTTACATGGTACCCTCCTATTTCATAAAAATGGATTCTTTTCCCATGACTTTCAATGGAAAGGCAGATATTAAAAACTTCCCTGAACCTGAAATACAGGACTATGCTCTTGATGATGTTATACCTCCAGAAACTAAACTGGAAGAAGATATATTCCACATATGTTCTGAAATTTTAGAAACAAAAGAATTTGGAGTTTTAACTGATCTTTTCCAGTTAGGTCTTACTTCTTTATCTGTTTTGAAGTTACTGGGTAAGATTTCCCATAAATTTGGGGTTAAGGTCAACCTCACCAGTTTGATGAGAGCCCGTAATATACGGGAAATTGCCCAGGAGGTTTCATCCTCTGTTTTTGTGGATGAGAAACAATACCCTCATCAGGATTTCTATCCTTTAACCCCGAACCAGCTGGGAATTTACTTTGATTGTGTTAAAAATCCGGAAAAATTAACCTATAACCTGCCTAAATTAATACGTTTTCCGGATATTGATCCCCTGAAACTAAAAAATGCTCTGAAGGAGGTCATATCCAGGCATCCTTACCTTAAAACCCGTCTGGTTATGAGAGATGGGGAGATCTGTCAGGAACGACGGGATGATTTGCAGATATCAATCCCCTTAGAAAAGGGAGTGGTGGATGAGACCGTTATAAATAATTTTATTAAACCCTTCTCTTTATTTGAAGGACCCTTACTGCGTTTTAAGATTTATAGTACCACTGGAGAAATAGTTCTCTTATCTGACTTCCACCATATCCTGGTGGATGGAACCGCCCTTAACCTTTTTTTCAGAGAACTGGGAACCATATATGACCAGGAAGAAGCAGAAGAAGAAACCTACGATGGCTATGATTGGAGTCTGGAAGAACAGGATATGGAAAAATCTCCTCTTTATTCCCAGGCCCGGAACTACTTTGAGGGCAAGGTTAGTTCTTTTGAAAATTCCACTTTTATATCTCCGGATTTAAAAGGCAAAGAAAAGGAGGGCCATTTAGGAGAAACCGCGGTATCAGTGGATAAAAAACAGGTGGAAAATTTCTGCCGCTCTAACTCCATCACCCCCAATAATTTATTTTTAGCTGCCACCGTATTTACCCTGAGTAAATTTGTTTATAATCAGGATATTCTTATTTCCACTATTTCCAATGGTAGAAGTAACCCTGACTTTCAGAATACCTTAGCCATGATGGTTAGAACCCTACCACTGGCCTTGAATATTGATAGTGACCTTAGTGTATCTGAATTTATGGATTATGTGGAGGATATCTGGTTGGATGTACTCAAATACGAGGTTTATCCCTTCACCAGGATTTCTGATAAATTTAATCTGTTCCCGGAGTTTTTATATGCCTATCACGGGAAAATCATTGAGGATATCACCATCAATGGCCATACTCTGGAAAGGGAGAGCCTGGAATACGAGGCTCTGAAATTTAAATTAAGCGTTAATATTATTGATACCGGGACCCGGTTCCATTTATTAACCCAGTACAATGATGCCCTCTACTCCCGGGATTTAATGGATACCTTTATCCACAGTCTGGAGCATGTGCTAGCTAAATTAATGCAAAACTCAGGGGAACTACTAAAAAACATTTCCATAGTGGAAGAAGAGGCCGTTTCCTTCCAGGTAAAACCGGTAGTAGAACCTCTGGTGCATAAATTATTTGAAAAACAGGTGGAAAAAAGCAGGGATAAAATCGCCTTAATGGCTGAAGATGATGATTTAACCTATGATAAATTGAATAGGAAGGCTAATCGTATTGCTAATGCCCTGATTAAGAGGGGAGTAAAATCTGAAGACAGGGTTATGTTCATTTTACCCCGTGATAGTCGTTTAATTGCCACCATGCTGGGTATTGTTAAAGCTGGATGCGCCTTTATTCCAGTTGATCCGGAATATCCTCATGATAGGATAAATCATGTCCGGGAGGATAGTAATGCTCGTTATGTAATAAGCACCGATGGCACACCAGGAACTTTGTCTGTAGATGAATTATTAAGGGAAGAAAATGAAAAAAACCCGGGGGTGGAAGTATCCCCTGAAAATCTATGTTATTTGATTTATACTTCCGGGTCTACCGGAAAACCCAAAGGGGTGATGTTAACCCATGCTAATATCACCAATTATTTATCTCCTGATCCAGAAAATTGCTATGTTCATGGCTTTATACATAAGGCCCGTAAGATGTTATCCATTTCCACGGTATCCTTTGATGTATTTTTACATGAGACCCTGGTAACCCTGATGAATGGTCGTTGCCTGGTATTTGCCGGTGAGGAAGCATCTAAAAATCCCCTTGAACTGGTTAAATTATTTGAAAAAACTGGTGCTGATGCTTTTAGTGCAACACCCTCTCGCATGCTGCAATATCTGGAAGTGGAGGGCATGGGTGAGGCCCTATCCCGGTGTAAGATTTTAAGTGTGGCCGGGGAAAAATATCCTCCCCTTTTACATAAAAAACTAATAGAATGGACTTCCGCTGATATATACAATGTATATGGTCCTACTGAAACCACCATATCCTGTAATACTAAATTAATTCAGGATATGGATAATATAACTGTGGGGAAACCTCTGCTTAATGTCACCGAAGAGGTAATGGACCGGGATGGTAATCCTCTACCTGCAGGTGTTATTGGAGAGTTATATGTGGGGGGTATGGGAGTAGCCCGGGGTTATCTCAACCGGGAAGAACTAAATAAAGAGCAATTCATCACCAGAAATGGTATTCCCTATTATAAAACTGGTGACTTTGCCAGCAGGGAAAAAAATGGAGAATATAAAATCTATGGGCGCCTGGATAATCAAATAAAGTTGAGGGGCTTGCGGATTGAAATCGGTGAAATTGAAAGTGCTATCACGGATTATGAAGATATTAAATCGGTGGCAGTGGTTCTTAAAAAAGTACAATCCCAGGATCATTTATGCGCCTACTTCACTGCCAGTAAGCCGGTGGATGTGGATGATTTAAAAGAGGAATTAGCCCAACGTCTAACCAAGTACATGGTACCCACGGTATTCATGCAGATGGATAAGTTGCCCCAAACCCCTAATGGCAAAACTGATTTAAAATCACTACCTGAACCGGTTTTAAAGGAAAGAATATATGTTCCACCAGAAAATGATGTGGAAAAATTCTTTGCAGAGGCCTTTAGCCAGATACTGGGCATGGATAAGATAGGGGCCACTGATGATTTCTTTGAACTGGGAGGTACCTCTCTTCTGGTTACAAAGATAACTATTGAAGCATTGAATCAGGGTTATGAAATAAAGTATGGGGATGTATTTGCCCATCCTACTCCTCGAGAATTAGCCCAGGTAATAACTGAGGCGGAAAATTCCGTAAAAGAACAGGAGTCCTACTCCTACCTTACCCTTAATCAGATACTGGAAAAAAATACCCTTGATAACCTGATAAAAGGTGAAAAAGAAAATTTAGGCAATGTATTATTAACCGGGGCCACAGGATTTTTAGGTATACATGTTTTAAAGGAATTCCTTGAAAACTATAATGGTTCTATTTACTGTATGCTTAGAAAGGGAAGGCACACCACTCCTGAAGAGCGTCTGAAAACCCTCTTATTCTACTACTTCAGTGATAGCTATGAGGAACTATTTGGAACACGGATTCATATCATTGAGGGGGATATAACCAGCCGGGCTGATTTTGAAAAATCAAGGGGACTGCCGGTTGACACGGTTATTAACTGCGCAGCCAATGTAAAACATTTTGCACCAGGAACCCAGATTGAAGATATAAATATTGGGGGAGTGGTAAATGGCATTGATTTTTGTAAAAAAAAGGAATGTAAATTCATCCAGGTATCCACCACCAGTGTGGCCGGGGAGAGTGTGAATAATGTACCTCCCCATGATACTGAATTTGATGAGAAAACCCTGTATGTGGGTCAATCCCTGGACAATAAATACCTCAGCAGTAAATTCAAAGCAGAAAGAGTGGTGCTGGAGGCGGTAAGTGAAGGATTACATTGTAAGATTGTACGGGCAGGTAATCTTATGGCCCGTCAATCTGATAGTGAATTCCAGATAAATTTTGAAACCAACAGCTTCATTAATCGCCTGCGGGCCTATGCGGCCATAGGAAAAATACCCTACTCAGTAATGGGTGGAAGAGTGGAACTCACCCCTATTGATCTGGCATCCCGGGCCATACTCCTATTAGGACAAACTCCCCGGGACTGTACCCTGTTTCATGTTTACAATAATCACCAAATATACATCGCAGACATCATAGCGATAATGAATACCCTGGGTTTTGACATTACCGGGGCAGAAGAAGATGAATTTAACCAGGCCTTTGCACTGGCCAGGGAAGATGAAACCAAACAGGATGCCATTTCAGGACTGGTAACTGCCATGGGTATGGGTAAAGGCAAGGGAAGGGCTCTGGTAACTGTGGTCAATTACTACACCCTCCAGGTATTATACCGTTTAGGATACCACTGGCCTCTTATAAGTGATGAATATCTGATAATGTTCATAAAATACCTTAAAGAAATGAATTTCTTTGACTAGAAACTATTAAATCTTGTTATTTAGTTCAGTGTCCATATATGGGGATTTATAATGTATGAAAGAAACTATCAACTGGTATATGCCAAATTCAAAGAATTTTTCCTGCCCACCCTGCTCATGTCCATGGCCATGAATATCAGCACTTTCATGGACACCCTGATTGTAGGTAATTTTTTAGGGCCGGCCAATATTTCAGCCATGGCCCTAATTGCCCCTATCATAACCTTCATTAATTTAATCTACTGGATGGTGGGTTTAGGAGGATCCCTATTATCTGCGGTGGCCAAGGCCGAACGGGATGAAGAAAAAAGTAACATGTATTTCACCGTATCAGTACTCCTATTAATTACCATTGGGGTTTTATTTTCCTTATCAGGACTCCTATTTATGGAAAACCTGGTATCAGCCCTTACCACTAATCCACAGCTGGCTTTTCTGGTTGAAAGGTTCCTGGGAGTTTACTTTTTAGGATCACCATTATTATTTATCCTCATGGGAATTGCCTATTTTATCCGGGCAGATGGCAAACCCAGATTATCATTCTACGCTCTTTTAATAGCCAATGTGGTCAACCTGATAATGGACTTATTTTACATTCTGGTTCTGGGAATGGATATACAGGGAGCTGCCCTGGCAACCATTACCGGATATACAGTGGGAACAATATTCATAATGCAGTATTTCTTCTCTAAAGACCGTACCATGCACTTCATATCCTTGATGAAAATAAAATTATATTCCCTGTGGGATATAGTAAAAATTGGGTTTCCTCCGGCATCCCTGCAGTTATTCTTAACCCTTAAATTGTTTTTCATAAATAGCCTTATCTCCCTGGTGGTGGGTAAAGGAGGACTGACTGCCTTTTCGGTTTTTTATAATAGTCTTTTTATCATTTACATGTTTTTGATTGGAACCTCCCAGGCCATGTCCCCCATTGTTTCCATTTACTTCCAGGAAAAAGACTACTACGGAGTTAAATACACTATCAACACCTCCTTTAAAATAGTTTTAGCAGCCGGAGGAATATTCACCCTGATTTTTTTTACCTTCCCGGGGGAACTACTCAACCTATTTGGGGTCAGTAACCCCCAGGATATTTCAGTGGGGATAAATGCCATACGCATACTATCTTTAAGTATTACGGGGACGGCCATTACCTTCTTAATGCTTTTTTACACCCAGGCCATACAACAAAAGGAATTGTCCTTTCTTATTTCCATAACCCAGGGACTTCTCATTCCTGTAACTGCTGCTTATATACTCTCTGGAGTAATAGGTGCTGATGGTATATGGATATCATTTTTAATAGCAGAAGTAGGTACCATTCTCCTGATATACGCGGCCAGCAGGATTATTTCCCAAAAATCAGGGGGTGAGTATTCCGGATTCCTATTACTGGGGAATCACCGTAAAACACCGGTGCTGGATGTGACCATTGGAAACTCGGTAGAAGATGTGGTGGGATTATCTGAAAAAATAATTGACTTTGCCACTGAAAATGGAGTGGATGAAAAAATAGCACTGCGCATAGGTCTGACCCTGGAAGAGATGGCTATAAATACCATAAATTATAATGAAGATAAAATTGAATATATGGATATCATATCCCGTATAGAGGATAAGGAAATCACCCTGGCCTTTAAAGATTCAGGGGTAGAATTCAATCCCTCTAATTACTCTCCAGAGGAAAAAGATTCCTTTGAAAATATCGCCGTTCTACATAAAATGGCCGATGATATAAGCTATGCCCGGGTTATAGGATTAAATAGTACGGTTATTACCATTAAAAGATAAATATAGTATAGGAAACATGATAAAAAAATTATTCTAATAACTGGATTTTTTAGGAGCCTTTAACATGAATATTGATAAAGTAGTAGCAGAATCTAAACTGGAAATAAAATTAGAAGGCCGGCTGGATACCAACACCTCACCTATTTTAGAAGAAGAACTAAAAAAAGATCTTCACGGGGTTAAAGAGTTAATACTGGACTTTAAAGAGTTGAAGTATATCTCCAGTGCAGGGCTACGCCTTATTCTCTCCACCCAGAAAACCATGAATAAACAGGGCACCATGATTATCACCAATGTGAATGATTTTGTAATGGAAGTTTTTGAAGCCACCGGCTTTATTGATATTCTAACCATTGCCTGAATTAAAGTTAAACTGATTTATATGGGTGAAATAACTCTACTGGCCAGATTGGAAAACCTGGAGAGAGTATATAAGTTTATTAATCAAGAATTATCTCATGTAAAATACCATCCTTCTAAAAAATTGGAACTGGAACTGGCCCTGGAAGAGGTTTATGTAAATATTGTCCGCTATGCCTACCAGGATGAAGGTAAAATCCAGATTAAATCCCAATTAAAAGAAAATCCATTACAAATAACCATCCAGTTTATAGACCAGGGAATCCCCTACAATCCCCTGGAAAACAAAGATCCAGAACGCTCTCTAAAGATAGAGAATAAAAAAAAGGGCGGGTGGGGAATTTATCTCATTAAAAAATTCATGGATCAGGTGGATTATGCCTATAGAAATGGCTGTAATATTCTAACCCTGCAAAAGACACTATAGCATCATATTAAAACTATTAAAGGGTAATTACATGCATAAATCAGCAATTAAAACCCATCTTGTTCGTCTAATATTTTCCAGCATAATCACCTTCCTGCTGACTCTCCCTTTTCACTATTTTTTTCAGATTATAGCCGTATCCGAATTAAGACCAGCCAGTGCTCTTCCGCCTGCTTTAGGTTTGATATTTGGTCCTTGGGGGGCCCTGGGGGCTGCAATTGGTAATCTGGCCGCAGATATATCCATTGGTTATCCTCCAGAAATCTTTCTTATTAGTTTTTTAGCCCAGTTTTTATATGGTTACCTTCCCTACAAACTGTGGTACACTCTGGATAAAAAAAACCCCACCTTTCCTCGCTTAAATTCAGTTCATAATTTAATAAAATTCATAATAATCATTTTCATTTCTTCCCTGGTAATGGCGGGACTTTTGGGCCTTTTAATGGAAAATCTGGAAATTTCCAGTCTGGTTTCATTTACCACCCTCCTTTTTGCCTTTAATAACTTTGACTTTTCCCTGATGCTGGGAACCCTGATTATTGTAGGGGCCAACCTCTATGGCCTATCCTTCTACCAACCAGAAATCAGTAAAAAAGCAAAGATAAATCCACTTATATTTGATTTCCTGCTAATTCTGGCCTTAATAATGGGGGGCGTATATGCTATTTATATTATCTACTCTGGAACTACAAATGGGGAACTTCTGGTAGGCATCACCTTTTATTTACTGGTGATGGCCTATTGTTTTAAGCCACTAAGCTGTAAAATAGATGAAAAGACCAGTCCGGTTCGGATTTCTTTAACTGAAAAATTAATTGTCATGTTTATTGTTATTGGTGCCCTGGTTACTCTTTTAACTGCCATAAATTCCTATTACAGTATAACTGAAATAGGCAGTAATCTGGCAGAATTCTGGGAAGCAGTGTACCTTAACATCACCCTTATCATCACCATATTTTATATTTCGGCTATAGCGTGCTTATGGTATATTGAAAAACAAATCACCCAACCTATCGAATCCATATCTTACCTTTTAAGTAATTATATCCGCCGTCAAAATAAAATTGATAGCCAGGATATCACCCGCTATTGTAAAGTATATGCCCGGACAGATACTGAAGTGGGTATTTTAGCCCATTCCTTCCAACAAATGGTCCAGGATCTGGAAGATTATATTGAAAATCTAAAAGAAGCAACCGCCCAAAAAGAACGGATAAATGCCGAATTAAATGTTGCCCAAAAGATACAGGCAGATATGCTGCCCCGAAAATTTCCTGCTTTTCCAGAAAGGAATGAATTTGAGGTATATGCGGCTAATATCCCTGCCCGGGAAGTGGGAGGGGATTTTTATGATTTTTTCCTGGTGGATGATAACCATCTGGCCCTGGTAATAGGTGATGTATCTGGTAAAGGAGTACCCGCCGCCTTATTCATGGTAATTGCCAAGACTTTAATTAAAAACCAGGCTCAGTTAGATAAAACTCCGTCGGAAGTATTCAATATCGTGAATAATCAACTTAATGAGGGAAATGAAGAGAGCATGTTTGTAACAGCCTGGATGGGGATTTTAGAGATTTCAACCGGGAAATTAACCTATGTTAATGCGGGACACAATCCTCCTCTTATCAAAAAGGGTGAAAATGATTATAAATGGCTAAAATCAAAACCAGGATTTGTTTTAGCCGGCATGGAGGACATACTATACCAGGAACAGGAACTTATCTTAAAAACAGGAGATAGGATTTACCTCTATACCGATGGTATAACTGAAGCCATAAACCCCCAGGATGAACTATTCGGGGATTCCAATTTACAGTACATCATGAATAATACCTATAATTTAAGCCTGAGTGAGACATTATCCTTTGTTAAAGGAAAAATTGATAGCTTTGTAGAAGATAGAGAACAGTTTGATGATATTACCATGATGATTCTGGAATATAAAAAATAACATTAAAAAGTCCATCAATTTAAGGGGATAATCCATTTAATACCATCTGGAAATTTATCTTACCCCAATAAAACTTTGCATTTAATTTTGGTGTTATATAAGTAAAAATTCATTAATTTATTATTTAGTCAGGTTTTAGAAATTTACATTATTTAAGAAGAAGATATCATGTGATAATATTATAAAGGCTTCAAATTTTCCGGGAGAATAAAAAATGACGGATAATGATAAAATATCACAGATAGAAAAAAGGGCAGATGAAATTTTAAAGGAACATAAAGCTGTTTATCTTGAAAGAAGATTATATAATACATTAAAAAATGATTTTTCTGATTTATCCCGGGTTGATTTTAAGGAAGTTTTGAATCTCTTATCTAAGAAAGGATATGTTCTGGAACGTGGCCTCATAAGGCCCTGTATAAATAAAGGTTCTAAAAAATCATCTAAAGGATATGATGGCTCACCCACAGGAAAAGGGGTTGCTGATCACCAGAGAATCCCTGATAAAAGGTTATAATAAATAAATTATATAAGGTGGTAACCTGAAGGCTAGGAGGTATAATTATGAAGGAATATAAATTCTGTCAAAGTTGTGGAATGCCCCTTAAAAAAGACCCTCAAACTGGAGGGACCAATAAAAATGGGTCAAAAAGTCTAAAATACTGCTCTTATTGTCTGGTTGATGGTGAATTTACCAGTCCAGAAATAGACACTCCCCAGAAAATGCAGAAGTTTTGTATTGAAAAAATGAAAGAACAGGGAATGCCCCGACCAATTGCCTGGGTATTTACCCGGGGCATACCCCAGTTAGAGCGATGGAAAAAATAAAAAGATTTTTTTTTAAAAAATTATTATTTTTTTTTTTTTAAGCAAATTCAATGGTACTGGGTGGTTTATCACTAACTGACAGTGCCACATGGGTTACTTCAGGAATTTCTGCAGTTATCCGACGGGATATCGTTTTTACCATATTCCAGGGTAATTCCGGTACATCAGCAGTCATGGCATCCAGTGATTCCACCATCCGGAGTACCACCAGGTAACCATAGTCCCGAATATCTCCCTTTACTCCAGTGACTTTGGTATCAGTTAAAACGGCAAAGTACTGCCATAGGGATTCATCCAACCCTTCTTTATGCACTTCTTCTTCTACAATGGCATTGGCCTTTCTACAAATCTCTATTTTCTCTGGACTTAAACTTCCCACCACTCTTACAGCTAATCCCGGTCCAGGATAAGGCTGACGCTGCACCATATCTTCAGGAAGGCCCAGCTCGCTACCAATTATTCTCACCTCATCCTTATAGAGTTCCCTTACAGGCTCTACAATTTCTAAAACCAGTCCATGGGGTAAGGCCAGGTTGTGATGGGACTTGATATTACCCTCACTTTCAATCCAGTCCGGGGCAATGGTTCCCTGCACCAGAAAACGGGCACCCACTTCTTCAGCCACCCTTTCAAACACATCAATGAAGATCTTTCCAATGATCTTTCTTTTTTCTTCCGGGTCACTCACCCCTTCCAGAGCATTTAAGAATTCAGAGGAAGCATCCACATAAC
The DNA here is from genome assembly GCF_018141185.1 of Methanobacterium alkalithermotolerans. Classification (NCBI taxonomy): domain Archaea; kingdom Methanobacteriati; phylum Methanobacteriota; class Methanobacteria; order Methanobacteriales; family Methanobacteriaceae; genus Methanobacterium; species Methanobacterium alkalithermotolerans. Next base: position 602,564 of record NZ_CP058560.1, on the reverse strand, counting down.
GAAAGTTCAAGCGAGGTTCAAATGTATTTTTAACGTATTCTGCTTCTCCTTCTCTTAAGAGACCATGATCTACAAAAACAGCTATTAGATTATCTCCCAGCGCTTCTTTAGTAAGAACTGATGTTACTGAACTATCAACTCCTCCTGAAAGAGCAATTACTGCAGTACCGTCCCCTACAGTCTTTTTTATATCTTTAATGGATTCTTTTATAAAATCAGATGGATTCAACATTTTTTCACCTTGAATAAGTTAAGAATAATAGGAATACAAATTAAAAGAGTTCCTACAATTTAATTAATAAAAATTTAGTACTTCATTTTAAATATAATTTATGAGTGAACGGCTTTTAAGGAGCCTAATTCAGTTGCAATATTAGCTTAATTATTTTTTATAATTTTTACAAACTTCATAAAAGTTTTCAAAAACTCGGGAACCATTCTCAGTATGGTACACTTCCGGATGGAACTGAATACCATATACTGGTTTCTGGTGGTGTTTCATGGCCTCCACATCACATATGGTGGAACTGGCCAGCACATCAAAATTTTCAGGCATTTTTTTAACCTCATCTTTATGGGAAGCCCATACCTTCATTTCAGGGCCTAAACCCTGGAATATATCATCTTCATCCAGAATATTCAGTTGTATCTGTGCATAACTCTGGGCATCGGCTGTTGAGACTTCCCCCCCAAAGGCCCGGGCAATTAATTGATGACCCAGACATATCCCTAAAATAGGAACATCTACTTTTTTAAGGTACTCACCACAGTTTCCGGATCTATCCAGGGAGGGACCCCCTCCTAAAACCAGCCCTGCTGGATCTTTTTGCAGTATTTCTTCCACCGAAAGGGTGTTTGCTATTAATTCTGATGGGATTTTAAGGTAGGTCAGGGTGCGGTGTATGCGATGATTGTATTGCCCATGATTATTTACAACCAGGATTTTCATATTTTAATATCTCCTCAAGTTATATTTGTGAAAATAAAATCTTTAAGTGGATTTTTTTATTATAATTAGAAATATATTTATAGTCCCTTTACAAAATTTTTATAATATGGAAACAAGAGACTTAATTTATATTATAGTGGCCCTTTTAGTGGCAGTGGCCATTGTCACCGTATTCTTCTGGTTACTTCCTTTTATTGTAGTATTAATAATAGCCTATGTTATATATATCTTTTTAAAGGATGGATCCCAGCAAAAGGGAAAAATCAATTAACCATTAATTATCCCTTAAACTAAATAATTATATTTTATCTGATTCAGGTAAATATTTTCTAAATCAAATAAAAAAAATATTAAATAAAATTCTATTTTTGTAGATCTTCATAGGCGGCCATAGCTGCTACTGCTCCTTCACTGCAGGCCACTATCCACTGTTTATATCCTCCGGTTATATCTCCGGCAGCATATACCTGGGGTATATTGGTTCTCTGAGATTTATCTGTTATAATGTACCCCTGCTCATCCAGTTTGACTCCCAGTTTTTTAGCCAGTTGATTGATGGGAGTATCCCCCACTGAAATGAAAATCCCCTGGGCTGGAACTTCAGTTACAATAGAGGTCTTAAGATTTTTAAGTACTAAAAATTCCACAAACTGATCACCCTTAACCTCTTCCACCACTGTGTCCCATATAATATCAATCTTTTTTTCCTTGAGCATTTCCTGCAGGTATTTTTCTGCTCTTAACTCATCTCTCCGGTGGATGAGGGTAACATCACACCCAATATTTTTAAGAAATATGGCTTCCTGAGCAGCACTGTTTCCTCCCCCCACCATATAAACTTTTTTACCGGCAAATAATGGCCCATCACAGGTGGCGCAGTAACATACTCCCCGACCCAGCAACTTTATTTCTCCCGGAACATCTAAAGTTCTGTGTTTACTACCGGTACTGAAAATTAAGGCCCGGGCATGATACTGATCATTAATGGTTTTAATAATAAAAGAACCGTTATCTGATTTTACAGACTCTACTTCTTCCCTTTCATGCAGGGGAGTGGTTTTTAATACCTGTTTTTTTGTTTCATTAATAAGACTCATCCCGGCAATCATCTCATAGCCAGGATAGTTCTCCATCATGGGTACTTCTAATCCCAGACCACCAGCTGGACCTTTTTCTAAGATTAAAGTACTTGTACCCTGCCTACCGGCATAAATACCTGCTGCTAATCCTGCAGGCCCTGCTCCAATAATTATTATATCATATGATTCCATTCTACCCTTTCCTTTGCTATTAACTTAAATAATTAAATTAAATCTTCCTGGATTTAAAATAATTGGAATATTTTCTTATTTATCTTCATAAAGACCGTGTTCAATTCCAATTATCCCACTGTAAAAATATACTACCTTTCCCGGGCCTGCTGGCCTTAGTTGTTTATAAGTTAACTCCACACGGTCTTCTTTTAAATTTATTGATTCTAAATCAGGGTCTTCAGTAACATCCAGTGTTTTACCAATCCCCACTCCAGTTATTATTCTTATCCAGGGTACTTCCATATTATTCACCTCAAATTTTTAAATAGGAAAATTTTATTAATCGGACTAATATTTATAAAAATTGCTGTATGGTCTCTTTTAATACTTTATTTACAAGTTTTCCGTCAGCTTTACCTTTTAACTCTTTCATCACTATCCCCATTAGAGGCCCCATACTACCCATACCTCTTTGTTTTATCATATCCTCTTTTTGGGAAATTATTTTTTGGATTATGTCTTCTACATCAGATTCTTTTAACATCAACAAATCCAGTGCTTCGGCAGCTTCTAGAGGAGATGTATTTTCCTGTGAAACATGAATTAATATGGAGTTTATAGCATCTTTAGATATTTTATCTTCTTCTAATAATTTCAAAGTATTTATCAGGGTCTCCAGGTCCAATCTATCCAGACTGTGCCCTTCTCTTTTAAGCTCTCTTAAAGAATAAGCCAGTAAAGAAGCAACTACAGTGGGATCCACCTTTAAATTGTTCATTATCTTTTCAAAGTCATCTACTTTATCTCTTTTAAGTAGCTGGCTGGATAGATCCTCACTTAAATTATACTTTGATTCTATTCTTTCTTTTTTTTCCTGGGGAAGCTCAGGAAGATTATTTTTTATTTTTTGCACCTTTTGGCGGGTAATGGTGAAAGTAGGGATATCGGTTTCTAAATACATTCGGCTGGATGTGGGAAGAGGGCGCATGTATTCGGTATTCCCCTCAGGAAGGGCTTTACGGGTTTCTTCCACCACTCCCTCAAAACACATTATAGCCCTTCTTTTTACTTCTTCCAGGGCCCCTAGGGCTATTTCTTCTTGATGTGCTACAATAATAACTGCATCTTCGGCACCGGCACCGGCAAATTCTTTTAATCTATCCACTTCCTGGGAACTTATGCCATAGGCGGGTAGCTCATCTGTGTGGAATATTCCAGATACTCCTAATTTTTTAGCATAACTGGAAAATTCAGTACCCAGACGACGACCGGGCTGTATTTCCATACCCACTAACCCTGCAAATCCGGTAAGCTTCAAGCCCTTTACTGCCGGGGCAGTGGCAATTATCTTAGAATCTGTATCTTCAAAAACAGATTTAACATCTAATATTTCATCTTCCACACTGGCTTTCCTTTTTATTAAGGTATCCCTTATTTCTATTAATTTTATTTGACGTTCCACTTCTCGTTGCACCATGGTAGGCATTAGATCCAGGTCCTGAACTCCTTTAACTTCTACCCGGGCACCATCACGAATAGATATATTTAAATCCTGCCTGATAGTTCCCAGACCTCTTTTAACTTTTGTGCTTCTTAAAACCTGCCCTAACTGATAAGCTACTTCTTTCACCTGTTCCGGGTGGTGAATAGAAGGATCGGTGGTTATCTCCAAAAGAGGAATACCCAACCTATCCAGACGGAATTTAACGCCCTTATTGGTTGTTTCTATTCTCCTTGCGGCGTCTTCTTCTAAACAAAGGTTTTCTATAGCTACCTTTCCCTGACTGGTTTCCAGGAAACCATGGGTAGCCACCAGGCCTGTTCTTTGAAAACCTCCTGTATTACTACCATCAATAACCTGCTTTCGCATGGTATGGAACTCATCCACCACCTTCATATTCAATAGAGAAGCAACTACAATGGCTAACTCCACTGCTTCCAGATTAAGGGGGTGGGGTGGTTCTTCATCTGCTTCTACCAGACATGTTTCCTGAGAGTAAGCTTCATATAAAAAACGTAATTTTCTCCGGGCTTCCTGAAATGCTGCCCGGTCAATTTTCCCTAATTCACTTTGGGTAGGGCGCAAGTTCCTCAATATTTTATAATCTGCTTTTTTATCAGTTAAATTACTGCTGCAGGGGCAAAATAATTTGCTTTTAGTATCCAGTTGCTGGTGGATTTCCAGCCCCATTTTGAGTCCTAATTTTTCCCAGTCCATGAAATCACCGTAATAATTAAAATCATATTTTTAAACCAATTTATTGTAAAAAGTAATCCAGTGAAGACTTTTCTTCTATTTCTCCCGCTATATTAGTTTCCATTATCTTTTTTACTTCTTCCAATTTTTCGCAGTGACCTAAAGCCCAGGAGAGCTTTACATAAGCTGTTTCTCCCAGCATGTCCCCTCCCGATATAACTCCGGCTTTAATGAGCCTCCGACCGGTACTATAAACATTCATATTAACCTTTCCATACATACACTGGGAGGTCATAACCACCGGCACCTGATAGTCTGCCGCCCTTTCCAGGGAAGGAATCAGCTGATCAGGGCAATGACCCAGACCGGTACCTTCTAATACAATCCCTTTATAACCTTTGTCCAGATGATAATCAATTATCTCTCCAGTTATACCGGGGAAACTTTTAATAAATGCTACATCTGGTTCTAAATAGTCATTTAATTTTAATTCAACCGTTCCTCTGGATTTATACCCTTTCCCGCTGGTGATGATTTCTATTTCTCCTTCCTTCATACGGGCCAGGGGTGTGGTGTTGATGCTGCGGAAGGTATCCCGACGGGAGGTATGCATCTTACGCACCTTGGTACCTCGATGGAGGTAACAGTAAGTATCATCACTACCCGCATGCATGCACACCGTTACTTCTGCTAAATCTGATTTAGCTGCACCTACTGAATTAAGAAGGTTTAAAAAGGCATCTGATGAGGGCCTATCGGAACTACGTTGGGCTCCGGTAATTACTATGGGAACTGGAGTTTCCAGCATGAAACTCAAAGCTGCTGCAGTGTAGTGCATGGTATCAGTTCCATGAGCCACTACCACTCCATAGGCTCCCTCATTTATTTCATCATATATGGAGCGTGCAGATTTAACCCAGTATTCCGGTTTCATATTTTCACTTAATATGTTGCATATGGCTTTACCCTTGATATTGGCCATATCCAGAAGTTCAGGATTAGTTATTAAAAGGTCTTCTGCAGTGAATGCCGGGTGAACCGCACCGGTTTTATAATCAATAATAGAAGCCACCGTACCTCCGGTGGAGATAATAGAGATATCTTTTTTATCAGGATCTTCTTTAATAACAAGGGGCTTAAGATCCAATTTAGGTTTTTCACCTTTTTCTAGAAGCTTCAAATTAGAATTAGATATATTAACACCAATATTATATCCGCTATCCATTTTTAAAACTATATGTTGATCATCAGCATCCGCTGATCGATCCAAAACCATACCCTGATAATTAACATCGTCTTTTTCAATTAGTATAAGGTCTCCTATAGAGATACCTGATGATTCCAGTAATTTTTTGGCAGATCCTCGATAATTCATAAAAATCACTTTTAATTATTATAATCACAGAAATTTTAATTCTTATTTATGGGAATACAATGTTACTATTAATTTTAATTACTAATAAATTTTAAAAAATAAGTCAGGCTATAATTCAAATAAATTAAGAAATCTCTTTTTTAATGAAATTCTATAAAATAAAAAGAAAAAAAACAGGGGAATTTTTTCGGTACTTCTTAAAGATATTCAAATTAACATGAATAAGATGTTAATCATTCCTTAATATTTTCCCGGGCCCACTTAGCCCCTGCTTCTAATATTTTCAGGTTCATATCTACCAGTTCTGGTTTAAGGGCAAAGGTATGTTTAACTGCCTGGGCAAATGCGGTAGCATTAAGCTGGGTGTAACCCAGTTCCATTAAAACCCCTAAAACCACAGTATTGGCGGCTCTTTTTACTCCCATACTTTTTGCAATTTTCATAGCAGGTACAGGAATGGTTTTAATGCCTTCTGGAGGATTAAATTCAGTAGAAGTAGAATCATAGATAATTAATCCTCCGGGAATTACATTTCCTGCAAATTCATCCAGAGAAGGTTTATTAAATGCTATTAGTACTTCTGGTCTGGCAACAGCTGGTGAACCGATGGTTTCACCCGAGAGAACTACTGCACAACTGGAGGTTCCTCCTCGTTGTTCCGGACCATAGGAAGGATACCAGGAAACATGCCGCTTTTCCATACAGGCAGCCTGGGCCAGTGTAAGCCCCATACTTAATACTCCTTGACCACCAAAACCAGCAATTTTAAGGTGCTTTTCTTTAAAATCAGGGTCATTAACTGCTTCAGGAGCGCTGTCAGTATTGATATTAAATATTTCATCCAGGGAATCCTTTGAAAAATCACTTTCCCCCCGGTAGAGGGATTCTACCTGGGAAGACTTATCACGGAACCGTTTAAGTGGAAATTCCTTTTCCATTTCCTCGTTAATGAATTTTTCCGCTGCTTCAGCATCTTGCCTTAAATTGGTGGGACAGGGGGAGAGAATCTCTACAAAAACATACCCTTTACCTTCTTTTTGAATTTTCAGGGCTTTTTTTATGGCTATTTTTGCTTTGCGTATATGGTTAATATCGGATACAGATACTCTCTCAATAAATACGGGAGCCTGCAGGTTATCTAAAAGTTCACACATGTGCAAAGGGTATCCTGCAAAACGAGGGTCTCTTCCTTCGGGACAGGTGACAGTTACCTCTCCTAAGAGGGTAGTGGGAGCCATCTGCCCCCCGGTCATACCATACACGGTGTTATTTACAAAGAAAACTGCCATTTTTTCCCCACGATTAGCTGCCTGAATAGTTTCATTCAATCCAATAGAGGCCAGGTCACCATCACCCTGGTATAAAATAACCACAGAATCATCTTCTGCCCGGGAAATACCAGTACCCACAGCAGGAGCCCTACCATGGGCTACCTGGACATTACCACAGTCGAAGTAGTAGTAAGCAAACACGGCACATCCCACCGGACTAATCATCACAGATCTTTCCTGTATCTCCAGTTCATCCATTGCTTCTGCCATTAATTTATGTATTATACCATGACCACAACCGGCACAGTAATGAGTAGCCGTAGGGGCGCTACCCCCTTTCCTTTCAAATACATCCGGCATGGAACGGGGTTTTTTAATTACTTTCATATCCCCTTCAGGGGATGAGTTTACATTTGATGCCATTTTTAATCAGCTCCTGCCAGGGACCTTATCTTTTTCATCACATCATCCAGCCCAATGAGGTTACCACCCATACGATTTACCAGCTCCACATCCTGGCAACTAATGGCCATTTTAATATCCTCCCTCATTTGTCCATTACTCATCTCCACTGATATGAATTTACAATTATTTTCCCGGGCCAGCTGGGATAATCGTTCTTCCGGGAAAGGATAGAGGGTTATGGGCCGGAGTAAACCTGCTTTTATTCCTTCTAAACGGGCTAAATCTACTGCACTGCGACAGATACGGCTGCTGATACCATAGGATACCAGTATGATGGAAGCATCCTCCACTTTATATTCCTGGTAGGCAACTTCATTTTCTTTTATAATTTCATATTTTTCCTGTAATTGGAAATTAAATTCTTCCAGCAAATTAAAGTCCAGGAAAATGGATGTTACCAGGTTTTTCATGGTCTTTTTATTACCACTTACTGCCCAGGAGGTATCTATATGAGGTTCAATAGCTTCTGCGGGGAAACTTAATGGCTCGGCCATCTGCCCCAGTACTCCATCAGCCAGTACTACCACCGGGTTCTTGTATTTATCTGCCAGTTCAAAGGCCTTGATGGTGAGATCGCACATTTCCTGCACACTATTAGGGGCCAGCACGATATTTTTATAATTTCCATGGCCGCCCCCTTTAACAATCTGGTTGTAATCAGATTGTTCGGGACCAATGTTTCCTAAACCCGGCCCGGCCCGCATGATATTAACTATTACTGCAGGTAACTCTGCCCCTGCCAAAAATGAAATTCCCTCCTGCTTGAGACTGATTCCTGGACCAGAAGAGGCAGTCATTACCCGGTGACCGGCGGCAGCCCCACCATAAACCATATTAATAGCTGCTTCTTCTGATTCAGCCTGCACAACTTTTCTTCCCACCATGGGGAAATATTTTGAAGCCTCATGCAATATTTCACTGGCTGGTGTAATAGGATATCCGAAATAACAATCACAACCACCATACATCGCTCCAATAATAACTGCAGTATTTCCTTTTACCATCTGGGTGGCCATTTATTCATCCTCCTGAGGTTTAACTTTTCGGGGAATATGCACTTCAATGGCCAGGGGTTCAGGACAGGTATAGTAACAGTTTCCACATCCATTACATCCTTCCCCCTTATAGACCACATAGTGGTAACCCCTCTTATTCAAATCCATACTCATTTCAAGTACATCACGAGGGCAGGCTAAAATACATCTATCGCAGGCTTTACACTCATCAATATTGATAACAGGGCAAGCACCTGATTTTTTAGAAGCTTTCATATATAATCCTTCTCAAAATTTATTATCTCTGAATATAATTTAGTATTTATCTAAGGATAAATGAATCCGGTAGGTGAGCATACTCACAACCTTAATCAATTTAGAATTTTTTTATAATTAAGTGGTTTATAGAATCCAGATAAATGATTTTACTATTCTATCTGATCTTCGCTTCTAATTTCCACTCTTCTAATTTTTCCACTTATGGTTTTAGGTAGTTCCTCCACGAATTCGACTACCCGGGGATATTTATAGGGGGCGGTTACTTTTTTCACATGATCCTGAATTTCTTTTTTTAATTCATCCGAGGGTTCATAACCCCTGGAGAGAACTACGGTAGCTTTAACTACCTGACCTCTAACTGGATCAGGATATCCAGTAATAGCACACTCCAGTACTGAGGGGTGGGAAATAACCGCACTTTCGACTTCGAAGGGCCCTATCCGGTAACCAGAACTTTTTATCATATCATCAGTTCTACCTACAAACCACAGATAATCATCTTCATCCATCCAGGCCGTATCACCGGTATGGTAATAATCATCATACCATACCTGGCTGGTTTTTTCCTCATCACGATAGTAACCATCAAATAAACCCAGTGGTTTACCTGCAATGGTATTCATTACTATTTCTCCTTCTTCACCTACATCCACCTGATGGAGATTCTTATCTAAAAGTTCAATCTTATAACCGGGAGAAGGCTTACCCATGGATCCCGGGCGGGGTTCCAGCCAGGGGAAGTTGGCAATACAAACCACACATTCGGTTTGACCAAAACCCTCCCTTAATTTCAATCCAGTAAACTCATAGAACTTATTGTATACCTCCGGGTTCAAGGGCTCTCCGGCCGTTACTGCGTATTCTATGCTGGATAAATCATACTCTCTGAGATCTTCTTTAATCAAAAATCGGTAAATGGTGGGGGGAGCACAAAAAGTGGTTACTCCATATTGACTTGACTTTTCCAGCATTTTACCTGCATCAAAACGATCATAATCATAGACAAATACTGCACTTCCAGCAATCCATTGCCCATAGATTTGCCCCCACATGGCCTTGGCCCAGCCAGTATCTGCTACGGTGTAATGCACACCACCTTCTTTAACATTTTGCCAGTATTTGGCAGTTATGATATGGCCTAAAGGATATGTGAAATCATGTTGTATCATTTTAGGCATCCCTGTAGTCCCGGAAGAAAAATAAACCAGGGAGACATCGCTGTTTTTTATGGATTTTTCATCTTCACCAGGAATAAAAATAGGGGAAGCTTCTTCTATTTCCTTTCGGAAGTTCAAATAGCCGTCCCGATCTTCATCCCCTACCATAGATTTAATTACCGGGGTTTCAAGTTTTTCTTGAGCTTTATCAAAGTTTTCCGGGACTCCGTCTTCACCAATACATACCACCATCTTTATTTTAGCTTTTTCTATGCGGTACACAATATCTTTAGCCTTTAACATGTGGGTGGCAGGGATAGTAATGGCTCCAATCTTGTGCAGTCCCAGAATGGAAAACCAGAATTCATATCTGCTTTTAAGGGTGAGCATCACCCGATCTCCCTTTTTAATTCCACATTTTTTAAAGAAATTAGCAGCTTTATTAGAATAGGTCTGCATATCCTGGAAGGTGAATATTTTTTCCTGGCCATGATCATCACACCACACCAGGGCCACCTTGTCCGGTTTTTCTTCTGCATAGCGATCCACCACATCATAGGCAAAATTAAATGATTCAGGGACCACTATCCTGAAATTATCATTGAAATCGTTATAGGAATCAAAATCAACCTTATTAACAAATTCTTTAAGTAAAGAAGACATTTAAAACACCTCTATAATCAATATTATTTACATTACCATGGCTAAAAACCTGGCTGGCTTTCCATTTAAAGCCTCCATAGCATGTTGATAGGATGAATCAAAGAAAATGGAATCTCCTTCATTTAGCACTATTTCATGGTTATGGATATAAATTTTCATACTACCCTCTAAAACATAGTTAAATTCCTGTCCGGGATGGGAATTGGTGGAGGGTTTTTTAGACTTACTTTGGGGTTCTACCGTAACAATAAATGGTTCTGCTTTTTTATGAATGAATTTTTCAGCTAAATTTTCGTATTTATACTGCTTCTGTCTTTCCACCGCCACTCCTTTATTTTTACGGGTTACACTGAAGATATGCATCCTGGTTTCTTCTCCAGTAAGTAGCAGCCCCAAATCAACCTTAAATTTATGGGCAATTTCATAAAGCACGCTGGCTGGTATGTCCTTTTCACCAGATTCGTATTTATTATAAGTCTCTAAGGGCATGTTAAGGAAATCTGCCATTTCACTGTCGGTTATCTGGGATATTTTTCTCATCTCCATTACCCGTGCACCTATTTCTTTTGATTTCTCCTGCATGATAACACCTCCAGAGTGTATAAACTATCCCAATAATGTAAATTAGATACTCATCTTAAGCCAGGATTATTTTTTTAATGGTCTTCTGGCTAGTTTTAATAAATTTTTTTATTAGGGGAACTATTTTAATTTTACCGGCTTTCAATAATTTTCATTAATCTCTAATTGCCAATAAATAAGTTAGCTTTGTCCTGGTGAGAAATACCCTATTTATTTGAAAATAATCGTCCAGTTATAAAAAACATGTAATCTTTATTGGTTTTTTATTGGAAAACATTATACTTTTTTTGTTATCCTTTTAATTAAAGTTGTTCCAAAATAAGGAATCATAGCAATACCAATAATTGAGGTCATCCAAAGCGATACAAAACGTTCAACAAGAGTTGCGGCTGCGCTTATTGATGGTGGAACACCTGCAGCAGAAAATAAGAGTATCATAACTCCGTCAATGGCACCTAAACCACCGGGAAGAAGAGGGATCAATCCAATTAAAGTAGATATTATAAATACCTGTGCAATAATCAAAAAGGATATTTCTACATTAAATGCAGAAAATATTAGATATACTCTGAATATTTCTAAAATCCATATTAGAAAAGATATGGGTATACTGTATAATATGACGTTTCTATTTTTGATCATTATTCGCATACTGGCCTGGAAATTATTGATTGAATTTACAGCTTTTTCTTCCAGCTGGCTGTGATCTTTTTTAGAAAACTTTTTTATCAGACCTACAATCCATAATGATACTTTATGCCCAAATTCAAGGTTAAATGACATATAAATCACTATTAAAAAGAGTGTAGATAAAACTATAACTGCAAGTATAAGAGCATATATTGCATAATCTGGCAGATTTAAATAAAAAACAGCACCAACTATAGTAATTATTGCTAAAACTATGAATGGGAATGTATCAAGTCCTCTATCGGCTATTACTGTTGCAAATGATTTTTCAAATGAAGAACCTGAATATTTGCTAAGGATATAACCTCTTACAGGTTCTCCACCTCCCCGTGCGCTGGGAGTAATGTTATTTACAGCCATACCTACCATTACCATTGGAAAAACATGTATTTTTTTTATAGGTATATGGACAGCATTTATATTTATGGACCATCTCCAGGTCCATAAACCATAAATGACAAACTGGATAAGTACTGCAAAAGCGATATATGACGAATTAGCCATTTTAATAGCACTTTCAATATTACCGGGTCCTATAAATAGGATCATTCCAATAAGAGTTCCAATCCCCATTAATAACAGTACTAAAGTTTTATATCGCATCTTCAATCTCTTTATTTAATTATTACTATAGGTTACCATACTATTATAGTAATTTTCCTCAACAATTAATATTTATTCTGGCTAGCTAACGTGAATAAAATTGAAAACCAAGAAAAAATAAACTCCCTGATTTTCTTTGATTTATTAAAATTACTATATTTAGATTAAATATTTATTTTATCTATTAATACATTAAAATAAGGCTCTGTCAAAAACTTGGGGGTTAATTGTCGAAAACCTTTTTCTGATACTGAATTTCTTTTCTGATGTTTATTCGTGACATTACACCATTTTTAATCTTCATTAGCTTCTTAACACTTTTAGGAAAGGTTTTTTGAAAGATGTTTTCTATTTTGTTAGATGTTCGCTGGATATTTTTATCATCTAAGAACGCGAAGAAAGTTTTAAAGTAAGGACGCAACGAATTAATGATAATAAATTGAATAATCTTCGAATACTCTTTAATTTTAACTAAAACTTGGTTAAATTTATTTCTAGCATTTTTTAATGATCCAACTTGAAATAAATTGAATATTTCTTCTTTTTCTTCTTTTATTTTGTTTATTTCTTCTTTTGATACTTTATTTTGTTTAATATAGTTCTTTATGATTTTGTTAAAGTTTTTAAATGTGTGAAATAAACACCATTGGTGTTTAAACCCTAATTCTTCGATAATTGGTTTATATTTCTCATCTAAATCAGTGGTAATGGCAATTCTATTTTTATTTCGAGTATTTTGATCTAAAAACTCTTTGATGTTCTTAGAATTCTCTTTAGAGTATATTTTGTCTGCAACAATAATATCCTGTTTACTGTCGATTAAAGTGAATCGGTAATTCCATACACCTTTAATTTTAACCCACTCTACATCAAAAATGTAATATCCCGAATAACGATATTTAGAATCTTTTTTTTTATTTTTATATTCAAGGATCCAGTTTTCAATTGTTTGATGTGAAATATGGATTCCTGTGTCTTTTTTAACTTTATAAGCAACGTTACGCAATGATCCAAAGAATAAACCTACTAATTCAAGACATTTACTCTTAAAATCACGCGTGAAATTACTATTATTCTCAATAAGTTCTGATATATCTGTATTAAATTTTTTATTACATTTTTTGCATTTATATGCTTGAATTTCGGTTTTAATCTTTTTTTTATTATAAAATATGAGTTTTCTTCCTTTAACACCATTTTTGATCACGGATCTGGTGAAACATTCCGGACAAAAGGCTTCCAACATCTCAATATGAAAAATATCTTTTTTATGCCATGTTTTTAATGTTTTAGATACTTTATATTCTTTTTTGCAGGATTTTAGTTGATTTTCAACATATTTTGACAAACCTTCGCAAAAATAGGAAAGTTTATAACTTGGATCAAACAAATCAGTAATTGGAGCAAGTGTTTTTGTTTTTTGCATGCAAAATACTATGCTCCATTTATTATAAAAGTTTTTAGGTTTCTATTTTATAAAATAACGGGTTTTTAGAAGAATTTAAAAATTTTTTATCAAAAACATAAAATCAAAAACCCCCAAGTTTTTGACAGTGCCTAAAATAACTATTTTTAAGAAATATTTTTAAGAAAAAAAATATAATGATATACCATGACCTTTGAACAGCTTATATTATTAGGCTCTATTTTGATTTTAATGAGTATAATTATGAGCAAAACTTCATACCGGCTTGGAATTCCATCACTACTCTTCTTTCTTTTAATAGGAATATTAGCTGGTTCTGAGGGTATAGGGAGGATTTATTTTGATAATCCGGATATTACACAATATGTAGGTACATTTGCACTTATAATTATTCTTTTTTCTGGAGGACTAGACACAAAATGGTCTGATGTTAGGCCAATTCTTTGGAGAGGATTAACTCTTTCAACCCTGGGTGTTTTTATAACAGCAATTGCAGTTGGATTATTTATTAATCTGGCTTTTAAGCTTCCTTTATTATTTTCCCTATTAATAGGTTCAATTATATCCTCTACTGATGCTGCAGCAATATTTTCTATTTTCCGCTCTAAAAAGGAAGGTTTAAAAAATAATATAGAACCTACACTTGAACTTGAAAGTGGAAGTAACGACCCTATGGCCTATTTCTTAACCACCACCTTCATATTTCTTATTCTAAATCCGACAACTTCTATTGAAGCCATGATACTCTTGCTTATACAATCACTCGGGCTTGGGGTTATCTTTGGTGTTATTTTTGGGAAAATAATTGTAAAACTTATTAATAATATTAATCTTAATATCGCCGGCCTTTATCTAGTATTAACTATCACTTTAGCATTTTTAACTTATTCCGCAACCTATTTGGTGGGAGGTAATGGATTTTTAAGTGTTTATATTGCTGCATTAATACTGGGAAATAATTCTTTTGTTCAAAAAACAATTCAAGTACCTTTCTTTGATGGAATAGCATGGCTAATGCAAATTAGTATGTTTCTAATATTAGGACTTCTGGTTTTTCCCTCCCAAATCATTCCTGTAATAGGGATAGGGGTATTAATTTCTTTTTTCTTAATCCTGGTTGCAAGGCCTATTGCTGTCTTTTTATGTCTTTTACCTTTTAAAGTTGGATTAAAAGATCAACTTTTAATTTCATGGGTGGGAATTAAAGGCGCAGTTCCCATTATATTAGCAACATTTCCTATTGTTGCAGGAATAGAAGGTGCAGATATGATCTTTAATATAGTTTTCTTTATCACTATAACTTCCGCACTCATACAGGGTTCAACTATTAACTTATTTGCCCGATATTTAGGATTGTCTATTAAAGAATCAGAAAAAAAATGAGATGAATATTGGAAGTGTAACAGTATAAATAATTTTTAAGCCTTTAAAACCGATTACTTGTTTTGGCCTTAATTTTTTCAATTGCATTTTTTAGAGCATTTTCATATCCTTGAGATTCACCATTTGAATTTTCAAGTGATGATTTAAGGTAAGCAATAGAGGATTGATTTCCAATCATTCCCAAGGTATTAGCTGCATTAACTCTTACAAAATAATTTTCATCATTCAAACTCCCTGCAAGTGCAGGTATTGCTGCGGAATCACCTAATTTACCAAGTGAAATGACTTCGCATGCTCTTAATAGACAATCTTTTTCTTTTAATATTTCCATTAGAGGTTCTACAGCTCTTAAATCATTTAGTTCTCCAAGCACAAGCACGACTTCACATCTAACATTTAAACATTTATCTTTTAATGCTTGAATAACTGGTTCAATAGCTTGTTTATCTCCTATTAAACCAAGAGACATTGCTGCTATTTGTCTCACATGCCAGTAATTATCATTTAAAAGAGTTATCAATGCTTTTAAAGCTCTTTTATCTCCAATCCTTCCAAGGGCAATTGCTGCAGCTTTACGAACAGACCATTTCTCATTTTTTAAGTTAATTAAAAGTGGTTTAACTGCTTTTTCATCTCCTAGATTTGCCAGTTTGTATGCTGCTTTTTCCTTAGTCTTATGGCTTCCCTCATTTAAAGCTTTTATTAAATCTTCAATATTATTTTCATCTCTCATTTTTTCCAGCTCTTATTCTAAATCATACTAAACACTTAGAATATCATGGATTGTTTAATTATTTAAATAAATAAAACACTATTTAATTAAAATAACCCCATCATAATAGGTAACTAAAAGAATTTTCTTGATATAATATTTTTAATTTAAATTAATCTATTCTAAGATGACCTTATTTAAAATTAGATACTTTTTTTTTAAGTTTTTCCCCTATTTCAGCATATATTTTAAAATTCATCTTGAAGAGAACCTGTTTTTCCATAATTACTTATGCCTTCAATTGCATCTACATTAACTATAAACGCTAATCCTCTTCCTGGTTCATTTAATTTCCCTGCATCTAACACTGTTTTAAGAACTTTGGTAGCACATTTTTCATTAATTAATATCATTATTATTTCTTTTCTGGGTTCAATTGGCACACCAAGAAACTCTTCCGGGGCATGTTTGCTTTTTCCTCTACCATAAAATATTGTACCTCCCTCTGCACCAGCATCATATGCTTTTTCGAGAATTTCACTGGCCATTTCTGCTTTAACAATTGCAAATATGACTTTAAATTTTGGTTTCACATCCATACTTAATATCTCCTTTAACAAACTTTTAATATGTCAACTAGAGAATTAATCCGTTCAATGATTATAGGGTATATCTAAAATTAAATGTAATTAGTATTTTTATTTTATTCCCTATAATAAAATTTTTATAACTAAGATGAATTATATTAATTCATTAATGGTTTATGCTAAAATTAAATTAAATATTAAAATAAAGGATATATCCACGGCTAAGACACTTAGTTTTAAAGATTAACTAATATAAAACACATACTTATATTCCTGTCATTTTATTAATATCAGAGGGGGTAACTCATTGCAGATAGAAAAAGTAAAACTGGAAGTTCCTGAAGATTGTAACCTGATTTTAGGCCAGAGCCATTTTATAAAAACTGTTGAGGACCTGCATGAAGCCCTGGTAAACACTGTTCCAGGTATTAAGTTTGGTTTGGCCTTTGCAGAAGCATCTGGTGATTGTTACATTCGCTACTCGGGTAATGATCCTCAGCTGGAAAAATTAGCCACCGAGAAGATGAGAGAAATAGGGGCGGGGCATTCTTTTTTAATTTATATGAAAAACGCTTTTCCTATAAATGTCACCCAGCGTATAAAAAGTGTCCCGGAAGTGGTGAACCTATTTTGTGCTACTGCCAATCCAGTGGAAGTATTAATTGTAGAAAGCAGTCAGGGGCGAGGTATAATTGGAGTTATTGATGGTTTTAGCCCGGAAAAAGTAGAATCAAAAGATGATATCTTGTACCGTAAGAAGTTTTTACGGGATATAGGCTATAAACTATGAAATAAGTCTGTTTTTAGCAGTATTTATAATATTTTTATATATTTTTAGAAACATAATATAAATCAGTAATCTTGATTAAAAGGGGGAAATAAAATGGGTGAATTAGATGATAAAGTGGTTTTTACAAAAAGCAGTGGAAATTCCAAAAAAGGGGAAAATCAACTAAAAGTAATTCAAGACATTGTTAAATTAAAAATACGCCAGACCGGTACAATTACGGTGGAATTTAATGGCAAAAAAGAAGAAATTTCTAAAATAAAGGATTTCTTTGAAAATATTACAGATATGGAACCTATCACCATGAATATAGCTGATAGTGGTGATATTAAATCCTATTTCAAAGGAGTTTCTCCCTTTAAGGAAGAAATATCTCCAGAAGGGGAAACATACTACACCTTTGGAGTCACCATTCAGGAAATAGCTTAAAAAAAATATTTTATTTTTTTATTTTTATTACTCCTTTTAAATCTGGAAATATTGAGGTTCTCCTTAATCATATTAATATCAACTTTTTCAGGGATAATTAGCCCCTAATGGATTTCTATTTTATGGAGTGTTCTTCGCATATTTTATAAATATACTCGGGATGTTCAAATACCTGGGTATTCTTCATTCTGGATAATTTTTCCACATGTTCCACATCTTCCCTGGTTATATTCAATTCCAGATCTTTTCCATTAGGTAGTTTGGTGGTGATGGTTCCTTCTCGAAAGTCAGAGGGCATGATATACAAGGGTACACCTGCTTTTTGACCCATAATAGCAGCATTGGTAAGGAGGGTATCTGCGATTCTTAGTGATATCTTGGCCACGGTGTTGGAGGTACAGGGAGAAATAATCAACAAATCAAATTTTCCCATCTGTATTTGGCCTGCCAGAAAGGGAGAATTAGCATTTATTTCCACCCAGGCATTATCAAAATATTTTTCTAATTGCCGGAAGATTCCGTAGTACTTAACTACCTGATCCCCGGATTTAGAAATATAAACTCTTATTTCCAGGGAGTCCCTGTACTTTTCCTGTATATCCTTCATTATGGCAAAGGTTTCTGGTAGTTTTTCACCGGCCCCGGTAATTCCCCAGGCAATTCTTTTTTTAGCACCAGTCATAGAATTGTTTATATAATTCTTACTTAATTTATTTTTCTAATAAAAAGTAGTAAAGTTTGTAACTTAAAAAAAATAATTAAAATGGTTCCCTTATTAAAAAATCATTAAGAAGGGGGTTTTTTATGATTTTTAAAAAAAATAATTAGTTCTGGATTTTACCATCCAGAACCCTTATGGTTCGATCAGCCAGGGAAGCCACATCCATATCATGGGTTACCATAATCAGGGTAACGTTTTCTTTTTCATGCAGATCTTTTAGCCGATTGAGTATCATTGCCCCTGTTTTAGAGTCCAGAGAACCGGTAGGTTCATCAGCCAGAATTATAGATGGTTCATTGGCCAGTGCCCTGGCAATGGCCACTCTTTGTCTTTCCCCACCAGATAATTCCGTGGGTTTTCTTTTCAATTTATCAGATAAACCCACATATTCCAGTAATTCCAGTGCTCTTTTTCTCATCTGGGAAGAAGACATATTCTTTTCATACATGGGTATTTCCACATTTTCCAGAACAGATAAATTGGGTATGAGGTTATGTAACTGGAATATAAAACCGATTTCACGGGATCGGAATTCACTCAGGTCCTTTTTCTGGATTAGATCATTTCCAGATACCACTATACTCCCGGTGTCTGCTTTATCCAGGGCCCCGATCATATTAAGGAGAGTGGATTTACCAGAACCAGAAGGCCCGATTATGGATACGAACTCTCCCCTTTTTATTTCCAGATTTATTCCATTTAAAGCGGTTATTTTACCATTATCAAAACTCTTCTGGAGGTTATGAATCTCCACAATATTTTCCTTATTCATAGCGCAGCGCCTCGGTTGGTGGTAATCTACTGGCCCGATAAGCAGGATAAAATCCTCCTAAAAGACCCACAGTTAATGCCACTGCAAATGCCCGCAGGAAAACATCTGCAGAATAAACAGGTGCAATGAAACTATCCATTCCCAAAGCCAATAGTACCTGTATGGCCAGGATTCCCATAATAGCTCCTACCAGTCCTGCAACCAGGGTGAGTACTATGGATTCTCCTAGAATCATGGATAAAATTCTCCTATCTTTCCATCCTACGGCCTTAAGAACCCCTATTTCTCTGGTCCTTTCATAAACGGACATGATCATGGTATTGATTACACCAATACCTCCAATAACTATTGCCAACAGGGATATGGCCCAGGAGGCAGTGTCAATGGTTTGCAGTCCCTGGTCAATACTGGCCAGATCTTCTAAGGAGGCAATGGTGGTTAAATCATCTCCATATTCATCTTCTATGGCAGCGGTGACTTCTTCTACCTGAGCATCATTATCAATTTTCACATAGAGCATGGTGACGGTGTCATTTTTATTTTCTATAGCCTGCACATTTTCCAGGGATAAAAATGCTCCTCCGTCCTGTTGCAGATCACCGGTCTGGAAAATACCGGTTATTTCATATTCTTCTCTATTTAAGGTTATAGTATCTCCCACAGTTTTATTTAACTTTTCAGATGCTACTTTTCCTATAATTACTTCTTTGGCATCTCCTGAAGCAAATGCTCGACCTTCTGTAACTTTTATATTACTTATAGATAACTTTGCAGGATCTATCCCTATTAAAACAAAATAGGGATTATCTTCCACCCTCTGGATGGCCATCAAGATTCCCACCACATCATTAACACCATCCACCTCCTTTATCCGGGTTATATATTCTTCATCTATTTTACTAAAGAATAAATCAGATACATTAGATTCAGCTATACTAAAATCTGCGCCTCCAGCCTTCAATGTTTCTTCGGTGGAGGCTTTCAATCCATCGGTTATTATACCCAGGGCCACAATGGTGGCAATTCCTATGGCTATTCCTACAATAGCCAGCGCACTCCGGGTTTTATTTCTAAAAGGGTTTTTAATTATGAGTGAAAAAAATGACATGGTTTTCTAATGGTAATTAATACTATTTAAATGTTTTTTTAAAGGCATTAAATGAAAAAATAGGGATTTTTGAAGTGTGGTTTCAACACCAGAGATTAATTATGATTAATAATTCTAAATTGGATTTTTTTTTAATGTATTTGCTTTTAAAATCAGGCTTAAAAGATTTAATATTGATTAATCATGACAGTAATTGACTATTATGCCCTTTAATTAAATTAGCAGTTGAAATAATTAAAAAAATGATATATAATAAAGATGACATATTATTATATTGAATTAATATGTAATTAGTTGGAGGGATTTTGTGAAAGAAGATGTATTCTATGGTAAAGGAATGGCCCATGTTAAAAAGGACTATCCAGATATCTATGAATCAGTGGTGGAATTAAATAAAGCAGCCTATACCGGAAAGGCTCTTGATTATAAAACTCAAAAATTAATTGCCCTGGCTATTACTGCTGCTAATTCAGATGATAGGGCTATGAAAAAGCAGATGATGAGTGCCATGCGAGAATTTGATGCCACCCGGGATGAAATAGTTGATGTACTGCGGGTGGTTCTTTTAACTTCTGGTATGCCTCCTTTTACCAAGGCCATGCGTATACTCTATGAATTAACAGAATAAAAACCTATATTATTTTTTTTTAGCCCTATTATCCGGGACTTAAGTATTAAAAAAATGATCCTGGTGTTTATAAAATTCTAAATTTTCCTTAACTAAAAAATTAGCCATATATCTAAAACCATAATGGGCGATATATTACCTGAAAACCAAACTTTTTATCTATTCATAAACTATTTTAATCTCAAACCCTTGCAACCGGGAGCAGAATATATGAACTACCAGTATTCTTCATTTGGTGTCCTATTACTGATAAGCTCAATTATTTTATTGTTTTTATCATATTATAGCTATAAAAATCGTTCTGAAAATTTACATAAATATTTCAGTGCATTAATGTTTTTTGCCTTTATATGGTGTTTTACATCTGCAGGAGAATATTTTAGTCTTCAAGCAGTTTACAAAATATTCTGGGTTCAATTAGGGTACTTAGGGGTTGCTTTAGTTCCTCCTTTATGGTTCATGTTCATATTAAGTTATGGTGGTTATGATAAATATCTAAAACCTTACTTTAAGGCAGCCATTTTAATTATACCTTTAATAATTATATTTCTAGCTTTATCCTACCCTTTATATCCCTTACTCTGGATTAGAATAATCCCTGTATCAAATCTTCCCGGAGCACTTTTAGTTTATGTTCCTGGACCTTTTTTCTGGGTTAATATAATATACAGTTTTATAATGACCTTAATGGGAATAATCATCCTTTTGCAAATTTTTAATAGTTCTTCCAGGTTATATCGCCCCCAGATATCTGCTTTAATATTAAGTGGATTATTGCCTCTGATTTTTAGTTTGATTTACACCACCCGTACTATTCCCATACCCGGCCTGGATGTAACCCCTCTGGGAATTGTATTTTCTGGATTTATTATTGCTATTGCCATTTTTAAGTATGATTTTTTAGCCATACGTCCCATAATGAACCAGGTACTTATAAAAAGCATGAAAAACTGTCTTATGGTATTTGATGATAAAGATAATTTAATAGAAATTAATAATCATTCTAAACTACTGGGACTGGGTGAAGAAATTGTAGGTAATCATTACCCTCATGTCTTTGAGAATTTACCTTCTATTACGGCTTTTTATGAAAACCAGTTTTTAGAATCGGAAATTTTTATAGGGGGGACCTGGAACATATGGGTAGAAATAGAAAAAAGCCCCATAACTGATAATGGACATAACCTGGGGAAAATAATCATAATAAAGGATATAACTTATCGAAAATTGATCCAAAACCAACTCACTGATAGTGAAGAACGATATAAAATGTTAACTGACCTTTCTCCAGATGCAGTCCTGGTTTTAATAGATGAAAAAATAGTATTTGCCAATAAATCTTCCTGTAATCTTTTAGGGGCCAGTAATTCTTCAGAATTAATTGGAAAAAATATACTGGATTTCTTACACCCGGATTTCAGGGAAATTTCTAAAAAAAGACTGCATCAGGTTTATGTTAATCGAAAATCTTTAGCTTTTCTGGAAGAAAAAATAATAACCCTGGATAACCAGAATAAAGATATTGAGATTGGTGATGTTCCTATAATATATGATAACCAACCTGCAGTTCAAATGGTAATCAGGGATATTACTGATAGGAAAAAACTGGAGAAAGAACTTAATAAATCCCTGGAAGAAAAAGATTTAATGATGAAGGAGATTCATCATCGGGTTAAAAATAATTTAATGGTAATTCAGAGTCTTTTGAATCTACAATCCAGTTATATACAAGATCCGGCAGTTTTAAATATTTTTAAAGAAAGCCAAAATCGTGCTAAATCCATGGCACTAATCCACCAAAAACTATACCAGTCCCAGGACTTAAAGAGGATTGATTTTGGTGAATATTGCCGTTCACTATCCCGGGATCTTTTTAATAATTATATTACCTCTTCAGACAAAATTGATTTAAATTTAAATGTTGAATCATTGATGCTGGATGTAAATACTGCTATTCCTCTAGGCCTTATCCTCAATGAATTATTATCCAACAGTTTAAAATACGCCTTTTTACCGGATAAAGAAGGTAACATAACAGTGGAATTTTCACTTAAAAATTCCCAATATATATTAATGGTCTCTGATAATGGAGCAGGATTACCAGATGATTTTGATATAAATAAATCTGATTCATTAGGTTTTAAACTAATTAAAGGGCTATCCCGGCAGATTGATGCTGAAGTATTAATTGAGAAAGGCAAAGGGACAAAAATATGCATTATTTTCCAGGAAAAACCCATTGTTCCCCTTTAAGAATGCCCTTAATAAAGTGAGAATAACTTTTTAGCACAACCTTTTTAAGGGGCCGGGTTCAATATTTACCATCGCCAAATAGGCGAAACAAGCAACTTTTTTTCGGGGACATATTCCCCTGGATGTGGCGTAAGCTGAACAAAAGAGGTGTTTTAATGTATAAATATATAAGAGATGCATGGAAAAATCCAGATAAATCCTATGTAAGGGAACTTATGTGGGAGAGAGCTCCACAATGGAGACGGGAAAGTATAATTGAAAGAATAGATAGGCCTACTCGTATTGACCGAGCTAGATCTTTAGGATATAAAGCTAAAAAAGGATACGTAGTTGTTAGAACTCGTGTTCGTCGTGGTGGAAGGAGAAAAACTCGATTCAAAGCAGGTCGACGACCTAAAAGAATGGGTGTTGTTAAGATAACTCCTAAAAAATCCATTCAGCGAATAGCCGAAGAGAGAGTTGCCAGAAAATTCCCTAATATGGAAGTTTTAAATTCTTACTGGGTATGGCAAGATGGTAAATTCAAATTCTACGAAGTTATACTGGTAGATCCAAACCATCCCACCATTAAGAGTGATCCTAAGATTAACTGGATTTGTGAAAAACAGCACCGTGGAAGAGCCTTCCGAGGATTGACCAGTCAGGGTAAAAAGACCCGTGGACTGCGAAACAAAGGAAAAGGTGCAGAAAAGGTAAGAAAATCTAAATAGATTTCCTATCTTTTTTATTTTATTTTTTTATTTAAACGATTTATTTTAACTGGTTTCTATGATCCATAATATTTCCTACCGGGTATTTGTCCATGGAACAGAAAACGAAGAAAAGGTATTAGAAGCATTGAATACCATTTTTCCCTATGCTTCACCTGAAAGAGAGTTAACTGAAGGTTACTATAAAAATAAGGTTATAATATTCCATCAAAAGTTCAGTAAAAAGAAAGAAATTAAAACTTTTCTAAAGAATTTAAAGAAAATAGATTCTGATTGCCGGAATGATATTATAGATAACCTGGATAAAAAGATGGATGATCATGGAAATTTATTCCTTAGATTCAGTAAACAGGATGCATTTTCCCATAAATGGAAGGTAGTAGAACATGGTGACTCGATCCATACCCGGATTAAATTTGCTGCCTATCCTGCGAAAAAAGAAGGGGCCTTAAAACTAGCCCGGGAACTGTTTGATTAATGTGAAGTACTTTGATTTTCATCTCAATGGCAAAAACCCGGATACTGATTTAGCTCTAATTAATGAAGCTAAAAGATTAGGGTATCAGGGGATATCAATATTTTACTCTAATGAACATTATAAATCCGCTCTGGAGAATTTTAATAAAATTATAAATGATGAAACCGCGCCCCCTCACCCCCAATCTTTTAAAATTGATGAATTTTCTATAACTCCTGGTATTATAATTCAGGGCAAAAACCCCCACCACCTTCAAAAACAGATAAGAAGTCTTAGAAATAAAACCAACATTTTAATGGTTGATGGGGGAGATTTGAAGATTAATCGGGCAGCATGTGAGAATGTAAAGGTTGATATTTTATCCCGGCCATATTATAAGCGTAGAGATTGCGGTATAAACCATGTTCTATCCAGGGAAGCTGCTAAAAATAATGTGGCTATTGAATTATGTTTTAGCGACCTTTTAAAATCCAGAAACAGTTTAAGGTCTAAAATAATGGCTCATTTCAGGGATATTATAAAATTACAACGCAAGTTCCAATTTCTGCTTTTAATTACCAGTGGGGCCAGAACATTATATGATTTGAGAACTCCCCGGGACATAATGGCTTTGTATAGCTGCCTGGGACTAAAAAAAGAAGAGATTTTAAGGGCTATATCTGATTCACCATCTTTTATTCTGGATTATAATCAGCAAAGAAAGAACATGGTGGTGAATGGGGTAAAAATAATTAATGAAAAATAGAATTATAATGGTAGTTTTTTGAAACTATTTTTGGAATAAAATCCTCACTTTAATTTCTCTTAGAGGGGATTTATTTAAGGATATTAATCAGGATTATTTATTCTGGTTAATATTTTATAATCAATAAATTGATTTTTTTACCTAAGCCTTTATTTATAAAAAATAACCTTAATTTATTTATAAAATTCTGGTATAATCATGAAACTTAAAATACTTCCTCCCACCCTGCGAGGGGATAAGCGATACCTGGCATTTGAGGTAATTTCACAAGTACCACTTCCTAGAGATGATTTGATATATATAATTTGGGAAAGCTGTCTGAAGTTTCATGGTGAGTGTGAGACCAGCAAATTCCGGCTGTGGGTTACCCGTTCCTGGGATTTAAATTCAAATAGTTCTAATAAGGGTCATTTTTATTTAAAAGGCATTTTACAATGTAATCGAGGGGATGAAGAAAAGGTTAGAGGGGCCTTATGTCTTATATCTAACTATAAAGGAAAACAACTGGTTTTCCATACTCTGGGTTTAGCAGGTACTATTAAATCTGCAACACAAAAGTTTATTAAACCCAGTCCCTAACATAAATATTAGAATTAACAAATTAAATCAATTGAATTTTGAATAAGAGAATTTTTTTAGAATATAATTTACTTTCATAAGAAAAATTGAATAAATTAGAGAGGTATACTTATGCAACCACTTCAAAGTGCAGGATATGATAGGGCCATTACTGTTTTTAGTCCAGATGGAAGACTATTTCAGGTGGAATATGCAAGAGAGGCCGTAAAAAGAGGTACTACGTCTTTAGGTGTAAAATCTGCTGAAGGAGTAGTCCTTGTGGTGGACAAGAGACCAACCAGTAAATTGGTAGAACCTAAATCTATAGAAAAGATATTCCAAATTGATGAGCATATTGGAACTGCTACCTCAGGTTTAGTGGCAGATGCCCGGGCAATTATTGAAAAAGCCAGAATAGAAGCTCAGGTTAATAGAATAACCTTCAATGAACCTATCCGGGTCGAATCCCTGGCCAAAAAAATATGTGACATGAAACAGATGTATACTCAGCATGGAGGGGTACGTCCTTTTGGATCCGCTTTAATAATTGGGGGAGTAAATAGCAAGGGATGTCATTTATTTGAAACCGATCCTAGTGGAGCATTAATAGAATATAAGGCTACGGCCATAGGTGCTGGAAGACCAATAGCTATGGAAGAATTTGAAAAAAAATATAAAGAGGACATGACTCTGGAAGAAGCTATTGAACTGGCTTTAGATGCAGTTTACGAGGCCACTGAAGGTAAAACCACTCCAGAAAGTGTCGAAATCGCAGTTATTGATTCTAAAGATAAAAAATACCGCAAATTATCTGAAGATGAAATAAAGGATCACGTAGAAGAACTTCTTTTAAGAAAAGAAAAGGAAGAAGAGGAATAGGATATGGTTAACCTTGATGATGCTGTTATCGCCCGTTTAGAATCTTTCGGTGAACGTTTTGAAATACTTGTTGATCCTGATTTATCTGCTGAATTTAAAAAAGATCCATCAATGGACCTGGAAGAAGTTCTGGCCGTACAGGAAATATTTAAAGACGCTAAAAAGGGAGACAAAGCATCAGAAGAAGCCATGCTTAAAGTATTTGAAACCGTAGATTCTCTGGAAGTGGCATCTGCCATTATCCAGAAAGGACAAATACAGCTTACTGCCCAGCAGCGGCGGGAAATGCTAGAGGAAAAGTACAAAAAAATTGTAAATAAGATAGCTAGAGAATCTATCAATCCTCAAAATGGGCTACCTCACCCAACAAGGCGTATAGAAAAGGCCATGGAAGAGGCAAAAGTTCATATTGATCCATTCAAACCCGTTGATGAACAAGTTCAGCTGGTTTTAAAAGCCATTCGAGTAAAAATTCCCATTAGATTTGAAAAAGTTAAAATGGCCATTAAACTTCCTGGAGAAGTAGCAGGGAGTTCTTACAGCGATATTTCTAAATTTGGGAAAATATTAAAGGAAGAATGGCAACAGGATGGCTCATGGATAGCCGTGGTGGAGATACCTGGGGGCCTGCAAGATAAGTTTTATCAGAAAATGAGTCAACTTACAGGCGGCGAACTCGAGGCCAGGGTTATCAAATAACTCTCCTTTTACCTATTCTAGGTGGCCTTCCAATAAAAGGAGGCATAATGTGATATTTGTAAATGATAAAGATCTGGTTGTTCCTGGTGAAATTCTAGCAGATGAAGACTTTCATCCTGGAAGAGGGACTTTCAAGGAAGAAAATAAGATTTGCTCATCAGTGGTGGGACTGGTGGCCATCAGAAACAAAAAAATTAGTGTAATTCCCCTACAAAGCAAATACATCCCTAAAAGAGGGGATGTGGTAATTGGAGAAATAAACGATATCAGATTCTCTATGTGGGGATTAGATATTAATTCTCCTTATTCTGGTCTTTTACCTGCTTCAGAAGTTTTTGGAAAAGAAAAAAGAGAACTGGAAAAGGTTTTCAAAGTGGGAGATGTTCTTTTTCTGCGGGTAATTGATGTGGATGAAGTAAAAAAAGTTAAACTGGGATTAAAAGGCCGTGGTTTAGGTAAATTCAGAGGTGGGATTTTGATTCATATCACCCCTACTAAAGTTCCCCGTTTAATAGGCAAAAAAGGCTCCATGATCAACATGATTAAAGACAAGACCCACTGTGATATTGTGGTTGGTCAAAACGGAGTAGTATGGGTTAAAGGGCAAACTGACATGGAAAGAATTGCAGAAAAGGTCATAAAAATGATCCAAAACCAGGCCCATACTTCTGGATTAACGGACCGTGTCCGGGAAATGCTTGCTGAACTAACTGGTGAAGAAATTGAAGAATCTGAAGAAGTATCTGAAGATTTAGACGAAGCTGAAGAATTACCAGGAGAAACTGAAGAAAATAATGATCAGTCCCCTGATGAAAAAGATGAGGATTCGTCTAGCCAAGAGGATAAAAACCTACCTCAAGAAATTATAGAATCTAAACTGAATTTAAATCTGAAGAGGTGATTACTATCATCACATTAGGTACCAATATTGGGGCAAAATCAAGAGAAGATGGAAGAGCTTTTGATGAATTAAGAAATTTAAAAATCGAAGCAGGTGTATTAGAAAGGGCGGATGGTTCAGCTTACCTGGAATTTGGAGGGAATAAAGTACTGGTGGCAGTTTATGGCCCTAAAGAATCATTCATAAGAAGATTTCAGCGACCAGACCGGGCATATATACGATGCCGGTATAACATGGCACCTTTCTCGGTGGATGACCGTAAAAGACCGGGCCCGGATAGGAGATCAATTGAGATATCTAAGATAACTGCTGAAGCACTCCAGCCAGCAGTGATACTGGAAAAATATCCCCGTTCTGTGATTGAGATTTTTATTGAAGTACTGGAAGCAGAGGGAGGCACCCGTTGTGCCGGGATTACTGCAGCATCTGTAGCTCTGGCTGATGCAGGTATCCCTATGAAGGATATGGTGGTGGCCTGTGCTGCAGGGAAAGTGGATGGACAGGTGGTACTGGACCTTTCAGAAGTGGAAGATAAAGATGGACAGGCAGATGTGCCGGTGGCCATTTTACCTCGCAGTGGCGAAATTACATTGCTACAAAGCGATGGTAATTTAACTACAGCTGAATTTGAAAAAGCACTGGATCTGGCCATTAAAGGATGCAATCAGATTAGCGAAGTACAAAAGGAAGCCCTGAAAAAGAGGTATGGTGAATAAAATGAATATCGTTCCAGAAATTACTCGTAAAAGTATAACTCATCTGATTAATAACCAAGAACGGGTTGATGGTAGGGCCCTGGATGAATATCGTGAGATATCCCTGGAAACCGGTGTTATTTCCAAAGCTGAAGGTTCTGCACGTGTCAAAATAGGCAATACTCAGATAATGGTAGGTACCAAACCACAAATTGGGGAACCATTCCCGGATACTCCTGATGTGGGGGTTTTAATGACCAATTCTGAACTACTCCCTATGGCCTCCCCCAGTTTTGAACCAGGACCACCAGATGAAAGATCGGTAGAGCTCTCCCGGGTAGCAGATAGATGTATTCGGGAAAGTGAAATGGTTGATCTAAAAGAATTATGCATTATTCCGGGCAAAAAAGTATGGATGGTATTTATTGACCTGCATATACTGGATTATGATGGTAATCTGATGGATGCGGCGGTTTTAGGTGCTGTAGCTGCTTTGAAAAATACCATGATTCCTGAGGTAAAAGTGGTGGATAATGAAATAATTATTGACCATGAAAATATGAAACCCTTGCCTATACGGGAAGAGGTAGTGATGTGCACTTTTGCTAAGATAGGGGAGCAGCTGGTAATTGACCCTTCACTTGATGAAGAAGAAATTCTATCTGCACGGTTATCTATTGGAATAACTGCATCTGATAAAATCTGCGCCATGCAAAAAGGTGGAGATTCTCCTTTGACTAAAGAGGAGATTATGAATGCAGTTAAAATTACGGAAGGTAAATCAAAAGAACTCATGAAATATTTGGAATGATTATCATTCCAAAAACCTTACCTTTAAATATTCCTTTAATTATATTTTAGATATCTAATTATGTTATATGGCATGGATTTAATAGTTTTAATTAGAAATATTAAGAAGATGATATTTAATTAAGTGACTTTTTTAATGGAGATTCTTTTCTAAAGATATTTTCAGGGGAGTTACATTTTTAAAAGAACCATTAGTAATTGGTGGTTATATTAAATTTAATAAATCATCATTCAAGTAATGTATGATGGATTTATAGATCCTCACCGGCCCATAATAAAGATAGTGGGATTGGTGGTGGATATTATTAAAAATTAAAATTTACCTGGAGTGATATAAATGGCAAGAACCAAAAAAGTAGGTATTACTGGAAGATTTGGTGCAAGGTACGGTAGGAAAGCCAAAAGAACCGTAAAGCAAATCGAAGAAAACATGAAAAAGAAGCATGTTTGCCCTAAATGTGATAGACCTTATGTTAAAAGAGTAAGTAGAGGCATATGGGAATGCAAAAAATGTGATGCAGTTTTCACTGGCGGGGCCTATGTCCCCTCTACACCTATGGGTAAAACTGCTACCAGAAACATTAAGAGGATTGTTGGAGGCTTGTAATTGTATAAATGTGCTGAGTGTGGCTTTATAATTGATCCCCGGGCCAGCATGGAAAATAAGTGCCCACGCTGCCGGTATCGAATTTTATTTAAAGAAGTCCCTGTGGTTAAAAGAACCATTAAAGCCCGATAATTATACGGGTTATTTTACTATATCTTGAGAATAGGCTGTTTTAATGCTTATAACCACCTCTAGAAAGCCATCTACTAAAACCCGTCAATTATGCAAAGCTTTAAGCCGGGTTTTTTCCGCGGAGTGTATAAACCGGGGTAAAATGAGCATGCGCGATGTTTTTCTTAAAACATCAAGCAAAGGATATGAAACCACCCTGATAATCAACGACTCCCAGGGCAATCCCTCTAAAATCACATTCTATGGAAACCAGGGACAGGAAATTGTATCTTTAGATGTGAATATAGCATTACCCGACAGCCGATTACATATTAAACCTGATGATTTAGGCTTTAAGTGTGAGATGCATGAATTATCCCTTTTAAAAAATATTTTACCAGTTAAATCTGATAATGAGCATAATTATTCTAATCTGGTCTGGATAAAAAATACAGATAACAAATATAAGGCCGTTATGGATTTTATTGATAAAAATGGTAATTGCACTGGCTTAAAAATTTATATAAAATGAATTATAATGGTTAATATGTTAAATCACATTGATATTGATGATTTCAATCCTTTAAATTCGCTAGAGGCTACTGTGGAAATTAAAATGGATTCAGAATATGAATCCCGTGTAATATTTGATTCAATTTCCCCTGAATTGGAAAGTTCACCTTCTTCTCGCGCTACCATGAAAATGGATAGGGAAGGCAGCACTTTATATTTAAAAATACATGCCCGGGATGCTCCTTCTTTTAGAGCTTCCCTTAATTCATCTATTAGATGGATTATTCTCTCTTTAGAGATGTTAAATTTATTAAAATCTTAATTCATTTAGGATAATTTAATTAAATCATAAAATTTGAGGTGATATGATGGAACTCCCTAAAAATATTCAGCATCAATTAGCCCAGTTTCAACAACTGCAGCAACAGGCCCAGGCCATCTCCATGCAAAAACAAACCGTGGAAATGCAAATCCAGGAAACTCAAAAAGCTCTGGAAGAATTAAAAAAAACTGATGATGAGGCTGAAGTATTCAAAACAGCAGGAAATTTACTCATTAAAGTTAAAAAAGATGAAATAAACAGTGAATTGGAAGAAAAAGCAGAAACCCTCCAGCTTCGAGAGAAAACTATCACTCGTCAGGAGGAAAGGGTAATGAAAAAGCTCCAGGAAATGCAGGCCTCTTTACAGGAAGCCATGCAGGGAGCTGGAATGAACCCGGGAATGGGAAATTAAGTGCCAGGAAAGCTTAAAAAATTGAGCCCTGAGGATCTAAATGAAATCTCTGATTTTTTATCCTCAACTGCTCAAGATTTTATTTTAAATCAGATCTCCTCTAAAGAGATTGATGATCTGGATATTAAATCAGAAGTTTCTTATAATCAAGAACTGGATGTTGATTTATCTATTGATCTTCAGGTGGATGAATTATGTGTCTATGATGAGGATATTGTAAATCAGGCTCTTGATTTTACCTTTAAAGCTTTAGAATCTTTTTTAGATGATAATTATCGGGAATAATTTTTTTTAATTTTCTCCTTTTTTTTGTTTATTTTAGTTATTTAGGATGGATTAAACCTCTTTAATTTTATATGGTTTTCTTGGAGTTTCAGGGTATATCCATGGGAGATATGTTTTATTTTAATCTGATATTATTACTATTTCTTTGATTTTGGTATCATATTATTAATAAAATTTAAATAGAAAGTCTTAAATAACTTTTCACCTAAAGTATCTGTTGATAACTAATCCTTTTTAAGTATTATTAAATTAGTTATCCTTCAAACAATACCATTGGAGTACCTCCTCTTTTTTCAGCAGGGTTCTATTGATAGATCCCCTGCTGGATATCTACTTAGTAATACTTATAACCATTGTTATATTATATCCTTATTTTTGTTTTTTTATTTTTTTTTAAAGGGCCTTATAATTCCTTTTTTTAGCATAATAAATTTTGCTGCTCTTTTTTACTACTCTATAATTATTACATTTCCTGGATTAAAACTAAAATTAGTATTAAATCCTTACTCTTTTTATTACAAAACTTTCTTTAGGCCTTAGATTAGTAATAAAAAATGCTTATATATATTATTACTACTATCTAGGATTGCACAACAGTGCAATAAACTTTAAATTAATAGTTAAAGGAGGTGAAAAGATAAAAAAACAAGCAACATTTCTAATAATTACTATGATTTTCGCGCTGGCTATGTGTGGTGCGGTTGCAGCTACTGAAGAAACTACAGGTGGTGAAGGCGGATTGCCTGTGGATCAGCCTTTATCCGGGGATGAAGTAAATGATGCAGATATCGATGAGCTTATTGATCCTATTATTGGGGTTAAGGTGAATTATGAGTATGCTAATGATGTTATTAATCCCGGTATCAGCTTAAAGGATGCTGAAGGTAAGGCTGTTGATTTTACCAAGACTTATGATGCTGTTTTTCAGGGTTATAAACTGGAATTTTTATATCCTGGTGCATCAGAAGGAAGTAAATTCAAAGTAATAGTTTCTGCTCCAGGTTATAAGACTCAGGAACAGGAAGTCACTGTAGGTAAACATCCAACTGATTTAGCTGATCCTAATTTATATGCCAATGTAGTTTTCAATATGGTGGCCACGGATAACTACCGTTTAGGACGGGAAGTTACCAAAAAAGCCAATGAATTATTGAACTTTGGCACCGCCGATAAAGTACTGTGCATAACCACCGCTGGTGTACCTAAAAGAAATGGAACCACATCTGAAGATGCCATAGAGGGTATTATAAATCAGTCCAATGGTTTAATCACCGATGGACAGGGTAACCTGTTACTTTTAAAGAAAACCCCGGTTGATCCTGTGGACTTTGCCTTTGTGGTAAAAAGAGGAAACCAGTTACTACTGGCCTACTTCTACAATGGGACTTTAACCCCCTCCTATGTGGGAACCATATCTGCAAGCATGACCGATGCCCAGTGGACCAATGCCAATCATAAGATAGGCAAGGACACTTATCCGGTGGCCAGTCTGGCCAATGCCTGGGCAGTGGGAACCCCTACAGATCTATTGAAGGCTGCTGCATTCCATGGACACATGTGTGATGGTACCATCAGTGGATATGCCATGACTGAAGTGCTCTTAAAGTACTTCCCACCAGAACAGGAAACTTTAACTCACTCTGGTGCTCCTGCTGATAAGACTGCCTACCGAGTAATAACCATTCCTGGTGATTCTAAAGACGATGCATTTTTAACCATCCTCAATATCAGACCTGGCAGTGGAGGAGCTCTATCTGGATTTGATACCAGTGAAACTGGTGCAACCCAGCAAATGGCAGCTTTCATTCGTTGGAATGATGTACTTAAAACTGGTACCATTATCGTACTGAGCTTTAACCGTGCCAAGTTCCAGCAGGATTTCTTTGCTGAAACCGGACTAAGCCCTAACCAGGCCCAACACGACCACAACCACGATGACGTAACCCAGGATCATGTACACACCAACATGTATCCTCTGAAGTTAACCACCTGGCTACTGGGAAAACTAAACCAGTTTCCGGAACAATACATCGATATACTTCTGGATAAAGATGGATTAAATGAGGAAGCATACTACTACCTGCTGGGATCTGCCAGTGAGATTAAAAATCCTGATGGAACTGTGCGTATTGAGTCAAAAGAAGCAGCAGGATTAGACCTGACTTATATTGCAGGCCTGGGATTACCAGATGCTGTAAGAGCAGTACCTGCAAATAATCCAGTGGGAACTTTAACTCCACAACAAATGAAACAAATCGGAATCGACGCAGCTAACCTGGCTAAAGAGATATTCTTCAATGAAAAAGGAATAATCCTGGAAAAAGATGACCGGGATCTTCTGGTACAGACTTCTGCTGGATACGTCCGCTTTAATGGTCAGTTAACTGATATGACCATGGATGGAATCTTCGAAGTTCTGGGATCCAGATTAAGTCGTTACACTCTACTTCCCATGCACAATGCACCCTGGAAACCACTGTACTTTACCTTTACCTTAAGAGGTGCTGATGGAGTAACCATGGACTCAATTTACATGAGTTACGACCCGGAAACCCATCAATTCTGGGTGGGAACCTCTGAGGATGGTAAACAGGTAAATGATATTGGCCCTAATGCATTAAATGTTCAGGCTAGAATCAATGATCTATCCCGTAATGTTTTCAAGGAAGGTAACTGGTTTAATATTCAATCCATTGCCAATGCCTGGAGAAATAATCCGCCATTTGAACAGCTAATGACTTTCCTATACCACGATCATGCCTGTCCTGGTGTACAGCCTGGATTCTTCATAGTTGATAAAGTTCTAACCGATTTCCCTTTAAGTGGACAGGAGAACTACTTCTGGATTGCATCCAGTATCTACTGTAAAGATGACAGTCTAATCTATCTGATGGGCATATCCCCGGGAAGTGGAACCTACATGAGCCAAAGACTCCTGAATGAGGACTTACTGGATAACAATGCAGCTTTACCTTCAGGAACTGATGAGGGATTGCTGGTGATATGGGATCCAGTAAATAAAGTGGGTAGAGCAGTTATAGTAACCTTTGAATGGGCTAGGTTTGACATGACCGGTCTTACTACTAATGAAGCCCGAAGGGAAGCTCAAATTGCTGGTTTTGTAGCTTTATACAAAAACGAGGAATTTGCAAGAATGATTTCTCCAGTAAAAATTGAAACCACAGAGCCAAAATATATCACTGCTGCTGAATTTGATTTAATTAAGCAGGGTGGTGGAGCTGATTTCAATTCCCACGACTTTTTGAGAAGTCTACCCTTCAGAACACTATCTGATCTGATTCAGGTTCCTGGCGGAGATCATCAACATGGTGATGGTGGACATACCCACGACGGTACCGGTGGACACACTCATGGACCAGGTGGACATGTACACACCGGAACGGTGGGACACTCCCATACCCATGCTGCCCATACTCACACCCATGCTGCTCCTGAATTAGAAGCAGGGGAAGAGTTAAGTGGTGATGAAAAAGCCTACGAGGTAAGTAAAACCCAACCATCTACTGAAAACCAGTCAGATGTACCAGTATATGCTATTATTATTGGTATATTGGCTATTGGTGGATTGGCTGCTTTTGGATTCCTCAGAGGTGGATTTGGTCTATTTGGAAAATAAAAAATATTTTTTTTCTTTTTTCTTTTTTTTAGCTATTAGAATTAATATTGCTGAATATTATCAATTTAAATGGATTCTATTACTCTTAATTGTATTACAAATTTATCTATTCCGCTTGAAATGTAATACTAATAGTTAATTTTATATTAGAATTAATTAAATTATTTATTTGCATAAAGGAACAATTTTGATTAAATAAAAAAATGAGGTTTTATCTTGCATGTCCCTGATGGAATTATACCGTTATCCCAATCGGCAATTTACTGGATTATATCCATTCTAACAGTTATTATTTACACTTACAAAATATCCCGGGATGAAGATAAGGAAAAAAGAGTGTTTACCACAGCACTTCTGGTGGTGGCGTCTATAATTGGATCATCTCTATCTATTCCTTCCCCTTTAGGGGTTCCTATTCACTTTTTTATCATACCTCTGGTGGCCATTATTTTAGGGCCTTTAAGTGGATCGGTGGTGGCATTTTTAACTTTGATTATCCAGTATTTTTTCCTGGGTATGGGGGGCTTCACCACCCTGGGGGCCAATACCTTAACCATTGGGGTGGTGCTTAGCTTTAGCACCTATATTTTCTATACCCTGCTTAAGGATCTTGACTTAAGATTAGGCATCTTCTCCGGTACTTTCATGGGAATAATCATGGCCACCTTAGCCCATGTTTTAATCCTTTTGGTGGCGGGAATTGCTACTCTGGAAGTACTTATTGCTACATTAGTCCCCTTCTATCTATTCATTGCAGTTTTAGAGAGTGCGGCCAGTGTAATTATCATATCCTTCATTGATAAAATTAAACCAGAATTACTGAGTTTGAATAAAATATAAGGAGAATTCTTATCTAGTTGAATAATGAGTTTAAGGAGAATTTAAAAAAATGAAATTTAAAGCTTTAGGACTATGTATTCTAATAATGGCCACATTATCCCCGGTCTTTGCCCACGGGGTTCATATTGCCACTGAATCTGATGCAGATATAGTGATAATTGCGGATGAATCTACTAGTGCCCTGGCTAAAAAAGTGGCTGATGAAATGGGAATAAATGCTCAGGTTTACAAGTTCACCTCGGCGGCCCAGGTTAACCATGAATTGGGACACTTTGTAGTTGATTACAATAATAAGGTACTGGCCGTGGCCTATCAGGAAACAGTTGAAGAATTTATAGCCAACAACCCGGATACTTCCTCCCAGGTAATGGTAAGTGGAGCTTCTGAAGAAGATATTAAAAATGCTTTAATGGAACTTAATGGAAATAGTACTTCTTCTGAAGAGGAATCCACTACCAGTGCAGAGAATGGATTTTTAATACCATTTTTTTCTGGTTTATTAGTGGGACTAATTGCCGGTATGGGCCTGGGTGTTTTTTTAGTAAAAAGAAAGAATAATTAAAAATCCTTATCAATATAAGGATTTAATTTTAAATTTTTTATTTTAAGATCCTAAATATATATTTCACATTTTTCGGCTGCTTCCCTATCCACC
Organism: Methanobacterium alkalithermotolerans; assembly: GCF_018141185.1. Lineage (NCBI taxonomy): Archaea > Methanobacteriati > Methanobacteriota > Methanobacteria > Methanobacteriales > Methanobacteriaceae > Methanobacterium > Methanobacterium alkalithermotolerans. The sequence continues at coordinate 565,422 of NZ_CP058560.1, read as the reverse complement.
GGGTTATTTAATTGTTTTTCCATATGCACCGTACCCATTTCATTTTTAGTATCTACTTTGATATGGTAACCCTGAGCTAACCAGAAATTTAGAGAACCCGGAACAGTTCGATGGGTATGTAGATATATATTTTCATAACCTTTTTTTTGGCAAAAATCCTCACCTATATTTACCAGGGTGGAAGCTACTCCCTTGCGCCGCCAGGACTTACTTACAAAAACCCGCCATATACTGGCGGTACTATGGGGATGGTATATGTCCTTAAATAAGGGGAAATCTTTATCATAGGCCCGGATACCAATGGTACCAATTAATTTTTCATGAGCATTATCTACTGCCAGTAAGAAGTCATTACCTGCTGGTTTTAAATAGTAATCCGCTATATGCTGGATATCCTGATGGTAATCAGGAATATAACCATAACCAAATTCTTGCTGAATCATATCAAAAAGAAAATCCTGGATTTCTCCATAAGGAATTGTGGTCTCTTGTAAACTTTGCACCTGGAAATAAGTCATTTGCTCACCTTTATCAGTTTATTACTTTAAGGGGGAATACACCTCAAAAAGTAATACTATACAATTACTTTATATTAATAAAGGATAGAATGAATTATATAAAATTTACTATATACTTAACTAAAAGAAACATTAAAAAAGATAGAATTATTATCTAAATAATCTCATAAGTCATTTTTTTGCAAATAAGTCCTGTTTATATTTAATCACACATAGAGGAGTCCCTAAAATGAGTTGTTATATGTACTGGGATAAAATAAAATCCATTGCCCATTCCCTGAATAAATATGAAAATTACTCCCTTTCCCAAATGCCTCTGGAGGATATTATACCTATTCTTGATTCCGTAGAAGAAATAGCCCATGATAAGGTAATTGATTTTGACTCGGCTAAACATATACTGGATGATAAAAAAATGAGGGAAGCCTTACAGGTTATACGTAAGTTTTATGTTTACCTGGGCACCCGGCTGGAGACAGACATGGCCCAGAAAATAATATCATCATCTAATCCCTGGAAAACCTTAAAATCCTTCCATTTTTATGAGCGCTATTTAGGATTATTAAAAAATGAAAATCAGCTGGTTAAGTTTACTCCTGAAGAGAAAGTGGTATTTATTGGGGGAGGTCCATTACCTTTAACCCTGATACTGCTTAACCAGCTTTATAAAACCAGAGGAATCAGTATAGAAATAATACCGGAAGTGGCCCGGCTATCCCGGGAGGTTCTAAAAAAATTGGGCCTGGAGTCTCATATTGAAGTGGTGGAAGGAGATGAAAACAGCCTGAAAAACAGAGAATACAAGGTTATCATGGTGGCTGCTCTGGCAGAACCTAAAGAAAGAGTTTTTGCCAATCTATGGGAAATGGTGGATACCCGCACTCCAGTTATATACCGTACCTATACTGGTATGAGAGCCATTTTATACTCTCCAGTAACAGAAAGAGCAACCCGGGGATTTCACAAAGAAGTGATGATTCTACCTACAGGTAAAGTAAACAATACTTCGGTACTTATAAGAAAAGTGGTGTAAATGCAGGGAATATTATGCCGGAAATTATTGCAAATTAATTATACATGCATCACTTTAGAAGTTCTGGTGAAGGTACACCAGAAAAGATATTTTCCAGCCCGGAACTGGTAAAAAAAGCACATCTTAAGGCAACCCCAGGTGGCAGATCTTCTCTATAGCCTTAAAAATACAGGTATAGATATTGAAATCAAACTCACGGTTTCTGAGGCCCGGGATGAGCTTTTACGTATTTTAGGAAAACATATTTAAATTTTCTCTTTAGAATATTCTATTTCAGGGTTTTTTTACCGAATAATCCTCTGCAAAATACAGCTAGCGCTTATTTTATATTTTTTAAAATTATTATAACAATCTTTATATATGATGAAAGATTTAGGTATACCTAACACTTGAATTAGGTGTACCTAAAAATTATGAATTTTAAATTATAAACAAAATTCAATGGAGAATAACCATCATGGGCAACAAAACCATAAAATCATGGTTCAGGGGATTTAAATCAGATTCAAATGATTTAAAAACCCGGAATCTTCAGGAAAACTCAGGAAAAAGTAAAAGCAAGCTGAAAAAACTAGTACTGGTAGGAAACCCCAATGTAGGTAAAAGTCTGCTATTTAATAAATTAACTGGTAGTTATGTAACTGTATCCAACTATCCGGGAACCACGGTATCTATTGATAGTGGTAAATGTAATATCTCCGGGGAAAACTATGAAATAATTGATTCACCAGGGATGTATTCTTTAAGTTCCATCACCGAAGAAGAACGAATATCCAAACTGATACTACTAGAAGATGAGCCTGATATCTTACTCCATGTGGTGGATGCTAAAAACATGGAAAGAATGCTTCCTTTAACTTTACAACTAATTGAAGCAAAACTACCGGTGGTTCTGGTTTTGAATATGATGGATGAGGCTGAAAATGCGGGAATAAAAATTGATGCCTCCCAGCTAGAAGAAAAACTAGGTATCCCGGTGGCGACCACCGCAGCCACCACAGGACAGGGTATAGGGGAACTTAACCACAAAATTTCCCAATATAAACTAAAAGATGGATTTAATATTAAATACGATGAAAAAATTGAATCAGCTGCCCAGAAAATAAGTGATCTGCTACAGGGTGAATATCCTGTATCCCTCCGTTCATTATCCTTATTATTATTACAAGAAGACAGCGATGTTCAAAATTTGGTAAAGGAAAAAGAAGGAAGTAATTACACTTTTATTGATAACTTACTAAATGAAACCCTATCTCAATTCAAACAACCTTTAAACTATCTTATAAAAATGAAACTCCAAAAAGAAGCTACTGGATTAGTTTCTGAAGTATCTGACGATACTGGGGAGATTCAGATTGGGTTTAGAGAAAAGTTAAGCCGGGCTATGATTAATCCCCTTACAGGCATACCTATATTACTGGCAGTTTTATATTTTGGATTGTATCGGTTTGTAGGTGGTTTTGCTGCAGGGGATATGGTGGACTTTATTGAAACAGAGATTTTCGGCGAATGGGCCTTACCTCTGGTAGAAGGTTTTGTAACTAGCAGCATACCTTATGAAGCACTACAAAGCCTCATAATTGGGGACTATGGTATATTTACTCTGGGTATAACCTATGCCATAGCCATCATTCTTCCCATAGTCGGTGCCTTCTTTTTAGTATTCTCCATTCTGGAAGATAGTGGATATTTACCACGACTGGCCCTCCTACTGGATCGATTATTTAAAAAAATAGGACTTAGCGGAAGGGCCATTATACCCATGGTATTAGGTGTAGGTTGTGGTAGTATGGCCACCATGACCACCCGGACCCTGGAAACTAAACGTGAAAGGAATATAGCCACCTTACTACTGGCCCTGGCCATACCTTGTTCTGCACAATTAGGAGTAATATTTGCGGTTTTAGCAACTTCCAGCAGTGCTTTATGGCTGTGGGTATTTGTAATTCTATTGAATTACATCATAATTGGGTTCGCGGCTTCAAAAATTTTACCAGGATCCAATCCCACCTTTTATATGGAACTACCTCCCCTTAGAGTTCCTAAACTTTCCAATGTATTGAGAAAAACTTACACCCGGCTAATATGGTACTTCAAGGAATTATTCCCCTTATTTATTGCCATCAGTGTATTAATCTGGGGTCTGGAGCTTACTGGGATTCTGGACTTTATTATTGGAGCTATGAACCCTGTCTTAAGCGCTATTGGTTTACCGGTGGAAACAGCCCAGACCTTTATCCTGGGATTCTTTAGAAGAGATTATGGTGCCGCAGGACTATTTGAAATACAGGATGCCCTTACTGGAGTGCAGCTTTTAGTTTCAGCTGTAGTACTAACTCTATTTGTACCATGTGTGGCCCAGTTTTTGGTAATGATCAAAGAAAGAGGTAAAAAAGTCGCCCTGGCCATGGGAGCATTTGTACTGGTATATGCCTTTTTTGTGGGATTCCTGCTTAACCTGATATTATCTACTCTAGGAGTAGTCTTATGAAATGTGCATTATGTGGATTTGAATTTGACGAAACCAAAAGGTTGGAGAGCTGTCAGGCCTGCCTGGGAGCAGGATGCACCAAAATAAAATGCCCTAACTGTGGCTATGAAACTCTACCTGACCCGGAAATCGGAAAAAAGATAAAAAATTTTTTTAAAAGGAGATTTAAAAGTGAAGATGATAAGTGAACCTGCTGAAGAAGCACTGGAAAAAATATGGGTTTTTCAGGAGGACCATCCTGATAATCCCCTTTCCCCGGAAATAAAATCATTTAATCCCCAGGTTATTAAGGAACTGGAGGATTTAAAATTTATACAAAAAGAAGAGGGAGAATTCAAACTAACCTCTGAAGGTATGGAAGAAGCCAAAAATGTTATAAGAAGGCACCGGCTGGCTGAAAAATTACTCCATGATATTTTAGGATTAAGTGGAGAGGATATGGAAACTGCCGCCTGTAATTTTGAGCATATTATGGAGGGTGGAGTGGAGGAGAGTATCTGTAACCTCCTATCCCATCCGGATAAATGTCCTCATGGTAAGCCCATACCTCCCTGTGAGTGCCGCACCCAGGGTGGACATAGACATGGACATGGACACCATCAATGTGACTGTACCGCAGGGGTTAAAACCATCATAGATAAAACGGTTCTACCCCTTAATAAAATGGATAAGGGAGAAAAAGGAGAGATAGTATATATAAAATCATCTAAAAGGGATAACCTGCAGAAGATACTGGCCATGGGGGTACTACCTGGTCGTAAAATAGAGATTATCCAGACCTACCCCTCCTATGTATTCCAGATGGAACACACCCAGATGGCGGTGGATAAAGACATTGCCGAGAGTATCTATGTGGGATCAGGAAGTAATTAGATTTAAACTTTAAAATATGGTTTTATTAAATTATTTTTTCTTTAAAACCATAATGAACTATTTATTTTTTAATTTCAACTCATTTTTTTATTTTCTATCTATTTTTTTTAAATACTGGAAGGTATATTTTAAAAAACTGAGTTTTAATGATCCTAAATTTAAAATTAGCTATTTTTTTTTAAAATTAAATTAGAGGACGTTAATAGTCCTCTTGCGACATCTTTTTTTTGGAAAAAAGGAGTTTTATTGATGGACCCAAAATCGATGTCTTTTTTTCGCACAATTTCTATTAATCTCATCCCCTATTTAAGTTTACTTTATTTTTTTTCAATCTAAATTGAAAAATCAGGTAAATTTAAATATCAGTTCACATTGAACTTTATTCAAGTATAATTGAATATAATTATACTGAAACTTTAAAACAAATAAAGGAGGTGAAAAAATTAGAAAACAAGCGATTTTACTAGTAATAACAATTGTTTTCACATTAGCACTGTGTGGAGCAGTGTATGCCGAAGATTCACAGGGAGGTGAACCAACTGACCCCCTGGAAGAGGATATGAAAACGATGTCCTATTCTACCACCAGCAATCCCATTAATGAAGCAACTATCAATTTAAATATCAACCTGGAACACCCAGAAGCACTCGCCGGGGATAAATTACCTACCATAACTCTGGAAGATACAGATGGCAATTCTTACTCCCTCACTTCGGTGATAAAAATCGACAACCAAAAATACCAGATTAATTTTAACAGTGATAAAACCAGTGTCAAATTGAATATAAGTTCACCAGGACATGTAGCTCAAAGACTTACAGTTAATCTTTCAAAACTAAACCCTCAAGATTCTAAACTCCAGGGGGAAGCAAATGTAAACTTTAAAGCTTATAACCTATTGATAATCAGTAGTTCTGATAGCTACTCCAAAGCATTTGCAGAATCATATAAACAACTAAAAAACCAGGGATACTACTACAACCTGCACTACTTCAGTTTATCCCAGTTAAGTTCAGATGATGCAGAAACAAAACAAAGATTAGAACAAGCTGCCATAAAAGCAGACTTAATAGCAATTCAGATGGTGAGTAGTCCGGATAATGTGGCTAAAATTAAAAGTCTAATTGAAAAAAGCAATGCAATGGAAATTTTAGCCATACGCTGTGGAGTGGGTTTTGTGGATGATCCTCGCTTTAACAGCGATGATACCCTCACTCGGGAATACTGGGCTCAAGGTGCCCAGGAAAACATCCGCAGATTCCAGCTTTATATCTTAAATTCCATTGGCATGCAACTAAAAGATGGTGAAGATTTATCTGTGGTGAAATGGCCTAATCAGTGGATTTATCACCCTGATTCCTCAGTACCCACTTTCCAAACCTGGGAAGAATACTATAACTGGTATCAGAACCATGAATCTTACCAGGCTGGTGCACCCTGGGTGGGTATTGTGGCCTATGACTCCAGCTTTAAAGGTGATAACCAGGAGATGCACATCGCTCTTTTGAGGAGCCTGGAGAGTAAAGGAGTAAATGTTATTCTCACCTTTTCCAATGCCCAGGGAAGAATTAACATCATGGATCTTTACTTTAAAAATGAAAACCAGTCACGGATTGATGCTCTTATAACCTGTGTGGGATTCAACTATGTATCCGGAGTTACCCACGGTGTGGAATTATTTAAGGATTTGAATGTACCTGTTTTTGCACCAGTATATTCTTCTAATTTACAGGAATGGCTGGATAATTCCTATGGATTGGTAAGCGAATTGCACTGGCAGATTGCCCAGCCAGAAATCGATGGTAGAATAGAACCTATCCTTATGGGAGGTAAAGAAAACGCTGAAGTTGATCCTGAAACCGGGATTTTGGTGATACGCTTTACACCTCTAGGAGATAGGATTGAAAGAATCACCAGTAGAGTGGTTAACTGGGTTAAACTGCGTAACATGGATAATATGGACAAACAAATAGCCTTATTATACTACAATATAGGAGGAGGTAAAGATGGAGTATCTGCTTCCTACCTGGATGTGGTGGCCAGTGTGGAGAACATTTTGAAGGCCTTAAAAGAAGATGGATATCATATACCAGTAGATTATTCTGCAGAAGACATTGTGGACTTGATGCTCCATGCCGGTAACAATGTGGGATCCTGGGCCCCTGGTGAACTGGAAAAAGTGGTTCAAGCAGGAGCTATAACCATACCCATCAGTGATTACCTGGCGTGGTTTGAAACCCTGCCTTTAGAACTCCAAAAAGAAGTTCTAGCCCAATGGGGACCAGCACCTGGAAATGTGATGATCTATGATAATCAGATTGTTATCCCGGGAATCATGCTGGGGAATGTATTTTTAGGCCCCCAACCTATGCGTGGCTGGGGAGAAGACCCGGAAAAAATCAGACACTCTAACACCTTAGTCCCACATCACCAGTACATTGCCTTCTACATGTGGTTGCAAAACCATTTCGATGCAGTTATCCACCTGGGAACCCATGGAACCCTGGAATGGCTACCTGGAAGAAGTGTGGGTTTAGGAGAAGATGATTGGCCTGATGCTTTACTGGGAAACCTGCCCAACATCTACCCCTACATTGTAGAAAACCCGGGAGAAGGTACCCAGGCTAAAAGAAGAGGTTATGCGGTAATCATTGACCATATGATTCCTCCTATGATACCCTCGGAACTATATGGTGAACTGGCTGATTTAAATGATCTGATAAGCAGTTACCACACTTCCCTGGATCCTCAAAGAAAAGAAGTACTCCAATATCAAATCATGGAAATGATCTTGAAACTACATATCCATGTGGATTTGAAGCTGGATATGGAAAATGATTCATTTCAGGATATTGTCCATGAGGTGGAGCATTACCTGGAAGATTTAGCAGAAGAAATGATGCCCTATGGATTACATATCTTTGGAGCCCCTATAACTGGGGAGCTACTGGAGGAAATGATAGAATCTATTGTGAGTTTCCACCCGGAAGAAAGGGACAACCCGGAATACCGGGAAATGCTAAGAAAAAACCTGAGCCATAACTACGAAATCCAGAATTTACTGGCGGCCTTAAGGGCGGAATTTATTTCACCAGCTCCCTCTGGTAGTCCCATAAGAAAACCTGATGTACTGCCCACTGGATATAACTTCTATTCCTTTGATCCTCGTACAGCACCTGATTCTGCTGCCTGGGAATTAGGAAAGAAAATGGCTGATGACCTGGTAAATTCATTCTACCAGGAGAAAGGTTACTATCCTGATAATGTGGGAGTGGTACTGTGGTCCATCGAGTCCATGCGTACCAATGGTCAGAGTATTGCCCTTATACTACGTTTAATGGGCCTGGAGCCAGTATGGAGTTCTGGAAGATTAAATGGATTTAAGGTCACTTCCCTGGAAGAACTGGGCCGTCCCCGGATAGATGTAACGGTTTCTATTAGTGGATTGTTTCGTGATACCTTTTCCTATACCATTGACATGCTGGATGATGCTTTCCGTTTAGTAGCATCTTTAGATGAAAATGGGGAGGAAAATCATATCCGGAAAAATTATTTAGAAGACCGTGAAAAGTTCTTAAATCTAGGATTAAGTCCTGCTGAGGCTGAAAATCTGGCCATTGCCCGTATATTTGGGCCTGCTCCAGAAGCCTATGGTACAGGATTAAGTGAACTAACCACTACCACAACTGGCTGGGAAGATCAATCTGACCTGGTAGATACTTACCTAAACCGGATGTCCTATTACTATGGACGTAACCAGTTTGCAGTCAGTGGTCTGGAAGCATTTAAAAACCAGCTAACCAGGATAGATGCCACGGTTCAGGTACGGGATGGATTATATGGTGTACTGGATAATGACGATGTGGTGCAGTATCTGGGAGGTCTAACCATGGCTGCCCAGTCACTTTCTACTAAAGAAGTGAATATCTACATTGCCAATAGCCGGACTCTTAATGTTAAAATCGAGAGCCTATCCACCTTCCTTAATACCGAACTGCGAACCAGGGTATTTAATCCTAAATGGGCAGAAGGCCTGCTTAAGAATGGATTCTCTGGAGCAAACACCATCAATAAACATGTAGAAAACCTGTTTAGATGGCATAGTATTTCTCCAGAATCAGTAGAGGACTGGATGTGGGATACGGTTGCAGAATACTTTATACTGAATGCTGGTATGCGCAATCAGTTAATAGAGGCCAACCCCCATGCATTCAAATCCATTGCAGCCTGGAATCTGGAAGTTGCTCGAAGAGATATGTGGAATGGTGATGCATCCATGGTTTCTGCTATAGCGGATATCTATATCCAGTCTAATCTGGAGTACGGTGTGACCTGCTGTCATCATACCTGTGCCAATATGGCCTTTAATCAGTATGTGATGAGTAGTTCCAGTTTAAGTCAGAATGCCCTTCAACAGTTTGCAAATATCATGGAGAGTGCTACCGGGATGAAGTTATCTTTACCGGGTGTAACTAATCCATCCAATCCAGAGTCTCCTTCAAACCCTACCAATCCTTCTACTCCCAGCAATCCTGCTTCTACTGGTGAAGAACGTGACTATAGGGATGCAATTGAGGCTTCTGATGTGGAAGTGGAGATGCAACAAGAGTCAGATGAAAGCGTGGGAACTGAAAATCAAAAAGCATATGAGGTGGAAGAGGCCCATGCTGCAAGTTCTGCACAATCAGGAGTTCCAATAGCTGCCATTGTAGGAGTGGTGCTCTTACTAAGTTTAGTGGCTGCAGGATACTTTAAAAATGATTTGTGGAGGATTTTAAAAAAATAGTTCCCCTTTTTTCTTTTTTTTAAAAAACGTTTTTATAAAAATAAAAAATTAAGTAATATAAAAATACTATTAAAGAACCTGAATGTAATAAAAAGAGCCTTAGTATTACCTATAAGGTCAAATAACCTCTAAAAGTAATAATAACTATTATATATAATGTATTATAAAGATGGAGTTTGTAAATATAAGGAGTGTATAATATCATGCTTGATTTATTATGGCAGTTAGGAATTTTATCAGCAGTGCTGGTATTTGGGGTAAAGATTGGGCTTGCTATGGGTTTTGCTGGTCTTTCTAAAAAGACAGCAGTGGCTATTGCAGCTGGATATGGTGCGGGAATTATTTTATTATCCTATTTGATTTCAGGTTATACTGATATTATATCTAAAGTGGTTTATGATTATAATTTTATAATTTTTGTGGTTTTGGCACTTATAATCATTTATGCTGGTTTCCATACCATAAGAGAGTGGAAGGTGCATGGTAGAAATAAAGCTAAAGCGACATGTATGGCCATGATTGCACCTTGTCCCTGTTGCTTTGGTGCTGTTTTAGCAGCTATTCTTATGGCTGCTCCAGTTATAGGAGTTTCATCTGCTTTTTTGGGACAGTATGCTGGGGTTATAATGGGTGTAACAATTATATCTATTTATATGGCTTCTGATTTTATTGTTAAGTGGTTTGATAAGCCTTATCCTCTTTTACTGGGAAATTTCATGCTCTTTGTAGGGCTTTATTTTTTAGCTTCAGCTATTCTTATTCCCAATATTAGTGCTGTTTCAGAAACTCAAACGAGTCCTTTAAATGTACCTTCTCTATTGACTTTGTTTTATGTGGTAGTGGTGGTGGGTGCTTTAATAGCTTTGGGTGTTTTCTTAAACAGGAAGAAAAGTACTTTACTTGAAAAATAAATGAATAAAAAATTAATTTATAGGTGATTTTAGATGGTAGCAGTACCTGGTAGTGAATTATTAAGTGGCGGTTTACATGTTGTAGCGCAAAGTCTTCTTATTCCAGTGATTATTGGTCTTTTGGCTTTTATTGTTTATGCGGTTGTTTCCATGGGGGGCCTTATATCTGAGTATTCGGCCCGGATTAAGATAGATGTTCAGCAAATTGAAGATTTAATTAAATCTATTGCACACTCAAGCACCACCGATGAGATTATTGCCACGGTGGATAGTAGTGGTCTTCCTCAGAGCCAGAAGAATATTTTGGGTGAGATTGCTAAAAGCACAGATTTGGGTCCGGAGTCTCGTGAGGCTTTGGCCCGTAAATTGATTGAAAATGAGGAACTTAAAATAGAAAAAAGTTTGGAGAAAACGGATATGGTCACCCGGCTGGGACCTACCCTGGGTCTGATGGGAACACTTATTCCTATGGGTCCTGGTTTAGCGGCACTGGGTGCTGGTGATATTAATATGCTGGCTCAGGCTATTATTATTGCTTTTGATACTACTGTGGCTGGTCTGGCTGCAGGAGGTATTGCTTACTTTATTTCCAAAGTGAGACGACGGTGGTATGAGGAATATCTTTCTAATTTGGAGACTTTAGCTGAGAGTGTACTGGAGGTTAATAAAAATGCTTCGAAGGCCCAAACAAAGACGGTTTACTAGGCAGGATGAAGATCCTATGGCTGGAACGGCCAACCTGGTGGATGCCATGCTGGTTTTATCAGTAGGGTTTCTTATATTTCTGGTATTGTCCTGGAATATGCAGAGCGTGGTTTTTGCTGATATGTCTCCGGAAGAACGTCAACAGACTATGGAGGCTATGAAACAGGTAGCAGAACTTCAAATGGGACAAGAACTTAATGATACCCCTGATACTTCCTCTGGATCTGGTGAAGGTTATGTACAGATGGGTAAAGTGTATAAAGATCCAGAAACAGGGAAACTAATCATGATAGAAGGTTGACACCCTATTTTATTCATTTTAGGTGAATTTGATTTATTTTCTTGGGAGTCTTAATTTTTACATTTCTTTATTTTTATTAAGTATTATTTCAAATCAAAAATTTTATTCTATCTGATGTTCATTTATTCATATGGATGAAAAAGATACATGTGAAATAGTATGTGCACATGAAGAAGAAGTAAATTTTGTAAAGTCTAAAATGCTTCAAGATGAGCTTCTTTTTGAAGTATCTGATAATTTTAAAGTATTTGGTGATTCTACCCGACTTAAAATCCTCTATGCATTATCTCAAAGAGAATTATGTGTTTGTGATCTGGCAGCAGCACTTGAAATGAATCAGTCTGCTATTTCTCATCAGCTTCGAGTTTTAAGAAGCAAAAATCTGGTAAAATTCAAAAAAGTAGGTAAAATGGCTTACTATTCTCTTGCTGATCAACATGTGGTTGCATTAATTGAGCTTTGCGTGGAGCATACCAAAGAGAAGCTTAGCTAATATTTTCTTCTTAAGTAGAATTATTAATGAAATACTCTTGAAATTGAACTACTCCTATTTTATCTAAGCAGGGTTTTTTTGAAGATAATAATCATTTTTCCATTATGAATTATCCGCATTTACACAGGCTTTAAAAGCCAGCTGTAAAACTTTTTTTATTCTATATTTTTTTTTATTTCGGTTTTCACCATAATCATTAAATATATATGTTCATATGAATATACAATCATATGAACTGAACTAATGTTTTAGGTGAGTATCAGATGGCACAGAAAAATGAAATAGACCCTGAAAAAATACCAGCACAAAAAACTGATAATTTTTGCTGTAGTCATAATCACGAATCAGGAATAAAAGATCAGGCATATAAAACTTTCAAACCAGAAATAAAAGAATTTAGTGGTACGCAAAGAAATATTAAAAAAAAACATAATCAAAATGATATAAAAAGTTCCTGTGGATGCTGTGCTGCAGACCTATTTGAAGAAAAAGAACCGGCTAAAAGACGAAAACATATTTACATAATAAATATATCTGCCCTAATTTTCATTCTAGGATTATATTTTAATTTTTTTACCACCTATAAACTTCCTTCAGAAATATTATTTTTAATGGTAGTCGCCCTTTCTGGCTATAAATCCATTCCCCAGGGAATAAAATCATTTTTTAAAGGTAAATTCAATATAAACTTTTTAGTTACCATTGCCGTAGTAGGTGCTTTTTTAATAGGTGAAGGCGCAGAAGGAGCATCAGTTATATTTTTGTTCTATATTGCTGAATTTTTAGAAGAACGTGCTGGTGAAAGAGCCAGAAATTCAATAGGCGCCCTGTTAAAACTGGCCCCGGAAACTGCAACTATTAAAAAGAATAATCAAAAATTGGAAGTTAATGTAGAAACTATTGAACCGGGAGACATTGTGGTTATACGGCCTGGTGATAAAATTCCAGTAGATGGACTGGTAATTGAAGGTAATTCAGATGTAAATCAGGCCCATATAACTGGAGAAAGCATACCGGTAACTAAAGTAGAAGGCAGCAAAGTTTTTGCTGGCACCCTCAATGGAGAAGGCTATCTGGAGGTACAGGTTACCAAAAAGAGTGATGAAACTATAATATCTAAGATTATAAAGCTGGTTAAAGATTCCCGGTTGAAAAAATCAAAAACTGAAGCTTTCATTGATAGATTTGCAAATTATTACACTCCCCTGGTAATAGGAATGGCCCTAATTGTGGCCACCGTACCTCATTTTATCCTCGGCCATTCTTTTGAGACCTGGTTTTACCGGGCTTTAGTTCTTCTGGTGGTTTCATGTCCCTGTGCTTTAGCCATATCCACACCCATATCTATGGTTTCTGGAATAACCGCTGCAAGTCGAAAGGGAATATTAATAAAAAGTGGAGAATATGTAGAAGAAATGCAAAATATTGAAGCCATGGTCTTTGATAAAACAGGAACACTCACCTGGGGAAAATTAGAAATTACAGATATCATCCCCTTAAATAATTATTCCCTCCCTGAAATTTCCCAAATAGCAGCATCACTCGAATCAAAATCTAAACATCCCCTGGCCCAGGCTATGGTTAACTATGCTCAGGAATCAAATATAAAACTTAAAGAAATTAAAGAATTCGAATCAATCACTGGTAAGGGTTTAAAGGGAAAAATCAATAATAAAATATTCTATATTGGTAAAAAGAGTTTATTTGCAGATAATATTGAATATCCTGATGAAATTATAGAAAAACTGGAAAATGAAGGTAAAACTACCATAATCCTGGGGAATGATCACCACCTTATAGGGGTCATTGGACTCTCAGATAAGATAAGGGATACCTCCATCAATACCATTTCCCAATTAAAAAGCAGGAGAATTAAAACAATAATGCTCACCGGAGATAACCAGGGGACAGCCAGAGTAGTAAAAGAAAAATTAGGCCTTGATGAGTATTATTCTGGACTATTACCTGAAGATAAAGTAAAAATTATGGAAATACTATCAAGTAAATATAGAAGTGTGGCCATGATTGGTGATGGAGTAAATGATGCACCTGCACTGGCCCGGTCAAATGTGGGTATTGCCATGGGAATTAATGGTTCTGATGTGGCAATAGAAACTGCAGATATAACCCTAATGAATGATGACCTATCTAAGGTGGATTATCTGATTAATTTAAGTAAAAAAACCATGGCTATAGTTAAACAGAACGTTTATACATCTATTTTAATTAAAACTTCCCTGGCTATACTGGCGGTATTTGGATTTGTTCCTTTATGGATGGGGGTTTTAGTAGGAGATATGGGTTTAAGTATTGTGGTAATATTAAATGCTTACCGTATAGGGAATAAAACCAGAAATTTGAGTTTTAGAAAATAGTAAAATAATTTTTCAGGTTTTTTTAGCTAATCTTACCTGAAGAATTTATTTATAAATAGCTTACATTTTGGCACTGTAAAAAAAAATTGGGTGGTTTTTTTTTAATTAATTTTTTTAATAGGCTATATTCGATAATTATAATTAATGGAAAAATAAACAATTTTTATGATGGAAGTAATTCCCGTTCTGGATTTAAAATCAGGAATAGCCGTATCAGGACAATCAGGTAAAAGAGATACTTATACTCCTTTAAAAACTGTTTATAGTACTTCCAGTGATCCAGTGATGATTTCCAACTCCCTTAGACACAATGGAGCCCGGCGGATTTATGTGGCGGATCTGGATATGATTGAAAAGAAGGGCTCTAATCTGGATGTGGCTCAAAAAATCAACCTTTTTTTACCGGTGATTTTAGATTGTGGGGTTAGAAATCTGGAAACATTTAAATTCGCCCTCAAATTTGCCTACAAAATAATCGTGGCCACAGAAACACTAGAAAGCGTTGAGGAGCTGGATAAAATCTGTGAAAAGTTTCCTGCCTCCCGCCTGGTGGTGAGTGTGGATGTGAAAAACGGGAAACTATATGCACCAAACCTGGACTTGACCATGGAAGAATTCAAGGATAAGTTAATAAAATTAAATCTTCCTGAGATCATATTACTGGATATATCCCAGGTAGGTACCTATAAAGGATTCAATAAAGACTTAATAGAAAAATTTATTGATCTTAAAACCTCTCTTATCCTGGGTGGAGGTATTACCCCGGAAGATAAGGAAAAATTAAATACTCAGGGTATAAAAAAGGTCCTGATTGGATCTGCCCTGCATAACGGACAAATTCATTTATGAATATATTTTTTTAGTGTTTTATATAAATTATTTAAGATAATAGGGAATATTATGAGCGGATTTTTAATTTTAGGGCCATTGAGTAAGGATACAATCATTAAAGATGGATTAAAAACTCATTCGGTGGGAGGGGCGGTATATTATCAGTCCCGGGTTTTTTCCAGTTTGAATTTAAATCATACTGTAGTGGTAACTCTAGCTGCAGATGACCAGCACCTCTTAAATGAATTTCCAGAAAAAACAACTTTAATACCAGTATTTAAAAAAGAAACAGTCCGTTTTGAAAATAAATACTTCAACAATGATCCTAATAAACGCATACAACGTTCCAATGCCCCTAATATACCCTTAACTATAGAAGATCTTTTAAAAATTTTCAAATCTGAAGAAATGGACTTTGAGGGAATAATACTCTCTCCCTTATTATCCTCGGATATTCCTCTATCCACCGTTAAATGGTTATCTAAAAAAGATATCCCCTTATATGCCGGGGCCCAGGGCTATTTAAGAAACCTTAAAAATTGTGATATAAACTTGAATTTAAGGCCGGAGTTTGAAGAACTCTTAAAAATGGTGGGCATATTATTTTTAGATGAAAATGAATTGAAAGCCATAAAAATAAATAGAAAAGAAACTTTTATGGAGTCCCTTAACCGTTTGGCATCTTATGGCCCTGAAGAAATAGTTATAACCTGTGGGGATAAGGGTTCATTAATTTACTCCCAGGAAAAGGTGCATAAAATTAAAGCCTACCCTCCTTTGCAAGTGGGGGATCCCACTGGACTGGGCGATACCTATCTGGCTGCTTATTTAAGTTGTAAAAAAAATAATAAAGATCCCATTAAATGTGGAAAATTTGCAGCTCAAATAGCCACCAAAAAACTGGAAAACCGGATTTAGTTCTACTTATTTTATAATATTTAATCCTGGATTTTCCATTATACTCCTAAAACGATAGGTAAAATAACAAAGGGCAACAAACCTGCTGAAAAAAACATCACTACCCCTAGTATGGTGTATATTTTATTATCATCCATTATTCCATTACATAGAAATATTATGCTTAAAAAACCTAAAATAGCAGGTAATATGTGGGAATAAATTAAGGAACCAGTAAATACTTCTTGAACCATGTTATCACATTTTTTATTTAGTATATAAGTTTTTAATACTATTATGGTATTAAATTTAATAATCTTCATTTTAAATTAAAATTCCCGGAGGCATATTTCATTTATGATTTTTACTTAAATGAATTATCAATTAATCTTAATTTTATAGTTAAAGTATTTATTATTCTAAAATCAAACTGATTGTTATTGATTACTTTATTTAGCTATGCTTATTTAAATTTTTGTGTAATCAATAATTACCCTGGAATTAAATTCACGCTGAGTTTAGATAAGGAGGATTATCCTATGTTACATGGAACCGAAGTTTTAAAAAAAGGCTTTGCCAAAATGACTAAAGGCGGAGTTATAATGGATGTTGTAAATGCAAAACAGGCTGCCATTGCTGAAGAAACAGGTGCTGTGGCCGTCATGGCCCTGGAAAAAGTACCGGCTGATATCCGTGCTGCAGGGGGAGTAGCCCGTATGGCCGATCCAACCAAGGTGGAAGAGATAATAGATGCAGTTTCCATTCCCGTCATGGCCAAGGTAAGGATAGGTCACTTTGCAGAAGCCCAGATTATCGAGTCTTTAGGGGTGGATATGATTGATGAAAGCGAAGTTTTAACTCCCGCAGATGAATCATTCCATATTGATAAGAAGAAGTTCACCATACCCTTTGTCTGTGGTGCTAGAAACCTTGGAGAAGCCCTAAGGAGAATTGATGAAGGTGCAGCTATGATCCGTACTAAAGGTGAACCTGGAACAGGTAATATTGTAGAAGCAGTTCGCCACATGCGTATGATCATGAGTCAAATTAGAGAGATACAAAATAAAGGTGAAGAAGAATTATGGGCACTGGCTCGAGAAATTGAAGCACCACTACCTCTGGTAAAAGAAACCGCTAAACTGGGGAAAATTCCAGTGGTTAACTTTGCTGCAGGTGGAGTAGCCACCCCGGCAGATGCGGCATTGATGATGCAGCTTGGTTCAGATGGAGTATTTGTTGGATCCGGTATATTCAAATCAGATAACCCGGAACAATTTGCCCGGGCTATTGTAGAAGCAACGGCCCACTACGATGACCCCCAGATACTCTCGGAAGTATCCCGCGGTCTGGGAAAAGCCATGCATGGACTGGAAATAAGTGAAATATCTGATTCTGACCGTATGCAGGAAAGAGGATGGTAAGAATCACCTTATTTTTTTTTATATACTCTTATAATTTTTAATTATTTTTTTTAATCCACGGCATTAAGTCCTCTCTCCTGACTACTTATTCTTATAATATCCTCTAACTTACTGATAACCAGTGAATTTCCCAATTCCGGATCTTTAATAGGGATGAGACTATTCAAGAGGAATTCTACTTCTTCTTCTTTTATTACCATCATTACTTCCAGCCGGGCTCTTTGATTAATCCGTTTTCTGTAGATTTCATTTCCTCGATAGATTTCTTTTACCGGGATGGACTGGGATTGTTTAAGCTCAGTTACGGTAATATTTGAAAAACCAGACTTATCCAAGCAATCTTTTACTTCACCCATTAAACCAGGATCTAAATTGAATTTAACTTTTTTTAAATGATTTTTCTCATGGCTCTGTGGTTTTTTAGGGAGGATTTTATTTTTCCCATACTCCTTTTTTTGACGGGCATGGCTCTCCAGCTGCTGGATTTTAATTTTCTGATTTTTAAAATTTGATAGCTGATCTTTTTTTTCTATCAGGTGGGATAAACGGTTAAAGGCCAGAATTACACTTTCCACTTTTTTATCTACCTGGAAAACTTCACCTTCTCTTTTGGATATTTCCAGATGAGGTTCTTCCATAAGAAGCACATAGGGAATATTTTCACCCTTAAGAATCTCCACCATGTCTCGAATTACTTCAGCAGGAGAATTTAAAACAAAAATCATTACTCCGTCTACTTCATCCAGCATCTCCTGCAGGGAATAGAAACTATCCTCTCCGGCCTTTTTTAAAAGATAAGTATGGTTGTTATCAATAGTAATTCTTTGATATTTGAATATTTTTAATTCCATCCAGGATTGACTTTCTAATTCTAAAGACCCCTGATTTTTTAATACCAGAATCTTCTGCACCATTTTTTTCACTCCTATTTGGTTATAAATAATTAATTAATACTCCTTTTTATTACAAATCAGGGCCAAAAGCCTTATTAGGAAAAAGGAATCCTTATTCCGATAAGAAAATTTAGTTATTTTTAATATTTAATCTTTTGCAATCAAGGGTGCTGTCCATCTGTAATCCAGGAATAGATTCTCAAGGAATTTTATAGTATAATAACCCTTTTTTATCTAAAAAAAATGATTATTAGTGAGTTAATAAATTGTTTATCCTTATCAGGGGGTCGGAACTTCTAAGCAAAAATGAAACCAATTTCTGCTAGTAACTAGCTCGGGCAGAAACTTAGATTTCTCTGGATACACTACCCTTGGGTAAGAACTCATTTTAAAATATAAAAATCCATATCGTTATAATGGATACAATTATATGTTGATTATTTAAAGAGGATATTAATATTTCTCCAGGTTAGATAATAGACATAAAAATTCCGTAATTATAACCTGCTAATGATTTATAAAAAGATCTAAGATGAATTTTTTCTGGAGCAAAAATGAAAATTAAAATTATTTTTAAAAAAAAATTGCCTCATATATTAAGTCTTTTGAGGATTGCAGCTGCTCCGGTATGGGCTTACTTATTTTTAAATGGCTTATACATTTATTCAATTATATTATTTATCATGGCCATATGCACGGACTTTCTTGATGGATACCTGGCCCGAAAACTGAATTTATCTTCTAATAAGGGAGCTTATCTTGATGTGACTGCTGATTTTATATTTATAAGTACCTGCTTTCTGGGGATGGGAATTAAGGGATGGTATCCACTCTTACTCCCACTAATATTACTGGTCATGTTCTCCCTTTTTATAATGTCTTCTACCTTAAAAAAACTAATCTACGATCCTGCAGGCAAGTTTTTTGGTTCATTTTTAATGATAGTAATTTTTTTATCTTTAATATTTCCTTACAGCTTACTATGGGATATTTTATTAATTCTGGTTTTAGCTATTGCCTCCTTATCCCTATTTTACCGATTCAGATTTTTAATACGCCAAAAAAGGGCTAATAGCTAATATTACCCATAAGAAGGATAAAATATTTCGAAGGGATTCAAATCTAATAAAAACTATAAAACTAATTCCAGCCCCAAAAAACTAAAAAAAAATAAAGTTTCAAGGAATAAAATGGGAATTAAGGGAATTAAATGGCGTTTTCCCCTTTTTCTCCTGTTCTAATACGGACCACTTCTTCTACCGGGGATATGAATATTTTACCATCACCTATATCTCCGGTCTGGGCATTTTTAACTATGGTTTCCACTACCAGGTCCACAATATTACTTTTTACCACTATTTCCAGTCTTTTTTTAGGTAAAAGGTCCACTTTATAGTCTTTTCCACGGTAGCTTTCAGTTATTCCCAGTTGTTGTCCCCGGCCCTTTACTTCTTCTACAGTCATACCCGGGATACCTTCTTTTTCCAGGGCATTTTTAACTTCTTCCAGTTTATCTGGCCTTATAATTGCGATTATCCTTTTCATGGTTTCACCTGTAAAAAAATTACGAATCTATTCTTATATTTTTATGGGATACTATTTTTATTAATCATCCATTTAAAAATATCTAGGATAACCTGTAACCAGATTCCTCATGAAGGTTGATATCCAGACCCTGAATTTCGTGGTCTTCTCTTACCCTCAAACCTACCACCTTATTAATTAACTTACCCAGAGCCAGGGTTACTAAAAAGGAGTAACCAGCCACTACCAGGACGGCTAAAATCTGACTACCCAGAAGACTGAAACTTCCAGTGATTAAACCTCCCGACTGCAGGGCACTGTTTAGTACAGGCAGGGCAAATATACCTACAGATATACTTCCCACCACTCCCGATACTCCATGGATTCCAAATACATCCAGTGCGTCATCATAACCTAAGCGGGGTTTCAGACGGGATACTGCATAGTAACATATAATTGAAGCTGCAAAACCTATTACTAAAGCAGCAGTTACATTAACATATCCTGCTGCAGGAGTAATAGCTGCTAAACCAGCAATTGCTCCAGAAAGAGCACCTAAAAGTGTTGGTTTTCCAGTATTGAATTTATCCATTAAAATCCAGCCTAACATACCGGCTGCAGCTGAAACATTGGTCACAATCATGGCTGCCACGGCCAGGTCTCCGGCACTTAATGCTGAACCGGCATTAAATCCAAACCAGCCAAACCATAAAAGTCCGGTCCCTATCACTGAATATCCTAGATTATGGGGCAGAAGGCGCATGTCTTTTCTAACTCCTAATAGTAAAACCAGAGCCAGTGCAGCTACACCACTACTTAAGTGCACCACCAGGCCCCCGGCAAAATCTATGGCCCCTAACTGGGCCAACCATCCACCTCCCCATACCCAGTGGGCTATGGGGATGTAAACCAGTATCATCCATAATGGAACAAATAAAAGCCATGCTGAAAATTTCATACGCTCTACAATGGCCCCTGAAATCAAAGCCACCGTTATAGCGGCAAAGGTCATTTGAAATAGCGCAAAAAGACCTCCGGGGATGGTTGGGGCCAGATCAGACACGGCTTTTGTCTCTAAAAACCCACTAAAAAATGGGTTTTGCAAGTATCCAATTAATCCGGTAATATCCTGTCCAAATACCAGGTCATATCCAAAAACAAACCACAATATACTCACAATAGCAAAGGTAATAAATGAAAGAAACATGGTGTTTAAAACATTATGTCTACGGATTAGCCCGGAATAAAATAAAGATAATCCCGGTATGGTCATTAATATTACCAGAGCAGTGGAAATCATCATCCAGGCAGTATCGCCTGAATTAATTACTGCTACCATCCTATCACTCCTTTTTAAGATAAAAAATATTCATGATGGTCATATAAAGTCTTAAATTACAATTAAAAATGATTATAATATTCTTATGGTTATAAAAAGTTAAATTAAAGCGGAACATCATTTAATCCGTCTGGAATTTTCTATATTCACCTCCCTTTAAAGGACAAAGGAAACCTTTTTCCGATGAGATATCTTTTAGAGGTGTTATTTAATCTTTGTGATTAATTACTTCTGCCTGTAATTGGCAAAGCCCTAACTAATAATCTTCCATAGATTTAAATATCCTCTTATACAAATATATAACAAGTTATTATCGGTTGAGGGAAATGAAGAAAGATTTATATAACAAATTAGGCATTTTAGAAATAATAATCGGGATATTGATAATTATATTACCGTTTTTCTATTTTTTCACCACAGCCGGGGTGGTGGGCCTGGGACTCCTATTTTTAGGTATGGCCTGGATTTTCTTAAGCTTCAATATCCGGGAAGATAGTAAAATATTCAGCTTAATGGTACTCTTAATTGGGATTCTAGCTATTATCAGTGCTTTAGTTTATTATATAGGTTTAATTTCCTTTGACCCGTTATTAAATTTCTGGCTTTTGGTAGTGGGAATAATGCTTTTAGTATTTGGAGTGATTACCTTCCTATTCCGGAAAAAGGTTAATGGCAAATGGGGTAGCACCGGCCTACTTAGCATTATTCTGGGAATAATCTACCTGGCAATCATTTATCAAATAATATCAGGCAGTAAACTGGATTCCTATTACCTGGTGGTTTTAATTGGATTATTTTTAATTGCCGACGGAATAATCATATTTTTCCTTAAACCATCTAAAATAATAGAACCTCTGCCCTAGAGTAAATGCCATAATTTACTAACAACTCCGGGAGGTTTATATTAAAAAACCATTTTCCGGAGGAGGAGGGCTAATTTTTTAGCTGCAGTGTTTTTATTTTTTAGTGATTATAAAACCGGTTTAAATCAGCATTTAATTATTACGTGCACGTGGATTATTATTGGGGGAGAGCGTATCATGAGACCAGTTAGACCTGGCTTTGATGAACTTAAAGATAGATTAATATACTGCTGCAGGTTACAATATAAGTATCCATAAAAATATTTTAACTTATATGAGGCTGCTAATTTGAATCGAAAAAAATCAGGTAAGTTATTTGCTGTTATCCTGCTGGCCATTTTTGCTTATGGCTGCGGCTCTTCCTTAAGTTTAGCTGTATCTGACAGTATATCTCTAGAACTCCCCACCATCCTGGCAGCAGATGATGGCCAAATAAGTACCATTGGAAACCCTGATTTTGAGCCAGTAATCCTTCGACAGAGAGTTATTACCATAACCAATAACACTACTAATCAGACTACTAATAACACCACCAACCAAAGCAACTTTGATCCTAATTCCCGTAATCGTAATGAATAATGTTATTTTTAATTAATCTAACACAAACTACATTCCTCTGACTATAACTAAATCATCTTTTTTAGTAAAACTATTATAATATTAAAAGATAAATTGAACATCTAAATTATTTATTAATGTTGAAAAGTTGCTTTCTCTGGTTTTTGCTTTTAAATTAATTTATTTTAGTAACTTTTTTTTCGCATTTTACAACTAAAACTAATTTATATGGAACCAAGCACATACAACTATTATTATATCTTCTGGATTTAATAGATACTTATTCCATGAAATGATTCAGGTGATTCGGTGAGAGAAAAGAATATTATCGGAGCAAAAATTCGCAATCTAAGACAGGAAAGAGAAATGAGCATGGAAGAACTGGCCCGGGCCAGTGGAAATACCCGGGAATTAATAGAAAGTATAGAAAATGGGGAGATTGTTACTTCCCTCACCCCTTTAATAAAAATTGCCCGGGCCCTGGGAGTACGTTTAGGAACATTCATGGACGATGCCCCTCAAAAAGGACTGGTAGTGGTCAAAAAAGGTAAAAGTCATCAGGTTATATACTTCTCTGGTGAAGAAGGCCAGACAAAAGAGTCTGCTCTTGAATTTTACTCCCTGGGATCTCCTAAAAGTGATAGACACATGGAACCATTCCTGGTGGATGTGGATATCCATAAGGAGGATAGCTATAAATTATCCTCCCATGAAGGTGAAGAATTCATATATGTATTGAACGGCCATCTGGAGCTTTTATATGGCCATGAAAAATATCAGATAAAAGAAGGGGACAGCATATACTATGATTCAGTAGTACCTCATCATTTACATGCTCTGGGAGAAAATAAAGCCAAAATACTGGCAGTGGTGTATACTCCTTTCTAATATAAATTTCTGGCAATAGTTTCACTTTTTAAAAAATTTAAAATTTATTTAGATGATTATCATGTTTAAAATAATGGTCACTCCTCGTTTTGGAGATATAGATGGTTTAAAACACGTTAACAATACCGTACTGGCGGTTTGGTTTGAAAAAGGGCGAAATCCAATATTTCGGATGTTTACTCCTGATCTGGATTTGAGCTATGAAAAATGGAAATTAATCCTGGTGCGGACTGAATTTGATTTTATAGGACAGATGTACTATGGGGATGATGTGGAGATAAGAAGCTTTATTTCACATATTGGAAATTCATCTTTTACCATTGGACATGAGGCCTGGCAGAATAATGAATTAAAGGCCACAGGTAAAGCAGTTATTGTACACTTTGACTTTATTGAAAACACCAGTCTCATAATTCCAGAAAATATCCGTCAGGAACTGGAAAAACATCTAATTGAACCAGAAGAGGCTAAATAGGGACTAAAATTTTTGATTTAGGGAAATAATATACTTTAATTAAAACTTTTAAGGTGAATATTAATTTATCATTATTTTCAGGAAATAGTAAACTATAATTAAAACTTAATCAGGTGAATAAATGGTCTTTACTGAGGATACCATAGGGGAATTTTTTGAAAAAGAAGTAGAAAAACATCCAGACCGGGAATTCATGGTTTACCCTGACCGGGATTTACGATTCACATACCTTGAATTCAATCAAAGGGTGGATATGCTGGCCAAGGGCCTGCTATCTATTGGACTGAAAAAAGGAGACCATATGGGTATATG
The DNA here is from genome assembly GCF_018141185.1 of Methanobacterium alkalithermotolerans. Classification (NCBI taxonomy): domain Archaea; kingdom Methanobacteriati; phylum Methanobacteriota; class Methanobacteria; order Methanobacteriales; family Methanobacteriaceae; genus Methanobacterium; species Methanobacterium alkalithermotolerans. The sequence goes on along the minus strand of NZ_CP058560.1, from coordinate 540,935 downwards.
GGCTAAAAATGTTCCAGACTGGCTCACCTTCATGTTTGCCACGGCTAAAATAGGTGTGGTGCTGGTAACGGTTAACACCGCTTATAAAAGCCATGAACTGGCCTATGTAATGAAACAATCTGATATGAAAGCACTGGCCATCATAGGCGGCTTCCGGGATGTGGATTACGTGGAAACCGTTTACAGCCTGGTGGAGGAACTTAAAACTCATAGCCGGGGTAATTTAAAGTGCAAAGAATTCCCCCACCTGGAAAGCGTAATCTACATTGGCCCGGAAAAACACCGGGGGATGTATAACACTCCGGAATTATTACTTTTAGGAAAACACACCTCAGATGAGATCTTAGTTCAGGCCAAAAAATCCCTATCCCATAAAGATGTAATTAATATGCAGTACACCTCTGGTACCACAGGTTTTCCTAAAGGGGTGATGCTCACCCACCGTAATATCCTCAACAATGGTTACTACATTGGGGAGAGACAAAAATTCACCGGTTCTGATAGATTATGTTTACCAGTACCATTATTTCACTGTTTTGGTATAGTACTGGGAGTTCTGGCTATTTTAACCCATGGGGGGACGTTGATAATGGTGGAGTTATTTGATCCCCTGCTGGTATTGGCCGCTATTCAAAAAGAAAAATGTACCGCCGTATATGGTGTTCCCACCATGTTCATTGCCGAGTTCACCCACCCTATGTTTAGTATGTTTGATTTATCATCCCTCCGCACCGGTATCATGGCCGGATCCACCTGTCCCATTGAAGCCATGAAAAGGGTGATGGAAGATATGAATATGAAAGAGGTAACCATTGCCTATGGTTTAACTGAAGCTTCCCCGGTATTCACCCAGACCAGTGTGGATGACCCTATAGAAAAAAAAGTGAATACCGTAGGGACTAAAATGCCCCATATTGAAGTTAAAATCGTGGACCCGGAAACAGGCCAAACCCAGGGAGCAGGTGAAGCTGGAGAAATCTGCTGCCGGGGATACAATGTTATGGAAGGGTACTATAACATGCCGGATATGACCCGGGAAACCATTGACCCGGAAGGGTGGCTCCATAGTGGGGATTTGGCTATAATGGATGAAGATGGCTATTATTCTATTGTGGGCCGTATAAAAGACATGATCATCCGGGGTGGGGAAAACATTTACCCCCGGGAAATAGAAGAGTTCCTGCATACCATGCAGGGTGTTAAGGATGTGCAGGTGGTGGGCATACCTGATGATAAATACGGGGAACTGGTAGGGGCTTTCATCATAAAAGAAGAAAATAGTGATTTAAAAGAGGAAGATGTAAGGGACTACGCTATATCTAAAATTGCACGTTATAAGGTCCCCAAACATGTTTTCTTTGTGGAGGAATTCCCCCTAACTGCCAGTGGAAAGGTACAAAAATTCAAATTAAAAGAACTCTCCCTAGAACTTTTAAAACAAAAAAAAGCAGAAGAAGAAGACCTGGCCTGATAAAGACCATTGCAGGATAATAAATGATAATTCTAAAGAAGAAAAAGAAAATTCTGGAAATGTTCCCTATTGGAAGTCCTAAGGGCGCTCTTAATTCACGGCGAAAACCAGAATTTTATGGTTATATCAAATTCAGAAAAACTCCTGGTGGGAGTAAAATCCACCGTTTTGTGGTAAAAAATGATAAAGAAACTGTTCTTCCTCCCCAGGAGGCCATAAAATTATTAAGAAAGCAGGCGGTTTTTTTAATTGGAAAAGATGAAGAAACAGAAGAATTTCTGGATTCTTTAAATATAAAATATCGTCGGACTCAGATTTGCCAGCACTGTACTATGGAGGGAAATATTACTATAATTACCTCTAAATCTTCATTCAATCATCACCAGCAAAAGATCTGTCGCATGTGCGCTGAGGAAGAAATAAAAAGGGAATTAAAATATCGGGGTATTAATAAAAAAACCTTCAACAGCTTTAAAAGATTACTGGATAAAACCGGGAACCTGGATAAGGTACTTCAGGTCATGGATCCAGGTTTTGATCCTCTGAAAAATAAAGAACTCACTCTTTTTGATAAAATCACATCTATCCGGGATAAAAACATACCTGAAATAGATATTAATTCCTTAAAACTCCCTGAAAAATTTAAAAGAGCTCTAAAAAAGCAGGGAAGTTCTAAACTATTACCGGTACAGTACCTGGCTTTAGAAAACGGATTACTGCAGGGAGAAAGCCTGCTGGTGGTATCTGCCACCGCCAGTGGTAAGACCCTCATCGGGGAGCTCTCAGGTATACCTGCTGCTTTAAATGGCAAAAAATTCATCTTCTTAACTCCTCTGGTGGCCCTGGCCAATCAGAAATATCGGGATTTTAAAAAGAGATACTCTCCCCTAGGCCTTAAGACATCTATAAAAGTGGGTATGAGCAGGATTAAAGCCCGGGAAGAAATAAAACTCCCTGATGATGATATCAAAGAGGCAGATATCATAGTGGGAACCTACGAAGGGGTGGACTTCATGCTCCGCTCTGGAAAATCTCACCTCCTGGAGAATCTGGGGGTGGTGGTGATTGATGAAATACACACCCTGGATGATGAAGAAAGAGGTCCCCGACTAAACGGCCTTATTAAACGTCTTAAAACTATTTTTCCAGGAATACAGGTCATTGGACTTTCGGCTACAGTAAAAAATCCTCTCCAAATTGCGGAACAATTTAAAATGAAGCTGGTGGAATATGACCGCCGTCCGGTGCCCCTGGAAAGACACCTTATTTTCACCAGAAGTGAGGAGGAAAAAAAGCTATTAATGACCCGGATCTCCCGCCAGGAATTTAAAGAAAAATCCAAAAAAGGATTTCATGGCCAGACCATAATCTTCACCAACTCCCGGCGTAAAACCCATCTTATTGCCAATTACTTAACCCGGCACCGGGTTAAGGCCGCGGCTTATCACGCTGGTCTATCTTATGCCCAGAAGGAGAGAATTGAAAAATCATTCAGCCGCCAGGAAATATCCACCGTGGTTACCACTGCGGCCTTAGCAGCAGGGGTGGATTTCCCAGCATCCCAGGTTATCTTTGAAACTCTGCTTATGGGTAATAAATGGATCACTCCCAATGAATTTTCTCAGATGCTGGGACGTGCCGGTAGACCTTCCTACCATGACCGGGGCAGGGTATACCTTTTAGGTGAAATAGGACTCACCTTTGATGAAGAAACAGAAGAATTAAAGGCAGTGGAATTACTGGAAAGTGACGTGGATTCTGTCCATGTTTATTATTCCCCGGAAGATACCCTGGAACAGATCCTGGCGGATATCTCCTCCTATGCCCTGAAAAATACAGAGGATATTTCTAAATTTTACCAGGGAATGCCTCTTTCTACGGATATAGATCAGGCCCTCCTTACCATGGAATCTTATGGATGGATTAAGGTGGATCAAGGCATTATTAAACCTACCCGTTATGGAAGGGCGGTTTCTGTTTCTTTTCTTAATTCAGAGGACGCTTACTATATCCAGAAAAACCTGAAAAGAAAATCAAAAAAAGGACCACTGGACATTGCTCTTTATCTGGAACCTTTTGAAAGTGCCTACTTATCCAGCCGGCTTCACCGGCAACTTTCTAAGGCAGTGAAAGCCCATTTCTCCACCAGGCTTATGGCTGATTCCACCCGGGATATTATTTCTTCTGGTGAAAACCTGGTTAAACTGGACGTGGGACTGCAGGAGACAGTATTAAATATTCAAATTGATTTCATGTCCTGTGAGTGTAAGGAACGGCCATTCTGTGACTGCCTGCAGAGGGAACTCTCATCTAAAATCATTAAAAGTCGATTGAATGGTTATGATCCCCTGGATATCAGCCGGCGTTTATTAAACCGGTACCAGATACAGGCTTATCCCGGGGATATTTTCTCCTGGCTAGATAGAGTGGTGCGGATGCTGGATGGGATTAAAAGAATCGCCCATGCCACCCATAATCATAAAAAGGCCAAAGAATGCTCTCGACTTATAAAAGCCCTAGAAAAAGGTTAAATATATTTAATTCAAAGATTTGGCCCGGATATTTTTTTATTAAATTATGTTGTTAAGACAATAGTTGCATTGACAACATTTATATAGTTGCTTTTTATACTATATTATGACCATAACAACTAAAAAAAATCAGGCTTAATCTTAAATCCTATTTTTTTAGAGTGCTTTTAATGGGATTTTAACCGGGGCTTCTTTTATCTATTTTAAGGTCTAATATTAACTAGATTATTAACCGGGGCTTCTTTTATCTCTTTTAGTCACTAAAATTCTCAAAATAACTTATTTAAACGATTTTCAAGGTCTGAAATTCAGATATTTAAATTATAAGGACTTATACTATGGAAAATACAAAAAAATTACTGCAAAGTGATAAAGAAGACCTGCCATTAGGGTTTTTTTTATCCATCATCCATCGTACTCACTTTGTTTATCTTAATGAAAAAATTAAATCACTGGATCTGACTGCAGGCCAATTCCCCTTTCTAATGCAGATATCCCACAAAGAAGGAATTTCTCAGGATGATCTATCCCACCATTTCCATATTGATAAGGGGACAGTGGCCCGGGCTATAAAAAAGCTGGAAGACCATGAACTTATTTATCGCCAGGTTGACCCGGAAAACCGCCGCAGGTACCTCCTTTTTTTAAGTGAAAATGGTAAAAAAATGTTACCGGAAATATCTAATATTGACCAGCAATGGGAAGAAAACATATTATCCGGATTTTCCCCTCAGGAAAATAAATTTTTAAAGAAAACTTTAAGAAAACTTGCTATTAAAAGCCTGGAAATTACCCGGGGTGAATAAATGAATTATACTTATGGATATATCTCTAATAAAGAGGTGGAACTTAATGCATTCTGATTCCAATTCCTCCCCTCAGGACGGGGCCCAAAAAAGAGTATCTCTTATTACCGGAGATCCGGAAAAAGCCATTCGTAAATTATCCGGACCAATGATTATTGCCATGGTTTTGATGATGGTTTACAACCTGGTGGACAGTATCTGGGTGGCTGGTTTAGGTGCCAATGCCCTGGCCGCTTTAGGATTCATCAGCCCGGTTTTCATGATCCTGATTGGCCTGAGTAATGGTTTGGGAGCAGGAGCATCATCAGCTATAGCCCGATGCATCGGGTCTAAAAATAAAAAAGGCGCTGATAATGCAGCCATACACTCGATATTAATCTCCGTAGGTGTATCCCTGGCTTTAACCATACCCTTACTTTTATTTCTCCCGGATATTTTACTGGCCCTGGGAGCAGGTGAATCATTATCCCTGGCAGTGGATTATGGTCAAATCATCTTTGCCGGTACCATCTTCTTAATATTTACCGGGGTATCCTCGGGAATCCTGAGGGCAGAAGGGGATGTTAAAAGGGCCATGTATGCCATGGCTGCTTCAGCTATAATCAACATGGTCCTGGATCCCATACTCATTTACTGGGCGGGTTGGGGTATAGCCGGTGCAGCCTGGGCCACAGTGATATCATCGGCCCTGGTATCTGCTGTTATTGTCTACTGGCTTCTTTTAAAAAGGGATACCTATGTATCTTTTTCCCGGTATGATTTCCAACCCAGTAAAAAAGTCCTTAAAAGTATACTGCTGGTGGGGTTACCTGCCAGTGCGGAAACCCTGGTAATAGCCCTTTTAATGGGGATACTAAATGGAATTCTGGTTATAACTGGAGGAACTGATGCAGTGGCTATCTACACTGCCGGATGGAGAGTGGTTATGGTGGCCATCATCCCCTCAGCAGGTATAGGAACCGCTCTTATTACCGTTGCCGGTGCAGCCTACGGAGCCAAAATGTTTGATAAACTTTCCATATCCCACCTGTACTCAGTCAAGCTCAGTATAAAAGTGGCCCTCTTACTGGGAGTGATAACCTACATATTTGCCCCTTATATGGCCCGGATATTTGCCTACTCTCCTGAAACATCCTACCTGGCACCTACCATAGCTCTATTCCTCCAGGTAATGTGTTTCTTCTATCTACTGCTACCTCTGGGTATCATGTCATCTTCCATCTTCCAGGCTATTGGAAAGGGAATAACCTCTCTTGTTATGACTCTATTCAGGGAACTGGCCTGCATAATTCTTATAGCATACTTGCTGGCCATAGTTTGGGGCTGGGGGCCCTCAGGGGTATGGTGGGGTATAGTAATTGGTAACCTGGTAGGGAGCAGTATCACCCATTTATGGACCAGAAGGTATATTAAGGCCCTGCAGAGAACCAGATCTCCTGATATATAATTTAAATTATTGTTCACGGGTCGGGGCGAATCAGATATCTTCTTATCGTTCTAAATCCGTATCTTAGGCTTTAAAGATACGGACTCTTAGATAATTAAATAAATAGAATTTATCTTCAAAAAAGAAATAATAAAAAATTTTTTTATTTCTTAGTTAAAAAACAGGATTTAATTATCCTTAATTTCTAAAAAACCCAATCATTTATAAAAGTAGAAAATAAATGAATATTAGGGGGAGCTCAGCCCCCTTTATATGGTAGAAGGTTATAAAGGTGTCCAAATCTTATCACCTCCTACCATTATTTATTATAATCAAACTATCTCTTATTAAAAAAAGAACTATCCTTTTAATTATATTAGTTTATTTTACATATCCTCTTCTTCTAAGAGTTTTTTAACATCTTTTACTATATCTTTTATAGCTTTATCCAGCAGGGATTGGCCTAAAATGGGGTCCACATAAATTCCTTCCTTTTCAACTTCCCGGGCCCCTTCATCTATTCCTTCATCTTCTTGTCTGGCTTTTTTAAAACCACACATCCCCACTTCTGGATAATCATCCAGATTAAAGTTATCCTTTAATTGGGAGGTACGGGTTATTCCTAAAATAGTACCAACAGATAGTTCTCCTGAACCGGCATGAGGGCCTTCTATTTCCACCATGCGGTTGTTAAAAACTATTTCCAGATCCAATTCTTCTTCCAGTTCCTCTATAAAGTCGCAGATAGGGACATTACCTCCATGTCCATTAACCAGCACCACCGATTTTAAGTTAAGGCACTTTTTTGCAGATTTTAAAGTGGGCTTTAGCCGGTTATTTACCAGTTCTTTTACCTCCACATGGATTCCATGGGGGATATAAGGAAATTCAGTAGCAGCATATAAAACTCCTAAAAATTTAGCCCCGGTTAATAAGGATGCTTCCAGGGCAATGTAGGAGGCTATTTTAGCATCAGTATCAATGGGCAGTGCCGGGCCATGGTTTTCCAGATGGGAACCCAGTGCTAAAATTCCGATGTGATGCACCTGGGGAGATATAACATTACCTGCTTCCCAGCGTAGTTTAACCATTTTTCATACACCCTTTTCTTATTCCAATTCCCATATTTTATCCCCAATAAAATGGATGGTTTTTACTGCTTTTCCTTTAGTGTTTTCCACCATCTCCTTTCCACTTATTATACTGCTACCAATAGCCAGTGGTTTTTTATGGGTTTCATCCACAATAACCACGGTGTCCCCTTCTTTTATATCCGGATCAGCATCCACCACACCAGGACTCATAACATCTGCCCCATTGGCCATGAATTTCACTGCCCCCATATCCACCACCACATAGTTAAAATCTAAATCCATGGTGAGAGCTCCTTTCAAGGTAGGAAATGGCTGATCATCCAGTATCATAATCAGGGGCTGACCATCAACCAGTATAACTGGACACTCTTCTGTTTCTAAAAGCTCTACTTTGGCTTTAGATGGAATTAAGACAGAATAATCACCTAAATCCTTTTTTATATCTTTTAATTTTTTCTTCTGGAGATAATATCTTTTCTTAACTTTCAAATAAACACCTTTAGATAATATAAAGTAGTATTTTTTAGATATGTGGTTTTAAAATAAATAATAAATCTTTAAAAAAGACCAATATCTAATTATGTCGATATGGGTTTCTTTTTCATTTAAGTACTCCGAAACTTGATTTTATTAAATATCTTATATTTTTAATATTTAATAATCATTTCGAATAAGCCATTTTCCTGGTAAATATTGCCTCTTAAATGCAATTATAGTAAATGTAATATTTTAGCTTAATATAAATAAAAATATTAGAATATTGGGGGTTTATCATGTATCCTGAATTCTTAAATAAAAGATGGTTTGCCTGGAATCCATCATCCGACACGATTGTAGCTTTAATAACTGCGTTAATAATGGTGGGAGGGGGCTATTATTTACTGGTTCATCTACCATCAGAAAATGGTTTAAAAGCAATTTATGGATTAATTTTCACATCCCTGCTGGTCATATTTCCAGTATGGTGGCTTTTATGGCGTCAAAATGGATTTATAAAGGATTTAGGTATAAAAAAAGAGGGTTTAATTCCCAGCCTGATTATTAGCATATTTATAACATCATATTTCCTGTATTATGCCCTCAGCCAGTATTCCTTTTATGGGTTAAATTTAATTCCTCATTTTTTAACCAATGGTCTTATTTTATGGGAACCTTTTTTTATCTTTTCCTGGCTTCAACTTCGCTTTGACCGGGCATTTGGTATTATACCTGGAATTTTACTAGCAGGTATATCCTTAGGGGCCTACCACTGGGGAACTTACCCTTTAAGTGAAATTATAACTTTAGCCCTTTTTGGGATGTTATTTGCAATTATCTTCCGTTTAACTTCCAATCTATTCATTATGTGGCCCTTAACCTGGAGCACATCTTCTGCAGTAGGGACACTTAAAGGGGGTTTCTTATTAGGATGGGATGAGGCTTCACTGGCCTTTATAGTTCTGTTAATTCAGATAGCATTCATAATTTATGTCTTACATAAAAGGAGATCCCGGTAGAGCATGAAACATTTTTTTAAATCCAGCTATAACCAATTATCTCACTTAATTATTCATCTATAAGGCTATACTATTTTAACCAATATCCTCATAAAAATGAGGCTATGTAATAATCTAAAAAAGCAGAAAATTGTGACAAATCATTATTTTTAATAATTCAGAGCTTCAATTAAATGAGGGATAGATTAGAACTCTATATATTTATGTATTTAGAGAATATGGAACTGGAAACTTAATTCATATTCAATCTGGACTTAAATATCTAAGGCACTATATTTCTGGAACTTAAATAATAATATCCTTTTTTAAAAAAAGATTTAAATACTCTATTTTACAAAGAACATTATAACAAGTCTGATTATAGAACTTGATGGTATTGTTGATTAAATTCATGGCTAAAATAATATGGTAACACTCTTTTCTGATGATATTACTATACGTGTTTCTAAATCAATATAGAATCTGGTTATAGCTTTTTATCTTAAAGAGCGTTACATTTAAATATAAATCCAGCCAACATTGAAGTTATAGGAAAGGTGATAATTATGAATGCACAGAAAGTGAATGTACAAAGGCCACTTGATGCATTAGGCAAATCTTTAAATTCCCCGGTACTAATCAAACTGAAAGGTGACCGAGAATTTAGAGGAGTTTTAAAGAGTTTCGACTTACATATGAACTTGGTATTAAATGATGCTGAAGAATTAGAAAAAGGTGAAGTGACCCGCAGATTGGGCACAGTTCTAATCCGTGGAGATAACATAGTATATATATCTCCCTGAACTAAATGTTTATAATAGAAATTAGTTAATTTTAATAATAAATTATTTTAATATTAAGTAACTATACTAATTTATTGGATTAATTTATATTCTATTAAAATTTTCATCTTTTTTTTAGGAGGATTTAATAATGAAAGGTACACCCTCATTTGGTAAAAGAAATAAAAAGTCCCACATTAGATGTCGAAGATGTGGTAGAAACGCTTATCATGTTCGCCGAAAAGTTTGTGCTTCCTGTGGTTTTGGTAAATCCAAAAGAGTAAGGAGATACAGCTGGCAAAATAAAAAGATATCCGGTCAAAGGTTGAAATAGATGGATAATAAAAGCCCTATTGATGTGAGAATAATTGTGGAAGGCGCTTCTGATGTGGAAAGTGTTTCACGGGCCATGCAGGACGTGGCACTAGGCGCAGAGTATCACATTACCATTTCTTCCATCATCCCCACCACCAGTATTGATATTGCCCGTAAGGCGGTTCAAGGAGCTGACGTGGTATTAATTGCCACTGATGTGGATGGTCCTGGAAGAGATCTGGCTGAAAAATTTCAAAAATCCCTTAAAGACGAAGTGGGACACCTGGAAAGGATGAAATTTCCCTATGGACATGATGTGGAGTACATAGATCCCGGGATAATTTCAGAAGAAATTAAAAATGCCATCATTAGGGCGGGTTTGTTATCTATTGCTAATATTAGGGATTTCAGACAACTGGAAGACCAGTTCATGGAATCTCACCATAAAATGCAGGAATTATCACGGGAGAATAATAATCTACTTAATGAAAACCAGTCCCTATTAGATAAAATGGAAGAATTTTCTATCTCTAATGAGGAACTTCTACAGGAATCTGATAAACTTAAAATTGAACTGGAAAATATTAAAGGAGATTATAACAAGTTAAATTCTCAATACACCAGTATTTTGAATAAAAATTTATTTGAAGTTTTTTCTATTACAAAGCTTTGGAGAGAAGCTTTTGATGAAGATTTAAAAGATTTAGAACATATTACTTTTGCAACTAATCAATTTAAACCAGATAATATTATAGTGGGTCAGGGCTCCATAAGTGCCCGGTCCAAGGATAAGGCCATAGAATGGCTCAAGGTTATTAGAACCGCCCTTATTTTCATGGATCCAAAATCTGAAGAACTAAAAAATGATTTAGATGAGGAAAATGATAATCTGGAGAATCAGTTCCAGAATATTTGGGAATGATCTTATTTTAAATTAATATTCAAGGGGAGAATCCAAAATTGCAAGATAAGTGTGGTATTGTAGGTATATATTCTCATAACGATTCAAAAAACGTGGCTTCCCCTATATATTTTGGTCTCTATGCTCTACAGCATCGGGGACAGGAATCTGCAGGGATATCCACCCATAATGGTCAGGATTTAAATACCTACCGGGGCATGGGTCTGGTGTGCGACGTTTTTAATAATGGAAAAGTGGATGAATTAGAAGGTCAGGTGGGTATTGGTCATGTAAGATATTCCACCACAGGCAGCTCACTTCTGGAAAATTCACAACCTTTTTTTAGTGAGTTCCAGGGTGGAAATATAGCCATTGCCCATAATGGCGATATAATTAATTCCATGGAACTCCGCCAGGAGTTAAAGGCCCAGGGCCACCAATTCCGATCCACCACAGATTCAGAAGTAATCTGTCACATGTTAAGTCGGGAATACATCAAAAATCAGGATATGATTGAATGTATAAAGGCTGTTACCCGGCAATTGATTGGATCCTATTCCATGGTAGTGCTGGTTAACTGTGACCTTTACGTGGTCCGGGACCCTCTGGGTATGAAACCACTGGCCCTGGGCCAGAAAGAGGATTTAAATATGGTGGCCTCAGAAACAGTGGCCTTTGATGTAATTGGGGCTAAACTACTACGGGATGTGGAACCTGGTGAAATCATACTGCTCAATGATAAAATCACCAGTTATAAAATGGACACCTCCTGGATTAAAAGGGCCCACTGTATGTTCGAATATGTGTACTTTGCCCGACCAGACAGCATCATCGACCAGAGAGATGTTTATCAGGTGCGCTTAAATATAGGTAAAGCTCTGCATCAGGAGTTCCCGGCCAAGGCCGATGTGGTGATGCCGGTACCGGATTCTGCCATTACCGCCGCTATAGGATATTCCCGGGCTTCAGGACTACCCTATGGTGAAGGACTAATCAAGAACCGTTACATTGGAAGAACATTTATCATGCCCACCCAGGGTGAAAGGGAAACCTCGGTAAAACTCAAGATGAACCCTATAATCTCTGAACTGGAAGGTAAAAGTATAGTGCTTTTAGATGACAGTATAGTAAGAGGAACCACCTCCAAGTCATTAATTGATGTACTAAAACAAACCGGAGTAAAAGAAATTCACCTGAGAATAGGGTGCCCTCCCATAATCTCCCCCTGTTACTATGGGGTGGCCATGGCCACTAAAAAAGAATTAATTGCGGCCAATCATTCAGTTCAAGAAATTAAAGAGTCACTGGGTGTGGATTCACTGGGATACCTTTCCCTGGAATCCTTAATTAAATGCATTGGCATTGATAAGGAACAGCTATGTACCGGATGTCTGGATGGGGAATACCCTACTGAACTTCCCCGGGACCTGGAACTCTATGAATCCTGCCGATGTTAAATAATTATTTTTCAAATCTTATTTTTTATAAATCTAAATAAAATGGTTAATATGGTGGAACTATTATCTCCTGCAGGTAACTTCACATCCCTCAGCTCCGCCCTAAAAAACGGGGCTGATTCGGTTTATATTGGTATACAGGGATTCAATATGAGGGCCCATAGCACCAACTTTTCTCTAAGTGAACTGGAAAAGGCGGTTAATATGACCCATAAACATGAATCCAGGCTGTATGTGTGCACCAATACCATGATGAGAAACCAGGATTTGGATGGGCTGGAGAAAATGCTACCTGGTGTGGTTGAATCCGGGGTGGATGCTCTTATTGTATCTGACCTGGGGGCACTGGAATTAATCCGGGATCACCACCTGGAGGCCCACTATTCAGTTCAGGGCAATGCATCCAATACCCGCACCCTGCACACCTTAAAAAAACTGGGTGTTAAAAGGGCTATTCTATCCCGGGAACTATCCCTGGATGAAATAAAACAAATAAGTAGCAAATCCCCACTGGAAATAGAAGTATTCATTCACGGGGCCCAGTGTATGGCCCTATCTGGACGCTGTTTTTTAAGTAGCTACCTGTACCAGAAAAATGCTAATTGTGGGGAATGCCTGCAGCCCTGCCGTAAAGTGTGGAAGATGGAGTGTGAAGATGGTAGCAAACTTATATTAGAAAAAGAGGATAATATGACTCATTTTTTGAGTCCCCGGGATATGTGCATGATTGAATACATACCGGAGTTAATGGAGTCAGGGGTAGCTGCTTTTAAGATAGAGGGGCGGGCTAGAAGTGCAGATTATGTAGGGGAGGTCACCCGGGTTTACCAGGAAGCAATTAATACTTATCATAATGGATGGTCCTTTAAAAGCCAATGGTTAGATGATTTAAAAAACGTATTTAACCGGGGCTTTGATCAGGGCTTCTACTTCCAAAAACCCCTGCAGGATAGTCCCTCCAACCAGTCACCCTATATAAAAAAAGACGTGGGTGAAGTGGTCAATTATTTCTCCCAGGTAAAAGCAGCAGAAGTAAGATTATGGTCTGATTTAAAACTAGGAGACGAACTTATTATTCAGGGCCCCACCACCGGATTTGTAAAACAAAAGGCAGAATCCATGCAGATAGAGGGATTAGATATTACAAAAGCTATAAAAGGACAAAATGTGGGCTTAAAGGTGGATGAAAAGGTACGGTCAGGGGATTTAGTTTATAAAAAAGTTAAAAGATAACTCCTTCTAATTTTTTTATTAGATAAAATAAATCAATTAAACATTATACTTATTTAAAGCAAAAAGAATAATTATTTCATGTTGAAAATTACTTTGATTATAAAATCCCATCTAAAAAAGGAGTTGATGAATTGATAGAAATTCAAGATGCCATGCAAAAAGAGGTAATAACCTTTAAAGAGGCAGATAAGATTAGTGAAGTTTCTAAAACTTTAAGGGATCATAAGATTAGTGGGGCCCCGGTGGTGGATGATAAGTGGAAAGTTGTGGGTATACTCAGTGAAGGGGATATTATGCGGCTTTTAGAAGTCCATTCTCCTAATTTAAATCTTATCTTACCTGCACCGTTGGATTTAATTGAATTACCAGTGCGCATGAAATACGAATTTGATGAGATAGCAGCAGGAATAAATAAAGCTGCAGTGGAGAAGGTCTCATCCATCATGACCCGGAAGGTGATCACCATTACTCCTGATAAATCCATTTCTGATGCAGCCGAACTCATGGATCAACACCAGATTAACCGCCTTCCAGTTGTGGATGAAGAGAATAAACTGGTTGGTATTCTCACCAGGGGAGATATTATCGGTGCTATGGTGAAATCTAATGAGTAAAACCAAACGTATAGCCATTTATGGCAAGGGAGGTATTGGTAAATCCACCATTGTATCCAATATAGCCGGAGCCTACAGTGAGGATAAAAAGGTTCTGGTAATAGGATGCGACCCCAAGGCAGACACCACCCGTACCCTCTATGGCTCCCGACTGCCCACCATATTAAACATCATCAAAGAAAAAAGGAATGCTGGAAGAAAGGATGTTATATTCAGTGGATTTAACCAGGTGATGTGCACCGAAAGCGGCGGTCCAGAACCTGGTGTGGGCTGTGCTGGTAGAGGAGTTATTGTGGCCATGAGTCTTTTAGAGAGGCTAAATGTCTTTGAAGAAGACCTGGATGTGGTTATCTACGACGTACTGGGTGATGTGGTCTGTGGGGGGTTTGCAGTTCCTTTAAGGGAAGACTATGCTGATGAAGTTTACATCGTAACTTCTGGAGAGTACATGGCCCTTTATGCGGCTAATAATATCTCCAGAGGTATAAAAAAATTAAAAAGCCGTCTGGGAGGCATAATCTGCAACTGTAAAGGTCTGGATAATGAGGAAGAGGTGGTATCACGTTTTGCCCGGAAAATAGGCACCAAAGTAATCGGAGTTATACCCCGCAACCAGCTGGTCCAGAAAAGTGAATATGATGCTAAAACGGTGATGGAGAAGTTCCCAGATTCAGATATGGCGGAGATGTATCGTGAACTCTCCCGGGCCATTTATAAAAATTCAGATTTCATCCTCCCCACTCCACTGGAAGATGAGGAATTTGAAGAGTTTTTTCAGAAACTTTAATAATATTTTAAGTTTCTGATTATTTTTTTTATCTAATATTAAAGACTATTTCAGGGATAACTGGGATAAATCCTGTGGAACTAACTTATTTTTTAAAAATGAATCTTTACAGATTTTAATTGATTCTGTTGAATCTTTAAAATAGAATAGATGAGATTTACAACGGCAATCTGATGAACCAAATCCAGGTATTTCTTTAGATTTCAGGGATATATTACTTGAGATAGCACACTCCACCTTATGGGGGTTACTGGCAAACACTACTTCTATTACTCTGGTGTGAGGTGCAGCTAAAAGGTAGTCCACATGCCAAAATAATTTCTTGGATGAGGAAAGATGTCTTTTTATGCGGCCTGGCAATGAATTAAGGGCAGATCCTACATAGACATAAAAACCTTTTTCAAAATGAAAATTACCCTTTTTTCCTACAGTAAGGTCACATTCTTTTTTATTTTCAATAATCAAGCAGTAAGTTCCTTTCATTTTTTTCCAGATTAAAGTTTTTTTTATTCATTGTTGTTTTTTTAAGGATTTAAAAACCTCACCCCTTTCATCCATATATCCAAATATTTAAATATAATGATATATATAAAAGGGGTATGAAATCATGTGCTACTGATGAGAGTTCTGCTGAAAAACTGATAAAACTAAGACAGGGCTTACCCTCAGACGAAAATTTGTATGCAACTGCTGAGGTTTTAAAGGCCCTGGCAGATCCCACCCGCCTTAAAATACTGCACTTACTAAAAAACGGTGAACTATGCGCTTGTGAAATAATTGAGGTACTGGATAAACCCCAGCCCACCGTATCCCATCATCTAACTTTATTAAAAAATGCAGGATTTTTGAAATGGCGAAAAGAAGGAGTATGGATACATTACCAGCTATCCCATCCAGATATCATGGAACTTGTAGACCAGATTATGAATAATATCCATTGAAAAGCTAATATAAAGGTGATTAAATGGCCAATAGAAGCATAAAAAGTAAAAATTTATCCTTTTTTGAAAAATACCTTACAGTATTCGTATTCGCCTGTATCATACTGGGCATACTACTAGGCCGAAGTGTCCCGGAAATGGCCCTGACCCTGGACTCCTACACGGTATTCAACGTTTCTATACCTATAGCTATAGCCTTATTTTTCATGGTATACCCTATCATGGTTAAAATAGACTTTGGACAGGTTCTAAAGGCGGCTAAAACACCACGCCCGGTAGGCCTGACTCTGTTTTTAAACTGGGTGGTGGCCCCCCTTTCCACCTTCCTCATTGCCTGGTTCTTCCTGGGATACCTCTTTGTGGGTTTTTTACCGGGAACAGAGATAATAGCCACCGGGCAGCAGATAGAACTCTGGCGCAGTTACCTGGCAGGGGTAATAATCCTGGGAATAGCTCCCTGCACCGCCATGGTTTTAATGTGGAACTACCTGGCCCGGGGTAACGACGGACTAACTCTCATTATGATAGCAGTAAACTCCCTGGTAATGGTAGTGGTATATGCTCCACTGGCCAGCTTCCTATCAGGAATATCCCAGGTACCCTTACCCTGGGAAACCATAGCCTTTTCAGTGGCCATATACGTATTCTTCCCTCTGGTAAGTGGATATTACACCCGTAGATGGATAATAAAAAACAGGGGATGGGAATGGTTTGAAAAAAAATTCCTGCGATTTATACAGCCCGTGAGCATAATAGCCCTTCTAGCCACACTAATACTCTTATTCACTTTCAAAGGCGAAGTAATAGTGGACAACCCCTTAACCATATTCTGGATAGCAGTACCTATCTTTGTAAATGCCATCTTTGTATATGCCTTAAGCTACTTTTTCCTGGCCCGGAAACTGAAACTATCCTATGAGGACGCTGCTCCAGCCTCTATGATTGGGGCTTCCAACCACTTTGAAGTGGCTATAGCCACTACCATACTCATTTTTGGTCTGGGATCAGGAGCAGCCCTGGCCACCGTGGTAGGGGTTTTAATTGAAGTACCACTCATGCTCATGCTGGTGGCCATATCCAAAAAATACTGCGGACTTTACGCGGAATGTCACCTGGGTGAAGAACAGTGCCCTGTAAACAAAGAAACTGCCCTTACCTGTAAGGAAGAAGAAGAGAGCATTAGCTGTAATATTGATAAATCAGACTAGGGAGATGTAAAATGTTTGAAAAAATTCTATTGCCTGTTGATGGTTCCTCAGTGAGCTTAAATGCAGCTAAATATGCTATTATGCTGGCTCAGGCCCATGGCTCTTTTATTTATGTATTGAATGTTCTGGAATCCCGGCCCACCTCCGGGGTAACCATGAATATCTTAAAAAAAGAAGGGGAAGAAGCCCTGGAGAAAGTAGCCCAACTATTTAAGAAAATGGAAACTAAACCCTTAAAAAAAGAATACATGATTAAAGAAGGTCTGGCTTCTGAGGAAATATTAAATATGGCCCGTACAGGGGTGGACTTAATTGTTATTGGTGGATCTGGAAAACACCGATTAGAGAGATTTTTACTGGGTAGTGTGGCTGAAAAAGTGGTAAGGGACGCTAAATGCCCGGTTTTAACCGTGCATTAATCCGATATTTTTTAAGCAAGAATTAATGATTATAAGGAGATATAATATTGAAAGATAAAGACTGTGGATGCGAAGAAATAGAAAAATCACGGATAAATAAGGTTAGTGGTATTGAAGAATCTTATAATGATTCAGATTGTGCTGGTGACGGATTTGAAGAAGTATCTAATTGTGGCGGTGGAGAAAAAACACTTAAAAAATCATGTTCAGATACTCAATCACAAAACGACGGATGTGGCTGTGGGGTGGAAGAAAATAAATCCATGGAAAAAGAATCTTCTTTGGAAGAAGGTTGTGGTAGTGGATGTTCCTGTGGATGGGATAAAGAATACCCGGACCTATCACAGGTAGAAAATCCTCTGGAAATGAAAAAAATGGTTGATGATGTATTTATCCAGAAATTTGAAGAATATGCCCATAAACTGGGAATTTCCAGTATAGGATATACCTCCTTTAATCCAGATATTTTAATTGGAGATAAAAAGGTGTACTATCCCCAGGCCATAGTCCTCACCATGCCCATGGATCGCAAAATCATAAAAACACCTCCGGGTGAGGAAGCCCAGAGTTATAATGACGCGGCCTATGAGAAACTGGGTAAAATAACCTATAAATTATCTGATTACCTGCGACAAAAGGGCTACTCCACCCAGGTAGCCCACCCTTATGAAGCCCTGGTGGATTTATCTGCACTGGGGCAAAAAGCTTCCATGGGACTTATAGGTGAAAGTGGTCTTCTAATAACTCCAGAATGTGGCCCGGCACAGAAAATATCTGCCATATTCACCACCATGGAAAATTTACCCCTAAGGGAAGAAAACCCCCATACCTGGATAAGAGATTACTGTAATAGGTGTGGAAAATGTATCAAAGCCTGCCCGGAAAAAGCATTAATTGAAAAAGAAACTTGCTGTGGCAAAGAAGTAATTTTAATACAAAACCAGTGTATAGGTTGTTCTAAGGGGTGTACTTACTGTATAGAGGACTGCCCCTTTGATACAAAAGGATATGATCATATAAAAATCAGGCATGATAAACTTCTCTCAAAATTAAAAGAAAAGAATAAAGTAAATTAATACTTTTTTCTTTTCTTGAAGGAACAATTTCCCAAATTTTTTTAGTAAAATTTATATAAAAATAAACCCATAATATTATTAGCGTTACTATCTGGCCTTTAATTACCGTGGGGGTGATTAAATGGCAAATAATTACCATCTGACTCTTTATAATAATTATTTCAAGGATTTTTCTTTGAGATAAAATTAAAAGCAGCATTCCTACTAATTAATGATGGTAACTATTTTTCCCGTATAAAAAATGCTTTTTTTAAAAAGGGGCCAGATAGAAACCAAATTTTTAATTTTTCAATGAGGATTTTTTCATGATTAAATATGTTTTCTATGCACAAGGACACCCTAATGTAAGTTCAAAACACCGTTCCACCCTGGAAGTAACTCTGGATCCGGAAATAGGAATCCAGGCAGATTGCATAATTGGAGTTAAATCTGATAAAACCATGCTTGATTTTCCAGAAGAATTAAAAAGAGCCATAACACGTGAAGGGGCACAAGTAAGGATGGTTTTAAGTACAACTCATCATCAGGATGAAATAAGAGGAACCGGGCACCCTGATTTAAGTCTGGATCATCCCACCGATATGGTCGCTCGGAAGAGTGATTATATCTGCAGCCGCACCCTGATGATTAAAGCAGATAAAGCTGCCTGTGATTTAAATCAAGATCTAATTGAGGATTTAAAAAAGAGTAAAACCCTGAAAGTGGAGATAATTCTAGAATAATCAGGTAACTCTAATTCTATAATATATAGAATCAATTAAAATTGGCTTATAAATTGAATTAATATAAATCTTAAAATGCATAAAATTTTTTAAAAATATTTTTTTTTAGTGCAGGGGACGGGATTCGAACCCGCGAAGGGACTACCCCACTAGGCCCTCAACCTAGCGCCTTTGACCGCTCGACCACCCCTGCTGGCACCTAATCTACATATAAATTAGAGCATACCATCCTTTCTAAAAACAGGTATTTAAATGTTGCTCTTAATTTCCTATTAAAAAAAAAATTTATTTAATTATTCTTTTTTTTCCATGGGCTTTCCACAGCAGACTATGGCACACTCATCACAGCCACACTCTTCTTCCACATTGATGGTCAAGCCACACACTTCACATCTGTATTTTTCGCCTTTTTTTGCTACCATAATTTCACCTCTAGTTAATTGTATGCTCCGGGAATATTTAATTTTTTGTAATATCATTTCCTGATAATAATGATCAGGTATTAAATAGCATAACAAAATTTTAATAAGGATTTAATTAATTTATAATTATGAAGGCCATTAGGGGAGTAGAAGACGGTGTGCTGGTAGATATTGAAGTTTCCCCGGGATCCAGCGGATTTTCTATAAGTTCCTATAATCCCTGGCGAAATAGGATAGAAATAAGAATACGCTCTATCCCCCAAAGGGGGAAGGCCAATAAGGAGATAATTCAGGAATTTAGCACTATAACTCATAAAGAAGTGGAGATTGTATCTGGCCATAAAAGCCGGCAAAAAACCATAAAAATATTTGATACCGTTGAAAATGAAATAAATAGAATAATAAAGGACCTTATATCCTGATTATGGATAAATTGGAATTAATTTCTGAAATAAAATCACTCTCTTTTTTCTTGAAAAGTTCGCCTTTCTTAAAATTAATATTAATCTCGTATACCTTTTTTATGTAAATTCCAAGGAAAATAGTAAACATTATATATACTGGAAAACATAGGTTCTGTTAGTGAAAATTTTCAATTTAATATACTTTTGAAAAAAGGGAGGTAATTTGATTTGATTTCAACGGTAACTACTACCACCACCACGGTGACCACCACGGATGTAATGGCCTACAGTGTCATAGCAGTTATTGCTCTTATTGCATTTCTGGCCTTGAAAGAGATTTTGAGTTCAGAAGCAGAAAATAGTAACCGTATCAGTTCGTTTATAAAGGGATCCAATGTAGCCATTGTACCTTTGCTACTGGTATTTGCAGCTGTTGTTGCTTACCGGGTAATAACTATATTATAGGGTGGTATCATGAATCGTAATACTGGAATTTTAATTATAGCAGTTATTGTAATAGTTATTATAGGTGCCCTTGCCGCTTTTATGATGCCTTCAGCAGAAACTGCAACAGCATCCCAGACTTTGATGGTTATAAATAATAATGCTCCTGATCACTGGGCTAAATCAGTAGTTGTAATGGAGAATGTCACTAAAAAAGATGGATCCATCACCAATGTCTATGTAGAATCCTGGAAAGAACCTTCTACTGGCCAATCAGTTGTTAACTTAACTAAGGAGTTAGGATATGATAATGAGGCCCTACCGGCAGGAACCACTTTCCGCATGAAAATGTGGTCTGAACCCTACAGTGCTAATTCTACTGGCGAGGTTAATATGAATCTAAGCCTTAATGGGGGAGATGAAAACCACATAGACAATGAAACCACTAAATTTGATATAATCGCTTCTCATGTTCTATACCAGCTACCTGCAGATATAACCCAGGGTAAAACCGAGATCACTCTGGATGCAGCTAAAGGAGCTGCTTTCTTAGAAGGTATGAACACTATATATGTGGAAGTAATTGTAACAGTCAATGCCGATGGTTCAGTAACTATAACCCCAGTAACCCAACCGGTACTGTGTGAATTGATTGCGGGAATAAGTTAAAAACTTAAATTCCTATTTTCTTCTTTTTTATTTTATCTAAACTTATTTTCATACTTATATTACTTATAAACAATTTTAATCAACTAAGATCATAATAATATACTAAAAGGGTTTCTAGTCAAATTTTTTATAAATCGCGAGAATTGTATATTTTTTAATTATAAAAGGTGTAAATCATGAAGGCAGTAATACCCGCCGCTGGTTTAGGGACCAGGTTTTTACCGGCAACTAAAGCACAACCTAAAGAAATGTTACCTGTTTTTGATAAACCCACCATCCAGTACGTGGTGGAAGAGGCAGTGGCCTCTGGAATAGATGATATTTTAATTATCACTGGTAAAGGTAAAAGGTCCATCGAGGACCACTTTGACCGGGCCTTTGAACTGGAATACTTCCTCCGGGAAAATGGAAAAAATGATTTTCTACAGGAAGTAGAATCCATTAGCGAACTGGCTGATATATACTATGTTCGTCAGAAAAAACAAAAAGGACTGGGGGATGCTATTTACTGTGCCCGTAAACACATTGATGGAGAACCATTTGCGGTACTATTGGGAGATACCATCACCAGTTCCCCGGTGCCCTGCACCAGAAAACTTATGGATGTATATGAAAAATACCAGGCTTCGGTCTTAGCAGTAGAAGAAGTACCCCGAGAGAAAATAGAACGATACGGTATCATCAAGGGCCAGGAAGTAGAACCCTCACTCTATTCCATAGAGGACATGGTGGAAAAACCACCCCTAAGTGAAGCACCCTCTAACCTGGCTATCATGGGACGATATATATTAGAAAGTGAAATATTTGACCATATTCAGGAAGTACCCCCTGGTTTTGGAGGAGAAATTCAACTTACCGATGCCATGCGACTCTTAAATAAGATTTATGGGGTGGTCTTCCAGGGAAGAACCTATGATATAGGAAATAAAGTGGAATGGCTTAAAACTTCCATTGACTTTGCCCTGGATGATAAGGAAGCCCGGGTTGAACTTTTGGAATACATGAAAAATGTGATGAAGAATATGTAATTCTTCAACTTTTTTTTTAAATAATTATGTCACACTTTATTATAATTTCATTCAACTTTTTTTTTAAAACAATCAGGCCACGGTTTTTATTTAAGAGGTATGAATTTTTAATCATATGTCCTCTGATTTTTTAGTTCTTTTACCTATTTCTCCAGAGATTAACATCATCACGATTATGCTCAGGGAATATACTACTATTATCATGGCCATCACCTCGTATTGGGCACTGAAGTTAGCCAGAGCCACTACAAAAGCAGCTGATGAATTTCTTATAGCAGTTCCCATACCCAGCACGGTTTTTGTATTTTTTGAAGGTCCTCCCAGCATATATCCTATAAAATATGAGGCCAATACAAAAATTAAAGCAGCCAGTAATCCTCCGGTACCAAATACTGACAGAAAGTCCTGATAATTAAGACCCAAATATAAAAGCACCACAACAAAGAGGAATATATTGGATATTTGATTAAAGGTGGGTTTAATAATCTCAGCCAGTTTACTGTATCTCCATTTTAAAGCAGTTCCCCCCAGTAAGGGTAGAAATATCAAAACCAGTAATGAAACTGCTATGGATAGCGAGTTTACAGAAATATCAGGTAAAAGAAAAGAAAGTGAAAGGGGCAGATAAATTAAAGTAACGGTGGATAAAATTAACATCAATCCCACGGCAAAGGCCATATCGGCTTTTATAAACTGTACCAGTTTAAGCATAAAGGGTGATCCTGCTCCAGCAGCCATTAAAACCAGTCCAATAGCCAGGCCAGGTTGGAGGGGGATTAATTGTAATATGATATAAGTTAAAAGCGGTACCAGTATGAAATTTGCTGCTAAAGATTTTAATATGAGTTTTTTATCTTGCAGGGGTTCTATAAATTGTTTTGGAAAAAAACTAAGCCCCATAGACAACATGGTAGAAACAATATAAATTAAAATGCTCAGATTAGCAAATTGCTGTAATATTACTTCCATTTAAACCTATCTCCTAATATTGTATATTATGATTTGAAAATCATTAACTTGAGCTTAAATTACTATTTTATGCACACCATCCCTGCTTTTTTTTTTAAACTCATTTATAATCAGCATATAATTTTTTATGCCATTTCCAGGCAGTGGCTATAATATCTTCCAGTTCAACCCATTCTACTTTCCATCCCAGTAATTCTTCTGCCTTTTTAGAGCTTCCAAGCAGCACAGGGGGGTCTCCTAGTCGTCTATTTTCCTCTTCTACCTGGATATCTTCACCGGTAACCTTTCTACAGCACTCAATGACTTCCCGTACTGAGAATCCCTGTCCATTACCCAGATTAAAAATCTGACTTTTATTATTCTTTTCCAGGTATTCCATAGCTTTTATATGGGCCTGGGCCAGATCCAGAACGTGTATATAATCCCTAATACAAGTTCCATCTGGTGTGGGGTAATCTGTACCAAAAATAGAGATTCTATCCCTGACCCCTAAAGCTGCATCCAGAATAAGAGGTATAAGATGGGTTTCTGGTTGGTGCCATTCTCCGGTTTTTGCATCTGGAGTAGCACCTGCAGCATTAAAATATCTTAAAGAAATGTAATTAAAATCATAGGCCCGAGAAAAATCACGGAGCATCTCTTCTACCATTAACTTACTCCTGCCATAGGGGTTAATAGGGTTCAGGGGATGATTTTCAGTCAGGGGTATTTTTTCAGGAACTCCATAAACTGCACAGGTAGATGAAAAAATAAAATTTTTTACCTTATTTTTAATCATGGATTGTAAGAGATTCAGGGTATTAGTGGTATTGTTATGGTAGTACCTAATTGGGTGGGTGACTGACTCTCCCACATAGGTAAAGGCCGCAAAGTGCATCACCCCACTGATGGGGTAGTCCTGGAATATTTTATCCAGAAGCTCACCATCACCCAGATCCCCTTCAATTACATCTGCTCCCGGGATTAATTCATGGTGTCCGTAACTGAAATTATCCAGGATAAGTGTATCATATCCATTTTCATTAAGTACTTTATTAACATGGGAGCCAATGTATCCTGCTCCCCCTACAATTAGAATCATAATATCATCTTTTAAATTAAATAGCAATACTTTTTCAAATTGACGTATAATACTTGGTTTATTCTACCTTAAATCCTCACCTATCCAAAAAATAATCTCAGGGATTTAAGCGGCTCCCACTAATAACCATATAAATGTACCATAGGGGGAGTACTATCAGGTAATAAAGGTTGAATTTGTTCCAGGGATTTACTCTTAAACCATGATACAGGGGATTAACACAGCACAAATCAAAAAGACATTTTTTAGAGATGGAAGGTCTTTGGGGGAGATATTCACGAAAAATATAACTGGAAAGTTTCACGGAATCCTGGTACCAGGCGGATAAATCATTAAAAGTGGTATTATCTCCATGTATACGGTAAGCGGCCAGTGCTTCCGGGATAAAATAGAATTTATATTTAAAGGCCAAATCCAGGTAAAGTTTATGATCATTTAGAAACCTTAATTGTGTATCAAACTCCAGATCATCTAAGAAACTTTTTTTGAGCATTATACTGGACCCGAAAATGAAATTCCCCTGAATCAGCTCCTGGAAAATATCTCCTGATTTTTGAGAGGATTTGTAAATATGGGTGAATTTTTCACCAGCAGCCTCACTTTTATCATTCAGGATTAGCCCTTCACTCCACACTATTTGATTATCGTTTTTTTTAAGAATTTCTAATTGTTTTTCTAATTTTCGGGGGTGCCAAACATCATCTGAGGCTATTAATGCCACAAAATCCCCTTTAGAACACTTAAGAGCCTGATTTAAAGTAGAAGCAATTCCCTGGTTTTTAGTATGCCTTTTAATATGGATACGATCATCCTTTTGGTAGTTATCTAAAATTAGAGGGGAATTATCCTGAGAGGCATCATCAATGATAATTAGCTCCCAATCAGCTTCAGTCTGATTTAAAACACTGTTTATGGCTTCCTCCAGGTATTTTCCATGGCTATAGGAAGGCAAGAGGACACTACATAGAGGCATGATCTATAACCTCACAAATCCGGTTAACTTCCTCCTCTTTCAGCCAGGGATAAAGGGGTAGAGAAAGTATGCCCTTTGGGACCTGCTCCGTGCAGGGTAAATATGAATCTCTCCAGGGTAAATAAGCGGGCTGTTTATGAACCGGGGTAGGATAATGAATCCTGCTTTCAATACCATTTTTAAATAGTTCTCTCTGGATTAGATCTCTTTGGGGAGCATTTATCACATAAAGATGATACACATGTTTTCTGTTTTCCTTCTCCTGAGGTGTTCTAACCCCGGGGGTTAGTTGATCATGGTATATTCTGGCCAGTTTTCTTCTTTTTTTATTCCAGCTATCCAGATATTTGAGTTTAAGGGACAATATGGTGGCCTGGATTTCATCCAGGCGACTATTTATGCCTATTTTAGTATGGAGGTTCTTTTTTTGCTGTCCATAGTCCCTCAAGTTTCTAATTTTCTCCTGAACCTCACGGTGTTTGGTTAGAACCATGCCTCCGTCACCATACCCTCCCAGGTTTTTAGTAGGATAAAAACTAAAACAGGACACATCACCCAGACTACCCACTTTAGACCCTTTATATTCTGCTCCATGGGCCTGACTGGCATCTTCAATTAGATAGAGATCATGTTCCTGGCAGATTTCATTTAACTTATCCATTTCTGCCGGTTGACCATACAGGTGAACTACTAAAAGAGCCCTGGTGTGAGGGGTAATTTTTTCCACCACTCTCTCCGGATCGATTAGATAGGAATCTGGTTCAATATCCACCCATACCGGACGCGCACCATTTAAAACAATAGCATCCGCGGTGGAAATAAAGGTATGAGCCACAGTGATTACCTCATCATTTTTCCCTATACCCAGGGATTTAAGAGCTAAAAAAAGAGCATCAGAACCTGAATTCACTCCTGAAGCATAACGGGTCCCGATATAACGGGAAAAATTCTTTTCAAATTCTTTTAAGGCCGGTCCCATAATATAATAACCACTAGAAAGAGTTTCTTGTAGAGATTCGTTCAGCTCTAATTTCAGAAATTCATATTCCCGGGTTAAATCCATGAAACTTATCATTACCGCTCACCTTAAATATCCATCCTATAAAAATCATGTATCACTGCTCTTGCTCCAAAACTTTCTTTAAATTTAATTAAACCCTGATTCAAATAATTGCCCTGGGTTTGTGTGGAAATTCCAAAACTAAAATATTTTTTGTCGGTATAAAAATCATTAATCAAAAAACTAAAGATCAAATCTATAGCCCGGGACTTTATACCCTCCGGGTTAGAAGTCTGGTACTGGGCATGAGCCACCTGTGTACTTTCATAGACCACCACCCCGGAGATTATTTCCTCCTTTTTTTCCACCACAAATAACTTTATGTTATCTGGAAATCTACTGGATAATAATTCCATTTCCTGGGGGGTGTGGGTGGCCACCGTGTTATACTTATTTTGCAGATTAATATTCTCCATTTCTATAAATTCCCTAAATCTATCACTTATGGAGACTTCAAGACCATTATCCTGACTTTTTTTAAGGTTTCTTCTCCGGTTCCGGTTAAAAGAAATTCTCTCATCCATTTTAATGGCGGAAGATACATCTCTTCGAACTAAACGGGCCTGATTTCTAAAAAGAGCATATAGATCTTCTTGCGCGGGGATTAAATGATATATATGGGGTATGACCTTGTAAAATAATGTTTTAAAGCCCTCCTCTTTCAGGTATTGCCTTAAACTCCTGAAAATATCCAGCATCAAGGTGGTTTGCATCTTTTTACTGGTAATCATCCCCCCGAAACTCAGGCCACTGTGGCTTGTTAACTGTCCACCCTCCCTATGGGCTGGTAGCAGGGCTATTAGTTTATCATTTTTATAAAACATCAGGGAATTATCACAAAATAAAGATGAATGGTAATCCATGTAATTACGATCAAATAAGAATAATCCATTTTTGGAATTTTCATTGAAATTATTCCATAATGCATAGTCTTCAGGGTGATAAACTTTTATCTCCATATTAAAACCCTACCGGTGGAATGTAAATTAAAATATTAAATCTGGAAAGGATATGGCCTGATAACCAGGTAATGATAATTAAAGGAAGTCTAAATTACCTGCTTTAATAATGGTTTATTAGTTATTTTTTTAAATTCAGAGTAGCTGCGTATGTAATCTTCTTCTTCAAATGGTTCTGAAGCTAATACCAGACATACTGACCCGGAAGAAAAATTATTTAGTTCTCGCCAGACCATTTTAGGAACATAAAGGCCATGATAGCAGCGATTAAGGTGGTGGCGCTTAGTTTTCACTCCATCATCCAGTATTACATCAAAACTTCCACTGGCGGCTATAATAAACTGTTCCAGGTTTTTATGGGCATGCCCACCCCGGCTTTCTCCCCCGGGTATATCATATAAAAAATAAACTCTTTTAATTTTAAAAGGTATATGGATATTTTGTTCAATAAAGGTCAAATTTCCTCTAATATCTGTAATCTTAGGCAAATCCATTAATTTACAAGTGGAAACATGTACCACAGACCTCCCCCCCAGAGCCTGTATATGTTTTACCATGATAAAAATATATAAAATCAGGAATGTACTAATTTTTTTTAAAAATATCCCTATCTCATATAATAATCATGGTTTCTAATATAATTATTATGTTAATGGGATTATATAATCTTTGAGATTTGAAAAAAGTTTTTCACTGACAAATATTCTCTGGCTGATTTATTTTTATTCCCCAATCTTATTAAAAAATAGGCCCTTAAACAACTTTTGAATTCAAATTTTCTAATTTATTAGAAATAGAGTTAAATCAATCACTCAGTATATACTAAATGGTCAATATTCTGCTATTTTTAAAATTTTTATTTTATTAAATATTGTAGATAAGTTATGCACCAAAAGGGGTAGTCGGGGCAGCATTCTGTTACTTCGTTATAGTATCGTTTAACGAACTTAAAAGCCAGAAAAAACACAAAATTATAATACTGGATAATAGCATTGGTAATACTATAATATGTTTTACTAAAAGTAATTTTGTTTTATGAATTTTTGTTTTGCTAAGAGGGCCGTATTCACTTATGAAAATTTAGGAGGTACTATTAGTACGGTTGAACACCGATTTGGTTTCGGCAGGTAGGGTACTATAATCACTAATGCCTTCTACTACTAACTGCTGGGCGCAACCATCATGGATGTGGGTGAAGTTAAGAGGCAGATCCATGCTGGGCTCCAGGAATAAATTTGCATTCCAGTGCTCTAAAGTATAGGGCTGAAGGTTATTTCCAAAGTAACAGGTCAAAACATTATTATCTGTGGTTATGGTTATGTTTCCATATAGATAATTGTTATAAACACCAGTATAGTTACCTAAACCTAAAGCATCTATAAAAGGAGGAGTAGGAGCTGGATAAGGCACCGGCTTATTCATATCCTTATAAATTGGCCAGGGATCATAGTTTTCATATCCACATATTAAAGTAAATAATTTTGAAAATAAAGTAAGGCCGAAATCCAGTCCAGTTGGTCCTACATTGGTTAACACCACCATACCCAATCCTTCTGTGGGGAATATGCTGGTTACAGTTTGTGAAGAAAGAGTATCACCAGAATGAGTGATGACATCCAAACTCTTGTTACCAAAACTCAGATTACTAATTATCCATCCCAAACCATAATAACCACCCAAACCTGGTGCATATATTTGTCCGGTACGTGTTTTGTCCAGATTTTCCTTAGAAACGAGGGGCACGCCATTGTAATATCCCGTACCTGCTATTTGAAATTTAAGCCAATGGGCCATTTCACTAATTGATGCACTTATAACCCCTGCTGGTCCGACGGCATCAAGATTTGCCGCTTGATAGGGAATTAAAGTTCCATTTCCCAAAAGTCTGTAAGGAGTGGAGTGATCTGGAGAGTTAAAGAAATCTTTCACCGTGCTGGTTGCAGTGTTCATACCTAAAGGATTAAGGAGATACTCTTTAATTAAATCACTCCAGGTAGTATTGGTTGCTTGGGCTGCGCAATAACCTGGTAAAGAATATATGATGTTATTATATCCATAAGTACTACCAAAAGGAGTGTTATTTTTAACATAACGGAGATTGTAAAGCATCGGGGAATAAGAATTATTAAAAAGTATCCATTCCATATCCTGGCTGTATTCTGGTTGTCCGCTGCGGTGGGAAAGACAATCAAGTATGGTCAGATTGCCGGTAATGCTGGGATCATACATCTGGAACTGGGAGGTGTTGTTATAATATTTGGATATAGGATCATCCCAGCTCATTAAACCAGCACTTACCAGTTGAGCCATATTTGTGGCGGTGAATGCTTTAGTGCAGGAACCTATCTCAAAGAGAGTATCCTTAGTAACCGGTGCACCAGAAGATAGATCCTTAACACCAAGGGTAATCATGTAAATTATTTCTTTATCCTTTACAATTACTACTGCCGAGCCAGGTACACCGGATTCATTAAAAATAGATTTTAAATAAGCATCAAAAAGACTAATAACACGATTAATAGGATCTGCTTGAGGTACTGGACCTGGTGAAGGTTTAAAGTGACCATCACTTTTCGGGGAGTATGAATTTAAATCAAATAAAGAATCAGAAGTAAAATAATTATTAATATTATCCGGAGTATTATTTGTGGTGCTTTTATTATCCAGACCAATAAGAGGTTTACATGTACCTGTAGTTTCTGGATTCATATTATTATAAACTAATATGCCTGCTATGGCACCTAATGCCATGATAATTATTAATGCAGCTAAAATTTTAATATCCAACATATTTACCCCTTATCATTTTAGTTTTGTATTAAAGGATATTAAATATTGCCTATTGGCTCATTAATAGGGAAAAAATAATTAATAATAGTATTCACAAATTAAATCACATAATAATTGTTACTTTGGTGATGGTGTTATTATGAATGTTTTCCGTGTCTTGAAAAATCACAAAAGTGAGATAAAGGCCAAATATGATGTCAAGAGAATAGGGATATTTGGTTCTTATGCCAAAGGCTTGCAAGATGAAGAAAGCGATATAGATGTGTTGGTAGAATTTGAAAATCCTACCTTTGATAATTTCATGGAACTATCATTCTATCTGGAAGATCTATTTGGTAAAAGTGTAGATCTTCTTACCCCCAAAAGCTTAAGTCCTTACATGCGCTCTTCAGTGGAAAAAGAGGTAGTTTGGTGTGAATGAGGATAAAGTCTTCTTGGAACACATTTTTGATGAAATAGAATTCCTTGAAACCAATTTCTATGATTTGGAACTTGAAGATCTAATGAAAGATCCGGTATTACAGAGAGCTTGTATTAGAAGCTTGGAAGTTATGGGCGAGGCCGTAAAAAACATTTCAGACGATTTCAAAAAAGAATATTCTGAAATTGAATGGAGGAAAATAGCAGGATTAAGAGATAAACTCAATCCATCATTACTTTGGTGTTGATTGGGACATTGTTTGGAATGTAATCCAGAATAAAATTCCAGAAATTAAAGAAAGTCTGGAAAAAATAAATTAATTTTTATTTAAATTCATCATTTTTTTTTAATCTCTAAATAACTCTTTATAATTTCAGAATATTTGTTTTTTTTTCATTCTATTCCAATTATAATTGGTCCATATTAATTCTAAAATAAATTCATTTTTACTAATTCAAATTATAAGACTTCATTCTCCTATCCTCAATACCTTAAGGATATAGGCCTCGTTAGAAATGAAAATAAGGAAGATACTGTTGGGTTTTAAGAAAGCACTCCTAGAGATATCAGAATATCTATTCCTTTAACCTCAATTAATGCTTTTTATTGATGAACCGGGAGAAACTCTTCATCTTTAACAAATAACTAACTAAGAAACTCGCCCACAATAAACGATCCATTACCATTTAATGTTCGTGAAGATTAGGTTATTTTTTTTTCAAATAAATCAGGATAAAAGAGTCAAAAATCAGGGATTATTGACTCTCTATTCCTCGTACTGCTTTTTTAATAAGAATGGAAATTTTTTCTTCTTCAGCATGACTTAACTCCAGGAGGGCATAAGAAGTGGGCCATAGATTACCCTCATCTAAAGCGGCATTTTCATTAAATCCCAGGGTCATGTATCTCTCGTTTTTATCCCCCCTAAAAAAGCAGATTACCTTCCCCTTCAGGGAATAGGCAGGCATGCCGTACCAGAGCCGGGGTGTTAGTGCAGGAGAACTATTCATTATTATGTTATGAAGCCTTTCTCCCATTTCCTGGTATTTTTCTGGCATCTGGGCTATTTTTGAGAGTAACATGCTTTCTTTGTCTTCATTTTTACTTTTCCTGGTGCTATGGCTTTGTTTTTTCATATATTTACCTCTCACCTTAAGGCTGGATTTTAAATTATATTAACTGGTAATAATTTTTGTTATAAGGAAAATATTAATCTTTTCAACCAATTTTAACTAGATTTTGAAAATTTTTATCGGCTTCAGGATTCCCGGTAAGCCCATTAAAGTAAAATTATATTAGTTTCGGCTAACAGATATAGTATGGAAAACAAATTTTTGCATAAAAAGGAGGGATTTTATGGGTGAAAAAACAGGTGAATTAAAGGGCAAAGCTAAGGAAAAAGAGGGTGAATTAAAAGGGAAAGCCAAAGAATTAAAAGGAGAATTAAAAGGCAAATCCAAAGAACTAAAAGGGGAAGCTAAAGAAGCAAAAGGCAAAGTAAAAGAAAAAGCCAAAGAAGCAGAGAAAAAAATCAAATCCAAACTGGATAAATAATTTCTCCCTCATTCCCTTTTTTTTAAAAAAAAACTACAAAAATCTAATCATAAGATAAATTAATAGAGATAAAATATGTAAACTCCTGAAAAGCATCCTATATCATATAATACTTTTTAATGATTTTAAAATTTCATGCGGGTTTAAATCAAATCTTAAGATATCATTATTCTTTTATAATATTATTTCTACATTTTAACTTTTATTTATTAACTACTAAAAGTGATTTAATGAGCATAATCATCTTTAAAGGACGATTAAAGAGAATAAAAGG
This sequence comes from Methanobacterium alkalithermotolerans, assembly GCF_018141185.1. Taxonomy (NCBI): domain Archaea; kingdom Methanobacteriati; phylum Methanobacteriota; class Methanobacteria; order Methanobacteriales; family Methanobacteriaceae; genus Methanobacterium; species Methanobacterium alkalithermotolerans. Next base: position 508,629 of record NZ_CP058560.1, on the reverse strand, counting down.
ATTTAATCTACCCTCCTATCAGGTGATAATTTATAATCCTGATAAGGCGGGTTTACTGGACCAGGGTAAGTTAGGAGAAAGTAGAACCCATAAGAAGGGTGAATTTCAGGTGAAAACTGATCTTTCATCTGATGATGCTCTTTTTACTAATCACCACTTTAAAATTAAAATGGAAGTGCTCCTGGAAGGGGATTTAATTTATGAAACTCAGATTGCAGGAGAATTTACTGGAAAGGTGATTAATCTAGGGGAGATAAAATTACAGGGCAATCATCATGGAGTAACTGGAAAATTGGTGGATGAAGAAGGCCAACCTTTAAAGGATCTGGTGGTGGTGGCCCGGAAGGTGAATAGGAAAGAAAACTCTATTCTGGAAAAGGATCCGCTTAAACTGGTGGATAAAGTATTACCCCGGCTTAAAGGTGAGAAAATTCTGGGCAAATCCCGCACGAGTAAAGAAGGATACTATGAAATATATTACCCTCCTTCCAGTTACCATACTCTTTTAGGCGAAAAAGAGGATATAGAAGTGGCGGTACGTGATAGCCTGGATGTAAGTGATCTTTATATTGGAGAAAAAATTCAGGATCCATCCTGCGCCATAATAAAGGCCGATGATATACAATTAAACCGGCAAGATGCTGTGGGCTGGCTGGTAACACTGGGCCGGTCTAAAAAATCCAGGTACACCACTAAAAATAAGGTGGAGTTTTTGATTGATAATGAGGTGGCCCTGGAGAGTATGCTAAGAGAAATTAACCAGGCCCGGAATTTCATCTACCTGACCCAGTTTGAATTTGATCCAGAACTCCTGGCCACTTATTCTGATGAATACCCTCCCCGGGAATTCCTGGTCAAGGCCTTATCCCGGGCCAGTAAAAGAGGGGTGGAAGTAAAAATAGTCCTCAATGAGAATCTACTGATTCCCGATAATTTCATCCAGATAAGGGATTATTTCCAGAAAAGTGGAGTGGAGGTGCGGGAATTCACCTCTAAGGGCCTATATGTAATGCATGCCAAGACCCTATTAATTGATGGTAAAACCGGATTCATCATCGGCTCACCCTTCAAACAACTATACTGGGATACCACCTCCCATTTAATTGCGGATCCTCGCCGGGAGGGAGGACCGGTACATGATGTTTCCCTCCAACTGGAAGGAGAATCCTTAACTTACCTGGAAGAATTTTTTCTGCAGCTATGGAACCATATCACTCAGAAAGAATACCAGGGCCAGGGCATGTTAAAAAGTCGTTTTAGTCCGGTTTCTACCGGTGATATTCCCCTGCAGATAGCCCGCTCCATCACTCCTGATTCTTTAAGTAAAAAAGGTGAAAGGGGAATATTTGAAGCTTACCGTAAGGCTATAGCCCGGGCACAGGATTTCATCTACCTGGAGAATCAGTACTTCACCAATAAAACCATGATTAAGGCCCTTAAAAATGCTTTAAAAGCTAATGAAAACTTGCAGGTGGTGGTGGTTTTAAATGAGAACCCGGATATTCCCGGTTATAAACAGTGGCAGAATGGTTCTCTGGAAAAACTGGGGATAAAATCAGCTAGTGATAATCTGGAACATCCGCAGATAGGATTTTTCACCCTGGGGGCCGGTGATAATCAAAAGATACAACCAATCTATGTGCACTCCAAGGTGGGTATAGTAGATGACCGGTGGGCCACGGTGGGTACAGCCAATCTGGATGGTTCCTCCCTCACCTATGTTAATGAACTGGAGGGATTAGTGGATACCACCTTTCACCGGAACATGGAGCTAAATGCCATCATACCAGATAGAGATAAAAAAACAGGAGAAGTTTTAAAGCTGAGAAAAGCCCTGTGGAGTGAACACCTGGGAATAGAAAAGGACCTGCTAAAAAAAGAGGATAACGGCTGGCTGGGCTTATGGCAAAAAAGGGCTAAAGAAAATATACGCTCTATTTCAAAAAAGAAACCTCACTTTAAGGGTCAGCTACTACCCTATAGTTTTGAACTAACAGCCCAATCCCAATTAAAGGATATGGGTGTCAAATTAAATGATGAGGATGTTTTAGAATAGTTTTTTAAAACTTATTTACTTTTAAGATAAAGTTTTATGATGTTTTTTTTATTAAACTCAAATTTAAAGCTCTAAAGATACCATTTTTTGACTATTTCTTCAGGAATATTAATCTTCTGGGTTTTAAACATTTTGTAACTTATTTTTCTGCCATTTCTTTAAGAATTTGCAGGGCCTGGGACCAGATATCCTCTTCCTGTTGCCATTCTTCATCTATTTCTCCCGGCCCTCTTAAATCCACTATTACCTCAGTTTTACCATCAATCTCTTTAAGGGTATAATTTTCCAGTGATCCTGCTAATTCCTCTATCTCTTTTTCTTTTCCGTCTTCCACCACACCTTTATGTTCAATAGAGACGAATTCATAAGGCCGGCTTTCTTTAATCTTACTTACCATTCCCGACATCATGCCTTTTTTGTCTTCTACCAGGAAAAGTATCTTACTTCCTGTTTCCCATTTCCCTTCATAGAAAGAGCCGGGCATAAATGGTGCAGTCCAGATCTGGTAAGTATCCGGGTCAAGCATGCTATGCCAAACTTTTTTGGGAGGTGCATTAATTACTATAGAGTATTGTTGATTCAACATTCTTAATTCCCCCTTTTTTTTAAATCAGAAGTTCTAAAAATTAACCACATAATATATATTTGATTTTTAAAGATTAAAATATTAATTAAACCAGGATATTATTATTAGTTGCAACTAATCTGGTTTATTTTTAAGAGATTTTCATCCAATTTTTTGCTATTGATTCGGAATTATGACTAAATGACTATCAGGACCATAAAATCATTCTTCCTTAAAGAAGATTTTAGTACGCATCTGAGTCAAATTGGATACAATACGGGATAATTCACTCTCGGGAATACTCACCATAATATCTCCTTTATCCAGATCCATATTGTTTCTGGCTCCCACATCTCCAAAGCCATAAGTAACTTTTCCAGTGAGGTAGGGTAGAGCCGCCATAGAACTGCATATAGGGGCAGCATCTGCACCCTGGGCATGCTCTCCTGAATCATAGGCATTAGCATGTAGTATTTCCATACCCTGTTTGGCATTAGACACTATAAATATTACATCTGGTTCAAATTCTGCCTTACTTAAAGGAGCAAAAAGTACCGCCTTAAAAATACCAGGTTCTATGCTTATTTCCTTTTCCCAGGATCGCTGCACCGCAGGGATGTTTTTATACACGCCCCGGGGAATTAAAAAGGCCCCACTTTGTACCGGGGCGGGATATTCCCGGATATCCTTAAGTCCGGCATAGCGAGCACCTCCCAGACATTCCTCTTCCTGGGCAGTGGCATAGAATACTTCACCTTGTGAGGCTTTTTCCAGCTTAGTGCAGAATCTGGACTTACCTTCCTCCTTTTTAATATCATCCGGTTCATCCACTGACCATTTCAGGGCCACCAATTCCTTTTCCAATTTTAATAGTTCCTTTAATTTCGCTCCCCTTTCTTTATAATCCATATATAACACCTTTTTTTTACCTGAAATAAGGACAAGTCATGATTTTCTAAGCCACCTGATTGTTTTTGATTTTTTTAATTAAAGTGGCCACATTTACTCCAAATTTTCTTATAACTTTCATTCCTTCTTCATCATCCTGTACTTCCCCTGGAGCCCATCCAAAAACCATATTCCAGCTACTGGATCCAGGAACAATCATATCATTATATAAAAAGAACATTAACATTTCCTGCAGGGTGGAGGTATGACCTCCTCGACGGGCAATGGATATAGGGCCTCCCACTTTCCAGGATAAAAAATCATGGTAAAATGACACCATTCCTATTCTCTGCAGGGCAGCCATCAAATCTCCCCGGGCACTTCCAAAGTAAACTGGAGATCCTACAATAAATCCATCAGATTCCCTAAGCTTGGCTATAATCTCATTTAATCCATCATCCAGAATGCATTCGTTCAATTCGGCGCATTTTTTACAATGAATACATGATCGGATATTTTTACCAGCCAGGGATATTATCTCAGTTTCTAAACCTTCCTGTTCTATGGCTCTGGCACATTCATCCAGGACCTGATAGGTGTTACCCTTTTTTCGGGGACTACCACATAGTAAAAGTACTTTTTTCATTATTAATCCTCTCCTAATTACTTTTTTTCTATTTTAATAAGATGTTGAGAAAATATTTCAGCCACATCTGCACTGAACTTCTGTTCATCTATACCTCTATTTTCTAAAATTTCCTTACTCCAATCCCCCATATTCGCCATTCCATTGTAGATTACGGAAATCAAAATAATGGTTTCCACCGGATCCACTTCGGCTCTAATTTGCCCCTCATCTATACCTTGCTTTAGGGCTTCTATTCCCCTATTCATTAGATCTTTAAATAGTGACCGTACTTCCTGAAACTCGGTACTGCTGTTCATTTTATTTTTATCAAATTGTTTTTTTATGGAGGTGGGGGAATACAAAAGCCGGAAATAGTCGGGATATTCCTTTGAAAACTTTTGATTGGCATTTAAATATAATGAAAACTTTTCAACACCTCTTTTACCTTTTTTCATTTCTTCTTTAACCATTTCTACCCAGATGCGAATACCACGCAGGACTATGGCAAAGTACAATGACTCCTTGTTTTTAAAATAGAGATAAAGTGTACTTTTACCCAGGCCAATTTCCCGGGCTATTTCATCCATGGATACTTCACTAAAGTCTTTATTGGCTAATATTTTCCGGGCAGCATTGATTATATCATTTTGGCGCTCTTGCCTTTCTCTTTTTTTCCATTCTGTCATTGACATCTTTTTTTCACCTAACTCCTTTATGAACTTTAAATCATATATGTGACTTATGAGTCAGTAATATGTTCTATAGTTCGGGGGACTATATAAATGTTCTGGTTAAAACGAAAGCAGCTAGTTTTTTACCATTTTTCACCTTCAACCTTTTCCTATCATAAGAGATTTTTCTGGATAAATTAACATGGCTCAGTAGACGCTGTGGATGAAAGGGAGTATGGATTAAAATAAAAAATTCGATAAGGATTCATAGGGCTAGGTATAAAAAGTGCCACAGAATATATCCACTCAATTCAAAATAAACCTCAAGTAATGGTCAGATTTACCTTATAATTTTGAAATTAGAGTAAAATCTCAATTTAAGGATGTGGATGTAAGTAAGGGGAATAATTAGAATATTTCTTTAAATTTATACAAAAATTAATGGTTCATATTTTTGTTAACATTAGTTATATTAGTTTTTTATGATATCACAAACAAATAGGCAGGTTTATTTACTTTTATTACTAATATTGTAATGTTTGATTATCAGATAAGGGGACCAGTAATCCCTTTTTTCCAGAAAATTCAGTTTCAGCCTTTTTAGTGCTGTACCAAGGAGATTATTTAGCTTTAATTAGCCGTCCTTTTTATTTACAAAAATAATAATTTATTTTCAGTTATCTTCTATTATTTTAATGATTGATTGTACAAGGAGGTGAAAAACGTGAAAAAACAACTAATAATAACTCTAACAGTTCTAATATTGGCTATAACCATGGCTGGTGCAGTATCTGCTACGGTGGATCCGGATAGTGTGAAATACGTCTCACCTACCGGTAGTGATGATAATGATGGAACAGAAACTAATCCTTATTTGACCATTGGAAAAGGAATAACTTCAGTAAGTGTGGATGGTACGGTTAATGTGGCTGATGGGACCTACTATGAACATCTGACTATAAGTAAGAATTTGAATCTGGTAGGCCAAAGCCAGGAAAACACTATCATCGATGGATCCAACACTGGAAAACCCCTGACCATTAATAGTGGTGCTACAGTTGGTATCAGTTTATTTACCATACAAAATGGGGTTTCAGGTTTTAGTGGTGGTGGTATTGACAATTATGGTACAGTTACTGTAAATAGCAATACTTTCATAAACAACACCGCACAGTATGGTGGTGCTATCTTCAATGCTTATGGATCCACTTTAAATGTAATAGAGAGTACTTTCACAGACAACGTTGGAACTTTTGGTGGTGGTGCTATCTATGATGCTGAAGGTACCAGTACCGTGACTGGTAGTACCTTTACTAATAATTTAGCAGATTATGGCGGTGCTATCTACACCTATGGTACCGTAACTGTAACTGATAGTACTTTCACTGGTAACAGTGCCACTACTTGGGGTGGAGCAATCTACAATTACTATGGCTACGATTACGATGCTACTCTAACTGTAACTAACAGTGAATTTACAGGCAATACCGCACCTTTTGGTGGTGCTATCTACAATTTTGCTACTTTAAGTGTAACTGATAGCACTTTCACTGGTAACAGTGCCACTAATTATGGTGGTGCTATCTACAATAATGATAACTATTGTAGTGCGGATGTAACAACAAGTACTTTTTCTGGTAACACCGCAAGTGTTGGTGGTGCTATCTTCAACAATTGGGGTACTGTGACTGCGAATTTCAATCGTATTGTGGATAATTCACATATATCCATACACAATCATGGTGGATCTGCTGATGCCCGGTATAACTGGTGGGGATCCAATAATCCAAACTTTACCACTTTAATTGGTGGCGCGGTGAATTACTCCCCATGGTTGTACATGAGTTTCCAGGCTGATCCTACTAGTATTGCTCAGGGTGAAACCTCAATACTAACTGCTAACTTCAACCATGCCTTTGATGGTACCACGGTTACTTCTTTAGATCCAGCTAATGGTCACCTGCCGGATGGCACTTTAGTGACTTTCCAGACTGATTTAGGGGAAGTGGGTAGTCAAATTGTGGATAAACCCACCACTAGTGGTGTGGCCACTGCTACTTTAAATGGTACTGAATCCGGTTTAGCCACAGTAAAAGCGGCTTTAGATACAGAAGAACTAAGTGATACCGTGCAAATTGGCGCTGAACCACCTGAAACCGGTATTTTCACCCGTTTAATGGTGCAGGATGCGGCTATTCGGGTCAGGAATTTCATCACCAGTCGTGGTGTTTTACCTAACTGGGTGCGTATGGAGGATACCGCAGGTATCACTCATTATGTGACCATGCCTGTATTTTTAGAGTTATCTACAGCTAGTTTAATATCCACAGCCCAAGAATTTAAGGCCATGGATGTAAAAACAGCACCTAAAGCTGCAGGTTCAACAATTGTTAACCGCAACCTGTATAAGTCTGGTTATATGGATATGGCCTCCAGGGTGAATAAGTTCATCAGAAATAATGGTGTGGCACCTAATTTCGCCTGGAGCTCACTGGGTAACATTCGTTTCCAGGCACTGGTGGATAGTTTTGCTCGTATTGTGGCTTTTAAAGCTGAACGAGGAGTACTACCAAATTATGTGGTTATAAACACCCGCCGGGTAAGATAAAACAATAATAAATTTACCCCTTTTTTTTCTTTTTTTTTTGGATAATTTTGAATTTATCCGTGATTGTTTTCTGTATTCATCTTAATTTTTTAAAAAAATATTAATATTTTATACTCCTTATTTTTTAATATGGCCAAAAAATTCAAAGATTATTATGACCCGGAAGCAGCACATCTTCTGGGCTCTAAAATTAAAGCCAGCTATTTTCTATTTGATGTGGATAAATTCGTTACCTATATTACTGAAAAATTGGATGATAAGGGATTTCTAGAACGTCAGGATCTATTTGTAGAGGCCCTGGAGTTAACCTTAAAACCGGATTATAAAGAGAATATTCAGATTTTCCATGAAATACTGGGCCCGGAACTAGAAACTACTGATGGAATGTTTCGGGAAGGCTGGTGGCTATGGCCGGTAGGACGATATGTGGAAAAACATGGCACAAAAGATTTTTCCACTTCCATGGATTTTATTTATGAATTAACCAAACGTTTCACCGGTGAATTTGCTATAAGGCCTCTTATAAAGAAATATCCTAAAAAATCTTTGTTCATAATTAAAAAATGGACTAAAGATAGTAGTGTCCATGTAAGGAGGCTTTCCAGTGAAGGCCTTCGTATCAGATTACCCTGGTCTAAAAAATTACTGGTGGCATTAGAGGAATTTGATGCCTATAAAGAGATATTATCCCAACTAAAGTCGGACCCGGAACGATTTGTACAAAAAAGTGTGGGTAATAACTTAAATGATCTCATGAAAGAAGATCCTGATAAGGCTTACCAGATAATCAAAGAATGGCAAAAAGATAAAATTAGTAAGGAAACTGAGTGGATAATAAAACACGGGATGCGAAGTGTAAAAAAAATAAAATAACTTATTTCTAAAAAAAACCTCTAACTATTTTATCTGAGATTAGATGATTGTGCCATAATTGTTTTAGTAATAATTAATCATATATTAAAGCACTAGAAAAAGAGGGGTTTAATATGCTATCTGAGAAGGTAGATACCAGCAAATTAAAAAAATCACAAAAGGAGCATTCACCGGAAACCACACCTTACGGGACTCGTTACTTTGAAAACAGTATCCCTAAATTTGAATTACCATCAGAGGGAATGCCTGCCCCGGCGGCCTATTTACTTATAAAAGATGAGCTAAATTTAGATGGTAATCCCCGCCTCAATCTGGCCAGTTTTGTCACCACCTGGATGGAACCTGAGGCAGACCAGCTCATTATGGAGTCGGTGGATAAAAATTATGTGGATACTGATGAATATCCCCAGACCCTTAAAATCCAGGAAAGGGTGGTAAATATGCTTGCCCGGTTATTCAATGTTCCGGATGACTGTGAATCACTGGGAACAGCCACCATAGGATCTTCAGAGGCTATCATGCTGGGACTATTAGCCCACAAATGGAGCTGGAGAGAAAAAAGGAAAAAAGAAGGAAAAACGTATGATAAACCCAATATCGTCATGGGCGCCGATGTACATACCGTATGGGAGAAATTCGCCCGGTATTTTGATGTGGAACTAAAACTCATTCCTTTAAAAGAGGACCTATACACCATTACTGCCGAGGATGTAGCTCGAGAAGTTGATGAAAATACTATTGCTGTGGGGGCAGTGGTAGGAACCACCTTCACCGGACAGATGGACCCTATAAAAGAAATTAATGATAAATTAGTGGAAATAAAAAAAACTAAAGGCTGGGACATTCCCCTGCATGTGGATGGGGCCAGTGGTGGATTCATATTACCCTTCCTCTACCCGGATATGGAATGGGATTTTAGACTAGAACAGGTGCGATCCATCAATGTATCAGGCCATAAATATGGTCTGGTCTATCCGGGTATTGGCTGGCTGATTTTCAGGGACAAAAGTGACGTACCAGATGACCTGGTCTTTAATATCACCTATTTAGGGGGCAACATGGCCAATTATTCTCTCAACTTCTCCAAGGGAAGTAGCACCATTATTGCCCAGTATTATAATTTCATAAGGCTGGGATTTGAAGGATACCAGTCCATAATGGAGAATTTATCCCAAAATGCTAAATATTTGGCCAGGGAACTGGAAAAAACAGGAAAATTTGAAGTAATAAATAAGGATGTAATCTTTCCTCTGGTAACGGTTCAGCTGAAAAATGTTGATTTTACAGTCTACCATTTATCAGATAAGCTCCGGGAGAAAGGGTGGATAATCCCGGCCTATAAACTACCAGAAAATGCTCAAAAGGTGCAGGTACTGCGCATGGTAATAAAAGAAAACTTCAGCCGGGATATGGTTGAAACCCTGCTTGTGGATATTAAAAAAGCCTGCCATCTTCTGGAAAACCAGAAGGAGAAAAAAGAAAAAGAAAATCTTAGTTTATTATATTAAATGAGGTGATAAGTTATGGCTCCCCATTGCGATACCCTGGATGGACCGGTGGTTAAGGCCTGTCAGCTGGCTTTGGAAACGGGAAATGTGAATTATGTACTGCCCTTTGTTGGTGAAAAATCAGAAAAAGAATTAAAACAGATATTTGATAAAACCATGAAGGTACGTGAATCCGGCCCGGAAGTAGCAGAAGTGGCTGATTTATGGTTTTTTGAAAACAGTGTGCGCTTACACCGGGAAAGTGAGGGGAAACCATACACCGGACTTAAAGCTGCAGGATTGGACTGGGGTCCGGTGGTGCCCTTAGCAGAAAATGATATAGAAGAGGGCGACCCTTCTGAGACCATTGATTTTTTAAAAGAAACCCTGCAGGATGTACTGGAGGATAAGTTTCTCCGGGCCACTTCCTTAAAAAACAGGGATAAAAATGATGTTCGTTCTTCCCGGGAATATACTCAGGCCATGCTGGATTTTGTGCTATTTTCCCACCATTTATATAAATATATGACTGAAGGCTAATATTTAAATTAAAAGATAGTTGAGTGTCAAGTTTAGGAGTTGGGGAATATTAATCAATTGCCTGTAATTGATTAATTATCCATTCTTAGCTAAAACTTTAGCATATTATAAAAAAAAATCTTGATAAACTGTTTAAATCCCACCAACTTGGCAGGATCAAATATAGAAAAGATTATATTATTGGAAAAATATCTGGATATTGATGAAAAACTATTCCTATCAGGATACCTGGCAAAAAATTATAAAATATTTACCAGAACACAACCGAATTTCCAAAAAAAGCAGTCCCCAAGAGCTATTTATGGATTGGAAAGGCAATCATATACATTTGGATTACTATCTTAAAAAGGATGCTCCTGCTAAAATCATACTCCTTCATGGAGTAGGAGGCAATGGGAGGCTACTTTCTTTTATAGGTGTACCACTTTTTCAGCATGGTTTTGAGATTATAGCTCCTGATTTACCGGGTTATGGATATTCACAGGTAGATAAAGAATCTATTAATTTTAATGATTGGATAGATCTGGTTAATCACATCATCCTGGAGGAAAAAAGAAAAGATAATAGGCCGGTATTTCTTTTTGGTCTTAGTGCAGGAGGTATGTTAGCTTATCATGCGGCTTCTAAAAATAAAATGGTGGAAGGATTAATTGCCACCAACCTACTTGATCAGCGGATGCAAGAGGTGAGAGATTTTTCTGCAGGAAACAAAATTATCAGCCGTATTGGAACCCCCCTAATCTCTTTAATTTCCAGGTTAAATGGGAATCTAACTTTGCCCATGAAAACTCTGGCCAATATGAAGGCCATTGTTAATGAAAAAAATGTCAGGAAAATCTTAATAGATGATGATACCTCTGCTGGCTCCAGAGTTCCCCTGCGACTGGTGAGCTCCATGATAAATGCACAGCCCGCTATTGAACCAGAAGAATTCAATATATGCCCTGTTCTGTTAGTACATCCTGAGGATGATAAATGGACCCCTGTAAATATCAGCCGACTATTTTTTGATAAAATTAACACTAAAAAGGAATTAAAAATTCTGGAAAATGCAGGACATTTTCCTCTGGAATATCCTGGGATCGAGCAGCTGGAACAATATGTGGTTGATTTTATAAAAAAAAATCTTTAAAAATGAAATCTTTTTCCTAAAACATGATAAAAATCAATCCGGTTTAAATTGTAAATAAACTCATTTGAATGTTTTAATAAAACTATACCATCCCTCTTTTTCAATTAATAATCCTAATCTCCTGGGGGTGTCCTGGGATTTATAATAATCAATTACCTGCCCGACTAAAGATAAAGCCTCCTGGTCATTTAAATCCTTAATCAAAAGACTACCTATTCTGGGTTTTTTACCTCCACTTCCCCCGACCATGATCTTCCATCCATTTCTACTTCCAATAAGTCCTATATCTCTTAGGGCGGAATCTGCACAGGAATTAATGCATCCCGATATACCAATTTTTACCTTATTAGGGGTGGGTATTCCTAAGAACTTTTCATTTATATCCAACCCTATTTTTAGGGTGTCACGTTCTCCCTTCTTACAATATTTTTTGCCGGGGCAGAACCTGGCGGCCTTAACACATGGCCCATTTAATCCCCCTACTTTCATATCCAGATTACCCCAAACCTTATCAATATCCTCTTTTTTTATTCCAATTAAGGCTATACGTTGCTGGGAGGTTATTTTCAGCCAGGCCTTATATTTAAGTGCTACCTGGGATAGTTGAGATAATTCTTTCGGGGTAATTAAGCCTCCAGGTACGTGGGGTATAATGGCATAGGTACCATCCGCCTGTAATTTAGCTCCTTTTTCGGGAAAATCCTCCATAAATATAACTCCTTTATTATAGCTGATAACTATTTTATTTTGTTTAGTTAATAGTTATTCTTTCAAGAATTTACATCCGGATTAAAACCACACCCGAGACAATAAGCAGCAGACCCCCCACTTTAGCCAGGGTTATTTTATCCCCTAAGAAGATGGAGGCTAATATGAAGGTAAAAAGAGGAAAAGAAGCAATAAGGGGAACCACCATAGAGGCCTCCCCTGATTTTAGGGCCTGGTAATAAAATAATTGGCCTAATAGGGCGGCACATATTCCTTCTAATGCAATAAATCCCCAGCTACTTATTTTTAAGTCCTTTATAACATTAAAATCATTGCTCCAGGCCAGGTAACCCATCATTATACCACTGATAATGAAGCTACGTATGGTTAAAGCCACCGGGGGGCTGATATTCTGCAGTCCTGTTTTTCCAAATATAGGGGCCAGACCCATGAAAAAGGCAGCCAGGAGGGCGAATAAATAGTAATCCATAATTTTCACCATTTAATTAATTCACTATTAGTGTATTTTTTTACACTTGAAGTGTATGTCTCAAGGGGGTTTCTTTTTTTATATTTTTTAGACGTGAATTATACTTCCCGGTTTTTTCTCTTTTTGTGTATTTTTTTACACTTGAAGTGTATGTCTCAAGGGGGTTTCTTTTTTTATATTTTTTAGACGTGAATTATACTTCCCGGTTTTTTCTCTTTTTGTGTATTTTTTTACACTTGAAGTGTATGTCTCAAGGGGGTTTCTTTTTTTATATTTTTTAGACGTGAATTATACTTCCCGGTTTTTTCTCTTTTTGTGTATTTTTTTACACTTGAAGTGTATGTCTTATTCTATTTATATTTTGAGATTTAAGATGCAGGTCTTCATATTTTTTAAGCATTACTTATATGTCGAAGATTAAATCCTAAATTTTTAATAATAAGATTAGCCCTAACACTTGCCAGGTAAGATAAAAAAACAAATAACTTTCCTTTTTTTCTATAAATACTGCCCTAAAACTGAATATTTTGTTATAATAAAAAAAAATTTAAAAATAATTAATACTACTGCTATCCTAAATTTGATTATTTAGACTTCTTTTTCCCTAAAAAAGAACTAAAAAAAATAATTAAAGAATCTTAAATTATTATATTATGCTTATTTTTAATTGCAAAAACCTTCTCCCGGTATTCTAGAGATGCTATCTTTGATTTTAAATATACCTGGTAGAGATTTTCCCCTGTGTTTATTCTTTTTCCTCTTCGTATCTTCATGGAAAAATTTTTATTTATCCACCTTCCCCACCGGGAATAAATAAATAGCAAACTCATTAACCCCATCCAGTTTAAGTAGCTCATCTAAATATTCCTGATCATAGGCCCCAATAGCACAGGTTCCACATCCTATGGCCTCCACCGCCAGGTACATGTTCTGCCCGGCATGCCCCGCATCCAGGGCAATTACCTTGTGGGAGTCCAGACCATAACGCCATTCCATCCGGTAGGGAATGGTACTCCAGATAAAAGTCACTGCCGAGGAACCGGCAAAATCCTGATTAAAAGCAGCCTTAACCATCTTTTCTTTTAAGTTAGGGGTTTTAAATTCCAGTAATAACTCATGGGTCAAAGGTAAATAGCGATAAACTCCTTCTTCTAATCCCTCCACATTAAAAACTGCCAGGTAAGTCTCCAGGGCATGACGGCAACCTGCAGAAGGCACCACCCGAAAGGCATAGGCCCCGGCTAAACGCCGTAAACCCTGGGTAGCCCATAAGAGAAAAGACAACTCCTTTAAAGATAAACTATTCCCCTTAAAATTACGCCGACTAATCCGGTTTTTCATGGCTTCAGAGAGTTTAATATCATATTCCTCATCCCAATCCGCATAAATTAACTCTATCCTTTTTTTACCCAGATCATAGGGTTTTTCTATAGGTGGTACCTCCACCTGCAGGCTCTGATCTGTCTGGGAAAAATCAATCTCCTTTCGTATGGAATCTTTTAAAAAATTACGGTATTGTATTATTTTTTCTTTATCATTCATCCTAAACACCCTCTTTTAAAAAATATGATATTAACTAAAATTTTTTTACATATCATTACCATATTTCACCTGATTTCCTGGGATAGAATCTGGGAAGAAACCAGGGTCATGGGCACCCCTATCCCGGGATGGTTATATTGTCCTGTATAATAAAGATTTTCCACCTTCTTACTTTTATGGGCGGGCCTCCACAGGGCAGTTTGATCCATGGTATGGCTTAAACCAAAAGCAGTGCCCTTATAAGCATTGTATCTTGTTTTAAAATCATTAAGGGCAAATATCTTCTTAACTACCACCTTGTCCTGGATATTAAAATCAATCTTCTCTTCCAGATCATCTAAAATCTGATTTAAGAACTTCTCCCTTAAAGTGTCACTATCTTCTAAACCCGGAGCCAGGGGAGCCAGGATATAAATGGTTTCTCCCCCTTCTGGGGCAGCAGAATCATCAGTTAAAGAAGGTACATTAACATAATAAGAGGAATCCTCACTCCAGGCCTTCTTATCTGGATTGAATACTGCTTCAAATCCACTATCCCAGTCCTTATTTAAAAACAGGTTATGGTGGGCCAGGTTCTCCACACGGGAATCTATACCTAGATAGGCCACCAGGGCCGAGGGAGATATGGTACGGCTCTCCCAGTATTTTTCATCATAGCTCTGGTAGGGGGGCTTTAGTAAATCCAGTTCACTGTGGGCATAATCCGCATTAACCACCACCACATCCGCTTCATAGAATCCCTCATTACTTATAACCCGTTTAACCCTATCTTCATGCACCTCCAATAACTCCACTTCTTCCTGGAAGTGGAAATTAACTCCCTGGGATAAGGCCAGCTCATAAATTCCCTGGGTTACTTTCCTCATTCCTCCCTGGGGATACCATACCCCCAGGTTTAAATCAGAATGGGATACCAGGTGGTAAAATGAAGGTGCATTTTCAGGAGAACCTCCTAAAAAACCAATAGCATACTGGAGTATCTTCCGGGCCTCCTCACTTTCAAATTGCCGGTCTATGAAGTGCTGCAGGTTCTCCCAGAGCCGCAGCTTATACCCCTTAAATAGTAATTTACCATTTAAAAGATCCAGGATGGAATTATAATCCCGGTAGAGCATCTCCTCCAGGGAGAACTCATAGAGTTCTTTAGAGGACTGCAGATATTTTTTAAGTTTCTCCCCACCATTTTCTTCAAAACCATCAAATAACTGGTAATTTTCTTCTAAATTAGCAGAAATATCCCAGACCCTTTTTTTATCTAAAAAAATCCGGTAGGAAGGATCCAGTTTTTCCAGGTTAAAAAAATCTTCAGCTTTTTTATCAAATTCCTGAAAAAAATTATCATATAATTCACTCATGAGATACCAGGAAGGACCCATATCAAAATAATAACCTTTATCCTCAAAGTAACTACCCCGACCTCCTGGTTGTTCATTCTTTTCTAAAATAGTTACCTCATGTCCATCCCGGGATAGTAAAGCCCCGGCAGACATACCACCAAAACCTGCTCCTACAATTATTATCTCCAAAGAAAAAACCCCCTTAATTTTTTTTTATGAGATTTATGAACGGTTTTTATACTCTACCCAGCTTTCCGGGTACCTTTTCTTAATATAATCCATCATACTCCGGTTTTCCATATCCTGGAGAACCTTTTCTAAAAAAAGAATATGATTGCGGGCATCATCCAATTGTTTTTTAGTTACCTGGGCCCGGTGGTTCATTTTATCATAATCATTCTGGAGTTTATCATGTTTTAAGAGTTTAAAATCCATTTCCCTGATTTCTAATTCTTTGATTTTATTTTCTAATATCTCTTTTTCCTGACGTATTTCGCCCAAGCGGTCCAGGCACTGGGATAATTTCTCATTAATACGATTAAGGGCCTGGTTTTGATAGTGAATTTTTTCTTCCAGTTTTATTATAATCTGGTCCTTATCAGAGTCTTCTTTTTTATCTTTTTTTTTCATTTAAATCCTCTTATCATGATATACCCTTTTATTAAATGGTAGTTGAACTTAAAAGTAATAGTGCCACTCCCAGATATATGGAGAGGGTTACCAGGTCGCTTATAATGGTGGCCAATGGTCCGGTGGCTACCGCCGGGTCAAAATTAATCTTTTTAAATAGGAGGGGAGCCCAGGTGGCAATAATTACTGAGGCCATAATACTCAAAAACATGGATAAAAATATTATTAATCCCAGAATAATATTCTGCCGGGTTATAAGGGCCATTATACCCGCCAGGCCACCTGAAACTAAGGCTAAAACTAGACCCACCTTAATTTCCCTAATTAAATAGGTTTTGAAACTTAAATTTGGATCCAGAGCCAGGCTTCTGATTATAAGAGCCTCGGACTGGGTACCGGCGGCATCACTCATATATACCATCACCGGTATGAAGGAGGCCAGGGCAATAAAACTACTCAACAAGTCTTCAAAAAGAGATATAACTGATGCGGCCATTATACCTCCCATAACTCCAATTATAAGCCAGGGTAAACGGGAACGGATCATATGTTGGGCAGAAGATGATATGGTGGTGTATTCTTCCCCTACTTTATGGAATATACCTCCAAATTTGAATATGTCACTTTCTACTTCCTGATTAAAAAATTTAAGAATGTCGTGGTGGGCTACTACGCCCACAAATTTTTTATCCGGCCCGGTAACAGGCAGAGATTTTAGAGAATGGGACAAGGAAAGATAAACCACATTTTCTACTTCTTCCTCCGGGCTGATGGTTATGGGATGGGGGTGCATCACCTCTTTTGCTTTTAGAGAGTGGGCTGAACTTAAAATCTGTTTAATGGATATAACACCTTTTAGGATACCTTCATCATCTAAAATGTACACATAATCCATAATATTAAATTCAGGAGCTTTTTCTTCCAGGTAGTCCTGAATATCACCTATTTTAACTTTTTCATAAGATACCGGTACTCTGGTACTGATTACATCCTGAATGGATGATTTGATTTCCTTTTCCATTAGGTGATTCCTCTTTTTTTTAAAACAAAAAACAGGGCTATAAAAGATTATGGTTAAACTATTAAGATCCTGGTTTATTTTTACTATATTTATGGCCTTAATTACTATTTAATGGTGTGAGAATATCAAAGTAGGAGGGGCAGTACCAGAAAGAGTAAGATATTGGATATTCCATGGGAGAGACTAATACCAATAATACTCCTGGTTTTCTGGAAGATGTAACCATAGAATAAGGCCACCAGGAAAACGAATATCAAATCCAGGTTGGAAGTCCATCCCATGTGCAGGGCGGTGAAAAGTAAGGAGGCAAAAAGGAGAGCATAATATTTACCCATTACATTTTCTGCATTTTTCTGGATGAGTCCCCGGTATAGTAATTCCTCAGCAAAGCCGGTGGCAATAATAATCACCACACTGCCCACAAAAAGATCCACTATATTCAAACTACCCAGGAGGGGTTCTGGTTGTAGGATGAAGTATTCGGTTATCCCAAATATTATTCCGGTGAAGGGAATTAAAAGCTGGATATAGATATTATCTATCATGATGCCCACACTCTCTCTGGTTAGGCCCTGACTGCGCATCAATATAAAAGCAGCAACTAAAAGAGGCAGGGCTACGATGGGAAACCAGTAAAGGGGATCTATCTGCATGATAGGCATGGAAAGCCCGATTATCCTGATTAAGGGTAACACTATCAGGCATCTTAAAAGATTAGAATAGCTCCGGGAATTAGTAAGACCTGCTCCTACAATCAAACCAATTAAAATCATAAAGTGGGTGACCAGACCCAGCCGCATATCTCCATAAGTAGTTAAAATCTCAGCCAAAAAGATGATTATAATCAAAAAAACCAGAAAAAATCCCTGAAATTTAGAAGGGTGCAGATGGGCTACTTTATTTTTCAATTCATCATATTTACTCCGGGTTGGAGCATCAACCACCGCAGTTAATGATTCTTTATAATAACGGAGAGAATCATCATAGGAGCCCTCTTTTTTGTAAATATCCCCTATTTTCTGGGATAGCTCCCTTTCTTTCTGGGGATCATTTAAATTCTTCAATAAATGCCAAGCCCGGGTATAATTTTCCAGGGCTAAAGCCCAGTCCTGACGCTGTTCATGAAGATGACCCATGTGCTCTCGGGCTTGTAATTCACCCCTTAAATTATGCTCATCCTGGTAGATTTTACAGGCTACATTATAACTATTCCAGGCTTTTTTAAAATTTTTTTTATGGAGGTAACTATCCCCTAAACCTAAAAGCATCTGGCAGGCCATATCCCCCTCATCCCGCCGGCTGAAATATTTCACCCCAGTCTTATAATAATCCACATCCTGAATAAAGCTGGAAGAAGATTTATTAAAAGCATAAGGTTTCACATATTTCTCCTTTCTCAATCCCAACACCATATCAATGGTTTTTTAAAAAAATTAATAAAACTATATCATATTTTTAGATTAACTATTACTAATTTTTTATGGTTTAACACCAGGTTTCCATGGCTTAATAAAAAATTCTTCTATCTAAGAATGCCTCTTTTGATTAAAATTACCTCCAGAGATAAATAATAAGATTTTTATCACTTTCCCTGAGCTGTGTAGGGGTAGTTGGTGAAACTACCCTGAGGAGTAAATCACAAACTATAAATTTTAATATAACCAGATATTACTGGGGGGAGAAAATTATTTTTTTACATATTATTAAGTTTGGATTAGATATTCCAGGTAATCCACCTAATTTAGTTTTTTATGAATAAGATTCAACAAATCCTTAAAAACACGGCCTGGTTATTTTTAGCTCAACTGGTAGGCTATCTTCTGGCCTTTTTTTATACTATTTATTCTGCCCAGTATTTAGGGGCAGAAGGTTTTGGTATTTTATCCTTTGCCCTGGCATTTGTGGCTATTTTTGGGGTGCTGGCTGATTTAGGAGTAAGTACCCTGGCAGTAAGGGAGGTAGCCCGAAAAAAATCAATATCCCGAAAGTATCTAAGTAACCTCCTGGTTTTAAAGATAATACTCTCCCTTTTAACCCTGCTTCTAATTGCGCTGGCAATCAATTTGATGGGGTATCCTTCTGCAACCATTAATGCTGTTTACTGGGCTGCGTTATTTATTGTTTTTACTTCGCTTTCCCAGATATTCTATTCCATCTTCCAGGCCTATGAGAGAATGGAGTTCCAGTCAGTGGGCATCATCCTCAACAGCGCGGTACTATTTGGAGGGGTGTTCTATGCCATCCAAATGAGTTTTGATGCAGCTGGATTTGTATCCATCTATGCCCTGGCCAGTGGGGTGGTACTGCTATTTAATATCATCATCTGTACCTGGAAATTCTTCCCACCCCGCCTGGAAATTGATTTAAAATTCTTCCAATCGGTGATTAAGGAAGCATGGCCCTTTGCCGCTTCAGGAATATTTGTAACCATTTACTTCTGGATTGATTCAGTTTTAATATCTCTTATACAGGGAAACGAAGCAGTAGGTTACTATAATGTGGCTTACCGTTTATTAATGGTTTTTCTGGTGATACCCACCATGGTGAATATTGCGGTTTTCCCGGTGATGTCCCAGTATTATGTATCCAGCCGGGATTCCCTGAAACTGGCCTATGAAAAATATTTAAGGTACATGCTTATCCTGGGAGTGCCCCTGGGGGTGGGGGTCACCCTGCTGGCCCAGGACTTCATCCTCTTATTTTTTGGCCCGGCCTTTTCAGACTCGGTAATTGCCCTGCAAATCCTGGTATGGGCCTCGGTTTTAATTTTCATCAGTAGTTCTGTGGCCCGACTTTTAGAATCATCCAACAAACAGCTGATAATAACCAAAATAACGGCCCTAAGTGCTCTTTCAAATATTGTACTAAACCTGGCACTCATACCATTTTATAGTTATGTGGGGGCCAGTATTGCCACGGTTTTAACTGAATTTATGGGTATGACTCTGGGTTTTATGGTAATCACCCGCATGGGATATGTACCCTCCCACCAGGAACTCACCACCGTACTTAAAATTTTCTTGGCTGGTGGGGGCATGGCTCTTTTTATGATATTCTTCCCCCTGGATAATATCTGGCTATTATCTCTGGGAGGATTAATGGTTTATGGTGGGGGATTATATGCTTTACGGGCCTATGATGAGGTGGATATACATATCCTGAAAAGGGTGATGGGTAAACCCACAGAACTTGATTAAATTAAAAAAAAGTGATATAAATGGAACCTGGTGTGAAATTATCCCAACTTCGACGCAAAACCTTATTCAAATATAATTACTATTTTTCCCGCATATCTACCACCATTTACCAGTCCCCTCTTTATGATTACTACCTGAAAAATCCACTAAGTAGCTGGAGAATCCATACCCGTCAAAAATATTTAATGGAACAGGAATTTGAACCGGATTTAAAAGAGCTAATTATCTTTTTAACACCAGGTTATGATGATATCAGTGGAGGTATTCTATCCATCTCCTCCATCTGCACGGAAACTGATAAACTATTTTCCAGCCCCTCTTCAGGGGCCATGATTTGTAATCTACCAGGAGATCCTCCTTTACTTAAATATACCCGCTTTAGTAACAATCACCATCTTTATAATTTCTCCCAGGCACTGGATTATTTCCCCCACCTGGAAGAACTAATAATCCATATCCCGGAATTTGCCATAGGCCAATTTATAATTAATCTCACCCCCGGGGATCGGGCTGCTTTTAAGAAACTAAAAAAATTACATATTAACCTGCTACTCCAGAATATTGATTACTTACCTCCTCTTAAGGAGATAAATGCCCTTAAAAAACTGGGATTTCTAAGTTGCACCACTGCTCATGAGCAGTACTCCACCAGGAAGATGCAAGAGTATTTAGGATGTCCCTTACACAAATTATCAGTATTTATTTCCCCGGAAAACTATAATCGTAAACCATTCTCCCAGCGAGATGATTTAATGATTATTTCCCCGGATCCCCATCCTCTAAAATCCCGGGTTCTGGATAAGTTAACTGAAAATTTACCTGATTTAAAACTGCAGATTATTGAAAATCTAAGTTATGAGGAATTTAAAGAACTGATTTCTGGTACTAAATGGGCCCTCACCTTTGGGGAGGGACTGGATGGCTACTTTGTGGAGACTGTTTTTAGTGGGGGAATTGGTTTTAGTGTTTATAATGAACAATTTTTCACCCCTGATTTCCAGAAATTAAAAACAGTCTATCCCAGCTACCCCTCCCTGCTGGATAATATGGTTAATGATATAAAAGCAATGGATAACCAGGAAGACTACCAGGAGTACCAGGAACATGAGTACCGGCTATGCACCGAGTACTGGGACTATCAGGATTATCTCCAGAACCTGAAACTATTCTACCAGGGAGAATACACCTATGATGTTAAATGATTTTTACATTCTAAAGAAAGGCTAAAGAGGTTATAATCATGAATATGCTGGTATTTTCTGATTTGCATGCCCAAAAAGAAAGCCTGCAGGATATAAAATCACTACTTAAAGAGGTGGATTTTAGTATCTTTTGTGGAGACCTCCTGGGCTATGGGACGGATATCAACGAGTGCATGGATTTTATATTAAAAAAAATTGACCTGGTGGTGCTGGGTAACCATGACCGGATGTGCATCAGTGGGGAAAACCTGGATAATCAACATCCCGCGGTCCAGGAATCCATTCTTTATACCCGGGAGAGATTATCCCCCAGTCAAATCCAGTTGCTATCTTCATTAAAAAAAGAAATAATTCATCAGGACTTATACATCACCCATTCTCTGGGGGATGATTATCTCCGTTCCAGAGATGATTTTCTGCGCCTTATTCATCACGCACCCCGGGATAGCAAGTATATATTCTTGGGCCATACTCATGAACAACTAATCTTTAAATGGAAGGATAAAACGGTTATTAACCCTGGATCCCTGACTAAGGGTAGAAGGGGCCATCCCCGGGGATACGCCTTATTAGAAGAGGAGCACATTGAATTCATTCAACTGGAGGATATCATATGAAAGTAGCAGTAACTGGAGTAGGGGGAGGGGTGGGTCAAAGCATATTAAAGGCCCTCCAGCCCACTTCCCATGAAATGGTAGGTATAGATGGTGACTTACTGGCCACAGGACTATATGGGGTTTCAAGTGCTTATCAGGGCTATTATGCTAATACAGATAAATTTTTACCCTTTTTGGAGAAGGTATGTGACCAGGAAAAGGTGGAAGTATTGTTCCCAGGACTGGATGCGGAACTGCCTTACCTGGCCGGGAGTAAATCCTGGCTGGAGAAAAAAACCGGTACCCAGGTGGTGGTAAGTAGCCCTTCGGTGGTTGATATTGCTGATGATAAGCTCTTAACCTATGAATTTCTGGAAAAAAATGGTTTCCCTGCCCTGGAAACCTATAAGGTCCAGGACTATGATGATCAGCTGGACTTTCCAGTGGTGGTAAAACCCTGTCAGGGAGGGGCCCGTTCTGTAGGTAAAAAAGTCATAAAAGACCCGGCCACTCTGGAAGAATTTAAAAAAATCCCCCAAGCTCAAAACTACGTAGTACAGGAATATTCAACTGGTAAAGAGTACACCTGCGGCACCCTATTTCTGGATGATTTTATAGGGGCCATAATCATGACCCGCCAGTTAAGATGCGGTGATACCTACAAGGCCTTTGTGGTGCAGGATGAGAAAATCCAGGACTATCTCCAGGAGGTTATTCAAGTTTTAAATCCCTGGGGACCATGCAATGTACAGTTAAGATTAAAAGACGGTGTTCCTTACATTTTTGAATTTAATGCACGATGTTCCGGGACCACCGCCAGCCGGGCTCTGGCTGGATTTAATGAACCTTTAATGGTATGTGACTACCTGCAGGGAGAAAATATAGTCTTCAATATTAAAGAAATGGCCATTTTAAGGTACTGGAGTGAATTAACGGTAAGTTATAATCAGATAGAAGAGATGAAACTCAATCGCTATTTAGAAAACCAAAAAAACCATTTAGGTGGTAATTAATATCTTTTTCTGGATATTTCAGATACTCCTCCAGGTATTTATAAAATTATCGATTTCCCCTTGATATAAAATAATATATAGGGGTTTTTATATATAATTGTACACAAAAATTGAAGCAATTAATTTTTTTAGTCAGAACTAAAAAAATTGTAAGACTCTAAAAAAATAAAAATGATCAATCCCTTTTGATGATTATTACTCTGCCTTTATTATTTTTATAATATGGATTGATCACTTTTCAGGAGTCTTTTTAGAGGAATTAATTATTTATCACGTGCATCTATTGATGTAATTCCTATGGGGGGGATATGGTGACTAAATTTAAGAAAGTAGGCGTGGTCAGCATTCTGACCATATTTTTAATTTTGTTTTTAGCCTCGTCGGCTGTAGCATGTGGAATAGATATTAAACCCGGGAGCGATCCCAATGCCATCAACCTTAATAATCAAGGTGTGGTTCCGGTGGCTATTTTTGGGGGGCCACCCACCTATGACAATCCAGAAGGTTTTGATGTAAACTGGATTATGCAGAGTACCATCCTTTTTGCTGGTGCCTCACCTGTAAGCTGTCACTTCGAGGATGTCAATGGTGATGGTTATATGGACCTAGTGTGCCACTTCCGTACCCAGGACCTTAGTGAGTTAAACTCCGAATCCACAGTGGCTTATTTAATCTATAAAGTCTATCCCGGTTTGCCTTCACCTGTAAATTGGTGTGGTCACTGTGTGACAGAATCTGATTATGTTAAAATTGTAGGGACCCAGACATCCCCTACAATTAAATCAGTAAAAACAACACCTAATCCACAAGTAACTGAATCTAAAGGGCAAAACCTGCCTGATAAGAAAGAACCGACCAGGGTAAAACACCCTCTTAAAAAAGATAGTTAAACCTATCTTTTTTTATTTTTTTAAGGGGGAATGTTATTTTGTTTGATTTAGATTCATTTCAATACCAGCTGGACAGTATCAGCCTGGATAACGATACAGACACCGGTTCACTGGAGAATATAATTTATAACCGCACCGGTTTTAATTCACCATCAAATGAGGTTTTTGTCACCCGGTCAGATTTACCCAATCTGGAGGAATACCTGCACTACCTTTTTAATATCTGGGAGAATAACTGGCTTACCAATGATGGGCAGCTGGTGCAATTACTGGAAAAGAGGATGATGGATTATCTGGGTTTGGATAATTTTTTAGCAGTATCCAATGGAAGTTCTGCCTTACAAATTGCTTTTAAGGCCCTGGATATCAAGGGACGTGTTATAACCACTCCTTTTACCTTTGCTGCCACCACCAATACCTTAATCTGGGAAGGTTTACAGCCAGTTTTTGCTGATATTGACCCAGAAACCTTTAATCTGGATCCAGGGGAGGTGGAAGAGAATATTACCTCAGACACCTCAGCCATATTGGCAGTGCATACCTTTGGCAATCCCTGTGATGTGGATAAACTCCAGAAAATCGCCTATGAAAATGACCTTTTTTTAATCTATGATGGAGCACATGCTTTTAAGGTGGAATATAAGGGAAAACCTCTTTTAGAATATGGTGATATTTCTACTTTGAGTTTCCATGCCACCAAGGCCTTCCATACCATTGAAGGTGGGGGTTTGGTGCCAGGGGATAAATTACTATCTGATAAGATAAGATTGCTTCGTAACCATGGTATTGCCTCAGAAGAGGAGGTTATTTTACCAGGAATAAATGCCAAGATGAATGAATTCCAGGCCAGTATGGGACTATGCAACCTGAATCATATAGACCAAAATCTGAAAATACGTAAAATCCTCTATGAGTGCTATAAGCAGAATCTGGAAGATCTGGATTTAAAGTTCCAGAAAATAACTGCATCTAGCTACAACCATGCTTATATGCCTCTATGCTTTGAGGATGAAAAAACCAGAAATCTGGTCTTTAATACTCTGAATAATCAGGGCTACCATAGCCGTAAGTATTTCTATCCCCTGACGGTGGATTATGAATACTTCCAAAATAAAACCGTGCCTTTATTCCATAAAAATGATTTAGAGTGTGCCCGGCAAATCTCCAGTACCATACTATGCCTGCCACTATACCCTACTCTGTCCCTGGATGAGATGGGTGATATTATAAATATTATTCAGAGGGTATTAAATTGAAATCTATGAAAGATTTAAAAATAGTAATTTAAACCCTAAACCGGGTTTTATGGATGTTTTTTATATAAAGTGATAGGGCCCTATTTTATAAGTCCTTTGGGGGGGACATGTTAGGGCCTATCACCATTCATTTATGATAAAGGTCTAATATAAGCTTTTCGTCTTTAAATGGGGGGGATGAATATGAATGATCCTAGAGTTTCTATTGTGATGGTTAACTGGAATGGATGGAGGGATACCCTGGAATGCCTGGATTCTATCTGGGAAATAGATTATCCTAACTACGACATTGTAATTGTGGATAATGATTCTTCTGATGATTCTGTTGTTAAAATAAGAGAATATTTAAATTTAATATCAGATGGTGAAGGTTTTAGTGATGCCGGAGATGATTTCCAGGTCCATGAAGTGGCACAAATTAATATTTTAATGGACACTCCTGTTGAAAACCCTCCTAAACATCAAATAACTTTGATAAGGGCCCGGAAAAACTGGGGTTTTGCGGGAGGTAATAACCTGGGAATCAAGTATGCCCTGAAATTTTTAAAACCTGACTACCTGCTCTTACTAAATAATGACACGGTGGTGGAAGCTGATTTTCTAACACCTCTGGTGGAGACGGTCTCTGGAGATGTAGGAGTGGTAGGTCCTAAAACCTGTTACTTTCCTGAAAAAGAGTACATCAATTCCGCTGGGGTTAAGATGATCTGGCCCTGGGTAATTGCCCAGAACCAGGGTATCGGTGAACTGGACCAGGGACAATTCGATGAAGTCCAGGAAGTAGATGCCCTCCTGGGGGCCTGTCTACTTATAAAAGCAGAAGTTTTCCAGGAAATAGGGCTCCTGGATTCAAATTTTTTCTTAATACTAGAAGAAACAGATTTTTGCTTAAGAGCACACCAACAGGGGTACCAGATAATTTACCAGCCACTATCTAAGATATACCATAAAGAGGGATTTTCCGGTAGACTAAGCCAGCTATCACTCTACTATTTTTACCGCAACCGCTTCTTAATCATGAAAAAACATTTAAACCCCTCTAAAATTGTTCTATTTAGCAACCTGGTTTTTTTCAGACTCTTAAAAGACGTTTTAACCTTCTTCTTGAGGGGAGAGTGGGGTTTTTCCTGGGCTGCCATCAGGGGCTACTATGCTGGATTGAAATTTTAAGGGTTTTTAAAAACTTTTATTTAAAAAAATTACCTTAAATTTTATTTTTTTTAAAAAAAAATAATTTATATGAGGTTTTATGGTGATTATTCTTTTTTATCAGGTTTTTTTTGAATTTTTATATGGTATATTCTTTTCTTAGGGTTTATATTCTGGAAATCATTTTATAGGTTTTTTTTTTACTAAATAGTACCATGCATTTCCTGGGCCTGGTTATATACTTCCAGGGTCTTCTGGGCAGCAGTCTTCCAGCTAAATAAATCAGCCTGTTTTTTACCTTTTTTAATCATTTTTTTCTGGAGTGTATCATCACTTAAAACCAGGGACATCTGATGGGCTAATTCCTGATGATTCTCCGGATCCACCATTATTCCTGCATCACCTACCACCTCTGGAATTGAACTATTATTAGAACTTATTACTGGAGTTCCGCAGGCCATGGCCTCCAGGGGTGGTAATCCAAAACCGGCATAGAGACAGGGATACACAAAAAGTTCTGCTGCTGAATAGAGATGGGCCAGGTCTTTTTGGCTGATGTGTCCGGTGAATATAACCTCTTTTTCTAGTCCTAAATCCTGGAGGGTATGAAATATCGGATGCCAGGAGTCAACTTTTTTACCCACCAGTACCAGGGGTAAGTGGTAACCCTCACCACGCAGCAGGGCATATGATTTTAAAAGTCCAGGGATATTTTTAATAGGATGCAGGCCCCCTACACTCAAAATGAATGGGGAAGATAGGCTATAACTATGGCAAATATGCTCCCGGGCCTCTAAAGAGGCTTCCTGGAATATATCATCTTTGCCATTGTGTATCACTTTGATTTTCTTTTCAGGGGCCTGCAGATGGTTTATAAGATCCTGTTTGGAGTACTCTGATACAGTTATGATTCGATCCACGTTCTTAATGGTGCGCCCCAGTAACAATTGATGGAGCAGCACATCCCCTCTTTTAAACATCCGGGGAAAAAGCAGTGGGGTCAAATCATGAATGGTGATCACCTTGGCCATGGGCTGGGAAAAGGATAAAGGACCCAGTTCATAAGGGTCGTGGACCACATCCAGAACATGTTTTTTTAAATCACGGCTCAGAGTATAATACCTCCAGAACATATAAGCACCCGGCTTATTATTCAAAAAACGGTTGCGGGGAATTATGATTTCTGAATTATACTGATAAACATCCCGGGGAGAATATTCTGAATGGATAAGATGGTACCGGTTATCCTGATCTATCTGGTTGAGGTTTTTTATTAACTGCTCAGTGTAAACCCCAATACCTCCGCTTTTTTCCTCAATAGAACTGCTGATAATACCTATATCCATTTAAACACCCTCCTTATTAACTTAATTATTTTAATGAATTTAAACCGTCGCCTGGTTAAAAAAATCAGGATATAATCTACTCCACTTTACCTCCATAAATCCAGGATCCTCCATTATCATAGATTTTAGGCCTTTTTTTCAGGATATCCTCTGGATTAACATAGCCCAGTTCACTTATCACATTGGCCCCGGTCATCTGGTATAAATAAACTCCATTTTTAAGTATATTCATGGTACCCATGAAAACATAGTAATCTGATTGTATCAGGTCCTTGTAGACGGGTATCTCCTCACAATCCGGCAGAAAACTGCGCAGTACACTGGCCCGATGCTTATCGGCATAGATACCTTCCAGGCCAAAATTATTCTTTACCCAGTCTGAGGCTATAACTTCCTGCTGGTTAAATTTAGGGAAATCATAGTCCGGGTCCATGGCAATGGATATCCCTTCTTCTGTGGGGAAAAACTGGTATACTAATCCACTATCCATTAAAAGTATCACCAGTAAAAAAACTGCTGAAAACCTCAACACCCCCTTTTTCAAGGGTATTCTTTTAAAAAAACTTTTAAGCAGACTAAATCCCCAGAAAACACCTACCATAAAAAAGGGTGATAAGAAGATGAGGGCCATGTGCAGCAGGCGGGAAGTATTAAACTGGCTGGATAAGAAGGGAACTGCCACTCCCGCCACCAGTAAAAAGAAAGCAGCTAAAGAAAATATTTTATATTCTTTTTTAAACTTACCCACATTTTGCTTTAGTAACAGGGCCATGATTCCCAGGGCTACTAAAAACTGGGATACCAGGTACAGATATTTATGTATATCTCTTAGAAACGATTTCTGCTGAACCAAAACCAGACTTAATCCCTGGGAAGCATCAGGATCCATGAAAGATAGAATATTGGAGAAAATATCATTAACGGCATTGATGATGGAGATAAGAGGTGAAGAACTGGCGGTGTACAAATACCAGGTAATGAGAAATATTATAAATAAAAGGACCAGTGGCCAGCTGAAAAACTTATCTACCCTATCCTCCCGGTACTTCTGGATAAGCTTTATGGTCCGGGGAGAGGAATCATTATTCCATAAACCCTTAAGGGATATCCTTTTAAAATTAATCACTCCCACCGGCTTTAGATCTTCTTCCAGGTATTCTTGCCGGGAGCTCGAATCCGGAGTACTTATCTTTTCTTCCAGGGTTAATTTCAAGGGTAGTAAGTGGATGATAAAAGTGTTTATTTTATCTAATGGTGCATTTAGAAGCAGCAATACTCCACAAAAAATCAGGGCAAACATCCAGATATAGGATAAACCATAATGGGAAACCACAATCCCCAAAGAAAATATAACTGCCAGAAAAGATCTACGTGACCTTTTAAGATCGCTACTAACCATCAAAAGGATTAATAGTACTAAAAATAACTCAGCAATGGTCTGCCGTAAGAGGGCCAGCATCTCAGTATAAAAGGTGAACATGAATATGAATAAAAACACAGATAAACAGGCCATAGTAGAATTCAGCTGCCTTTTAAAAATAAAATACATACTCACCGGCATTAAAGCAAAAAGGAAGGGATATACTACCTTAAACACCCAGACCATATTCATGCCGGTAAAAAATGACAGAGCCGGTCCCAGAATCACCACACTCAACATGGAATTATAGTTATTAGGGGTTTGCATCACCCAGTAACCATTTCGAACCACTTCCTGGGCCATATAATACTCAAAGGAAACATCCCAACCCCAAATATAGGTGGTTATTAAAGACTTATGATATAAAAGAGAAAGAGCAATTAAAAAAATGGCCAGGGGAAAAATTCGCTCTGGAAATTTCTTAAAACCTATTAAAAGAGTAACCACTCCAATTAATATGATTAAAACCATGGCTAACAGGTTCAAATCATAAAGATTCATTAGATGAGCACTCAGGATACCTAAAAAGGGCACTAATAGAATCAAAAGCAAGGGTGGAGATATCATATTTCGGATATCCATAGAATTAATCCCCTGCAGGGCTTTGAAATTAAATCCCAAATCCGGGGAGGGTAATTCTACTTTAATCCTGTTATTCTTTCGGGGGCCCTGGCGATAAATCAGGTAACTCATAATAAGGATTAAAATCACCAGGGTAGTGTTAAAAGAACCAGGGGTGAGGGTTCTAATTACTCCCATAAATCCCAGTACTAAATCCAGCATAAATCCCAGAAAGAGTATTATAGCCACACTAATACCCAGGGTGTAGAGCAGTACCTCCATACTACTCTCCCGGTACTCCCATTTAAGGAGCCGTAAAAAGAGGGTCCCCGGGATAAAAAGGATGATTATAAGGGAAACCATTACCTGTAATAGTTCCAGAGGGCGACCGGCCTCATCTAAAAACAAAAGAAAAAAATAGATGGTTAGTAACACTACCACCAGTTTCAACAGGCTATCTACTTCCCATTCATAAGCACGTATCACATTTTTTAGACCCAAATTAAAACCTCGATAAAATTCTAAAAACCTAAGCCTTCATAAGCTGTGCATTACTTACTCTGACCCTTAAACGGGTGCTTATTATTCTATCATATATATCTAAAAGTCGTTTTTCCATAACCGGCCAGTTGTACTTGTCTTTATAGGCCCGGGATCCGTTTTCTCCCAGCAGGTGGTGTAATTTTTTTTGACTTTGTAAAATCCGGATACTATCTACCAGAGATTTTAGATTCTGGTAGGGTATCACCAAACCGCAGTTTTCCTGGGTTACAATGTGGGCCATGGAAGTATCTTCATTAACAATGATAGGTATCCCGGAGGCCATAGCCTCAAATAATTTATTAGGACTGGCATAACGGTTATTGGGGATTTGAGGGTCATAAAGGGCTATGGTCAAATCAGAATCCAGGGTTTCATCCACAATATCCTGATAGGGAACCCCCTCCAGATACAAATCCACATTATCCTTTCCCTGGGCCTTCTCCAGCAACTGCTTTTTGTAGTTTTTATCCCCGCAGTAACCCCTTATGGTAAGCTGCACATCATCCAGCTTATCTACTGCCTTTAGTACCAGGTGGATGCAGCGCTCTGGTATGATCTTACCTCCTATAAAAATTTTAAAATAATCCCGGGAATTATGCTGATCTTCTTTATTAAAATCAGCAGTGGGCACGTTATTAATGGTGATTATCTCTTCATTTAAGGCCCCTCCTATTTGTTCTATCCGGGAATCATCGGCAATAATCACCGCATCCGCCATACCGATTAAAAACCTGTCTATGGCTACCACCAGACCCCGGAATCTCT
This sequence comes from Methanobacterium alkalithermotolerans, assembly GCF_018141185.1. NCBI lineage: Archaea > Methanobacteriati > Methanobacteriota > Methanobacteria > Methanobacteriales > Methanobacteriaceae > Methanobacterium > Methanobacterium alkalithermotolerans. The sequence continues at coordinate 477,515 of NZ_CP058560.1, read as the reverse complement.
CAGGCATCATATCTCCATAAAAATCAAAGATATCATAAACCACCGCTTTTTGCTTGATTCGAGATGCCAGAACCCCAAAAAAGTAAGTGTCCAGATTTACAGAGTGAATAACATCCCAGTCCATCAAAATTAGCCAGGTGAAAAGATAAGCCCACCACAGTGGAAAATAAAATATGGAACGGTAATCCCCGGTAGGAGCATCCAGTTTCAGGGCCCGAACCTTAACTGTGTCTGGTAGCTGCAGGGGCCATCCCCGCTGCCACATAATAAGATTAACCTGGTAACCATTACGCTCCAGGCTCTCTAATTCTTTTTTTAATCTTACATCCGGATAAGAAATAGTCATCACTATTTTTCCGGCATCTGATATTGCTTTAATGATTATCCCCCCGTTAATCATTAAATTTCAGAGAATAGGACCCCTAAACTTTAGGTAAAGGAGGTGCTGGTCGAATCAATCACTCCTGCAAATAGACAGGGGCCCTTATTCTCCTTTTTACCGATTTATAAAATCAGTAATAATTAACTAACTAAATACTTCCCCCTAATTTCTAAAAATAAATCATTTTCCATCTCCTTTTTTTAAAAAACTTATAAATTTCATTTTACCTTCATATTCAACTAAATTTTATTATTTACCTATTTAGCCCGCATACTCTCCAGTGATGTCTTATGGATAAAGGAATTTATGGTTTTCCTGTGGGTTATGTAATTATTCCGTTCACGAAGTTCTTTGATAAACAGGTTATCATAATCCAGGGCTATTTTATCCCAGGAATAATTACTCTCCATAGAGGCACACACCCCCTGGGATAAATCCATAAAACTTTCTTCTTTTTGACTGATTTTTTCCAGGTGACCCTTTAACTGGAGAGAATCCTGGAAATACAGGGCAAATTTCTGACATACTTCCTTATTAAAGGGATTATCATGGGCCAGGATAATATTTTCACTGGCTGCTGCCTCCAGTAAGGAAGGATTGGTTCCCCCTACAGAGTGACCATGGACATAGGCCTTACAATTTTGCCGCAGCATGTTAAGTAATTCCTGGTCATAAACTGATCCTAGAAATATCAGTGATGAATCATCAGGGCCAATTAAATCCTGAAGTTCCTCTTTATATTCCTGGCTGGTGAAGTCTCCCACCACCACCAGGGGCTCATCCACTTCTGATTGGAGGTAAGCATCAATCATGGTATGTATATTATTTTCTGGTTCTAAACGGGCCACAATCAAAAAATACTCTCCTTTTTTAAGGGAAACGTCCCCCGGGTACTTTAATTTATCCAGTGATTTTTCACTCCAGGGTACTTTTTCTGGTAAATCCACTCCATAGGAAATATAGACGGCTTTATCCTGATAGCGGGGATGAATATAGTTTATCATCTCCCGGGAATCCGCCACCAGACCATGGGCAAATACTGTGGCCAGATCATGATTAATCTTTAAAAGCTTTTTTTCCAGCCAGTTAAACTTATCCCGCTCCCACATCACCCCGTCAATATTAACCAGCAGGGTCAAGTTCCGGTTTAGAAGTAGGGGTAAGAATAAAAACATACCCACCTCTATACCTAAAAAGTAGATGAGGTCACTTTGCCGGCTAAGCTGGAATAAAAAATAAATATCAGACAGGTTTTCATAGAACTTCCGGAGCAGATAATTTTGGGGAGGCTTCAAGGGGAAGTAATTTAACTTCACTCCCTGGAACTCCTCAGGCCTTTTTTCCGGGTTCTGGTACTCACAGCTTACTATCACTTCATGGTCTTCCTTTACCAGGCGGGTGCTCAGACCCTGGGCAAAGGTTTCAAATCCACCATAGCGGGCTGGCACACCCCGGGAACCAATAATGGATATTCGGGGTTTACTATGGTGCTGGTTATCATAACTGGTTAAAAAACGGTTTGCCAGATCTTTAATATAATAAAATACCATTCTCCGGAAAATCAATGCACCATCTACCACGGAATTTAATTTAGGATCATCCATCCGTTTTTTGTAGTGAATGGGTACTTCTTTTATGGTGTAACCCGCCCGGGCTATTTTAGAAAACATCTCCACTTCCAGGTCAAATCCTGGAGAATCAATGCCCTCTTTCAGGAGGTAGTCAATCACCTCTTTTTTGAAAGCCCAGTATCCGGTGCACACATCACTCACTCTGGAGAAAAGTACAGTGGCCACTTTACTTAAAATACGGTTACCTATCAAATTAAAACGGGTAACTGAACCTTCTTCCATATTCTGGTTGAGCCGACAGCCCATAACCACATCTGCTTCCCCCTGGAGCAGTGGCTGTAGTAATTTCTGTGCTTCCTGAGGATCATAGGTATTATCAGCATCCAGCATAATCACAAAATCAGACTGGATATTTTCAAATCCCTTTCGTATAGCATGACCTTTTCCCTGCTCTTTTTCACTTATAAGTCGAGCACCAGATTTTTTAACGATATCTGCTGTACCATCCTGGGAGTTGTTATCCACCACCAGTACCTGAGGCCTTTTGTAGTTGTATATTTCCTCCAGCAAAGAACCAATGGATTGTTCTTCATTATAGGCCGGTATCAAAAAAGTAACGTGCTTCATGGAAATAGGAAAATACTCTTCCAGAACGCAGCTAACACACAATTTATCCTTATTATTCTTAGAATAACTTTCTATATTTGAAAAATAGTTTACATTATCCAAATCAATCCAATCTGGATAATCAGGAATTGCTTCCAACATATCCCCGTCAATTACATTTGTGGATATTATAATAAATAACTATCCTTTTTAGAAAAAAATATATTCAAATATTAATTAAAATCACTTAAAAAGGAATTAAATGACTAAAAGCTACTTTATAGTTTAATGGATTATAATGCGATACCTGTTTTTTTTATTACCCTTATTTCTTCAGGTTAAAGATTTTTACTAAAAATGAGTTTCATCTTTTATCCCCCTATTAAGGTCAAATTATAATAGTACGGGATTCTAAAAATTAGGTTGATGATTATGTCGGTGGGGGGGAAAATATTATTTTTTTACTTAATGTTCATGGTGCTTTTAGCCCCGGCCCGGGCCTGGTATGGCCCGACACATGAACAGATAGCTGATGAGCTCTATTATAACCTTCCAGAAAATATAAGCACTAATTTAAACCAGGAAGCTTTTAGATCTGGAGCAGTAGCCCCGGATTTTGTTTTCAAAGATTATTTATTCCATATCTATCCTTTTAGTTATATTAAAGCCCGGTTGCATCTGCACCAGGGGGTCCGTTACTACCAGCAGGGAGATTATTACCGGGCCAGTTACAATTTGGGTGTAGCCAGCCACTATATAACTGATTCTTTATCTGCTTTTCATAGAATAAATGCCTATAACCAGAAAAATCATAATGAATATGAAGAACAGGCCCTTTTACTAAAACCCCAGCTAGAATACATCCCTGATGGATTATTAATCAGTCTTTCCCAGGGATTTATTCAGGGTGAAGTAAGCTGGAGAACCTGGATATTAAGCAGAAACCCAGAAATAACACAAAGAGATCTTGATAATGCCTCCTCAATTGCTTATAGTGAAATAAAAAGGAGTCTGGAAGGAATATAAACTACTTTACTCCTGCTACCCACTAATTTTTATTAAATCTAATCATAAAAAACACGCTTTCCACAATCCATACATTCCCAGTAGAGTTCATGGAATGATTGATATATCTCGCTATAACCTCGGAATCCACAATGAGGACAATCCACAATTTTAATCAGATTAATCACTTCCTAATCATTATTTTCATACTTAATAGAATAATTATAGTAAGAGATTTTAAAAGAAAGTAATATATAGTTTAAGTTTATTAGGAACAAAATATTATAGTCCTGGAAAAATATGGTTCTAAGAGGACAATATTGCCTGTGGCATTAAGCAGCTGTTCCTTTTTTTTTTTAAATGATTTATAGAAAATCCAATAACAATTTTTTTAGTTAATTTCTACTTTAGTACTTTTTTTTGATTTTAAGGCATTCGGACTTAAATTACCATGAACATCAAATAGAAAATTTTATTAGCAGGCAAAAAAAATTTCAATATGATGATAATAACCCTTTTTTAGTAATACTAAAAAAAGGCAAATATTTTAAAGCAGGTATAAATAATGTATTTTCAAAGAAGATTCATTTACATATCCTGTTAATTAAATTAACTGGTAAAATTGGAGGAAAAAATGGGTTTTTTAGGATAAATTACAGGATTAATGGTACTTTAAGGGATATTTTAAATGGGGGATCAGGGGCAAATCTTCAGGATATTAAATGAGAATACGAAAAAGATGTATTAATCATTTATATAACCTGATAGAGGTAGAATTAAGGTGATTAAAGTATAGGAGAATAAAATATGGGCCTGGATTTAACACAAGATGATAGTGACTATCTGAATAATCCTTTAGAAGAAAAATTTAAACTGGCCTTTGAAAATGCACCAATTGGTATGTGTTTACTGGATTTGAATGGTTATTACGTCATTGTAAACCAGGCTTTTTCCCGGATGTTAGGTTATACTCCCCAAGAACTAACCCAGAAAACCTATAGGGACATCACCCATCCTGATGACCTTCCAAAAAATAAACAATGGTTCCAGGAGATACTGGAAGGTAAAAAAGACCATTACAAACTGCAAAAAAGATACATCCATCATGATGGGGCTATAATCTGGGCCGAAGTGTTGGCTCGCCTCATAAGGGATGATAAGGGACAACCTCTTTATTTTGATACCCATGTTACTGATATTTCTCTAATTAAAGAACAAAATGAACTTATCCGCTTCCAGGCCATGGCCCTTTCCCAGGTACATGATGCGGTGGTGGCAGCAGATAATGATAACCAGATAATTTACTGGAATAAAGGTGCTGAAGAATTATATGGTGTTAATTTCCAGGATGCCCTGGGAGAGGACTTAAATGAGGTGAATGAATACCAGTGGATCCACCCGGAAGATGAAAAAGATGCTCAAAAATCTCTGGAAACTAAAGGTACCTGGAGGGGTGAAAACAAACACCGCACCCGGGAAGGAAAGGAATTGATAGTAGAATCCACTCTAAGTGTTCTTAAAAATGAAAAAGATCAAAAAATAGGAGTACTATCAGTGGTAAGGGATATCACCCAGAGAAAGCTAATGGAAAGGGAGCTTAAAAAAAGTGAAGAAAATTACCGCTCCCTGGTGGAAATGGCCCGCACCGGGGTGATTTTCATGGACCTTACGGGAAAAATGGAATACATTAACCCTCACTTTGCCCAGCTTTTAGGATTTAAATTAAAAAAAATAAGAGGCACCAACTTCTTCGATTTTTTAGATTCTTCTCAACAGCAAAAAGCCATTAACTATCTAAAAAATGTTAAAGATGGATTCCGGGGTTCGGTGGAACTGGGCTTTACCCCGAAAAATAAAAAACCCACCTGGACTTTAATTTCTTTTAATATGGTTAATGATGCCCATGGAGAACAGGTAGGATATATTGGTATTGTCATGGATATAAACTCCCGTAAAGGAGTGGAAAGATCCCTGATGGAAGCCGTACAGGAAAGAGATGAGATACTGCAGTTTTATATAAACAATCTGCATGGAGTAATAAAACAGGTATTTACCAAAGATTTAAAGGATTCCAATCACCTGAAAACTCAACTAACCTGATATAATTCTTTTATTATTATTAAAAAGAATTCAAGATCAACATTTTAATAAATAATTTTCTAATATTACTATTTTTATCTATAGGAAAAAATTATAATACAATTATTAACTATATATTACTAAGAGATTCCCTTAGTAGAAATGCTATTACCTCCCGTAATTTTATAATATAAAAGCACAGAGGTTATCTTTAAATGGTGCTGCGTTTAATGGAAATCATACTACCCTCATCTGAGGTGAACTTACCCCAGCTTAATAGCCTGCTGGAAGATCACGAAATCCTGGGCTACTGGGAAGTTGGTTTAACTGAGGAATTAATCCTGGTGCGGGTACTCTTACCGGCTATTGAAACCGAATCACTGCTGGATAAAATAGAAGATGCCTTTGGGGGCCTGGAAGGATTTAGAATATTTATTATTAATGTAAAAGCCACCTTACCCCGTGTTAATTCTAATAACAATCCTGCTGAAGAAATGGCTGAGGAAATTGAAGATGAAAAGAAAGTGGAAAGAGTTAGCCGGGAAGAACTCTACTCCTCCATATCCCAGCTAATGGACTCACCCCTTATTTTCAGTGTACTCATGATACTAGCCTCTCTGGTAGCCGCCATCGGGGCCCTAAAAGATAATGTGGCGGTTATAATTGGGGCCATGATCATCGCCCCTATGCTCAGCCCTAATGTGGGCTTTGCCCTTTCCACCGTACTATCAGATAAGGACCTGGCCCGAAAATCCATATACTTCAATGCCCTGGGAATATTTATTGGATTTATAATAGCCTTTATAATAGGGTTAATGGTTCCGGTGGATCCTACTGTTCCTTCCATATCCATAAGAAGTGATTTAGCCATGGGAAGCGTGGTTCTAGCCTTCGCTTCAGGAGTAGCCGGCTCACTGGCTTTTACCACCGCATTATCCTCCATATTAATTGGGGTGATGATTTCAGTGGCCCTTTTACCTCCCCTGGTTATAGTGGGCCTTTTAGCCGGGGCAGGTTACTATGACCTGGCCGGGGGAGCAGGATTACTATTTATCACCAACCTGGTGGGGGTGAACTTTGCCGCGGTACTCACCTTCTGGGTGCAAAAAATAAAACCCCTGGATAAAGAAGAAGCTAAATCAGCACGTAAATATACCTATGGGGCCTTAATAGCCTGGGGTGTTATACTTTTTGCCCTATTAATGCTGGTCTTTGCCCGTAACCTGATTTAAATTTAAAAAAATGGGGGAATTAAATTCACCACCGAAAAGATTTCACTAAAAAATGCCTTAATTATCAGCACCGCTTTATTAACTGCCTATATCACCCTGTCTATACTTCTGGATCTGGATTCCCGGGCCTTATTTAGTGATATCACCTTTCCTGTTTTTAGTTTAATGGCGGCTATTTGTCTTTTTTATGCCGCCTGGAAGAAGAAAGCATCTAAAAAGGATTACCTGCCCTGGCTACTTTTTGCCCTGGCCCTGTCATTTTACACTCTGGCAGACACTACCTGGGCCTTAATGAGCCTTATATGGCAAATAGAACCCTTCTTTTCTGTGGCTGATATTTTTTATCTGGCAGCCTACCCCTGCTTCATACTGGGAATAATATTTCTACCCCACCAGAAACTAACCTCCTTAAAAAAATACATATCCCTGATAGATGTGGCCTTGATACTGGTAGTCACCTTCACCCTGGCTGAAATTTTCTTAATAGAACCCAGCCTGACAGACCCTAATATTGGTTTTTTGGCCATCCTCCTGTCGGTGGTGTACGTGGCCCTGGACATGCTAATTTTAACTGCCATCTTACGCCTGGCTTTTGGTAGATTAAGCCGGGGTAATGTTCCTTTACTATTTATAACTTTTGCTCTGGTCTTGCAGGTAGCAGGAGACTTCATATTCAGTTACCAGACCATCAATGGCCTGTACCTTTCTGGTGGTATTCCAGATGTCATCTTCATAATTTCCTATGTATTTTTTGCCCTGGCCGGCCTATCCACTGCCGGTGTTATCTCCTGGGGCAAGGAACTTAACATAACCCCCAAAGTCAAAAAAGCACTGGATGGGGAATCCCTTTTTATATTTATTATCATATCTTTTTTCTATATCCTGGCCCTGTGGGTCCACACCTTTAGTCATGAACGTTTTGAAGTGGTTTTAATTTCCCTGGCTTTAATATTATTACTGGTATTCATCCGGCAAGCCCTTTACAACCGTGAAAACCGTAGACTATATCTAGAATCTCTACAATCACAGATGGATTTAAAAAAAAGTTACTACTTCCTGCAAAATATCATCGATGCGGTGCCCCAACCCATATTCTACAAGGATAAAGAAGGGCGATATAAAGGATTTAACCAGGCTTTTTTGGATCTTACTGGAAAAAAAAGGGAAGATTTAGTGGAAAAAACTGCCAAAGATGTTTTTGGTGAGAAATTAGCCCGGGAATATTTCCTGCAGGACCAGGAACTAAAAAAAGAAGGAGGGGTGGTTAATTTCGAATCCCGGATAAGGGATAAAAACGGTGATATGAGGGATGTTATATTTTACCGCACCACCTACACCGATCCTTCAGGAAAATACCAGGGCATAACTGGATCCATCACCGATATAACACCTGTAAAAACAGTACAAAGGGCTTTAAAAGAAAGTGAGGAAAAATATCGTAGTATTGTGGAAACTGCCCAGGAAGGTATCTGGATTATAAATAAGACAGGAGATACTATTTTTTCCAATCCCCGTTTAAAGGAAATGCTGGGTTTAAGTACCCGGGAAAAGCTGGAAAAAAATATCAAAAACTACCTGGATGAAGATAAAGCTTCCCTGATTATAGAAGATATGGACAACTGGAGAGATAAACTAAAACCAGTTTATAACCTGCACCTGCACCGTGGTGATGGGGAGAAAATATATGTACAAATGGCCACCTCTCCCATAATAAAAGATGAAGAGTTTCAGGGCATATTAGCACTTTTATCAGATATAACTGATCGTAAAAATGCAGAAGAAAGATTAAAATCTTCTTTAAATGAAAAAGAAACTCTGCTAAAAGAGGTGCACCATCGGGTTAAAAATAATCTGCAAATAGTTTCCAGTCTCCTGAGTCTGCAGTACCGTAATGTGGATGATGAGCTCTCCCGGGATATTTTAAAAGAAAGCCAGAGCAGAGTAAGATCAATTTCCCTGGTACATGAGGGTATCTATCTCTCCCGGAATATTTCCCGGATAGACTTTAAAAATTATATAAACCGCCTGGCCACCGATCTGCTCTACTCCTACCAACGCCAGGAGGATATAGAGTTAAATATCTCCACCGATCCGGTGGAGTTTAATATTGAAACTGCAGTCCCCTGCGGTCTGGTGATAACCGAACTGGTATCCAACAGTATTAAACATGCATTTCCCGAGGGTAAAGGAAAAATTGATATAGAATTAAAGGTTCTGGAGGATAAATATCGTCTTATAATTCGGGATAATGGACAGGGCCTTCCAACTGACTTTGAAAGTCAGATAAAAACTTCTCTAGGTATGCGCCTGGTGGATAGTCTGGTGGATCAACTGGATGGTACCCTGGAGTACCGCACTAATGGAGGCAGTGAATTTAAAATCATATTCCAGGAACTGGATTATGTGGAGCGGGTGGGGTTTTAGTTTAAGGTATTTAAAATAAATTTTTCTAATCTTTTCCAGGAAACCTTATTTTAAAACAGGTCCCTCTAGTGTTATCCAATTCTATTTCACCATCTATCTGACGGCATAAATTATTAACCAGCTGCAATCCTAAAGAATCAGTATTCCTCCAGTCTATATCCTCCCCTATTCCTACCCCATTATCAGCTACTTCCACCTGGATCTCGTTATCACTACTTTTTAAATGCACCTTGATTTCACCTTCTTTTTCTACAAAGGCATGTTTCAGGGAATTGGTTATGATCTCATTTAATATCAGTCCCAGGGGTATGGCGGTATCCACATCCATTAGAATATCATCTACATCCATCTCCAGATTAATTATTTTTCCCTCCCCTGAATAGGTACCAATTAATTCATTCACCAGGGCCGAGATATAATCCTTTATATTTATACTTTTTAAGAGTCCGGACTGGTATAATTTTTCATGTATTAAGGCCATGGATTTAGCCCGGCACTGACTATCTTTGAAGATGGCCAGATCAGTTTTATTCTCAATATAATCTGTTTGCAAGGACAAGAGGGAGGATATTATCTGCAGGTTATTTTTTACCCGGTGATGAATTTCTTTCATCAGGACTTCCTTTTCCTGCAGGGATTTTTTTAAATCATCTTCAATTTGTTTTAGGGAGCTTATGTCTTTAACTGTGGCAAAATAATAGGTTTCACCTTCAGGGCTTTTTAAACTGGAGGGAGAAACAATCACCGGGAATAATGAACCGTCTTTTTTCTTAAATACTAATTCAAAATCATCCATATCGCCACAAATAACTTCATTTAGTATCTTTTGAGTGGCAACATTATCCCCCCAGTAAGGGTGGGGTGGAACCTGGCCCAGGAGTTCTTCTCGCCTATAACCGGTCATCTGACACAAAGCAGGGTTAACCATCACATGTTCGCCATCTTTTGTTAAAACCGAAAATCCATCCCGCAGGGAATCTATTATCTTTTCTAAGAAAATCCTGCTTTTTTCCAGCTCCAGCTCCACTTCTTTTAATTGGGAAACATCCCGGGCAATGGCTATAATATTCAAGGGATTACCTTCTGCATCAGGAACCAGGGCCGCATTCAATATAGCCGGTATGGTCTTACCATTTTTATGTTTTAAATTAACCTCCTCCTGGTGGAGATAACCCTGATTCAACAGTATTTTAAGTTTTTTCAGGGGAAATTCTTTTTCCAGCAAGATACGAATATTTTTACCCTGTACTTCCGGGCCCCATCCCAGGTTCTCCTGCAGGTAAGGATTGGTAAGTTCGATATTACCTTCAAAGTCAATGATGGTTAAATAATCAGGGAGGGTGTTTATAATCTGGGATAGTTCACGGGACCGGGCTATTTCACTTTGAATCATTTTACGGTCATTAATATCCCGGGCCACACTTAAAATGAGTTTTTTTCCCTTAAATTCCACCACCCGGGCATTAACCTCCACCGGTATGATGGTACCATTCTTATGCTGGTGGGCGGATTCAAATAAGAGCTGACCTTTTTTCTTTAGTTCATCCATCCTGGATTTTATCTCAAGGGCATATTCCGGGACATCAAAATCCCTTAAATTAAGTTTTTCCAATTCTTTTTTAGAATAACCCCGGCTCTTCCAGGCAGTGTCATTAAAATAAATAAAATTTCCCTGAAAATCATGTAAAAAAATAGAATCAGTAACCTGATTTAAAATCTCTTCTTTTAAATCAAGTTCAGTTTGTAAATTAATAGAGGAAGAGTGAATAGAATTGTTATTTATAGTATTATTTCTATTTGACTTATTATTATCATTAGCAGCATAATCCTTTTTAACCATTGTTTTTTTACTGGTAGCTTTAATGGAAGGATTTTTTTTCATTCAAATCCTCTTTTCTTTTTGATTCAACCTGATTTCCTTATTAATATATGATTCTAATTAAATATTAAATTATTTATTTTGAGCTTATCTTTTTAGATAGTGAGTTTTTATTCTTAGCCACTAAACAGTAAAAATATTACTCACCCATTATAAATTATCCCCATGCCTCTGGTAAAGGACACCCGATCTTATGCCCTTATAATCGCCCTTCTGGCCTCATTTTTAACCCCATTTGTAGGGTCATCTATTAACATTGCTCTCCCGGTAATAGGCCGGAACCTGGGTATAAACGCCCTTTTTTTAGGCTGGATACCCACCATCTACCTGCTGGTTTTGGCCCTACTCCTCATCCCCATGGGACGCATATCTGACATATATGGAAGGAAGAGAATTTTCCAGTGGGGTATTATCATCTTCACCATCTCCTCACTTTTAGCATCATTTTCGGTAAGTGGGGAAATGCTCTTATTTTTCCGGATTGTGCAGGGAGTGGGATCCGCCATGATATTTGGTAATGTTTCAGCTATTGTGGCCGCTGTATTCCCGGTGATGCAACGGGGCCGGGCTCTGGGCTGGGCTGCCACTGGAGCCTACCTGGGATTATTTTTAGGACCACCACTGGGAGGTTTCCTAACCCAGAACCTGGGATGGCAGAGTATATTCTACTTCAATGTACCCTTAGGAATATTCTGTGCTTATTCAGCCCGTAACATTAAAGAAGAATGGAGGGAAGCTGAGGGTGAGAGATTCGATTTAAAAGGCACCCTGATTTTGAGCACCTCCCTTCTATTGTTTATGATGGGACTATCCTTCTTACCTGATACTGCCGGGTTGATATTGTTAGTAATGGGATTACTGGGAGGGGTGGTCTTCTACTACTTTGAATCAGGGTTAAAAAGTCCGGTATTAAAGGTGGAGTTATTTAAAAATAAGGCCTTCACCTGGAATGGGGTGGCGGCCCTTATAAGTTACACTGCAGCTTACCCTATCATATTCCTCCTCAGCTTCTATTTGCAGTATGTATTGAATTTAAGTCCCCAGTGGGCAGGATTGATTTTATCAGCCCAACCTTTGTTGATTGCCGGATTGTCACCCTATGCCGGTCGTATGTCTGATATGAAAAATCCCAGCAAGGTGGCTGCCAGGGGTATGGCCTTTATTATCCTTTCTCTTATAATATTTTCTCTTTTACCCTGGATTGAGAGTATCTACCTGGTACTTACTGGACTGATATTTTTAGGTCTGGGCTTTGCCCTTTTTGCTGCTCCTAACAGTAACCTGGTTATGAGCTCTCTTTCTGAGAAGTACTTCGGGGTGGCAGCCTCCACCATTACCTCCATGCGGGTTATGGGACAGATGCTAGGCATGGGAATAGCACTCTTACTCATAAACCTCTATCTGGGAACGGCGGATATAAAACCAGAAAATATAGTACTTTTTTTGGAGGTTATGCAGATTTCTTTTATTATATTTGCGTTTTTAAGCTTTTTTGGATTTGTAATCACCTACCAGGGCCGGGACATTGATTAAAAAAAACTTATTTTTTTTTTTTTAAAAGGGAACAGGTATTAAAAATACCCTTATAGGGGGATTATCCCTAATTTTAAGCTAAACGTCTATTTTTAAGTAATAAAGATACAGATTTAACTATAGTTATCTAATGAGGTTTACTTTTGGCAGGGATAAATAAATAAATAAGATAAGGCAGAATATATTAAATAACGAATTTTAAGGGGGATAAGCCATAAAAAAATCCCATAACTCCACTATAAAGATACCTTACCAGGAATTAAGTCAAAAAATACCTTTAAAAACAGCCTGGGTAAATCAAACTAAATCTGGTTCTTATCTTTTGGCCTTAATAATTATTATTTTTTCCACCTTATGTATCCTGGGGTGGTTATTCCAGTTACCCTTACTTAAAGGGGAAATATTAAATTCCCCTGCCTCCCGTTTAAACAGCCTGCTCCTATTTTTAGTAACAGGTGGAAGCCTTTTAGTACTAAACCGCCGGTCATCTACTAATATCAACTTGTTGGTGAGTATCATAGGGCTTTTTATTTTCCTGGTGGGATTTTTTACCACCATGGCCAATATCACCGGTACCTTAATATTTTCCATTCCTGGTCTGGAAGTGGAGAGCCGTCCTCTTAGTTCCTTTAATTTTATCCTGTTTGGTGGGGCCTTATTTTTATTTTCCAGAAAAAAATTCTTCTCTATAGCCCAGATTTTCAGCTTTCTAGCAGGTTTAATTGGCTACATGGGTCTTATGATTTATCTTTTTGGTGCAGCCCACATACTCTCTTCTAATATTTATTCTCTCATGGCCATTTATTCGACAATCCTGCACACCCTGGTGGCTTTGAGTTTATTATCTTTATATCCTCAAGAGGGAATTATCCGCATTTTACATGAAGATCGTTATGGTAGTTACATGGCCCGTAAAATGCTCCCGGTGTCTCTTTTAGCTGTAACTCTTATCGGGATTTCATCTTCTTTTTTAGTGGATTTTCTGGGTTTTAGTGCCAATATGGGGGAAATATTAATCATGGTAATGGTGGTGGGGTTCCTCTTTCCTTTTATCTTATGGACTGCCCATTACCTCAACACTCTACATCATAAACAGCAACTATATCAACAAAGAGTTAAGATTATTGAAGGTTTCTATGAGGATACCCTGGAGGGACTGCTGGAGGGGGTGCTGGTAACTGGGGGAGTAAATGAAATCATCTACTACAATTCCCATATGCAGGAATTATTCCCGGAACTGGATAAACATGTTAAAAAGTTAAATGATTTCTTTCAGGATCGAATACCTGAACTAAAAAGTTATTATAATAAATCCCGAACTGAAATGGTTCCTATATCGATTCCAGCTATTAAAATTCGGGAAAAATACTTAAGTGGGTGGATAATACCTCAAATGAATGACGGCATTTTTAATGGCTCTATAATTACCTTTTCTGATGTGACCAAACAAAAAGAGGCAGAACTGGTACGGGAGAGTTCCCTTAAAGAAAAAGAATTATTACTGGGTGAGATCCATCACCGGGTGAAAAATAATATGCAGATAATATCTTCCTTACTGCGCCTGCAGGGAGGACAGTTTACACAGGAAGATGTAAAAGAGGCCTTTACTGAGAGCCAGAACAGGATAAAAACCATGGCCCTGGTGCACGAGACCCTCTATCAGAGTGATAGTTTCTCCCAGATAGCCTTAAGTTTATTTATCCAGAAACTCATTAATGGTTTATTGAGCACTTTTCAACCCCATGGCGGGCCAATTAGACTTGAATCTAAACTGGACCCGGTTAAGTTAGGCATCGATCAGTGCATACCCCTGGGTTTGGTGCTTAATGAACTGGTTACCAACTCCTTTAAACATGCCTTTCCTCATAAAAAGGAAGGTACCATAACCGTAATTCTCCAAAAAAAAGATCAAAAAATAATTTTAAAAGTTAAAGATGATGGGGTGGGTTTACAAAACCGGAAACTGGAGGATGCCCCTACCCTGGGCCTTACCCTGATAAAGGGCTTAGCCGAGCAACTGGATGCTGATTTACATTTTGAATCCAATAATGGCTTGGAAGTGGAAATATCATTCCAGGAAACAGGTTATGATGAGAGGATTTAAATAAAGGCATGAAAAAATATTTTAAAATAATCCTTTATTTTTTATTATAATATAATCCCCCTTTTTATTCCTCATTTTCAGCCACACAATACCGGCATAGGGATTCTTTATCCTTTAGGAAAATATTTTTTCCAGTGCAAATAAAATGAGATCCTTTTTTATAAACTTTTTTACCATTATCAAAAACTATTCCTGGGGGATGTAATGGTTTTTTTGCAATAAAGGAAAGGTAAATGGATATTAATTTAATAAATTCCCGGAACTCAACCTCATCTGGTGCATATATACTAAAAAAATAGTCTATTCTTCTTTTAAAATCATCTAAATCTTTTTTATTAATATCCTCTTCCAAACCCTCGTATTTTGAATCCATTATTTTTCTAAAATTTTCCTGATTATAGCCGGATATAATACTCTCCACAGAATCATCCCCGGGCTTATATTTGGGATCAGGGAGTAAATCATGGTACTTTTTAATATCTGCTTTTATTTGTGATAGTAAAGTGCTGGCTTTCATTTTTATTCCATTTGATTATGGGGGTAATCTACTATTTTTATTTATCCTTAAGGTTTAGTAGTATTAATATTTATTTTTCCTGATGGTTTAGTAGTATTAATTTTTATTTCTGAAGGTTTGGTAGCATTAATATTATTTTTATCTTTCAAGGGTTCAGTTAATTTTTGTGGTAAACTGGCTAAAAGAGTTGTTTTGAGGTTTCTAGTTGTTTTATCTTAACAATATTGCCTGCATAAAATAGTAATTCTTTATTAATACCAGTATACATTATAAATTATGGAACCCCGGATTTTGATTGTGGAAGATGAGGCCATAACTGCCCTGGAGATTAAGCGCAATCTTCATAACTGGGGATATGAGGTGGTAGGCCATGCTTCTAAAGGAGAAGCGGCCATTGAAATGGCCCAAAAACTTCTCCCTGATTTGATTTTAATGGATATAAATTTGCAGAGTGGGATGAATGGTCTGGAAGCATCCTGTAAGATACTGGAATTTATGGATATCCCTATAATTTTTCTCACAGCCCATGGTAATCAGGACTATATGGAAAAAGCCCGGAATACAGGGGCGGTTTACTATATACTCAAACCCTTCCAGAACCATGAATTAAAATATGCCGTAGAAAACAGTTTAATCCACCACCAATTAAATCAAAAACTAAAACAAAGTGAAAAATCATACCGCTCCCTGGCGGCCAACATTCCCGGTATAGTGTACCGCTTCCATAAAGAACAGGGACAGACAGAGTTTTTCAATAACATGCTACAGGAAATAACCGGTTTTACCTCGAAGGAACTGAATAATGATTACCAGTTCCCTATAAACTCTCTGGTTATAGATTCGAACCTGGATGAAATCAGAACCATTATTGAGAATGCCCTGGTGAAGGGTGAGGCATTTTCTTTGGAATATCAGTTAAAAGATAAAGAGGGAATAATAAAAAGAGTGGTGGATAAGGGCCGGCCCACCTTTGATGATTATGGTAATCTGAAAACCATTGAAGGAGTTATATTTGAGTTGGAAAGGGAGATTTAAAAAGGGTTTAATATTTTTAATTACTTTTTTAAAACCTTATACTGATTTTTTTATAATTACTTTTTAAAAACAGGTTATATTATGATTAAATCATTTTTTAGTTTTTTCAACCGTTATACCTGATTTAAATTATTTTTTTTACTTTTTAAATCCTTTAAGTAGCTCGTCTAAATCCCCTACAAATTCTAAACCCGCACTGGTACCTTCTCCCTCAAAGAGAATCTCCTTATCTTTTAAAAGCTGGAGGTGGATGGTGGAATTAAGAGACTCATTCACCCGGGAGGACATCTCACCCACCGAAGGGGCAGGTAAATCCACACCTTTACTCCTCCGGGCACTAATTTTAAGGGTTAAATCCTTACGGGTTATAGTTATAGTTATCTGTTTCTCGTTAACATCTAAGTGCTGGACTTTACTCCGGTTATAGGCGGTGAACTGGTATAATTCTCCTTTATATAAAAATCCAAAAATAAAGCCGGTGAAGTAATTCCTTAACCAGGGTATAATGGCCACCGAACCAAAAAGTGAAGTTTTATCCTCTTTAAAATGATTGGTCTGCATCCAGATCCAGGAAGAAGGCATGGAACTACCCCAGTCCTTTTCCAGGTAACCCTTACCCTGGTTAAAATCTATTTTTTCATCACCCTGTTTTAAATATCCAGAAAGGGAGTGATCCATACTGATAACCCCATGGTAGCACTCCATAAAGGGTATAAAAGCAAAGGGCCCCATCACTCCTGGTGAATATAATTTAACCGGCCAGGGACTTAAATCACCAAATTTTATACTGGCAGTGATGTTTTTTAACTTCAACTCTACACCCTGCTCTGAGAATAAATTATCCCCAATCTTCACCTCAAATTTATCTTTAGATGCCTGGAAGTCTTCTAAGGGGAAAGTAATGTAATCCATGTGGTGGGCCCGGGCATCAAGGACCATGATGAAGGCATGGGAATCTTTACCATCCGGGGTAAGGGATACTCCAGGTATGAGGGCCAGGGCCCGGGATTCATCTGAATTTATTAACTTGAAGTACCATCCTTCAAAGTATCCCTTCTTTTTAAGGGATCCCTGAAATACGGCGGGTTTCCATAGGGTGGGCATGGTGATATATGGGGAGCTTATTTTAGATATAAATTATGTTTTTTTATGCAAAGAGACATTAAGATGTAATTATAGATTTTAAAGGTATATTTGATATTTTTACCTTTTTTTCTAAATCATAATTTATTTAGTTTAATTCAAAAGGAGTATCAGAAAAAGCCTTATATATTAAATTTTATAATAATTAGTTGATAGATAAAGATATAAATTGAGGTATTATTATGGCAAAGGAAATTGTCCCCACACCCGTATTAGAAGGTAAAGATGCCTATAATTTTATCATGGAAATGGAAAAACCAGCAAGTATTGAAAAAAAGAAAATGTTAGATGAAATTGATAAAAAGAATAAACCCCTTCTTTTATAATTTTATCATTATTTATGAAAATCCAGGTACATGGATATAGTCTGATCTTCCCGGGGATTTCGTTTATATTTGATTAATTTTCTTTTTTCCTGGGGAAATATTTTGAATAAATATTTATCATATAGCCATTTGTTTTTAAAATAAGCATCCACAGTTATAAATCGCATTCCAATCTTTTTTGATAACTCTTTAGCATTGGCAATAGTCAATTCTACTAATTCTGGTCCAATCCGGTTTCCATGGTATTTATAACTAACTGCCAGCCTACACAGTTTTAATGCAGGAACATTCTCATAATTTATTTCCCGGTCTATCAACTCTTTTTTATCATAAGAATCCAGCTTCTTAAAGATTATGGAATCACTGCACCAGGTAAAATAGGCCACAATATCTAAATTATAAGTACATATGTAAGTAACATTTAGTTTATTACTCATTTGATGATGTGCATTTTCCATTAAAAATTCATTTAGATCACTTATACCACAATCAAAGCATTTAAGCTCATGATTGTTATCTAATTTCTGAATTTCTAAATCATCAAAAGTTATTTTAACCATAAATTAAAATTGTTAATAATCATAATAAATTTTTGGTAAATTATCGTACCTAAAATATAATTTTATAATAAATCTAAAAAATAGCTTAAATGGTCTAAATGATATCACTCTAAAAAAAGGTTTTTAATTTAAATAGTGGCAAATAAGATATAAAAGGATGATTCCCCATGCAAAAAGACTACCTTCCCAGGGAAATGATTATAAACTATACAGATAATCAGGATACCCGCCGCATCACCCTGGAATATGATACTCTGCACCTGCAAGACAAGGAGTACACCCCGTCACGTGGTGAATGGGAGGAGTTCTGGGAAAAATTAGAAGAAATAGGTATCTGGGACTGGGAAGAAAACTATGAAAAATGTACCATGGTGGAAGACTACCACTGGGAAGTAACCATCCTGACCAACTCCATCAACATATACTCCCAGGGATGTAATGACGGACCGGTACATATGGTTAAAGGAGAATTTAAATCATCTTTAGATGAATTCTGGGATGCCCTGGAGGATCTATGTGGATGGCGGATTGATTACTAAATATATCCTATTTTAAATTCTTAGCCTACAGGATGACTTGAGGGGGCAGGGCCTAGGTTTTTTATAAATGTTCCCGGACCCCTTATCTAAATATTAATTTTAAATAGATTTAAAATGATACTTCCAGGTTACTTTTTACTTTTACTTCCAGCAGGAAATATTTTAGGGTGAAGTTTTTTTAAGGGTGAATACCTAAAAAAGGGTGAATACCTAAAAAGGGGAGAATTTACCTAAAAAATAGGCAGAAAATAAAAATTATTGAAATGCAGTCTTTTTTTAAAAAATTTCAGGAATTTGTTCTTAAAAAAGGAATATTTTAAAAATTATCTCTTTAATTAAAGTAAAAAGGGAAACACTAAAAAGAGAAAACTATTGGATAATCCGTGGGATAGAGTTATTCCAAATATGCTGCGGGTTTTATAGAACACCACCCCGTAGAACATGGATACACTAAATACGAATATTAAATCCAGCATAGATTCCCAGCCAATGTGCAGACTGGTAAATAGTAAGGATACATAGAACGCACTCATCAATCCTCCCATGATATTCTCTACATTTTTCTGGATAATACCCCTAAATAAAAGTTCTTCAGCCAGTCCAGTGGAGATAATGATAAAACTGGATCCTAAAAGGAGATAATAGGGATTAAATACTGGTATTAAGGGGTCTGGACGTAAAATCAGGTACTCGATTAGACCTAAAACCACTCCGGTAAGGGCCACCATTATCTGCAGGGGTAGTTTACCCCACACGAGACCCACACTTTTCAGGGTTAATTTCTGGGCCCTTATAATCACCACTGATGCGGCAAATAAGGGTATGGATATGATGGGGAACCAGTACAGGGCCGGTATATTCAAAATAGGAATGGATAACCCTACTATACGAATCATAGGCAGGGCCATCATGGACCGCAAAACATTGGCGAAGGAATAATTGGTACTTAAACTGGAGTTAATTAAAAGCCCAAATAAGATAAAGGTATGTAAGAGTAAACCCACCTCCACATTAGTATAGGTGGTGACCACTTCTGCTCCAATTAAGATTAAGAGGTAACTTATAAGGATAAGTGATTCTTTACGGGTGGGTTTAACCTGGGATAACTTATCCTTGATACTATCAATTTGTTCATGGATATATGCCGGCTGATGTTCAGCGGGGAACTGTTCTAAATGAGCCTCATGGTGTTTGAGGGCATCTCCATAGGCACCCTGCACTTCATAAGTCTCCCCCATAAGAGCGGAGATATCATTATAGGACTCCTTATCATCAATCTTTTTAAATTTATAGAGGGCCTTTTGATAGTAGTGCCGGGCCTCTTCATAATCCTTATTTTTATCATGGATAATTCCTATATTGGCCAGGGCAAAACCTTCACCTAAGCGGTCTTTAGGTCCATGATATTCCTTCTGGCTTTTCTGGTATAATTCCAGGGCTTTATCATCATTTTTAAGTGCCGCCTGGATATTGCCCATTTCTAATAAGCAGTCTCCCCGGGAGGTTTTATCTGTAAATAGATTTAAAGCTTTTTTATAAAAACCCAGAGCTTCTTTATACTGTCCTTTATCCTGGAGTGAGGTGGCTTTTTGGTAATATTTTTCAGCATCCTTTTTTTGTAACTGATAAGTTTCTTCTAAGAGGGATTCAATCTCACGCAGAGATTCTTTATCATTTTTTATCTTTTTTTTAGCTTTTTTATAGGAATCCCGGGCTTTTTGGTAATTTTTTAAATGGGAGTGGATAACTCCTATATTAGCCAGGGCAAAAGCCTCACCCTCCTGGTTTTTAGCTTTCTGGTAGTGTTCTTGACAGGACTGATACATCTTTAAGGATTTATCACAGTCTTTTAAAGCAGCATAACTGTTACCCATCTCCAGGTAGATGTTTCCCATTTGGTCATGATTTTCAGTTGCCTTTAATATTTCTAAAGCTTCCTGGTAGTTTTCCAGGGCTTTTTCAGGTTTACCTTCCTCATAAAAGGTATACCCCTGGTTGAAATAATTATCAGCTTCCCTTTCCATGAAAATCACATTTAAATTAAAGTTTAACTTTTTTAGAAAATAGTTCAATGGTATTAGTTAAAGATATTATCTTATCTGGTTTCAGTATAAGTTAATTGTATTTGTTTTAAGTTACTATCTTGTCTGGTTCTGTATAATATAAGTAATGGTTAAGGTTTAGAAATATATTTTATAATTAAAAAAAGTGGGAAGTAGAATTTCATTTGTCATAAGGGTCTACTTCTAGTTATTAAAAGGAGCTATTATTTACCCTTACCCTACTTCTATATCTGTTATTAAAACCTGGTAACAGGTTTCATTTATCACCTCTACGGTTATATTTTTATTTTGAACATCATCCACTCTTAAATTTAGATTAACATCACAGTTCATTCCATTCCCGGTTTCGGTTTTAGTATTATTCTGGGCAAAGACATCCAGGAGCATATACTCAAATCCTATTATCTGGTAGAGGGGGGTCATAAAAATCAGGACCATTACTAGTAAACTTATTATGAATACTAAAACTCCTTTTTCTGCCACCGTCCCGGTTTTTATTCTTCTTTTTTTATTAAAACATCCAAATCCATCCTTATGCAGGGGATATAAGATGGGACTGGAATGGGTGTTGCAGCAATCCAGTACGATGTGGGTTAAAAAACCCACCACCAGGGCTATACCTATTTCTAGATTAAAAAGGGATACCAATCCCAGGGGTATGGTCCAGAATATGCTGTGACCCACCTCCCGGTGTTTACCGGTGAAGCGTTCTATGATATCTGGTAATACTGATATCCACCCGGCCAGGAAGACTCCCATCACACTAATATCCATGCCCATGATAAACATGAGGAAGATGTAGATAAAAAGGGCAAAGGCTATGTGGGTGTAATATCTCACCATTACCACCTGTTTATAGAATTTTTCTGATATACAACTTTAAATGATTTTATTTTTCCTTTAGAGTTTTTTTTAATTCTTATTTTTATTTTATAGTTTTTAAAAGCCATGGATTACACCTTTATTTAAATTGTCTTCTTAGACTTTTCCTCCCACATACATCATACTACGCACCATGAGGAAGGAAAACCAGGCGGCTCCCAGTAACATGGTTGCTATGGCGGCGGTGGAGGCGCTTCTTAAATAGGCTAAGAATATCAGGATACCCACCACCAGGTAGAGGGGGTAGGTGATGTTTATCTCATTTTTTCCCGTATCTTTTTCATATTCTTCTTTATTTATCAGGGTGAAGGTCTGGTAGAACTTGTAGATTTCCTGTTTGAAGTGATAGTTGAAGCTGCAAAAAAATAGTACCTGGCCGGATTGCCACAGGGTATGCAGGGTGTGGGCGGATCTCCAGGTAAGGACCTGGAAGTGGTTAAAGAAGATTATAAGGATATCATCTCCCAATTCCTCTAAGAGTTTATCCCGAAGTTCTGGTTGGTTTAATTTATTAATGACTTCATCTTCTTCATTACTTACACATTTTACGCATTTTTGAAGATTGTATTTTAAGGGGGTGGGTTCTCTAAGGAGTATGCACTTGTATTTTTCACTTAAAAGCTGGTAGTAGTCTTCCACCTCCTCCTGGTAGAGGAGTATGTTATTTCCCTTCTGGAGCAAATCTTCAATTTGTATTAATTTCATATCTATAATTATGATATACACCTATATAAATGTAATACTTTTATAAGAATTTTAATTAAAAAAGATATGGCCATATTAATTTAAAATAAGTTATTACTAAAAAAAAGGATTTTAGTTATTTTCGGGTGGATGTTCCTGGATTTTATAAAAACAAAGTAGATGGGGGATTTATAAATTCTCTGTGGGGTTTGAAGTAAAACTTAAGGTTATATATGGAGCTTTTTTTTGGATTAAAAATAATTGAAAAAAAATATTGAAAAAAAAGTAGCAGGGAGGGGTAAGTTAATTTTTAGATCTTTTTTTAAAGTTAGTGGTTTAAATGGACTAAAAAAACCCTTATACCTATTTTCAGGGGTTAAGCAGTTCTATTATCACATTTTTAATTAGCACTTACTTTCTTCTATGAATTTACTTATAATATCTTTAAGGGCCTGGGATCTGGTCTGGTATCCCTTGGATTTACTAATCTGGTCAAATTCCTGGACCATGGATTCGGGTAGAGTTATCTGGAGGGTTTGATTTTTTTCATTTTTAAGAGTCATGGAATAATACTCCTTCATTTTTTTAATGTATTAATAATAATTTTTATTATTATATATAATCTTCGCAGTTCTGGTATTAATTACATTAGTAAAAAGTCATAACCTTTATATACTTTAATATTTAAATTAAAAATTGTAATACAGGTGAGGTGGTGTCTACTTTTGGATTCCTCCCCAGCATTCAAATGTTAATTTCTAATTTTTAGACCACACCACCTTACTAATTACACTTTAATGTAAAAATCAGGATGTGGAGGCTTCTTAATCAGTATAATAGAAAAATAAGTAATAACATCAAATTATCTAATTCTAAAAAAAGATAAGTAATAAACTATAATCAAGAAAAGCTACTGGTGATTCATATAAGTTTAAACTTAATAATTTATATTTTATCCCGTGGAAGAAAAACAAATTAGATTCACTAAACATTGTGAAAAAAGATTAATTGAAAGGGGAATTACCAAAAATATTATTTATCATTGTCTTATTAAGGGGGAGCTTAAAGGTATATTAGAACAAAAAGAAGGATTTAAAAGTGAGGATAAATATAGGATTTATTACGAACATCTTGATAATAAAGTTTATGATATTATTATAATTATTTCTCTTGAAACTCCAGAAAAACATTTAATATCGGTGGTAACGGCATTTATTCAAAAAAAGAATAGAAGGGTGAAAAAATGATAAATAAAAAACCTGAAAAAATGGGCATGGAATATGATTTAAAAAATGATTCACTCTTTCTGTATAAAAAAGATAAAACAAATTATAATGAATCTATAGAAATTGGTGAAGATTTTATATTAGATTTTGATGAGAATTCTGTTCCAATATCTTTTGAAATGTTAGATGTTTCCAAAATTCTAGGAGTTAAAAAGTTTTCAGTTAAAAATCTAAAAAAACTCAGTGGTGTTATAGGAATTAGCAAAGACTCGATCAGGATAAAATTAGAATTTATAGTACCGGCTCACAGAGAAAAATTAAAAAAACCTGTTCTTTTTGAAGTACCTAATGATTTTAATTTACCAAACACCATTACTAATCTAGATTTAGCTAAAGCATAATACACCTTAATATCCCCTGGGAATATAGATTAGGGGCAAAATTTAAGGATTCTCATTTTTTTTTTAAAATTTTAAAGTTTTACATCTACTATAATAGGATCTTTTAGGGTGAGTTAGTGGAGCTGTAAAAATAATATGATAATTAAAAACATGGTTAAAGAGGATATTCCCCACCTTAAAGGTTTTCAGTTAGAAAACTGGCCGGATATCATCCCTGAATTTAAATTCTATATACAAAATTCCTTCACCCATCCGGTAAAAATCATAGACCAAGAAAAAATAGTAGGTATAGGATGTGCCCTGTCCTTTGGAAAAACAGCCTGGCTGGGCCACATCATCGTGGATGAAAAAAACAGAAATAAAGGGGTGGGAAGAAATCTCCTGGAGTATCTATGCACCTACCTGGAAAATAAGGGAGCTCTAACCATATCCTTAATCTCCACTCCGGGAGCATTTAAATTCTACCAGAAAATGGGGTTTCGCCTGGATACCGAATACATATTCCTGGAGGGGCAGAAACCATTAGAATCTAAAGCAGCACCGGAAATAGAAGGTTTAAGAAAAAAAGATCAGGAAGAGGTACTTAAATTAGATAAAAGGGTTAGTGGGGAAAACCGGAGCAGGGTCCTGAAAGATCATCTTAAAAATTCTTATATTTACCGGGATAAAGAGGGGATGCAAGGTTACTATCTTCCTCACCTGGGGGAAGGACTGATCATATCTCCTGATGAAATTGCAGGTCTGGAGTTAATGAAATTCAGATGTCAAAAAAAGAATCAGGGGGTACTGCCGGTGGATAATACCCGGGGAGTAAACTTTCTTTTAGATAATGATTTTCAAAAGATAAGACAGATAAACCGGATGGTCCGGGGTGAGGACTTAAGTTGGGATCCCTCTAAGGTATTTAACCGTATTTCCGGGAATATGGGGTAAGGAACACTTAATAACGATATATCAAGAAAAGTTACCCTTCTAGATAAATTTTTTACTTAAGAATTCCTAATATATTCATAGGATGAATAGAAAATTAGGGGTGATAATTATGGAAAGACCAACCATAGCACAATTAATAAAAGCATTAAATGGTGTAAATTACCCGGCTAGTAAAGTTGAGATTCTAGCCCGGGCCAAAGAAAATAAGGCATCCAAAGATATAATCCGGAGTTTAAAGACGTTACCAAAAAAGGATTTTAACTCTGTAAATGAGGTCTCCCGAGCATTTTCCAGAAAAAATAGGGATGCTTTCTGGTTATAAAGGCAGATAATATTTTTTTTTACTCCTCAACTTTAGGAAAAACAATAAGAGATTCCATTAAGGGGAATAGTAGGAGTGGCATTATTTAAAAAGAAGGGATGATGACCGGGAAAAACCAGCCTAAGCCACTAATTAGAATTTAAAAAAAATGATAGTATTTTTTTTTAATAGGCCTGGTACTTATGGGTATGATTTATTATTAGGCCCGGTACTATGAGGCATGAATCTTTAAGCATACCAATCTTCGAAAATCATAATTATCAGTATATTCTATTAAATTTATGCAGATTTTAATCAAGGCCAATGTGTGTTTCATATTTGATTATTTATTTTCGTGATGGGACATGAAGCTTAGAAAAGACATCATTTTACCTCCCCGGCTAAGATCCCGGGATGAGGGTGAAGAAAGACACGCGGAATGGCTGGAATTATTATATGATCTGGTTTTTGTAGCTGCTATTTCTATTTTAGCTCTAAATCTTAGTTCAGATTATTCATTTAAAGGCTTTATACTATCAATTCCCTTATTTTTTATCATCTGGTGGGGATGGGTGGGCCATACTTTCTATCTTACTAGATTCGGTACAGATGACCTTTTTAATAGATTTTTAACCATGCTGCAAATGGTTGCCGTAGCAGCCATAGCCGTAAATGTGGAAGATGCCTATAGTTTCAGTGGACCAAGTTTTGCAGTTTCTTATGCATTTTTAAGAATTATACTACTATATGCATATTATAGGGCGGGTAAACACCTTAAAGAAGCTAAACCCCTGGCCAATCATTATGTTAAGGGTTTTGGATTAGTGGCTTTAATCTGGTTAATATCGGCATTTGTCCCTATCCCTTTTCGATTTATTTTATGGGCAATAGCACTAATAATTGATATATTAACTCCCCTTACTGCTAGTAAAGAACAATTTAAATTACCCCCTCATTCTACCCATCTACCAGAACGTTTTGGTCTTTTTACCATAATATTAATAGGTGAAGCAGTGGTAAGTATTGTTTTTACCATAAATTCTATCGGATTTGTGTTTTTAGCTGAAATTACTGGTATATTTGGTTTAATAATTGCATTTTGTATCTGGTGGAGCTATTTTGATGAATCAAAAGGTGCCGAGGCCAAAGTAATTGAATCTGAAAATGAGGTTAGTAAATACCAGTTATGGTTATATTCTCACTTCCCCTTACTCTTAGGAGTAGCCACTCTGGCAATTGGCATAAAACACGTCATAGCCCTGGACCTGGATGAGATCCTACCCTCTTATGAGGCCTGGCTTATTTGTTTCTCCCTGGCCCTAACCTTTATATCATTAAATTTAATCCATTTATCCTCTTTTAGCCTGGAGGAGTGTAAAAATAGGGTATTAATAATATTCCGGATGCCTTATTACATGGTCATAATACTGATTTTATTGACCGGATTTTTAGGTGAAATGATCCCTGGCTGGGCCTTTTTAGGAATTCTAACATTTTTATGTGTGATAAAGGTTATTCTTTCCCTGAGAGAAACTCCAGAAGAGCTGGTATGTAAATTGTGAATATTAGTTTTAATTGAAAATTGGTAATAGATTCCCAGTTAAATAAAAAAAAATGAGTAGTAAATAAACTCACCCCCTGGGAGTTAATTTACGGGGTTAAATAGATGCTTATACGGGCATCATCTAATTCTGCACCTGATGGAAGAGAGGTATTCTGGGTTTGAATGGTTTCATCTCCTTTTATTAAAGATATAGTCAGGGTTTCATCGCTGGGCTCTTTTTTTTGGACTATAATTCTTAGACTACCGGTAATGCTGCCTAAATCAATGGTTTCATTACCCGTGCCTTCAATGGTGCGAGTTCCAGATGAATCGGTTATAGTACCGTTCCAGCTATCACCATAATCCACCACTAATTTTACATTGGATGATAGACATCCTGATGAGGCAACTACTAAAGTTACTAATATTAATAGGCTAATTACAATTTTTTTGGACAATTTAATCTACCCTCCCTGGGAACACCTTCAGAATATGTAAAGAAATAATTCTGGGCTTTAAATAAGAATTAGAATTAGAAGATATATATTTTTTAGGGGAGGTTTTAGATACTTAAACTGCATTTGCTGGATAAAATACTCATATTATGGTAGAGTATCTTTAGATGGGATTTAAATTATTATATAAAAAAAGAAGGGATTTTTTTTAAATCTCACCTTAATTAGAATCTAACCTTAAAGCATACTTATCCACTACTTCCTGTAGTTCCGCATCCTGGGGACAAATCATTTTAAATTTATTAAGATATACTTTAGCTTCATCTATTTTACCCTCCTCCAGGAGTAATTCACCTTTACGTAGATACACGTAAGGGTATTCCGGGTGATGAGCTAAAATATAATCCATTATTTGGTGGGATCTTTTATAATTACCTTCCTTACAAAAAAGGTAGGCTTTACTAAGTTGCAGCTCTTTTTGGGAAACATGAAGTTTAAAGGCTTTATTGATGTATTCTGCTCCTTCTTCTATTTTTTCCTGTTTTAAAAGAATATAGCCCTTTAAATTAAGGGGCATGGCGCCAGTATCATCATATTCCAGGGCCTTATCCACATACTCCTGGGCCAGGTCATATTCTTTTAAATTTTCATGGGAAATGGCCAAAAGTGAATAAAAATAACTCATCTGGAGTTTTTTTATTAGGGGCCAGGTTTTTAGTTTACCCTGCAGGGCCTTTTTCCGGGCCCTATCTAGTTCATCATATTCTTTCAGGCCGGATAAAGGCAGGGTTAAGGCAGCCCAGGCCATAATATCTTCCGGATTTTTTTCCAGTAAGCTTTGGAGGGCAGCTTTTGATTGGGCATAATCGCATATACTATTTGAAAAAACATCATAGTAGGGTTTCAGGGACCAGTAACCTAAAATGCCAACCATAATCTTGTAGCTGATTATTCCTATAATTATCAGGGCTAAAGCCAGCACTATATAATTAAAGCCCATATAGGGCATAAATAGTGCAGGTAGAATTAACCACCAGATGATTAATATCATGATCAACACATCTATATTACTTTTATGAAAAATTAGGCCGGTATCCCACAGGATATTATTTTCCATAATCTGATCCGATTCGGTAATCATTTTTAGTAAAATAAGTGAAAATATTCCTAAAGGCCATACTAAGTACTGGTAAAAAAGGATGCTTATTATAATTAGAAGGAAGGCCAGGGGATAGGTGGCCACCAGGAGGATATCTTTTAACTGTTTAGTCCGGGTAGGGGATGATTTATTCATTTTGGTGGGTTTGTTGATTCTTGATATTAAATATTGGGGTGGGGTTATTCAAATTTTCTGGCCTTAAGTCTTTTTAAGAGTTAATCACCAGCTAAAGCCTCCCGGGATAAAAATCTGGTGAAGTTTTCTATAATCTCCTCATTATCATTTTCTGATACTTCTACCTGGCAAATTACCTTGTTTTTAGAAAAATATTTAGGACGATCAAAGTCTAAATGATAAAATATCCAGCTGCGGCCATTGGTAAGCAGTCCCTTACTGACATTTTTTAAATCGCAATAATCTATTAACTGGGATCTATCATCTTCATTTAACTCATTATTGAAATTTTTAACTTACGATAAACATCTTATTGGTCTTATTCAGTCTAGCCAATAGTCCACTTTTTTGCGGCCAATACCATATTCTTGATTTACCTCACAGGGGTCCATGGTATTCCAACCTAAATACCGTAGGATGGGTATGATGAACATGGACTCAGTAGCTGCTTCATTATGCGGTATCAGGCAACACTTAGAATTATCACCAATGCCTTTTCGTATCATATCCAGAATAACAGCACAGTTAATATAATGATGCAGGGCTTTAATTTTACGAGTGGTTTCTTGAGAAATTAAATCTGGATTTTTTTCTAAAACCAGATCCTGGAATCTAACCCAAATAGGGTCTGGTATTTCATAGGCCCCGGTAGAAAATTTAGTTTGCCAGCCATCTAATATATTCCGGGATTTTAGTTCCTGGAGCTGCAAAGGTGGGGATAATTTAGATTTACGATGCAGGGTAATTTGGTAGAGATCCTGAGGGCTGTTATGGTATTCATTTTTTTGGGAGCTATTTACCGTGAAAAGATGGGAAAAACAGGTTCCGGGAGTCTTATTATATATAAGTACTATATCTCCCTTTTTTAGATATTTATTTAAAAATAGGTTTACATCTTCTTTAGTATGGATATCGTATCTTATGCGCGGATCTTCAATGGATATTAGCCACCTTTTCACCAGGATCACCTTTTTTATTTGATGATTAGGTGGACATCCAATAAAAATTAGGGGGATTTCATTTTTAAAAAGTTAACTGAAGCCCACACCATGATAATAGAAGCCCAGTTTTTTAAGACTATCCGGGTCATAGATCCGGCGACCATCCACCAATAGAGGAAATCATAATTATTTTACTTTTTTATCTTTAAATACTCGTAATGGAGGTAATTTATTATTAAATTTTCTGATTTAAATTTCCCTTTTTGGAAAATTAAAGTGGCTAGAATCTAATTTGGATCTTTTTGATTTGATCTTCCTTTTATTGTTAAATTGGCATGTAATCATCAATACTTAATTTAAATTTAGAATCTCATCCAATACTTACATGGAGGGAAACCAGAATAATCCTTTAAAAGTTCTAGAAATTAAATAAGTTTTAAAAAACTAAATTAAATATTATTAAATCAAATCTGGATTCATGGCAATTTACTTTAAACTTTTTAGTATTCTCCAAGAGGAAAATGTCGAAAAAAGGTAGAAGGAAAAATGGTACAATCAGGAATAAAAATAAAAAATCAGAAAATTTATAATATTCAATCCCCAATTTTTAACATTAATTCAAAAAATATAATTAAGTATAAGTTAATAGAATATACTTGAATATTAGGTAGTAAAATGGAGAGATAAAATGGAATTTGACTTAAGTGCGGCTAATATAGTAGTATTAGCTGAAAAACATAATATATCTATTGTATCTAAAGAATGGTTAGCTCAAAATAGTATATTAGATGGAGAAGTAGTCAATTTCGCTCATCTTCCAGTTGCATCTGTAATTGAAACCAATGATTATAGTTTCTTTGTTGAGGAGAAAAGCTTAAGAGCATCCTTAAAATCAATTAACAATGAAAATTTAGAAAACTTACCAATTATGATTATAGAATATATAAAAAAATTACCTGAAACCCCTTATCGGGCAATAGGACTAAATTTTCTCTATGTAATAAAAGAAAATCAAGAAAAAATAAAAGAAATTATTATGTTAAATGATGAAAATTTGAAGAATATATTTTCTGATAATTATTTATTTGGAGGTATTTTTGAGTTTGATTTTAATAATTTTAAGGTAACTTTAACTTTAAAGCCGAATAATCAAGAAATAAATTGTGATTTTAATTTTCATTTTTCATCATCTGATCCAAATGAAATAATTAAAACTCTAGCTAAATATTGTGAAACAAATAAATATGCTGAAAAAATACTTGGAGAGTTATTAAATGACTACGAAATTTGATACTTCTTGTGGCTTTATTGAGTATCCAGATTCATCTAATGATTTCCACTTAAGTGAAAATAAATGTTTAATGGATTATCAGGATAATCCCGAAACAATTAAAATCATTGACACAGCTTTTAAAAACATAATTTCTGAAAAATATTCTGAAAATCATATTTTTAAAGAAGAAACTACAATGTTTAGATTTGACACTAAATCTTTAAATAAAATTTCAGAATTTATAAAAAATGTGGAAATTAGTTATGAACATCTAATTCCTTCATTAACGATTGGAATAAGTTTTTTAACTGCTGAACATACTTATCAGAAAATATACTATTTGTTAAAAGAAAAAGAACCAAATTTAAGATCAAAACGTAAAATAATTTCTGTCAATGATCTATTTCGAATAAGCAATCCAGATCCAGAATTGATTGAGAAAATTGCCTCAATGCCGTCTAATAACAGTTACAAAGTTAAACTTAAAGTTAAAAGTAGGAAAAAAGGTAAAGCTAGCGTTTATAGATCTGAAACCTTAGTTGATGAGTGATAATATGACTTCATGTTCATCTTCTAATTTTCCGTGGTATGAGATCACTGAAGCAGATCAATCAATTAATCAAGGTGACATAATAAGAAATTGTCCTATTATAATCCCTCCGGGCAAGATTAATGACAATGAAGAAATTGATACTAATTTAGAATATTATACTGTTATTGTAATGAGCCAATCATGCGATTTAGAACAAAATAAAATAAAATTTGTTCTTGCGTGTCCTGTTTATAAACTTGGAGATTTTATTAGTAGAAATGAATTTTATGCCGATAAAAAAAGCAGTTTAAGGCAGGGAAATGTTTTACATTATCAAATGTTAAATGAATGCACAATTTCCGGTTTTGAATGTGAACATTTAATTGTAGATTTTAAAAGAATATTTAGTATAAATTATAAATTTCTTAAAGAATTTGTAAAAGAAAATGGAAATAGGGTTCGTTTATCTCCTCCTTACAGAGAATGGCTCTCTCAAATGTTTGCAAGGTCTTTTATGAGGGTTGGCTTACCTAATAACATAACTCCTTTTGAGGATGAAAATGATACTAAGATAACCTCTTTTTTTAAAGATAAGGGTGCAGAAAAAGTCAATGCTGATGCAGAAGAAGCCCTAGATTTATTTATAGGAAAATTAACCGATGCTTTACTAAAAAAATCAATTGAATTTATGAAAAAAGAGAGTAGAAATATAATTTGTAAATCTGATGTTAATAAATCAATTGAATCTATGAAAGAAGAGGGTATAAACATACTTTAGCATAATAATTTAAAATCTATGATGAAATAAAATTTATTGAAGTATTTTTATATCTGTACTATAGTTTTCTTATATTCTTTAAGGATTTTTCATGATTATTTAATGCATCCTGGATGAGGTTTAACATGTGCCGGGGCATGTGATCATTGATGGATCTACCAGCAGCTATAACCCGGGAGTGATAACCTAATTCCTTGGCCTTTTTTACCAGATAGTAAGGATCTACTGGTAAGCAGTGCCCACCTACTCCTGCTCCTGGATGATAGACATTGAAGTTCCACTTGGTACGGGTTCCTTCTATTACTTCCATCACATCAATTTCTAATCGTTCAAAGATTATGGCTAGCTCATTCATAAGAGCAATGTTTAGGTCTTTTTGGGCGTTTTCTATAACCTTGGTTTATTCTATCTTTCTGGATAATGGGCCAATTCAAATCCTACTGACTTTTAAGTCTGATTTTTAATTACAGGTGGGGTTTATATTTGTTCTTTATTATACAAAAACTGCAATTGGAATTATCTGAATAGCAGGAGCCTGCACTTTGAAGTAAATTTCTTGAATATTGAAATTTGTACTCATATCTCCTAAAGCTCCCGTAAATCCATCAACTATCTCGTCACTTAAACCTACTGCAGTGCCTTCTAATAAATCAATTGAATTATCTCCTTCAACTTTTCTAACTACCTTCCCTAATATTTTAAATTCTCCATTAGGCAATTCGACACCTGAACGATCTCTTATAAATTCACTAAAAAGATAAGTTACAATCTTATGGTCCGGTAAACTCTTTAATTCTATTATATATTTTTGATAGTCCTGATTTTCTAAATCAATACTAATATCTTTTAACATAGTCACCAATGATTGCATATTTTTTAAATCACCATCAGCTTTTCTTTTCAATTCCTTTTTATAGTCTTTTATTTTCTGCTTTGGTATTCCTTTGGGAATAGGGGGATTATTTAAATTATTATAAGGGGGAATTAGTTTTTTTTCAGAAAATTTTATAAATAAATTCATAAGATTGTTGAGGCGAGTAAGAGAATTTACAATAGGATTAGGAATAAATGTCCCTTGTAATTCCACAAAATCAGATTCAACGATGTTTTTCCATGATTCTTGATCTTCCACGCGTTTTATTACACCTATTTCATCTAAATTTTTAATCAAACGATTCATCAAAGAGCCGTATGTATGTACTCTACCCTCTTCTACTTCTCTATTTGATTCATCACTTTCTATTTTGTTTTTAGAACCTTCAATACCTAATTTAAAAAGACTATAAACATTTATACCAAAATTACCTTTTCCAGAGATTCCTGTTGACTGAGTCTGATTGTCCCTTGTAATAGTTTTACTTCCACTACTAAATCCATCTTCCATTGAAGCAAGCAAATCTAACAAAGTATTTGTATCTAAGTAAATAGGTATTGATAAATGCTTTTTTTCTAGCTTGATAGTATATCCTCCTTTAAAAATATGTTAGATTATACAAAATTATTTCAAATTAAATATTATTAGTAAATAATTATTTAATAAGTTTACTTTTATATGATGTGAGTAAACTGTAGGTGAAAATTATACTTTATTATTATTTTCTCTACCAACGGAATCATTATTTTAGTTTAGTTGAATTTAGTTTATAATGTTTAGAAATAACCAATATCACCACAGTCTTTATATTTAGGAAAAAGATTAACATATAGGTATTAAACCAACTAATGATGTTTATTTATAATTTCCATTAATGGAATGATATTTATGAGTTTCAATAATCCTAAAATAGCAATTTATGGCCTGGGATACATAGGCTTACCAACTGCAGCACTATTTGCTACTTCTGGCTTGAAGGTAACTGGTGTGGCTAGAAATAAAAAACGACTAGAATTGATAAATCAGGGTAAATCTCCAATTGAAGAACCTGGACTGGATGAACTGGTGGCAAAAGCAGTATCCATGGAAAATCTTAAGGCAACCGATAAGGGTGAAGCATCGGCGGAAGAAGCCGATGTTATGATAGTAATTGTTCCCACACCCATGGATAAATTTAAACGGGCAGATTTAGATGCGGTTAAATCTACCTGTAAAACTATTTCCAAAGGATTAAAAAAGGGTAACCTGGTTATTATAGAAAGTACAGTACCTCAAGGTACCTGCCAAAATATAGTTATACCTATTCTGGAAGAAAGTGGGCTAAAAGCAGGGGATGATTTTGGTGTTGCCTATACTCCAGAGCGTGCTATACCCAACAACACTCTTTATGAAATGACTCACAATGCCCGGGTTATAGGTGGAATAGATGATGAAAGTGCAGATATGGCCATCACCCTTTACCAGAGAATAACTGAGGGTGAAATAATTAAGGTAAGCAATTTAATAACTGCTGAGACTGTAAAATTAATTGAAAATACTTTCCGTGATGTTAACATTGCATTGGCTAATGAAATAGCCATGATATGTGAGGGGATTGGTGTGGATGCTATTGAAGCCATTAATACTGCTAACCATCATCCCCGGGTGAATATTCACACACCTGGACCGGGAGTGGGAGGGCATTGTCTGGCTATAGATCCCTATTTTATTGTGGAGACTGCAGAAGAACATGGTATGGAAGCACCTATTATTCGTACCTGTAGAAATACCAATGAAGGGATGCCCAATCATGTTACCAAATTAATAATTGATGCGTTAACTGAGGCCGGTAAAAACTTAAGAGATTCTACTATTGGAATATTAGGAGTGGCCTATAAGGGAAATGTGGATGATGCACGGGAAACCCCTGCTGAACCACTAATTAGAATATTAAAAGAAAAAGGAGCAGATGTTTATGCCCATGATCCCCTGGTTAGTGATAATCAGATTGAGGATTTGGGTGCAATTCCATCAGATTATGAAGTAGCACTGGGTTGTGATTGTGTGGTACTGGTAACTGAACATGATTTTTATAAAGATATTAGGCCTGAAATGATTAAAAATAAGGTTTTTGTTTGTACAAGATCCATTTTGAACCTTGATGATTATAAAAATAATACCCTGATATTCAAGGGTGTAGGTAAACCTAATAATTAATATTTAGTACGCTGATTTTTATGAATGATCATATCAAATTTAGTAGTGACGTTTTTTGGGTAGGTTTATCTCAGATTGTGATTTATGCTTTGGCCTTTTTTACTCTTCCTGCTTTAACTAAGAGTTTTGGGTCGGAGTTATATGGTTTGTGGTCGCAAATTGTGGTTACTGTGGGTTTGTTGACTCCAATTTTGACTTTACATTTGAGTACGGCTACGGTTAGGTATTTAGCTTCTGAGAGTGATAAGTATGAGCTTAGTAAATCTTTTATAAATATGCTGGCGCTGATTTTTCTTATTATCCTTTTTGTAGTGTTGTTTTCTGTTTTATTTAGAGATTTTTTGGCCGTATTATTATTTGGTAGTGCCCAGTTTAGTTTTTTTATACTTCTAACTTTTGTTTGGGCGGGTTTGGAAACTATTTTTACTTTTTTACTTTCTTATTTTAGAGCTCGTGGAAAAATTAAAAGGTTATCTTTAATTAATATTTTATTTTCTATTCTTAAGGTTTCTTCGTTAGTGATTCTAGCTAGTATGGGATTTTCTCTAGAGTTTTTGATTATGGTGATTATTTTTATAGAATTATTTTTAGTTATTCTCATTTTTTATTTAATTATGAAGGATGTTGGTTTTAATTGGCCTGATTTTAAGGGTTTGAGGAAGTACTTGAATTTTAGTATTCCTCAGATTCCTAGTGGCGCGTTGTTGTGGATAATTGATTCTAGTGATAGGTATTTTATCACTGCTTTTTTAGGCTTGTCTCAGACAGGTATTTATTCTGCGTCTTATAGTATTGGTAGTTTGATATCGATGTTTTATATTCCTTTGAGTTTTGTTATTTTCCCGATTTTATCTAATTTTTGGGAAAATAATGATATAGAAAATGTAAAGAACTACTTGGAGTATCCTACTAAATTATTTTTGGCTTTAGCTGTTCCTGCTGCGGGAGGCCTATTTGTTTTATCTAAACCATTATTATTAGTTTTAACAACTTCTGAATTTGCTGTAGGTGGTTTGTTAACGTTTCTAGTAGCTCTTGGGACTATTTTTTTGGGTTTGTATCAGATTAATCTTTATATCGTCTATTTGATTGAGAAAACGAAGTTTATTCCTTTTTTTATTGGTTTTAGTACTTTATTTAATATAGTTTTGAATATTGTTTTAATTCCTAGTATTGGGATAATGGGTGCTGCGATTTCGACCATAGTTTCTTATATGATACTGGCATTGGTAGTTATGATTTGGGCTAAAAGACGAATAGATTATAATTTTGATATTATCTTCATAATCAAAGTGATAATATCAAGTATATTTATGATGTTTGTATTGAATTTATTTTATGTAAATAGTCTATTTTCGATTTTTTTGGTAGCTGTGTTGGGGTTTTTAGTTTATTGTGGTTTTCTGTTATTATTTAATCCTTTTAAAAAAAAAGAAAAAAAAATTATCATAGAACTAATTGCTGGTTTTAAGAATTAATGAGGTTAAATAAAAATAGAATTGTAATCTAATTCTATCAAACTGTTTTATCATATATTTTTTTCAGCTTTAAAGCTGACTTATCCCAAGTGTAATCTCTTTCAACAGTTTTTCTAGCTTTTTTACCTAATTTTTTTTGATTTGAATTTAAAATATTTATTAAAGAATCAAATAAATCTTCTTTATTTCCTTTTTCAAATAAGTAACCATTATTTCCATCATTTATTAATTCAGATATTCCACCAACATTACTTCCTAAAACTACTCTTTCCATTGCCATTGCTTCAAGGAGTTTTAGTGGAATTATTGTTTCTGCAGATGGTGAAGATGGCCGCGGAATAATGAAATTATCACAAAGTTGGTAATATAAAGGCATTTGTTCATACGGAACTGTTGGAATATATCTTATTTGAGAATATTTTTTAGATAATTGAATTATTTCTTTTTTAAGAGGTCCGGGACCTATAAAAATAAACGAAATCTCAGGAACTTCATTTATTAAAGAAGGCAAGATTTCAATAATATCTAAAACTCCATTTAATTCATCCATTAAACCCGCGTACATAAATACATTATTAGAAAGATTTAAATTGGTTTTCAATTTATTTATTTCTGAATTCTCTGATTCAATTTTCTTAAATTTAGATATATCCACACCATTTGGTACTACTTTGATCTTATCTGGATCTATATTATAATTAGTCTGGATATTCTGTTTTAATGCATTAGTAAGTGTTATTATTTGTTCGCTTTTTTCCAATATTTTTAATACTTCTAAAAGATATTTTTCATATAAATTTGGAACAATTCCTAAATTAGATAATTTATCCGCATAATGAATTTCAAAAATAAATGGCTTATTAGTTTCATTACTAATTTTAAGAGCATATTGGCCATATGGTGACATGTTATGGCCATGAATTATTTCAAAATTTTCTTTAAGAGCTTTTTTTAGAAAGATTTTTTTATTAATAATAATTTCTTTATAAAACCTGAACGGGGCAATTTTAAATAAATCATTATGATCTAAATTCACTCTCTCAACTTCAATGTTTCCAAAAATACTAGTTTTTTCGGGAATTAAGCTACCTTCTAAAGTTTTATTGGGTGCTAAACATTTAATTTTGCATGGCAACCTTGAAAGTAAATTATATGTTCGGATACTAAGACCCGTGTTATCTGGTAAAAATGTATTAGATAAATTTAATACCTTAATAATAATCTCTCCTTAATCTTCTTCAAAAAATTTTATTCATTCAACATATTATCATATAATTTAATAGTTTTGAGAACTGCGGTATCCCAGTTAAATTTATTGACTTGTTTGAATCCTCTTTTTTTTAACTTAAATTTTAATTTATCATTTTCAGCGATTTGAATAATCTTTTCTGATATTTCATTTGAATTTAAAGGGTTTTTAATAAATAATCCTGCATTTCCAACAATTTCTCTTATAGAACTATTATCTGAAACAATTACAGGAGTTCCACATGCCATGGATTCTAATGGAGGAAATCCAAATCCTTCATACAGTGATGGAAAAACAAATGCACTTGCTGAACTGTATAAAATGGGCAAATCATCATTTTTAACATATCCAGGTATAATAATTCTATTTAAAACATCTTGGAAATTATCACTAAAAGATTTAATGAGGGATAATAAATTTTTCTTATTTATTGGACCAATTAAGACTAGATTATAATCTATATCTTGATAAATATCAATAAAAGATTTAATTAAATTCTTTAGATTTTTTCTTGGATTATCTCCACCAACATATAACAAGTATTTTCTATCTATCCCATATTTTTTTAATATATCCGTATTAGCCTCTCTAGGGAAAAAAATAGTTTTATCTATACCTAAATGGATCACATTAATCTTCGATTTATTGATTTCAAATTCGGATATTAAATCTTTTTTAGTTGAAGTACTAGGAACTATAATTGAATCACTATTTCTAATTAATTTAGGCAATATATTATTAAAATTAAAACGCATTATTCTGCTATGTATTTGGGGCAACAGTACAGGTGCTATGTCATGAACGGTAAGAACAAATTTTTTATTATTATTATTATTATTATTTTTTAATAAAAAAGGTCCTAAGTTGTCTAAATTATGCAATATTGAAATACTTTCATCACTTATTATTTTTTTTAGTAAAATACTACCCATAAAGATTTTAATATTCGGCCTATTTAATAACAAAGGATTTTTAAATACTTTTATATCAAAATCAGATTCCTTTAAACCATTTATCAAATACTCAGAATATTTTGATTCTCCAGTATTAGTATTTGGAGGTATTATCCCAATCATAACATCACATTTATTTTTTTAAAATCCAACTTCCGCCGTTATCAAAGATTTTCGATGTTTTATTATCAAATTCTGTTAATTGCACATATTCCGCAACATTATTAATGTTCATACCTGCATCTCTTCGTAGAATCAAAATTTTATTTGTATTAATTGTATAACCACTAATAAACAAATAGGAAGATTTATTTGAATTTATAGTATCTCTTTCAATAATTCCATGTTTTTGATTACCATCAAGAAAAGTCTGACTATTTAAAATACCCATCTTATTAACATCAGCATAAGATTCAATACTTTGATTTCTGGTTTGATTTAACCAATAATTTGCTTTTATTTCTAGTTCATTGACTTTTGGAAAATCTATTTCTTCATCTAATGCGAATCTACCTAGTTTGGGCTGGTCAAAAATTTGGTATATAAAAGAGGAACTAAATAAAAAGAATATCATTAAAAAAATGGATATATAATGATAATAATTAATCTTAATTTTTTTATTTGTGACTCTTTTGAAGAAATCATTTAAAAATTTTATTAAATTTTTCATTCCTATTACAAATAAAGGTGCTAGAAAGAGCAGTGTAATGTGATATAATCGATCAGAATTCATGGCATTAGAAAAGAATGGTAATATAATGCCTGAAATTGTTATAATTAAACTTGAAATACAAAAAATTTTGAATTCTGGCTTGAAATTATAATTTTTATTTTTTAGAAGACTTAAAACACCAATAACAATGAAAAATTGACTTATTATATGCAAATATCTTTCAATCGAGTTAAAAATCTCCATGTCTCTTGTAACAATATTAGCTGCTTGGGATTTAGAAAAAAGTTCTGTACTTGAACTAATGATATTGTTTGCATAGGTTACCCCAACATTGAAAATCGTAGAACTGGAAACATAAAGAAACCAAGTTATTGAAAACACAATAAACAAAATTATTAGACCATAATTCTTTATAAAAAATGTTTTTGATTTGTTTTTAACTATCTCTATTTTAGCTAAATTATTAAATTTTTTTATTTTTGGGATAACTAAACCTAAAAAAAATCCTAAAATTAATACTAAAATCATAATATATGATAGTCCATAATGGGAAACAATTATAGAAAAACCGAATATTATCATAAATAGTGTACTTTTCATTTTAGATACTTTTGTACTAAATAATGCAAGCAAAAAAAGCATTAAAAATAATTCTGCTATTTGTTGCCTAGGCACAGCAGGCATAACTGTATAGTATACAAACATAGAAATAAAGAAGAATACTGCTAAAAAGGCAATTTTCTTATTTGTTTGTTTCTGGTAAATTTCAAAAAGGCCTAAGGGCACAAGTGAGAAAAAAAAAGGATATATAATCTTAAAAACCCATGATATATCCATTTTTAATATCAGTGAGTATATTGATGGTAAAAATGCTACACTTAACATTCCATTAACATTATTTGGGATAGATAAATCCCAGAAAAAATTTGCTAAAACTAATCTGGAGAAATTGTATTCGGTATTTATATCCGCACCCCACAAATAAAAAGAAACTAAAGAAGTGTAATATAAAATAGTTATTGAAACTATGAAAGTTGTTAAGTAATAATAATTTTCTGGTAAAAATTTAATAATTACTATTGGTAATAAAAATATTACTATTAAAGTTATCATTTGAACAGTATTTATACCAGTTAAATTGAATATGAACGTACCAAATATTGCCAAAAAAGGCATAATTGATAAAAGTAATGTTTTAGAATTTATTAATTCTTTAAGATCCATATATTTAAAATTTTCATATTTTCTATCTCTAAGATAACTTAAAATACTCAAGAATAATACTAAAATACTTAAAGTAGTTATTAAATTTAGTAATGTAATTGGAAGCCTTATCCCAAAAATTGGATAAAATGTATTAATTAAAAATCCCATAATCATTGTTGTTGATAGACTTAATCCAATAGCAAACAAAATAGATTCTATGCCTAAATCATGCAATTTTAAAATTCTAAGAATTAAAAATCCTGGAATAAATGTCAGATAAATAAAACATACTAATTCACGCAAAATTGGAATAGTTATATTAATTATATCTAATCCTATCAATCCCCATACAGAAATTTGTATAGAAAATATGAATATTAAGAATCTTTTAATTGGCCAATCATTCATTTGAAAAGGATTTAAAGCTTTCATATTCTCTCCTTATCTTTTAATACGTCAATGTACAGATTTTCATATTCCTTAACAACTTGACACCAAGTCCTAATTTTTTCACTTAATGGACCTACATTAACATCCGTTTTATATATTTCTAAAATTAAATCGGCAACTACTTTTGGATTTGGAGGATACTCAACACCAAAACATCCAGGTTCATCTAAAAATTCTTTAAGTGCAGTTCTTTTAGTTACTATAGCTGGTGTTCCCATTGCTAAAGATTCTATTACTACTATTCCATAGTTTTCTGATTGTGATAGCAATAATAAAATATCTGCTTTTTTATAATATTCTAGAAGCTTTTCCATATTAGAATTCTGAATAAAACCTTCCCAAATAATAAATTCATTTAAATCTAATTCATCAGCAATTTTTTTTAGCTTATCCCTATATGGTCCTTCACCCACAATTCTTAAACAAACCGGGACTTTTTTTTTGTTGATTAGTTCATTCATTGCTTCCAAGATATATTGTACTCCTTTTAGTTCTAATAAATAACCTACATATAAAAGATTTATCAAACCCTCTTTTTTTTTATTATGAACTGGATTAAAA
The DNA here is from genome assembly GCF_018141185.1 of Methanobacterium alkalithermotolerans. Classification (NCBI taxonomy): domain Archaea; kingdom Methanobacteriati; phylum Methanobacteriota; class Methanobacteria; order Methanobacteriales; family Methanobacteriaceae; genus Methanobacterium; species Methanobacterium alkalithermotolerans. Next base: position 435,595 of record NZ_CP058560.1, on the reverse strand, counting down.
TTGTTTATACCATGAGTAATTATCTTTATTTTTTCTTCAGGAACATTCAAATATTTTTTTAAATTATCTGCTTCAAAATTGGAAGATGCTATGATAATATCTGCCTTTTTAATTGATCGTTTACCTATTAATTGGTTATATATTCCTGAAAAATATTTTCCGGCAAATGTATTACGAGAAAAAATACTATAATGTGGTGATAATATAATTGGTGCCTTTTTATTCATCTTCTTAATAATATGAATAGCTTCAATAGAAAATAAAGTTGTATATCCATGAATATGAATAATATCTGGATTAAGTTCATGAAAATGCTTTTTTAAATATATTGCAAATTCGGGATTTAATCCATAAGTATATTTTTCAAGCCATGAAGAGACTCTAATTATATTAAATTCTTCATAATTTTCTTCGCTTGATAGATTAAAAGGATTTGATTGAAGAACAGTTACTTCATGATTTTTTGAAAGATTATTGGCTATTTCTCGCACTGCTTTATTTATTCCTCCGGGATATGTAGTTTCCATAAAATTTATTAAAAGGATTTTCATAAATTTTCCTCCGAATGAAAATAACTGGTTATATGCTTTAATAATAGAATCCCAAGAATATACTCTAATTAATTTGTATTAGCCATCTTTTTTAATTTTAAATATATGTCCCTATTTCAACATATTATAGCGATTTTTTAATGAATTCTAAAATATAAAGCTGTATTTTTTTCACGATAAATATAAATCATCATGGATTATTAAATCTTTGAAATCATAGTCTAATAAAGAGGATTCGTCCCCAAAATTGCTTGTGAATAGAAGATAAATCTTTTCTAAGATATTCAATAGATTGGTTTTATAAACTCATCCTAAAAATGATATTCTTTGAATTATTGATGATATCATTGATTATATTTTCATAAGCAGGATCTGCACAGTACCCAAAATGATGACTGGTTTTTAGTCTTCATTGGTTGCGTGCTTAGGAATTAATCCAACATTTGCATTGAATAAATCGAATTTGACATTTATTTCGGGAAATAATTCTCTCAGAATTTGAAAATAGAAAATGATTATTTTTATAACTACATGAATCACATGAAGTTATTATAATACTCTAATATTCATTTAATTTCCAGAAATAAATTTTTATAATTATTGACAATATTATCCCATGAAAAATCTGTTTTTGCTTTTTTATAAGAAAGTTCCGATAATTTTGTGTAATCAAAATAGTCTTTTTCTATCGAATTTATTTTTTCGCTTAGATCATAATCATTATTAAAATAAATCACATTATCTTCAGCTACTTCCCTGTTAAAATCGTTATCATTTGCAATTATAATATTTTTCATAATCAAAGCTTCTAAAAGAGACGGATTAGTTCCACCTATAGAATGTGCATGAATATATCCAAAACAATGCTGTCTAAACATGTTTAAATGTTTTTGGTTGTAAATTCCACCTGTTAAAATTATTTTTTTATCAGGCCAATTATTTATAATTGTTTTTATATTTATTTCATAATCCTCTTCACATGAAAAATTACCTATTATAATTAAAGGTTTATTACTATTGCTCTTAATATACCCCTCTAGAATAGTTTCTATATTGTTATCTGGCTGGAGCCTTGCGACAGCTAACCAATATGCACTGGGATTTACTTTAGTGTTAGTATAATAATCAATAATCTTTTGTTCCCATTTTATTTCAGGAATTTCATTAACCCCGTATGAAATATAAACAACTTTATCATGATACTTTTTATCGATATGATTAATTAGTTTTTTATTATCTATTATAGTATAATTAGAACCTATTAACGCTAATTTAAAGAAAAATTTCAATAGCATTCTTTCATTTTTACTAAATTTTGATCTTTCCCATTCTAAACCTGCCATATTAACAAAACTTTTTTTTCCAAGAATTCTAGGAAAAACGGTGAAGATATTGGCACTAAAACCTAAAAAGTAGACTATATCATATTTAAAGCTGCAGATAATGCCAAAATAAATATCATAAAAAAATTCAACAATTTTCCTTAACTGATAGTTTTCAGGCATTTTAAAAGGGAAATATATAAGTTTAGCTCCCTTGTACTCTGGAGGCATTTCAGTATCTCTTTCACAAGTACAATAAACTTCGAAACCTTTTTCTACTAATCTTGGTGCTAATTCACTAACGAAAGTTTCAAATCCACCATAATTGGCAATTCCCCTAGCTCCTACAATGGCAATTTTTTTATTAGGCATTTTATCTCCACTTAAAACGTTTCTATTAATTCTTTCAAGTGTTCGCCAGAAGAAGCGCCAATAACACACTGATTTATATTTATAAATCTTTTTAAGTAATCACTTGAATCTTTAACAGTGAATGCTCCTCCACCTAATACATTCATAGCAATAATTTTTCCATTATAATCTACTATATTTTTTTCGACAATTTCTTTGGAGGGATTCATATCATATCCTGATGGATTTAAAGGTGTCATAACATATTTTGGTTTGATATTCCATGAATCTAAATTATTCTTTAACATTGGAAAATTAAGTGTGATTAAACCAGGATCTATTCCTAAATCATCTTTAACATAACTTTCATATTTTATAAAAGCATCCTCTATTTTCAAAGATAAAAGTAAATCAGTAAAAACATTATGCAATAACAAAGATTTAATGTTGACATCAGTAAACGGCGAAACTTCTAATTTAAGAATTGACATGGCTAAGGCCATATAATCTCTCTTTAAAAAATTACTTGCCCCTTTTAAGGCAAGCCCCCCAGCCCCGATAAAACCTGTTTGGCCCATTAAATCAGATAAAAGTCCCTTGATTCCTTTTTCATTCATTTTTTTAACATATCCAACTACATAAGGAACTTGAAGATAAAAATCCATATCAAATGTTTGATTTTCTTTATAATAGTTAAAAAATTCTATCATTCTTGGATGTGTTTCTATAACCATCCCTTTATAACCTAAATCACTGGCATTTTCTGCAACTTTATAAATATTTTCAATATTTGAAAATTTTTTTTCTCTTTCCCTACTTCTATCTTCTGAGATATGACTTATACCTATAAATTGATTATGCCCTAATATTAATTCCATTTTTAAACACCATATTTTATTTTTTCCAAACTTTCGTTTTTTATTGAAGAGTATATGGAATCAATAACAAAGTTGGTTTTAGCAGCTTCTTTAAAATCACATAAACTAGTTTTATCTTCATTTATACATTTTATAAAGTGTAAATCTTCTAAAGTATATTCTGGACCACCTATATCCAATGGAACTTGACTAGTAAGGTTCTGCTTATAAAAAGTATTCCAACCCTCTTTAATTTTTCCATTATTTATTTTAGAGTATATCTCAACATATTTTTCAGTAACCACTACATCACCATTTTCAAACTGTATATTGAATTTTAGCTCAGGTAATCGGTAGTTACGCCTTGACCAGGAGAGTTCCATGCTTCCCATGATACGTTCTTTTAGTTTAAAATTAGCTGAAACATAGTCCTCTACATTTCCACTAAAAACGGTTTTACCTATAGCATTAACTGAATCAATTTCTCCAAAAAAATAATGTAGTAAATCTATTGCATGAGATCCTAAATCAATTAATACCCCACCACCACTTTTAGATGGATCATATTGCCATCCTTTTTCTTTATCTAAAACTTGCTCTACAAACATCTGAGATTGAAAAGATATAAGTTTTCCCAGAGTAGAATTTTCGATAATTTCTTTTACAAAGCTATAAGTTCCAGCAAACCTTCTACAATATCCAACTAATGTTTTTCCATTAATTTTTTTATTTAAAATTGATTTACATTCTTCTGAATTCAAAGCTAGAGGTTTTTCTACCATTATGTTAAGATTGTAGTCATTTGCTTTTTCTATCATGGGTTTATGGAGAAAAACTGGTGTTGTAATTACAAGAATGTCTAAATTTTCGGATTTGATCATTTTTTCATAATCGGTATATACTTCGACATTTGGAAGATACTTTTTTAATCCCATAGACATAACTTTATCTTTTTCAGCTATAGCAACAAGATTACTATCGTTTAGGCCATTAAAAATACCTGAATGTAGTAATCCCATTTTTCCAATCCCTATTACGCCTACATTTAATTCGTTCATTTTACCACACAATTATCATATTAAATATTATATAAGCAATAATGCTATTTTTTGAAGATTTTAATTTTTTATGGCAGGTTATCTATAACTATAATTGTTTAGGTTTAATTCTGCTATTTGGCTGGTCAAATTACTGCCCACAAACCTGGCTACTCCTGTAATTAAGATTATCTTATCTTCATATATTCACTCACCGTAACCGCCTAACATCTTTAAAAAACTTTTTATGTAGATTATCATTACTAATTAGAATACGGTTATCTTTGTTAATGAGACTATAAACTTTTTCATTGAATACTATACTGCATAATAGTTTTTAGTTCATGAAACAATAAATTAATAAGTATTTAATGATCATGTACTAAAATGTTTGCGAATAACATGGAAACTAAAAAGTACTGGTTACTGAGGGTCGGGTTTTATTGGATCTAACCGGCTTATAGATTATAGTCTGGATACTTATCATAGCTGATGATTTTACAACCAAAGTCAATAATATAGACTTTTCCAAGCCAATACTAGATTTAAAATCTGATCCCTAGGTTCCACCACAAGAAGAAATACAAAAAACCGTAGACTGGATGAAATGTACTAAATCCTCGATTATAATATTCTGAACATAACCGGTAAAAACATGAAAAAAACAGCAGGAATGATACTATGCGGCGGAATGGGAAAAAGATTACGCCCCCTAACTGAAGAAATACCCAAAACACTAATCGAAATACAGGATAATTACACCATCATGGACAAACAACTTGCAGAATTCAAAAATGCAGGGGTGGGCCAGTTTATTATTAACTGGATTTTTAGAGGATAAAATCCGTCAAAGGTATGGTGATGATTGCCTGGGGCTTCAGATAGACTACGTTGAAGAAGATAAACCATTAGGCACCTTGAATGCCATCCGGTTAGGTTTTGAACATTTAAAGTATCAACCCTGTATTATACGTAATGGGGATGTGGTGGCCGATTTAAATATCAAGAAGATGGTTGAACAGGGGGAAAAATCCAGCTATCCCTTATCGATCTTCATCACTCAGATGCAATCACTCTATGGTATAGTAGAATTAAGTGGTGACCGCTTAACTTCCTTTAAAGAAAAACCAGTCCTTGATTATTATATTAATGGGGGAGTTTACTATTCCCCGGGAAATATAGACTTTGGAGAATTTGAAACTGGAGATATTGAAAAAACGGTTTTTCCCAATCTGGCCCGTGAAAACCAGTTAGGTATTATAAAGAAGAAGGAACTCTTTTGGATGGCCATTGACACTGCCAAGGAATTAGTAGAAATCCGGAAAGAATATCATAATCGGGAAGACAAGCCCGGGGGATATGAGAAAGTACTAATTAGTACGGATAAATACTTGAATAAAGAACTCTTCATTAAAGAGGGCTACCAAACATCCTTCCATTTCCATGAGAAAAAGGACGAGACCATGTAAATTATGCAGGGGTCCGGTTATATTGAATTTGAGGATAGAAATGAGTTTTTATCTAAAAATGATACCATTCGTATTGAACCAGGGGTACCTCATTCCATAGTGGCTCAGGATAATCTGATTTTACATGAGATTTCCACTCCCCATTTAGATGATACGGTTCGTATAAAGACTATTACCTTAGAACAAATGTTTTAGTATGAATCAGTAACTGCTTAGATTATCAATTGAAAATAGGATATAGAAATGAATTACGATGTATTAAGAATCAATTAAATAATGAACAATAACCTAGTAATAATTAAAACATATAAAGACAACTTCATTTTTTTTATTAAATCACTTTTAATTAAATTATTATAATGATTCAAAGCTATATTTGCCCCTTACCATATTTTCTCATTAATAAGAAAGGTCTTATAAATATATACAATGGAAAAAGAAATTTGGGTAGTTGCAAAAATTTATATTCATCGCTAGTAGGCTTACTCAATCCATAAATACAGTCTTTCATCCCAATTTGAAAGCTGTCCCTTTTTTTTAGATCTAAAAAGAATTTTCCAATTAAGTTCAAGGAATTCTCATCAATATTAAAAATTCTATTTTTTATTTGTAGTGCTATCTCTTTTGCCGGGTTATCTGAATTTATTTTTATTTCAGCAGGAATTTGACTTCCCCTAAAATCCTGAATTAGAATCAAGTTTATAATTAATATTCTTTTTACACCTAATTCTTCTGAAATTTTCATTACTTTCTGCCAGTTAAAATCTTTCTTTTCTAAAACTTCTCCCAGGTCCATAATCCATAATAATCTATTCCAGTTATGTTTAGCACAGTGAATACACATCATTAAAAATTCATTTTCCGCGGATGGAGTTCTGATTTCAAAATTATTAATTCGGTTAAATATTAAATCACTAAATAACCTATTTGAATCGGATTTGAAAGAAAAATAAGGACCTTCAAAATTCCAATTTAGCTCAATTAAAACTCCAGATGTATTTTTAAATCTATATTCACTATCCAGCTTCATATAAGTGGAATTATCAACTTCAATAGGTGGATCCAAATAGTAACCATTAGAATTCATTATATTTTTTGCTTTATCCACATCTGATTTTTCAATAAATAGGTCTATATCTCTAAATTGCCTATACCCCACATTCCCATAAGCACTATAAGCTAAAACCGGCCCCTTATAAGTAACTGCCTTTACACCATTATCCTCCAGTAACTGCATAACTTTAATAAGCTCTCCTGTTAGCAATAGATTCCGCCGGGCATTATCATGAAAATTAGTTTTAAGATACCTTAAAACATCAACAGGAACTTTAGAAGGAGAAACAGCATTTAAATTAATATATAAAAGGGGCAGTAACCTGTGTCGGGTAGCCATATCCAATATATGCTCCCAGTCTAAATTGTTATCCAGAATAGAAATTATCTTAGCTTCATCTTCTTTTTCCAGTTTACTCCGGGCACAACTAAGCAGTAATTCATCTTCTGCTTTTAGTTTATAATCCACAACCATCCACTAAACTCCAATATTATATTATTTATTCATAGGGGATGGTAGTTTATAAAAAGTTCTAATTTGAAAAAAAAACAATTAATGAAAATACCAGGAAAAACTTTTAAAAAAAGTAAGCTGTAAATCCAATCTACCTACAAATTCATAATTAAAACCAAATTCACTCTACAAAACCTCACCATAAACAATAAAAGAAAGTGTAAAACCTAAATATTTCTCATTTTTTATACTGCACTGTGGAAACATCTCTTCTAATTCACTCTTTTTAGGTAAGTGGATGGAGTCTACTAACTCCCGGGCTTTTTCTTTTTCCGGGGTTTTTTTAAAATAGCCCAGAGTGAAGTTTCTAAGTAGCAGGGTTTTAAGGGGTAGTGGTAGAAACTGGAAGAGGGGGAAGAAGAAGTGGGGTTCTATAGGTGAATAATAGTTAGGTGCCTGGAGGAAGTATCTTTTTCCTAAACGTTGCATTTCACCGGCCATCTTTTTTTGTTCTTCCAGATTTCCCACATGTTCTATAACCGAGTTGGAAAATACTATATCAAATTCTTTATCCGGGAACTCTTCCATGTATCTACCATCACCCTTCACACTCTTTATATTAGGATATCTGGTTTCTACCTGGGACAGGTTTAATATGGTTATGTGGTAATCTTCATCTCCGGCAAATCCCATTATATCCCAGAAAACTTCTGTTCCACCTACATCCAGAATCTTTAAGGGCGGGGTTAGATTGGAAATCAGGTCTTTGAAAATTTCTATCCGCTCTAAGCGGATTTTACGTGCTAATGAATTTTCCTCTTCAAAATCCGCAATACTCTGGTATATTTTTTCCAGCATTTAATTACCCACAAGTTTTAGATTAAATATTTATTTATCCTTCCCCAGCCATTAAAATCAAGGCCTTAATTCTATTTTACTGGTATAGGGCCGGTAGTTTAAAGCAATAGTTTTTTTTACAGGTTGTGGTACCTCAAAAAAAGCCATAACTTCACCTAAAATTAATTAATTTCAAAATAAAACCATAATCCATAATGACCCCCCCAGGTTATAATTCACCTTCTAAAGTTATATATAATAATTAGGTACTGATAGTTTATAAAAATTTTTAATTAATAATTTTAATCCATGCTATGGGGGGTTAGTTTTAAAAAATGTCTAAACTAATTATCATACTACTTATCATCTTAGCGGTGCTAGCCATATCAGGTTGTACCATGGATACTACTGCAGAGAAAACTTTTGGAGAAAAGGATCCTGCTACATCAGAAGATTTATTCCTGGTTAATGCCACCGGGGAGCACTATGATCGTAATGGAACTGAGTACTATTTTGTGTGGGGTTATGTGGGCAATAGGGCCCCGGTACCTGCACCTAATGTGGAGATAACGGCCCAGTTTTTTAGTGAAAACGGCACCCTTATTGGTACCAATACCACCACTCCCTACCGACCTAAAAACATACCCGAAGAAGGAGAATCCTACTTCTATGCCGGTTTTAGAGATCCTGATCAAAAAATAGCCAGTTATAAGATCAGTCTAAGTATTAAATAATAACCCTTTAGGAGTTTTAGTATTAACTAAAACCCTTACTATTTTATCTAAACTTACCCCTTTTTTAATATTAACTAAAACCCTGACTATCACTCAAAATACTAAACTTACCCTTTTTATTAACTAAATCATCCCAGCTTCCTTCTTCTACCACCTCACCACCTTCCAGGACATAAATATAATCAGCATTTTTCAGGGTGGATAAACGGTGGGCAATAAGGAGTACAGTGATATCACCCTCCAATCTCTCCAGGGATTCAACTATCTTTTTCTCATTTTCACTATCCAGGTTACTGGTGGCCTCATCCAGTATCAAAAGAGAAGGTTTACGGATTAAAGCCCTTGCTAGGGCAATTCTTTGCCTTTCTCCTCCAGATAAACGCACCCCCCGATCACCAATAACCGTATCCAAACCATTTGGTAAATCATAAACAAAACTGGCTGCTCCTAACTCCAGAACCTCTTTTATATCATCCATAATGGCTTTTTTATTGGCCAGGAGTAAGTTATTTTTTATGGTATCATTAAAAAGGAAGGTGTCCTGGGCCACGTATCCTATCTTTTTTTTCCAGGAGTAATTATCACTTAAAGTCACGCCATTAACTGTAATCTCACCCTCATCGGGAGTAATTAGTCCCATAACTAAATCAGCCGTGGTGCTTTTCCCGGCACCAGATAAACCCACCAGAGCGGTTACTTCCCCTTTTTTAATCTTTAAATTCAAATCATGCAAACCAAAACCATCATCATAGGAGAAGGAAACATCCTTAAAACTAATCTCTTTTTCAAAGATTATCTCATCCAGGTGACCTTTTTCTTCTTTTTCCTTGGCGCATTCTGTTTTTAGTTTTTGCACATTACTAAATGCCGGCAGCATATTTAAAAAGTATTGGTAACTGCGCTGGGCTAGAGAAAACCGGGGGATAATACGCACAAACAAAAAGAGGAGCACCAGTAACTCGGCAGTGGGTATTTCTAAAACTTCCACCACTACATAAACCACAAGAGACAGTATCACCACCGAGCCCACCTCAAATAAAAACCGTACATCGGCGTATCCTTTTATGGTCTCGATGAATTTACCTGCTACTGAATCACTCACCCTGGAGTATTCTTCCACATTTTCTTTTTCCAGGGCAAAGCTTTTCACGGTTTTCATGCCTTCCAGGTGCTGACTACTAACTGCATACAACTCCCGGGTAGAGATGGTTAAGTCCTGGCCCTGTTTATGTGAGTCCCGGGTTTTCTTTTTAAGAATAAAAAGTAGTATCACTCCCACCACAAATAGTAAACCAGCCACCGGGCCAGATAACTGCAGGGCAAAGACGATGTACACCATTAAAACAAATATACTAACTAGAAGAGTTAAAAACTGCCCGGTCCCGGTGATAATCCGGTCTATTTCACCACTAAGAGCATGCAGGTATCCGGATACTGGTTTTCTACTAAAGGCCAGCCACCGGGAATTGGTCACACTTTCAAATAATTCATTCCGCAAGTAGGCCCCATAGTTGTACTGAATCTGGGAACTTTTTATACTCTGCCACCGGCTAAGATAGCTATTGAGGGTGATGATCCCTACATAGATGATTAACACCACCCCCAGGGTGGGGGTTAAATTGAAAAATTCAAATACACCACTTACTCCCGCAGCAATTTGCCCTAGACCACCACTACTAACCGGTACTCCCACCAGATCCAGTAAGGGGATTAATAATAAGAGGCCCACACCCTCGGTGAAACTGATAAGTATCATTAAAAATAGGCTTAAAAGAAAACCAGGGGTGTTAAAATTAAAGAGGTTAACGAGATATTCCCATAATATGCGCTTTTTAATCATTTAAAACCACATCCTCTTCTACTCTTTGGACCATCGTATCCAGTTTATCCAGACCTTGCTCTATATACAACTTTTTAAGGGATATTTTTTTTAAGAGCTTACCATAATCAGCTAAACTCTCCTTTTGATAAGTATCAGAGAATATATTAGCACAATATGAGTTACGGATAAGTTCTATCAGTCTCTCCTGGGGACTAATATCTTTAATTTCAGTTTTTTCAGCCCTTTCTATAACATAGATGTGCTTTAGGGGGACGGATTTTTCAGGGAAGTTTTCCACCACGCAGGACCTTTTAGTTGATTGGGAGTGTATAGGGAAACACACAAGAGGACCATCCCATAACTCTATGGTTTCAGGCCATAGTTTTATCCGGGGTATCCCCGGATAAACCACTGGAATATCATCTATAAATTCCAGGCTGCTTACATCATCTGCCACCAGCGAATAACCTTTTTTTAAAAAATAAGCTGTGGTGGTGGATTTACCAGCACCATTGTGTCCCACAAAGCCCACTCCCCTACCACCTATATCTATGGTGCTGGAGTGTAACACCATCCTTCCCTGCAGGTGCAGGTATATGCCCAGGGCCGGACCTAAAATTAAGGATCTTAAAAAATTATCTTCAATACCGGTATCGGGATTAACTATTATCTCCTTAGAACATATCTGGCAGATATCCCTATCATTCCACCTTAAAAAGACCCCTTTTTTAGTTATAACATACTGGCTGGCTATCCGGAACACACCTTTATCAAGGATATCACGAGAATTGTAACTAAAAGAACCATATTTTATGGTTAAATCCTCTTTTCCTTCAATTTTTGTTAGTTCCGGGAACTCCATACTTGAGTGGATGGTCAGATGATGGGCGCTGTAAGTTGACATTTTTTTCTTAAATTCAAATTTTATATTTAACCGATTTGTTATTCAGGCCTATAATAATTATTAGTGGGGATATTTTTATGGCAAATTTGTTTAGTAGTAGTATTTGATAAGGAGAATCTCATTTTTTCTGATTTTTTAAAACTTGTATTTTGTTTATAAAAATGTCCTTAATAACCCTACTACTGCCTTATTTTTATGTTACAATAATCACAAAAACTTAAGGGTGTAACAATCATTTGAAGATAGGAGAAGGCCAGCATAGATAACCTTTCTAAAATATTTTAATTAATAATCAGAATTACTATGACTAATTATTTTACTTAAAAATCATTAAAATATCTAAATCTTAATTTTTAAAGGATTATAATCCTTTCTGAAAGTACAATTTTTATTAATTTTCCTTCTAAATTCTTAGTTTAGTCATATTTTACTTAAAAGTAAGAATCTTTATATGCTACTTTTCACGAAATTACTCTTTATAATATTAATCTGTGAATTATATCACAAAAAAATAGAAGTCATCTATATTTTTGTGATGTTTCTCACATCATGATTTTTATCTTAGTGAGTTATTTAAAAAGGTGGAAAGGGATGAAAAAAAATAAGATTATAATAATCTCTATGTTGCTTATGGGCCTGGCCCTCTTTGTTAACCTGGATGAAGCTGCAGCTGATGCATCAGTCATCTATGTTAATGCAACTGGAGGAAATGATAACTGGAACGGTCAAAGCCAGTTCTATGTAAATGGCACTACCGGACCAAAGAAAACCATAAATGGCGGAACCACAGCTGTTCTTGCTAATGGTACGGTGAATATAGCCGATGGAACTTATTCTGGTACAGGTAATTGGGGGATAACCCTTACTAAGAATATGACCATTCAGGGCCAAAGTCAAAATAATACCATTATTGATGGATCTGGCTCACGTCAGATATTTGTCATAAATAGTGGGGTTAATGTGACCATGATCAACCTCACTATACGTAATGCTCAGGCCAATGATAATAATGGTGGAGCCATACGCAATAATGGGGGTATTCTAACTGTAAATAACTGCAAATTCACCGGGAACAGCGCTGTTCGTACTGGTAGAAGGGATTTTACTCCTGTTTATGGTGGAGCAATATACAGTACTGGAAATTTGAATATTTCAAACAGCTTTTTTTTAAATAACTGGGTTTTATCTGGTGCAGATAACGATGCCCAGGGTGGAGCTATCTACAGTTCAGGACCTTTAACCATCACTGACAGCACATTCTTTAATAACACTGCTACCAGTTCTTCTGGAACCCAAAACGATGATGGTGGAGCAATAGCTGTATTTAATACTCTTAAGATAACTCGATCTACTTTTACCAATAACCGAGCAGGAAATGTGTATGGTGGTGGAGCCATAATGATTGGGGATAATAACATCAATGTGGCGGATGTGGAGATTACCGAATCAACTTTCATAAACAATACTGCCGGTTATGGAGGAGCCATATGGATGAATGCCGGAACATCCACTAAAGCAGCCCTAATTAGTAAATCTACCTTTATGGGAAATAGTGCAACTGGTGGAGGGGCCATCCGTAACTGGGGATTCTTGAATGTAACTGGATCTAATTTTATCAATAACAGCGCCACCCAGGGTGGAGCAATATTCAACTACATGGGAACAGCTAACATTAACTTCAACCGGATAATGGGAAATACAGGAAACATGGAGATATATTACAACTCTGGAATAGTTAATGCCAATAACAACTGGTGGGGATCCAACACCAGTCCATCTAGTAAAGTATCCACCCAGGTTAATGTTTCCAACTGGCTGGTTTTAAATATAAATGCGGTACCAAACTCCATCCTGACTGGAAATAATTCCATCATAACCGCGGATTTAACCCGTAACCAGAACGGAGTTTACTTTGACCCGGCTAATGGCCATGTACCTGATGGAATAGTAGTAACTTTTACCGGGACTCGGGGATCCATTGCTCCTAATGGGGTAATGGCAATGGGTAGTGTGAGCCAGACTTTCACCGCTGGCTACACTCCGGGTGTTGCACAAGTTACAGCAGCCACAGACGGAGTAAGTGTAAATACCACCTTGAATATTAACCCGGTAGCCCGCATTCAAATCACCCAGACCGTTAACACTCCGGTTAATGTGAAAGATCAGGTAAACTTCGTGGTTACAGTTAAAAATAACGGACCAAATACTGCCACCAATATAGTTATACGGGACCTGGTGCCAGTTAATTTAACTAACGCTGTAGTCACTCCTTCAGTGGGAACATATAATCCTAACACTGGATTATGGACCATCCCTACCTTACTAAATGGTTCCAGCGCCACTTTATCTATAAGTGGTGTTTCCAGCATCCTTATGGCGGGTAAAACTATCAATAATACTGCTACTCAGATAAGCCAAAATGAATACACTCCTGAACTGGCAAGTAGTACAGCAGGGGTTTATACTAAAATGGCTGATATTCAGATGAGCCAGACCGGTAACACTCCGGTAAATGTAGGGGATGGCGTAACTTACATCGTAACCATTTTAAATATAGGGCCTGACCATGCCACCAACTTCATCATAGAAAATAAAATCCCGGCCGGATTATTGAATGTGGTGGTAACACCTTCTACTGGTAGTTACCTTAATGGTAACTGGACAGTTCCCTTCCTGGCTAATGGAGATAGTGCTACTTTAACCATAACTGGAATTGCCAGTGCAGATATGGCAGGTAAAAATACCACCAATACTGCCACCAAGATATTTGAAACTGAATATGATCCTACCACCATTGGAGAGTCAGTAAGTTATGATGTGTATACTAAAAAGGCCAATGTGGTTTTAAGCCAAACCGGGAACTATGTTAAAGATGTGGTGACTTTTTTGGTTACAGCTACCAATAATGGGCCCGATGCAGCTACCAATATAAATATTAAGAACTTGATTCCTGCAGGATTAACCAATGTGCTGGTTACTCCTAATGTGGGGACTTATGATATTTCTACTGGAATCTGGACCATCCCTTCACTTAGTGTAGGGCAGATAGCAACTTTGAAAATAAATGGAACGGCCATGCCTCAAAGCACCATAAAAAATGAGCTTTATATCTCATCTCAAAGAGAATATGGTTTTGAAGATGACTCAAGTATTAACCGGGTTTATGTACCTGTATTAGACTTGGCTGTGCGTAATTATGAGTGGTTCTTTGGTAGGAGTGATACGTATAATTTTAATGAGGCTCCTGCTTATGTTTCTTATGTGCGTAATTATGGGCCTGATGATGCTACTAATATTGTGGTGAGGTATGCTATTGGTGGTGGTTTGGTTTATGAGGGTAATTTGTTGTGGTATGGTGTTGATCGGGCGGAGTTTGATGGTCAGAATTTGACTTATTATGTTGATTATTTGCCGTCTGGTGGTACTGCTGCTATTATTGTTTATTTGAGGGTTAATGATGTGGGTGCGAGGACTGCTAATTTGACTACTCGTGCGTCTTTGGTTTCTGTGGATCAGAATGAGAGTGGTACTTATCCTAATTCAGAAACAAGAAGACTAACCGTAGCCCAGGCAGCAGATATAGAAGTAACTCAAAATGAGATAGAATATGATTCATTAAATAAAAAAGCAACCATAACTATCAATGTGAAAAATAATGGACCAAATAATGCTTCTGGAGTTAAAATAAAAGATTTACTACCTTCTGGATTTTCATATACGGGCCATTCATCTGGAGAAAATTATGATCCATTAACCGGTATATGGGATATTGGCATACTGAATAACCAGGCAGTTAAAACACTTCAGATCTTTGTAGATGTAATTGCCACATCTGGAAATATCATAAACACCGCCACACTAAACTCAACCACCTTACATGATTGGAATACTGCTAATAATGCTTACAATGCAAATATTACTGTAACGGGATCCTATACTCCAAGAGTGGATTTGGCTGTGCGTAATTATGAGTGGTTCTTTGGTAGGGGTGATACGTATAATTTTAATGAGGCTCCTGCTTATGTTTCTTATGTGCGTAATTATGGGCCTGATGATGCTACTAATATTGTGGTGAGGTATGTTATTGGTGGTGGTTTGGTTTATGAGGGTAATTTGTTGTGGTATGGTGTTGATCGGGCGGAGTTTGATGGTCAGAATTTGACTTATTATGTTGATTATTTGCCGTCTGGTGGTACTGCTGCTATTATTGTTTATTTGAGGGTTAATGATGTGGGTGCGAGGACTGCTAATTTGACTACTCGTGCGTCTTTGGTTTCTGTGGATCAGAATGAGAGTGGTACTTATCCTAATTCAGAAACAAGAAGACTAACAGTTACCCCTGCATCCAATATTAAAGTAACTCAAACTATAGATGGATCAAAATCAGGAAAAGGCACAGTTGGAGAAGATATAACCATATCCTTAACCGTAAAAAATAACGGACCTTCGGCAAACTCCAACATAATCATTAACACAGCTTTAGGTGGATTAACATATATTCAAAATGATGGAGACGCCACCTATGATGAAACCAGTGGAAATGTAACCTGGATTATAGACAACCTTAATTCAGGAGAATCAAAAACAATCCATATTACAGTTAAAGCAGATCAGGCTGGAACCTATACTATATCTTCCCATAAAAAATCAGCAAGTACAGCTTATGATTGGAACATGGCTAGTAACTCACAAAAAAGCAAATTAATAATCAATGAAAGAAAAGGAAAACCTATTTAATTGATGGTTAAATACCATCTTTTTTTTTAAAAAAATAATCAAATTTAAATTTAAGATTCTCCAGAATAATCTGGTTCAAAGCTTCCAGGACCATCTCCTGCGCCTTCACCCCCACCTCGGGTTATATCTTTTAACTTTCCATGCATTTTTAATTCTGGTTTTTCATAATTTTTTCTTTCCATTTTTACACCTTTAATTAATATAACTTATTATTAGTTTTAAAATTTACTTTTTCTAACCATAAGTAAATCAAAATGATTCGCCAGGCAAAAATTTTAAAAATAGATATCTTTTCTAGCAGATTATATGAATATAAATCTTTTACACTTTCTAAATTTACATATTCTTTGATAATATTTTGTTCATCAGTAACAATTTTATTCATGATCTCTTTTTCAGATAATAAATTTTTAATACTTGCCAATCCAATATTAGCTTTTGAAACTCTACATCTAATTTCTTCAGGTAAAAAACCATTCATAATCGTTCTTAGTATGTATCTGTTATATCCTGACCTGATTTTTTGTTCGATAGGTAATCCGTAACAGTATTCAATAACTCTTTTATCATAAAAAGGGTGTCTGTTTTCTATTTGGAAAATTGAATTATATTGATCAATTACTTCAAAGTTGTTTTGATGAGCTACTTTTTGAGTTAAATAATATTGCTCAGATTTACAAGTTATATTATTCATTTTTTTTGATTTAAAAAAAATTGCTTCTTTAATCCCCATTCTTTCTAAAAATGGTTTATTAATAAAATCTTTAAGTGGAAATGGCTTTTTTAAGATATGATACAATGTTGGAATTTTCATTACATAAAACTGGATTATGTGAATTAGCTTATTTTTTAATAATCTGTATTTATTTACTTTTCGCACTTTTGAAATATTATTTAATGTATGATACGCTTTGATCCATTTAAAACTCACAATCAATTCTTCAATGTAATTATGGGAGTGAGATACGACTTGATCTCCACCTTCACCGGTTAATATGATATTTAATCCCTTACTTTTAAGCAAAGCATTTAATTCATGTACTAATCCTATTTGGAAAGAAGTTGTGGGTTGATCTTGATAATCTAACACTTTATCAATATTCTCTAAGGGACTAATGTTATCACATTTAACAAAATTAGCCTGTATATTGGTACCCTCAAGTACTTTATTTATATAATATCTCTCATCAGATTCTGGAAAATCATCAAAAATAAAAGAAAAACTATGAATTTCTTTTTCCAGATCACTATCTTCAATTATTTTTTGTGCTGTACAGGTAACAGAGGATGAATCTAATCCTCCACTCAACATAACCCCTATTTTTTTATTCGGACTCCTTAAACGACAATTAACCGCTTCTGTAAAAATTTTAAGAAATTCTTGCATATACTCTTCATCAGAATCCATTCTGATTTCTAAATCAGGATCCAGTTTCCAGTATCTTTTGAATTTGCTGGAATCTTTAGTTATGGCCATATAATGAGCTGCTTTAAATGATTTAATATCTTTATAAAATGTCCTCTCTTTTTCCTGAAAATCATTAACCATTAAGGCCAGGGCAATTCTTTTTTCATCCTTTTCCCGGGGAACCCCCCCAACCTCAAACAACGCCTTAATCTCCGTCCCAAATACAAACATCTCCTCATCCACATAATAATAAAAGGGCTTAACCCCCATATGATCCCGGGCACAAAAAAGAATCTCTTTTTTCCTATCCCAGATGGCAAAGGCAAAATCCCCCAGTAACTTATCTGGACAATCCTCCCCCCACCTCCCGTAAGCCTTTAAGATGAAGTAACTATCACTAACGGTTTCCACATCCGCAATATCCAGCTTTTTAGCTAATTCCTCCCGGTTATCTATCCGGGCATCAGCAGTTATAATCAGGTCCTCTTCTATAAAGGGTAACTTCTCATGGAGTGATTCCGGGGTGGTGTGGAGCATCTGGTGGCCCAGGCCCACATTATCTTCTACCCAGGTGTGGGATCCGTCTGGCCCCCGGTGTGATAGTTTATCATTCATCTTTTGGATGAGATGGGGATCCACTTTTTTTCCCTTTCTATAAAATATTCCCGTAATGGCACTCATGGTTTTAACTCATAAAAAATTATATAAAAAATGTATTCATTTGTATAAATTATTTATTCAATATCCTTGGCCCAGATTCAATAACTCCACATATTCCTTTTGGGCCATACCTAAAACCACTTCCCCCTCATATTCCAACCAGGCATGAGCTTCAAATTCCCCTTCAAATTTACCCACACCTATCCGTAAAGTGGTAGGATAATGATACCACCTGGCCATTATATGCCCGGTTAAGCCCCGGGTTAAACAGGTGGAGGAAACGATGTACCTGCTAGTTACTCTAACTCCCCACATCACACTTTTTAAGGGAACTTTAGACCTTTTTCTGGTGGGTACTTCCCCTTTTATAAACCTTTTTTTTATAAAAGAAAAGGGTAAAACCCATAGTATGATCCTTATAAACCACTGCAACACCAGGGCCTGTACTACCAGCACTTTACAGGGCTTTTTTAGTTTATAGAAGTTTAAAATCAACATAAAAAACGTTAGTATTTCTACCCAAACTCAAAAATTAATCATTCTTTTATTTCAATTAACTTATTATCCAATAGTTTTTGCAGTATCTCTAAAAGATCCACCTGGCAGATGTCTTCGGTGACATCGTATTCAGCCAGTATCTTTTCTTTTAACTCTCCCACGGTGTGAGGTGTCTGGATAGTGTTCCAGATAAAGGCCGCCACCGGGTTTAAGCCATAATATACTCCATCATCCAGGCCCAGAATCACCACTTCCTCTTCCAGGTCACAGTGTACGGCCTGTTTACTAATAGAAACCAGGGTTGTATCATCCATCATGAACTTATTCTCCTTAATCAATTAGTTGGTGGTGGTGAAGTATAAGCTTTTTCAGGTTTTCAATTAAACTGGACTATAATATTCATTTTATAGATTAAAGATCACCTGAAATTAAAAATATAGCTTCCAATTTATGAGATGCTAAAAAAAAATTATAAAGACCATTAAAATAAGTAAAAAGTGGTGAACCCTTTCCTACTCGCTCCCATTCCACATACGTGGACATCATCCTTTCAGAAGGACTTACTCACCAGTGTTAATATTATAACTTTTTTCTAATATATAATCTCTAGGATGAACCTGGATTTGGTAGATTAACTGTTCTAAGAATCTACAGACTGCCATTCACCTCTACCTTACACCATACATCTTAGCATAATACTCCAGGTACTCCCCACTTTTAATCTTACCCCACCAATCCCTATTCTCTAAATACCAGTCAATAGTCTCTTTTATACCCTTAGAAAATGTATAAGAAGGCTCCCAACCTAAATCGTCCTTAATTTTGGTAGCATCAATGGCATAACGTCGATCATGCCCTAAACGATCCTTAACAAACTCAATTAAAGACTCATCCTTATCCAGATAATCTAAAATCTTTTTAACTATTTCCAGGTTGGTCTTCTCATTGTTACCACCGATATTGTATACTTCCCCTGCGGGAGCTTCATGGAGAACTGTGTCCAGGGCCTGGCAGTGATCCTGGACATGCAACCAGTCCCGGATATTCAAGCCATCCCCATAAACTGGCAATTTTTTATCCTCCAGGGCATTGGTAATCATGAGGGGTATTAGTTTTTCCGGGAACTGGTAGGGTCCGTAGTTATTCGAGCAGCGGGTGATATTAACCGGCAAACCAAAGGTCTCATGGTAGGCCCTTACCATTAAATCCGCCCCGGCCTTACTGGCTGAATAGGGACTATTCGGTGCTAAGGGAGTCTTTTCAGTGAAGTAACCGGTTTTACCTAAAGATCCATAGACTTCATCGGTGGATACCTGTAAAAAACATTTAACCTTTGCTTTTAAGGCTGCTTCTAAGAGTACCTGGGTGCCCTGGATATTGGAGTGGATGAATATTCCCGGGTCCTCGATACTGCGGTCCACATGGGATTCGGCTGCAAAATGCACCACGTAATCCACCCCAGGCATGACCTTTTCCAGGAGTTTTTTATCATTTATATCCCCTTTTATAAAGGTGTAGTGGGGGTTATCCTCCACTTTTATTAAATTTTCCAGGTTACCGCAGTAGGTGAGGGCATCCAGGTTTATTACTTCATAGTCCGGGTGCTTATCCAGAAAGTAGTGGATGAAGTTACTGCCAATAAAACCTGCCCCTCCGGTAATTAGTACGCGCATAATCACTTTACTCCTAACTTGCTCTTTATTTTCCATTATTTTTTTTATAGCCATTTTGATAGTAATTAGAGTAATTACTCCTTCAGGAATATTTTATAAAAAAGTTTAAATTTTCCCATTTTTAATTAGTTTACTTTTTTTTTAGTTTTATAAGATTAATCTTTTATTATTAACTAATTTTATCTGGACTTTAATTTAAAGTTGATTATATTTAGTATACACTACTTTATAAGGTGTTTTAAGATTAAATAAAACTAAAAGCTTGTTTATTTAGAAAAAATATGTAAAATTATTACTTCTTTTTAAAAAATAAAATTATTGGAATCATTATCAAGGGCATTAAAAAGTGCTTATCTAATTAATTATATAAATGGCCACATCATACCATATATAACTGTTTAGATATTAAAATATATAACTCTTTATAAGTAATTGTATATTAAAATATATAATTCTTTATAAGTGCTTGTATATTAAAATATATAATTCTTTATAAGTGCTTGTATATTAAAATATATAAGTGGGGAAATATAAATTATACTAAAGGCGAAAATACCATGAATTCTGAAGAATTGTCCCGTTATGTATTTGCCAAATTGTCTGAGGCTAAAAAGTTATCACAGGATAATATTAAGCTAGATGATATTCTCCTGGACCACAGAACAACCTATTTTCAGATTGAAAAACATGTAAATGAATTTTTAGAGGGGTATACTGAAAATAGATTTGTTATTATGCCTGGTTTGAGGGGGATTGGTAAAACAACAATCTTATTCCAGATATACAACTATCTAATACAAAAAAAAGGCATAAAATCAGACAGGATTCTTTATATTTCCATGGATGAATTAAGCGCCTATTTAGGTACCGGGCTATTAGAAGCCATAGATGTTTTCATAGAAGATGTTCATAATACCTCCCTGGTAAATCTGGACCAGGAATTATTTATTCTAGTGGATGAGGCTCATTATGATAATAAATGGTCACAGTCAGGTAAGATAGTCTATGATAAAAGTAAAAAAATATTTATTATATTTACTGGTTCCTCGGCTCTGAGCTTGGAGATGAATGTGGATGCGGCCCGAAGAATAAAAAAAGAACCGGTATTTCCCCTGAATTTCTCAGAATATAATTTATTAAAAAATAAAATCCATCTTTCACCTGATTTATCTGAAAGTTTAAGAGATTTGATTTTTAAAGGGGATGAAAGTTCACTAGCATATGCCTCCCAACAAGAAATTGAAATGAAAAAAAACCTGATAAAATTAGGCCGGCCTCTTGAAAAAGAATGGGAAAATTTTTTATGGGGTAGGGATTTCCCTTTCGGATTGAATATGGAAAAAGAAGAGTTCTATGAACGAATATTCACCATGATAAACCGGGTGATAGAAAAAGATGTATTTTCTCTACATTCTTTTAATATAAAAACAAGGAATACTATATCTCGAATCATCACTTTTTTAGCTCTACAGGATCCAGGGGGAACCTCTGATGCAAAACTGGGAAATTTATTAGAAAAATCACCAAAATTAATTAGAGAAATACTGAGCATACTGGAAAAAACTCACCTGGTTTTCAGTGTAAAGCCCTATGGTACTGCTGGAAAAATGGTAAGAAAACCATGGAAATATTATTTCTTATCTCCCAGCATTAATGCCGCAATGAGATTCAAATTAGGTAAATATGATCCCTGGGACAGGAAACTCTTAGGAGTTTTAGCTGAAAATATGGTGGCATCCTATTTCTTCCGGCTAAAAGAAACCTCTTATATTCCTTCTGGAATATTTTATGATCCTGGAAAAAATGGTGTAGATTTTTTACTACAAAGTACACATGAAGGCCTGATACCGGTGGAAGTAGGTGTGGGAAAAAAGGACAAAAGCCAAATAACTAAAGCCACTCGTAAATATAAATCTAATTATGGAATTCTAATATCCAATAGAACCAGCAAAATAAGAAAAGAGGATAAAATAATTTTAATTCCCATAAGCACCTTTTCTTTTATCTAAAATCTCCATTAACTTTATTATAATCCCCTAAAAGATATTATATATCCTTTTAACAAATAACCTGAAATCAGTAAGCTATTCTAGTAATTAAGGCTGAATTAGGGGGTCAGCTTAAATAATTACAATTTTTTTTTATCTAGGGGATTTTTTCAGGATTCTCCAGTAAATCCAGAAGCATATTACACTCCAACCGAGTGGCAAACTCTAAAGCAGCCTCATCCACCTGAAACTCCGGGTGATGGTTGGGTTTGGATTGGGATAATGGTTTATCTTGTGGTGCTACACCATAATACATGTACAGGGAGGGTAATTTCTGGGAAAAATGGGAAAAATCCTCAGACTTGGTGGAGGATAGATAGTAGAGCACATTTTCCGCCCGGGCCACCCTTTCCAGGGTAGGTAACAACTCCTGGTACAGGGCTTCATTATTAATATTCAAGGGGTAGTGCTGGCCATACACCACTTCCGCCTGGCAGCCGTGCATATCTGCCTTTTGCTGGGCCAATTCCTTAATCCTTTTTATCATTATGTCCCGGTTGTCCATATCCAGTGATCTGACAGTTAGCCCCATATCCGCCCCTTCTGGTATGATATTCACCTTAACCCCGCCCCAGAAGTAACCCACGGTTATAACCGCGGCACCCTTTTGCAAATCCACTTCCCGGCTAATCAAGGTCTGCAGTGAATTAATTAATGATGCACCAGCTACAATGGGGTCTTTACCACTCCAGGGCTGTGAGCCATGGGCCTGTTCTCCAATAATCCGGATGAATATACTGTCCTGGCTGGCATGGGTGGCCCCTTCCCGGACCATCACCTGACCGGGATAGCAGGTGTTATTAGCATGTAAACCCACCACGGCCTTAACCGGAGGATCATCCAGTACGCCCTCTTTTATCATCTGCAGGGCCCCGCCATCAACCCCGGTAGGTGCCCCTTCTTCTGCGGGCTGGAAAAGGAAAACCACCTTACCCTTTATTTTATCCCTTAACTGGCTGAGGACCGTGGCGGTGCCCAGGGCAATGGCCATATTGGAATCATGGCCACATACATGGGATACATCGGTTTCATAACCATTATAATCTGCTTTAACTATCGATGCATAGGGTAATCCGGTTTCTTCTTTTACCGGCAGGGCATCCATATCCGCCCGCAGACCCACACTAATCCCGGATTTTCCACCAGATAAAACTGCTTTTAATCCGGTTTTAGCCACCGGATAGGATACCTCCACTCCCGGTAAGGTTTCCAGATATTCCTGGATGAACTTACCGGTTTCTCTTTCTTCATAGGCCAGTTCCGGGTGCTGGTGCAGCCAGCGGAAGATTTCGATTTGTTTAGAGGCAAAAGACTGGGTTAATGATTCTATTTCATTTTTTAAAGGGGTGATGTTAATAACCTCCCAGGATAATTTTTTCATAAATTTGAAGGGCTAAATGAATTTCTGATGGGCCTGCCACTCCCCCACCACGTATCGGAATAACTCTTTACCAAAATCAGAATACACATCCACCGTATCGGGATGGAAGGGTACGTTATTAAGGTACTCCAATCGCAGGGCATCTCCCTGTAGATATTCTGGCATAAGGCCGGAGAAGAAAAAGCCCATCTTCTCTATTTCAGCACACATCCAGCTGGTTACCGGATCGTTTAAGGGTAAATCCAGGACAATTAGTTCTATTTTATGCTGGCATAGATCCTGCACCTTTAAGGCCAGCTCTTTTAAAAATGATTCTCCGTACCGCTCCACCCTTAAAAAGGCACTGGAGGTTTCGGATAATACATGGATATGGATTAAAGAATCAGGATAAACCTTACCTACCTGGTCAGATTTCTGGTAAATTCGCTTTAAACCGGCATGTTTATAGATTCTTTTTAAAATCTTCTCATGTTGCGGGGGCAGGTACACTTCCTGGATCTCATCTGGGGCCACCCCGATATAGAAGAGGGCCACCGTCCGTCTTAAGTGGTCCTTTTTGGTGGTCATCTTTTTGAATATGGCGGTGGGGGGTGAATGGGCTAATATGAATCCGGTTTCAGCTGCACCCATCTTTACATTGGCTCTTTGGGAGGCCTCATGGACGGTGACAGCCCGACTGTAGAGGCCTTTAAATCCCCGGCGTTTTATTTCACTCATCATCATCTTTTTCATCCGGGGAAAAAGACCCCGGCCCCGGTAACGGGGATCCACCACTGCCAGGGCAGACTCACCCACCAGATCTCCTACTTCATCAATAAAAACTCCCAGATGACCCACCACCTCTCCCGATGGATTTACGGCCACGCAAGAAGTAACCATTCCCGATTCAACCAGATTTGCAAATAATTCTGGATAATAGACTGCTTCATGGGGATAGGTGTAACCATAAACCCGGTAGATGCACCGGGCCAGATTTACTGCATCAGAGGGTTTCATTATCCTCAGGGTTACCTCTTCAGTTAGTGGTGCCACTTCCTCACCGGTATGATTTAGCCCGGTTTTATCCACAGCTTCTACCGGGACGTATTTGATGAGTTTAACTTCTTTACCATTTTTACCCCGGTATTTACTTTTAACATCATCACTGTAGGCTTTCATAAGGCGGAAGCCTATTTGCTGCAGTTCATCCTCTTTTAAAAGTCCCAGATTAAAGGGTATGCCCTGGTCTTTTACCTTAACCACCATTTTACCGGGTTTTCTTTTAATCTCCACCTGGTAGCGGCCCTCTTCATCAGGACCATAGGCGTGTTCAATCACATTACTGCAGGCTTCCTCGGTGGCTAACACTATCCCTTGGGCAGTCTTCTTATCAAATCCACAAAGAAGACTGATATCCTTTACCACTTTAAGCACGGCGGGTAAAAATTTCTCCTGGGCCTTAACATCCAGGTATAAGAGCACATCTTCATCCTGGGCCGGAATATTCATCACCCCTTTCTTATTAAAAAACGTAAATAATAATCCTCATAAATCCAAAGAGCCAGTCTACTTACTTCTGGTTCTTAAAAACTCCAGGTATAATATATGATGTTATTATGTATAAGAAAATTTCTGTTAATCCAGGGGATGGTAATCTATTCTAGAGAATGCCTGGTAAAAAACGTGGGGGATAGGGAGAATTGGATTAGGAGAAATGTATAAATTTCTTCTTATGGCTTTTACTACTAAAAATTAGTAACTTAACTGGGGTTTTAATCTAAAAATTTGTAACCATATTTATAGTTTTACTCATAAAATTAGAGCAACCCTTTTTATCCCTTTACTCTAAAATTAGAGTAATCATTTATATTTACATTGACATGTTGTAGCTTTGTTACTAAACCATTTGATTAGATATTAGGGTTATCTATCAAATATACGCCCTCATTAAGCGAAAAACTTTTATATTTAATTTTGTATATAATATGTTATGTCTACAAAATCTGTTTACAGTATTCGTATACCTAAAGAGTATAGGGACATGATGGAAGAAATGGATGATATTAACTGGCAGGAAGAAATTAGAAAATTGGCCATGGATTTAATCCAGAAAAAATGTAAACATAAACTTCTAAAAGAAGCAAAAAAGCTGAGAAATGAAATGAAGACTATTGAATCAGCAAAACTCATAAGAGAGGATCGGAGTGCCAGATAAATACGTTCTGGACTCCAGCATTATAGCTGCTGTATTCTTCCAGGAAAAATCCTCCTCTAAAGCCGAACAAATAGTAAGTAGTAGTGAACTTATTACCCTGGATCTAGCTATGGCTGAAGTATCCAATGTGGCCTGGAAAAGGATTAAAATCTTCCAGGATGATCCGGAGATAATCTATGAAGCATTAAAAAATAGTGTGGAATTTATAAAAACTGCCTGCCAGGTTATAAGAACAGAGGAACTAATAGAAGATTCTTTCTCCATTGCCTTAAATAAAAATGTAACTATTTATGATGCCTTATTTTTGGCTGCTTCCCAAAAAATTAATGTGCCCCTTTTAACTCTGGATAAAAGGCTAGCTAAAACCAGTCAGGAAGTTGAGCTCTTGTAGGTTTTTTTAGAATAAAAAAATGATTACTACCTATCTTCTGGGTAAAAATATCCATATAAAACCATCTCCGGTAAAAATTCTAATCATATACTTATTTAACCTAATCATAACAAAAGCAAAAAGGATTAAATATTATCCTTGAGGTAAACACGCCCCCTAATAAAATATTAGATTTTTTTATCATTCCGGTGATTTAACCATGGACAGTAATCTTAAAAAGGACATGCTGCTGGTGGGAATTTTAGTATCCTTCCTCACCCCCTTTGTTAGATCATCCATTAATCTGGCCTTACCTGAGCTGGGTAATGAATTTCATTTATCGGCTTTATTTTTATCTGAGATATCTCTGGTTTATTTACTGGTTAATGCCATACTCTACATCCCCCTGGGGAGGATGGGGGATATCTATGGACAAAAACGTATCTTTCAATATGGATTAATCATTTTTACTATAAGCTCACTTTTATCTGCTTTTTCCACTTCTGGAGAAATGTTCTTTATTATCCGCATTTTTCAAGCTACCGGGAATGCCATGATATTTGCTAATTTAAATGCTTTGATATCCTCAGTATTTCCAGAAAATGAAAGAGGAAAAGCATTTGGTTTAACCTCCATGGGTGTTTTTGTGGGGTTAATATTGGGGCCTATACTGGGAGGGGCTACAATAGAAATTTTGGGATGGAGGGCCTTATTCTACGTGGATACTCTGATAGGATTAATAGCAGCCATCTATGCTATCAAACGCTTTAAATATGATTGGATAGTTGCCCCTGGAGAAAAATTAGATATTTTAGGATCAGTACTCCTGGGAATATCATTAATAAGTATAATTTATGGATTTACCAATATATCTTACCCGTCCAGCCTGTTTATTATAATCGGGGGAATAATTACCCTTTCCCTGTTTTATCTAATCCAGAAAAGAGTTACTTATCCTCTCCTTAATTTAGACTTATTTAAAAGTAAAAGTTTCACCTTTGGAAACATCACCGGATTTTTAAATTATGGAGCCTTTGTATCGGTAGGATTCATTCTGAGTCTCTATTTACAGTACTTAAAAGGTTATCATCCTCTAATAGCAGGTTTGGTTGTTTCTATTCAAGCCATAATGATGGTTCTGGTGTCTCCTTTTGCTGGAAAATTAGCCGATAAAATCGCACCAGAAAATGTATCCACTGCCGGGATGGTGATAACCACCATTGGTGTAGCTCTAATGACTCTTATTAATTTCCACAATGCCCACTATCTGGGAACAATTTCACTTATTATTTTTGGTGGAGGTATAGGTTTATTCTATGCCTCTAATACCAAGGTGGTTCTCTCCTCAGTGGATAAAAAGTATTTTGGGGTGGCCAGTGCCACCTTAAGTAACAGCCGATCCCTGGGACAGATATTTGGATTAGGTATAGTAAGCCTGGTGATTTCTGCTATTATGGGACAAGCCCAGATCGTACCAGCTAATTATCCGGAGTTAATTGAAAGTATTCGAATCTCCCTGGGGGCCATAGCGCTTTTAAGTGGTCTGGGTATTTTCACCTCCTTATTTAAGGATTAAAAAAAATAATAACATTAACCAATAGAGTAGATTTTATAAAAACGGCTTAAGGGGAGCAGGTATTAATGGAAAAAACACCATTCAATTTCCCGGTAGGATACCATAAGTTCCACCCGGACCAATTATTCAATTATCAACTAAATCGCTGGTATTCCTGGGGCTATGCTAGAAAAGAAGATATGGAATATGCCGGTTTAAAAATAAATAATTTCCAGGATTGGAAAAATACAATGATAAAACTGGCCCAAAAAGCCCTCCAAGAAGATAGACTGATTAATGCCGCTTTTTATTACCGGGCCGCTGAATTTTACACATTCCCCCCGGATCCAGATAAAGAAGTGCTCTATGATAAGTTCAGGGACCTTTTTTATAATATATTCCAAAAGGAATTGGAGAGATTTAAAGTACCTTACCTGGATGGATTTTTACCGGTTATAAAATCATCACCTGGGGTAATGAGTAAAGGTACCATAGTTCTGCACGGTGGTTTCGATTCCTATATGGAGGAATTTTATTCCTGGATGTGGTATTTTTCCCGTCAGGGATATGAAGTAATAGGTTTTGAAGGCCCGGGACAGGGATTGGTTCGTAAAAAATGTGGAATACCTCTGGATATTGAATGGGAAAAACCCACCTCAGCAATTTTAGATTATTTCACCTTAGATGAGGTAACTTTGATCGGAATATCCATGGGAGGATGGTTTGCTCTTAGAGGAGCTGCCTTTGAACCTAGAATCAAGAGAGTTATTGCCCAGGGACATGCCCTGGATTATATGAAAACCGCCAATATTTTAGCCCAAAAAATGCTGATTTTCTTTACTAAATACTTCCCCAATTTTTCCAACAAAATGGCTCTAAAAAACCTTAAAAAAGGGGATAGGCAAGCATGGACCACCAGCAATCTAATGTACATCACCGATAAAAAGATGCCCTTAGATGCCATGGAGATTGCTTTTAGGATGAATGAAGAAAATATGCACCCGGAAAATATTAACCAGGATGTATTATTGTTATCTGGAAGAGAAGATCATTTCATAGGTTTTAAAATGCATAAAAAACAGGTAGATGTATTAGTTAATGCCAGATCTCTTAGTGATAGAGTTTTTACTACAGAAGATCAGGCTCAAAATCATTGTCAAGTTGGAAACACTAAATTAGCACTGGACACTATGCTGGAATGGCTTAAATAACATTTTTTTCATAACCCGGATGAGGACACTTTATAAAAAAAATATTTTTTTACCCAGGATATTTTAGGGTTGAGATATTCTTAAACTAAGATGTGAGATTTGGATATATATTTATAAATAGAGTAAACTGGAAAAATAAGTATAATTAGCTTATAATACTTTTTTTAAAATCATAGTAAAGTTGAGTTCCCATGAATAAAGTGTTCCTGTGGTGGTTAATAACTGGCAGTAAAGGGGGAGAAAATAGGGCTAAAATAATACTGGAACTTCATAATAGGCCATATAATGCTAATAAACTTGCCAAGAAACTCGCACTTGACTATAAAACTATAAGACACCATATAGATGTACTAAAAGAAAATAATCTGGTTAAATCTACTGGAGAAACATATGGTGCATTATATTTCTTATCTGATGAGATGGAAAATGTTTATGATACCTTCCTGGACATATGGAAAGAATTTAAGGAAAATGAGGATAAATAATAGAAGGTAAAGATGATGATAATGGAAATAAATCTATGGGGACTGACTGATAATTTAATAATCCTGGTTAAATATTCTGCTTTAATAACCAGTGTGGCCAATATCTGCCTTTTACTAGGCATGCTCTATGTATACCTGGAAAGATACCAGAAAGTTAAGTCCAAATTCACCACCACCCTGGTCTTATTCACCTCACTTTTTTTAATTCAAAACGTTTTATTTTCGGCTTATTTCTTATTCAATGTACCGGAAACCATTGTAAATGCGGTCCTTCTTTTAATATTCTTAGGCCTGGAATTTACGGCCTTAGCACTACTTTTAATGATAACCCGGGAGTAATCCCTGATTTTTTTACTCTTTTTTAAAGTTTCTTTTATCTTTTTTTTCATTTTAAAACTCTTTTTATCCTTTTAAAACCTTTTTGCAGGCATATTAATAACTTTAATACATATCCTGAGGCTTTTACCTGGAATTAGATTTTATTTTTTTAAAAAATTACCTCCTGATCCCTAATAGTTTTGGAGTGAATTTGGAGGTAAATCGGCTAATAATTAGAGTAAAATTTGGAATAATTACTTTTAAGGGTTTAAACAAGATTTAAGTAGTTGATAACTGGTATTTGAAAAATGAAAGTTATGGACTAAAATAAACCCTTAATTTTCCATAATTTAGGGGAGGTTAAAATAATATGATTGATACTAAAGAAATAAAAAAAATTAAATTGACTCCTTTTACCCGGATGTCTGCTACCATATACGCCATCCTGGGATTAGTTAGTGCATTAATTATGCTGGTAATCATTATAGCTGTGCAGGCTTCCGGGATTACTGCTCAAATGGCGCCTCAACTGGCCAATTTTAACTGGATAACCGGAGTGGGAATACCCTTAATAGTAATCCTTCCTGTGGTTTCATTTATAGTTACTGTAGCGGTAAGTTTTATCTCAGCCACACTCTACAACCTGCTAGTACCCCGGCTGGGTGGAATAAAGTTAGAATTAGAAGGTGAAGATCTACAAAAAATACCGGTAGTTGCCTTTTCCCTGATAACATCTGCCATAGGGGCTATATGGGCCTTTATCATTGGACTGTTAATGGCCGCATTTTTAAGCCCCTTTTTCTCACTTATAAGTTCCCTACCTATACCTGCAGAAATAACAGCAGAGCTAAGTAATTCTACGGGAACGGCCATAAATGGTTCACTGGTGGGATCTGTGGGTATACTGGTGACCTTACTCCTGGTAATAGGACTGCCCATAATGGCATTTGTATTTGGATTTATCTGGAATGCCTTATTGGCATTAATCTACAATTACCTGGTTATCAGGGTGGCAAAAATTAAATTAAATTTCTCACAATTAACTGGAACCCTGTATGAACTAACCCATATACCGGTTATGCCCACTGCACTGGCGGTGGCCATATTATATGCCTTATTAGGACTAATTTCAGGTATTCTAAATCAAAATTATGGGGAATTTATAACTAATTTCATATGGTATTTCATTGCCACGGCCATAGCCGCCAAAGCATACAACTACCTGGCCCCTAAGATAGGTTCTGTTAAATTAAATCTAGAATAAATATTTCTAGATTTTTTTTTTAATTAGGGGAAAAGTGGTACTTACTAACCGGATAAGGACCACCATAAGAAAGGGCTTAGATTTACACCCTTAGGTGTAAAAAGGCCATAAAAAAGGGGAATAGAAATTATTTAAAAAAAAAAGAAGGTCTAAAAAAATGGAAGAAAATAAATCATTAATAGTATTGTATTCATATCACCACCACAACACAGAAAAAATTGCAGAGGCTATGGCTCCGGTACTTAATGCTGAAATTAAATGGCCCCCAGAAATTGAGCCTGAAGAACTTAGTAACTATGATCTGGTGGGTTTTGGTTCTGGAATATACAGTGCCCAGCATGATGAATCTCTACTGAAACTAGCCAGTAAACTACCAGAAGCAAATAATAAAAAAGCATTTCTCTTTTCCACAGCAGGAATAACTGGTAAATCAAAAGCCAGCAAAGATCACTCTAAACTTAGAGAAAAATTAGAATCCAAAGGTTATATTATTGTGGATGAATTCCAGTGTAAAGGTTTTAACACCAATAGCTTCCTTAAATTATTTGGAGGAATGAATAAGGGCCGGCCTGATTCTCAGGACTTGAGTGATGCCCGGGAGTTTGCAAAAAACCTTAAAATATGAATAATGGGGTTTTATTTTTAAAAAGAAAACATAATAAATATAATTAAAGGATGAATTAGCTAAAAATCTTCAAAATGAGACTTTTTATATCATACTGGATTTTACCCGGATATTAAGGATTATTTGATTTCGGATAAACTGATAATTTGTTTTTAAGGAAAAGGATAATTTTACCTAAGGAGCCAGACAGAGGCTGGGGTTAATATCCCGTAAGGTAAATGTACTCTTCTAATTCAGGGCGCAGATTTATTTGAAAAGATCGATTTAATAATTAGTTTTAAAAAAGGGAGTATTATATGAGTTTATGATGGTAAAATTAAAAAAATAATCTGTTATTATTTGAAATCTAGTATATTCTTCTGCTAAATTGTTTATTTTGGTGTATTTTTGTGTTTTGTTTGTGAAAGGTTTTCTTGTTTGTGTTTTTTTGTTTATTTTGGTGTATTTTTGTGTTTTGTTTGTGAAAGGTTTTCTTGTTTGTGTTTTTTTGTTTATTTTGGTGTATTTTTGTGTTTTGTTTGTGAAAGGTTTTCTTGTTTGTGTTTTTTTGTTTATTTTGGTGTATTTTTGTGTTTTGTTTGTGAAAGGTTTTCTTGTTTGTGTTTTTTTGTTTATTTTGGTGTATTTTTGTGTTTTGTTTGTGAAAGGTTTTCTTGTTTGTGTTTTTTTGTTTATTTTGGTGTATTTTTGTGTTTTGTTTGTGAAAGGTTTTCTTGTTTGTGTTTTTTTGTTTATTTTGGTGTATTTTTGTGTTTTGTTTGTGAAAGGTTTTCTTGTTTGTGTTTTTTTGTTTATTTTGGTGTATTTTTGTGTTTTGTTTGTGAAAGGTTTTCTTGTTTGTGTTTTTTTGTTTATTTTGGTGTATTTTTGTGTTTTGTTTGTGAAAGGTTTTCTTGTTTGTGTTTTTTTGTTTATTTTGGTGTATTTTTGTGTTTTGTTTGTAAAACCTTAGCATATTAAACGAATATTATAGATTTAGCCTATTAATATTTTATTTAGCATTAGAAGGCTTATCGATTCATTTATATGCTATAGGGTACATATAGTTATTCAGCGTATCATCTCAAAAACCATTAAAAAATGAAAAAATTTTAAATATTTTTTAAAAATTTTTAAAAGAAAACGATCCACAATCTTCTCTATTTAAATTTTCTATAAAAATATTTTTTTAAGGATTGACAATCCAAAAGCTTCTTTTTTTTTTACAGGTTTTAACTTTTTAGATTAGGTCATCCTATCTAAAAATTTGAATTTTATGGGAGTTTTGCGAGCTCCTATAATCTCTTCCGTAATTGGGTCAGGAAATTTTAATCGATCCATTGAATTTTGGGTACCGCCTCAAAAATGATTTTTTTCCTGACCTGATTTAAAATTATTAGTCATATCTAATCCATAATTGACTTTTATGGAGTTCTTTGGAGGGGATCTCCTACATTTGGGCTAGGAAATTATTTGAGTACAATTCTCAAGTAATTTTTTTCCTGACCTGATTAAAAATCATACTTTATATTAAAGGAGGATGTTGTTATGGAATCTATTAAGGGGTCAATTAACATTTGGAGATGTCCTAATGAAAAATGCCCTAACATGGAACCTGCAGCAGAAGCTGAATTATGCCCTAATTGTGGATCTAAATTTAAACCTTTTGGCGGGTTTAGAGACCCTTTTGCTTTTATAAATGCAAAAAATCAGGCAATGAAAAATAAAGGTAAAAATATTATCTTATCTGAAAAAGATTTGATTTATTTTTTAGCTTCAGAGCTCAATCAGGGGTAGTAATGATGGATTTTAAAAAAATAGAAGAAGTTTTGGAGAATGAGAGGGATTTGGATTCTGAATTTAAAATTGATGAAGTTTTGGAGAATGAGAGGGATTTGGATTCTGAATTTAAAATTGATGAAGTTTTGGAGAATGAGAGGGATTTATTTTGCTCTATAAAATTTAAAGCAATTATTTTAGGCGGAGCTTTCAATTTAATCTTAATTTTCTTAATATCTGCCGTTTTTACTTTGACATTTAATAATTTTCCACAATTTGCAATCCCCTTACTTTTCATTATCATATTTGGTGGTGGTTTAGTAAGTGGTTCTCTTTCTAGAGATTATACTCTAAGTGCTATTATAAACGGAACTATTTTAGGTATTTTAATGGGCTTATTTTTTGGAATAATAATAGGAACTGGTGCTGGATTTTTGATGGGATTAGTATTACTCACTCCTTTTAGCCTGTTAGGAGGATTTACCGGTTTTAAAATTAAAAAAAAATATTTCTAATTTAATTTATTTTTTTCCCATTTTTAAAATTATTTTTTGATTATATAATTAAAAAATAAGGGATTTTATGAATAGTTTTAAATCAAATAAACAATATATTACTATTTATCCATAACTCAGGTTATGGATTAATTTGTGGATCGAGATGAATACGAAAAAACTGGGAAAAAGTTGGGATTGAATATTAATTCATTTTTTTATCATTCCCCGTTTCTTTCCAGACATCTTATTCCATAGATCTTTTTTTTACGGGCTTAATAGCCTTTAAAATTATGTATATTCTCGGGTTTATCTATTAAAACTCAGGCTAAAAAACTATTTCACCATTTAAATCCAGTAGCTGTATCCCGGGCCCTACCCCAGTTTCTATCCTTATCCGATAATAAAACTTCCTCCACCTTATCCAGAGGCCATTTTATACCGATATCTGGATCATCCCACCTGATACCTCCCTCATCTTCTCCAGCATAAAAATCAGTGCACTTGTAGGTGAACTCTGCCCTATCTGATAACACCAAAAAACCATGGGCCATACCCTCGGGGATGTAGAACTGTTTTTTATTATCTCCGCTTAGTAAGACTCCTTCCCATTTAAGATAAGAGGGTGAACCTTTCCTTAGATCCACCGCCACATCATACACTTCTCCCTGCAGGACCCGGACCAGTTTTCCCTGGGGATGTTTGTACTGGAAGTGCAATCCCCGCAACACTCCTTTTTTAGACAGGGACTGGTTATCCTGGACGAATTCAGCATCCACCCCATTTTTCTGGAATTCCTGCTGGTGGTAGGTTTCCATAAAGTAGCCCCGATTATCTCCAAAGACGGTGGGCTGGATGATATAGGCCCCTTCCAGTTTGGTAGGGTGGAACTGGAACTTACTCATATTCATCCCCTTTAATTAGATCTTCCAGGTAGTTACCATAATCAGTTTTTTTTAAAGTAGCAGCCAACTCCAGAATCTTTTCTTTACTTATCCAGCCCTGGTTATAGGCAACCTCTTCCAAACAGGCGATGTAGAATCCCTGTCGTTTTTGAACAGCTTCTACAAAATTAGTGGCTTCTAATAGGCCGATATGGGTTCCGGTATCCAGCCAGGCCATACCCCGACCTAAAAGTTCCACTTTTAACTGTCCTTTTTTAAGGTAGGCTTCATTAAGGGAGGTGATCTCTAACTCGCCCCTATCTGATGGTTTAACTTTTTTTGCCAGTTCAACCACCTGGTTATCATAAAAATAAAGTCCAGGTACCACGTAGTTGGATTTAGGATGTTCTGGTTTTTCTTCTAATGAGAGCACCTTACCCTCTTTATCAAATTCCACCACACCGAAGGCCTGGGGGTTTTTCACATAATAACCAAATATTACTGCTCCCTCTTTTAAGGATCGGGCCCGCTCTAGTATCTCACTAAACCGGTGCCCATAGAAGATGTTATCGCCCAGAACCAGGGCCACGTTGTCTTCACCAATAAAATCTTCTCCTATGATGAAGGCCTCGGCCAGACCATTAGGGTTTTCCTGCACGGCATAGGATATATCTATTCCCAGATCACTGCCATCACCCAAAAGATCCTGATACTGGGGCAGATCCCGGGGGGTGCTGATAATTAGTATCTCCCTGATACCGGCCAGCATCAAAACCGATAGGGGATAATAAATCATGGGTTTATCATAGATAGGTAAGAGTTGTTTCGAGAGGGCCTTGGTTACCGGGTAGAGCCGGGTGCCT
The DNA here is from genome assembly GCF_018141185.1 of Methanobacterium alkalithermotolerans. Classification (NCBI taxonomy): domain Archaea; kingdom Methanobacteriati; phylum Methanobacteriota; class Methanobacteria; order Methanobacteriales; family Methanobacteriaceae; genus Methanobacterium; species Methanobacterium alkalithermotolerans. The sequence goes on along the minus strand of NZ_CP058560.1, from coordinate 399,778 downwards.
GAGCCACCGGCCAGTACTATTCCTTTCATCATAACTGCTCCTTTTATTTAAATTATTCACTCATATTAAGGATAGATATTCTTGTAATGCATCTTTATAACTGCGCAGGGCTTTAAAGCCCTCCATTTTCCAGTGGTAATTATCCAGCACCGAATACTCCGGTCGAGGGGCAGGGCGGGGGAATTGGGAAGTAGGCACCGGTTTTACTTCCACCTCCACTCCTTTAATCTTAAATATTTCCCGGGCATATTCATACCAGGAGCAGTAATCACTGTTGGTTAAGTGGTAGATGCCGTAGGCTGGTTTTTCTATTAATAATTTTAAACCATGGGCTAAATCTTTCGTAAAGGTGGGAGAACCAAATTGATCATTTACCACACTAATAGTATCATTTTCCCGGGCTAATTGGAGCATGGTGGAGGGGAAGTTAGGCCCGTGTTCTCCATACAACCAGGAAGTCCGTACAATATAAAATTTACTTAAAATATCCTGGATAAAGGTCTCACCATGGAGTTTGCTTTTACCATAGACACTCAAAGGATTAGTTTTATCATATTCCTGGTAGGAGGTGCCTTTAGCTCCATCAAAAACATAATCGGTGCTGATATAAACCATGCTAGCATCTGCTTCCAGACACCCCACCGCCACATTGCGGCTTCCCAGGGCATTTACCTGGTAGGCTAAATCCTTTTTTGACTCACTGCCATCCACATCAGTGTAGGCCGCGGCATGGATTACCACTTCTGGTTTTAATTCTTTAATGGTTTCTACGGTGTTATCCAGCCGGGTGATATCCAGGGTGTTTATGGTGGTGGTTTCCAGTTCATGGAATGGTTTTAAGGTTTCCACCAGGTCACGTCCTAACATACCTTCTGATCCGATTATCATCACTTTCATAATAAAACTCCTCAAAAGAATTTTTAACTAAGGTAAAATGTTTTATTTACTGTGGTGGTTTTAGCAGGGTTCCCTTGGGGGTGATAGATATATTCTGCAGGTAAGGCTATTCTACCATCTACTATTTCCATGGTGAAGTTCCCGGCCCAGTAAGTATGCACCCCATTTATAACAAATACTCCCTCTAAACCTGCACCTTCATTTATAAAACTGGCATTACCAACCCAACCAGCACAGGTCATATTAAGGGTTCCTTTCAGGGGAGTATTTACCATCACTTCCTTAAAATTTCCACCAATTAGCCCAGAAATTGTACTAAGACTTATATCAATTGATTCAATTTTACCGGTTCCATTTAACCCCTCTTCAGTATAGGTTAAAAAACCTTCATCACTTCGGTTTTCATAGGCCTTTGCTGCTCCCGGTATAGCCACATCAAAATTAAAATTACTGCCCTGACCATGAATATTCAGATAACCGCCTAAAGACCCTCCCTCGGGGGAATCCGGTGGTAAGGATACGTAAGTGGTATAAGTATAGGGTATCTTTTCAAAGATGTAGTCCTGCATGGTGAGTACCCCGTAGGCTCCCACCGCTCCCATGATGATGATAGCTCCCAGAAGAATTAAAGCAATTTTTTTATTATTCATAAATGTTCCCCTTTAGTTAAGCAAGGTACTTAAGAACTTGTTAGTATAAATTAGAAGTATTTCCATTATTTTTAATTATTACTAATAAATTCATTGGTTTTTAATCCTAATAAATATAAACCCTGCACAATCTTAATATTTTAATAACATAAATTACATAATATATGATTAATCTTTTTTATAAGGAGAAAATCATGCCCCTTACTAAACCCCTTGATGATTACCTGGATATGGATATCATCCAGGATTTGATGCAGAGTTTTTATGAAATTACTGCCATATCCTCCACCTTAATCGATCGTAAGGGCAAAATCTTCACCACCAGTAACAGGGAAATTGTAGGGGCAGGTTGGCAGGACATCTGTCTGAAATTCCACCGCAAAAACCCCCGAACCTATAAACGCTGCCTGGAAAGTGATACTGTACTGGCAGGAAAAATGGAAAAAGAACGTTGTTACTCATCCTATAAGTGCCTTAATGGCCTGGTAGACATGGCTTTACCAGTATATATCCAGAATGAACATGTGGCCAACCTCTTCACCGGACAGTTCTTTTTAGAAAAACCTGACCGGGAATTTTTCAAAAAACAGGCTCAGGAATTTGGTTTCCCTCAAGAAGAGTACCTGGCGGCCCTGGATAAGGTTCCTGTTTTTACCGAAGAATACGTGGAAAAGGGAGTCATGTTTTTAAAAAAACTGGCCATGATTATAGGAGAAATGGCCATTAAATCCATCAAATTACAGGAGAGTGAGCATAAATTCCGCTCAATTTTAAATAACCTCCCGGGTGCTGTTTTTGAATTAACAGCTAAAAAGGATGGATACCGCTACTTATCGTATATTGGACCTAGAATCCATGAAATGTTTGGTTTTGACCAGGATAAAGATATACAAATGGAGATAGTAAGGCAACTACATCCAGAAGATAGAGAATCATTTCTGATTTCTATTGAAGAGAGCTTATCTAATGCCCGTCCCTTTAACCATGAAGCACGATTTATAACTCCCTCCGGAGAAAAATGGTTCCAGGTTATTTCCACTCCGGTGCATTGTGATGAAGATTTACTCTACCATGGGGTTATCCTGGATATCCATGACCGTAAGTTAGCTGAACAAATAATGGAAAAATCACTCCAGGAAAAAAAACTCTTACTCCAGGAGATCCATCACCGGGTGAAAAATAACATGCAAATAATCTCCAGCTTGATGAATCTCCAGGCCATGGAGATGGATGATGAAAAAACCCTTAAATTCATCAGAGATAGCCAGAACCGGGTTAAATCCATGGCCATTATACATGAAAAATTATATGAATCCACAGACTTATCCCGAATATCATTCAAGGATTACCTCCACAACCTCATATCCTACCTCTATGATTCCTACACCATACACCCCGGTAGGGTGAAACTCAAAACCATGGTAAATGACTTCTCCTTCAATATAGATACCGCCATACCATTGGGCTTAATCATAAATGAACTGGCATCCAACTCCTTGAAATACGCTTTTCCAGAGGAGAGGGAAGGAGAGTTATGCATTAACCTGAAAAAAGTGGGGGAAAAATTTAAACTGGTAGTGGCCGATAATGGGATAGGCTTTCCCGAGCATTTTGATTATAAAAACACAACCACTTTAGGTCTCCAACTGGTTAATAAACTAACGCAGCAATTAGATGGATCTATAACTCTGGATAACAAGAAAGGATCAAAATTCATTATTGAATTTAGTGAATTAGAATATAGGGAGCGATTAACACCATCTAATTAAATAATACCTGGATTAGTGGATAAGGTCCAGTTAAATTAATACTGCTCAATGGTTAAAAAAATAATAGCTAATTTTTTTATTAAATGCATATAAACTTCTTTATTTCTAATAAAAACTTCTCTACAAACTTTTTTAATGATGGTGACAATTTAGGTAGTAATCTTCACCACCAGGAGTTTTGATTGCTTATTTCTCCATTACTTTTTTCCAAAAATAAGTCCTTAGTGAGGAATTAACGAGCAAAAAACCTTATAAACCCCTATTTTTCATCAATATCACCAAAAAATAAATAAATTTATATCCTCAGGCCCACATATGAATATTGTCTGTAGAAATATTAAATAAGAACATAGGAGGTGAAAAAACGAAAAAAACAATAATATTTACTACTTTCATCCTTATTTTAGGCCTACTTAGTCTGGGAGCAGTTGCAGCGCAATCACCAGAAAATGACATGTTACCAGACCAGGTAGAAAACAATATAACCAATAATACTTCTTCTTATTCATCTAATAACAACGAAACATCCAACTACCTCCCTGATCCTCAGGTATGGAGGGGAGGGGTACTAATATATTCCACCACCACCATCCAGGATGCTCTGGATAACTCTCTAAGTGGGGACACCATCTTACTCGAAGATGGTGCCACCTTCTATGAAAAACTGGTAATAGGCCACGACCTCTACTTCAATGTAATGAATGGAGGAACTGCTACTATTGATGGTAGTGGTAATGGCCGAATCATACATATCTTACCAGGAGTTACAGTACACTTTACCAACATCATCTTCCAGAATGGACACGCCCCGGATGGAACCATACTTTCCCCGGATGGGGAAAACGGAGGGGCCATCCTCAATGAGGGAAATCTACATCTGGAACAGTGTACCCTAAGAAACAACCAGGCTGGTGATGGCGGATCACTACTCTACGGAGGAGTGGGAGGCCAAGGTGGTGCCATTTATTCTACCGGGACACTGATCATCCAGAACACTCGGCTATATGAAAACCGGGCAGGACACGGAAGTAATGGTGTAGCTGCATTCCACTCTGATGGTTTTAGAGGAGGATACGGCGGTGCTATTTACTCCACCGGTACTTTAATCATTCAACAATCCATGATAGTCTCTAATCAGGCTGGTAATGGTGGTAATGGTGTCATGATGGGTACCGGAGGTAATGGTGGTCACGGTGGTGCTATTTACTCCACTGGAACCATGCATATCCAGGAAAGCCAAATCAACCTGAATAATGCCGGAAATGCCGGTACTGGGGGTTTGAATGTAATTATTGGAGGTACTGGAGGTACTGGAGGTTCTGGAGGAGCCATATATAATGTTGGTTTTTCCACTATCCAGGGCTCAACTATTAACAATAATTATGCTGGAAATGGAGGAACCGGAGCTTCTGCTGCCCCAGGAAACCTGATAAACCCTACGGGATACCAGGGACACCAAGGTGGACCAGGAGGTAATGGTGGAGCAATCTACAACCAGGGTAATTTAATCCTGTCAGAAAGCGAAATCACTGCTAACCAGGCCGGTACCGGTGGTACCGGTGGTGCTGCTGGTGACGGACGAGACCGAAACATAGCAGGTGCTGGTGGTGCCGGCGGAGTCGGCGGCACTGGTGGTGTGGGAGGTAATGGTGGAGCAATCTACCACACCGGAAACGGAACCTTACAAATTACTACTTCATCCCTTTCCAGAAATAAAGCTGGAACAGGAGGCACCGGTGGTGCAGGTGGCCAGGGAGGTAATGCGAAAAGTACCATCCCCTTCCGAGGTGCGGCCTACGCCGGTGGTGCCGGAGGCACTGGTGGTAATGGTGGTTCTGGAGGAGCCATCTACTACCACGGTGACGAGGGATATCTAATCGGCAGTGACCTGAGTAACAACCAAGCCGGAAAAGGCGGTGAAGGCGGTGAAGCTGGAAACGGCGGATCAAGCGCTGGAGCATACTCCAATGGATCTGGAGGTGCTGGTGGTAATGGAGGAAATGGTGGTAAAGGTGGAGCAATCTACCATGCTACTGGAAACCTGAACACCTTAACCAACAACCTGATTGAAAACTGGGCCGGAGCAGCCGGTACAGGAGGTGCTCCTGGACAACCAGGACCCGGTACCGGAAGTGGAACTATTGGACCAGCTGGAACTCCTGGTTTCTATGGGTTAGGAGGAGCATTCTATGGTGCTAGTGATTCCAGCCTGCACTTCAACCGTTTATTATATAACTGGGTCTATGATGTGGCTGCTGCACCAGGTGTTACTGTAAACGCAGAAAACAACTGGTGGGGATCCAATAACAGTCCGGCCAGCAGAGTAACTGCTGGTGTAAATTACAGCCCCTGGATCATGTTACAAATAATAGCCCAGCCTGAAACCATACCCTGCCAGGGAACATCCCAGGTAACTGCGGATTTAACCTGGAACACCATAGACGGAGTAAATCCTCACCAAAAACCAGCAGGAGGCCATATACCTGACCATATTCCAGTTAGTTTCTCCACTACTCTAGGAGACATTGATCCGGAAAATAGCCAGACATATATGGGTACTTCTCTATCTACCTTCACCGGTACCACGGTGGGAACCGCCCATGTATCAGCCCAGGTGGATAACCAGATCCAAACTACCAGTATAGAAGTGGAAAAAATAGACACAGTTCTTAGTGTGGATGCTGTTTCTGCTACTTATTTGGGTAGTGTGGATTTGATTGCTACTTTGGAAGATGAGTTTGGTAATTTGTTGGTAGGGGAGACGGTTGGTTTCTGGGTTGATGGAGTGTATGTGGGTAGTGCTGTTACTGATAGTAATGGTGTTGCTACTGTGACTTATACTCCGGTGACTTTGAATCCTACGGGCAGTCCCTATCAGGTAACTGCTGAGTTTGCCGGTGATGATTGTTATAACCAGGCTACTGGTTTTAATGACCTTACCGTGGATAAAGCATCCACTAACCTTACTACCAGCGACGTTACCGGTAATCCAGGAGAAACCATCCTTTTAACTGCTACTTTAGAAGACCAGTACCAGAACCTCTTAGAGGGAAAAAGTATTGACTTCTGGGTGGCTGGAGCCTATGTGGGCAGTGCTCTTACTGATAGTAATGGTGTGGCCACCTTATCCTACCTGATAAATCTGGTGGGAGGTTTCTACACTCTGGAAGCTATCTTCAATGGAGATGACTACTACCTATCTGCTGATGCCACCGCCCAACTAAAAGTGCCCCAATCCGATTTATATATTGAAAGCTGGGCCAGTAAAAACAATCCCTATGTAGGAGAACCAATTACCATAACCTTCAAGTTAGGTAACCGGGGACCAGACACTGCAGAAAACGTGGTTTTCACCCTGGTTATACCTGCCGGTATGGAATATGTATCTGCTGAAGTGGATCAGGGTACCTTTACCTATGACCCTCTAAGTAGAACCATAACCTGGATACTGGGGGATGTGCCGGTAGGTGACCCTTACCTCTACCTGGTGGTTAAGGCTCTACATGCTGGTAACTTTATCTTCCAACCACAACTTACCACTGACACCTACGACCCGAATATTGATGAAAATATTCAGACCGTGACTATCCAGGCTGCAGAAGAACCACAACCACAACCACAACCAGGAGTACCTATGCAAACTACAGGAGTACCATTCTATGGTCTATTGTTGGCATTAGTGATGATTGCTGGTGGGATGATAAGTAGAAAAAAATAAACCCCTTTTTTCTTTTTTTTCTTTTTTTATAAGTACTTTTTAAATGTTCTTTTAATTATTAACCATCTTAAAATTGAGTTTTATATCTTATTTTAATCTGCTAAAAAAAATTTCAATTATCCTCTTAACTTTTACCCTTTAACTAAACTGGTAAATTATAAATATAGACCATTAACTAATAACTATTATAATTTCGAGGTTAAAATCATGAATAAAAATGAATGTCCATTTTGCCAGACCCCCCTTTCACCCCAGGCTGAATTTTGCACCAGCTGTGGGAGCCAGATATATAAAACCGGTTTAATAAACCGCCTGAATAATAGTGTTAATCTTTACAGTATCTACCTCTCCCTTTTAGGGGCCCTGATTTTAACCTTACCGGTTTTTCTCTTACTCTCCCTGGGCCTTAGTTCGGCAGCTATTCCCCTGGATGTGGTGGTGGTAGGAACAGTGTTCTTCCTATTATTTATTGCTGGTTTTTTAAATGCCCTTCTAAGTACCCGCAACCAGAGGGAAGCCATATACAGTGGAGTTTTTCTATTCTTGGTATTGTTATTTAATCTGGCACTTTTAGCAGCCCTCACCTTCTTTGCTGCGGTTATAACTGCCAGTATGCTTTCTAGTATATTGGGAGCAGATAGTGGCTCTGACTTTTTGAATGAAGGACCTGATTTTATGGATGACAATAGCAGATCCAGTTTAATTGATTCTGATACAGGATCTAGTGATATATCCTCCACAGATAATGACTTAGATTTCTCAGGTATTTCTTCTACTTCCTACTTCCAGTTTGAAGGCCTTTTTGGTATAATCAAACTACTAATATCATTAGTTTTAACCCTCCTGGCGGCCCCGGGTGGGGGAGTAGTAGGAGTGCGTCTAAAAGAGCTTCTTAAAAAATAGAATTTGATATCCTCTTAATTCTTTTAAAATGAATTAACCTCTTTTAAGGTAACATTTTAAAAATGCTTAATTCATTTTTTACAATTCAGGGGCAGGATTTTAATTATCTTCGATCCATGTACTCCATTTCTTTAAAATGGAATGTAAAGCTGGTTCCTTTTTCTCTATCTAATTCCCATTTTGCATCCAGTTGATCAGATAGGCTTCTAACCAGTTTCATCCCCAGGGTTTTAGTATGCTCCACATCCACATTTCCTAAACCCACCCCATCATCACTAACCTTTAACTCAAATTCTCCATTAATCTGCTTGAAGGAAATCTTAATCTCACCCTTTTTACTTCCTGGAAAAGCATATTTAAGGGAGTTAGTCACCAGTTCATTTACAATTAAACCCAGTGGTATGGCTGTATCGATGTTAAAAGGAATATCTTTTATATCCAGCACCGGTTTTATTTCCAGCTGATTTACCCCGTAACTGAAAAATAGATCATCCACTAACTGCTGGAGGTAACTTCCAAACTTAATTTCACTTAAACTGGTGGACTGGTACAATTTTTCATGCACCATGGACATGGACTTTATCCGGCCCTGGCTTTCCTGTAACACCTGCCGGGTTTTATCTTCAGTTTCATAGTTAAGCTGGAGATTCAACAGACTGGATATAATCTGCATATTGTTTTTCACCCGGTGATGGATTTCCCTTAATAACACCTCCTTTTCATGGAGTGACTTTTCCATGGTTTTCTCAGCCTCTCTTTTTTCCAGGAGATTGGTGAATATCTCCCCTAACATTACCAACAGATCTATATTTTCCTTACTCCATTCTCTTTCTTTTTTAACTGAATCAAAACCCACCATTCCCTGTATTTCACCATGCAACTTTAAAACCACTGCGGTCATGGATTTAATATCCTGATTTTTAAGATAATCCTTTTCATTCTGGGCCTGGAGGGGAAGTTTTTCTACTGATTTTATCTGCACCTGTCCTTTTTCATGCAAAATATCAGTAATCCATTTAAGATCATCCATCTTAACATTCTGCTGGGTATCTATCTGGGGTTCAATTCCCGGGGCACACCACTCATGGGTATTATTTAAGGAATCACCACTTTCACTTATCTGGAAAAGATAACTGCGATCCACCTGCATAAACTCCCCTATCTTTTGCAGGGCTTCATCTATTGCATCATCTGCTTTTTCCGGGGATATGTTAATGAAATTCTTGGATATTTCCATTAAAAGGTTTTCCAGTTCCAGGCGGTAGTTTATCTCATTTTCGATTCTTTTCCTCTCACTTATATCCCGCAGGGTACCCTCTACTCCAATTACCTCTCCTTTACTATTTTTAAGAAGATGGGCATTGATGGAGACATATACTTTCTCCTGGGCTTTGTTTTTCAATACTGCCTCGTAATCTGATACCTCACCCTGGGCTTTTAATAAATCCAGTAACTTATTCCGGTCCTCTCGCTTATGATACAACAGTTCAATTTTTTTTCCAATTAATTCCTCCCGGTGGTATCCGGAGTAGCGATGAATAGAGGGGCTAATATCCAGGATACGGCCATCATTATCTGCCTGATAGAACACATCCTGCACATTTTCAAATATCTCCCGGTACTTACGCTCGCTTTCTTCCAATTTTCGCTGAGCTTCTTTAAGAGGGGTGATATCAATTACCGAAACCACATACTCCTCTAAAAAAGGAATATGATCCACCGTGATTTGAGAAAGATGCACCTCCCCTTCCCAATCAATAAATCGAGTTTCATAGGTATTAGGGGCTTTTTTAGGATCTCTTTGTCTGATTTTATGGTATTCCATCATGCGGGGCAAATCCTGGGGATGGACAAACTCCATCCACTTCCTCTTGTTTTCCAAATCCTCCCGGGAACAAGCTAAAAATTCTCCCATCTTCTGATTAGTCAGGGTAAAATATCCTTCTTTATTAAATATTGCAGTAGGAACTCCGGCATTATCAAATATGGTCCGGTAAAGTGATTCTGATTCTAAAAGCGATTTTTGTATTTCTTTAAACTCACTCATATCCCGAATAATGGCCAGTACTTCCTCCTCATTCAATTTAATTAAACGAGCCTCATAATAATTAATCTCATCAGCTATTTCCAGCTCATATTCAAATTCCTCTTTACTATCTTCATCCAGGGATTTTTTTATTTTAGCCAGAGCCATATCCAGGGTTTTAGGGGCCATTCCCAGATCAGATAGATTACTACCTACGATTTCTTCAGGATCCAGGGCCAGATGATCATCCTGGTGGGCTTTATAATCAACAAAGGTCCCGTCCCGTTTTATGATAAACATCATATCCGGTATGGCCTCCAGTATAGCCCGGCTTTTATGTTCACTGAGTTTCAATGCATCTTCTATTTTTTTAGAGGAGCTAATATCTGAAAATTTCAATAATCTACCTACCAGGGTATCCTTATAATCCCTGATTTCACGAAGCTCCAGATGAAGCCAGAGGTCCTCTTTTTCTAAAAATATTTCATCATCACCAGCAGCGCCATAGTAATAAGATTTTAATGAGGGTATTTCTTTTAAAACCTCATCTGCAGTTTTATCTAATAGATTCTCCTTTAATCCTAAGAGAGCGGCGGCAGGGTTAACTTCCACCAATTCATCTTTAGTATTAAAAATAAGCACTCCACTTTTACTACTATGCAGGAGCATTTTTTGGGCAATTTGATGAATATCCAGCAGGTTATAACGGAAAACCCCTAAAAATAGAAGCACCACCCCTAATATTAAACCAAAGGGAGTTATATCTAATCCTGGAATGGGAGATAGTCCCAGGGCAAAAATTATACTAAAAATTAAGGGTAAAAGACCGCTTAAGATAAGAATATAAATGAGTTTTCTCTTATTTTCATCCACTTCCCTCAGGGATCTAACTAAAATAAAAGTTCCCAAAAGAAGTAAGCTGTAACCGTAAATAACATTCAAAAAGAATACCGGTCCCAGATCATATATAAGCAGTGATCCCGGAGTATCACTAACCGGGGTGATACTGGGCCATAACAGGCCATGCTGGGAATTGGTAAAGGCCATGATAATTACAAATAAGGGTATAATTAATAGCAAAACCACCTTAGATGGTTTGAAATAATGGTCGTATTTAGTAAAACTCATAACAAACAAAAACCAGAAAACAGCCACATTTGTGGCCCCCAGATAGGTGGCCTGCATCCAGCTGATTTTAGTAGCAGGATTAGAACTCAATAATTCCATACCCGAAGCCAGACACCATAAAAACAAACCCACATTCAAACAAATAAAATAGGTATGGAAACGACTTAAAGGTCTGCGGAAACTATAAAAAGCCAGAGATAAGGTGCCCAGTGCAAATAAAAGTAAAATATTGCCTAAGGCCGAATAAGGGATATCCATAACTAAAAACCCCTGAAACTAAATTTATATTTAATGAGTAACATTCTACTTTAATTTAATATATTCTAACTTCTTATACTCTTTTATTATTACTCATATTATATCTATAATCTGCTATTAATATTATTTACTAATGAAAAAAGGCCTATTGCACATAATCTCCCTATTATTTAACTAAAAGCCCCTCCAGGGCTTTTTTTTAGAAAGGGTATTTCCTTTTAAAATAAGTTTATTAAAACATTCCGGGAATTTCCCTAAAAAAATGCCTGGAAAATATTGGCCTATAAAAATTAATTTATTATAATAATCTTCTACTTTTTTAGTTTTACTAAAAGGTAAGAAATCTAAAATTTGATGATTTTAATTTAACGGCTATCATATAGCAGTTCCTTAAAAGTTATCTTAAAACTCACTCCATCTGCATTAAAAACTTCTAGTTGACCATCTAACTGGCCAACCAGGGATTGCACCAACTGCAAACCCAGAGTTTTTGGGTTATCCAGGTCCAGTGCTGGAGGTAATCCGGCACCATTATCTTTAACTATTAACTGGTATCCTTCCGTACACTCTTTCAATGATAGATCAATTTTACCATCATCAACTCCTTTAAAAGCATATTTCAGGCTGTTAGATACCAGTTCATTGATGATTAAACCCAGTGGTATGGCGGTTTCAATATTTATTTTCACCTCATCCAGGTCCAGGTTTAAATCCACCCCTTGCTGGCTGTAGGTGGCCAGCAAGTCCCGGGTGAGACTATCTACATAGTGCTGCATATTGATATGGGATAATTCCTCACTGCGGTAGAGCTTTTCATGCACCAGTGCCATGGATTTAACCCGGGTCTGGGCTTCATGGAGTAAATCCAGGGAATATTCATCCTCCACATATCCCCGCTGCAGAGATAAAAGACTGGAGATTATCTGCAGATTATTTTTTACCCGGTGGTGAATTTCCCGTATCAGAGTCTCCTTTTCACTAAGAGAGGATTCGAGATGGGATTGTATTATTTCTTTTTCATCTAAAAGCTTTCTTAGTTTTTGCTGGGCTCTTTCCTTTTCAATTACAATATTTTCCAGTTCCAGCTGAATTGTTTTTTGTTCTTCCAGACTCTCCTCTAAGCTCTGCTGATAATTTATCCGTTCCTTATCTAAATCACTTAATTTCTCAGCAGCCCCAATAATAAGAAGCACCAGGATGAAAATAGAGGTATTAACCATAATCACCACGGCAAAAGAAGAGGAGAACAGATCAGAACTCATACCATATAAAACAATAAAACCCAGCCCAATAATGGATAAAATACCCACCGGCAATACTTTACGGGAAAGAAAGTTTCCGGTGTACTCCTGGGTGAAATATTTCATCAATCCTTGCTGGGGATAAAGACATAAAAGGGCACTGGATAATAAAAGATGGGTAAAAGCAGTATAAAGGGCCATTTCTGTGTATACTTCTGGAATTTTAGAAGGATCCAGACCATAAAAATAAGTGGTAAAACCCATAAAACCAATTAATCCGGTTAAGATGCTTAAAGACTGGCCGATAACAATTCTTTTTCTAAGGGCAAATAAAAAGATAATGATTCCATAAAGTATGAAGTTAAAAGAACTCATAAAACGGCTTCTACCTGGAAGGAGGGTGGAATAAGGGGAATTGATAAATGGCAAATAATCTGTGGGTAATACCATGCCGGTCAGGTATTGAATTAAAAATAAAAATCCTATAAAAAATATAAAAAGAGATACTAATTGGATAAACCTTTTAATTAAAGGACTTATATTGCGATTTAAAATCAAAACCAAAAACCCACATATAACCGATAATAATGCGGTTATGAATTTAGAAGGAGGAGAATTAAAAATATCACCGGTAAGGATATTAATGTCAGTAAACCACCCTAAAATCACCATAAATCCCATAAAAATAACCAGGAGGGACAGTATCTGGGATACTTTTTTAGATATAATTATCCTTCTTAGATAAATTTCTGCATCTAAGTTGTTTTCGCCTTTCATTATATTTTTCTTCCTTTCTTAACTTATTTAAGATAAAAGAAGCATCAAGGATAGATTTAGTAGCTGATACTTACTATTTTAGATTAATATTAATTATTAACTTAATTATTAAATAAAGTTTTAGAAAAAAAGCAAAATTCCAGATAAACTGCTTAACTAAAAAGATGGATTTTTTAGACAATTTGCTTAAATTGAATGTTCTTTTTAAAATAAACCATCTAATGTGCTTTAAAATAGGCATAATATCCTGTTTTTAGGATTTAATAATCAATTTAATCCAGTTTATATACTCCTAGAAAAAAATTATATGCTACTATTTCTAATAATTATTATTAATAATATTCTCCAGGACTAAAAAATGAAAGATTTAACCTTATAATTCCAGGGGATAGCAAGTTGATTACACCAAATGGAATTTTACCAGGGATAATTTTTTAATATTCGGTGAGGTTCATGAAACGTATTTTGATTGTAGAAGATGAGGCCATTTCTGCCCTGGATTTAAAACGTAAAATGGAAGTGTGGGGTTTTGAAGTGGTGGGAATGGTTTCCTATGGGGAAGATGCCATTGAAAAAGCCTTAGAATCTAAAGTTGATCTTATTTTAATGGACATTATGCTCAAAGGAGAAATTGATGGTATAACGGCTCATAAGGAAATATCTAAACACCAGGATATACCGGTTATTTATTTAACTGCTTATGGTGATATGGAAACCACCCGCAGGGCTCAGGAAACTGTCCCGGAAAACTACCTCTTAAAACCGGTGGATGATCGGGAATTAAAATTCGCAGTGGAGATGGCTTTATACAAAAATGAATTAAAATTAAAAATCAATGAATCAAACCAGAGATATCAAGAGCTTCTGGATAAAATGAAAAGAGCTGTAATTAAGGTTCAGGTTAAAAATCAGGGTGAAATATTTATTATTAAAGATATTAACCCTGCCGGCGAAAAAATGGTTAAACTAAAACGTGAAGATATACTTGACAGGGATATATCGTCTTTTTTTAGAGGAATAGATGGGGATAAACTTCTGCAACTATTTAAAAAAGCCTACTTTACCGGTGATTTTTTACAATCCCCGGTGATGAGATACTCAGATGAAAACCTGGATTTGTGGGTGGAGGCCTTTATTTATCTACTCCCCTCTGGAGAGATCATGGCCATATTTGAAGACCGCACCCAGGAATTAAAAACCAAAAAAGAACTAGAAAAAATACAATCCAATCTATCTACCTTAATGGAGAATACCAAAGACTGCATATGGTCTACGGATCTGGATAGTAAAGTTCTATATTTAAATAAAGCATTCAAAGAATATTTCCATCGAGTTTATAATTATCAGCTTCAGGAAGGAGATAATATAACTGAATCTGTTCCTTCTTCAGTAAAGGATAACTGGAAGTTGTTATTAGAAAGAGTAAAAAAGGGGGAGCAATTTTCAATTACCCACCAGCACCAGGAAGGTCAAAAACCAAACTATTACAGTATATTCATTAACCCCATATTTCAGGATGATCAGATAACAGGGGCTTCTTTTGTAGCCCGTAATATTACTTCCTGGAAAGAAAAAGAATATAAAATTAGAAATCAGGCCAATTTACTTCATAATATTCATGAGGGGATAATAGTTCTAGATAGAGGCCTGCAAATAAAGTCTTGGAACCAGGCTGCCCAGAAAATATATGGCTGGACCCAATCTGAAGTGAAGGGACGTTCTGAAAAAGATGTACTCAATACCCGATTCCAGGATGATACCTGGGAAAAAGTAAAGGAAATACTAAAAGATAAAGGAATATATGAAGGAGAAGCCCTGCAAAAAGACTACCATAACCAGCTACTGACGGTCCACCTCCATATAAATACTTATCAGGATGAAAATAATCAACCAGGATATATCATGCTCATCCGGGATATAAGCCGGCAAAAAAAGGCAGAAAAAAAGACAAAAGAACAGAAAGTATTCTATGAACAGATTCTAAACAGTATAAATGATGGAATTATTGTCACTGATAGCGAAGACCGGATACAATTTATTAACCAGGGCATGTACCATCTGGCCGATTCTAAAGGAGCCGATTATTCCCTGGTTCATATATTAGAAGACTTTAAAAAGGAAACCATACAGGAATTTGCTCCCTACTATCTGAAGGCCCGGGAAACCCTGCAAAATGTGGAATACGATGCAATAAAAGTTGTGACCCCTGGAGGTAGAAAAAGCTATCAATCCGGATGGATGATACCTCGCTTGATAGATGGAGAGTATCAGGGTATGATCTGCACCATTGATGATGTAACCCGTCAAAGAAAAGCAGAGATGGAACTGCAAATTTCAAAAAAATATTATGAATCTCTATTTGAAAATAACTCTTCACCCACCCTGATTTTTGATAATAACGGTCTTATAATCAAGATGAATAAGGAAGCAGAAACCATTACTGGTTACAATCGTAAAGAAATGGTGGATAAGGTGTTCTGGATGGAACTGGTATCTGAAAAAGATTTGCCCCGTATGAGGGAATATAATAAAAAAAGACAAAAAGGCGACCCGACCGTACCCAGCAAATACCGCTTCCGATTTTATAATAAGAAAAAAGAAATAGTGGTTGCTCTGGCCAATGTAGTGGTTTTACCTGGAAATAAGGAGACCATGGTTTCTATTATAGATATAACCGATTACCAGAATTAATTAGATTACATTCTTAATTTCAGATAAAACTTAAATTTTCCCCACTAAAATAGGCCTTATTTATAGAATCTCTTATTCTTTAACCATGGTTTTAAGTAACAGAATATGGGCACTGACTCCCATACCCACCACCATAAGGAGAATATATAGATAACCCTGATTTACAATTAACATGGAAGCAAAGAGCATCACCCATAAAAAAACCAGACTTTTTATTTTAACATCCAGGGGAACCCCTTTTCTGGTTTTATAATTATTTATATAACTTCCAAAGTAGCGGTTACGAGAAATCCACTTCTCTGCTCTTTTAGAACTTTTGCCAAAACAAAAAGCAGAGGCTATAACCAGAGGTGTGGTGGGAAGTACAGGTAAAAGAGCACCTAATGCTCCTACACTCAGTAAGGTAACCCCTAAACTGAAGAAAAATACTCTTTTAGGTTCCATATTATCTATTACTTTTAAAATCCTGACTATTTCTATATAATATAATGTTTAACCCAATTAAATATTTTCTCCAATAATTAGATTTTCAAATCCTTTTTTTATAGTCTAAAATTTTAAATTTTATTTTAAAACAGGTTCCTCTACTTCTATCCAACTCTATTTCACCATCTAACTGATTTACCAGACTATTAACCAGCTGCAGGCCCAGGGTCCTGGTGTTAGTTATATCTATGTCCTTTTTGATTCCAACACCATCATCCCCTACTGAAAGCTGAAATTGATTATCCAGAGGTTCTAATTTAATACTAATAGTTCCCTCATCCTTAAAAAAAGCATACTTAATACTATTGGTCACCAGTTCATTGATGATTAAACCCAGGGGTATGGCTGTCTCCAGGTTAATAGGAATATCATCTATTTCGAAATTGGTTTTAATGCACCTGCTTTTATCAAAAGATGATAATATACCCTCCAGAAGCTGTTGGGCATAGTTCTGGAAATTTATATTGGTGATTATATTTGACTGGTATAATGTATTATGTACCAGGGCCATGGTTCGGACCCTCCCTTGAGTTTCTCGCAGGATACGGATTAATCTTAGATCTTCTTCATGTATTTCCTGCAGGTGCAGTAAACTCACGATTATTTGCAGGTTATTCTTTACCCGGTGGTGGATTTCACTAAGTAAGATCTCTTTTTCCTTAAGAGACTTTTTTATTTCCAATTCAGCCCGCTTTTTTTCGGTAACATCGTTATAAATAGCCACCACTTCCCCCGTGGGGGCTTTGAAAACATAGTTTTCATACCAGTTACTGTAATTTTCATCCACATATATTTTCTCTGGAAAGTATACTGCTTCACCACTACCCCACACCTTTTTAAATACACCTATAAGACCGTATTCATCAATATTAGGCCTCAAGTCATAGAGACTTTTACCTATAACTTCTTCCCGGGACTTACCTTCCATCCTTTGACTGGTCTTGTTAAATTCCTTTATGAGGTAATCCTGACCTTTTTTACCCTGATTTTTCACCTCATAAACCGCCATTCCACTGGGCATATTTTCAAAAAGACCTCTTAAAAAACCTTCGCTGGCTTCTAAGGCATTTTGAGCATCCTTAAGATCACTGATATCAATTACTGCAGCTATAGCTCCCTGATAATTACCATCAACATCCTGGAGAGGGGTGGTGATGAGGGTGGTGTAAATTTTCTCCCCATCTTTTTTCATAAATTCAAAATCATGGCGCTCTTTTAATCCCTTTTTACGTTTTTTTAGGTTTTTTTCTGCAAAAGGAATAACACTTTCATCCATAAAATCAAATAAATTTTTTCCCATCATTTCTTCAGGACTATAACCTAACATGGTAGCCATTTTATCATTTACAAATATTGTATCTGCATTTTTATCAATTTCCCAGATTCCTTCCTGTAAATTTTCAATAAGTAAACGATACTTATCCTGACTTTGCTGTTGTTTTTTCTGGGTTTTTATCTCCGGGGTAATATCATGTAACTTTAAGAGCTTTGATTTTATTTTCGGGAAAGTTTTAATAGGTGCTTCAAACAATTCATAGGTTTTTCCATTTACCGGGGATTTTAGTCGGTGCTCCTGGAACTCACCGGCAAAAATTTCCGTATTTCTACACCAGCTGCACGCCTCGCGCTTTCCAAAAATATATTCATGACATTTCTTACCATTAACTTCTCCAAATTCTCTTTCCAGGGCAGGATTAGTATATAAAACCTGGTAATCATCACTTAAAATACAGATTCCATCGGGCAGGGAATCCAGCAGTGATTTTAACTTATTCCGTTCTTTAAGAATAGCATTTTCAGCCTGTTTTTGTGACGTAATATCCCGGGCAAAAACAGAGACTCCCTTTATTTTGCCTTTTTTATCATAGAGGGGCTGGTGTTCCACCTCAAAAAATAATCTTGATAATTCTTCTTTCCCCGAATATGCAGTAACCGTAACTTTTTCTCCATTTAAAGCCCTATCCAAATTGATCTTAGCCTTTAACCTATCTTCGTTTACACTTTGATATTTCAGGATACTTTTTCCTAATTCTATATCCACCCCATAGATGCTCTTCATCATTAACTGATGTGCTTTATTAAAACTGGTATAATGATAGTGGGTGTCCAGGGAAAATACAGGGGTATTAATATTATCCATAATTGATTTTATGATTTCAAACTGGGACTTTAAATCGTTTTTATATTCCTCTTTATAAACATGGTTCAAACTAGACATGACACTTCCCAGTTATTATATATTATAACTATTATTAGTATTATTTCATTAGCAGGAGATTAATTTATAAAATGGTCAAAAAAAGAAAAAACTCTTAAGATTAGATATTTTACAAAAAAACGACCTGAACATATTTAAAAATATTTAAAAAAATAAATTAGAAGAAAAGACTTATTTTGCGTATTAGTCTTTTCTGGATTAAAAGGTAATCTCGGCGTATTTACCTTTCATTTTTACTGTATTAGTATTCCAACTATTTATAACGCCCAATGAATTGCTCATACTGGTAGCATCAGCTGCATACCAGGTATTCCCAATTAATATTTCGGCCCAGACGTGTCCGTAGGTTGCTCCACTGTTAAAAGTTGCGTCACCATGTGCATACCTGGCAGGTATTCCTGCAGCACGAGTTAGTGCAATTAAAAGGTGGGTATGATCCACACAGTTACCGGTCCTATTGTTTAAGGTACCAACTGCACCAAAACGGGTATTGTAGTAGAAACTGTAACTCAAGTTATCCCGGGTCCAGTTAAATATAGCTTCTGCTTTACCTAAAGTAGAATTAATTCCACTGGTAATTGAGTTAGCTAAATTAACTATAGCTCCATTGGTAACCTGACAATTACGGGTTGATGCTAAATACTGAGCAGTACCTTCACCTTGATAAGGGAATGTGTATAACCTCACCGGTGCTCCCAATCTACTGGTTAAACTATCCAGAGTCACAAAATTAGGTAAATAATTTTCAGTCTTCTGGAAGTTCACAATCTTGGTGAACATGTAAACCATGGATTCAAAGCGAATATTACCTCTACTACTCCGGGCAAAGTTAGGAGCCTGTTTATTGGTTTCAATAAAGTTGAGTACTCGCTGTGCCAGATCCAGGTATTCAGTTTTATTCAGGGTTCCACTTAGATCACTACCACTGGAATTAGTAGCAGGGTTAACTAACAGATACTGAATATTACTATTTACTCCACTGTTTGATTGTAAGATTTCTTTTACCAAGAGGTAAAGGAAGTCACTCATGGATACCTGTACATTGTTAATGGTTACAAAGTTAGGTAACTTGGCATTGGAGTCCGTATAAGTCTTAACTCTGTTTGCTGCGTCTTTGATTTGATCTAGAGTGAACTGAGGAATATCAGGGTTCACTGGTGGTTCTGTTGGTGGTTGTACTGGTGGTTCTGTTGGTGGTTGTACTGGTGGTTCTGTTGGTGGTTGTACTGGTGGTTGTACTGGTGGTTCCACAGCAGGTAACGGTGCTCTCACCTGGTTAACTGCACTGGTAACTCTGGCAAAGTTTGGCAATACCTTATTCTGGTGATGGAAATTAAGAATCCGGGCAAATACTTCAACCAGACCTTCGTACTTAATCCTACCCTGAGTTACAGTAGCAAAATTAGGTGCCTGGCCATTGGTATCCATAAATCTAACTAATCTCTGTGCAAGGTCAACATAATCCTTCCTTAGCAAATTGCCAGTTCTGATTGTTCCTCCAGTGGAATTATTAGGACTGGCAATGGTCTTCTGGGTTATCAGGTTATTGTTTCCAGTGTTAAGTTGAATAACAGCTTTACTCATAAGGTAAAGGAAGTCACTTATAGGTACCTGTACATTGTTTATGGTCACATGAAGTGGTAATCTCTGGTTAGCAGCAATAAAAGCATTAACTCTATTGGCAGCTTCGGCAATAGCAGCGTTAGATAACTTCAATGGGGTATTGTTTACTGGTGGTTGTACTGGTGGTTCTGTTGGTGGTTGTACTGGTGGTTCTGTTGGTGGTTGTACTGGTGGTTCTGTTGGTGGTTCTGTTGGTGGTTCTGTTGGTGGTTCTGTTGGTGGTTGTACTGGTGGTTGGGTGGATTCTACAGCAGCGGCTTTTACCAGGTGAGTGTTTTCCAATCGTACAAAGTTAGGCATTTGCTTATTATCTTTGTAGAAGTTAAGGATTCTACTATAGATGCATACCAATGCTTCGTATTTGATTTTACCTTCACTTACTGTGGCAAAATTAGGTGCCTGTTTATTCTGGGTCATGAAGTTTACCAGTCTCTGTGCCAGGTCCTGGTAGGCAGCCCTATCCAGGTTTCCGGTATTGTTGTCACCATTGGAATTAGTAGCAGGTGCAATAGTCTTATGAGAAATTTTAGCCTGATTTCCATTTTCTAACTGAATGGTAGCTTGGGACATGAGATACAAAAAGTCACTCATGTTTACCTTGTAATTGTTAATGATAACAAAGTTAGGTAGCTGCATCTTGTCGTCAATGAATTTTTTCACCCGGCTGGCAGCATCGGTAATCTCCTCTAAACTAAAACTGGGAGGCTTAATATCATCTTCAGTTATTCCTCCCACTGCATTATAGAATGAGTTGTCTAATATTCCAAAACGGAAAATAGCATAACCTGATGCTCCTTTATCTAATGCTTCAATCAAATCAGCCATTAATACATTAGCAGGTACTGCAGTAGTATTTGCATCAGAATGGTAGCTTAATAAAGCCGCCCATACTTGGGTTCCTCCGGCCTGGTTTACGATGTAACTGGTAACGGTCCCGATCCAATCTATTGTCTGGTTGTAGTTACCTCGATATATCATAGGAACCAGAACATCCAGGTATTTTGCAAGCTGAGCATAATCCTGACCATAATAATATGCATTTGCTGCTCCTTCTGGCATTAAAGCTGCAGATAATAAAGCATTAGGATTTAAAGCTTTAACCAGTTGATTAACGGTTGCAACATAATTAGTTATGGATTCTGTTCCATTGGTACTATTATATGCATTTCCAGGGAACCGAACATAATCCAGATGGATACCTCCTACTCCAGGAATCTGGGTATACCTCTGGATATCATTTAAGATACCATCGATAATAGCCTGATTTTCTGGCAGGGTAGGGTTAATCCAGGTATTATTGACTCGGAAAGCCTGCACCCACACACTTACTCTGATCCCATTATTCTGGGAGTCATTTAGAAACTTATTCAGAGTAGTCTGGTATGAGGGAGTGTCAAAGGCAGCATAACTGAGAAATATATCGGTGATTCCAGCCACTTTAAGCTGATTGAAATCAACGTTTTTCATGTTATCTGCTCTTACATAAATAGCACCTGAAGCGGGTTTGGACGAGTTATTAGCCGTTTTATTTTCTCCGGCGGCGGCGTATTGTTGTTCAATAGTTTCAGTCTCTGGTTCGTTAGAATGGTCTGCAGTGCTCTCATTTAAGAGTTCACTGGTATTTTCCATGGTTTCTATATCTGATCCGATGTCTTGAATTTCGGTGTCATTGCTTTGGGCATAAATTGCGTTTACATTTAATATAGCAATGCATAATGCTAAGATTAGCACTATATTATTTTTTCGCGAAATTATATCTCCTCCACATCAATCGAGATTCCCTCATAAAAAAAGAACCCTTAACGGCCCCTTTATTTACAAGAGATTCAACTGATAGAATTAATCCACTTTAACTTCCTATATAAATTTATCGAATTATTTCTTTAAAAAAAATGATTTATAGGGCTTTAAATTTAAATTAAGAACTCAGGAGGATTATTTTCATGCTATTAAAATAGAATCCTTTATTCATTGTCAGATTGAGTATTCTGACCATATTCTAAACTCATTTACAACATAAAGAATGGTTATCTCCTTTTTTTCTATGAAATAACTTTATCTAATCTTCATTACTCCAAATAACTTTAAATATTCCTGATAAGGACGATATTTATCTCAATTTAATACCTCTCCACTAAACTCCATATTTTAAATTTAAATAAAACTATTTAAAACGTTTTTATAATCGATAAAACCATTTATAGGTCTTTAAATACTCAGGGGAGATTACAAATCAGGAATAAATATTATTTTTAGTGAAATTTTTATCCAGCTTATGAAAAAAATACACTTATTTCACCAAAAAAGCCTGTATTTTGCATTTGAAACAAAATTTCAGCTTTTTTCTGATTAATTTTACATCCAGAAAGTAATATAACCAAAATAGGAGGTGTATTAATAAATTTTTCAGGGCCGGGGTATAGGGCTTTAATCCACCTTTACTCTACAATCAATAGATATAAGCTGATTTATCCGGGGCAGGATCCATTATAAGTGATCTAAAATAATAAATTAATTAATAATTTTAATTTAATATATATTATTTATTTTTATTCTTAATCTAAAAATAATTTTCTAAAAAAAAAGAAATTAAGAAAGGCATTTTTGGTTTTTGCCTTTCTGGTTAGTTAAAAAGAAGGCTTGAACCTACCAAGGTAGATTACTGTGCCTTCCTCTCATCACTACCGTAGCAGTGTTCCAACTGTTAATTATGCCCAAAGAATTGCTGTAACTGGTGGCATCTGCCGCGTACCACTGGTTACCAATTAATATTTCGGCCCAAACATGTCCGTAAGTACTTCCGCTGTTAAAGGTGCAGTCACCATGTGCATACCTGGCAGGTATTCCTGCTGCTCTGGAGAGAGCCACCACCAGGTGGGTATGATCCACACAGTTACCACTCCTATTAGCCAGAGTATTCACTGCGCCATATTTGGTATTGTAATAGAATTCATATCTTAAGTTATTCCTAACCCAGTTAAAGATAGCCTCAGCTTTATCCCAGTTATTATTCAGTCCACTGGTTAAACTGGCTGATAATGACTGTATCTGAGCATTATTTACCTGACAGTTTTGGGTGGCCACCAGGTACTGGTTTAAACCCTCCCCCTGATAAGGGGTGGTCAAATTAGAACCAGAACTTGGGGAAGAAATTCCACCAATAATAGCCACGGTGTTGGGTAGCTGTCTGTTGTTTTTGGTGAAGTCCATTATTCTGGTGTAGGCGTAGATGAGGTTTTCGTATTTTATGCGGGCCTGGTTGTGGGTGGCGAAGTTGGGTGCTTGTTTGTTGGTTTCCATGAATTGGAGTATTCTTTGTGCTAGGTCCAGGTATTGGGCTTTGTTTAGTGTTCCGGTTTCCATGTTTCCGGTGGAGTTTACGGGTTCGGTGATGTTTTGGTGGTTTATGGGGTTGTTGTTATTGGTGTTGGTTTGTGTTGTTGCTTTTAGTAGCAGGTAGAGGTATTCGCTCATGGTTAGTTGTTTTTGGTTGATGGTGACGAAGTTGGGTAGTTTTTGATTGGTTTCTATGAATGTTTTTACCCTGGTGGCGGCATCTTGTATGCTGGCCAGGGTGAAGGTGTTGGGATTGTTATTGGTTGGAGGGTTTGCCGGTGCGGTTCCTCCTTGTATGTTGATTATGTTTACGGTGTTGGGTAGTTGGTTGTTGTTTTTGGTGAAGTCCATTATTCTGGTGTAGGCGTAGATGAGGTTTTCGTATTTTATGCGGGCCTGGTTGTGGGTGGCGAAGTTGGGTGCTTGTTTGTTGGTTTCCATGAATTGGAGTATTCTTTGTGCCAGGTCCAGGTATTGGGCTTTGTTTAGTGTTCCGGTTTCCATGTTTCCGGTGGAGTTTACGGGTTCGGTGATGTTTTGGTGGTTTATGGGGTTGTTGTTATTGGTGTTGGTTTGTGTTGTTGCTTTTAGTAGCAGGTAGAGGTATTCGCTCATGGTTAGTTGTTTTTGGTTGATGGTGACGAAGTTGGGTAGTTTTTGATTGGTTTCTATGAATGTTTTTACCCTGGTGGCGGCATCTTGTATGCTGGCCAGGGTGAAGGTGTTGGGATTGTTATTGGTTGGAGGGTTTGCCGGTGCGGTTCCTCCTTGTATGTTGATTATGTTTACGGTGTTGGGTAGTTGGTTGTTGTTTTTGGTGAAGTCCATTATTCTGGTGTAGGCGTAGATGAGGTTTTCGTATTTTATGCGGGCCTGGTTGTGGGTGGCGAAGTTGGGTGCTTGTTTGTTGGTTTCCATGAATTGGAGTATTCTTTGTGCCAGGTCCAGGTATTGGGCTTTGTTTAGTGTTCCGGTTTCCATGTTTCCGGTGGAGTTTACGGGTTCGGTGATGTTTTGGTGGTTTATGGGGTTGTTGTTATTGGTGTTGGTTTGTGTTGTTGCTTTTAGTAGCAGGTAGAGGTATTCGCTCATGGTTAGTTGTTTTTGGTTGATGGTGACGAAGTTGGGTAGTTTTTGATTACTTGTAATGAATTCATTTACCCGGCTGGCAGCATCTTGAATGCTACTTAGACTAAAACCAGAAGTAGTGGGTGGTGCAACCGGTGCTGTTCCCTGTCCCGGTGTGCTCAAATCAATATTGAGTACCGTGACAAAATTAGGAAGCTGGTTGTTTTTATTTACAAAATCCACTGCTCTACTCATGGAATAAACCAGGTTTTCAAATCTTATTTTTCCCAGGCTACTTGAAGCAAAATTAGGAGCTATCAGATTAGTATCCATAAATTTAACTAATCTACTGGCGATGTCCAGGTATTCGGATTTATTTAATGTTCCGTTAACAGGATCTCCCATAGGAGCTAAGGGTTCGATTATTTTTTTGTAAGCTACAGGGGTGTTACTTCCGCTATTTAACTCAAGAACTTTAGCCAGCAAATAGAGGTATTCACTCATATTCAACTGCCGGTTGTTAATGGTTACAAAATTGGGTAGTCTTTGATTAGCTTCTATATATTCTTTCACCCGGCTGGCAGCATCTTTAATACTTCCAGGGGAGAAACTAATCGGATTGTTACTGTTTTCACCAGCGGTGGGATTATGCATAGCACTTGAATATTCAAAGAACCCTTCATCTAATAATCCATAACGGAAAAGAACATATCCGTCTGCTCCGTTTTTCAGAGCACTTACCACATCACCAAATAGTTCGCCTGCTCCAATAGTAGTCAGGTTATTATCAGACTGGTAAGTTAAAATACCAGTCCAGACCGGTTTTCCAGCTGACTGGCTCACAATATAATTGGTAACGGAACCTATCCATGAAGTGTTCTTATTATAATTACCTTTATATATCATGGGAACCAGTACATCCAGATAATTCGCCAGTTCGGTGTAGTTTTGCCCATAATAATAGGCATTAACTGCTCCTTCTGGCATTAATGCGGCAGAAAGCAATGCATCAGGTTTGATGGCTTTAACAACATCTCTAACCCTGGAAACGAAACTGTTTATAGATGTGGTTCCATTGACCTGCTGGTAAGCATTACCTGGATATCGCAAGTAATCCAGGTGCACTCCATTTATCCCAGCCATACCGGTTAAAGTACCAATCCTGCTTAGAAGATCAGTAATATAGGTGGCAGAGGATTCATTAGCAGGATCAATCCAGGTGGAATTAGGCTTGAAACAATTGACCCATACACTGACTCTGATTCCAGATTGCTGTGCATTTTGCAAGAACCTGGCTGATGAGTTCTGGTACTTGGAATTGGTCAAAGCTTCAGAATCAAGGAAAATATCTGTGATTCCTGCAGCCTTTAATTCCTCTAAATTCATGGCATCCATACTCCAGTAACGCACCCACAGTGCTCCAGTTGAATTCTGGTAGGGAACCAGGTCCACAGGAGTATAATTTACTACTCCGGCAGTATCACCATAGGCGGCATACTGCTGGGACTCATTTTTTTGATTACCATAGGCGGCATACTGAACTTCCGATTCCAGGTAATCATCCACCACATTACCACCACTATCAGATTCTGCTTTCCCTGTTGGGCAAGCATCACCTGTAAGAGAGGTAGTATTTTCAGGGTGAAATATTGGTTCATCACCATAATTCCCATAGGAACTATCAGGGGTGTTATTAAAACTATCTACTGAGGTTGCATTCATTTGGGCGAAAATCACGTTGGTATTTAACAATGCAAAGCACACTAAAAGCATGCAAAGCATTTTCACCTTCCGCGAAATAATATCGCCTCCTAATCACCAAAGCCCCCCCAGGTATATAAGGCTAAATGTAAGGGTTACCTAACATTGCCTAATAAAGGCCTTGACGATATTAATAATTATGAATCAAATTTCCATATATATTTTCCTGATATAAAATTAAAAAAACGACCTTAAGGCCATTATTTAAAATTATTCCAAAGACATAAAATAAGAATACTGGATGGATTTTAATGAACCATTATTTCTCTCAGGTGATTTAACCTTTTAAATGATTATTACTAACTCTAAACCATCAGATATATTCTTTAACGCCAAAAAAAAAACTTATAAAAAAATGTTTTAATAATTTTTTAGTAACCTTAAGAATTTATAAAAATAATCTAGAATTAAGTATAAGTGCAGTGAAAAATACGATTCCGGAATAAAAAGTGAAAACCTGCTCTTGTAGATAATCATTTTAATTTAAAAATAACTTTACTTAATTAGTAGATACCTATAATCAGTAGTTCCACCATAAAATTAAGGTAAAAATGGATCCTGATTTGGTTTAAATCTTCAAATAGACAATTAAAAAAAATAAAAAAAATAAAAGGGTTTTTAGAAACTTAATTCTGAATATACTCCTTTCATAACCACATTAGCAGTATTCCAATTATTTATGACTCCTAAGTTATTTGATGAACTGCTGGCATCTGCTTTTACCCATTTACCATCAATAAATAACTCTGCCCATACATGGCCATAGACACTTCCACTTTTGAATTGACAAGTACCATGGGCATAGCGGGATTCAATACCTGCTGCCCGGGTAAGAGCAATTAAAAGATGGGAATGGTCCACACAGTTTCCAGTTTTATTTTTCAGAGTATTTACTGCACCATATTTGGTATTGTAGTAGAAACTGTAAGTCAGGTTGTCTCTTACCCAGTTGAATATGGCTTCTGCTTTTTCCCAGGTGGTATTAACACCCAGAGTCAGTTGATTGGCCATGGCAATAATGGTAGGGTCATTTACCTGGCAATTTTTACTGGCCTTTAAAAAGACCGAGGTATTGTTCACTGGATTGGTGGTATTTTCTGCAGGTTTAGTGCTGTTTAATGTTTTAAGTGGTACCACATTGCTTAAAACATCCAATCTAACGTAATTAGGTAGTTTTTTATAGGTGGCCTGGTAGGACATCACCCGACCAAAAACATGGAAAATTGCTTCGTACTGCATAGCTCCCTTACTGGTCTGGATATTGTCCGGTGATTTACCATAAGTATCCATGTAGGTGGTTACCTGCTGGGCCAGTTTTATGACTTCACTTTGCAGGAGATTCCCACTTAACTTCACACCATGGGAGTTAGTTGC
Organism: Methanobacterium alkalithermotolerans; assembly: GCF_018141185.1. NCBI lineage: Archaea > Methanobacteriati > Methanobacteriota > Methanobacteria > Methanobacteriales > Methanobacteriaceae > Methanobacterium > Methanobacterium alkalithermotolerans. The sequence goes on along the minus strand of NZ_CP058560.1, from coordinate 371,854 downwards.
ACCATTATAGGTACCATAAGATATGGATCCGGTACCTCCATTTTTAATCTGCACCAATCCCTTAGAAAGAAGGTATAGATACTGGTCAATGCTCAACTGTTTGCCACCTACCATTACGGTGCCAGGCAGCTTTTTGTTCTTATCCATGAAACTAACCAGACTGGCACTGGCACTTCTAATATCATTTAATGTGGCAGTGGGCTTGGCAGTGCTTTGATTGGTTACAGGAGTGGAGTTTACTGGTTTGGTTTCAGCCACAGGGGCGGTTTTAACCTGATTAATGGGGTCCATGTATACGAAGTTGGGAAGTTTCTTTTGGGTGGCTTTAAAATTGAGTACCCGGGAGTAAATATAGATTAAAGCTTCGTATTTGATTTTTCCTCTGCTAGTAGACATGTAATCCGGGGCCTTACCATGGGTATCCATGTAGCTGGTTATGTCCTGAGCCAGTTTCAGATATTCTGATAAAACTAATTGACCGGTGAGTTTATCACCCTGGGAATTAGTAGCAGCCTGTTTACTGGTATAGGTCACCGTCCCGGTAAATCCATGGGGATTGGTGCTCAAACTTTTTACCATGAGGTACAGGTAGTCACTGGAACTCACATTCTCCATTGAAACTTTCACAGTGGGTGTTATTTCTTTTTTAGTGTCAATTTGAGTTTTAACTGCTGAACTGGCACTTATTATACTGGATATTGTAGTATTTTTAGTTTGATTGGTAATTGTTTCCTTAGAGCTACTATTAGGAGTAACTGCATTACTGGTGGTTGCATTTACATTTTGTGGTGGAACTTCTTCAGCGTAAATTCCACTTATACTAATTAAAATCAGGCATAAAAATAGTATGCCCCTCAAATTCATTTTTTGCGATATTCTAACGCCTCCATATCATGAAGACTGAAAATAAATTTTTTCACCAATTTAAATCTAAATATTTGATTCAGGGACTGTAACTAGATATTACTAGTCAACATGATAACTCCATTTTAACCTCCACTATACTATATAAAGTTACTGCCAGCAAATCCTGAAAAAGACCATTATAAAACTTTTTAAATTAAAAGGGACATAAGCTGAGCTTTTCAATATATCTAAAAAAAACTATGGGCATTATTCATTTATTTTACTAATCAGCCCCTCCTAAGTACCCCTATTTATCCCGTATACAGCCTACTATAGTTTATTTTAAGGGGATATAAATTTTAATCCATAAGTCAGCTGCTTAAATAACTTCAAATAAGGAAAAAATTATGTAAATAAATCTAAAAAATTAATAACATGATTAATCACTATCCGGGTAGATTTTAATACCAGAGGTTTTTTAGAATGAAAAATTGTAACAAATGAAAACTTTGATTTAATTTTCAATAATACTGAACCTTATTTATAATAACTAATACCGTATTTTTAAGGCCCTGATATCATTTTTTAAAAAAATTTATCCTTTTTTGCAAACCCGGGCTGATTTCAAATAAAATTAGAATTTTTTAAAAGTGCATTTTCCGGTTAATAATAACTAAAAAAGAATCTAAATCAATGAATTTTAAGTGAATATTTAAAAAAAAACTTAAAAACTTTCCAGATATCAATTTTAAAAAAAAATAAAAAAAGGGAGGGGGTTATTTTAGAATGGTAAGGACGCGTAGTACCCTTTAATAGACGCAGTTCCAGTATTCCAGTTATTTATTACACCTAAACGGTTTCTGGAACTGGAAGGATCTGCTCTTACCCAGTTTCCATTAATTAAAATTTCAGCCCAGACGTGTCCGTATCTGCTTCCACTGGAAAAAGTACAGTCACCATGAGCATACCGGGTAGGTATTCCAGCAGCACGAGTTAGTGCCACTACCAGATGGGATTGATCCACACAATTACCTGTTCTACTGTTTAGAGTACCTAAAGCACCATATCTGGTATTGTAATAGAAACTGTAACTTACACGGTCTCTTACCCAGTTGAATATGGCTTCAGCTTTATCCCAGGTGGAACTTAATCCACTGGTTAAAGAATTAGCCAGGTTAACTATGGCCGAGTTGGTGACCTGACAGTTTTGACTATTTGCCAGATAAATGGCATAGGCACTGTAATCCGGCTTATCTCCACCACCACCAGCAGATTGATTCTGGTTGTAAGTGGTGGCCACTGCATTGGTATCAGCCAGGGTTACAAAAGTAGGTAACCTCCCCTGATTGGAGTGGAAGCTCATTATCTTGGAGAACATATATACCATTGACTCGAATTTGATTCTACCATTATTGGTATTTCCAAAGTTCGGTGCTTGTAAATTGTTTTCCATGAAATCCTTAATTCTTCCGGCCAGATCCATATATGAATTTTTGTTCAGGGAGTTGGATAATTGATTACCACTGGATGCGTTAGGTGCTTTAAAATCGCCAAAGGCAATATCCCCATTGGATCCAGTATTAATTTGCACCAGTCCTGCACTTAAAAGATACAGAAACTGACTCATATTAATCTGCATGTTACCAATAGTGACAAAGTTCGGCAAGGCCTTATTTTTTTCTACAAAAGCCTTAACCCGATTAGCAGCGTCCAGTATCTGACCTACAGTAACTTTCAGAGGACTATCCTCTACCGGTGGTTCAGTGTTTTCTCCAGGTGTGCTGTTTCCTGGGTTGGTGTTGTTGTTGTCGCCGGGGGTGTTGTTTCCTGGGTTGGTGTTGTTGTTGTCGCCGGGGGTGTTGTTTCCTGGGTTGGTGTTGTTGTTGTCGCCGGGGGTGTTGTTTCCTGGGTTGGTGTTATTGTTTCCAGGTGTTACTGGTACTGTATCTGCCAGGGGAGTGGTTCTAACCTGATTTAGAGGTGCCATGTAAGCGTAGTTAGGTAACTGTTTGTTGATGTTCTGGAAATCCAGTATCCGGGCAAAAAGATATACTGCTGATTCAAATTTTATGTTTCCTCGAGTGCTACGACCAAAGTTCGGTGCAACCCCATTAGCATCCATGAAATTACCGATTCTGCTGGCTAAATCCAGATAATCTTTTTTAAGCATGGTGCCTCTCAGGTTGCTGGTACCTGATGAATTAGCAGGTAAACCATAACTCTCATAAGCAATATTTCCATTTTGACCAGTGGATATTCCTAGAAGTCCTTTAACTGAGATATAAAGAAAATCACTTATCAATACCTGTTCTCCAGCTACCGTAACAAAGTTAGGTAACCTTTTATGCAGGTCTATGAAATTCTTTACCCTGGTAGAAGCATCAAGAATGTCCTTGATACTGGCTTCTTTTTTAGTACTGGTGGGAATAATGTTGGCTTCATTTACTACAGGACTGGTATCTCCATTTTCTAAAATAGCTGACTCGGTGTCTCCACCAGCAGCATATTTTACTTCCGGATCTACAGTAGAAGTATCTGTAAGCTCTTCCTCAGAAGAATATTCATATTCAGGTTCTAAGACACTTGAATCTGGATATTCCTCCTGAGGATTTTCCATATAATCATTTTGATCCATGGAGGGATGCTCCATGTTTTCTACTGGTGGTAGCTCTTCACTATCAAGGGCGTATATGCCACCACCATTGGCTATGATTAAGCATAAAAATAGTATGCTTGTAATTTTTTTTATTCGCGAAATTTTACCTCCTCCGCATCATGTGGACTGAAACTTAAACCTGTCTTAAATTTTTCATTAACTTCATATAGTTACAGGCCTTTCACAAGTCAACATGACATTCTACTACTTGCCCTCATCATCTTATATAAAGATTGTGGATAAAAATTAGAAAAAAGGCCTCCTTAAACATTATTTAATCCAATAAAGCTCTTCGGTGACCTTTTATAATAACTATCACTGGATATTATCTTTTCTAACCCAATTTCAAATTTTAAGCATAATACATTCTTATTTTAAATAAATGACCCTTGATTAAAGCATTTTTAAATGGATTAGGAAGGGACATATTACTGCTCCCGGACTAAAAAGAGAACTTAAAATTAAAAAAGGCCTCTTAAAGAAGCCTTTAACCTTCAAATATACAATGTTCGCTTAATCAAAAATAAATTTACAATGATTTGGCCAATACTCCTAAAAAAACCTTTAAAATCATTATATTTCTCTAAAAAAGCCACGAAATATCTCTAATCTTAATGCCCTATCAGCGTTCTTTTTTAACCATTAAACCTTTCATAAGCATGATTTTAATCAATTTAACAGAATATTAGGGCTATTGGAAAAGGACCATATCCGGTGATTAAGGGACTTTGATTTTTTAAGAAAGCATTTTGCATACCCTGATTATTTTCAAAAATTAAAATTAATTATTTTCATCTCCTGGTTGATGAAAGGCTTTAAAAAGAGGTAGAATATTCAATATAGTTATTTAGTTTTTTTATGATGAAAATAAAATTCACTCACCAATTTTTCTTTTTTACAGTAATCTTTAATGGCCTGTTTTTCTTCAATCCAGTAGGAAGACTCCCCATAATAAATGGACCGGTATTCCTCCACCAGGTGGGGATGGAATTTTTTTAACCACTTTAAAACCGAAGGCCATACACTACCATTTACATTAAGATTTTCGAACATGTAATAATCCACATAATCCCGGGTAGTGTCAATTATATCTTCCCAGGGAGTTAAATAAGGCAGTATGGGACTGATAAATAAAAAATTTTTAAATCCTGATTCTTTTACCTGGATTAGAGCATTTAACCGTTCTTCTATAGTTTTAGCCCGGGGTTCAATTTCTTTTCTAAGGTTTTCATTCAGGGTGGAAAAGGAAAACCCAATTTCCACTTTTTTCATCTTTTCCAGGATGTCCAGATCTCTTAATACCAGATCAGATTTAGTTAAAATCATTAAACATCCTTTCAGGGGCAGGAGTTCTTGAATTATTCTCCGTGTCAATTCATATTTTTTTTCAAGCTGCAGGTAGGGATCAGTGACTGAAGATAGGAGTATGGAACTTCCTTTAAATTTGGGCCGGGGATGAGGAACCAGCTGGGCACCATTGACTTTCACATCCACAAATTTTCCCCACTTTTCCTGGTGACCGGTAAAACGTTTCATAAAGCGAGCATAACAATATATACACCCATGACTGCACCCGATGTAGGGATTTATTACAAAATCTGCCCGGGGAGTAGTGGTAGGAGATATAATAGAGGAAGATTCAACCTCATTAACCAGAATCATTACCTATCACCTGAGGGATGAATATAAAATCTGGTTATAATCCATTCTTCCAGATAAATAAAGTTCTTTTTCCTTAGCAAAAATCATAAAAGATAATATAATCTTTAATAAATTTATATCTTAGCAATTTACCAGATTTTAATAAAAATAATATTTTTTTATCTAAACTTTTCGAAAATTCTAACTAGAGTGAATTTCTAACTAAATTCTAACTATAGTGAATTTTTAACTAAAAAGATAACTCACTTTATCCACCTTTTTTTTAAGTAAGATAAAACTGGATTTAGATGGAAATTAATACGGTAAAAAATGATAATTTTTACTAAGTTTCACCTTAAATGACAGTAACTGCATTTTCTTATAAAAATTATTCTCAATCATCTTACCCCCTATACCAACTAATTTTTTTTTAATAGGTGGGGATTAAAATTTTAAAATGAGCGGATTTTATTTTTCACAGAAAAGAGATAGGGATAAAGATGGGTAATTTAAAAAAATATTTTAACCCACTCACCCTTAAAGACTAAAATTCATCCTCTAAACAGATGCATTAATTATCAAACTATACTGTGATTAAACTAATAGTTTAGCTTTCAACTATCTATTTAATTAAGGTTTAAATTAAAATCTGTCCTTGTAGTAAATTTCCTGGAATAAAATTTTGAAGTAGGCCCCCTCATCAGGTACCAGTTGCACCACTCCTTCAATTTGCTGGGAGAGATTTTGTACCAGCATCAGCCCCAGGGTGGTGGTATTCTCTATATCTATCTCAGGAGGTAGACCCACACCATCGTCTTTAACCTCCATACAGTAACCTTCATCTGTTTTTTTTATTTTAACGGATAACAATCCTCTTAATCGATCCTTAAATGCGTATTTAAGTGAATTTGTTACCAGTTCATTTAAAATAAGGCCCAGGGGGATGATGGTATCCAGGTTCAAATCTATCTTTTCCACATCCAGATCAAGAACAATCTCACGTTTAGGGCTTTGATATCCTCGAATCAGTTCTGTAAGCAGACCTTCCATATAAGATGCTAAATCCACCTGGGAGAGGGTGTGCTTCTGGTAAATATGTTCATGTACCAGGGCCATACTCCGCACCCGGCCCTGACTCTCCCTGATTACCTGACGTATATTCTCATCAGAGGTGAAAATGGTCTGCAGATTAAGTAAACTGGAAATAATTTGCATATTATTCTTCACCCGGTGATGTATTTCAGTTAAAAGCACTTCTTTATCTTTAAGGGCGGATATAATTTCTTCTTCGGCCTTTATACGGCTCAGGGAAGCACCTGTCTCCCGGCCAATAGATTCTAAAATATTTTTATCCATCTCCAAAAAGGGATGCTTATCTTCTCCAAATACCACCAGCATCCCTAAAATTTCTTCTTTAGATTTAAGGGGAACGGCAGCCAGGGAATTAACCTTCCATCTACGGGCCTTTTCAGGGTTTATTTCCAGGTAGCAGTTGCTGATAAAACAACTACCTTCTGTTAATAATGATGCAAATGGCTTTTTATCAACTTTAAAATTACTATTTGCTTTTAACATATCGTCATCAAAATTTTTATGTATTTTAAGTTTTAAATCATCTCCTTCAATTAAATAAACCCCACCTTTTTGGAATTCCAGTAAATCCAACGAGGAATCCAGAGTTTTGGCCAGTAACTCTTGGGGGGTAATAATCTGGTTCATGGAGACAATTAATTCGTTTAATGACTGCAGGGCCTTTAGATGTCTTTTAACATTTTCCTGAGCCTTTAACTTTTCCTGAATTTCCTGTTTTAATTTGATGGTCTGGCGCTGATCCTGGGCTACTAAGGCAAAACCAGCTATTTCATCCTCACTAGTAATCAAGGAAATAAGGGCCTCCACAGGTATGGTATCACCTTTCCGGGTAGGATAGTGCAGCTCTATTTTCTGGTTAAGTGGATAATCCCTGGATCTTTTATCATGCTGCAGCTTTAAGAAATCTATTTTATTGCCCAGTACTTTTTGTTCAACCTGATTCTGGATGAAGGTGGAGTAGTGACGGCCCCTTAAACTGTACTGGGAAAAACCAAGAAGCATTTCTAAACGAGGATTAACCCGGGATATATTTCCTTCCGGATCCAGGAGAATTACCATGTCGGTTATTTTATCCATTATGATTTCTCCGGCCATGGAAGGATCAATCTGCATAAGCTGGTAATGGGTTATAGAATACCAGATGGCAATTATAACTCCCATACCCAGAATATTGCCCACAGCAGGTACAGAATATATAGCCAGGCTGGGTAAAATGGCATTGGTAAAAAGGGCTAAAAAAAGAACCAGAAGAGCACTATAAAATATGAAATGAGACTGCTTTTTTTCACGATCAATGGCGGCACTTTGACCCCATTCCCATACTAAAAATAGGCTTACTAAATTATAACCCACAAAATAAAAACTATAGGCAGTCCACCAGGGACTGTTATTTAGTAAATCCTCATACCATACTCCATTTAAAAGTATCAAATCACCGGTGATAAAGGGCCCGGTATAGGTCTGCCATACAAATATCAAAGCCGGGACTAAGAGGAGAAAAATAATGAATTTATTTTTCCATATCCTGTATCTACGGGTTAAAATCAGTGAAAATATTAAAAGCAGTGCCGGATGGGTGCTGCGGCCCCAGGAACTTAATTTATAAAAAAACCAGGCCGATTCCTTATCTGGTGCCATAAAAAAGAAAGTAAAAGCCAGAGACCATAAGGCCATGGCCATACTCACTATAAAAAAAGCCTGGTTTAAAGGAGATTTCTTATCCAATTTAAGAGCGTAAAAACCCATTATAACATAGATGATAAACACGATGAGTGATAGGAATGAATAAAGGTTCATAATATCTCCTTATATATACTAACTTAGTATGTACCCTCTTTGTTTTATATAGTTTTACTGGGAATAGAGCAATTATTAACTTTAGCTTCCATATAAAAAGATAATTTAAAATGGTTTATATATTAACAATTTTTCTAAAAAAAATCCCCTATAACTATATATAATAAATTTATTAAAGAGTATTTAAGGATATATTTTATAATCATTTATAGGAGCTTTAATTAAGTCTTAAGAAATATCTGAGGTAATTTTATGTTAAAACTAATAAAATGCCAACAAAGCAAGATGAATAATTCCTCCTGGGAAACTAAATATGTATTAACCTATGAAGATACTAAACTGGATAAAGAAACTGAAAAAGAACTATTAAATAATTTAGCACTATTCCAGATTCAGATGATGATTGATAATGTTAAATTTGAAGTTAAAGCACCCCTTATTGAAGTTCACATTCCTTTATCCGGGTATCAGGATGACCCGCAAATGGAAATTGATTTAGATCGGGTTTCTGCAGAATGGGACTGGGAATTTAAACAGTTCTATAAAACCTTAAAAGAAGACATGAAAAATTAATATATCCCTTCTAAACTTTTTTTATAATTCATAAAACCACAATTCCTTTATTTCCTGGATTAATATTTTTCAAAATAAATTTTTTTATGGGGAGAATAAATCCTTTTAAATTTAAAAACAGGGAATTTATCAAGAATTAATTTCATGGAGATGGCTCTAATAAACTCTAAAGATGATCCCGGGGAACATATCTTCATACTGGGCTATTATGGTTGGAAAAATACCGGGGATGATGCCATGTTATATTCACTTTTAAATATCATGGATAGGATATACCCTTCTACTACCTTCACCATCACCACCGGCTCAAAAATTAAGTTACCACCCTCTATGGATAATCGGATTAGAGAAGTAAATCCTTACCAGCGCTTCTTATTTTTTAAAGCATTATTCCAGTCTTCCATCTATGTCTTGGGAGGAGGCACCCATTTTTTTGACTATGGTACCCGGAGAATCAGGATACCTAGACTATTACAGCATCTTCTAATTACCGGGGCCATGAAATTAAGGGGCAAAAAGTGCTATTTTCTGGGTATTGGGGTGGAAAAACCAAATAACTGGTGGGGGAAATTCTTAATTAAAAATACCTGTAAAATGGCTGATTTGATTGTGGTAAGAGACTCCTTATCAGAAGAAACCCTGCAGGATATGGGAGTGGATACAAAAACTTACCAGTCTTTGGATTTATCCTTATTATTAAGTGAAGGAATCTTTAAAAAAGATAGCCAGCTAAATCCTTTGATTAATAAAACAAAACAAGAGTCATATCTTCTTAAAAAAGAAGATACTCTGGATAAAACTAACCTTAAATCCAGGGTAATTATGGGAGTATCTATATTACCCTTTTACCATATATATGATCCTAAAAATGAAAATGACGATTTATTGGTAGAGAAAATAGCCCTGGCACTTAATAAATGGATGGCTGATAGTCACCTCCATCATCTGAAACTCTTCATATTCAATGGCCAACCACCCCACGATGACATCCAGATTACCACTTCCTTATTCGAATTACTGGATTTTAAAAATAGGGTTGAAATAATTCCTTATAATCCGGATCCCCTTTACATACTTAATGAAATATCAACCTGCTCCTCCTTTATAGGGATGAGATATCACTCCTGCCTATTTGCCTTTATAAACAATCTACCACTTCTAATAATAGATTACGCCCCAAAAAACAGGGCTTTCGCCCGGGATGTGGGATTAAATAGTAAGGCATGTATCTCCTTAGAAGAGGTACTCTCTGGAGGGATGGATGAAAAAATACAGGAAATCCAGCTTAATCCTCATGATTTCCAACCTTCCTTAAAACTTGAAGAAGCTCAAAAAAAGGCTTTAAACTGGTTGAAGGTGCTTTAGGTGATATTAACCCGGTGAATTGAATGAAGGTACTAAATGTGGTTATGCAAAATTATCTGGGTGGGCCCCAAATCAGGGTGATTTCTGTAGCAGAGAAACTAAAAAAAGAAGGAGTAAACACCATCCTGGCCTGTCCCTCTTCATCTTCAGGTAATACAAACTTCACCAGCTATGCCCAAAGGGAAGGATTCCCGGTTAATGAAATCTTTTTTCCCGGACCATCAAATTTCAATTCTGCAAAATCAATTCTAAAAAATATTTTCTGGATAGTGACCATACCCTTAACTGTATTTCAATTCACCCGCCTCATCAGGCGGGAAAATGTAGACCTGGTTCATGTTAATGGTGTTTTAAATTTCCAGCCCGCTTTAGCTGCTTACCTTAGTGGAAAAAAAGTGGTATGGCACCTTATGAGTTCCCTTTATCCCTCCTTTTTAATTTCTCTGATGATGATTTTGGTAAAACCGGTGGCAGAAGAGATAATTGTCATTGCCCCCAGCCTGGGGGAGTACTACTTAGGGGAGGGCTTTAAATCCCGGAGGAATGTGCAGGTAATATATGAACCGGTGGACCCGGATAAATTCAACCTGAACCAGGCCCTCCTTAAAAAAGAACATCTATTAACCGAGCTGGGTTTAAATAATTCCCATTTTTTAGGGGTCTGTGTGGCCAATATAAATCCAGTTAAAGGGCACCGTTATCTTATAGAAGCCCTGCCCCGGGTACTGGAAAATAACCCGAATTTCAAATTGCTCCTGGTAGGTGATGTTCCCTCCACCCAAAAAGATTACTATTTGCAACTGGTAGAACTCCTTGAAAAACTCAATTTAACAGATAGTATCTATTTTTTAGGCTCTCGTGAAGACATACCATCTATATTGGGGATATCACACCTTTTAATCTTACCTTCTATTGCTGAGGGTACTCCTCTGGTGATACTGGAAGCCATGTGTATGGGTAAAGCAGTTATTGCCACCGATGTAGGGGCCATAAAAGAGCAGATGATAGACCATAAAACCGGATTTATCATTCCTCCACAGGATCCGGTGGCCTTAAGTGAGAGTATAATCCGGCTCATGGAAGATGAAACTTTACGTAAAAAAATGGGTGAAAATGGATTAAAAGAGGCCCAGAAGTTTTACCTGGATAAATGTGTCAGTGCTCATCTGGAGACCTATAAAAAAGCTTTAAACATTAATCATGAGATTTAATAGGCCCATATAAAAATATTTCTATAACAAGTGTCGAATTATTTTTTTTAGCCCGGGTTTTGACTATTGTTGGTTGAGTAAAAATATTAGGTACTCACCTACCTTCAAGGATGTAGTTTTATCACATGATCTAGCCGGTTAGTCCTGGAACAGGTTTTGGCCTGGATGAGGCTTTAGATCAAATTGGACCAATATTATGACCAGTAGCAGTTTTTTTAGGATGGATTTCTTAAGGAAATTATTTGAAAGTGGGAATATCACATCTTAATTATGGTGGCTTTAATTTATCGTTTTTTCATTTTTAGGTGATTTTTATGCTGCTTTTTCAGGGATGGTGCTCTTAAGAATCAGTGCTGAAATAAATAGTGAGTATAATAAATAGAAAAAAATTAATGCCATATAAAAAAAATGGCAAAAAATAAAATTATCCATAAGTATATATCTTCCAAAAAGAATAAATTACCTTAATGATAGTGGTAAATTTCTAATAAGCTTTCTAATTAGATATTATAACCACCAATATAGTAAATAAAATTGATACGAACTTGAGGAAAAAACATGAGCCAAGTAAAAGGTGAAGAAGAAGTACAAGAGATGATAAAACAGGTTGATGGCCATGGTAGAATTGTTATTCCAAAAAAATGGAGAAATAAACATTTGAAAAACAATTCTTATGTTGTACTTAAAATTAAGGACGGAGAAATCATATTAAAAAGTCATGAACCGGTAGACATTACAAAACATTTTAATTCTCTTGAAGTTGATTTAAAATCTGATTTAGCAGATTGGGATAATATTAAACGAGAATTACTAAAATAAAGTCCAATCAAGGACAGGAGGATCAATAAATGGTAAAGTATATTGATACAAATATTTTCATTCATGCAATCATACGTAAAAAAGATGAATTGACTGAAAACGAGAAAAGAATAAAGGAAAACTCTATGAAAATTCTTAAAAAAATACAAAATGGAATTCAAGTAAGAATTACCACATTTCAAATTGCTGAAATCATGAATATTCTCGAAAAATGGGAAGGACATGATATCGCAAGGGATGTAATTAAATTTATAATTGAAACACCAAATGTAAAGATTCATGAAATAACTCAAAACGAGTTATTTAGAGCAATAGAGTTAGCAGAACAATATAAAAACAATAAAATCGGGTTTAATGATTTAGTAACTGTTGCTGCAATGAGAAATACTAGTAATACGGAAATATACAGCTTTGACAAACACTTTGATCAATTTCAGGATATTAATCGCTTAGAAGAATGAAAAATATGATTGACTTTGTTGTTCCACATGTATTATATAAATAATGAGATTATCCGATTGAGAGGTAAAATTTCTATTAAATCTTTTAAAAAACTTTTTTACCAATTATTAATAATTAGTTAATGGTTTAGTCTAATTCGATTAAGATCGTAATCTTACTTTAGCTAGTTATTGTGGATATAATTAGATAGAATATTTTCTTACCAGAACAATAATTAAGAAAGGGTAAGGATATAGGTTTATCTTCGAATGTATATCTATTTCCAAGATTTTAACATTTAAGATTGAATGTAAAAAAATTGCAAAAATCATTATATTGCAAATTTTTAATTTCTAAAAAAATAGTAATACTTATCTTTTAATTTTTTTCAGGGTTTCATATAGCCGGGGATGCTCATATAGATAGAAAATTGTATTGGATAAAAAAAGGTTTCTAAAAAGAGTATAAAGTCCAAGGGTAGTATATCCATACTTTTTATATATTTTGTATCGTTCTATTAATGTTTTAGATGTTTTTCGAGAGTGATTAGATGTATGTATTCTTCTAGAGGCCAGAAAACCCTTTGTTTTTTTAAAGGTGGTTAAGGTGGATAACCTCAAAAGCAGTTCAAAATCTTCACTGGCAAAAAGCTCCTCATTAAATAAACCCGCCTTTTCCAGGATTTGTTTTTCCACCACCAGGGTGGAAAGACCAATATAGGTATCTTTTAACCATTTATTCAAATCCCATTCAGGAACAGAAGCATCAGTCAACAATTCACTTTTGGTATTTACCACCTGGAAGTCACAGTAAGTTAATCCCACCCCTGGTTCTTCCAGGACTTTTATTTGTTTTTCAATTTTTTGTGGATGAAAAAAGTCATCATCATCACAAAAAGCCACATAATGGCCGGAAGATATTTTAATCCCCAGGTTACGGGTAGAAGAAATCCCCTCATTCTTTTTGATTTTTACTGGTAAAAGTGAGGGATCTTTCTGAAATTTATCAATAATTTCCTGGGCCTTTTTATCACCCTTAACATATATTACCACCACTTCACAGTGGGGATAGGTCTGCTTTAAAAGACTCTCCAGACACTCTTCTAAATAAATCCGACCTTTGTAGACCGGTACAATGATACTTACCTTTTTATCCATAATCGTGACCTTTCCTAAATTAGATGTTTTTTAAAATTTAATAAATAAATTTCAATCCATTAGATACTATTTTAATTAATTATGGGGGGTTTTTATTAATTTCAATCCATTAGATACTATTTTAATTAATTATGGGGGTTTTTTATTAATTCATACTATTTTATTTATATCCCCGACTTTATTGGGTTTTTATTTATTTTAATCAATTAAATAATCTATTTTATGGTGGTAAGGTTTATTCAGATTACCTATAATAATAATTATTTAAGTTCTACTGGATTTTAATATACTCTAATCTTCTGATAGATTTTAAATCATTACTTCCGGCCAATAATATTAAATCCTGGGAGTTCTAATAAGATGTATCTGATTTAAAAAGTTTTTATCTTTATAAAATTATATATTTAATTCAGGTGAATTGTTAAGTTGGTAATTAAATAGGTTTTAGTAAATCCTGATGGTAAGTATATCAAGGTATATTATAATTACAAATTTTAGAGGATTATCCTCTATATATAAAATTCATCAATTTAATAAAAAATATCATTTACCATAACGTATCATTCTAAAAATGGGGTTGATAATATAAAAAATAAGAAAATTGCAGTTACAGGAGGCCTGGGTTTTATAGGTTCTCATTTAGTAGAAGAGCTTTGTACTGATAACCTGGTGGTGGTGGTGGATAATGAATCCACTGGAAGTATGGACAATATAAAACACCTGCAAGATGGTTTCATTGACCTGGATTTAGGGGATATTAATGAAATTGATCTGGAGGCCACCTTTGATGGCTGTGATTATGTTTTTCACCAGGCAGCATTACCCAGTGTTCCCCGCAGTATAAAAGACCCACTTAAATCCAATGAGGCTAATGTAACCGGTACTTTGAAGGTTCTAATTTCAGCACGTGATGCCGGAGTAAAAAAAGTAGTATTTGCTTCATCATCTTCTGTTTATGGAGACACCCCTATTTTACCTAAAGTGGAGGATATGCCCGTTAATCCTAAATCCCCTTATGCAGTAACCAAGGCCACCGGGGAATATTACTGCAAAGTGTTTGAAGAAGTATATGGTTTGAAAACAGCATCTTTACGGTACTTCAATGTATTTGGTCCCAGACAGGACCCTGAATCCCAGTATGCAGCGGTTATACCTAAATTCATACAGAAAATGTTGAAAGGCGAAAAACCAGTTATATTCGGGGATGGGGAACAGAGCCGGGATTTCACATTTATTAAAAATGTGGTGGAAGCCAATATATTAGCTGCCCAATCACAAAAAGGAGGGGTGTTTAATGTGGCCTGTGGCCGTAGATTCACCCTAAATGAGCTGGTGGAATACTTAAATGAAATACTAAATACGGCTCTGGAAGCAGAATATGCCAAACCACGAAGTGGAGATATTAAACATTCCCTGGCAGATATTGAAAGGGCCCGGTCCCTGGGATACAATCCTCAGGGTGATTTTAAAGAGGAATTAGAACAAACTGCAGAGCATTTCTTATAAAAAAGGGATGTTTTGAGTTAAAATTTATTTAACAAAAAAAAATAAATTAAAATCTTTTTTTTTCGGATAGGGCTTAGGAAATAAAATTTTTAAAATTAGTCATAATTTACATATTTTTAATGATTAATTAATCTTAAAAGGCATTTTTTTAGTGATTAATTGCCCCCACTCCCCTATAACAAAATCCATGGGATTTAACTTCCATGGGATTATAGATTCTCCGACCATCAATACATATTGGCAGTTTCATTAATTTTTTTATCTTTTCCCAATCCAGGTTTTTAAAATCATCATGGGCGGTAACCAGTACCAGGGCATGGGCATTCTCCAGGGCGGTGTAGAGGTCTTTTTCCATTCCTTCCTCATAATCAATATCGATGTAGGGATCAACCACACTTACCCTGGCATTTTTACTCTGCAATTTATGTATCAACTGTCTGGCCGGGGATTCCCGGGGATCACCTACATTTTCTTTATAGGATAAACCTAAAATCACGATTTTAGAATTATTAACGGCCCTCTCATGGTCATTCAAAGCATCGGCCGTGAGGTGGTAGAGATGGGTGGGCATATGGTCATTTATGGTCCGACCAGCGGCAATAACCTTGGAATGATAACCCACTTCCTGGGCCTTTTTAACCAGATAGTAGGGATCAACCGGTAGACAGTGTCCCCCCACCCCTGCCCCGGGATAGTACTTATTGAAGTTCCACTTGGTACTGGCCCCTTCAATAACCTCCATAATATCAATATCCAGCCTCTCAAAGATCATGGCCAGTTCATTCATAAGAGCAATGTTCAAATCCCGCTGGGTGTTTTCAATCACCTTAGCTGCTTCTGCGGTTTTAATATTACTTAAAATCTTCACATCTTTATTAATTATACTCTGGTATAATTTCTGGGTTACCTGGCCCCAGTAATCATTTATAGCCCCTAAAACCCGGGAAACATGCTGTATATCATGTTCGGTATCTCCTGGATTGTAACGCTCGGGACAGTAACTCAAACCAAAATCATCCCCTGCTTTTAAACCACCAGCTTCCAGTAATGGTTTTAGGGTTTCCTCAGTAACCCCGGGGTAAACAGTAGATTCAAGAATAACCAGTTTTCCACTACTTAAACCCTGGGCTACTTCCTCACCAGCAGATATGATGTAGGATAAATCCGGGTCCTTGGAAGGAGTAACCGGGGTGGGCACAATGAGTATAATGATATCTGCATCACGACTGGCCTGCAGCGTATCGGTGGTGGCGTGTAACTTATGATCATCCACCACTTTTTTTAAGCGTTCATCCAGATTAAGCTCTCCAATGGTGGATATGCCCTGGTTGGTGAGCCTTACCTTTTCATGGTTTTTATCTACGCCAATAACTTCATATCCTTCTTCTGCAAAGAATATAGCGGTGGGAAGTCCCACATAACCCAGCCCCACGATACAAATCCGGGCATTTTTATTTTCAACTTTTTTTAACATGTTTTCTTCCAAAAAAATCACCTGTAAACTTAAATATATATTCAGATTCAGGGCCGGTATTTAATAAACCGGGCCGGTACTCCTCCTACAATGGCATAGGGTTCCACATCATGTGTAACCACAGCATTGGCCCCAATGATGGCCCCCTCACCTATTTTTATTCCCGGCATGATTACAGCCCGGGCCCCTACCCATACGTCATTCCCGATTTCTATTTTCTTCTGAAACATCCCCTGATCCCTTATAGGGATATCCCGGGAGGATGAATTGTGGGTGCAGGATAAAATAACTGATTCAAAACCAATAATGGAATTATCACCAATAGTTATACTCCCTCGCCCATCCAGGATAACCTTATTGGCCACCCCTACTCTTTTACCCAGTACTATGTTTTCTGGGGAGATAATGGAAACCTGGGTGGATATATGAGAACCCTCGCCCCACTCTCCTAAAAAATTTTTTAGAATTTTCATCCGCAATTTATTACCTGGAGAATAGGGTAAATGGCTAAATAGGTGCTTATAAAGCAACCAGAGAAAAAATTCACCATCAAATTCTTTAAAATTCATATTTATTACCAGTTTATTATATTAATACATACAACTATGTAATCCTTTTTAATAATTCAACCTATTAAAGACTTATAATGCTTGAATATTAAAGTAAGGTAGTTAATCTTTGATTTAATTATTTAATAAATGAAGACTATTATTATATTTATATTAATTTAAGAATCATCCATCAGGGGAAAAATTTTTTGAGTGAATACAAATCTTTCATGCAAAGAATGGGCTTATTGGGGCTGGTTAATGTATTAACAGCCATGAGTACCATTATATTAATTCCGATATTATCTAACAACCTCAGCATAACTGATTTTGGTATGTGGAATATATTCCAGGTCACCATAAGACTTTTTGGTGCAGTGGCTACTCTAGGACTTCCCAATGCAGTCATACGTTATCTACCATCTATTAAAGAAAAAAATATGATCCAGGAGGGTTATTATTCTATTATCCTTTTTGCCGGTAGCTTTATCTTAGTCCTGTCCTTTTTCATATTTCTTCTCTCAGATTTTATTGCCGGAGCCCTACTTGATGGTAATGTTTTCCTGGTCCAGGTCTTATCCCTGGTGGTTTACCTGGGGGCCATAAACACCATTATTGTAAACTACTTCCGGGCCTTTAAGAAAATAAAAATATATTCTCTCTTCCTATTTTTGCAGGTTTACTTAAGTCTGGTACTGGTTTCCTATGCAGTTATAGTAAATCAGGGCATTAATGGAGCTATCCTGGCCTATCTAATTGGCCAGGTGGTGATTTTTATAATCATGAATCTTTTAATTATCCGGGAAATAGGAATTTATCGGCCTCGATTTACCCGGATAAGGGAGTATCTGGATTTTTCACTGCCCATGGTTCCCAGTGCCATCTCCTACTGGATAGTGGAATCCAGTGATAAATACCTTATAGGTCTATTATTGGGGACTTCCTTTGTAGGTTTCTACTCTCCGGCCTACAGTATAGGTAACCTGATTGCCTTAATTATGATGCCTTTTCCTTCTATTTTACTTCCCACCATCTCCCGGCACTTTGATAATGGCAAAATGGACCAAACCACCAGTTACTTTACTTACTCGGTGAAGTTATTTTTATTTTTAAGCATCCCTGCAGTTTTCGGCATTAGTGTACTGGCTTACCCCCTCCTGGTTTTACTATCCAATACTTTAATTGCCGCCAACTCCTATTACCTCATACCCATTCTGGCTTTAGGATCATTTTTTTACAGCATATTCACCATTTATTCTCTGGTATTTGCCCTGGTTAAAAAAACCAGGATCATAGCCAGCATATGGTTTATAGCCGCTCTGGTGAATATTTTAGGGAATCTATTTTTAATACCGGTACTGGGCTTAACTGCCGCTGCTTTAACCACCTTAAGCAGTTATTTTATTGCAGCAGGAGTAATATTCTACTACTCCCGCCGGTTTTTAAAAGTACACCTGGACCTTAAATTTCTAAGCAAGAGCTTATTTTCTTCAACTATCATGGCTCTAATCATCTACCTTACTTCTCCTATTTTAGGAGATGGTGTATTAGACCTGGTATTCATGGTAATAGCAGGTGGTATAATTTATTTGATTTTAATGCTTGTTACCCGGGCTTTAAATGAAGATGAGATCCGTTTTATAAAGAGCCTGCGGACCCGACAAAAAAAATAATTAAAATTATTTCTTAGTGATAAGGGATTGGTATAGTTTTTGGTATTTGTGGACCATTTTATCCCGGGTATAATTGGCTAAAAATAATTCCTGACCCGCAAGACCCATATTTTCCCGGTTTTGAGGATTTTCATACATATAAATAAGGGCTTCTTTTATATCCTCTGGAGAACGCCTATCCACCAGTAAACCGGTTATTCCAGGATTTATGATTTCCTGGAGCGCCCCAATCCTGGTTCCAATTACTGGTTTACTCAAAGCATAGGCCTCCAGAACAGTTAAATTAAAACCCTCACTAAGGGAAGGAACTACCAGGACATGGGAAAGATCAATAAGATCCCATTTACCAGTTTCAGGTGTTATAAAACCTGCAAAAGTTACTTTATCTTCCAGGGATAAATCATGAACCATTTTTTTTAGTTCTATCTCCTTATCTCCACTACCTGCAAAAACTAGTTTTGCATTATCCAGATTAGCCTGATAGAAACCCTTTAGCAAATCCTGAGGCCTTTTTAAATCTATGAGTCGCCCCAGATAGAGTATCACAAAGTCATCTCTTTTAATATTTAATTCACTTTCCAGTTTAATCTTAAGGCGAGAATCCAGATTAATGACATCAGGGTCCACTCCAAGGGGTATTATTTCTATCCGGGAGTCTCTGGAACCAGCACTCCGGGCAAAGGGATACATAGCCTTACTGATAATTACATGGCGATCCACGAGGGGCAGGGTTTTTTTCAAGATCCAATTGGCCAGGGGATTTTTACGGGTACCATAGTCTTCCTGCGAGGTAAACTGAATATCCCCTCCATGGGAGGTGGCCACCAGAGGAATTTTCAACAACTTACAGCTGCACCAGGTTATCATTACCCCGGGAAAAACAGGATGCACATTAACCATATCCGGCCTCTCCTGCCAGGCATAAAAAAAGAAAAAAATACTATTATAAATTAGAGATAATAAAAAACCAATATACCTGATTTTTATTTCCTTTAATACTGGAAAAACCTCCACCCCGGGAGGTAAGGGCCGATCTGAACTTATGGTGGTGAAAACCACCTGCACCTTATGGTGACAGGATAAACCCCGGGATAAATCATATACCACATTTTCAAAACCACCTATCCGGGGAAACATCTTGGGCATTAAAAGACAGATTTTAAATTCATCCTTCATTTTTTTTAACTCTCCCCTACTAAAAACACCATTTTAATTAAAAAAATCTACAAACCTTCCTCATAAAACCGGTATAGTAAATCATCCCAGTTTTTTTTGATTTTATTATAGTCAAAACCAGCCACGGTATGGTAACCATTTTTCCTGATTTTATCCAGATTTTCATAGTCTAAAAACTCTTCTAAAAAGCCGGCTATGGTAAGTTCATGGTTATCTTTTAGCAAAAACCCATTCTTATGGTCTTCAATGATTTCTCCTATGGCCCCGGCAGTGGTGGCTGCTACCAGGGTACCACAGGAGAGAGCCTCCAGGATGATATTGGGAAAACCCTCGGTATAGGAGGGAACCACCAGAAGCTTCATTCTATTTAGATAATCAGGTAGATCCTGATGATTTATCCATCCGGTTAACTCCACCTGATCTTTTAAATCATTAACCCTTAAATATTCATTTATTTCTTCTTTTAAAGGTCCTTCACCGCAAATTAAAAACTTAACCTTTTTATCCATAAGGGGAATAGATTTAATTAAATTCATAACTCCCTTTTCCTGGGATAAGCGACCCACATAACCTATATATTCTCGGGTAGAATCTGGATTTCTTTTAAAGTTTTTTGTATCAATAAAATGCCGGGGCTGGATTAATATTTTATCTTCATATTTTTCCAATCCCCACTCAGCTTTAAGGCTTTTAAAGTAGAGTATTAGGGCACTGCTTAAACTACAATTAAGATGGGATACCCTTCGGGCCATCCCGGCAAATTTATCCTGGCGGTGCACCAGGGTCTGGATAGAAGAACCAGCAAAAAGCAATATAACTCTTTTACCAGTTAATCGGGCCATGAGCATGGGTAATAGCAGGGTGTCTCCCCCTATAAAAAATATCCAGAAATCAACCTTTCTTAATTGTAAAACATATAAGGCCATACTAAGTTGTAAATAAAAATAATTCCACACCCTTTTCAGGCTAAAAGAAGAACTACGGTGATGGGTGCAGTACAATTCCAACCTGTTATCATCCTGGAACTTTCGACAGGATTCATTACCCGAAACAAGATGCAGATCCCCCACCACCGCCAGGAGTATCTCAACCATATTGGATAAAGGAGTAATACCGGTCTTGGTGGATGGAAATGATAAAAGACCCAGGGAAATATTTTTACTTTTTCTCATATATGGCACCCTAATTTTATTAGATTCAGGGAATTAATTTTAATAAATTCAATATTTTTAGAATAATTTATAACCAATGTATTTAGATATCCCTTTAACTATAATATACTAAACCATGCTCCTGGAATTATAGGCTTTTTTTAGAATTCCTTCCAAACTCCGGGCGCAGGGACCACTTAATATTAAGTACAATTACCATTATTTACCTCTCAAAATAAGGTTTTACTCATGAATATCTTTAATAATATTTACTCCTATCTAAAAAATAATCCCGCTTTAATCATCATTATCATATTCGCCTTAACCCTATCTGCCTATCTGGTAAGATTACAACTCAAATTAGGGGTGGCCTACTGGGATATATTCCTGTACCTGAATAATGCCTTAATGTATGCTGGTTTAGGGGAAGGTTCCATTACCCAGCTACCACCATTACTCTCCTTCTTAACCTCTCTTTTTTTCCGGCTGGGCTATGTTAAGGCCAGTCCCCTCTACCTTATAAGTGGCCTTATCTTTGCTTCCGGGATAATAGGACTTTATCTGCTTTTAAAATTACGATTTTCCACTAAAGAATCAGTGGCTGGAGCTATAATTTTTTCCTCATTTACCCTGGTTCTCTCCTGGGCAGCCACCGGTAGCCTGGATGTTCCTGCCGTTTGCCTGGCCATCTGGCTAACCTACGTACTAGTATATGGATTTAAAAAAGACCAGAGGGCACTTATACTGGTATTCCCCCTGGCTTTTTTAACCTTCTTCACCCGTTACACCAGTGGACTTATGATCCTGCCTTTAGGATTTTATTTTCTTACCATAATTTTAGAGGGGCAGTTAAAAAAAGACCACCTCCTAAAACTGGCCCTGGGATTCTTAATAGGATTAATTATACTGGCCCCGGTTATGGGCTTTTTTTACTCTAAACTGGGAACACCAGTACCCTTTTTAAATCTACTGGAGGGTAGTGTGGCCAATGACCCGGCCCAGGGAGATCCGGCTTACCTTCCTGGAAAAAGTTATTATATAAATCATTTTCCTCAGTACATATCCAGTTACCCGGTAAATGATAGTTACGCCACCATGCTCTACCCCAGCCTGGCCCAGACCAATATGGTTTCCTATTTAATACTTATAATTGCGGGGGCAGGGCTTTTAATTTATGCTATGCGCTACATCTGGTGCTTTAAAAACTTTAAAACCTCAAAAAGAAAAAAAGCCCTGGTACTAGTAGCAGGAATAATACTATCCCTTTTATTTATCTTTACCCTGCAGGGCAATTCCTATCTACCTGCGGCGGTGACCATGTTGGCCTTAATCTTTTTAATTTACTACTCCACCAAAAACCAGGCAGGGAAAAACAGTTCTCTGGATATGATGATGTTCATCTGGTTTTTAACCTACTTCATCTCCCACAGCTTCCTTATAATCAAGGTGGACCGCTACTTTATCACCACCACCCCTGCTTTAGCATACCTCCTGATTCTGGGATTCAATCAAGTACAGGATAAGTTAAGCCAGTTAAGTAAAAAAAAGATAAGCGCCGGATTACTGGCTATTATACTGGCCCTGTTACTCTTGTTTTCATCAATCCAACCCTATGCCTACAATGTCCCCCGGCACATCTATGGTGATCTGGAAACTGCAGGAAACCTTATGAAAGATTATGACCCTGATTATCAGGATAAGGTGATTTATTCGGACTACTGGCCGGCTATGAGCTGGCACCTTAAAATGAATGTAAAAAGGGGATGGCCTAAAAACTTTGAAGACAATGCTCAATTTTCCCGTATGCTACTGGAAAATAACACCACCTACTTTATAAATTACTATAGTGACCCTCCTCTCAACCTCACCGGATTTGTAGAAGTACAAAGGGTGGCCAATATAATTATATTTGAGAGGGTGGAGGGTTTTTAAGGTGTTGATATTACTAACTGGATTTAAATATTAAGGTTATCATTCATTAAAAATTAAGAGATGAAACTAAAAATAATAAAATCACTATTACCGCCGGGGAGAAATATTTAATGTGGATAGATTAATTTATATCTAAATCTTACTATTATTTTAGAATTATAATCATAATTTTAGAGGAAATTGCATGGGAAAAATTACAGATATCATCCATAAAAATAAAGTATCTTTGATATTCATGGCCCTTTTAGGGCTTTTAATGCTAATCATCACTTATGAATTAGTTTCTATACAGTCTCAAATTGGAGTGGCCTACTGGGATATATTCTTATACCTTAATAACGCTCTTAAAATGGCAGGTATGGGTATAGGGGATACCCTGCACCTATCACCTTTTTTACCCTTCTTAACCTCCCTTCTTTTCCGGGCAGGGTATGTTTTTGAACTGTCTCTTTTTATGATAAGTGGGGTATTCTATATCATGGGTGCGTTGGGAATGTATTTACTACTTAAAATCAGGTTCAATGAATATGAAAGCCTGGCCGGGGCCTTATCCTATGCCACCTTCACTATTTTAATGGCCTGGGCAGTGAGTGGAGCCCTGGATGCTCCCGCTATATCATTATCCATCTGGGCGTTGTACTTCACCTACCAGGCGTCTAAAAACGATTCCCGCTACTATTATCTGGCCTTTCCTCTGGCCATGCTGGCCTTTTTAACCCGTTACACCTCGGGACTCATAATAATACCCATGCTGCTTTTGATATTCTTTAATCAACCCCAAAAAGAAGAAATAAAAAATGGAGTTAAGGGAATTATCCTGGGGGTCTTAATCTACCTCCCCTTTATGTGGTACTTCTACCGTCAAATAGGAAAACCCTTCCCCTTCATATCTCAATTTTCTGCCTCAGCGGCTGGAACTGCCACAGAATTAAACCCTGGATATAACCTGGATTTATTATACTATCTGAAAAATATACCTCAGTACCTCTCCAGCCCTGCTCCTGATAATTACAGCCAGCTCTTATGGCCCTCTCAGCAAACACCTGATTTACTGGCCTATGTACTTTTAGGACTTATAATAACCGGGATAATAATTTATATAATTAAAATTGCTCTTAAAACCCGGAAAACATTAAAAACACCACAAAATTACCTTAAAGCTGCTGGAGTATTGATAATGGGTTTGCTTTTAATTTTTACCTATGGTAGTATATCCTATGTGTACAGTGAAGTTTTATTGATATTGTGGGCATTATCAGTGTTTTATTTACTAAGAGACTATAAATTAAAGTATCTGGATTTGGATTTAATGTTTTTAACCTGGTTTTTCGCCTTTTTTATTATGCACAGTTTCCACCCGGTAAAAGTGGACCGCTACTTCATTACCATGGTACCACCTTTAGCCTATGGGGTGGCCCTGGGAATCAGGCAAATTTCCAGCCTTATACAAACTAAATTTAAAAACACCACATGGATATCTCCTGCTATTTCCCTGGTGCTGGTGCTGGCCTTATTATTATCTGCAGTTAGTTATATGGATAACATGCCCCGGGAAGATGAAGTGGTTTTAATTGAAAAAGAAACTGCTGAATGGCTGATTAATTATGATCCTGAATTTGAAGATAGGGTTATAGCTGCCGTAAGAGGCCCGGCTTACAGTTGGTACCTTAAAAAATTCGTATATACTCGTATACCAGGTAAGGTAAGCCCGGATGTATTCCAGGAATTATTTGAAGAAGTAAACCCGGATTACTATATCTACACTGGAGAAGGAAAACTCACCCTGGATGGATACACCATCATAAGACAAAGGGGGAATGTGACCGTATATGAAAAAAATAATTTAAAGTAAAATATCCTCTATTTATTTTCAGGATATTTTTTTTAAAAATAATTGGGGTGAATTACCCTTTAAAATAATATCCATTTTTTTTAATCATAGATATCCAGCCCACCCAGGGCTACCATTCCATTAATTATTAAATCTGGTTTATCCTTAGGGGTGCTATTACTCAACCGGGTTCTGCTATCATCCACTCCACCTAAAACTGGCATCACATTGATTTTAAGATCCCAGTCATCAGGGACTCTTATTTCAGCTCCTCCTAATAGTACCGTAACATTTATTATGGCTGGTTCCAGGCCGGTTTGAGAGTCTCGAAGATCCAGTTCCACTCCTCCCAGTACGGCGGTAAGGTCTCCGCCTTTAAATGAACTGGATTTAATGGTGTTTTGTACCCCTCCCAGGATGGCCATTAAATCGATGTTATCCCTGGTATAAACCTTGCTTTTATCCCGCTGGTAATGATTAAGGATAATACCTGCACCAATGAGGATGATGACTAAAGGCCACCAGCTGGAGAGGGTAGACCCGGTAATAACACCCAGAACCAGTAACTGGATAACCGTGAAGATGATAATCATGGTTACTGGACCACTGATACTCTTAAAACCACTTTTAATTAGACTGTAAATCCCCAGGATTATAAATAAGGAGGGAACATAACTGAGTAAATTACCGGTATTGTAAATCCCGGTACTGCGCAGTAAAAATAGAACTCCAATAATCAGTAAAATAATCCCGAAAATAATTTGATTGGATAACTTTTTCATAATTTTATCACTCCTTTAAGTGTATTATAAAAATCATAGATTTATAATTAATTATTATGTTAATTAGAATTCAGTATAATAATCTATTAAACCTGTCTAAAAAAAAATAAAATAATTATCTCTTAAACTTAAGCCTCTTTAAAAGAGCAGAATTAGTAACTACTGAAAGAGAACTTAAAGACATGGCTGCTGCTGCTATCATAGGATTTAAAAATCCTAAAGCCGCCAGCGGTATGGCTGCTGTATTATAGAAAAAGGACCAGAACAGGTTCTGCCTTATCTTTTTCATGGTGGCCTTACTTAATTTTATACCCGCCACCACATCCCGCAGATCATCATTAACCAGGATAATTCCTCCAGTTTCTTTAGCTACATCAGTACCAGAACCCAGGGAAATACCAATATCTGCCTGGGCCAGAGCCGGGGCATCATTAATACCATCTCCTACCATGGCCACCACATTACCCTCCTGTTGTAATTTTTTTATAACTTCCAATTTATCCTGAGGGAGTAAATCAGAGTAAACATTTCTTATCCCTATTTGAGAGGCTATGGCCTGGGCGGTACGTTCATTATCCCCGGTAAGCATCACAGACTCAATACCCATGCTATCCAATTCCTTAACCACCACTTTAGAGTGGTCTTTTAAGGTATCTGCAATGGCAATAAGGCCCCTGACCTGTTTATCATAGGCCACCATAATCACCGTATTACCCTCAGTTTCCAGGCCCTGAATTTCATCCTCCTGGGGTGTTATATCCAGATTATTATCCTCCATCATTTTACGGTTACCTAATACCAGAGCTTTATCATCCCACCAGGCAGTTATACCCTGACCAGGGGTGGTTTTAAAACCAGCAGCATCTGGAATTTCCACATCCATTTCCTCTGCCTTTTTTATTATAGCCTCGGCTAAAGGGTGCTCGGAGCCTTTTTCTGCCATAGCAGCCAGTTTTAAAGTTTCATCAGGATCAGGGGATATTATCTGTGTTACCTCTGGTTTTCCCCGGGTAAGGGTCCCGGTTTTATCAAAAAATACCTTATTTAACTGGTGGGTTCTCTCCAGATATTCTCCACCACGGATTAAAATCCCATTTTCAGCTCCTTTACCCACTCCCACCATTAATGCCGCAGGGGTTGCTATCCCCAGGGCACAGGGACATGATATTATAAGAACTGCCACAAAGGCCAGTATTCCGGCAGTAAAATCTCCGGCCAGGGTCCAGCCGGCCAGGGTAAGAAGGGCAATAGAAACCACAATGGGAACAAAATAAGAACTCACCCGATCAGCCAACCTCTGTATAGGTGCACTGGAGGATTGGGCATCTTCCACCAGTTTAATTATCTGCATCAGGGTGGTCTGGGAACCCACCTTGGTGGCCCTGAATTTAATCAGACCCTGTTTATTAATGGTGGCTCCAATCACCTCCTGACCCACTCTACATGATACAGGAATACTCTCCCCAGTAACCATGGATTGATCAATGGAACTCTCTCCTTCAGTTACCACACCATCCACTGGAATGCTTTCTCCGGGTCTTACCACCACAATTTCCCCTACCCTAATTGTTTCAGCCAGCACCGTGGTTTCTACTCCATCACGAATTACCTGAGCGGTTTTTGGTCGAAGATCCAGGAGTTTTCTAACTGCTGCTGAACTGCGCTGTTTGATATAGTCCTCCATGAACTTCCCCACCAGCACAAAGGCAATAATCACCGCTGATACTTCAAAGTACACATCCCTTTCAGTAACCGGGAGCACCCCTGGAAAGAACAATACAAAACTACTGTAGGTCCAGGCAGTAAGGGTTCCCATGGCCACCAGAAAATCCATATTCAGGGAACGATTTTTCACCGCATAATAGGCCCCTTTATAGAAACCATAACCGGCAATAAACTGAATAGGAGTAGTTAAAAGAAATAACCAGTAACCCCAGGTAAACCATGGCAAAGAGGGTATAGGGGCCATGCTGATAAGGGAAACACCAGCAGCCAAGCTAACGGTGGCCACCACACGGGCCACACCTAATATGATAACCCCACTTAAAGCCAGGGCCACCCTCTTTTTCATGGTTTTTAATTCTTCTTCCGGGGCCTGAAATTTACGCAGGGAGTGTTCATCTGTAAAATAATAGTCCCTGCCTCCAAAACTTTTTTTTATAGCCCGGGACTTTAAAAGACGCATACCGGTGATGGGATCAGTAGCATATTCTGCTTCCTCTTCATGTATGAAAAAACCTTTAAAACCACTATCTTCTACCGCATCCAGAATTTCCTTTTTAGCAATCTTATCTGGTGAATACTCCACATTTGCTTTTCCGGTGGAATAATTCACCTGGGCCTGACTAACACCATCTGTTCCTTTAAGCTTTTTTTCAATATTCAAAGCACAGGAGGTACAGTGCATCCCGGTAACATTAATGGTAACGGTTTCTTTTTTAGTTTTATCTTCCACCATCTATAATTTCTCCCTATATTTCCTGGAATATATTAATTATTGCATAATATTAAGATTATTTATAGTAAGATAGTTGTTATAATATTCATTATTCTAAAAACAGTTTTTATATGGGGGCTGGTTAATATTCATTTATTATCCTGAGCACGATTTTTACCGTCTCAAGGAATTTGAAAACGAAATAAATAGATGGTAAATATATTTTAATACCAAAGGATAATCTAAAAATATGTTTTTAAGGGGAATAAAATATTCCTTTAATTTATATTAAGGATAAAACTTTATTAATTAATCTTATATTTTTATAGAATTAATCACACAGGAGATAATTATCATGGAAACCAAGAGAATTTTAGTTACTGGAGGGTCTGGTTTTATTGGGACTAATCTGGTTGGTGAGTTAAGGAGCAGGGGTCATGAGGTTTTGGCTCTGGATTTGTTGCATCATGAGCTGGATGATTATGTGCGGGCTGATGTTAAGAATTACCGGCAGTTGGAGCGGGTTTTTGATGATAATCCTGCTTTTGATTATGTTTATCATTTAGCGGCGGAGTATGGTCGGTGGAATGGTGAGGCTTATTATGAGAATTTGTGGGATACTAATGTTAAGGGTACCAAGCATATGATTCGTTTGCAGGAAAAACTGGGTTTTAAGATGATCTTTTTTTCTTCGGCGGAAGTGTATGGTGATTATACTGGGGTTATGAGTGAGGATGTGATGGTGGATAATCCTATCCGTGATACTTATCAGATGAATGATTATGCTATTACCAAGTGGGCCGGGGAGCTAATGTGTATGAATTCGGCCACCATGTTTGGAACTGAAACAGTACGGGTGCGGCCGGTTAATTGTTATGGTCCTCATGAAGCTTATTCGCCTTATAAAGGTTTTATTCCGATTTTTATTTATCGTGCTTTGATGGGTTTACCTTATGAGGTATATGAAGGTCATAAGAGGATTATTGATTATGTAGGGGATACGGCTCGAACTTTTGCTAATATTGTGGATAATTTTATTCCAGGTGAAGCTTATAATGTGGGTAGTAAAACCGAGTGGGAGCATGATATTCGGGAGTATTCGGATATGGTTTTAGAGGCGGTGGGAGTAGATGATAGTCTGGTTACTTATCATGAAGCGGAGGATTTCACCACCAAGGTTAAGACCATGGACTTTTCCAAGGCTATACGTGATTTAAAACATGACCCCCAGGTCCCACCAAAAGAAGGAATACAAAAAACTGTAGACTGGATGAAATGGTACTACCGCATCGAGGACTAACTATGAAAAAAATCGCAGTGATATTACCTGCTTACAATGAAGAAGTAGCCCTGGGAAGTATTATACTCCGGGCCAAACAACACGCCCAAAAAATAATAGTGGTGGATGATGGATCCACAGATAAAACCAGTGAAGTAGCCCAGCTGGCCGGGGCAGAAGTTATAAAACATCCCACCAATTTAGGAAAAGGGGCGGCTTTAAGGTCTGGCTTTGAAGCAGCCAAAGAATATGATATAATTGTAACCATTGATGCTGATGCCCAGCATGATCCGGATGAAATACCCTTACTTACAGAACCCATCTTAAAAAAAGAAGCTGATGTGGTAAATGGCAGCCGCTACATCACTGGAGTAGATGAAAACACCCCGGCCTACCGCCGGGTAGGTCAAAAAGTACTGGATACTGCCACCAACCTATCCAGTGGACTGGACATCACCGACACCCAGAGTGGATTTCGTGCCTTTTCCCAAAAAAGCCTGCCCTACTTCCGTTTTAAAGAGTCAGGATTCGGAGTAGAAAGTGAAATGCTGGTGGATGCCTCCCAGGCCGGATTAAAAATAGTGGAAGTACAAATCGGGGTACGATACGATGTGGATGGATCCACCCAGAACCCTATAAGTCACGGAGCCAGGGTATTATTCCACATCTTGCAGGACATGGAACTAAAAAGACCCCTCTACTACTTCACCATCCCGGGGATAGTGATTGTACTTGTCGGGGCTTCCCTGAGTTTAATATTCTTAAGAGACTACCTTACCGGTACCAGTATCAGCATGGGCCCCACCATGGTGGCGGTGATGCTCAGCTTATTCGGGACCTTTATGATGTTTACCGGTATTATATTAGACTCCATGAGCCGCATGCTGCAGCAAAACCGCAATCAACTATAAAACTTTATTTATTTTAGCAGATCTTTTTTTTTGGAACTTAATCTAAATGAGGAGATATTTTGAAATCCAGGGATAAACCCACCATCATAAATGCGGATGAAACCTTAAAAGAAGAAGTAACAAAAATAGTCACCATTTCATTTACATCCGAGGCCATAACCAGCTTCATTTTCAATCTCAATAAACACCATGCCCTGGAAACTCTTTATCGCTTTAATTTATTAAAGATAAAGGAGTTTTATAAAAAAGATTACTTCCTTTTTGGGGCATTAATGGATCAGCAGATAGTGGGAGCGGCAGTTATAAAAAAGGGTGGTGGAATAACCTTCTTAGATAAACTTAAATCCTATTTCCCGGACATATTAACTTTGATAATGCCCATGATTTCCATACTTAATTTAAAAAGGGTAATTAGAATTTCAAAGTACATAAAACCACCATCATCTATAAAAAAACCATACTACACCTTAGAGGCCATAGGTGTTAGCCCGGAACATCAGGGTCAGGGAATAGGAACCATGCTCCTAAATAAAGTAAATGAAGTTGCAGAAAATAATTCAAAAATCACAGGCATCTATTTATTTACCGGTGATAAGAAAAATCAGATTCTTTATGAAAAATTTGGATATGAAACCCTTGAAGAATTCCAGGCAGAAGGAATAACCATTTACCATATGTTTCGAAAAAATAAGTTTAATCAATAGATGGTCTGGACATCAGAGGACTTAAATTGAGAGATTTCACTTAGCGCTGGGGTAAAAATGAATTCCAAAAATGATTTAATCTTAGAAATATCTCGTAAAAACGCAAATATAAATAAATTTGCTAAAAAAATAGTGGATGATCCTGAACTGCGGGATGAGATTGTTAATTTAATGTTGAATCACCCCCAAATAATGGTTTACTATCACTCTTATTATATAATATCCCGGGCAGCTAAACTACATCCCCACTTATTTTATAAGTACTGGGATGATTTTAGATCTCTTTTAAATCATGAAAATTCATATCATAGGGATTTTGCCCTTTTTTTACTGGCCAATTTAACCCGGGTTGATAGGGAAGATAAATTTTATCCTCTATTTGAAGATTATTTTAGCCATATACATGATCAAAAATTCAGCACTGCTCAAAAATGCATTAAAAACACCAGCATAATCCTGGAAAATAAGGAAAAGTTAAGGGAAAAAATCATAAATATTCTTCTTTATATGGATAAAAAATCTAATTTCCCGGAAAAACAAAAAGCACTCTTAAAAGCAGATATTATACAAGTTTTTTCCCACATTTATCCCCACTTAAAAGATAAAAAACAGGTAAATGATTTTGTTAAAGCACAATTGAATAGTAGAAGTCCTAAAACCCGGAAAAATGCTAAAGAATTTGTTGAAAACTATCTATTATAATTTAAGCTTTTAGATATTTTAAAAATTATTAATAGCATATTTTAAATCTAATTTGAGAATTTAAGCATATAATTGAAACTTATCACTATCCCTAATTATTTTTAGTCAATCTTTTTTTTCACCCTCCCCACTCATAAGCAGCAATGCCAGCCAGTGGGTTTCTTCATAGTTTTCCAGATATTTGATGATAATCAGGGTTAGAGGGATACCCAGTAAGAATCCCACCGGCCCTAAAATCCAGGCCCATACAAATAATGAGGCGAAAACCACATAAACTGATAATTGAAGACCTTTTCCAGTAAGTTTAGGGAACAGGTAACTCTCCGCAAAGGTGTTAAGTATAACAAAGAAAATGGCCATTAAAATGGCCGATTCAATCCCATATCTACTCCAGGCAACTAATACTGGTGGTATGGCGGCTAAGATGATACCTATATATGGAATAAATCCCAGGATAAAGGTTAATAATCCCCACAACAGGGCCAAATTAATGTCAAATAGAAACAGAATAGTGGCTACCCCCACACCATAAAAAAGATTAACTTTCGCTCTGATTATGAAATATTTAATGAAATCACCAACCAGGGCAAAAGATTTAATTAAAGAAGGATTATCTTCACCCAAGCCTTTTATGAGTCTTTTTTTGATTTGAGGAAGCTCATAAACCAGGAATATCACGGCAAACAGTATGAAAGTTCCATCTGCTATAATTCCGGTGAGACTGCCCAGGGGCAGCAGGGATAGAATAAATTCGATGATTTGATTACCATATTCTGCAAACAAAGTACTGGTGTTTATAGAAAAAGTAGGTATTTCCATTATTAACTGGGATAAGGAAACTACCAGAAATGCCAATATCCCCAGTCCCAGGGCAAAAACCCCCACCAGAACCATCAACATAGCTACATTATAGGATAATCCTCTTTTTTCCAGCCATTTTAATAGGGGGTATAATAATATGCTGATGAAGATGGAAAGGAGCACCAGGCTCAATATAGGAGATGTCATCTTCATTCCGATAATAGCCACAAAAATAACTGCTATTATAACAATCTGTTGCAAAAAAGGCGGTAATACAAAATCATCTCCCCTCATAAAACTCTTCCTTAAGCAGTATTAATTATATTATTATTCAGGATTTAAATAAATAAGATTTGTGTATTAATAGTGACAGGGAAGATAAAATTCCTGGAATAGGGAGGATAATAATTATGGATTATATTTTTTTACCACCGGGAGCCGGGAATAAAATTTTTTCTTATTTTTTTCGAAAGTCTTATAAAAAGAAAAAAACCTAACTAATAATAAATAGTCCCTGGAATACGTAACAGGGATTCTAACAATTAAATCATGCTATAAGATTTTTAATAAATGTTTAATTAATCTATATTCAGACTTTTCCAGTTTAAATATAAGTACAAAATAACGAATATCGAGGTTTTTTAATATGGTTCAATTTGATGAGTTTCAGGATAAAACAGTACTGGTTACTGGTGGAGCAGGATGTGTGGGTAGTAATCTCACTCGCCGTTTAGGAGAATTAGAAGCCCGGGTGATAATACTGGATAATCTCTCTTCTGCTTATGAGTGGAATATTCCAGATAGTGATAATATTGAGTTTGTTCAGGGCGATATCATGGATGATGCTGCCCTTAAAAGGGTTTTTAAGGAAAACCCGGATTACGTGTTCCACTTAGCAGCGCACTTTGCCAACCAGAACAGTGTGGATAACCCGGAAAAGGATTTGATGGTTAATGGTATAGGCATTCTGAAGGTCTTAGAGTACGCCCAGTTAATTGGAGTGGAACGTTTTGTGTACTCTTCATCAGGGTGCGGAGTATATGGACTGGATTCCAGGATGCCCTTTGAAGAACATGATATATCCATCAGTCTACATACTCCTTACCAGGTAACTAAACTTTTAGGGGAATTATACACCAATTATTTCCATAATCTTTACGACTTACCCATTGTTAATGCCCGTTTTTTCAATGTATTTGGACCCGGGGAGGTACCAGGTAAATACCGTAATGTGATACCCAACTTCTTTTACTGGGCCATGACCAACCAGCCTCTACCTATTACCGGGGACGGGTCAGAAACCCGGGACTGGACCTATGTGGAGGATATTGTAAATGGATTATTATCTATGGGAATAAGAAAAGAAGCCATAGGGGAAGCCATAAACCTGGGATCTGCCCAGGACCATCAGGTCATAGAAATGGCCAATCTGGTAAATGAACTCACCGGTAACCAGGAAGGCATAGCCTATATGGCCCGCCGTAACTGGGATGCTAAAACCAAATTATTATCCTCCATAGAAAAGGCCCAGAAACTGTTAGATTACCAGCCCCAGGTATCATTTGAAGAAGGCCTCAAAAAGACCCATAACTGGTTTGTGGATAACTGGGAAGATATCCAAAGAAGTGCCGAGTTTTAATATTCTCAAAACCTTTATACTTTTTTTTTAATATTTACTTTTAAATTAAAAACTAAATCAGGTAATCATCATGAAAATACTGCTTGTACAGGAATCTGACTGGATAGAGCGCAATCCGCACCAACAACATCATCTAATGGATCGTTTATCCGCAAGGGGACATCAGATAAGGGTTATTGATTATGGTATTGACTGGAGAAGGAAAGATAAAAAAAGGGAAGGATTCCTGGTGGATCGAAAGGTGTATCACCATGTGCACAAGGTAAATCCCCAGGCCAATATACAGGTCATAAGACCGTCCATTATCAAAATACCAGTACTGGACTATTTATCCATACCTTACTACCATGGTAAAGAGATTGAAAGACAAATTAAAGAATTCCAGCCAGATGTGATAATTGCCTTTGGACTTTTAAATGCTTATTATGCTGCTAAATCTGCTAAAAAACATAATATACCGTTTATATATTATCTAATTGATGTTTTATATGCCCTCATACCGGAAAAAATCTTCCAGAAACTGGGTAAATCCCTTAAAAAAAGCACAATTAAAAAATCAGACCTGATTATCACCATTAACCAGCGCCTGAGAGAACTGGCAGTGGAACTGGGAGCAGATGAAGATAAAACCCTGGTTATTGATGCAGGTATTGATCTTATGGAATTTGATCCAGAACGTGATGCAAGCTCTTTAAGAGAACAGTATAATATTAAAAAAGAGGACACGGTTCTATTTTTCATGGGCTGGATATATCACTTTGCCGGAATTAAAGAACTGGCCAGGGAGATGGGGGAGAATAAGGAAAAATATCCCCATCTTAAACTGGTGGTGGTGGGAGATGGGGATGCCTATGATGACCTGCTACGGATCCAGGAAGAGTACAGCCTCCAGGATCAACTAATATTAACTGGAAAACAACCCTATGATCGCATACCTGATTTTGTGGCTGCTGCGGATATATGCCTTCTCCCGGCCTATCAGGATGAAGAAATCATGCAGGACATAGTTCCTATCAAGATATATGAGTACATGGCCATGGCCAAACCGGTGATTGTAACCCGCCTGCCAGGAATCAGCATGGAATTTGGAGAAGGACAGGGATTACAATACATTGACCATGCCGGGGAAGTACTACCTCTGGCTCAAAAAATGAAAGATAATAATCTGATTAAAGAAGAGGGCCATAAGGCCCGTAAATTCGTGGAAACCAATGACTGGGAAGACATCACCAACCGCTTTGAGGATACCCTGGAGAAAATGATATGAAAATTCTACATGTAACTCCCTTTTTTAAACCATCCTGGGAAGCAGGTGGTCCTCCCCGTTCAGTTTATGAACTGGCCCGGCGTCAGGTTAAAAAGGGACATCATGTTACGGTATTTACTACTGATGGTTTTAAAAAACGATTGGATGTGGAAAAAAACAAGCCCCTGGATGTGGAGGGTATAGAAACCTATTATTTCCGCAACCTGTCCCTTTACATGGCCGGAGCTTTAAATTTCACCCTGCCTTATTACCTGCCTCTGGTGGCCCGTAAAAAAATAAAGGAATTTGATATAATCCACATACATGAGCACCGTACTTTCTTAGCAATGGTGGCCCATCACTATGCCCATAAATATCACCTACCCTACCTCTTACAACCCCGGGGATCAGCACCAAAGGTAAATAAAAATAAGTTAAAAGAGATTTTTGATAAAATAGCTGGCAATGATATTGTATATCACTCCTGTAAAATCCTGGCCACCTCTAAAATGGAACAGGAGCAGTATAAAAATTACTTCCCCCTTCTGGATATGGATAAAGTGGAATTACTCCCTAATGGCATTGATCTTGATACTTATAAGGTACTTCCAGCTGAAGGCCAGTTTAGAAAGGAGTATGGTATAAAAAAAGAAGAAATGATTATCCTATACTTGAGCAGGCTCTATTCCACCAAGGGCCTGGATATCCTGATTCAATCTATTAGTGAAATAATAGAAGACAAACCATTTATCCGCCTGGTTATCGCCGGGCCTGATGATCATTACCAGGATAAACTGGAAGAAATGATATCCCAACTAAAAATAGAAGACCGGGTTCTTATAACTGGACCATTATATGGTAAAAAAAAGGATGAAGCTTATTGTGACGCTGATATATTTGTTTTACCCTCCCAAACAGAATCCTTTGGCAATGTGGTGGTGGAAGCCATGGCTTCTTTTAATCCGGTGGTGGTAACCCGTACCTGTGGGGTTTCAGAATGGCTAAACCCGGATAACAGTGTGGTTATAAACTATGACAAACTGGAATTAAAAAGAGCCTTACTGGATCTCGTTAATGATAATGATAAAAGGATTAAGATGTCCCAAAACGCCCGGAAAAGAGTGATGAGTACTTTTAATTGGGATAAAATAGTGGATGAACTGGATGAAATATACCAGGAATGTTTATAATTTTTTGCACATTTTTTTTTGTTAATTTAATTCTTAAAAGAATCAATCTGACTTTCTAAAAATGGTTTTTATTATGTTAATATCCGTCTCATCCATCGCACCTATTAAAAATATAGCGGTAAAGTAAACCACCGTACAGATAATCACCATAGGTACAAGAGAAACCGGTACAAACACCAGAACTCCTACCATAATCAGGTTGGGAATCAATATTTTCCATAGAAGAGGCACGGTTTTTTCTCCCAGGGAATAACCGGTTTTGGAAACAATGTAACCAAAGAGAATGAACATTAAAATTTCAGTACTTACTGTGGTGATACTGGCCCCTATAAAACTCAAATAAGGGATAAAAATCAAATTGGTCAGTATATTAAAGGTAGCTCCTATGGCAGTAATCTTGGATACCGTTAGCTGTTTATCAACTGAACCTAAAAGATTGGTGGATAGGCCATTAACAAACATGAATACCACTGCCCAGATTAGTATCTGCAAGGCCATCACTGTTGGTAGAAACTCACTGGTATAAGCCAGTAATATGATATCCCGGGCCAGAAAACTGGTTCCAATAGCTACCGGTATGATTATAATCAGTATATATTTCACCGATCTCTGGTAGGTTAATTTAAGGGACTGGGGTGATTTTTTATAATACTTGGCCATAACCGGGAATATGGCTATCATGTAAACATGATAGATGGAAAGTAAGACCATTATCAATTTGTAGGAAGCATTATATAGTCCGGTAGCGGCATTTCCCTGCAGGGCAGTTAGCATCACCGTATCTATCCAGAAATAGATCAGGGTGAATATGGAAGTCACTCCAAAGGGCAGGGCC
This sequence comes from Methanobacterium alkalithermotolerans, assembly GCF_018141185.1. Taxonomy (NCBI): domain Archaea; kingdom Methanobacteriati; phylum Methanobacteriota; class Methanobacteria; order Methanobacteriales; family Methanobacteriaceae; genus Methanobacterium; species Methanobacterium alkalithermotolerans. The sequence continues at coordinate 334,439 of NZ_CP058560.1, read as the reverse complement.
AATAGAATGGTTTTTTTCCAGTAGGATAGATTAACCTCAAAAGCAGGGGCTTCGAATTTCCACCTGGTTATAAGAAGAGTGTATAACATGGTTATAAAACTGGTAATCAGGTAAACCGCACCAAAGGCCACCACACTAAGCTGGAGATAGATTGATACTATAAATCCAATAAAAAGCATGATACTATTTATTATCAGCCCTATGGCCTGGTATTCCATTTTTTCATGGGCCTGATACAAACCATAAAAAAGAGTGGAAAATGATGATAATATGGCATATCCTCCAATAAGGGCATATACCCATCCTTCAGGTAGGGGGTATTCCAGTAACATCAGGGAAACTAATATAATGCCTATGATGATGGTGGAGAGGATTATTTTGATGATGATTATGTTACCCAGTAAGCGAGGTCCTTGTGACGGGTCCCGGGATACTTCACGGGTGGTGTAGGTACCCAGCCCCAGATCAGCAAAAATACCAAGGATTCCAGTGGCAGCCAGTGCCGCTGATAAAAGACCAAAACCATCCACTCCCAGATAACGGGCAATCAGAATGGTCCAGAAAAATGCCAGGAAATTGGTTATAAGCTGTGAGGCCATTAACCATCCAGTATTTTTTGCTAATTTACGTACAGTACTCATTAATTCACCTTATATATGATGGAAAACTGTTATTAATTCTAAAGAAGATTATTTTTTTATCTAATAGGTATTAATATTCCGGTAAATGAATCCCGGATTTTTTTTAAGAGGTTTAATATTCTATTAAAAATAGTTAAACTAAAAGACCAGTTTTATGTGGTCAATCAGTTATATTTGTTGGTGCTATCTCATTTACCTGTGCACCGGTAACGGTAACCCACAGATGCAAACTCCGGTAAGGTTCGCTTCTGTCTGGTAATTTATATAGCAAGAATTCCAATTTACGATTTTCTCCAGAAGTATTGGCCACGAAACTGAAATCTTCTTCCCACTTTTCATTATTAGCCAGATTTATGGTTTTTTCACTAATAAGTACTCCATCCAGTTTAACCTCCAGGACATAGGTCACATTGGCATACTCCCGGTTAACCACACCTATAATCAGTTCACCGGTTTGCCCGACAGTTAAATTGGTGGGGTAATCACTGGCTTTACCATCTGGTCCCAGTATATAGAATTCCGTGAATTTTTCTCCTTCTTGAGGGGCCACCACAATATAAACTGTCATGGAAACTGCCACCAGGAGACTGATAATAAGCACCACCGAGAGTATTTTATCTAATCGGGATTCACTTTGGAAAGAATTTTTCAAAGAATGGAAGTGCTTTAAAATTTGGGGCTGAAAAACCTCTTCAGGACTTAAACGAACCCTCCTTAAAATGGCCACTAATCCTATTATCAGAGTAAATAATGTGAGAGATATTACTATAGGGGTCAGGCGAATCCCCCAGGGAGTGTAATTAAGAGAAAGCCCGATAAGGGGTGATACTGCTAGACTTAAACCAAAACTAAGGGCGGGTCTTTCAATACCATCTAAATCCTTTTTTCGAGGGAAAAGGGCACTTACCAGAACATAGCCTGGAATTAATAGTACGAATAATAGTCCTAAAATAGTTCGCAGAGGACTATCATTTAAATAGGGTAAGAAAATGCTAGAGATGGTAAGCAGGGTAATAGCAAATACTATTAAAAGATCGCTGGTTTTACTTAAAAATCCTGATTTTTCCGGTGGTTTTTTATCTTCATCTTCAATAGATGCCGAAAATGCTTTTATCAGTTTTTCCTCCATTTTTTTATCAGCGGGATATTTTTCCAATTTTTCCTTTTTATGGGGTTTTATAGGTTTTAAATCCTTTCCCTGATATTTTAATAACAATTTATTGGCCATTTCCATTTCTTCTGGAGTTAACTCTTCTTCCAGTTCCTCATTGTCCTCATCTGAAAATAATATTTCTGGCAGGGTTTCTATAATTGAATCATCAGCTGCTAGTGGAGTCTCCTTATAAGGTTCTGGTTCTGGTTCTGGTTCTGGTTCTGGTTCTGGTTCTTCTAAATCTTCTACTTCAGTTTCATCATAGTATGCAAATTCCTCATCGTCATCATCTTCATTTGAATCAATTTCAGGGACTTCTTTTTCAGCGGGAAGTACACTCAACCTTCTTTTTCTAAAGTAATATATTCCCACTCCGGATAGAGAAATAAAAGCCAGTAATATTATACATACTGCGCCCTGTTCCAGGAAAGGTGCAAGTACCATTCCTAATCCCAGGGCCAGTAATATACTCAAAATCACACTAAAGACAAATATAACTATTTTTCTTTTAACACTTCTCTTAGTCTCCTGCGGGGATGAAATTCCTTTTAAAATAGCATATCCGGGCAAAAACAACACCAGGGGTATGGTGAAAATTATTCGAAGCAGATTCTGATTATTAACTGATATTAAATTAAAGGGCATAAATGCAAATAAAACCCCCAGAATAGTCAATAGGATTACCAATCCTCCCGGGGACTTTAAAAAGTAAGCTAAACCCTTAAATTTATTAACTTCATCAGAAGATGTGTTAAAAGATGACTTTTCACTTAAAGGTGCATCTGAAGCACCATCCTCTTTTTCAGGAATATCCTTTGGTGAGGAGCTTCTTACCATAGACTGAAGTTTTTTAGAAACCGGTGATTTTTTTTCAGCAGGGAGTTGGGATTCTGGCTTATAAATTCGCATGGTGCTTTTTGTGGGAGTGAAAATTTTAGACGGTGGTTTAATAGATTTTAAAAGTCTCTGATGATGGATATATCTTCGGATATATGCTAAAAACGTTGTTATTAAAGAAATAAACATTAAAATAAGCAGGATGTTCTGGGAGGACATTTCATAATTTAATAAATTTAAAATAGCTCCCCCTATCAGGGTGATACTAAAACTCAATCCCACTGCAGTGATTATTCTTATAAACCATTTCTTTTCCCGGTAAGATAATTTTAAAAGGGATAATAAGGCATAACCCGGCAGGAAGAAGGCCAGTCCCAGTGCAAAGGGTATTCTAATCAGGCTATCTCCTATAAAATAAATTACTAATCCACCACTAAGGGTGATAAGCAGCAAAATTAAAAGATCCCGGGATGATTCTTTTATACGGGTGATTTCCACTTTTTTTGGAGAGGGGGATTTTTTAGATGCATGTAAGCTATCTTTTTTCCTATTAGCAGCATTAAGTGCAGCTTCCCTTAATTTTTTAGTTTTATCTTCCTGGGTTTCATCCCCGGCAGGAGGGGATACTTCCTGCCTTTTAATCCTAAAGTTTAAGATAATTTTAACTGTTAATAGCACTACCACCAGGACTACGGAAAGAATTTCATAAGAAATACTTAAAGAGCCGAAGGGAGTGTAATTGATAATCAATCCCCAGAATGCCACCAGGAATATACTGATTAAGGGTGAGATGATAATCCGGTGTAAAGGGTTTAAATCCTCTTTTTTATAGAAAAATAAGTGGGAAGCAGCATATCCCGGGAGGAAAAATACCAGCAGTAATCCCGAAATAATGCCTATAAGAGTTTCTTGAAATAAAGTAATATTTAAAATAGCGATACAAATCAGGCTGACTATTAAAAGGTATATATCATGGCGAAGGGAGTTATATTCCTGGTTTTTAGTTGATTCCATATAATGCCTCTAGTGGGGATTAATTGTTTTTTTCTCTTAATTAGAATATTAATTTCACTCAATAATTTCCTGAAATTGTAGTTATATATTATATATCCAGTTAATTATAGCATAATATATTATTATAGCCTCAGGGTATATTTTAATTTATCATGGCCCTATCTTCCGGGGATGATATAACTTCTGGTATTCATGCTGGGACTTGATAATATAATGGTTAAATTAGGGTAATTAATTTTGATAATAATCTTTATTAGAGAATTACTCCCTAATTAACTTAATAATTAATAATTATTTAAGTAAATATAATTTTAAAAACATTTATATATCTTGGAGTAATATCTTTTTATCATGATTATTCATGTTAATGAGTTGATACATTGATAAGCTATTTAATAACTTTGGTATCGGCACTGGTTGTTGCCTTACTATTGAAACTTCCACTATTGCCTGAGGGACCAATGAGAGATTCATGGACAATCAGTGCAGTATTCCCTACCTCGGTTATTGCCCTGGGATTATTAGCAATATTCTTACAGCTAAATGTCACCGGGTTTTATAATGGATGGGATGTGGCCGTTATAGTGGGTGTATTTAGTGCATTTTTTTCCCGATATCTTTTAGAAGATGTTTTCCCCAAATTTGATATGGAGGAATCATATGAATGAATTATTAGGAGTAGCCCTGGCTGCTATAATATCCTGGATAAATTTTGTGGTTATTGATACCTGGATGGGGCTTCCTGAATCCCCGGGAGTTAAGGGGGCAGAATTTATAGGTAGAGATGTTAAAAAAAGAGGAGGCGATCTTTCAGGAGGATTCTTCCAGGGAAATATCGTTTGCTCACCTGATGCCTCTGCCGGAACCCTTTTAGGTGCTATTTGTTGTTTCCTTATTGGTATACCTCAGGGAGGTTTTATTGCCGCCTTACTGGTATTTGTAGGAAACCGTTTATGTGCTGATCCAGGGTATGCGGGAACCATTGGTGCTTTAAGTATAACTTTTATCATACTGGCTGGATCTCTGGTGGGCTTAACCCCGGAAATGTTTGTGGTGGGAATGGTAATTGCCATTGTAACTATACAGGGACTCCATCATCAATCAGCATCACGTTTACTGGGTAAAATAGCTCAAAAAATGGGAAGATACTCTAAATTAGCTTAAATTTATACTTATTACTTTAATAAACCTTTATTAAAACGAGGACGATGTTATGTTAATAGAGATAGTAGGCATTATAGTAGTTTTAATGGCCTTAAGGGCACTAATCGCTCAGGACCGGTCGGAGAGACTACTTTATCTCAATGCCATGAGTTTTGGCATATCTGCCCTCATGGCTCTGTATATCAGAACACCCTTTGGAGCCATAATTGCCATAACCTTCTTTGTATCTTCTACTATAACCTCCAATGCCATTGCCTATTCCTTAAGTAGGGTTAAAGAAGAAATACTTCTGGATGATTGATGATAAATGATGATAATAAAAATTAATTAAAAATCGGTGAAAAAACATGAATCCCCTGGATTTCATTAATTTAACAACTATATCCGCTGCGGTGATGTTCATTGGGGCGGCCGGGATAATTTTACTCCCTAAACCCCTGGACAAAGTTATCATGTTCGCTTTACTGCAGGGAGGATTTATCAGCACAATAGTTGCTGCCAGGTACCTGGACGTGGCCCTGGTTGCAGCGATTTTCGACCCCATTGCCACAGTAATATTATTGATGGCCATTATAAAGATAAATGAAATTAGAGGAAAAAAAGCCCAGGAGGAAGATTCCAGTGCTTGAAATGCAAATTTGGTTTTATACTGGTTGTGCCCTGGTAATTTTAGGCACCATTGGAACGGTGATTGGTCCTGGTGTAAAGGATCCCATTGTCCGAATATTGAATACTGAAATTCCTGCAGTGGGGGTTTCATTAATATTTTTATCCTACAACCATGTACTGGCCTTACTAACATTCATTGCCGCTACAGTAATTATAACCCTGATTCTGCTTCGTGCAGTGGTCCGTTTAGAAGAAATGGGGGCTGAAGTATGAAACTGGGCAGACTATGGAATTCACTGGCCAACCCGAAACGAATACCCCGGCTATTCTCCATTATACTGGGTTTTATATTATTAACCGGGTTTTTAATACCCATGGCCCTTAATGATAATCAACTATATCCCCGACCGGTTCCCCAGGAACAGATAAACCAGGGCAATCCCTTAGCCCCATATGATCGAGGGGGAGAAGTACTCAAAGAACCAGGAATTGTGAAATCTCAGTATCCTGAGAACGAACCAAACCTGGGTAAAATCACATCTTATTTAACCCCAATTGCAATTTCTGTTAAAAATAGCACCATTTATTATGGTACTTCCATTTATTCCTCCCCTGGAGGATTAATTGATGAAATTCTTTATTATACCCGGGGATTTGACACGGTACTCGAATCCACCATATTAATGATGGCCTTTGTAATAGCATCCTGGGTGGCCCTTAATTTCACCATGAGGAGGGAAGAAGAATGATTGTCCCGGAAGTTGTACCGACTATCACCGTTTCTCTATTCCTACCTGCCCTTTATGTGGCCCTGATTGTGGGATTTATAGCCCTTTTAGGAATATCCTTCCAGAAAAAGGATGTACATGCACTCATCCTCACTGATATAGTAGGGGTGGCCATGCTCATAATTGTAGCCGCGGTGGGAACCGATCTGGCGGAAGCTTTAATCTTACCGGGCCTGGTGGTGGAACTGGCGGAAATAATGGCCATATCAGAGATATTAATGAGCCGGGAAATGAGAAAAACCGGTAAAAAAGTTTCATTCATGCCCATGCCCATTAAAATGGATATGGAAATTCTTAAAACAGCACCTAATTTCTTATCACTGGTACTGATAGTTTATGGAATATTTTTAACAGGATTTACCGGTGGTGCAGTGGCTGGTGTAGGTATTCTGTTCTATGCTCTGGCTAGAAAATCCAGGGGACTACCTTTCCAATTATGGGAGGGTGTTAGTGGAATTTCCGGGGTGGCCTGGTGTATCTGGCTGGCTGGATTTTTAATACTATTTGTAGCCCCTGAAATATGGTTATTAGGATTACTTATGTCTTCCTTTGGAATATTACTCAAAGTAGCATCAAAAATGGGCCTTATAGGAGTTCTGGGCCGGGAAGAATTTAAAAGAAACTGAATTAAATAGAATTTGAAAATCAATGATTATACTAATTAAAATAAACCAGGAGTAGAAAAATGGATATTGCAACTTTAGGCGGGCAACTTTTAGGTCAGATACCATTAGGAGATATAGTACTCTACCTTACTCCCTTCAACCTGTTCATGTTTGCAGGTGCCCTCATATTCACCACTTTAATTGCTATTAGCCGAACGGAAACCCAGGTGGAAGCAGAATTCGGATCACTAAATGATAATGAAGTGAAAGTTGGATTAAAAGAATTTAAAATCAGAAGATTTCTGGCAGTGGTATGTGGACTGGCCACCGCCGGGGCCATGATTACCGGGGATGTATTCAACTTCACCCTGTTGGTGGCCCTCATTGGTATTGTTAACATCGGTATAGTATCTGCGGTTAAACAAATCGATGTACTAAACGCAGCCTTCCAGTATGGTCTGATTGCTATGATTGCCTCTTTACCTTTATTTGGTGGTGCAGCGATTATACTGGCCAGTACCGGAACCCTGAGTATACTTGAAATTGCTCAACTAAGTTTTACCACCCCTATGATGTTTTTTGCTTCGGTGTTACTCCTACTGGGTATTGCCGGTGAGACGGGAATCGCCCCATTTTATGCCACTAAAGCAGAGATGTTTAGAACCCCTGGATCCCCCTTTATACTTATAATTCACTTGAGTTCTCTTCTGGTGATTGTAAGGGCAATAGAGATACTTTTAATCATAAATAAACCATTTTAATATAAAAGAATGGATACCTTAGGAAATCTCTAATAATCATGATAAGAATAGAAAAATAATCAGGACTGGTATTAAGGTGAAAAAATGACAACTCTAAAAGTGTCCAGCTATGCAATATTTTTATTATCCATATCAGGGATCATCTATGCCCTGGTATTTAATCCAGCCGACTGGATAGTTTATGCCATATCCATAGTGTTGATTCCCACATTTATATTATCCCTGGGCCTTATTTTGATGGCCCAGGTTAAAAAAGAGGAGGAAGATGAGAGAAGGAACGAACCATTTATTGGATATTAAACAATCTCTCATTCATAAAACCGGTGATTAAATGAATCTAATGGCAAATATACTGTTAAATGTTCTCATTGCCTTTTTAATTGGGAGCCTATTATTTGGACTCCAGAGGAAGGTAATGGCCAGAATACAGAGTAGACCGGGACCTCCCATAATACAGCACTTACTGCACACCCTTAAATTTTTTATAAAGGAATCATCATTTCCTTATACTGCGGCCATGCCCTTTTATATAGCCATAGCCAGTATGCTCTGTGCCATATGGGTATCAGCGGTGATTGTAGGGCCGGTAATAGAAGGCTCTCTTTTATTGTTCTTTGGAATATACGCCCTTCAAAAAATCGTGGAGCATAATGCCGGTTCATCCTCAGGATCACCCTATGGGAAACTGAGCTGTGTCCGGGCAGTTTTTTCTGCAGCAGCAGAGGTTCCTCTATTTGCAGTACTGGTTATTATCTATCTGCAAACCCAGACCATGGTAATCAGTGATATAATCAATTACCAGGCAGTTAATGGACCATTAATCTTCACCATTCCCCTGGCGGCACTGATGTTCTTTGTGCTGATTTTATCCAAATCTCCTTACTCCCCTTTTGCCATAACTAAAGGAAAAGACATTGTATCTGGATATGAAACTGAGCATTTTGGAGTACTAAGAGGTTATCTGATGATATCCGAGTCCATAGCATGGTACATGCTACTCTGGGTATTTTTAACTGTTTTCATAGGACCGCTGGGCATTTTAGGTTATCTGGTAGGTATGGTGGCTATCAGTGTTTTGATTGCGTTTATAAACTCCATCACCCCCTTACTTAATCCTAACCATTCTATAATGGCGCAAATCACCTTTGCTTTTATTGGAATTGTGGGATCCCTGGTCCTGATGATGGTGATGTGAGATAAGAAATGAAAATAAAATTTAATATTCATATAAAAGGAGAATCTTAAAGATGGCACAGGAAAAAGATTTAGTATTCTTGATGGCTCTGGTTGCTCTGGGGATTATGATTGCCAGTGGACTGGTGGCCTTCCTGCAATGGATGGTGGTAATACCGGTAACCCTGGTGGGACTAATATTCACCATATTCTTACTACAACAAAATAAAGATAAGGCCGTACACCTCTCAGAAAAACTGGAAAAAGCTGTTTTCCTGATAACCCTTATCTTCCTGGCAGTGGCCCTGGTGGTACTCTATCAACCTGCATGATATTTATGAGACATGCTGAAAATATGAAAAAGCATAATGGTGATAATAGTGGATGAAATAACATATTTAATATACATCATTTCCTTTGTACTGGGATCAGTGCTGGGGCTTTTATTAAGCTATAAAAAATATAACCAGCCCTTTGTAATAAAAAAAATTGATCCAGTGGCTTTAATAATTTCAATTGCAGGATGGTTTCTGGTATTAAATAGTGCCCTCCTGTTTTTCTTACCATCTTTTGTATCCATAAGCCTGGGTCTTTTCATGGTAGCACTTGTCCTGGGGATGAGGCCCGGATACGGCCGTTATGAAACCATTTTTGGTATTTTAATTTCAGCTGCAGTATGGCTGGCTCTGACGATTATATAAGTTAATAATAATTAATGTAAACAATATACGATGAATATCTAGCTTTCTGGTGATTAAATGGATAATAATGAATCACTTCTGGAATTAATGAAAATTAGAATAGTTACCAGTTTTCGCTGGAGAGAAGACATAGTACTACCTCTAGCTGATGAATTAGGTATCAAAAAAGAGGAAATGGAACAGATTCTCATTAAGAACCTGGACATGTCCAGTCTGGAGGCTTTGCACCCTCGTTTCGAATCAGCACGCCCTCGGTGCTTAAAAGAAAGGATTCATGCTGATTTAAGACTTTGCTATTTATCTGATGTTATGGAGATTGTATCTGGTGATGATTCAGAAAAAATCACCACTAAAATAAGTAAGGAAGTATTAGATGGTACACCTTATAATCAAGCCCTGGAGGATGGCAAAAAACAACTTTTAGAAATATTACTGGGGGATCAGATCTAAAATGTTGCCCCCGGAAACTAAAATAAATTATTTTTTAAACATCTATCTTGAGGCAACTAAGAGGTAAAGAAATGTTAAATACTCTTAAAGATATTGTAAGAAAGAGTTCAATTCACGTATGTCTGGTTAATACGGGAGGATGCAATGGCTGCGATATTGAAGTAGTGGCCCTTTTATCACCACGTTATGACCTGGAACAGTACGGTATATACGTACATAATAACCCCCGGGAGGCGGATGTAATCCTGGTAACAGGAGCGGTAACCGACCAGTGGTTAGAAAACTTAAGACGGATATATACCAAGGCCCCGGAACCTAAAGTGGTGGTGGCTATTGGTAACTGTCCTTTAACTGGAGATGTTTTTAATCAGGAAGGAGGAAGTGTATCTGCTCCTGTATCTGATTTTATACCGGTGGATGCTGAAATATCAGGATGCCCACCCCGACCTTCTGAGATACTGGAAGCTATATTGAGTGTGGCACCTGGTGCCATAGCCCTTAAAGGGAGGCAAAATAAATGATTCTTCCAATTGGACCTATACACCCTGGACTAAAAGAACCATTGCGATTGAAACTTAAAACTCAGGGTGAGAAGGTTTTAAGTGCTGAAATTGATTATGGATATGTTCACCGGGGAATAGAAAGGATAATGCAGGGTCAAACCTGGCAAAAATCTATTTTCCTGGCAGAGAGAGTGTGCGGGATATGTTCCTATATCCACACCCAGACCTTTGCTGAGACTTTTGAAAAAATAGCAGGCCAGCAGGCACCACTACGAGCCCAGTACCTGCGGGTACTAACCAATGAACTGGACCGTACACAAAGCCATCTTTTAGCTAATTCCACCTATTTCAAGGCTCTGGAACATGAAACCCTGTTTATGTACATGCTGGCCCTCCGGGAACCGGTAATGGATGCTATAGAATTATTAACTGGAAACCGGGTTAACATGGGCTGGAATGTGGTTGGGGGAGTACGTATGGATGCCAAGGAATCCCACCTCCAGAAAATCAGGGAAATAGTCACTAAACTGGAATCAGAATACGATAAATACGTGGAAATGTTTGAACACGGACCCCTCATGGGCCTGCGTTCCCGGGATGTGGGTAAAATGACCTATGATGAGGCTATTAAAGCCCGGGCAGTGGGACCTATAGGTCGGGCTTCTGGTTTAAAACATGATCTCCGGGAAGATCACCATACCTATAAGGATAATTTTGACTTTAAGGTAATCTATCGAAAGGAAGGGGATAATTTTGCCCGGACCATGAATCGTTTCGATGAATTAAGGGTCTCCCTGGACCTGATAAAACAGGTAATAGACAATATACCACCAGGGGATATACGTAGCAAGATTGATTTCGGGGCCGGCTACGGCGAATGGAGAAATGAGGCTCCCCGGGGAGAGGTTACCTACATGATTGAAACCAATGGAAATCTCATAAAAGAGATATCCATCCGGACTCCCAGTATCATGAATATTGATGCCTGTGCTAAGTACATGCTAAAGGATGTGGCCACTGTAGCTGATGCGGTGGCTACCTATGCTACCTCTGATCCCTGCATTGCCTGTACTGAAAGAGTGGTTATTCTGGATGAAAAGAAAGGAGAAACTTCTTACCAGGGAATACACAACATGAACCTTAAAACTAATTTAGTTAATGAAAAATGATGAAGGTGTCTTATGTCTTCTGTAATATGGTACTTGTATGAATTTGCTCAGAAATCCTGGGCCGAGAAGTTCACTGGTGCAAAATCTGAACACGATATAGTTGAAAAACCAGACCGTTTTAGAGACTTTCCAGTGGTACTTAAAGAATATTGTATTGGTTGCGGAGCCTGCACTGCTGCTTGTCCTTCACCCACTGCCATAAAACTGGTTCGTGATAAAGACACAACTGAAGAAGTAGGTCGGGTATATCCGGTTATTAATAATAGGGCCTGCATCAGGTGTGGTTTTTGCGCTGAGGTTTGCCCCACTGAACCTAAAACCATCGAGTGTGGTGAAAATCACCTGATAAGGGAAGAATTCACCATTCTGCCAGTGGAAAAAAGCTATGTAATTGACGATTATCTATGTATCCGCTGTAAAAAATGCATGAAAGCCTGCTGTGTGGAAGGTGCTATTCGAGAAGAAGATAACCGCATATTAATTGACCAGGCAAAGTGCATTTCCTGTGGTGATTGTCTGGAAAGCTGTCCGGTTAAAGGCGCCCTTAAAAGCATACATATCGCTAACCTGGATGAGCAAAAAGAAATAATCAACCTGGTGGTTAGTAAACTGGAAAAGACCCTGGAAGATAAGGAGGAAGAAATAAGAGATTTACCTCGAGATAAACTCTTCAAAATGGAATTACCTCTTAAACCTATTATGGAAGATTCCTTAAAAATACTATCTGATGAAGAACTGGTTCACGATATAATTGAAAGAGTAACCGATAGGCTGAAACTTAGAATAATTACCTGGGATGAGAGTAAATGTACCCAGTGCCGCTTATGTGTGAAAGAGTGTCCTTCAGGAGCTATAACCTATTCCCCTGATAGTGGAGTAAAAAGAGACCCGGATAAATGTTTAAGATGCAGTACCTGTTACCAGACATGTCCCTTTGGAGTGGCAGGATACTTTGTGGCTAAATTCTTAATGGATGACCAGGAAGATGATGGTAAAATCATGATAACCTTAAAACCCTCCCTTTTACCTATCACCGAACCTATCCCGGAAACTCTACAGGAGTCCAAGTAATTATTATTAGGAGATGATAATATCCCAATTACCACTAAAAAATCATTCAAGCCCTTGCGGGAAGTGGAAGTGGATTATGAAATAGACCACAGCAAGTGCGAAAGTTGCCCTGATCGTCCCTGTCTTAAATCCTGTCCTGTGGACGCAGTCCATGAAATACCCCCTGATAATCAGATAGAAATAGATGAAAAATGCTTTGGCTGTGTTTTATGCAGAGAAGCCTGTCCCTATGATGCTATAACCATGCGGACTCGTTTATCAGAACCTATCAGGGAAAATGTTCCCAATATCAATCCCAAGCTGTGCAGACAGTGCGGTGCCTGTATAGGGGCCTGCAAAACAGGTGCTATTCATTTTACCTCTTCAGGAAACCATGAACCTCACAGTGAAATAGATGAGGAAAAATGTGTCCGCTGCGGGTACTGTTCCCGGGTATGCCCCACTGATGCTATTAAATATGGTGAAATCTTACCCCGATCGGTGGTGGGAGGTAAGGCCATTGTGGTTAATCAAAAAGACTGCATCGGGTGTATGACCTGTACCAGGGTATGTCCTTCCCGGGGAGCCATTAATGTAGGGAAAATGAGTAAACTTCCCTTTATCGATCCTTCTTACTGTGCCCGGTGTGAGGAATGTATGGAAGTTTGTCCTTCTGCAGCTATTAAATACTCCTCCCGGAAAAGGGCCTATGAAAATTTCAGTAAAATAAAAACCATGGAAATAGTTTCAGAACTCTTAGAAAAAGATTCCCAGAAACTATCCCATGATGCTGGAAAAATTGACGAAGTCTTAAATAGGCTGGCCCGGGATATCAGTTACCGGCATAAAGAAGGTGAATTCATAGAGGATGTAACTGACATATTACATGATAAGATCCAGGGCCTGGTGGATAATGACCTGGAAATAGGGGATGTTAAGGATATCCTGGAGTTCACCTCCCCGGAACGTATCATAAAAGTGGTGGATGAAAACTGCATCGGGTGTGGTTCCTGTATAGAACCCTGTCCAGTAAGGTGCATCCAACTGGAAATGCCCTCTCCTATTCACATTGGAGAAGAATGTGTTAAGTGTGGAAAATGCGTGGAAATCTGTCCAATGGATGCGGTGGATCTTAAAGAAGAATACTTTGCCACTGATGAAAACAGGATTTTATTTAGAAGAAGAACCATCCAGGGTATGAAACAGGGAGAAGTAAAGGTGGATAATGATCTATGCCAATCCTGCGGAGTTTGTGTTAATAAGTGTCCGGTAGATGCCTTAAGCCTTAAACAGGATGATCTGCAGGTTAATCGTCAGAAATGTATTGTTTGCGGGGAATGTGAAACAATATGCCCGGTAAAAGCTATTGAAATGGAAATGAAAACATAAATTAAGATTTAATCCCAATCAGGGTTATATCAGGGAGGAAACCACTTTGGTTAACAAATTATTTATAAGTGATTGTGAGGGTCCCCTATCCCTTAATGATAATGCTTTTGAACTATCAGGACACTTCATACCTCAAGGAGAAGAATTTTTCACCAGGGTTAGTCAGTACGATGATTTTCTGGTAGAAGAAATAAAAAGAAAAGATTATCATGCCGGAGATACCTTAAAACTCATTGCCCCATTTTTAAAGGCATATGGGGCCACCAATCAAAAAATTATTGATTTTTCTAAAGAAAATGTTTCTTTGCTACCTGGAGCTGGCAGTACACTTCAACTGGTTAAATCCATGCTGCCCTCCTATATTGTTAGCACCAGCTACCAGCAATATATAAATGCCCTGTGCCAGGTAACAGATTTTTCCTATGAAAATACTTACTCCACCACCCTGGATCTGGAAAAAATAAACATCCAGAATGAAATAGAATCTCTAAAACAATTTAAAGAAGATATTGTTAATGGTGCAGATTTTAAGTCCATGGATGAAATCTTTTTTAAGAAACTCCCCTCTATGGAAAGTGGAAAGCTGATAGATGCAGTTATAACCGTGGGAGGAGAAGGTAAAAAATTAGCAGTTCAGGATATTCTAAAAAAGAACCAAACTTTAGATTTTATGTATGTTGGGGATAGTATAACTGATGTGGAACCACTACGCTTTGCCCGGGAAAATGATTCACTGGCGGTAGCCTTTAATGGTAATGAATATGCTATCCGGGAAGCAAATATCGCAGTAATATCACCCCACTCTATTGTAACTTCCCTTTTAGTTGATTTATATTATAAGTTCAGTGCGGAATATGTATTTCAATTTGTGGATGCTTATGCTGCTAATCCTCAAAGGGCTCTGGCTAATTTCAGGGTTAGTATACCTCTTTTAGAAGAATTTGAAACCGTATTTAAAAATAAAGACCTGCCCCTGCTGGAACTTATTAGTGGTGATAATCAGCAGGATTTGATAAAAATGAGCAGGGAGTACCGGAAAAAGGTTAGAGGAGAAGCTATAGGGGGTCTGGGTTAGTGCCATATGATGAAAGAATAGAGAATACCTTTGCAGAGGCCTTCACGGGAAAATGTGTAAGGGCCATTATAACTGCAGAGGATGAAGAGATAGTTAAAAAAGCAGCCTTTGATGCTACTTCAACGCCAGGGGCAGTTATTGGAAGGGTGGAAGGAGGGGTGGAAAGATTTTTAGATGCATCCCAAACCCCTGATAACCGCCCTGGTGCTATCGTCCAGTTTTACTTTGGATTGGATGATCTGGAAAAATTTGAAGTGGAATTATCCTACCGAATAAGACAGGACATCCTGGTTAAACCATTCACCTCTCTTTATAATGCCACCCCTCATCCGGAAGGTTATCTGGGTATGATGAAACAGGTGGGGCACTGTGGAGATGGCTATGAATGGGAAGAAAATATATATGGTAGGGAGATGATTGTGGTTCCTATTGCCCTGCCGGACTTTAAAATTGAAAAACAGCTGGGTTATCAGTCGGCAGTTATGGGTGCTAATTTCTGGTATATGTGCCGCACTAAAAAAGGAGTTATGGAAGCAGGAAATAAAGCCCTGGAAGCCATAAGAGAAATAGAAGGAGTTATAACTCCCTTTGATATTTGTTCAGCAGCTTCTAAAGTGGAAACCAATTACCCATGGATTGGGCCCACCACCAACCATCCCTATTGCCCTTCACTAAAACCACGCCTTAAAGAAGAATCCTTAGTTCCTGATGATGTTAATTACGTCCCGGAGATAGTGATAAATGGGCTGGACATGGATAAAGTTGAAATGGCCATGAAAGCAGGGTTAAAGGCAGTACTGGAAGTGGATGATGTACTTCGAGTTTCTGCTGGAAACTATCAGGGTAAACTGGGTGACTATCAGATTAATTTAAGGGATCTGTTTTAGAAATGAAATCCAAAAATTTTAAAACTGGAAAACCACAGGTGGTGGGTTTTGGAGCTTTGAATATGGACCTCCTGCATCAGGTCGATTATCTGGCCGGTGCTGATGAGGAAACTTTTATTAAAAATGTCACCACATCCTGTGGAGGATCAGCAGCCAACACCATAATTGGTTTATCTAAATTAGGCCTTAAAACAGGATACATAGGTAAAGTTGCCCGGGATGATCCGGGTAAAATCCTTAAAAGCAATCTCATAAAAGAAAATGTGGATACTTCCCATTTACTCCTATCATCTCATGGTAGAAGTGGCCGGGTTATGGGTTTTATTGATCTTAAAGGCCAGAGAGCCCTCTATGTTGATCCGGGAGTCAATGATGATATCCTCATCAGAGATATTGACCTGGAATATGTAAATCAGAGCCAGGTTCTGCACCTTACTTCTTTTGTAGGGGATTCATTTAAGACCCAGTTAAAACTGGTAGGTGAACTGGAGGATGATTTGATTTTAAGTTTTGATCCAGGACGTATCTATGTGGAAAAAGGTCTAAAAAAACTAAAAAAAATAATAGAACGCACAGATATACTTTTAATTAATGAAATAGAATTACAGGTACTCACCGGTTCTTCTTCTTATCAGGAATCTGCAGTAGAATTACAAAAAGAGGGTTTAGAAATTGTGGTGGTAAAAAGAGGGGCAGAAGGGGTTTATGCTACTAATGGAGAAGATGAAGTGGACCTTCCACCATTTCAGGTGGAATGCAGGGATAGTACCGGTGCAGGGGATGCTTTCAATACCGGTTTTTTATATGCTCACCTTAATCATTTCTCCTTAAAAGAATCCTGCCGTAGTGGTAATTTAATTGCCTCCCGGTGTATCCAGAGTGAAGGGGCCACCAGCGGACTTCCGGATAATTCCATATTTGAAAATTTTTAAGTATATGATGATAAATAATAACACCATTAAATTAGAACTAAGTATAAACTTGCATAATATAAATAAAATTAACTAACCTTTATTCAAATTTATGGGGAATTCATTGGATAAATTTTAAAAAAGTATACCTAAAAAGAGGTTGGAAGATGGATGTAACTTTTAAAAAGAAGATTGAGGACCTCCATAAGGAAGTTGCCTTAAAATCAGCTGATCTGGAGGATAATCTGGAGGACTTTTCAGTGGAAATAGAGCCCTGCACGGTGATGGATAAATTCATAACCATCTCTTCTAGATGTGTTAGATGTAATCTATGTGCCCAGGAGTGTCCGGTGGATGCCATTGCAGAATCAGATTCTATAAAACCTGCTAAAATATTGAATAACTGTGTCAAATGTGAGATATGTGCTCAAAGTTGTCCGGTTCGATGTATAAGAGTGGTGGAAAGCCGGGCCCATGTGAATGATCAGGTGGAATATGAATTAAAAGACCTTAAGATACCTCACCGGGTTATTAGGTGTGAAAATATTGAAGTAAACCCTGATAAATGCATATCCTGCGGTACCTGTAAAAAGTTCTGTCCCACCCAGGCCATTACGGTAGAAGATGACCAGACGGCCCTTATTAATCAGGATTTATGTGTAGGGTGTGGGGCCTGTGCAAATGTATGCGAGGCTGATGCTATTAGCCTGGAACGATTTCTGGGACCAGTAAAAGAAACTAGGAGACTGGATATTGATCAAAAAGCCTGTGTAGAGTGTCAGATGTGTGAAGAAAGCTGCCCCACCGGCGCCATAAAACTGGATGATGATGAAAAAATTGTGCTGGATAAAGATAAATGTATTCTATGTGAGGTTTGTTCTACCAAATGTCCTGTGAGTGCTTTAAAACTTGAGAGGTTATCCCATGAAAGTTAAAGAGATTATGGATAAGGATTTTATTAGTGTGTCCCCGGATCAGGAGCTGGTGCAGGTTTCCCTTGAAATGGAAAAAAGCCGTAAATTCACCACTCCTGTGGTTGATGAGAACATGGTACTGGTGGGTTGGATTACTTCCCTGGATGTTACCCGTGGATTAAGGGAGAATCTTAAAACAGTTGCTGATGTAATGCATAGCAAGGAATCGGTAATCCATATCCATGAGGATGACCCGGCCCGGATGGCGGTACTGGAGACCTCACAGCATAAATTAGTAAGTATGCCGGTTTTAGGTGATAATGATGTGGTGGTGGGTCTGGTGCGCACCTATGATATTGTGGATAACCTCTCCCATCTCTATGAAATAAAGGTAGCCAAGATATTCGAGGCCATGGAACAGGAGCTAAAAGGGGTCAGCTGGGATGAACTCATGGAAGCCGCGGCAATCATCACCCGGCGTAGAACCGGCCACCGGATAAAACCACAGGAATATGAACAGAGAATAAAGGATTCAACCTTTGGAGAAGCCATATGGGCTACAGGTGGGTTGGAAAAATTCTTTGTAGGTTTAATAGCTATTGGGGAACTGGTTATTGCTCGTAAGGTAGCCAGGGCCCGGAAATAATTTTTTTTTAAAATATTTTATTTGATATAATATTATCCATAGTTATAAATATCACGATAGTTATATATTATAGGCAGGAGGTGTTTTATGTCCAAAATACCTAAGAATGAGGAAACCATGCTAAAATGCATCTGCAGTTCCTGTTCTTCATATACTAAGTGTATGGAAGAAGGTACTTTAGGTGTATTTTGTTCTGTAGGCGATGCTAGAGATTGCTTAAAGGATGTTGTTAATTGCGATTGCAGTGAATGTTCAGTTCCATCTAGCTATGGTTTTTCCAGTTCATTCCATTGTCGAGACGGATCAGCTGATCAACAATAATTTTTTTTTTTTTTTAAATCTCCAGTGATATAAAATAAAAACCCATAAATTACTATTTTTATAGAAATTTTTTTATAGCACCCCATCTTAATTAACGATTGTTATATATAGTATTATAACAACAGTTATATTACAAAGAATTAGTTAATATGAGGAATTATTATGAGATTTAAAACAAAATCAGTACATGCTGGCCGAAAACCGGATCCTGTTACCGGGGCTATTTCAACCCCTATTTATCAGACTTCCACTTTCGTATTTGATGATTATAAACAACCCAAAGAACATGACTATTCCCGTACCAGTAACCCTACTCGCAGTAGCCTGGAAAGTGCCCTGGCCATTTTAGAAGGAGGCCATGATGGCTTTGCTTTTTCCAGTGGAATGTCTGCTATCTCCACCACTCTCCATCTTTTAAAAGCAGGAGATCACGTGGTTTCCTGTGATGATATATACGGAGGTACATATCGTTTATTTGCGGAAATCCTGCCTAAGTTTGGTATTGACTTCACTTTCGTGCGACTTGATAATGAGGATGTTCTTAGAGATGCAATAAAACCCAACACTAGAATGATTTGGAGTGAAACACCTTCCAATCCCCTTTTAAATATCACTGATTTGGAAATGGTTTCCCAGGTGGCCCAGGAAAGTAACCAGGATATTTTAACGGTGGCTGATAACACCTTTGCCACTCCCTACTTTCTAAAACCAATTGAATGGGGCATTGACCTGGTGGTGCACTCCACCACTAAATACCTTAATGGACACAGTGATGTTATAGGAGGAGCAGTCATTACCACATCCCCTGAGCTATCTGAGGATATTCATTTCTTATTAAATGGACTGGGTACTAATGCACCGCCTTTTGATTCCTGGTTGATTTTAAGAGGTCTTAAAACATTGCCTTTGCGAATGAAACAGCATGCTGCCGCTGCCCAGGCAGTGGCGGAATTTTTAGATGATCATCCCCGGACTGAAGAAGTATTCTATCCCGGATTATCTTCCCATCCCGGGCATGATATTGCCCGAAGACAAATGAAAGGATTTGGGGGAGTGGTATCTTTTAATTTAAAAAATGAGGTGAAGCCATTCTTAAATAAACTGAAGATATTTTCTCTGGCGGAGTCATTAGGTGGTGCTGATTCTTTGGTGGAACATGCTGCTACCATGAGCCATGCTTCCATGACTCCTCTGGCACGTAAAAAAGCAGGGATAAGTGATAAGTTAATCCGGCTTTCAATTGGATTAGAAGATCAGGATGATTTAATTGAAGACTTATCCCTAGCCTTGGAATAAACAGGTGCCAGTGGAAAAATTAATTAATATTAAAAATGTGGCCCTGGAGCCTTATTATCATTTTTTTATTCATTAACACCATGAAAATCTTTATATAACAATAGTCATATAACAATTGTTAATGAAAATCCGGTCTCAAAGATGCTTAAAGGTACCAGGGAACTTTACATGGAAGTCGAATTTCAGGATGCTATCCTAACTTTTAAAAAAAGCCTCACAGTTAAGGAACTTCTGGATAACCTCCAGTTAAATCCCTTAACGGTGATAGTTAAAAAAAATAGCCATATTGCTCTGGAAAACACCATATTAAATCCAGGGGATAAAATAAAAATCATTCAGGTAATTTACGGTGGATAAATTAATTAAATCTTTTTGAGGAGATTAAATGGATTATGAATTATTATTGCTAAGATATGGAGAGATTGGTGTAAAAAGTCCTCCTGTAAGGAGAAGGTTTGAAAATAGACTTATCTATAATATTAAAGCCTCTCTGGATTGTAAAATTATTAATGATGGAGGTAGATTTTTATTATATAGTGCTAATCTGGAAAAAGCACTCCAAAAAATACCTAAAATTTTTGGCATTGTTTCCTATTCTCCCGCAGTAGAAACCACATCCCAAAAAGATGAAATCAAAAAAACACTGCAAATTTATGTACATTACCTGGTTGAAAAAAAGATATTTTCAGGCGAAGATTCATTTGCAATCCGGGCTCGTAGAGTCGGTGAACATGATTTCACCAGCCAGGAAATAGCAGCCTACTGCGGATCAGTGGTATATGGGATTACCAAATCCCCGGTGGATTTAACCAATCCTGATTTTGAAATTTTTGTAGAAGTACGAGGAGATAAAACTTTTATCTATCATGAAAAAATCCAGGGCCCAGGGGGTTTACCTGTTGGTACCCAGGGAAAAGTCATATCCTTAGTATCAGGTGGTATAGATTCACCTGTGGCCACTTACCTCATGATGAAAAGGGGATGTGAGGTCACCATTTTAAATTTCAACAATGCACCATTTACTGAACCTTCACAAAAAGTTATTAAAATAGTTAAAAAATTAAAAGAATATGCTTCTGGCTCCCAATTAAAACTTTATCAGGTTAAATATGGACCATTCCTTAAAAAATGCCAAGAAGAAGCACCAGAAAGAATGACCTGTGTACTATGCAAAAGTGGAATGTACCAGGTGGCCGGGATGCTGGCCAAAATTGAAGGAGCTCTGGCCATAGTTGATGGTAGTAGTTTAGGTCAGGTAGCTTCCCAGACCCTTCCTAATATTCTGGCCACCAGATATTCTTCCCCCCTCCCTTTACTCAGCCCCCTGATAGGTCTTGATAAACTGGAGATTTCAGCAATTGGTGAGAAGATAGGTACTTTTGAGATTTCCACCTTACCTGATAGTGGATGTAAAGCCGCTCCCCGTTATCCAGAAACCAATGCTATACTAGAAAAAGTTTTGGAAGTTCAGGAGGAGATTGAAATGGAATCTTCACTCCGTGAGGTGTATTCCACCATTACCCAGATAGAAGTATAAATTCTTGTATCCCATTCATTAAAAATCAAAAAAAATATATTTGGAGGTAAAAAATAATGGCAATATTTTCCAGTGCATCTGAAAAAGATGTAACTAAGGCAATCGTCTCAGAATTTGCCGACGAATTAATAGAATACATTGAAAGTGATGTTATAATAGTAGGTGGAGGCCCCAGTGGTCTTTATGCAGCTAAAAAACTGGCTGAATCTGGAGTAAAAACCTTAATAATTGAAAGTAACAATTATCTGGGGGGAGGATTCTGGATTGGTGGATACCTGATGAACAAACTCACCGTCCGTGCCCCGGGACAAAAAGTTTTAGATGAAATCGGAGTACCTTACACCCAATTTAAAGAAGGACTTTATGTAGCAGACGGACCTCATGCCTGTTCCAAGTTAATTGCCAGTGCCTGTGATGCTGGTGTTAAAATCATAAATATGACCAAATTTGATGATGTGGTTTTAAGAGATGATCGGGTTTCAGGCATAGTTATGAACTGGACCCCTGTTTCGGCCCTACCCCGGGCTATAACCTGTGTGGATCCCGTAGCCATAGAATCAAAACTGGTTATAGATGCCACTGGACATGACGCAGTAGTGGTTAATTCCTTAGAAGAGAGAGGTCTTTTAAAAACACCAGGATACCAGTCCATGTGGGTGGAAAAATCAGAAGATGCCATTGTGGAAAATACCCAGGAAGTATACCCGGGACTGCTGGTTACGGGAATGGCTGTGGCCACCGCCTATGGACAACCACGTATGGGACCCACCTTTGGAGGTATGCTCTTATCTGGAGATCGAGTAGCAGAACTAGCCCTGGAAATTCTTAAAAATAAGAGTGATTTTAAAGCATCTAAAGATGCAGTAAAGGCCAGTAAATAATATAATTATTTACTTATTTTTTTAATTTTATTTTAGTGATTAATATGGGACATATAACTGCCGTCTGCCTATCCCTTAAAAAGCAGACCAGAAAAAATAATGTTAATAAAGGCTTACTGGTGGATAATTATGGACTCTTAAATGATGCCCATGCCTCCACTACTTACCACCGCCAGGTATCTTTACTCTCCCAAAAGAGCATTGATAAAATGAAAGATAAAGGCCTGGAAGTTAAAGCCGGAGACTTTGGAGAGAATTTAACCACGCAAAATATTGATTTAAGTGCACTATCTATTGGGAATAGATTAAAAATAGGTGCTACTGCTATACTGGAGGTTACTCAGAAGGGTAAAATCTGTCACAATCCATGTGCCATATATCATCAGGTGGGGGACTGCGTGATGCCCACTGAGGGAATATTTGCCCGAGTTATCAGGGGGGGCCAGGTAAAAATTGGTGATGAAATAAAAGTCCTTTTAGATTAATCTTAATTTTGAACATATCCAAAAAATTTATATAATGCCTTTATTAAAATATAATAAATTCGCCATATAGCGAACTAATTAGGGGGGGGGGGGTTTTTCCCCTCGGGATATTTACTAAAAAAAAAGGGGTCATATTATATGAAATTTGAGGAACTAAATAAAAAATGTCCAGAATGCGGTTGTCAGGATAAGAATATATCCCATAAAAGGAATCCAGAATCAAGTGAAGATGCATTTTACATTCCACACATTCCCCAGGGATCAGTGGGAGTTATAAGATGCAGTGGTTGTGGTCACCTCTATGAATACTGTACAAACAGTAAAATGCCGGTGGAAATTAAAAAACTTGAAATTTAATTATTTTTTATTATTTTTACTATTAAATTCTTTATTTTTTTTATTTTGCGGTACCTTGAAATCTTATTTTATATATAAATACCTTTAAAACCTGCTTATCACTTTAATAAATCAATTTAATACCTAATTAAAACATATTTATTAAATATCAGGAGGGGATAATTATGGGGAAAGTAGAATTTAATATGGAAAATGTGAATAAATGCCTGTGCAAAATATGTGGAGTACAAAAAGACAGTTCCTGTGTTAAAGGTAAAATGAAAATTATACAGGAAAAAATGGCAGAAGATATTGATAGTGCCATTCCAGTTCAACCATCTGACGTTCCAGGATTATACTGCGCCAGTGGAAAAACTTCATGTGATGATTTATATTACCATGAAGAGTGTAAATGTATGGACTGTGAGGTATTCCAGGAAAATAACTTGATGGAAAATAAACCATTGGGATACTACTGTCGGGATGGGAAATCAATTTAAAAACAGGTTATGACTTTAGTAATAATCAATTAAAATTAAGTAGAATTCATTAAATATTTAATGAATTGTCTACTCCTTTTCTTTTTGTTTTTTCTTGTAATCTTCTATGGCTGCTTCCAGGGCATCGGCTGCTAAATTAGAACAATGCATTTTAACCGGAGGTAAACCCTCCAGGGCATCAGCCACATCGTCCCGGGTGATTTTTAGTGCTTCTTCAATAGTTTTTCCCATGGCCATTTCTGTTACCATACTGCTGGTGGCAATGGCTGCTCCACAACCAAAGGTTTTAAATTTAATATCCTCAATCACATTGTCTTTTACCTTGATATAGATGGTCATTAAATCTCCACAGGTAGGATTACCTACGGTTCCCTCACCATCAGCATCAGGTATTTCTCCCACATTACGGGGATTGGAAAAATGGTCCATAACTTTTTCAGTATACATTTTTTTTCACCATTTAAATTATTGATTCCACAGAGGAGATAAGTTTCTTAAAGTAGTAACTGCCTCTTTAATGGACTTAATAGTATATTCAATATCTTCCGGGGTGTTTTCAGTACCCAGACTTAAACGAAGAGATCCATGGGCCTCCACTTTTTCCAGTCCTAAAGCCATCAGCACATGGGATGGTTCCAGTTTCTTGGAAGAACAGGCAGAACCGGTAGAAGCAGCAATACCCTTTGCATCAAGGTGTAAAACAAGTGACTCGCCTTCAATACCATTGAAACGTAAATGAGCATTATTAGGCAGTCTTTTATCGGGATCACCATTAAGATATGATTCTTCCAGATTCTCTAAAATTCCTGCAATTAACTGGTTCCTTAGTCGGGTTACATATTCTTGATCTTTTTTTAGATTTTTAAGGGCTATTTCACAGGCCTTACCCAGGCCTACAATTCCTGGAACGTTTTCCGTACCAGGCCGGAGCGCCCTTTCATGGCCCCCACCATGAATCAGGGGTTCTAAGAAAACACCTTTTTTTACATATAAGGCCCCGATACCTTTAGGACCATATAATTTATGGGCGGAGATGGATAATAAATCAACATTCAATTTTTTCACATCCACCGGTATCTTACCCACGGTTTGTACCGCATCACTATGGAATATGATTCCTTTTTTTCGGGCAATCTCACCGATTTCGGCTATAGGCTGGATGGTACCTATTTCATTATTGGCATGCATAATGGTAATAAGAATGGTATCTTCCCTGATAGCAGCCAGAACATCCTCTATTCTTACTATTCCCTCTTCATAAACAGGAAGATAGGTAACTTCAAAGCCCTGTTTTTCCAGGTAGCGACAGGTTTCTTCTACTGCCGGATGCTCAATTGCACTGGTGATGATATGCTTTCCCTTATTTTTCCATTTATAGGCAGTCCCCTTAATGGCCATGTTATCTGATTCAGTACCACCACTGGTGAAAATTATTTCCTGAGGACTGGCCCCAATAAGAGAAGCCACATTCTCCCGGGCAGCTTCCATAGCCTGCCGGGCGGTTCTACCCAGAGAATAAAAGGTGGATGCATTACCAAATTCCTGGGAAAAAAAGGGTTCCATAGCTTTTAAAACTTCTGGATTTACCGGTGAAGTTGCAGAGTGATCCAAGTAAATCATTTAATTTACCTCCATTTAATTAACATGAATTTCAATTACAATGGTTATACGATAAGACTTCAACAATTAATATATTGTCCTGCTGAACTATATTTTTTTTTAAAAAAATAATTTATAAGCACCCTTTAATATTTGGTTATCAGGGTACTGATATGGTCGGTGGTAACTATGCCTTTAATTTTATTTTCTAAGTCCACCACCGGGAGGGATGATATATTATGTGCTTTCATTTTAGCTGCGGCTTTTTCTATAGGTTCATCTGGATATGAAACCACCACTTCCCTGGTCATAATCTGTTCTAAGGTACTGCATTTTAAGGCCACAGATTTAGATATATCCCAGGCAGTAACTATGCCAATTAATTTTTTCTGAGAATCAACCACCGGCAAATGAGTTACCTTACAATCCATCATTAGATTAGCTGCGTCTTCAATAGTAGTTTTTTCACTAATTAGTGCTATTTCTTGAGCCATAACATCCTGTACCAGGGTATCGCTTAAGAAATTTCCTATGATATAGTTAAGCTGGCCTGCTTCCAGTAAAAAGGCATCATGGCCATAGGGTGATTTAATTTCGGTGTAATTTACATCAACTTCATTACTACTTAAGGCCATTACTATTTCTTTGGACTCCTGAGGAGTATATAACCAGTCGGAATCCACTGATATAACCAGAAACTTGGATTTCACATTCTTTAAACCTTCCACCAGAGAACCATTACTCTTGAGGTCAAAATAATCCACGGCCCGGGTAATGTAGAGGTAGGAGTTGGCATCAAATCTCTTTACAAATGATTCTCCCTGGTAGTGGAGGTAACTTTCCACTTCAAATTCCAGGTCGAAATCAAAACTGTATTCTTCTTTATCCTGTAAATTACGGCCGAATTTCTCTAACATGGATTCTGAGGAAAGATAGGTTATATGGCCTATCATACGAGCCAGACTAAGGCCTTTTTTAGGAGGATTTTTGTGATAATAAGATCCATTTTCCCAGTCTGGATCAGAGATAATGGCTCTTCTTCCCACTTCATTAAATGCAATTTGTTGTGGTGAAGAATGGGCTGCAGTAGCAATAGGTATGGCCATTCTGACCATATCTGGATAGGAAACTGCCCATTCCAATACCTGCATCCCACCCATTGATCCCCCGATAACGGCGAATATATTATCTATTTCCATAGAATCTATAAGGGCTTTTTGAGCATTCACCATATCTTTAATGGTGATTACAGGAAAATCCAATCCATACTCTTTTCCAGTTTCAGGATTTATAGAGGCCGGGCCAGTAGAACCCTTACATCCTCCCAGGACATTGGAGCAGATTATAAAGTATTTTTCAGTATCCAGACATTTACCCGGTCCTACAATAATATCCCACCATCCCGGTTTAGGTTGGCCTTCTAACCATCCGGCCACATGGGCATCTCCGGTAAGGGCATGGCAAACCAGGATGACATTATTTTTTTCCTTATTTAACTTACCATAGGTTTCATAGGCCAGGGTAACTGAGGGTAATGATTCTCCCCCTTCCAAATTTAGATATCCATCTATCTGGAAGTATTTAGTTTCCACCAGTCCTACAGATTCTTTTTTCATTTTTTATCACAATAGTTATATTATCATAACCATTATCTGGCTAATCCTTTATAAATCTATTTAGATTCTCATCCTTAAATCTTATTTAAGGCCTGGTTGATATCCGCAATTATATCTTCCACATTTTCCAGTCCAATGGATAACCTTATAAAGTCCGGGGTTACTCCGGTGGTTTTTTGCTCTTCCGGGGTCAACTGCTGGTGAGTGGTGGAAGCAGGATGAATAACCAGACTTTTAGCATCCCCTATATTGGCCAGGTGGGATAATAACTGAACGCTTTCTATGAATTTTTTCCCGGCTTCCAGACCTCCTTTAATACCAAAGCCTATAATGGCACCGTATCCTCCCTTCAAGTATTTGGAAGCTAATTTGTGGGCAGGGTCATCTTCAAATCCAGGATAGGTAACCCAATTTACTGCAGGATGATTTTTCAAGAAATTAGCCACTTCAAAAGCGTTCTCTGAGTGTTTTTGAACCCTTAAATCCAGTGTTTCCAGACCCTGCAGGAAAAGGAAACTATTAAATGGACTTAAAGCCGCCCCCATGTCCCTTAATAACCTTACTCTGGCCCGAATAGTGTAGGCAATATTACCCACTCCTGGAAAATCTCCAAATGTTTCCCAGTATTTTAATCCATGATAACTGGGATCAGGATTTGTAAATCCGGGGAATTTACCATTACTCCAGTCAAAATTACCTGAATCTACAATTACTCCTCCAATAGAGGTACCGTGTCCTCCAATAAATTTAGTGGCAGATAAAACACTTATATCTGCCCCGTGTTCAATAGGTCTAACCAGACCCACACCGGTGGTATTATCCACCACAAAGGGAATCCCTGCCTCATGTGCAATCTCTGCAATGGCTTTGTAATCTGGAACATCCAGTTTAGGATTTCCAATGGATTCAGCAAATATTGCTTTGGTTTTAGGAGTTATGGCATTTTTAAAAGCATCTAAATCAGTAGAATCTACGAATTTTACCTTCCTACCCAGTTCCGGGAAGGTATAATTGAATAATTGATAGGTTCCACCATACAGGTTGTTGGCAGATACTATTTCATCTCCAGGTAGAGAGAGATTTAAAAGTGCATAGGTATTGGCGGCCTGTCCTGAGGATACTGCTAAAGCAGAAGTTCCACCTTCAATTGCTGCCATTCTTTTTTCAAAAACATCTGTGGTAGGATTCATAATCCGGGTGTAGATATTCCCAAATTGTTTAAGTGCAAATAAATCTGCAGCATGGTCGGTATCTTCAAAAACATAAGAAGATGTTTGATAGAGAGGTACTGCCCGGGATCCTGTAGCAGGATCTGGTTCTTCCTGACCTACATGCAGACCCAGGGTACTTAATCCGTATTCTTTTTTTTCATTATTTGTCATTTTTCTACTCCTATTTACTATTTTGCAATATTTTCCTTTTTCCTTTTAATTAATTAAAGCATTTCTCATACATTTTAAGTGGAAACAAACTCTTTTGTTATAGGGTTTGTAGAATATACTACAATATAACAATTGTTATATTTTTTTATTTATAAATGTTTCGCTCATACTCCTGGCTCTAACCAATAGATTATATTCTACATAAGCACAATGATAAAGATGTTTCCTAATTTTCTTATAATTCCTTTTATGGATTACTAATTCCAGAATCCACTACATAATTTAATTTTTTTATTAAATCTGGACTTAATGGATAGGCTAAGTAAATATAAATTAATATTTTATTATTTTAAGATTATTCATTTTAAACTGTAGAAAACTATATATATAACAATCGTTAACAATGCACTATAAGTAAATACCTGAAAATAGATATATATTAAGGGAATTTCTCATGCCAAGATGACCGAGAGGCGAGGTGCGTGGCTGCAAACCACGATACTTGGGTTCAAATCCCAATCTTGGCCTAATTTTAACTATTTTATTCAATATCTAAATTAATCAATATAATCAAAATTTATCAAAAAATAATATAAAAATTAATTATTGATATAAATCTGTCAGCAGGGATCATAATGAAAATTTACAACACCATGAGCCGGGAAAAAGAAGATTTTGAGCCAATGCATGAGAAAAGGGTCAAACTTTTTGTCTGCGGCCCCACGGTTTATGATGATGCCCATATTGGCCATGCTCGTACTTATATTTCATTTGATATTATTAAGCGGTACTTAGAATTTAAAGGGTACACTGTTTTTTATTTGCAAAATATCACTGATATTGATGACAAAATAATTATCCGGGCTTTAGAATCAAGTACAGATCCAAAAGAACTGGCCTTGAAATTTGAGAAACGCTATCAGGAGGACATGGAAGCATTAGGTGTCAATGGTGTTAATTTCTTTGCCCGGGCCACGGATCATGTTACAGAAATTATAACTCAAATTGAAACCCTTATCCAAAAAGGTTTTGCCTATGAAACCGAATCTGGGGTTTATTTTGATGAATCTAAATTTCCGAACTTTGGAAAACTCTCCCGGAGAAATTTAGAGGATTTAAATGTTCACAGGGTAAATTTAGATTCCAGTAAGAAAAACCCTGGTGATTTTGCCCTATGGAAAAAAAAGGATCAAGAACCTGTTTGGGATTCACCCTGGGGACCGGGTAGGCCGGGCTGGCACATTGAGGATACGGCCATTACCGAAGAATACTTCGGGCCCCAGTACGATATTCACGGCGGCGGATTGGACCTGATTTTCCCCCACCACGAGGCCGAGATTGCCCAGATGGAGGCCGCTTCTGATAAGAGCCCCATGGTACGCTACTGGATGCACACCGGTTTTTTAAATGTTTCCGGGGAGAAAATGTCCAAATCACTGGGGAACTTCATCACCATCCGGGATTTACTGGAAGATTATGATCCTCAAATTTTCAGATTCTTTGTTTTGTCCACTCACTATCGCAGTCCCATAGATTTCAGTGAAAAAACCTTA
Source organism: Methanobacterium alkalithermotolerans (assembly GCF_018141185.1). NCBI lineage: Archaea > Methanobacteriati > Methanobacteriota > Methanobacteria > Methanobacteriales > Methanobacteriaceae > Methanobacterium > Methanobacterium alkalithermotolerans. Next base: position 304,493 of record NZ_CP058560.1, on the reverse strand, counting down.
GAACAGGCCGCTAAAAGCTTGAAGAGAATTCAAAAGACCTTGGAAAAATTAAATGAGTTAGTGGGTAGTTCTGATGGTAATGATGATGCTTATTTCAGTGGATTGTTAGAAGATTATCAGACTAAATTCTTTGAATCCATGGACAATGACTTTAATACACCTGAAGCTTTAGCACATATATTTAATTTTGTTAAAGAATTGAATAAGGCCTTTGATGATAAAAAACCTTCAGAAAAAGTATTGAAAGATATAATTTCATTTTTCAATGAATTCGGGGAAATTATGGGCTTTGATTTGGCCGGTAAGTCTGATAGTGGGGATATTTCTGGAGAATTACTGGATATTATTAAGGATGTTAGGCAGAAGCTAAGGGAAAAGAAAGAATGGGCCTTATCTGATGATATTCGGGCCCGATTGAATGATTTGGGTATTGATGTTGAGGATTAATTAATATATCTAAGAAATTTCCGTATAGCTCCCAATGTGGCTTTCATTTTTAAAAACATTCTTATAATTTTTTTCATCTAGTTTTTGTTTCCATTGGATAAAAATTAACAAAAAGTAAAAATTGTAGCAATTATGCAATAATTAATGTAGCAATTGCATCAGACAAACTAATCAATCTAATATCTCTCCTTTTTTATGATATGTTATAGATTAAATAGTAAATATTAATTATTATATTATGTAATAAATCATATTATATGATAAATTGGATGGGTGATTTTTTTGGTTAAATTTAGTGATCATGGACTAGCATTAATAATCATTGGTTTAATTTTGACAATATCTGTGTATCTATTCTTTTTAGGAATTCCACTGATAATAATTGGAGCATATTTTTTAAACAAGAAAGCCAATCAAGATGAAAATGAAATAAATGAAAAATTGAAGGATAAAAATAAAGAATTGGCCAATATTGATAATAAATTAAAGGAAAAAGAAAATCAATTTGCTAATTTAGATGTTGAATTTGAAAAAAGAGCAGCAGAAAAAGATAGAAAAATAGATGCTCAATTGAGGGATAAAAAAGAAGATTTAGCTAATATTGATAATACCTTAAGAGAGATAGAGGAAGAAATGGCGAAAGAATTGAGTCTTAAATTTAAAGAAAAAGAAACTCAATTAGCTAATTTAAATAATGAGTTAAACGAGAAAAAGAAAGGATTAATATTCGTAGATGATGCGCTAGAAATGCAAGAAGTTGGTTTATATCAACCAAAATATGATTTTTTAACAGCTGTATCATATAAAGAAAAATGGGATGAAATAAGGCAAAAACAAAAAGAGCATATAAAAAATAAAACGGCGGCAATATGTGAAACTGAATGGAGGGTTGATGATAGTATACAAAAAGGTAGAGCAATGACTAATGCCAATATAAAACAAATTCTTAGAAATTTCAATTTAGATTGTGAAATGGCAATAAGCAAAGTTAAGATTTCAAATAGAGAAAATTCAGTTAAAAGAATAAGAAAATCATTCGAAACGTTAAATAAATTAAATGAACGAAATGCTATAAAAATCACTCCACAATATTTGGATTTGAAATTACAAGAACTTGACGTAGCTATTGAATATGAGTTGAAAAAGCAAGAAGAAAAAGAGTTACTGAGAGAAGCAAGGGAACAGGAAAGAGAAGAGCGGAAAATACAAAAACAATTAGATGCTGAAGAGAAAAGAATCAATGCACAAAAAAAGAAGTTGGAAAATGATCTTAATAAAATAGGGGCTGAATTAAGAGAAAGTTCATCTGATGAAGAGAAAGAAAAACTAAAACTTAAAATCAGAGAATTAGAGCTAGCTTTAGCAAAAAGTAATGATGATATTGAGCAGATAGCTGATAGAAGAAAGCGAACAGGTGCAGGGTATGTATATATTTTATCCAATATAGGTTCCTTTGGAGAAGATGTGTATAAAATAGGGGTAACACGAAGAGATGAACCTCAAGATAGAGTAAGAGAATTATCCAATGCTTCAGTTCCATTTAAATTCGATTCTCATGTATTTATTTTCAGTAAAGAAGCTTTTGAGTTAGAAAAAGATTTACATAACCGATTTGATCATAAAAGAGTGAATAAAGTAAATAGTAGAAAAGAATTTTTCAATATCACATATGATGATGTTAAGACAATTGTTGAAGAGAACAAAGAGTTAGTGCATAGTTTCACTGATAAACCAGAGGCACAGGAGTATTATGATACTTTGAAAATTGAGAAAATGAGTAGTAAATAAAATTCTATTATTACTTATTTATCTGATTTCAGTTATCTTAACATCATCAAGGATATCCGGCAGAAACTCAGTGATAAGAAAGAATGGAATTATCCGATGATATTTGCAGTCGTTTGACTGATTTAGGGATAAATATTGAAGATAATTAAAATAAATTTTTTAAAATACTTATTAATATTTTATCATTTAAAATGAACAAAAAACATGACTATTTTTAATAAAATCTGAAAAGAAAATAGTAAGTTTTAATTGTTTTATTTTAGAATTATATTTATTTGTTATTTTTTCATAAAATTCAAAAAAGGGGATCTGATGGGAAAAAAACTCACTAAATATTTCAAATTTGGGGATAATTTTGAAGAGAAATTTGCAAAAGAGATTACACAACATCCGGATATAACTTTAATTGAATTAGTATCTAATTCATGGGACGCAAAAGCAACTGAAGTAAAAATCGATTGGCCTATTATAGATGGTTTAGCAGATGGTAGTGTATTCTCTATAAAAGATAATGGGCATGGCATGAATGAAGATGAATTTTTTGAGTTTTGGACGGCTTTAGGTGGAGATAAAAGAAAAAATATAGGTAATGCAATTGAATTAGAAAATAAAGTCAGTAGGAAAGTACTTGGAAGGAACGGTAAAGGACGTTTAGGACTTTTTGGTTTTTCAGAACAGTATAAAGTTACTACTTGGAAAAATAATGAGAAATTCATCTTCACGGTAAAGAAATCAAAAGAAAAAGGCGAATATGCTGAAATAATACTTGAATCTAATGAATCTTATGAAGATGAGTCTTCAGGTACCTTGATTGAATGTCCAATTTACGGTAATTATATGGGGTTAGGGGATTTAGAATCTGCAATTAGTACTCGTTTTGGAGCAGATCCTCATTTTAAAGTTTATATCAATAATAATGAGATAAAATTGTTAGATTTAGCAAATTATGATAAACACGATCGTACTTTTGATGGTAATCCACTTACTATAGTTCAAATTCCTCGTGAAAGGTATAACAAACGATTATCCCAATATCAAGTTGCATGGTGGGTAGATCAAAGATGTGCTGAAGTAAATACGTGGAAACAATTGGGAATTCCATTAAGTGGAAAAGATTCTTTAGAAAATAAGTATGTTTTCTGTATCATTGCGGATTTTTTGGAAAATCATGTAAAGACAGATTGGACAGGTTTTGAGGACACTGAAACTGTACAGAAAGTAAAAAAATTTGTTAAAGATGAAATAAGTAGCATAGCAAAAGATTTTTTACAACATTCTCATAGGAATAAAAAAATTAAGGTTGTAAAAAAAAGTAAGGAAAATTTAAAAGCATTAAATCCTGTAAATCAAAGAGAAATTGGTGAATTTATAGATGTAGTTCTTGATCAATGCTCTGTAGGGATAGAAGATTTATCTAAAATAGTTTCTATTTTAGCCACTATGGAAAAATCAACTAGAAAACATGAACTTTTAGAAAAGTTGGATGAAATGGATCCTGATGATATGGATAAAATGGTAGAAATCTTGGATAAATGGAGTGTAGAAGACGCATATACTGTTTTAGATGAGCTTTATTGGAGATTAGAATTAATAGCTAAACTAGAGGAACTAGTTGATGATATAAATACTGATGAGTTGCATCAATTACAACCATTATTTGAACAAGGTCTTTGGATGTTCGGACCGGAATATGAAGGTTCTACCAACTTCACATCAAATAAATCCTTAAGAAGAGCCCTTAGAGAAGTTTTAGGTGTAGAAACCAAATTTGAAGGTTCAAATAAAAGACCTGATTTTGTAGCTACACCTGAAGGAGATATTTGGGATATTTACGGAAGTGATAAACTAAAAAAATCTAAGGTCATTGGGTATCGAAAAGTTCTAATTCTAGAACTCAAAAAGGGAGCATCTGTAATAACTGATGAAGAAATAGATCAGGCAAAATTCTATGTTAAAAAAATAAGAACACATGGAAAACTTCAGAAAGATACTGAAATAGAATGCTATGTATTAGGATCTAAGGTAAATCCTGAAGATGATGAAGAATTAACATTTGGGAAATCTGTTATTTATCCTTTTACTTATGATACTATTATTAGAAATGCTAAAATAAGGACTTTAGATCTTAAAGAAAAAATTAAAGATGTTAAAGGGATTACAGATATAGGTGATCCTGAAATTAAAGAAGTTTTGAAGGAAGAGCAAGCTCAGGAAACTTTTGCATCTTAATACTCTTTCATTATTCTTTTCACATAGAATAACTATAATTAATGTGGGGGATGACATTGAGCATAAATAGGAAATTATTTAATGAAACTAAAAGCTATTTTTGTGATTATGACTGTAATCCATACGAAATGGAGCAATTTTTGTTCCATTGTCAATCATTCGAGGAAAGAAGAGAGAAAGCAAGTGATATTATAAAAGATATAATGGGAATACATGGGAAAGAGAAACTTTATAGACATGTTGTTGAACTGGCCAAAGTCGAATATGGTATTCGTGAACTCCAACCATGGGTTAGGGATCATGTGGTACATGCATTGATTAGTTTTATTTTGGGAATTTATCTCAATGAAAAATTTCTTAATCTTATAAGTGAAATTCACGTGGATGAATTTCAATGGAAACTTGCAGGCCTTTTCCATGATATTGGTTATCCATTAGAAATTGCAAATTATGTATTAAATCCCTATTCAAATAAAATCAACGAAATAAAGAGAGAACTTAACGTAACCTCAGAAGATATTGTTATTAAGGTTGTTCCAGTTGGACTTGAAAGATTGACAAATAATCGTAATAGCTTTGATTTAATTCAAAATCGAATCAATGAATGGGAGCTTGAAATTAACGTTGAAGACGAATATAATCAGATGATTAAATCGGGTGATATTTGTCACGGTATGATTAGTTCACTTACTTTATTATACGTGATTGATCTTATGTACCAAAAATACAATCCCGAAAGAAAATATTCAGATACATATGGAATTTCTGAGAAAATAAACTGGAACCAAACATATTTTGAGAGCGATGTTGTATCTGCATGTTCCGCGATTTATATTCACAATCTTCCTGAAAGGTGTTTTGAGAATGCCAAAATTGATCGTTCAAAAGCTCCTGTTGCTTTTCTTCTAAAACTTTCAGATTGTTTACAAGATTGGGAAAGACCAAAGCATGATTTTGACGGATTTCCAGGCACTGTTTTTGATATTAATCTTAATAATGATCAACTAATTTTACATGCAGATATATCTGATGAAAGAAAAGAAAAGATTAAAGATGAAATATTGTCGTCTTTGGTAGCTCACGATGTGCGAATTTATTGATATGAAGTTCTAGGAACCAAAACTTATTGAATTTTTTAATCTAAAATAGAATTTCAAAACCATCTTCGCTAAACCGGAATTTTACGAAGTTTGATTTAAAGCCTAAAAATCAGAAACCACGCTAAATTAAATTGCAGATGTATATTCTATCATCTAAATTCTACTTAAAATATTAGGGATATCATTAAATTAATTTTGGCTTTCATAAAAGAGCAAGTAATATTGAAATGGTTTATAAATCGATATATTGACTATATTTTGCCTTATGGTTGATATTTCTAGAAATTTTTTTTATAAAAACTAAAATTTTAGAAAAAAATAATATTTAATTCAAAGATTCCTATGCTTCTTCAAGGGATTGCATTAGGGCATAAAAATACTTTGGTTCATTGGTTTTATATAATTGGTACCAGGCTTCCAGTGTTTCAGTTTTCATTAGATTTGTTCGTTTTAATACTTCATATGAAAACTCTAAGGGGGCAAGGCCACTGCCGGTTATTAGATTGTCGTCTGTAACTGCTGGTTGATTTATATAGAAATCTTCTCCGGCGTAATCCGGACAAAACATCTTTAAAACTTCCAGGTCATTGCTGGTATGTTTTCTATGGTTCAATATTCCTTTATTGGCCAGGGCTATGGTGGCTCCACAAACTGCGGCAATGATTACTTTTTCATTTATAATACTGGAAACAATATCTATTATTTTTTTATTTTCCTCTTCGCTCCAGGTGTCTGCTCCAGGTAAAATAAGTAAATCACCTTTCTCAAACTTGATATTATCAATATCCTCATCTGGAGTAATTGTAATACCGCCCATGGTTTTTATGGGTTCTGTGCTATTCCCAATTTTTATAAGCTCAACCGGAGTTTTTGTTTTATCCAAATATCTGCCACTATTGATTTCAGCAGTTAAATAAGCTATTTCCCAATCTGCTAATGTATTTAATACGTATAGATAAACTTTCATAAAATTTCCTTAAATCTTAATGTTTATAATGCTATCTTTTTCTGAGTAGATTGTTCTGAGATTACGAATGTTATAAATGGAAAATAAGATTTGGAGTTAAATAAGCTCCAGGCCTTACCGATTTAAAAAAATAACTATTCATAATCCTAATTTTATTAAATTATATTAAATGGGCCTATAATAATTAAATAAATAAAAATATATTCTGATTTGAATTATATTATCAATTATAATTATTTTAGGAGGTATTTGATGGATATTGATCAGAATATTGTTAATTCGTTGGAATATGCCAGATCAAGCTGGGGCAAAGTGGCCACTCTTGGAGGTATTTTGTTTGTTCCGTTTTTAATTTTGTTTGTTTTTATTTTTATTGGTGCAATTTCCAATAATGGTTTTGTTTTAGGATTATTAATTTTTATAGGGATATTAATTATGCTTATTGCCTTTTTCCTGGTTAACGGCTACTTTTTTAGAGTAATTAAATCCACTCTGGCCGGTCTGGATGAAATGCCTGATTTTGATGACTGGGGAGAATTGACAGTGGATGGTTTAAAAGTACTGTTGGTACAATTAATTTACACCATAATATTTGGTATTTTAGCCGTTATTCCTATATTCATAATTTTCCTCATATTAGGCCTTATTGGCAGTTTCCTGGGAATAGCCGGTTCTATGGCCGATCCTTCAACATTAAGCCCGGCATTTTTAGCAGGTTCTGGAGTTTTCATTTGGGTAATGTATCTGGGAATATTCTTAAGTTACCTGATTATGATTCCTGTCGGATTGTTATACTATATTGTAACATTTATTGGTATTTCCAATATGGCCTATCAGGATAACATGGGATCTGCATTTGCAATTTCCGAGATTAGAGAAAGAATAAGCAGTATCCGGTGGGGAAAAGTTATAATACGGGTTATTGCTACCTACTTCGTGACTACTATGGCCGTTTTAGTTTCTTATGTACTGGGACTATTACTGGTGGGTATAATTCTGGTTCCCATTATAATATTGCCATTCCTGACCATTTTCATGGCCCGATCTACTGGTTTATTGTATTTGAATGAGTAATCAGAACTAAAAAACTTTAAATATTTTTTTCATTTTTTCATTCTTTGAGCATAAAAAAATGAATTCATATTTTCAAAATTTTTTTTCATTTTTAATTGTTTATTCTACTGTAAAAATTATTATTTTCATTAAATTTAATCAATAAGTCTAATTATAATGAATTTATTCAAATAAAGGTTTAATTACGGAAATACCATTATTTTCACTTAAGATTTTTTTCTTACAAGAAAGATTTAAATAAGTAGAATACATATGAATATATAATAATATGAACATTAGAAAAATACTCTAATCAATCCGGTGAATTAAATGCCCAAAACCAATGAAAAACACGTCAATTCTCCTCAAAAAGATTCTGATGTTAATTCTCAAGCCATAAATACCATAAACACTAAAAAAGACGAAGAATCCTGTGGATGTGGATGCAATGAAGATTCTAAAAATAATGTGGATTCTATTGATAATTCCTGTGGATGCAATGAAGATTCTAAAAATGAAATAGATAAGCCAGATACTTGTGAAATTGGTGAATCTTGCAGTACCTGTGGATGTGAAGAGGACCTGCTGGAAGAAAAAGAACAGATATGGAATAGAAAACCATTAATAATTATATCCACTTCAGCAATTTTACTGGTGTTAGGTTTATACCTTGATTTCTTTAAAGGTCCCGAAATATTGCCTGAATTGTTTTTTCTGTCAGTAATTGCCATTGCGGGATATGAAATAATTAAAAACGGAATTCGAGCGCTCTTAAAAGGTCATTTTACCGTGAACTTTTTAATGACCCTGGCAGTCTTAGGTTCATTTTTAATAGGTTCTGGTGCAGACGGAGCAGTAGTAATCTTCTTATTTTATATTGCATTATATTTAGAAAATTACGCCGGGGAAAAGGCACGAAAATCAATAGCAGCACTCCTAGAACTCGCACCAGATACAGCTACTGTGAAAAAAGATGGAAAAAATAAGGTAACTCAGGTAAATAGAGTAAGTATTGGTGACATTATCGTTGTTAAACCCGGAGACAAAATACCATTAGATGGAATAGTTACTGAAGGTATCTCTGCCATAAATCAAGCCCCAATAACTGGAGAAAGCATACCGGTGACCAAAACCATCGGCGACGATGTATTTGCCGGAACATTAAATGAAGAAGGTTATCTGGAAATTGAAGTAACAAAAAGATCTAATGAAACCGTTCTCTCAAAAATAGTGGAACTGGTTAAAGAATCACAAAAAAGAAAATCCAGCACAGAAAATTTCATAGATAAATTAGCAAAATACTACACGCCGGCTGCAATCTTAACAGCAGCAATGGTTGCCACAGTACCCGTAGTAATATTTGGATTGCCTTTAGATACCTGGGTTTACCGGGCATTAGTTCTCCTCATAATATCCTGTCCCTGTGCATTTCTTTTATCTACTCCGGTAGCTATGGTTTCTGGAATAACGGCAAGTACCAAAAACGGTGTCTTAATTAAAGGGTCTAAATACATTGAAGAAATGCAAAAAATTAAGGTAATGGTATTTGATAAGACCGGAACCTTAACTCAAGGCGAATTAGAAGTAACAGATACTATCAATTTAAATAATCATTCCTTAAATGAAGTTTTAAGATAGCTGGTTCATTAGAATCTAAATCCAAGCATCCAATAGCCCAAGCAGTCATGAAACAGGTAGAAAAATCAGATATTGAATTAAATGATGTAAAAGATTTTGAATCAATTACTGGAAATGGTTTAAAAGGAAAAATCAATGGTGAAATGCATTATATTGGTAAAAAAAGTCTTTTTAAATCTCACTATGAATTTCCAGATGATTTAATACATAAATTTCAAAATCAGGGGAAAACGGCCGTACTGGTAGGTAATGATAAACATATTGTAGGTTTAATTGGATTAAGAGACAAGATTCGGGACCTATCAAAAAGCACAGTTAAGGAATTAAAAAATAATGGAATTAAAACTGTAATGCTTACTGGTGACAATGATAGAACTGCCAAAACAGTCGCGGAAAATCTGGAAATAGATGAATATTATGCTGAATTGTTACCACAAGATAAAGTTAGAATCATTGATGAATTATTAACTAAGAATGAATCTGTGGCCATGGTTGGTGATGGCGTAAATGACGCACCAGCACTTGCACGATCTAATGTAGGCATAGCAATGGGTGCTGCCGGTTCAGATGTGGCAATAGAAACCGCGGATATAGCATTAATGCATGATGATATTTCTAAAATCAACTACCTAATACATTTAAGCAATAAAACAATGAATATTGTGAAACAGAATGTAGCAGCAGCCCTATTAATTGAAATATCCCTGGTAGTTTTTGCAGTATTCGGATTTGTATCATTATGGATGGCTGTTACTTTTGGAGACATGGTACTAACTCTGGCAGTTATTCTCAATGCCCTAAGAATTGGAAGAGAAAATTCAAATTAATTTCTCCTTATTTTTCTATTATTTTATTAAAAATTAATTAATAAATTTTTAATTAAAAAATAAATTTTTATATTTTGCTTTAAATTCCATCCAAAACTATATATTTAACTATCGTTATATAACAATAGTTAATAGGGAAGAAAAAGTCAGAAAATTTTAGTTGAAAAATCATGACTGAAATTTACTAAATTAATTAGAAAATAAGAAATTTATAATTATACCCGTGGTAAAATGAGCCAAAAAATTGTTATAATAGGTAGTGGTGCTGGAGGAGCAACAATTGCTCGTGAATTAGCAACACAAGGAAATGAAGTTGTTTTACTAGAGAAAGGCAATTATTATGAAACTGGCCAAGCAGCAGGCCATATTATTAATAAGAAGGTGATTTCCAATTCATCAGATGCGGATGAAAAAGCATTATACAATAAGCTAAATGGTCTGGTTGAAGAAATCAGCCCTTCTAATTATGATAATACTTCAAAATCTAATTTAGAAGAAACCATTTCCAACTCACAGAATCCAGATTCTCAAAAACTTGCAAAAGAAGAGAATATTGATATTGGGGATAAAAATACGGATAAAAACAGTGAGGACATTACAGACAATGTTCATCGACTTAATATCGAGTTGATGTATCTTGAGGGAGTGGGGGGAACCACTTCTGTTTCTCTGGCTAATGCTTGTTATGCTTGTAGTACCTGTTACGCTGATTCAACCACCACCCAGTTTCAGGTGCATGATCTAGAGCTATATAATGAGTTTTTAGATGCTGGAAAAGAAATGCACATTAACCCCCTCCCCTATGATTTTAGAGGCCCAATCACTCAAAAAATCACCGAAACAGCGGAAGACTTAGGCTTTTTCATGGAAGCCATGCCAAAATTCATTGATTTTTCTAAATGTATCAACTGTGGAAACTGTCTGGCTGATTGTAAGCCCCAGGCCAAGTGGGACTCATCACATTTTGTAAAAGATGCTATAGAATCTGGAACAGAGTTAATAACTGAATTTGAAGTCACAAAAATTATTCATCATGGAAAAAAAGTTTCTGGAGTAGAAGGAATTCATAATGGAAGGAAAGTGACTATAAAAGCAGATAAAGTAATTATTTCGGCCGGAGCTTTAAATACTCCTTTAATATTAAGAAATTCCAACATCAAAGATGGTGTTGGTGAAGATTTATTCTGTGATTTATTTATAACTGTCGGGGCTTATCTCAAAGACTCTAAATTTAATAAAGAAATTCCTATGGGAGTTAAATCTGAATTTGGTCCATATTTCATTTCTCCCCATTATTCTGCTTATCTTCCTCCACTAATTGAAGAAAAATTCAAAAATCAGGGCAGAGAAATTGAGGTTAAACCAGAAGATGTGGTAGGATTCATGATAAAAATTGCTGATGAATCAAATGGGTTTTTAGACGAAGATGGAAATGTTATAAAAGATTTAACCAATAAAGATATTGATTTATTTAAAGAAGGAATTAAAAAGTCATCAGATATTTTATTTGGAATTGGTGCCGATTCTAATTCCCTGGTAATAAGTCCTATCCGAGGTGCCCATCCGGGAGGAACTGCTTCCATGGGTAAAGTGGTGGATAACTCCCTTCAGACATCTATTAAAGGACTATTCGTTGCTGATGCCAGTGTAATTCCCCGGGCTCCTGGCAGGCCACCAATCCTGACCATTGTGGGCCTGGCAAAGAAACTGGCCAAAATTATTGCTCAGGAAAATTCTAAGGGCGTGAAAAACTCTCAAGAATTAGAAGAATGTGTCTAATTGCTTTTGGGATGAAATTATTATTAAATAATTCTTTAAATTTCAATTATTTTTATTATTTAATATATTAAAATCATTTATTTAATTAATTAACCAGATTTAGGATTAATTACAAGTTAAAATTCATTAAGAGGAAATATAAATGCTAAAAAGATATTCCAGACAGGTTATTTTATCAAATATTGGTGAAGAAGGTCAAAAAAAACTTCTAAATAGTAAAGCAGTTATTGTGGGCTGTGGTGCTCTGGGCACCGTAGCAGCCAATAACCTGGCCAGGGCAGGTGTAGGGAATATAACCATTATTGATAGGGACTTTGTGGAATTAAGTAACCTGCAAAGACAGATGCTTTTTTTTGAAGAGGATGTGGGAGAACCTAAGGCCTTATCTGCTGCTAAAAGGTTGGAGGCTATAAATTCTGATATCAATATCCATCCCGTGGTGGCTGATTTGAATCATACCAATATAAATGAATTATTAGTTGATGCTGATGTGGTTCTGGATGCCACAGATAATATCCAGACCCGGATGCTAATCAATGATTTTTGCACCATCCATAAAATACCATGGATATACACCGGTGCTATCGGCACCTCGGGAATGATTATGAATATATTACCCTCCGGCCCCTGCCTGAAGTGCCTTTATCCCCATATACCCAGCCCAGGAGCTCTACCCACCTGTGATACCATGGGGGTTTTAAATACAGCTACTGCTATAATGGGATCCATGGAAAGTACTCAGGCTCTAAAAATCCTTTTAGAAGAAATTGATTCTAATGCAGATGGTACTCTGGTGGTTTATGATGCATGGAACAATTCCATAGACCACATAGTGGTTAAAAAGGTGGAAGATTGCAGTTGCTGTGGTGAAGGAGACTATGAATTTTTAAATGCAGAAGATAAGGAAGTACTCACTTCTTTGTGTGGTAGAAACGCCATTCAAATTACTCCTGCTCGCCCCCAAAAATTAAAACTAAAAGAATTAGCTGGGCAACTGGAGCCATTAGGACAGGTAAAGGCCTCAGACTTTTTGGTATTATTTAAAATCGATGATTATGAAATCTCCATATTCAGAGATGCCAGGGCCATAATCAAGGGAACCAGTGATGGTAATATAGCTCGATCATTGTATGCACGTTATATAGGGAATTGATTTTTTAAAATTAGGTGATGGTGGGATTTAAGCACCAGGTATATTAATCTAACCACAAAGTATATTAATTGGAACTAAGTCTATAATGATTTACTCTTAATTAATACTGATTGTTTTATGAGGTCCTATTTAATGATAAAAAAAGACCCTAAAGGAGATACAGATTCTCTATTAGAAGATGTAAGAAACGATTATCGGGCTTTTCCTGAAATGGGAATTAAACGATGCTTACAGTGTGGTCTTTGCACCTCCAATTGTCCTGCCGCCCGGCACAGTGACTATGATCCCCGGGAAATGGTTAAAATGGTCCGGGATAATAATCCAGAAATAATGAATAACCCTGATATATGGAACTGTTTTTACTGTTATACCTGCGGCAGTAACTGCCCGGCCAACAACAGTCCCTGTATAGTTAACCAGATTTTAAGACAAAAAATTCTACTAAAAGGGGAAAACAATGCCCGGATCTATGAATTCCTGGCATATGGTTACAGTTACCTGGACTTTGGGGTGGGTTCCATTCCCAGCGACTTTTTCGATGGTCTGGTAGCCGACTTTGGCCAGAAGTATGTGGAACTTAAAATCAACCTGGAGGATATCCGCCATGATTTGGGACTTGAAGACTACAATCTCAAAGGAGAGGCCTTAGAAGAAGTTAAAAGTATCCTAAGCTCATCTGGATTTACCAGTCGTCTAGAAGAATTTAAAAGATGCCATGAATCCTGAATAGTCTAATTATTTTTATTTAAGAATTCCCTAATTTATTTAAAAAACTAAGTAAGGATATAAGATGAAAAAAATTCCTCACAAAAATATTCTTTTATTTAAAAGCTGTCTGGTTAATGTGGAATACCCGGGAGTGGAGTCATCCACCCGGTACATTTTTGATAAAATGGGAGTGGAGTACCGGGTTGATCCAGACCAGTCCTGCTGCACCGGTCTGGGATATTACTATGATCTTTTTGACCAGCTATCCACCACCGCCCTGGCCGTCCGGAATTTCTATCTGGCCCGCCGCAGTGGTCATGAGAATATAACCACCTTATGTTCCACCTGCTATGCAATTATGAAAAAAACCATAAAATTATTAAATTCCAATGAAAATGCCCGCCAGGAAGTTAATGATATATTAAAAAAAGCAGGCCTATCCCATATGCAATACCAGGCCGGTGATCTAAGCAGTGAGCATAATATCTTCCATGTGGTGGAAGTATTCCATTCCCTGAAAGAAAAAATTTCTAAGGAGATTAAACTGGATTTATCTGGTATTAAAATAGCCAGTCACCATGCCTGCCACTACTGCAAGGTTTATCCTGAAGATTCTATAACCCCTTCCCGTAACCCCATGGTACTGGATGAACTCTCCAGTAGTTGCGGGGCCCAGGTGGTGGACTGGTATGATTTTAAAAAAGCCACCTGTGGGGCAGGTTTTAGTCAGAGATTTGCCAACCGGGATTTATCATTATCTGCCACCGCAGATAAGCTTTTGGCCCTGGAGGGTGAAGCGGACCTGCTTTTGCACATGTGTCCCAACTGTCAGATGCAACTGGATCGCTATCAGCCTGTAGTGGAAAAAGAACTGGGAAGAAAACTAAATCTGACTCATTTAAATATTGCCCAGCTAATGGCCCTGGCCATGGGCGCGGACCCCTATAAAATAGCAGGGATACAAACCCATTCTGTCCCGGTAGAAGGGATACTGGAAAAAATAAAAAATAAATCCCCTGTAGAATAATAAATTTAAAAATCTGATTATAATGAGCACCACCAAATCAAAATTGGAAAAAAACCATCCTCTTACTAAAGAGGAAGATACTAAAGATCCAGAAAAGGTAGGGGTATTCCTTTGTCGATGTGGAGGAAATATATCCCATACGGTGGACATGGCTAAATTAAAGGATAGTATCCAGGCGGACTTTGTAGGAGAATTTGAAAACCTGTGTTCTCTTAACTGCCGGCGCCATATCCGGGAAGAAATAATTGATAAGGAACTGGACCGGGTGGTTATTGCGGCCTGTTCACCTATCACCCACCTTAAAACTTTCCAGAACTATGCTGATTTATTAAACCCCTACATGGTGGAAATGGTTAATATCAGAGAACAGTGCTCCTGGGTACACTCAGATTCAGCTAAAGCCACCAAAAAAGCCATTGAATTAACTCAATCTGGTGTAGAAAAGGTTAAAAAGGCCCAGGCATTGGATAAAATAATACGTCAAACTGAAAAAAGCGCTGCTGTTTTTGGTGGAGGAATCTCTGGTATTACCGCGGCTTTATCACTGGCTAATCAAGGAGTCAAAACCTGTATTATTGAAAAAAACCCCACCATTGGGGGTAACATGGTAAAAATTGGTAAAGTTTTTTCTCCGGAAAAATTAGCCGAGGAGTGTTCCCTTTGTATTTTAAATCCCATTATAAATGAGGTAATAAACCATAAAAATATCCGGATTCTTACTAAAACCAACCTCCTACGTGCCGGAAGACGTTCCACCCATTTTAAAATTATATTAGAAAAACAAACTGGATTTGTCCATGAGGATTTGTGCATTTCCTGTGGTCGTTGTGTGGAAGTTTGTCCGGTGGATGTTCCTGATGAATGGAACCAGAAGATGACCACCCGTAAGGCCATATATAAACCATTTGCCCAGGCAGTTCCAGATGTGTATAACATTGACCTGGAAAACTGTATACGCTGTGGAAAATGTGAGAAAGTCTGCACCGTGGGGGCTATTGACTTCAATCTAAAATCAGAAATCATTCCCTTAGAGGCAGGTAACGTGGTAATTGCCACCGGCCATGAAAGTTTTGATTTGAATAAAAGACCAGAATATGGTTACCAGCGTTTTGATGATGTAATATCCCAGATGGACCTGGCTCGAATCCTGGGGGTTAATGGACCTACTCAGGGTGAACTATTGAAAATCTCTGATGGAAAAAGGCCAGAAAGAGTGGTGATGGTGCAGTGCACCGGATCCCGGGATGAAAAAGATGATGGTAAAAGGTACTGCTCTAAAGTATGTTGCATGGTAGCCTTAAAACATGCCAGTATCATCCGGGAACGTTTTCCTGAAACAGAAGTGGTGATATGTTACACTGATATGCGGACCGTGGGAATGTATGAAAATTACCTCCGCTATGTACAGGATAAAGACATAAAACTCATAAGAGGTCGACCAGGTGAAGTAACTAAAAAAGATGATAAACTGGTGGTGCGGGTAGAAGATACACTGGAGAGAAAACCCCTGGAAATTGAAACAGATATGGTGGTACTCTCTGAAGCCATAGAACCTTCTCCAGGTACCATGCGCATTGCCCAGAAATTCAATGTGGGACTCAGCCAGGATCTATTTATCAAAGAAAAACACTCCAAAATTAAACCGGTAAATACAGATATGGAAAGGGTTTTTGTATGTGGAACAGCCCAGGGACCTAAGGATATAACCGATAGTGTATCTCAGGCTAATGCTGCTGCAGCTAAAGTATCAGAACAGATAAAAAGCGGAACTGAAGCTGAACCCCCTGTAGCAGTAATTAAAACCTCTCAGTGTAATCTCTGTGGTAAATGTATGGACATTTGTGGATTCAAGGCAGTTTACCGTGATGAAGAGAATATGGCCATTGATCCCATGGCCTGCCGGGGTTGCGGGGCCTGTGCCGGGCAATGCCCTCAGGAAGCCATTGAAATTAAAGGTATAAATGATCTGGAACTCTATGCTCAGATAAGGGGACTTCTAAGCGATAAAAAAGAGGGAGAAATACGTATACTGGCATTCCTGGATAATGTGGGCTACACCGCCGCTGATGCCATAGGAAATAACCGATTATGTTACCCGGAAGCTATACGTATTATTAAAATACCTTCTATTAACCGGATTATGCCTCATCATCTGATGTATGCCTTTTTGCACGGGGCAGATGGAGTACTTATGGCGGAATATCCAGATGAGTGTATGCTGGAGGCCCATAAAGCCAAGATAAAAGAATTAAGCGAGTCAGTTAAAAATCAGGGAATCCCCTCTGATAGATTACGATTCTATAAAGCTTATGCCCCTCACTACCGGGGATTAGCCCAACAATTTACCCGCTTTTTTGAGGATATTACGAGGGAAATTTAATTTTTTAGGTTTGGATGCTATATCCATGACCATAAAATTTATGTTTTAAGTTAACAATAGTTATATTAAAGGAGGCTTAACCTTGCACATTATTATTACCGATGGTATGGGAAATAATACAAAAAAAGAGATAGCTGGTGATGAACTCACAGGAAAAGAAGTGATGCATAAACTGGGCATTAGTTTATTTGAGGGTACCATCATTAAAAACGGGGAAATTGTTCGTGAAAGTGAAATTTTAAGTTCCAGGGATGAGATTAAAATTTTAAAAATGATTCATGGTGGGTAGGTTTGTTCATGGTGGATATTCATGGTGGGTAGGTTTGTTCATGGTGGCTAAATCATTTTTTAAGTAGACTAACCTGTTTTTCTATTCTCTCTGCTGCCTGTTCTAGGATTATTCTTGGACAGGCAATATTCATCCTCATAAATCCACTGCCTTTTTCCCCAAAGATATAACCATCTTCCAACCCTACCCGAGCCTTATGCTGCATAAAATCTTTTAGTGATTCATTATCCAGGCCCAGTTCCCGGCAATCCAGCCATATTAAATAAGTCCCCTGGGGCTCTATGATTTTTATCTGAGGTATTCTGGATGTGAAATATTTTTTTAAAAATTCGAGGTTTTCCTGTAAATAACTCATTACCTGTTCTAGCCACTCATCTCCCTGTTTATATGCTACTTCTAAAGCAGTATATCCAAATAAATTGGGTAAAGGTACAATGCCTGATTGGGTGTTAATATATCTTTCCCGGATTTCATCATTGGGAATTATTATGGCAGAAACTTCCAGTCCAGCCAGGTTAAAGGTTTTGCTAGGAGAGGTGCAAACTATGCAGTTTTGTTCAAATTCAGGGGATATGGTGGCAAAACTGATATGTTCATATCCCTTAAATAGTATCTCACAATGTATTTCATCAGATATTACCACGGCACCATTACCAATAACAATTTCACCCATTTTCTTTATTTCTTCTTTTTCCCATACTCTCCCTACTGGATTGTGGGGATTGCAGAATATAATAGCCTTAATACGGGATTTATTTTTTAAACGGCGGGTATTTTTATGAAATTTTGATTCTAAATTTACATAATCCATCTCATATCTACCCTTAACTAATTTAAGGGGATTATTAATGATGTGACAACCACTATTTTTTACCACACCAAAAAAAGGGTGGTATACTGGTTCTTGTAGAAGAATTTCATCTCCAGGCTGGGTAAGGGATCTTACTGTTACATGCAAAGCGGGAACCACCCCGGGGGTGAATAAAATCCATTCTGGCTTGATTTTCCACTTGAATTTTTTCCACATCCTATCTATCACAGATTCAATAACCCCTTTTCCAGGCAGGGTATATCCATAAAAAGGATGGGCAGCTCTTTTTTTCAGGGCATCAACTATGGGTTGGGCCACTGGAAAATCCATGTCTGCTACCCATAGAGGAAGGAGGTCTTCACACTCAAAATAGGAAGATATTCCATCCCATTTTAAACAATTGGTTTTTTTTCTATTAATTATTTGATTAAAATCGTATTTCATTTTCAGGTTCCCAATTAATTATAATATCCTATAACAATTGTTATATAAATTTTTTTGATTATCCTTATATAATTACGATAGATTTATAAATACCGAACTAAAATATAACAATTGTTATAATTTATTATGGTGATTGAAATATCATTTAAAGTAGCAATTTGTAGTAAAAATGGAAAAATGATTGACGAACATTTTGGAAGGGCCACTAAATTTCTGATATACAAGATAGATGAAGACGGTTCCTACCAGTATATTGAAACCAGGGACAATAGCCCACCTTCGGAGAAATTGGAAGAACATGAAAAAATGCTATATAATAGCATGAAAATAATCAGTGATTGCAAATATCTCCTGGCATCTCAAATTGGTCCAGCAGCTAATAATAAATTATCTCTTCAAGGTATTAGATCATTTGGAATTAATATGCCCATAGAAAATGCCCTGAAACGTCTGGGAAGTAGCAGATCAAAAAATAAATTTCTGGAAAATATTCAAAAACCACCCCGGGTGTTTTCTTGAATATACCTTTTTTATTTTTTACGTAATTTTTTTTTGTTTTAGAATAATTTTAAAAAGTGATAATTAAAAAATGCATATGATTCTTAATTCTATAAATAATAAAAGATTTTAATTATTTGTAGTGGTGATTTTCAGGATGAACTTCTTTAATAATTTCAGTGTAAAATATATCGCTTTTATTAAACTTAGACTCAATATAACCCTGTTTTTGTAACTCTGGAACAAACTTTAAGCTGGATTCTATATATTCTGGAGGTAAACTGGCACAGTAACCGGGAGATATTTTAAAGATTTCCACACCAAAATTAACATCCTTAATCCCCAATTCTTTAGTGGCAATTTCCGCTGCTTGAATGGGGCTATTTTTGATAAAATTACACATTTTTTCATGATTTACTAAAAAATCTTTTATAAATTCTGGATTCTGATTTATCAGGTCTTCTGATGAAACTATTCCATAACTGGGATTCCAGGGCCATAAAAAATTTGGAGGTATTACGATGTGGGTTGAGGCTAAATGGGAGGAAGCTACAGCCAGGGCGGGTGTTCCTACTCCCGCATCAATTGCTCCATCCTGGAGTGCGCTGGGTATGAAATCTGCCCAGGGATAATTTTTTATTTGAATATCTGTTCCTGCTGTTATTTTTCTTAAAATAACATCATGTATACTTCCTTTAGATGGTACTCCTATCGTTTTTCCTTTAAATTGAGATATTAAACTATCAATATCGGTAGAATTATTATAGGAATCAAATTCTTCAGTAGCTACTAAAACTGTACCTTCTATATGCCCTCCTGCCACGCATTTTAATTTCAACCCTCGAGATAAACCTATTATAACAGGAGGTAATCCAATATAACCCAGATCAATTTCACCGGATGAAAAAGCTTCTAACATGGCTGGACCAGTTGAAAATAACTTCCATTCCAGGGTATTGCCCTGAATTTTAGTTTGGATATTTTTTATTTGAAAGGAGGTATGATACAGTGTGGATAAATATCCAATTTGCAACTTAACCACCAGCTATGGTTTGGAAAATAACTATTTCATCACTATTTTTTAAGGAATATGCGTAAAAGTCTTCTGAATCCGGACTTTCTCCATTAATAAGGATTTTAATATAGTCTTTTATTTTTCCATTATCATCCAGGATATTTTCTTTGAATTTTCCATATCTTTCATCCAAAATATCTAAAATATCTCCTAGATTACCTTTAAAATCTATATTAAATTCCTTTTCTCCCGTAATTTCTCTTATACTACCTAGAAATTTTATTTTAGTCAACAAATCACCTTTTTTTTTTGAGAATTCTATAAATTAATATGTTCTATTTAAATACTAGTATAACAATTGTAATATAACTATTGTTATGAATATATAATTTTTGTCTAGAAACCTTTAATTTAAGTAAAAATTCAGTTCAGCGTGAATTTATTAGATTCAAAGATTATTTATTCTAACAGTAGTTATAATAAATATGGTGATTATGATGGTACTAAATGAAGAAATGATGGAAGCAATAGAAAAAAATCTGGTTTTTCTAGCTACAGTAAGTAAAGAAGGGGTTCCTAATGTGGTACCTATTGGATTTGCTAGACCTTTAAATGAAAATACAATTCTTATTGCTGATAATTACATGAATAAAACTATTAAAAATTTAGAAGACAATCACAAGCTATCTTTGATAGTACAGGATGCAAAATCTCTTCCGTATCAGTTTAAAGGAACGGTAGAAATTTTTAAATCAGGGGAATATTTTGATGAGGTAGTGGACTGGGCTCAGAATGTGATGAGTGAACTGGAACCTAAATCCGCTATTCTCTTTACTGTGGAAGATATTTATTCAGTTAAACCTGGACCTGAAGCAGGTAAAAAAATAGCTTGAATACCCATTATATTTCTTTTTTTAATTACCTGGTGATGATATGACCCTTAGAGTAGCAGTGGCCAGTAGCGATGGAAAATTTGTTAACCAGCACTTTGGAAAGGCCACCAAGTTTTTAATATTTGATATTGAAGCAGAAGGTAAATTTGAATTTGTGGAAGTACGAAATACTGCTCCTAGCTGTGTGAGTTACCAGCAGCATGATGAAGAGGAGTTAATTGATACGGTGGACCTACTTAAAGATTCCAGGGTAGTGGTGGTTAGTCAGATTGGACCCGGTGCATCGCAAAGAGTAATTGATGCTAATATGATTCCCCTCATGTATCCGGGATTTATTGAAGAGGCTTTAAATGAGATTAGTCTCAACCTGGATAAGTTTGAATAATTTTTTATAATTAAAATATAACACCCGTTAAGTTTAAATATAACAATTGTTATATAGTATCTTATCTGATCACTACCAGAATAGTGGGTTCAAATATAACAGCCGTTAACTTTAAATATAACAATTGTTATAAGTTGAATATCACATCCTCAGCCATAGTGGTGTGAAGAGATTTTTTAAGTAAACCGTTTAGAATTAGAGAATATTAAATCATAAGATAACACATGTTATATTATATTATAACAGCTGTTATAGTTAAAATGGAGAAAAAGAATGCCACCTAAAGAATATGATCCGGACCATAAAATAGATCTGGATAAGAATACCTGCCCTAACCGGGAACAGCGAGCAAATGGTACCAATGTGTACTATGGAAAAGCCACCCAGCTAATTGAAGATGCCAAAGCAGGAAAAACTAAATGTTTTGATAGGGAACTGCAGCAAACCTCAGGTTGTGTATTAAACTTTTACTTAACGGTAAGGGTATCCACTATCCGAGATGCGGCTATTATATATCATGGGCCATTAGGTTGCTCCTCTTCTTCTCTAGGATACAGGGAGATTTTTCGATCTGTGCCTCCTGAACTGGGCCGACCAGAAAAATTTGAACTTAACTGGATAACCACCAATCTGCAACAAAGCGACGTGGTTTATGGTGCCAGCGAAAAACTAAAAAATGCAGTACTAGAAGCACAGAAAAGGTATGATCCTAAAGCTATCTTCATTCTAACTACCTGTACTTCAGGTGTAATTGGAGAAGACATTGAAGGGGCTGTAAATGAAATACAACCGGAAGTTAAGGCAAAAATCGTACCGGTTCACTGTGAAGGAGTCCGTTCCAGGCTGGTACAAACAGGATATGATGCTTTCTGGCATGGAGTATTAAAATACCTGGTAAAAAAACCAGAAAAAAAGCAAAAAGACCTGGTCAATGTGGCCAGTATGCTATCTTACACCTGGCAGGACCGTTTGGAAATTAAAAGATTACTGGGAAAAGTAGGCTTAAGAGTAAATTTCATTCCTGAGTTTGCATCAGTACAACAGCTAGAAGAACTATCAGAAGCAGCTGTTACCGCACCACTATGTCCCACTTATACAGATTACTTATCCAGGGGTTTGGAACAGGAATTTGGAGTTCCTTATTTCCTTTACCCTTCACCGGTGGGTATCAAAAATACGGAAGAGTGGTTGCGCCAGATTGGTAAGCACACTGGAAAAGAAGAAGAAATTGAAGCCCTTATAAAAGAAGAAAATAAAGTATGGGCTCCTAAATTAAAAGCAATACGAAAAAAACTCTTAAATTACAAAGGTAATGGAGAAAAACTGGAAGTGCTAGGGTCCCTTGGTCAGGGGAGACTATTATCTCAGATACCCTACTTTGACGAGCTAGGACTTAGTTCTTCAGCGGCTCTAACCCAGGATTTTGATAATCTCATTCTGGAGGATATCGAAAATGTAGTTAAAGAAACTGGAGACTTTGATATTCTGGTTAACACTTTCCAGGCAGCTGAACAGGGACACATCACCCGGAATAGAGATCCAGATATAACCTTAACCTGCCCCTTCCAGGGCGGAGCTTATAAACGTGAAAAATCAGTTACCAGATTACATGCTCTGAGGGGTGACCCTGATCCATGGAGTACTCAAAGCGGCTATGCCGGTGCTATTGCATTTGGTGAATTCATTCTTCAATCCCTTGAAAATAAGGCCTTTGAAAGTACCATGAAAGAAAAAACTGCTGATAGTTACAAAGATTCATGGTATGATCAGCCCAATCCACTAAAATATGTTAATACGGAGTCATCAAAATGAGCTATAATGATAATGGTGAGGTAAAAAACAAAAATAATCCCAAAGAAGATTTTAGTAGTCATGAATTAGGAAAAGATCATGTAGAAGCACCTAAATATTCCTGCGCTCTGGGAGGGGCGTATGGAACTGCTTTAGGGGTTTATGGATTAGTTCCCTTACTCCATGCAGGATTAGGTTGTGGACTGGGACAACTCTTTGGCCAGTTATATGCAGGAGGACAAAATGCAGGAGGACCGGTAGGGGGAACCAGCACTGCCACCACCGGACTGGTGGAAGAACACGTGATTTTTGGTGGGGAAGATAAACTCCGTAAATTAATCAATGCCTCTAATGAGGTCTATGAAGGTGATGGGTTTGTGGTTATCTCTGGCTGTATACCGGCCCTAATTGGAGATGATGTGGATGCTGTTATCAGGGAATACCAGAATGATATTCCTATATTCCATATCAATGCCCCTGGATTCAATGGGAATTCCTATGAAGGTTATGAGCTCTTCTTTGAAGCTTTAATTGATCAGATTTTAACCCCCCTTCCCACAAAAAAAGGTGTGGTAAATATTTTGGGAGTGGTGCCTTATCAGCATATCTTCTGGAAAGGTGAACTGCTTACTATTAAAAAACTCTTAGAAAACATTGGATTAAAACCTAATATTATTTTCACAGAGGCAAATGGATTTGAAAAGTTAAAAAACTTGCCTGCTGCTGAATATAATATCGTTCTTTCCACCTGGAATGGTCATCGTACTGCCAAAAAACTGGAAGAAAAATTTGGCATTCCCTCCATAACTTTCCCCAGTGTACCCCTGGGCCCTAAACAGACCAGCCACTTTTTGAGAACTGTGGGGAAAAAATTAGATATTTCTCCAGATAAAGTGGAGAATTTCATTAAAGAAGAGGAAAGAAGATCATATCGTTTCATTGAGTATTCAGGGGACGCACTTTTAATTGTACGCCCTCATTCTTACTTTGCAGTGGTGGCAGATAGTAATACCGCTATTGCCATCAACAAGTTCCTGGTTAATGAAATGGGTTATCTGCCTGACATTATTCAGTTAACTGATAATCCACCAGAAGAATATCGTGAAGAAATAATTAAGGCATTAAGTGAAGATTTAACCTCAACAATTAAACCAGAAGTGGTCTTTGAAGTAGATTCTCACCTTGCACGTGAAAAATTAAAAGATAGGCCCTTCCAGTTTTTATTTGCCAGTTCAATTGAAGCAAATTCGGCACCTGAATTAGGAGCTCTTCACGTTACCGTGGCTTTCCCTTCCTATAATCGTATAGTTCTAACAGACAGTTATGCGGGTTATGATGGGGGATTAAGACTAATAGAGGATTATATAAGTACTTTCGCTGGGCCACTGTAATTTTATAGAAAATGGATAAAAATTAGATTATGTAATTATATGAGGAATGTTAATGAGTAAAAGAAAGCAAATCGCCATTTATGGAAAAGGAGGAATTGGTAAGTCCACCACCACCTCTAACCTTTCTGCGGCTTTATCAGACATAGGGTATAGTGTAATGCAAGTGGGATGTGATCCCAAGAATGATTCAACTAACTCATTAAGGGGAGGTAAACCTATACCCACAGTTATGGACACCCTTAGAAGCGAATCCAATGATTTTGAAAAGGTCATTCATGAAGGCTACAATGGTATACTTTGTGTTGAAGCTGGTGGCCCTGAACCCGGGGTGGGTTGTGCAGGAAGAGGTATTATTGCCGCCATAGAACTTTTAGATAATAACGGCATTATCGATGATTATGATCCAGATATAGTTATCTATGATGTTCTGGGAGATGTGGTATGTGGTGGATTTGCTATTCCTATTCGTCAGGGTCTGGCAGAACAGATATATACCGTGACTTCATCTGATTATATGGCTATATATGCTGTAAACAATCTTTTTAAGGGAATATTGAAATATTCTGGAAGTGGTGGTGGCCTCCTGGGGGGCATTATAGGAAACTCGATAAAAAGTCTGGCAGAAAAAGAAATGATTGAAGATTTTTCTCATAAAACAGACTCGGAAGTTATCCAATATGTTCCACGTTCACCTACTGTAACCAAATGTGAACTAGAAGGAAAAACCACCATAGAGGGTGATCCTGATTCTGAACAGGCGGAAGTTTATCGTGAATTGGCGCGAAAAGTTATCAATAATCAAAAAAAATTTATACCAAAACCCTTTGATGCAGATGACTTAAATAACTGGGGATCCACCTGGGTAAGCAGGATTTTGCTCCACCAGAAGACCTCTTCGCAAGGTATTCAGGATGATGGAAGCGGTGTATAAATAGTATTAAAAAATTTGATGGGATAAAATGTTAAATAAAAAAATCGGATTTTTCGTTGCAGCATTAATAGTATTAATCTCTATTGGCGCGGTGATATCTTATTCCGAGAGTGGTAGTCTTGAAAACTTGAATGAGTGCTGTAATGATTCTTTATCTATAAACACTTCCAATGAATGTTGTATAGTACCTGAAAATCAATCAGTGAAAAAGGATGAATTATTAGATCATAACAATACATCCGATGATTGCTGTAAGTGATTTTAAATTAAATTTAATTTTTTTAAATGTAATAAACGAATGGGAAAATAACAATACCTCACTTAACAGCTGTTATAATTTAAACTTGTTTAAATGGGCATTGATATAACTTAAAAGCTGTTATGATTACAAATGATTGGCAATCACGTATTTAAAATAAAAAAGGAGGATTAATAAATGTGTAATAATTAAAAAAACGTATTATAAAAATCTAAATAAATATTTAATCTATATGAATCATTATTCAATTAATTAATTACAGAAAATAAAATATAAACTTAAAAAGAGGATAATTTCCATGGTAAATAAAAAAATAGGGTTATTTATTGGATTAATTCTGATAATTGGCCTTAGTATTGGTATAATATTGAATACAGGTACTTCCAGTGCTGATGATACTCTAAGAGTGGGTTATTTACCTTCCACTGGTCATGCTCTTTATTTCATCGCCTATGAACAAGGATTTTTTGAAGAAGAAGGGCTGCAAGTTGAACTAAATGAATTTCAAACAGGTCCTGATGAAATAAATGCACTTTTAGCTGATAAACTGGATGTTGAAGCAGGGGGAGTAGGAGAGCCATTGAGTTTCATCAATAATGGTAAGGATCTGTATATTATTGGAGGAGCAATGGGAGGAGGTTCCGCATCTATTGCTAATAGTCCTGAACTAGCTGAAGAATTGAGAAATAACCCTAAGGAATATGAAGGTAAAACTGTGGCAACAGTTAAGATGTCCACTCCCGATGTGGTCATTAAGGGTGCCCTTAAAAAAGACGGAGTTGATCTTGAAAAAATAAATTTTGTAGAATTTAAAACTGCTGCAGATGTTGTTCAGGCAGTTAAAAGTGGTAAAGCACCAATTGGATTAGTATGGCCTCCATTTCAGTTTACTGCTGAAGAACAGGGATTATATATTGTAAAGTCTTCCAATGAGTATGAACCAGATCACCCCTGCTGCAGAATAGTTACCACCTCTAGTAAGGTGGAAGAGGATCGGGATAAATGGGTAAGATTTGAAAGGGCCTTAATAAAAGCCTATGATTATTACCAGAATAACCCAGATGGTAGTGTACAAGCCGTGGGAAAATATGTAAAAATGGATCCTGAAGCTTTAAAACAAGCTCTATATGATGAAAACTTGTCATTGTCACCGGACCCTAATAAAAAAGGTACTTTGGAATACTGGGAGCTATTGGAAATTTTAGGATATGATGAGATTAAGGATCCAACTGCTCTGGAAAATTCAATCGATACCACCATTTATAAGGACGCCTTGGATCAATTAGCCCAGGAAAATCCGAATAATCAGATATACCAACAACTCTTAGAACAATACGCCAAATTGAATGAATAAATAAGGGGAATATCCCCTTTATTTTCTTTTAAGTGATAAAAATGACTAAAATAGAGATTGAAAATGTTTCCATGCATTACGAAGTAGATGACCGAAGTTTTTTCGTCCTGGAAAATATTAATCTGCATCTGCAAGATGGTGAATTTGTGTCTATTATCGGGCCTAGTGGATGTGGAAAAAGCACTCTCATAGATATTATAGCTGGACTTAAAAAACCTAGTCAGGGTGAAGTCCGGGTAGGAGGTAAAAAAGTCCAGGGGCCAGGTCCGGATTTAGGTATTGTTTTTCAGGACTATTCTTTATTTCCCTGGATGACTTCTTATGAAAATCTATATTTTGCCATTGAACATACTAATGAAAATTCCAGTAAAGGAGAAATGTCTGCCAAGGCTAAAAAATACCTTGATATAGTAGGACTATCCAATTTTTCGGATAAATTTCCAAATACCTTATCCGGAGGCATGCGCCAAAGATTAGCTATTGCTCGCATGTTCGCCACAGATCCTAAAATATTTTTAATGGATGAACCATTTGGTGCTCTGGATGCACTAAACCGTATTCATATGCAAGATTTATTGCTTTATCTGTGGAGCAGAGGCCATTCCCGGGAGACAACTTTGTATGTTACTCATGATGTGGACGAAGCCATATTACTATCCGATAAGATCGTGATTTTAACTCCCTCCCCCGGGAAAATAAAGGATATAATTGATGTTGAATTTGAAAGACCCCGATGCAGGAGTAATCTGGTAAAGTGTGCGGAATATATTAGGCTAAGATCTGATCTTTTATCCATATTAAATGAAGAAATGCTGGATGCGCTATCTGAACAGGAAAAACACATGAGGGATCTGGCTTGATTTTTAAAAAAGAAAGTAGATCAGGAAGTTTAAGAATTAAATTCAATTTACAGTCTATTGCCGTAATTCTTATTTTTCTGGCTCTTTTAGCCTTTACTTGGATTAAACCATCTGGGGCGGAGTTTGAAGAAGGTAGAATATTATTTACAGGATTAATAATTATAATCCTGGCATTATTTGCCCTAGAGCTTTTCAGAAGCAGTACTAAATATGATAAAGTAAATGATATATTTTTGCTGGTAGGACTTATACTGGCAGTGTGGGAAATAGTAAGCTGGTTTTCCATAATCGACCCCAACCTTTTACCATCCTCGGAGAAAGTGTTCTCGGTATATGCCCAGGATTATGAAGTGATTATTACCGGAATATTCAGTTCACTATTTTTACTTATTACTGGATATTTGCTGGCTATTGTTACTGCCATACCTCTGGGTTTAATCATAGGATGGAAAAAGAGATTATATAATGTTGCATATCCTACGGCTAAAGCTATGGGACCTATTCCTCCCACAGTTTATATCCCCTATGCTATAGCTCTTCTACCCAGCTTTTTTGTTTCTTCGGTATTTGTTATTTTTATCGGAGCATTCTGGCCTATTTTGGTGGGAGTGGTAGGAGGGGTGTTTAATATTGACCACCGTTTGATTAATTCAGCCCGGACACTGGGATTATCAGATAGGACCATCCTATGGAAGGTACTGTTACCTGGGGCTGCACCATCAATATTCCAGGGAGCACTAATAGGACTGATAATATCCTTTATAACCTTGATGGTTGCGGAGATCATTGGTTCCAGCTCTGGTTTAGGATGGTATCTCCAGTCCCAAGGCCAATTTGCCAATTACGGTGCAGTTTTAGCCGGTATGATTGTGGTATCACTGGTGGTAATTGCTGTTACCACGGTATTTGATCAGGTGCAAGAATATGTATTAAGGTGGCAGAGATTAAATTAAAGCAAAAAACAAATAATATTAATTCTAAATTATTATTTAAGCAGATATTTTGCTTTAAAGAATAGAAAACTTTATAAGTGAATATGAGATAAATTATAACAATTGTTATATAACAATGGTTATATAGTGGTTTTTATAGAAAAAATGGTGAATCAAATGGTTAAATTACCCCAACTTAAAAGAGGAATTGCAAATGACATAACCGAAACCATTGGAAATACTCCTTTGGTTAGGTTGAATAATATTACTAAAGGACTAAAAGCCGATGTAGTAGTTAAAATAGAAGCTTTTAATCCTGTTAGCAGTGTAAAAGACAGAATTGGAGTGGCAATGGTAGAGTACGGTGAAGAACAAGGACTGATTAAAGAGGATTCCGTCCTGATTGAACCAACCAGTGGGAACACTGGTATAGCCTTAGGCTTCGTTGCTGCAGCCAAAGGATATAGATTGATATTAACCATGCCTGATACCATGTCCCTAGAGCGAAGAAAACTTCTGGCAGTTTTTGGAGCAGAAATAGTTTTAACTCCCGGAGCAGAAGGTATGGGTGGTGCAATTGCTAAAGCTGAGCAACTAGCTCAGGAAATACCCAACGCAGTCATGCCTCAACAATTCAAAAATCCAGCCAACCCCAAAATCCATAGAGAAACCACTGCCGAGGAAATCTGGAGAGATACAGAAGGAAAAGCAGACATGATCGTAGCCGGTGTAGGTACCGGAGGAACTATAACTGGCATAGCAGAAGTATTTAAAGATAGAAAACCAGGATTTAAAGCGGTAGCAGTAGAACCAAAAGCTTCTCCAGTCTTATCTAAAGGTGAAAAAGGACCTCATAAAATTCAGGGTATTGGGGCTGGATTCGTACCTGATATTTTAAGAACAGATTTAATAGATGAAATCATAACAGTAAAAGATGAAGATGCAGCTGCAACTATGTTAAAATTAGCTCGAAAAGAAGGAATATTCGGAGGAATATCCTGTGGTGCCGCTACATGGGCCGCTCTAGAACTGGCTAAAAGGGAAGAAAATGAAGGCAAATTAATCGTAGCTGTACTTCCTGATACTGGAGAACGTTACCTGAGTACTGAATGGGTATTTGATGAACTATACAAATCCTATGACCAGGCCATGTTCCCTCATTAGAATATAAAAATATTAATTAGGTGGTAAAATGTTTGACCGGATAAGAGAGGATATGAATATGGTTCGTATGAGGGATCCTGCTGCCAGGAGCACCCTGGAAATATTTTTCTGTTATCCGGGATTATGGGCAATATGGTTCCATGGTCTATCCCAATGGTTCTGGAACCATAAATTATTATTTTTAGGAAGATTTACCTCCGCCATATCCCGTTTTTTAACTGGTATAGAAATTCATCCCGGAGCCACCCTGGGCCGCCGAATATTTATTGATCACGGTATGGGTGTGGTTATTGGTGAAACTGCAGAAGTAGGCAGTGACGTCTTAATTTATCAGGGTGTGGTACTGGGAGGCACCAGCTTAGAGAGGAAAAAAAGACATCCTACCATAAAGGACGGAGTGGTAATTGGTTCAGGTGCAAAGATTATTGGAAACATTACCATTGGGAGTTGTTCTAAAGTAGGAGCAGGATCTGTTGTTTTGAATTCAATTCCAGATGGTGCTACATGTGTAGGTATCCCAGGAAAAGTGGTTCAGGAAATGCGAAAATGTGCTATTGACCTGGAACATGGAACCCTTCCGGATCCTGTGGCAGAAGTTATTGATTTCATTTTAAAACGACAAGAAGAGATGGAAAATAACATACAGAAATTGGGAATAAGTTCTGAAATAATGAAGGACAATAAATTTATCAGCAAAAAAACTAATCTGGAAGAAATATTTTCAGAAGGGGGAGGCATATAACTATATATATAAACACTCAACACAATTTTATTATATGACATTAATTACAAGTGTTATATAATAAAATTTAATATGTGATAAAATTGGATATAACATTTGAAACCTCACAGGTAAATCTCATACCGGGAATCAGATCTGAACTTGCTAAAGAGTTACTTAAACTGGGCATGAAACAGAAAGAGATTTCCAAGATACTTAACATTACTCAGCCTGCTGTTTCTCAGTATATTAGTGATAAGCGAGGTCATGGTATTAAATTCAATGACCAGACCATGGATTTGATCAAAAAATTTGCTTTAGAACTTAAGGAAGGTAGATCAACATCCACCGAGGTTATTCAAAGAACCTGTAGGATTATTTTAACCCGCCAATCAGAAACTGGGGAAATATTTTCTGAAGGTGAAGGTATTTAAGTAATTAAATAAATTATAAAAAATTACATTAAAAATTAAAGTGATAAATGTGAAACCCCCCTGTGAAATGGTGGTATGGTATGTCATTCCCACCATAAGATCTGAACTTGCTAAAGAGTTACTTAAACTGGGTATGAAACAGAAAGAAATTTCTAAATTACTGGATATTACTCAGCCTGCTGTTTCTCAGTATATTAGTGATAAGCGAGGTCATGGTATTAAATTCAATGACCATATTATGGCCATGATTAAAGAATTTGCCCATGACTTAAAGGAAGAAACAGCCACCCAACAGGATATCATTCCCAGGACCTGCAAAATATGTAAGATGATTAAAACCGAGGATGTTCTATGCCAGATCCATAAAGAAAAAGATAAAATACCTGCAGACTGCACTGCTTGTTTGGGATCTGATGCAAAATGTAGTTGAATACTTACTTTGAAAAATTAAATTAATTTTATAACTTATTTTTTGATTTATTACCTCTACTTTTTCAATCTATTTTTTAAGATTAAAAAAAAGGATAAAATGTGTGCTATAGCAGGAATCACCGGTCAGGATATATCCATCCCTCTTAAAAGGATGCTGGATACCTTAAAACATCGTGGAATAGATGATTCTGGATACTGGATTGAGGGGAACCTCCTAAAAGGAGACATATGTCAAATCAATATACCGGGAGCAAATCGCGGTGTGGGTCACCACCTATTATCCATAGTGGGTCATGAATCAACTCAGCCCCTGGTGGATAAAGACATGGTACTTGTGTGTAATGGTGAAATCTACAATTATCAAGAACTGGAATCATGTTTTAATCTGGAACTTAAAACCGATTCAGACTGTGAAGTGATATTAAAACTCGTCCAGAAATTCCAGGAAGATGATCTGGTCTTATCACTTAAAAGAACCATGGATGAATTAGATGGGGATTATGCATTTGCCCTAATAAAGGGAGATGAACTGGTAGTGGCCCGGGATCCGGTAGGGGTAAAACCACTCTACTATGGAGAAATACCATCTAAATATTGGGCTTTTGCCTCAGAACGTAAAGCCCTATGGAAAATAGGAATAAAAGAAGTGCATGCACTTTTACCCGGACATGTAATCTCTAATAAAAAAATATTTCAACTACAAAAACCATTTAAGGACAATCTAATTGCTTTAAATCAGCCTCCCAGTAAAGAAATCTTAAAAAAAGAGCTTTTAAAATCCCTGATAAATGCAGTGGAAAAAAGAACCAGAGGCCTTGAAAAGGCGGGGCTGGTTTTTTCTGGTGGGGTGGATAGCACCCTCCTGGCACTACTATTAAAAAAATTGAGGGTGGAAACTACACTGTATACGGTGGGAACCGAAAATTCACCGGACATGGATTATGCCTGCCAGGCAGCTGAATTTCTGGATTTGGAACTAAAAACCTATGTGGTGGATGAAGATGTGGTTAAATCCACTTTAGAACCGGTCATAAATGCCATAGAAGAATTTAATGTAATGAAAATAGGAGTAGGTATGCCTTTATATTTGGCATCTTCTTTAGCATCTGGTGATGGCCTTAAAGTGGTATTAACTGGTCAGGGTGCGGATGAACTCCTGGGGGGTTACCATCGTTATTTGAAGGACTATGCCTCAGGGAAAGATTATGTTCAGGAAGTTTTAAAGCATGATATAGAGAACATATATAAGGTTAACCTGCAAAGGGATGATGCAGTTACCATGGCCCATGGTGTGGAGCTTAGGGTTCCCTATCTGGATAGGGAAGTTATAAAAGTGGCCCTGGATACACCTGTGGACTATAAAATCCAGGATGAAAATGATCCTTTAAGAAAGCACATCCTCCGGGAGGTAGCCCAGGATTGTGGGATGCCGGACTTTATTGCTTTACGCCCCAAAAAAGCAGCTCAATATGGATCAGGGATTCATAAAATACTTATTAAAAAAGTACTTAAAAATTTTGATGAAGAATCCTTTTTGAAAGATTTAAGGGGCTTTTAGTGGTGTTGGTTGGGGTTATGTTGAGGGGTTTTTAGTGGATTTGTTGTGTTTGTGTTAGGCTGGACTTAAAAAAAATACATATTTTAAACCAGGGATCTTTTAAATCAGGGCATAAATTTAAAATGAGGAAAAATCAAGATTAATATCATGATCCTAATGTTTTTTTAATTAAAAAAAATATATAATGATTATTTAGAATTATAGGGGTTTATTAATTATAATATCCCATAGTAAAGTAAAGAAGCATGTTTATTATTGATTAATAGATTTTAAAAATACATCTTATCCATATATATTTGGGAGGGAAAACATGAAAATCGAAAAAGAAGCAGAAAAGATCCTGGAAGAATTTTCCCGTACACTGGAGAATATACCTGAACTGGAAGAAACCCACTACATTGTGGACAACCTTAACCTCACCCGGCAGGATATTGCCTATGAAAAAAATCCTGAAAAAATACTGCGCAATGCTAAGGTGGATGAAGCCGGAAATATCATTGCTGAGAAGAGTAAATGGGTTAAATAATTCTATTTTTATTTAATATTTATGAGGAGATATGATGCGAACAAATTTGGTGCTGGAATTGCAGGATGTCCCCGGGCAGCTGGTGGGAGTCTTAGGTCCCATTGGAACTTTAGGTGCGAATATTGTAACTGTTATTCACCAGAGAGATATAAAAACAGATAAAGGGATGGTTCCAGTTCAAATAACTATTGAAGGGGATCAAAATACTCTGGATGTGGTCTTAAAGAAATTAGAAGAACTTAACATCCAGGTAATGGCCGTGGATGGTATAGTTTTAAAAGAAAAAATAACCACCCTCTTAATTGGAAATATTGTGGATCGAGATGTTAAGGACACCATGGATAATATAAACTCCTTAGAAGGAGTACGGGTGGCAGATCTGGAATTAAAATTATCGGAAAATAATCAGGATTCCTCTGCTAAAATTGTGGTAGAAGCTGAATATGGAAACCGGGACATATTCATAGATAAAATAGAGGAAATAGCAGATATTAAAGATTTCAAGGTTATCAACGAGGTTTAATTTAGAAATATTATTATCGGTTATTGGAGTCAGGTTTTTTTTGAACAAATATAATTTTTTTATCAGGTGTGATTTTTTATGCGTATATGTTTAATGGGATTTGGAGCAGTTGGCCAGGGAGTAGCCCGGGTCATATCCATGAAAAATGATTATTTAAATGATAAATATGGCCTGGACTTGAAGTTAGTGGCTGTAACTGATACTTCTGGTTCAGCAATATCCTCCGAAGGTCTGGATGTGGATTTACTATTAGAAACTAAAGCTCTGACTGGAAAGGTTTGCAAATACCCTGAATTTGGAATCCCTGACTTGAAAAATTCCAAAACCATGGATATGGTGGACTACGATGTACTCCTGGAGGTAACTCCTACCAATATCGAAGATGCCGAGCCAGCTAAATCCTTAATAATAAAAGCTCTAGAAGATAGAAAGCATGTGGTTACTTCTAATAAAGGACCCCTGGCATTATTTTATAAGGAACTCATGAGCTTGGCCCGGGAAAATAATGTTCAATTTAAATATGAAGCATCAGTAGGAGGGGCCATGCCCATAATTAACTTTGCCCATGACACCTTACCTGGCTGTGAGATTGAATCTATTCTGGGTATTTTAAATGGAACCACCAACTTCATACTCTCCCGTATGACCCGGGAGGGTTCTTCCTATGAACATACCTTACAGGAAGCACAAGCCCTGGGAATTGCCGAAACAGACCCTACTCAAGATGTGGAAGGAACTGATGCTGCTTGTAAGACGGTTATACTTGCTAATTCTATTTTAGGAACGGATTTCACTCTGGAAGATGTGAAGGTGGAGGGTATTTCTCACATAACCTCTGAAGCCATAGCTTTGGCTAAAAAAGATGGTTATTTAATCAAATTAATTGCAGAAGTATCTCCTTATTCTCTTTCGGTATCCCCGCGATTGGTTAAAGAGGACTCACCCTATGCGGTGGACGGCACCCTGAATATGGCTACCTTGAAAACAGATCTGGCTGATGAAGTCACGGTGGTAGGCCTGGGAGCAGGATCACTGGAAACTGCTTCTGCTATTTTAAGTGACCTGGTTAATATCTGGAAAAAAACTTAGTTAAATGATAGATATTTTTTTTCTGGGAACTTTTTTAATCTTGTTTTAATTAGAAGAATATAAATTAGATAGATATATTAATGGAGATTTAAATGAAGTACGTAGTTTTAATTGGGGATGGAATGGCGGATTACCCTCTACAAGAACTTAATAATCAAACCCCTTTACAAGTATCCCACAAACCCCATATGGATGAAGTAGCCCACCAGGGAATAAATGGGCTGATTAAAACCATACCACAGGGTATGCCACCAGGATCAGATGTGGCCAACCTTTCTATCATGGGTTATAATCCCCAAAAATATTATACTGGTCGGGGACCACTGGAAGCTGCCAGTATGGGGGTGGATATTGGTAATAAAATTGCCTTTAGATGTAACTTAATTACGGAAAATAAAGGGATTCTGGAAGATTTTAATGCCGGGCACATATCCAGCTTAGAAGCAGAAATCCTGATTAAAACCTTAAATAAAGAATTAAATACAGGAAAGTTTCATGCAGGTATCAGTTACCGTCATTTATTTTTATATGATGAAAAGATTTCCGGCTCTTTTAAAACCACTCCTCCCCATGATATTGTAGGTAGCCCTATTAAGGATTATTTGATTCCTGAGGATAATCCCCCGGCCCATACATTAAATAATTTAATTCTGGATTCTAAAAAGGTTCTAGAGAACCATCCTGTTAATGAGGAACGTATTAAACAGGGTAAAAAACCAGCCAACATGATCTGGTTATGGGGTCAGGGTGGAAAACCACATATGGAATCATTTAAAGATAAATATGGGCTTAAAGGCTCTACCATAACTGGAGTGGATTTAATTAAAGGACTGGGAGTTTATCTGGGATTGAATAATATTAATGTACCAGGGGCCACAGGATACTTTGACACCGATTATAAGGCTAAGGGTGAATATGGAGTGGAAGCTTTAAAAGATCATGACCTGCTTTTTATACATGTGGAAGCTCCTGATGAAGCAGGACATGCTGGTGATATCACCGAAAAAATAAAGGCCATAGAACAAATAGATGCTAAAATCTTAGGGCCTTTACTGGATAATCTACCTTCTTATGAGGACTTTGCCCTGGCTCTTTTACCTGATCACGCCACCCCTATTCCCATTAAAACCCATACCATGGATCCAATTCCCTGTGCTATTTATTCTTCTTTGAATAAGGGGGATGGGGTATCTAAATATGATGAATTTTCAGCTAAATCCGGGTCTCTACAACTGGATTATGCCTATCAGTTAATCCATAAACTGATGTCTTTGTAAGGAGCAGACTATAAAAAAACTTAATTACTCTAAAATTCTTAAATATTTTATTAAATCCTTTTTTCCTGTAACTAAAGGGTTGATAATATAACTAAAAAATTAATACTCATAACTATTTTCATAATTTTTATTCAAGTATAACAATATTTTTCTAATGGTAAAGTGAGGAGTTGATTCATCTGGCTAAATATATCGTGGTAACCGGTGGTGTGGTAAGTTCAATTGGAAAAGGAATTACTGCTGCATCTATTGGGAGAATTTTAAGATCTTATGGATTGGAAGTAACGGCAATTAAAATTGATCCTTATTTAAATTGGGATTCAGGGACTCTTAATCCTTATCAACACGGAGAAGTATTTGTGACTGATGATGGAATGGAAACTGATCTGGATTTAGGACACTACGAACGATTCCTGGATGTTAATCTTTCCGGAGAATCCAATATAACCACTGGAAAGGTATATCATTCCGTAATAAATAAGGAGAGAAAGGGTTCTTATCTGGGATCCTGTGTGCAGATTATACCGCATATCACCGATGAAATCAAACAAATGATTCGTAAAATCGACACCCAGAGCCAGGCCGATGTGGTGTTAGTAGAAGTGGGAGGTACCGTAGGTGATATTGAAAGCCAACCCTTTTTAGAAGCACTAAGGCAACTGCGTAATGAAGAAGGTCATGACAATGTCATGTTTGTCCATGTAACCTATGTTCCCTACTTAAAAGCTGCAGGAGAATTTAAAACCAAGCCCACCCAGCATTCCACCAAGGAACTACGCAGCACAGGTATTAACCCGGACATGATTATTTGCCGGAGTGAAAAACCAATAGATAATCCCTTAAAAAGGAAGATAGCTCATTTTTGTGATGTGGAACCCACAGCAGTTATCAATGCTCCGGATGTACCCTCTATCTACGAGGTACCTCTGGTAATGGATCGGGAAAATGTGGGTAAATACGTTATTGAAAGAATTAAGTTAGGGGTGGGAGAAGATAGCCATGATCTTTCCCAGTGGAGAGATATTGTTAAATCCCTGCAAAAAGAAGAACCAGTATTAAAGGTAGGAATAGTGGGAAAATACATCGAATTAGAAGACTCCTATATTTCCATACGTGAATCCCTTAAACACGCTGCAGCCCACATAGGGGCTAAAGTTGACATTCAATGGATTAGTGCTGAAGAAACAATTGACTTAGCAAAACTTAAACAACTGGACTCCATCCTCATACCAGGAGGCTTTGGAGAAAGGGGAATTTCTGGAAAGCTGGAAGCGGTAGGCTATTGCCTGGAAAATCAATTACCTCTTTTTGGTATTTGTCTGGGTATGCAGTGTATGGTTATAGAGTTTGCCCGGATGCAGGGTCTAGAAGAAGCTCACAGTACGGAATTTCTGGAAGATTCACCCTTCCCGGTAATTGATATGATGGAAGAACAGAAAAAAATCAAGCACATGGGGGGTACCATGCGCCTGGGATCCTATGATTGCAAACTGGCAAATGGTACCCTGGCCCACCAGGCTTACCAGCAGGACATAGTCCAGGAAAGGCACCGGCACCGTTTTGAACTTAATAATGAATTCCGGGACCAGTTAAAAGAAGAGGGACTTATTATTTCAGGTACTTCTCCGGATGACTTTTTAGTGGAGATAATAGAACTAAAAGACCATCCCTGGT
The DNA here is from genome assembly GCF_018141185.1 of Methanobacterium alkalithermotolerans. Taxonomy (NCBI): domain Archaea; kingdom Methanobacteriati; phylum Methanobacteriota; class Methanobacteria; order Methanobacteriales; family Methanobacteriaceae; genus Methanobacterium; species Methanobacterium alkalithermotolerans. The sequence continues at coordinate 266,146 of NZ_CP058560.1, read as the reverse complement.
TTTTAGGCTGCCAGTTCCATCCTGAATTTAAATCACGTCCCAACCGGGCCCACCCTCTATTTGTATCCTTTATGCAGGCCACCCTGGACCATAAGAAAAAATAATTCATCATTTCAGGCAGGGGTTTTTCCCTGCAATTTTTATGATAAATATAATTATAAAGTGTGATATTAATGATCTACAATATTCCTCTATTATGTACCATAATTGCTATTTTAGCCTGCCTGTATGCATCTTACTCTGATATAAAGGAGGGAGTGATTTCCAACAAACTCACCTTCCCCTTAATTGGATTGGGACTTCTCCTTAACGGAATATTTTCCATTTTAACTGGTTTTTATATTTTCATAATTTATGGTGTAATTTTCACTGCATTTATCTTTGGTTTAGGATACCTTTTCTGGAGATTAGGTGCCTGGGCAGGAGGAGATGTTAAATTATTCACGGCTTTAGCTGCTCTTCTACCTTTCCAACCTTTTATTGTAAATTATACTATGTTTGGATTTAATCTACCTCTTGTGGCAACTTACCCCTTCCCGTTAACTGTGATTGTAAATAGTATACTATCCACTCTGCCTTTTTTACTCTTATTTGTGTTCTATATAGGTTACCGGGAAAAACCACAGGTACTCCAGGAACTGATTTCACCGTTAAAGGATTATAAAGAAACCCTGCTGCGCACCCTGATAATTACCTCTGCTGCCACCCTATCCCTCTTGCTTTTACCTTTTATACCTTTCCAGTTTATTCTACTTTCACTTATTATTATCCTGGTCCTGGTTCTGGTGATATCTAAACTACCAGATTATGTAAAGGCCACGGTTATCATTTTAACCATGGCATATGCCTTATATGATAACTGGGAACTAACTCTCACTGGAATAATTATTTTATTTTTAGTTCTCACCCTTATTGGCATCATCAAGAAATTATTAACCTCGGTTAATAAGGAAGCTCTTCAGGATGATTTAAAAATCAAGGGTTTAAAAGAGGGTATGATCTCTGCATATAGTTTATATGAAAGGGAAGGCGAATACTATTTTGATGAGGAGGGGGTTTTAAGTAAAATTAAATCTTCAGCCAAAAAAGGTGATTTAACCGGGATGAGTATGCCTGAGGGTAAATTGATTATAGGTACCCTGGCAGCTGGTCTTACCCCGGATAATATTAAGCTTTTAATGAAATTAAGGGATGAAGGAAAAATTGAAGATAGTTTCCGGGTAAAAAGGGGAGTACCCTTTGCACCGGCCATTTTAATCGGTCTTTTAATATCCCTGATTCTGGGGGACCTGGCCTTTATAGTTCTTAGACTCATACAGAGTTTTACCTAGTTTAAATGGTGATGTACATGCATCAATATTTATATTAGAGGGGATATAATTATATTTATAAAATATAAATTAGGGGAATTTCATGATAAGAATGGACAAGAGAGGACAGCTTTCAGTGGAGTATTTACTGCTTGTTTTGATTATTTTAATTATTTTAGGAACGGTGACCATTCCCTTAATTGGAAATTCTATTGATGCTAGTATGGATGTATCCATGGTCTCTGATGCAAAAACCGCAGTGGAGAGTATTTCCAGTGCAGCAGATATAGTTTACTCCAATGGACCCGGTTCCAGAAGGACCATGGATATCTATATCCCCCAGGGTACTAATCTCAATACTGCCAATAATATTGTGGGCATGAATATAACTTATTCTGAAGGGACTAAATTTGTTAATTCCACTGTAAATTATCGTTTAAATAATGCCACCACTGCAGTAAGCAAGGGATGGTATCGGGTAACCGTAAACTGGGTTATTGGAAGAAATTATCTGGATGTGGCTTTAACTCAAATTTAAAAAGATAACTTCCCTATATATTTATTATAATAACAAATTATATTAATCATTAGAATATTAATAATATTTAAAAAATTATTATTCGGATGTGTAATAATGGATATTTTTAACAAATTTGGCGACTTATTATTCAAACTCTTTTCATTAATTGGAGCAGGTGTTATTGGAATTACTCATATTCCCCAAAAATTAAGAGGTATTGATACAAAGGAAGTTAAGGAGAATATTTCCAATATCCGCAGGGAATCCGGGATAGAAGAAAAAATATCCGGTATTGATTTATCTAAAATGAAATCACAAATCAATAATCAGATTAACCGTGATTCAATTAAAGAAGATTTAAAAAACTCAAATTCAAGTGAAAATATTAATAATTCACCTGTTTCGGATTCTCCTGCTAATGAAATTACATTTCCCGCCCTGGATAAATTCAGTTCCCAGGAAAAAGAACAGACTATACTTAAACTCCAGATAATATCCGGTTCATTTATAGTGGTATCCATACTCTATATTTTCAACTTCTTTTCCTGGATATTATTAATCCTGGTGGGAGGAGTAATTGTGGCTTTAAGCTTATACCTTTTATTTAAAAAGGTTAAACTAATGTATTCTGAGGATTTCAATGCTTACCGGGATTTCTTTTTAATGTACCTGGCAGTGGGAATTGTCCTGGTACTGGTGGGCGACAACCCTGCTCTATCTACCGCTTTTCCCTTCCAGTTTTTACCATCACTCTCAGTTTTACTCTTTGCAGTAATCTGTGTAGCGGTAGTCTTTCTGGTATTTCGTATACGCTATCACCGTAACTATACTTATGGCCAGGTCATTGAACCAGGCAAAAAAACGGCCTATGTCCGGGTGGATTATGATATACGATCCAATGTAAAACCAGATATCTACATTGTGGAAAATAATAACCATTCTGTGGCAGAAAATGAGTGGGTAAAACTCCAGCTGGAGGGTGGTTTACTGAGTATGAATGGCAATAAGCCGGTGAGTATACTGGATAAACTCCATCCATCATCCTGATTACTTATTCTTAAAATAAAAATGATTTATTATATTTAATACATCAAATAGCTATTTTATATCAAATTATCAAATCCATAAAAAAAATAATTAAGGAACTATAGTTATGGTGTATTGATAACGATTGCTGGTTATGACATTACCAGTACGGTTGAAACCTAAATCATCCACGGCATTCAAAGAACTATTTAAAACAAAATTTTTAAATTCTGGACTAATAGTTTTAGATAAACGAATCTGTATGGTTTTATTTTCATTACCAGTAACTGTTACCGTGGTTACCCTTACCGAGGTGGCAGTATTATTTACAAAAACCCTCTCTGAAACAGCCTCGGAAGCACCTTGCTTTGCAGAAGCAACTACCGAATTCACTTCACTTTGATCACCAGCAATTGAAGCAAATATCAAAACTATTACCAGTATAAAGCCCACTAATAATATGAATTCTGCCGATAGTTGACCTTTTTTATCCATTTTAATCATTAAAATATTTCCTTAAATTGTTTCATAATATATATCTATTTATTAGGGCGAAAGTTATATAAATATTGCTAAATAAAGATGTAAACAATGCTAAAGAAATAGTTTGATATGGGGGAAGAAATTGAGAAAAATAAAAGATGATTCAGAAGGATATGTTTTTTCTCTGGATCTACTACTGGCCCTGATACCCTTAACCATTTTATTAGGAATGGCTACTGCTGATATGGATGCTATGTTTTATTTAACCCAGGAAGGGGTTTATCAAAGTTCTCTGCAAAGGGTTGCCACTGATGCCGCAAGTGCTCTTCTGGAAACATCAGGAACACCCCATAACTGGGAACAAACAGGAAATCCAAGTGTAGTGGGTATTGCCAAATTCAGTGACAGTGCCCAGGCCCCTATTGAAAACGATATATCCTCGGCCAAGCTGGGTGGCTTAAATTCAACTAATCTGAATGAGTTGATTGGACCCGAGTATGGGTATTTTATTAATATTACCACTGCCCGGAATAATTCTCCCTATTACAGTTTAGGTACTTATAATAATTCTGCTCAAAATATTGCCCGGGTGGAAAGACTGGTGCAGCTGGCCAAATTCGAAGTGGTATCAGAAGGAACTGGGGTTAGAAATACTGGATCTCCCCGGGATTTCACATCTCCTCCTAACCCCTTTCAAACCAATATGGCATATAACAATCAGTTCAATTATTATGTATTGGTTTATAATTATGGAATAACCTCAGCCCGGGTAGTGATTAATGGGCAGACTATTGTACCCCCAAATGATTTTCAAAATAATATTCCCTTTGTACGGAGAATAATTCCCAGTAATATCTTACAAAATCAGACTGAACTTCGGGATAATAGTGTAGTGCTTCAGCAGGTGGCCAGTAAACCAGGTGAATATTTTGATGCTTATGTGGTACGAGTTCCAAAAGGAACACCAGAAGACCAGATTACCCTGGAAAATGCCCGGCCAATACTAGGAAGATTCGTGATGTATGTATGGGTTAAGTGATTACAATGGATGATAAAGGATTAATATTTACCACAGATGCTGTTCTGGCCCTGGCCATATTCATGGTCTTTAGTGCAGCCTTCATATCATATTACATGGTACCTGGTTTTGCCGGACAGGACCAGCAGAGTCTGGATGCTATTGCAGCCGATGCACTGCGGGTTATGCAGCTGGATGGTACTTTGACCACCGCTTCAACTTATTATGCTCAGGGTGAAACTGCAAAAGGCGATCAATTATTAAGAGAGTCTTTAGATTATCTTATTCCCTCTAATACTGGATATAAATTAACTTTAGGTTCTAATCCTGCTGTTGAAGATAACCGGGGACTTTTATTGGCTAATGATGTTACTTCCCGGGTGGAAGTGGTTTCTGCTCCCCAGGAAGGTTGGATGGGCAGGGCCTGGTATAAACTGGAAAAAGCTGAATTTGAGGATCAACAGGTTAATGTAACCACCACCTTATGGAATTTTCACAACTGGCTTACTAATTTTGATCCCTGGGGAAATAGCGGTGGTTTGTATTCTTATCCCTATTGGGGTAGAGGATCTAGCATCCAAAACATACCGTTTTCTGTTCCCCAGGGGTCTACTATTACCGGAGCTTATTTTCTAATTGGATCCAGTGCGGACAATAATTTATCCTCATATGGTGCTAATACAGTTATTAATGGAAATAATTATCTGGCAAATCCTAATCAGTTCAATTTTTTAAATTATAGGCCCGGTACTAATACTAGAATGTATAATTATAGAGGAATAATTAATCCTGCTCACCTTTCAACAGGTATTAATAATTATTATGTTAATTTCCGCGATATTAGCTATTCAAATCGGAATAGGTATAATTTACCCTGGTTTTCAATTATAGGTAATTACACTACAACCTTCAAAGTTCCTAAGGGAATAATCAATGATAGATTTAATTTCACTGATGCTGCTGGATTAGCTGTGCCTAACCCTCAGGATCTAAGTGGAAATGGCATTGCCAATGAATATGGCAGAATATATGATTTAAATACAGGTAATGTGTCCTCATTTACTACAAGGAGGGTAATGAACTGGCCAACATTTGTAAGTAATCGGAATGAACTGGATAACTTCGATGATGGTACGCCCTTTGTAATAACAAATTTTCCTACATCTGTTGTTAGTGGTACTCGTGCAGGTTCAGCGGTAAGTGTAATACAAGAATTTGATTTACCTCGATCAGGAGTCTCTCCACCTATACGAATAATGGATGCCACCGTAAACATGAATATATATGGTGGTACTGATAACGCTATGGTGGAGGTGTGGGATGGTAGCCAGTGGAGAACCATCTTCTGTTCATTTAATTTTGATGGTGTAGATTATAGTGCTCGTGGTGATGGCTATGGAAATATTCCCGGTATTATATACATACCTCCTGAATATCTTCGGGAAGGAAATAATAGAATAAGGATTACTATTTGGGATCATGTCCCCAGTACTGACTACGATTTTGTAGGATTGGTTGATTGTTATACTTCCGTTAGTTATACTAAATTACCTATTCTCTGGGAAAATTTCCCTTTCAGTAGCTACCAGGCTAATAGTAATGATTATACTCAAGAAGTAAATCCTCAGGTTAACATACGAGAAGGTGCTAAAGAAGCCTATCTCTTTGTAGGTTCAGGTATGGACACCAGAAGTCTGCAAGTGCAGATTCGGCGTGGTGGGACCTGGGTTGATTTATTCCCCACCAACACCACCATTCCTTATTATATTAATCTTGCATCACTGGATGCCGCCGGCCCCAAAGTATTTACCACTGGAAATGCTGGAAATTATACTCTTATCCCCGGAAACTATAGAATAAGAGTTCGGGTTAGAGGCCCTAGCAATTACTGGGAATCTGGAGACTGGGATGGTAATGCCGAAATATATTCTGGTACCCGGGTATCCATACTTTATCCTGAATTTTTAGAAAACATGTGGACCGTTGGTTATTCCTCAAATGCTGATGTTGCTCAACAACTAGCCCGGCAAAAACTTGAACAGGCCTTAATTGAATCGGGAATTCCAATTGATCAATCACTTTTACGAACTGAAGCATTATATACTGGTGATTTACCCAATAACATACCGGTAAGGTTAGATTTATGGAGGCAATGAGGGGATAAAAATGGATGAAAAAGGATATGTGTTCAGCCCCATAGCAGTACTTATTTTAATACCAGTATTAGTTATTGCCATAAATTTTGGAGAAATAGTTAATGAATCCAATACCCTGGCCACTATAGCCATTGGGGGAGATGTAACCTATAATACAGCTCAAAATATTTTCAGTATTATTGAGAAATCTTCAGCCGATGCAGGTAGAAATTCAGCCTACAATGCCACCCGGAAAGTAATAGATGATAATATATATAAACCAAACCCCTTCTTTGGTTCCGGGACCAGTAAACAGCATATACGTCAAAATATTGTTAATTCACTAAATGTACAGTTGATAGAAAGCTGTAAAGAATTAGAACGTCAAACCGGTCGTGAAATTTTTATTAACAATATTCCCATCAATAATTATACCAATCAAACTCTGTACCTGAATGATGTAACTATCAGTCAGGATGATCCCTTTGGATTTTATGTTCATGTACGGGGAGGCGTACCCATCAAGGTGGTACAAAAAGATCAGGTTTATGAAGGTGTTACACCACCTATAACTTCTTATGTTTCTATAAGTGGCCTGGAAGACCCTTATGTTTGGGTAAATTCTAAAGAAAGAAACTCCAATGTAATTTTTAAATCACCGTACTATGAGGATTCTCCTTATACCGGTAAGGACTTCCATATGGATGATGTAGTGGATAATCCTAATGCTAGATTATATGAGCTATGGAATTATTTAAATGGAACTGGTAACCCTTCAGGGATTACTCCTCGTCCCTACTACTTCCCGGATCCCTATGGTTTATCTTTCTTTGATAGATTGGAAAATAATACCAATACCACTTCCAGTAGCCCACCTGAAGTTAGAATGAGTACTTTTGTTATAGGAAACCCCTTAATGGAAGAGTATGGGGGTAGTAGAACCATTTCTGCTGTGGATCATGAATACTTCTTAGGATTGAGGGGTATTTACCGGACCGGATCAGGAATAGAAGTTAGGATATCTGGTAATAACCGGCCTTTAATGAGAGACCCGGCAGGCTCCATATTTTATCTATCCACCTTTTATAGAAATTACTTTGACCTATCCAGTTCCTATAACTAACATAATGGTGATATAATTGTTTAAAGATAACCAGGGAGTAGCAACCGTAGACTTATTATTTGCCACCTTAATAGCTATGATCATAATAGGCAGTTTAATCAGCATTATTGGCGGTGAAACAGATAGAGCAGCAACTTCTGAATTGGGAAGAGCCCGTATGGTGGGAGAAAGAGTAGCCACCACTATAAACACCGTATACACTAATGGCCGGGGATATTCGGCCAACATCACCATACCCTCGGATATGGAGATATCGGTGGATGTTACCACCAATGGCTGGGTAAAAGTTAACTATGCCGGCAGCACCATTGATATACGTCTGGTTCCTAAAACCAATATAAACTCGGTTACCATGAATAAAGGGGAAAAATACACGGCTTTTAATGATAATGGAACCATAAAATTCACCAAAATTTAATTATTTAATTTTTTCAAAATTTCATCTTCTTAAATTATTCAAAACTTTTTTATATAGTCAACTATACACTATAATAAAATTTATGAGAACTCATTTTTCAGGTGTTAATAAATGGATCTGGATTTAAGCTGGGAAAAAAAGGCCTTAATTGGATTAGGGGTAATAGCTCTTATCATTTTAATATATGCCTACAATCCGTTACACAGTCCCGGGGAGGTAATAGTCCAAAACGATACTCCTGCTCCTCAACCACTGCGTACCATGCCCTTTACCACCAGCTCCAGTGAAAGTAACAACACCACCCAGACCAACACTACTTCTTTGAATATAACCAGCCAGCAGGCCAAAGAAATAGCCGCTGAAACTGGTCTTCGTACCGGGGAACCTGCCTCAGGTAGTATAAAAATTAATAATGAAACCATTTCTGTATGGATAGTTCCTTTATACAAACAGAATAAACTGGAAAAGGAAGTATATGTTAATAAGGTCAATGGGAACATAGTAGCTACTAAAGAATTCTAATAGAGACGATAAACATGGACACCTGGGTATCAATTATAATGATAGTGCTATTTATAGTACTCTTGATTTTCATATTTTCCATCGCCCTTTTAACTCCCATTATAGGTAAAAAGAACCTGCTATTTGTCATATTTTTAGGTTTCATGATAGGAGCAGTGGGTGGTGCGTTTTTCATCTCACCCGTATATGAGGATGTTCCGCAAATGGCCCGGGGACTATATCAGCTTACCAGTGATTCTCCCGAGATAATCATGGTGGATGTATCCACCAATATTGATTTAGATCGCTTCATAAGTGATGTTCAGGCTATGGAAGGTGTGGGTAATGTGGAGAGTAGTGGGATAATTATCCGAACTGATAACTTCACCCAGGAACGTCAAAAGATGATTGAGGAGAGAATCGCCATAGTGGATCCTAATATAGAGTCCTATGAAGTTTATACCAATGGAACCATTATACTCAATGTAAAAAAAGGACACAACCCTATTAAGGCCATAAAAACCTTATCTGATTGGCTGATGCTCACCGGAGGTATCAGTACCCGTTATAGTAATGTGCATGTAAGAATAGAAGCAGATCCATCCCAGGTGGACAATCTGGCTAATGAAATTTCTAAAGAAGAGGTGGTGGTTACCAGTGTAAAAGGCCCGGTGCAGGAACAGGTTTCTAATTTAAGAGAGATGATGCCCGGACAATTAAATGTTATTCTATTTTGTGGAATTTTAGGGATGATAACTGGTTTGGCAGGGATTTTCATAGATAATATATTAATTTACCTTCAAAAAATTAAGGACAAATTCAGAAAAGAGGAATAATAATGAAAGTCGCTGTTCTATTTTCAGGAGGTAAAGACAGTACCATGGCCCTTAAAAAAGCTCAAGAAGAAGGCCACCAGGTCCTGTATCTTCTCTCCATGATATCTGAAAATCCAGATTCCTACATGTATCATGTTCCCAATATCCATATAACTGAGTTATCTGCTGAGGCATTGGATATTCCTCTTTTACAGGCTAAAACCAGGGGAGAAAAGGAAAAAGAATTAAATGATCTGGAAATTGCTTTAACCGAACTTAAAAATAGAGGGGTAGAAGGAATTTATTCTGGAGCACTCTCCTCCACCTATCAAAAAAGTCGTATTGATGATTTATGCCATAAGCTGGATTTAAAATCAATAGCCCCTTTATGGGACGTGGATCCCTACTTATACATGCAGGATATTATTAATCAGGGCTATCAGGTGATTGTAACTGGAGTGGCTGCTGAAGGCCTGGATGAATCATGGCTTGGTCGAATAATTGACCAGAAAGCATTAGAAGATATAAAAAAACTTCATGATAAATTCGGTATCCACATGGCCTTTGAAGGTGGTGAAGCAGAAACCCTGGTGGTGGATGGCCCCTTATTTAAAAAGAAAATCAATATAATTAAAGCAGAAAACCACTTTAAGGTGGATAGTGGATATTACCTCATAAAAGAGGCAGTATTAGAAGATAAATAATTATTTCTCTTAATTTATTAATAAACCTTCTCTTATACTCTTTTTAATTTAATAACCGATTTATAAATTTTTTAATAATCATCTTCTATATCAGGTGCCAGCCAATTAAGTAACCCTTCCACATCAGAGGTAGTTATTTCTACTTCTAATTCTCCTAATGGTGAGTCACTTTCAAGTAGATTAACCACATCAACGAGAGCTGCCTGTTTACTTAGCATGAAACTTATTTTATTTCCCTGGACTTTCATCACACTCCGGGCACAGGATCTAATCTTTCTTTGTTCTAAATCCTCTTTCAGCTTCAATAGAGAATCTATACCGGCATGTAAGGTTATATTGGAAGACCCAATTTCCATTTCACCTGGTTTAAATATGTTGGTTATTGCTTTTTTAACTTTCTCCGGGTCTTCAGTGGGATTAACCCGGGTATATACTTTAAGAGAACATTGCATAATCTCAAAATCCTTTAATATTTTAAGCTCTTTTTTAAAACTTTCTTAATCTCATTTTTGAATTTCCACAGAGGGCCCTCATTTACTATCAGGTAATCGGAGGTGGCAATAACATTACCAATACCAAAACCTAATTCTCTTTCATCTCTTTTTTTGAATTCCAAAAAATCTGATGAATCATCTGAACGTCTTCTTCGTTTCAAACGCCTGAATCTTGTTTTAGGACTGGAAAAAACAGATATCACAGTAAATTGAGGGAAGTTTTCCTGGAATATCTCCACTTCATAATGGCTTCTGATTCCTTCAATAAGATAATTTCTTTCTTCATCAACCAGATGTGCGTAATCTGATTTTATTATATCCACACAGATTTTAGCCACCACGTATTCCCCGAATTCTTTTCTTAGGGTTACCGCGGTTTCACCCACATCGGCCTTCCTTTTTTGGGCCTCATCCCGGATAACATCCCCCATCCGAATAACTTTAAGACCCCTGTTATGGGCCATACGGGATATAACTCCTTTACCTGATCCTGGCATTCCTGATATACCCATTACTATCATTATTTCACTTCATTTATTAGAATAATTATATGATTATTTTTTAAAAAGTAGATTTGTTTATAATATTTTAACTGATTATCTATTAAATAGGTCTCATTTTTGCATTCATAACAATAAAATATCTAATTTAAAATTATTTTTTTAACTTAAAAACATGTAGAGACTCTTTCAAATTTTTCTGATTATCAAAGTTATCTAAAATTTGCTGTAGATTTTCTTTTTTTTCCCTTTTTAATTGGTTTATTTCCTGAATTAAAAGGGGTAAAACCCTTACAATATTATCTACTATGGAAATTGATGACATCTGGGAGGTCCGGGACAGAGGGTTTAAGTCAATGGTTATGACTATTTTTCCTGTTTTATGCAAAATCTCTGCTCTATCACCGTCTTCTAAAGGTACCAGGATTACATCAGCATCATAGATACCAGAAGCACTGGCGGTGGCCCGGGGACTTTCGATTCCCTCTAAATATTTTAATTTCTCATCATCTAATCCTAATACTTTCTCTGCACCAGCATGTTTTAATACATGTTCTATGGCATTTACTCTCTGGGGGGTGCGGTGGAAGAGATTAATCTCCAGTTTCCCTCCACTAATACGGCATAATTCCACCATTTCCTCGGCCACAAGAGCTGCAGTATTACCATTTACTGAAAAAACAGGATTTTTTGATAGAAGTATGGCTGCTGCTCCGGCTTTTATAGCGCTCTTTGCAGGGTTACTGGTTTTTTCTCCCAAGAGGTAATCAAATGCTTCTCCTCTTCCATGGGCTATCATCCCGGAATCAGCCAGGATACCCTTTTTAAAGGCTTTTACTATCTTTTCTCTAAGTAGCAATGATTCATAACGGGGATGGCTTTCCGGTATCATATAAGAAACTTGGCCCTAATCCATATAAATGATTAATGGAAACAACAACAACAGAGAGGATTTTAATAAAAACCATAATCCCCTTTTAAAATAATATTTAATAATCTTTCCCAAAAAACAGATAATAGTTTTCTCAAAAAACAGATAATAGTTTTCCCAAAAAACAGATAATAGTAAATAAGTTAATAAAATGAGTTACATATCATTATTAAATATAACCGAGGGATTTTATGGATGAGAAAATCCAGATTAACCAGTCTGAAGAAAAACCAAAAAGAGATTTTAAAAAAAATAAAGAAAATAAAAGAAATAACCTGGGTATCTATGCCGGTTTAGTCCTGATAGTTATTGGATTTTTATGGTATGCAATAAATACAGGTTTAATCCCACCACAATACCTGGCGGCATGGCCTCAGTTTCTATTAATCATTATTGGGATATTAATTTTAATTAAATCACTTTAAATCTTTTACATTCTATAAAAAAGCATATAAAAAATCTTATTAAAATAGGGAAAATTTTCTTACCTTTTTTAAAAAAAACTTTTACAAATTATGAGGAATTTAAAATGAAGGAATTAATGAAAAAGCTATCTCAATTACCTGGTATCTCTGGATTTGAAAGTGAAGTGGTAAATCTTATTGAAAGTGAATTAAAGGACCATGTGGACCACATAGAAAAGGATCGTATGGGAAATATCATCGCCCTTAAAAAAGGAAAACCTGAATCTCCCAAGGTCATGCTGGCTGCACATATGGATGAAATAGGTTTAATGGTGCGCCATATCGATAAAAAAGGCTTCATTAAATTTTCCAAGATAGGGGGCATCAATGATCAGATGGTCCTTAATCAGATGGTATACATCCATACTAAAAAAGGACCGCTTATTGGGGTTATTGGATCGAAACCTCCTCACCGTATGAAAGCCGCTGAAAAAAAGAAGATAACCTCTTATGAGGATATGTTCATTGATATAGGGGCTACCAGCAAAAAAGAAGCAGAAGAATTAATTGAAATTGGAGATCCTATTACCTTTAAACACGACTTTTTCGAACTACCTAATTCCCTGGTAACTGGTAAAGCACTGGATAACCGGGTGGGATGTTTAATCATGATGGAGACTCTTAAAAGAGTAAATTGTGATATAAATATCTATGGAGTGGGTACCGTGCAGGAAGAAGTGGGGTTAAAAGGCGCTAAAACATCAGCATTTAAAATAAACCCTGATTTTGCACTGGCACTGGATGTGACCATTGCGGGAGACCACCCGGGAATGAAAGAAGATGAAGCTCCAGCTAAAATCGGGAAAGGACCAGCCATCATTTTAACTGATGCTAGTGGAAGGGGTATCATTACGCATCCTAAAATTAAAGAATGGTTAATTACTACGGCTAAAGAGGAAGAGATTCCGGTGCAATTAGAAGTAAGTGAAGGGGGTACCACTGATGCTACTGCAATCCATCTAACCCGGGAGGGCATACCCTCAGGAGTAGTATCTGTTCCCACCCGCTACATACACACCACAGTTAGTATAGCCAGTATGGAAGATATTGAAAACACAGTGAATCTGCTGGTTAAGGCCCTGGAATGCTTGTAATTTAAAAACAAACTTTTTATTCTTAAAAATTAACATTATTTTTTTATTTTTAAAGTAGGTATTAAAAAAAGTATTAGGAATAATTTATTGGAATTTCAATTAAATAAGCCCTTTCTAAGTTATTCATCTTCTGATTCACTTATAAGTGAAATACCATCTGATCGTATTTCATAGGTTATAAATTCAATAGGTGTGCGGGTACTTCTCATTTTAATGATATCCATTACTCTTTCTCTTCTACCGGTATAAGGGTTCTCTTTTTTCATGAGCTTGATGGCACCATAAGCTGCAAAAAGAGCCAGTTCATTAAATTCCTGAGAGGTGGCACTATCGAGGATAATTAAAGCAGTTATATTTCTTTCTTTTAATTCATAAATCAATAAGTCAAAACGATCCCGGAACTCATAAGGGGTCAGTTTAGCGGTGTGGCTTCCTAAACTATCTATTATTACCACTTCCCGATCTGGACTGATATCATGGATTAATTTTTCAAAATTACCCTTCATGGCTTCCACACCAATATTCATTTCAGCTTCTGTAACCCGGGCCCTTAATCCCGCCAGTTCCACAAACTCAAGAGTTCCCTTATCCATAAGGTGCTTCATATCCCATTTGAATGAATCAGTCTGTCTTAGTAAATCCCCTTCATCTTCCTCGGTGGTTATATAAGCGGTTTTTTTATTCTGCAGGCAGCTGCTTTTTGCAAATTGCAGGGCAAAAATAGTCTTACCTGATCCGGCATCTCCAGTTAAAATTATGGTTCTACCTTGTGGAAAACCACTTATTATTTCATCTAATCCTTTAATTCCAGTTTTTATCCTTTCCACTAACTCCCCTCCTAAATTTAGATAATTGATAACAATTACAAGAGGAATATTATAAAGGGACGTAAAATTCAAACTGCATTTTTTTAGAACCTTCAATTAAACTGGAGCACTGGTTCACATTTCCCTTAATTCCAGTCCAGGTAAAACTCCTGATCATGATGGCTCTAAAAATCAATGAAAAAATAGGATTCTTCCGGGCTTCATCCATCCAGGGGAAAGTTTCAAATTTCAGACGATACTTTGGTGCAGATTCCTTTAAACTGGTCTGAATACCCAGGTTGAGTAAAAGTTCCTGTATCCATTCCAGATAGGCATCGAATACTTCTTTTTTCCTTTCAGGATTCTTATCTTCTATGACTTTAATTAAATCCTGCCGGTTCATTTCTTCATAGAAATTGGGTTTTACATTTTTTTCAAAACGATCTGCAAAATTTTTAATAATAGTATTGCGTAATTGGGGAGGGATAGATGAGGCAAATACAGGAACCGCACTAACCACAAACCCATATAATTCCACCCGAGCTTTTTCACGGATGAGTTCTTCTCTTTGTTTTTCTGATTTAATTCTATCCGTGATATCATGACCAATTAATTGAATAAGGGGTTCAGGGGAAGATGAATTGATATAAGAAGCATGTATTTCAAAATAAAGATGTTTACCATTTTTATCATTCAGACTAAGTTCCAGAGGATTCATTCTACCTTTTTCAATAAGAGAAGGAATTAAAGACAAGAAGTCATTAATCTGCCTCTTTTCCATAAATCCCAGATTTGAAAACTCAAGTAGGGGTTTACCCATTAATTTTTTACGACGTATACCAGTAATTTTTTCTATCTGACGGTTCATGAAACTGATACTACCATCCACATTCAGCAAAAGTATGGGATCTGGAGAGGACTCAAAAAGAGATCGATATCGCTCTTCACTCTCTCTTAGTTTACTATCCATTTTATGCTTATAGAGGGCCACTTCCACTGCACTGTGCAGTTCCCGGTCTTCAAATGGTTTGATGATATAACCAAAGGGTCCGGTTAACTTGGCCCGGCCCAGAGTTTTTTCATCAGAATAAGCAGTAAGGTATACCACCGGTATGTCAAATTCATCACGTATAAAATCTGCTGCCTCAATACCATCCATTTTTCCTTTAAGAACGATGTCCATTAAAATTAGATCAGGTTCAGTTTCTCTGGCTTTTTCTATGGCCTCTTCTCCTGAAGCAGCAATATCCAGAACATTGTAGCCCAGGCCTTCAGCCCTGTGTTTAATATCCATGGCCACTATACTCTCGTCTTCAACCACCAGTAATTTTGTATCTGCCATTCTATCCCTCTGTAAGAAATTCTGGATGAATCAATTAGAAAATATTTTATCCATCATATTATTAAAAATTATAGCCAATAAGCCAGACTATACCTTTTCAGTCTAATTTTTATGATGCTAACCTAATCTAATATAATTTATGGTCTTATCGGGCTCTGTCAAAAACTTGGGGGTTAATTGTCGAAAACCTTTTTCTGATACTGAATTTCTTTTCTGATGTTTATTCGTGACATTACACCATTTTTAATCTTCATTAGCTTCTTAACACTTTTAGGAAAGGTTTTTTGAAAGATGTTTTCTATTTTGTTAGATGTTCGCTGGATATTTTTATCATCTAAGAACGCGAAGAAAGTTTTAAAGTAAGGACGCAACGAATTAATGATAATAAATTGAATAATCTTCGAATACTCTTTAATTTTAACTAAAACTTGGTTAAATTTATTTCTAGCATTTTTTAATGATCCAACTTGAAATAAATTGAATATTTCTTCTTTTTCTTCTTTTATTTTGTTTATTTCTTCTTTTGATACTTTATTTTGTTTAATATAGTTCTTTATGATTTTGTTAAAGTTTTTAAATGTGTGAAATAAACACCATTGGTGTTTAAACCCTAATTCTTCGATAATTGGTTTATATTTCTCATCTAAATCAGTGGTAATGGCAATTCTATTTTTATTTCGAGTATTTTGATCTAAAAACTCTTTGATGTTCTTAGAATTCTCTTTAGAGTATATTTTGTCTGCAACAATAATATCCTGTTTACTGTCGATTAAAGTGAATCGGTAATTCCATACACCTTTAATTTTAACCCACTCTACATCAAAAATGTAATATCCCGAATAACGATATTTAGAATCTTTTTTTTTATTTTTATATTCAAGGATCCAGTTTTCAATTGTTTGATGTGAAATATGGATTCCTGTGTCTTTTTTAACTTTATAAGCAACGTTACGCAATGATCCAAAGAATAAACCTACTAATTCAAGACATTTACTCTTAAAATCACGCGTGAAATTACTATTATTCTCAATAAGTTCTGATATATCTGTATTAAATTTTTTATTACATTTTTTGCATTTATATGCTTGAATTTCGGTTTTAATCTTTTTTTTATTATAAAATATGAGTTTTCTTCCTTTAACACCATTTTTGATCACGGATCTGGTGAAACATTCCGGACAAAAGGCTTCCAACATCTCAATATGAAAAATATCTTTTTTATGCCATGTTTTTAATGTTTTAGATACTTTATATTCTTTTTTGCAGGATTTTAGTTGATTTTCAACATATTTTGACAAACCTTCGCAAAAATAGGAAAGTTTATAACTTGGATCAAACAAATCAGTAATTGGAGCAAGTGTTTTTGTTTTTTGCATGCAAAATACTATGCTCCATTTATTATAAAAGTTTTTAGGTTTCTATTTTATAAAATAACGGGTTTTTAGAAGAATTTAAAAATTTTTTATCAAAAACATAAAATCAAAAACCCCCAAGTTTTTGACAGTGCCTCTTATCGATATTAATATCTTTTTAAATTCAATCTTTATATTGAAAAATACTCTTAAAATATGAATATTATACTAATTTCAGACATTTTTTCAAGGTTTTTGTACATGAATTTGCTTAAAAAAGCGCTGGAAATTTTTTTATGTTGAGTTTAAAAATATATGGCCATTTTTATTTATTGCTGTGGGGGTGAAAATGATAATATATATTCTCCGCCACCTGGCGATTTAGGCCTTTAACTTCCATTATTTCTTCCAGGCTTGCTTTTTTTATTTTTTCCACATCTTTAAAATGCCTCATCAAATTCATTTTTCTTTTAGAACCCACTCCTTTAATATCATCCAGGGGAGAATGCTCTAATTCTTTAGAACGAAGTTTACGGTGATATGAAACGGCAAAGCGGTGGGCTTCATCTCGAATGCGCTGCAATAAAAAGAGGGCTTCTGAATTACGGGGTAAAATCAAGGGTTCAGCAGTCTGAGGTATGAATACATGTTCAAATTCCTTAGCCAGTCCAATTACAGGTATATGGACTAATTCCAGTGATTTTAATGCGTTAAGTGCTACTTTTAATTGTCCCTTTCCTCCGTCCACCAGTATTAAATCAGGGGGTGATTCTCCATCTTCTATAATTTTCTGGTAGCGCCGGGTAATCAATTCCTGCATCATACCATAATCATCAGGACCAGGAGTCTTTAGTTTATAACGTCTGTATTTTCCCTTACGGGGTTTAGCATCCTGAAACTGTACCATGGATCCTACTGCTGATTTACCTGCAATATTGGAAACATCAAAACCCTCAATAATATGGGGCATGTGGGGCAGCTTTAAATATTTTTTCAAGTCAATTAAAGCATTTTTAACCTGTTTTTCCTGATTTCTTATAACAGAAGCATTTTTAGATGCCATCTGCAGGAGGCGGTACTTATGTCCCTTCTGAGGAATGGTTACTTTTATAGCAGCACCTCTTAAATCAGATAACCATTCTCTGATTATTTTTTGATCCGGTACCGGGTACTGAATAATGATTTCTCCAGGGATATAGCGGGGATTGGCATAGTACTGCTTGATAAAGGCAGACAGTATCTCTTCTGGTGATGAATTTTCCACACCAGCCATAAGAAAATCATCTTTACCCATTATCTTACCTTCTCTTACTGAAAAAACAACCATGACTGCCATTTTCTTATCAATAGAACCGGCAATGATATCCTGATCCAGCTGGTTAGTAAAGGCCACAAACTGGCGCTCCATCACATCTTTTATGGCATTAATCTGATCCCTTAATACACCGGCTTTTTCAAATTCATGGCTTATAGCAGCTTCTTTCATTTCTTTATTTAAAGAGCTTATTATCCGGGAGTATTTTCCCTGGAAAAAAAGATCTATACTGTCAATTATTTTTTGATAGTCCTCCCGGGATATACCTTCAGCACAGGGAGCATAACATAGATCAATTTGACTGTTGAGGCATGGACCATCCATTTTTTTACAGTCTCTAACTTTGAACAAGGCTTTTATAAATTTAAGAGTTTTCCGAACAGATCCCACATCGGTAAAGGGACCGAAGTAGTGGGATCCATCACTGGATATGCTCCGGGTAATAATGATTCGGGGGTAATTTTCCCGGGTAATCTTTATATAAGGGTAGCGTTTATCATCCTTTAACCGTACATTATACTGGGGACGATGCCTTTTAATTAAGGTAGCCTCTAAGATAAGTGCTTCTTTTTCCGTATCAGTAATTATATATTCCAGGCTATGGAATTGATTCATTAAAACCCGGGTTTTAGGAGAATCCAGATCCTCTTTAAAATATGATTTAACCCTTTTTTTCAGGGATACTGATTTACCCACATAAATTACTTCATCCCGGGCATTTTTCATGATATAAACCCCGGTTTTATCTGGTAAATCATCTGCAGAATCAACTTTGGTGGACAAGATATTATACCTCAAAATATTTATAAAATAATAAAAATATATTTAAAAATATTATTAACGGTTTTATAAATGATTTATATTTAATATAGTTTATAACCAATTTAACTCTTAATTTTTTTTATCACCCTTAAACCATATTTTCCATAGAATTCTTAAATGGAAGCATTTTATAAGTTTTCCGGTATAGATTCTCATATAAACCTGGTTTTATAAAGATATATAACATTAGAGTTCTATAAAAATTGTAAACTACTATTAAGGAGGATTATATTTGGAATTCAAAAAAATACAGGAGAATAGGATATGAGATTATATTTTTTAGATAATCTGCGCTGGATGATAATTATGCTTCTTTTTCCCTATCATACTCTATTGATGTATAATAACTTGGGGATTGATTACATTATAATGGTTAGTGGTAACACATTTGCCACGGTTTTTATCTTATTATTTTCTAACTGGTTCATGCAACTATTATTTGCCATTGCTGGAATAAGCACCTTTTACGCTCTAAAAAAAAGAAATAAAACGGAATATCTTAAAGAAAGAGTGAGTAAACTTTTAATTCCAACCATAGCCGGAATAATATTCGTACTTCCGGTATGGGTCTATTACGGTTTTTTATACAATGGTTATACTGGAAATTTCCTCTCTTTCTGGTGGTACTTTTTAACTAACTGGCCAGCTTTTGCAGGAGATGCCTATGGTAGTGGAATTGGACCCTTATGGTTCCTGCTATACTTGTTTATAATTTCCCTGGTAGCTCTACCTATAATCTTAAAATATAGAAATGCTAACTGGAAATTACCTCTAGAAAAAATCAACATACCCCATATGTTACTCTTTATAATACCTCTGAGTATCGGGAGTTTTTTTCTTAACCTGGCCCCTGAAAAAAGTCTGGTTCAATTTTTCTTATTATTCCTCTTTGGATATTTCTTATTATCTGATGAGGGCATTCAAAACAAGTTGGAAAAGCGCCGATGGCCTTTATTTATTACCTTTATAGTTTTAACTGCTATTTTAATTACTATCTACTTCCAGGGTGTAAACAGCACCGCATCCCCGGATATATTCTCCATTCTTTTCCAGGCATTTTATGTCAATACCCTGGTACTGGTGGCTGTAATGAGCATTATGGGAATGGGTAAGCATTATCTTGAATTTAATAATTCAGCCACCCTTTATTTGGCAGCGGCTTCCTTTCCTATCTATATTTTCCACATAGCCTGGATTAACATTGCCGCTTATTACATCATTGGCTTTATCCCTGGTGCTATTGCCTTGCAGATTGTGCTTATCATGGCCATTAGCCTGGTTATGACCCTGCTAACCTATGAGATGGTAAGAAGAATCAAAATAGTCCGGTCACTTTTTGGAATCCGGGGTTAATAGCCCCTTTTTTATTTTATTTTAGAAAAATTTATAATGCCCTTTTACTCCTGCAGAGTTTTACTTTTCAAATGCTCCTGGGAAAAACTAATCTGTAAGGCGAGGGACATTATATGAATAAAAGGTGATTTTAAATTTATTAAATGTTAAAAAAGGAGAATGTAAAGTTTATGGGTTTTTTGAGCTTTGTAAAGAAGGAAAATTACATTTTTAGAAAATCATAACTTTATTGGGGCAAAGTTTTTATAGGATAAAGTGCAATTTTAGATAATAATATAAATTTAATTAATCAGCTATTTATCTTATTTTTCCAATAATCAAAAATCCATCCGGATAATATCATTTTCTTTTATAAACATTATTCCTATTATTGATAATCTTAGATTTAAATTAAATAACATGATTTTTTTTCGAGTGGAAATATATGAAAAAATTTGAGCTTGCATCAGATTATAAACCTCTAGGGGATCAACCCAAAGCCATAGACTCCCTGGTATCTGGTTTTAATAAGGGATTCAAGGAGCAAACCCTGCTGGGGGTTACAGGCTCGGGTAAGACCTTTACCATGGCCAATGTAATTGAAAAACTGCAAAAACCCACCCTGGTTATATCCCATAACAAGACTCTGGCGGCCCAGCTGTATGAGGAATTCAAGGAGTTTTTTCCAGATAATGCGGTGGAATACTTTGTAAGTTACTATGATTACTATCAGCCTGAAGCATATGTCCCCCAGTCTGATACCTATATTGATAAGGAGTCATCTATCAATGAAGAAATTGATAGAATGAGGCATTCCACCACCCAGTCCCTTTTATCCCGGGATGATGTGATAGTGGTTTCCAGTGTATCCTGTATTTATGGTATAGGTGCACCGGAAGATTATGGAGAATTCATCTTATCTTTAAAAGTAGGGGATAATATTTCCCGGGAGGAAATCCTCTCCCAGCTGGTACATATGCAGTATGAGCGTAATGACATAGAATTTGATAGAGCACACTTCCGGGTTAGAGGTGATGTTATTGAAATTAACCCGGTACATGGTACTCAACCTTTACGTATAGAATTATTTGGAGATGAAATTGATTCCCTTTCTTTAATAGATCCTTTAAGGGGTAAAAAAATTGAAAACCTGGAACGAACCATTATTTTCCCTGCAAAGCACTTTGTTATAGCCGATGCAAAAATGGATAAAGCATTAAAAGATATAGAACAGGAACTAAAAGAAAGGTTAACAGTTTTAAAATCACAAAACAAGCTGGTTGAAGCTCAAAGATTGGAACAGCGCACCAGATTTGACCTGGAAATGATGAAAGAAATGGGTTATTGCTCGGGGATTGAAAATTACTCCATGCATATGAGTGGAAGAAAATGGGGAGATACTCCCTACAGTCTCTTAAAATACTTCCCTTCAGACTTTTTAACTATCATAGACGAGTCCCACGTAACTGTACCTCAAATAAGAGGTATGTATAATGGTGATCAGGCCCGTAAGTCCACACTGGTGGATTATGGTTTTAGACTGCCTTCTGCTCTGGAAAACCGTCCCCTGAAATTCGATGAATTTGAAAACCTGGTGGATAAAGTGGCCTATGTATCAGCCACACCATCTTCCTATGAACTCACCCGGAGCTTGAATGTGGTGGAACAAATAATCCGACCCACCGGCCTTCTGGATCCAGAAGTGATGGTAAGACCGGTAACTAATCAGGTGGATGATCTACTCCATGAAGTCCAGAAAAGGGTTAAAAAAAATCAGAGGGTACTGGTAACCACCCTTACCAAGCGTATGGCTGAGGACTTAACAGAATATTATGCTAAAATCGGCATAAAGGTACGCTACCTTCATTCTGAAATCAGCACCCTGGAGAGAATAGATATCATTGACGATCTGCGTAGAGGGGACTTCGATTGTCTGGTAGGAGTAAACCTCTTACGGGAAGGGCTGGATTTACCTGAAGTATCCCTGGTGGCTGTACTGGATGCAGATAAAGAAGGATTTTTACGTTCCCAGACCTCACTAATCCAGACCATAGGAAGAGCCGCCCGTAATGTGGAAGGACAGGTTCTTTTATATGCAGATGAGATAACCGAATCAGTGAAATCAGCAGTGGATATCACCAACCACCGGCGTAAAATGCAAAAAGAATACAATAAAAAACATAAAATACAGGCCCGTAATGTGGTACGTAGCCTTAAAGAGAAAAAAGTAGATAAGAAACTGGAAAATGTGGATGACTTTAAGAAAATACCTAAAGACGAATTAAAGTTATTAATTAAGGATTTAGAAAAGGATATGAAGGATGCCGCCTCCAATTTGGACTTTGAAACTGCAGCTAAAATCAGAGACCAGCTCATATTATTAAAGGGAGTTTCTGCTAAATAACTATCCTTTTTTAAATTGATTAATCTAATCTGGTTACTAAAAATTATAATAAAATAAAGTTAAATTCTTACCTTATCATATCCGATTAATGAAAAATTTAAGAGAAATTAATTATCTACTTCACATGAGTTTTTTGTTAAAAATTACAGGAAATTATTAATTAAACGTATATTTAAGATTTTTAAGGGAGTTATATGCTAATGAAAAATAAAACAGGGGATAAGAAAGGAAAAATTGTCCTGAAAGGAGCAAGGGAGCATAACCTCCAGAACCTTGATCTGGCCCTACCCCGGGACCAGCTGGTGGTTATAACCGGAATAAGTGGATCGGGCAAATCATCCCTGGCCTTCGACACCATATATGCTGAAGGACAGCGCCGCTATGTTGAATCACTATCTGCTTATGCCCGGCAATTTTTAGGGCAGATGAAAAAACCGGAAATAGATTATATTGAAGGTTTATCACCCGCCATATCCATAGATCAGAAAACAACCCGGATGAATCCCCGGTCAACGGTAGGTACCATCACTGAAATATATGATTACTTCCGATTACTGTTTGCCCGGATAGGCATACCCCATTGTTACAGTTGTGGTAAGGAGATATCACAGCAAACCACCGGACAAATCACAGAAAGCATAATAACTGCCGGTGAAGGTACTAAAATCCAGGTACTATCTCCAGTGGTTAAAGACCGTAAAGGAGAACATCATAAAGTATTTGAAAACCTACGCACCAAAGGATTTGTTCGGGTAAGAGTTGATGGTGAAATACACGATCTGGAAGAAGATTTCAACCTGGATAAAAATAAAAAACACTCCATTGAAGTGGTGGTGGACCGGCTGGTTATCCGGCTGGATGTGGAATTCAAAAGAAGGCTGGCTGATTCAGTGGAAACCGCCCTGGAATTAGGTGAAGGGCTGGTGGTGGTAGTTTTCCCTGATGAGGAAAAAATATACAGTGAACACTTTGCCTGTGTGGACTGTGGCATAAATTTTGAAGAAATCTCTCCCCGTATGTTCTCCTTTAACAGTCCCCATGGGGCCTGTCCCGAATGTAATGGCCTGGGCAGTAAACTGGAAATCGACGCTGATCTGGTGGTACCCCATCCTGAGTTATCTATAAATGAAGGTGCAGTAGTACCCTGGAGTAAATCCATAAATAAGGAAAATTACTACCAGCAGATGTTAAAGGCGGTAGCTGGTCATTTTGGATTCAGTATGGACACTCCCTTCCAAAATCTGGATGCAAAATACCAGAAAGCCATACTCTATGGTAGTCCAGAGAGAATTGAATTCAGCTTTAAAAGGAAAAACCGTTCCTATCATGTTAAACGTAAATTTGAAGGTGTCATACCCCGTATGGAACGGATCTACATGGAGACTAAATCTAATTACATGCGTACCTACATGGGGAAATTTATGAGTGACCATAACTGCCCCCTGTGTGATGGTACCCGCTTACGTCCCGAGAGCAGATCAGTTACCATTGGAGGGATATCCATATCCCAGGCAGTGGAAATGCCTATTAAAGAATCTCAGAAATTCTTCCAGAGTCTTGAATTAAGCCAAAGGGAAGAGTTCATTGCCCAGGAGATTTTAAAGGAGATTAATGAGCGGTTAAAATTTCTGGTGGATGTGGGTCTGGATTACATCACCTTAAATCGATCATCAGGTACCCTTTCTGGGGGAGAAGCTCAAAGGATTAGATTGGCTACTCAGATTGGCTCCCGGCTGGTGGGTGTGCTTTATATACTGGATGAGCCCAGTATTGGACTGCATCAAAGGGATAACGTGCGGCTTATAGAAACCCTTAAAAGATTAAGGGATATTGGAAACACCCTGATTGTGGTGGAACACGATGAGGAAACCATACTATCTGCGGATTACGTGGTGGATATTGGTCCCGGGGCAGGGGAACATGGT
Source organism: Methanobacterium alkalithermotolerans (assembly GCF_018141185.1). Classification (NCBI taxonomy): domain Archaea; kingdom Methanobacteriati; phylum Methanobacteriota; class Methanobacteria; order Methanobacteriales; family Methanobacteriaceae; genus Methanobacterium; species Methanobacterium alkalithermotolerans. The sequence continues at coordinate 241,312 of NZ_CP058560.1, read as the reverse complement.
GGTCATGTGGTGGCCACCGGAACCCCGGCAGAGATAATGGAATGTGAGGATTCCATCACCGGTAATTACCTATCCCGAAGAGAATTCATTGATGTCCCCAAAAGCAGGCGAAAACCTGACGGCAAATACCTCACCATCTATGGAGCCCGGCAAAACAACCTCCAGAATATTGATGTGGAACTACCTCTGGGAATATTCACCTGCATCACCGGGGTATCCGGGTCAGGAAAAAGTACCCTCATAAATGAAATACTCTACAAGGGCCTCTATGAGAAAATTAATGGCAAGCACATGCATGCCGGGGCCCATGATAGAATAGAAGGCACCCAACATGTGGATAAGATCATCATCATTGACCAGTCACCTATTGGACGAACCCCTCGTTCCAATCCAGCCACCTATACCGGAGTATTTACCCATATCAGGGAAATATTTGCTGAAACACCAGAATCAAAGATGAGAGGATATAAGCCTGGTAGATTCAGTTTCAATGTAAAAGGTGGTAGATGTGAGGCCTGCAGTGGGGATGGGATCATAAAAATTGAAATGCATTTTCTGGCTGATGTATATGTCCCCTGTGAGGTTTGTAAGGGTAAGCGCTACAATGAAGAGACCCTGGATATTCGTTATAAAGGTAAGAATATTGCCGAAGTACTGGATATGACGGTGGAAGAGTCACTGCACTTTTTTGAAAATATCCCCCGGATTAAGAAAAAATTACAGACCCTGGATGATGTGGGATTGGGATACATACGCTTAGGACAATCTGCCACCACCCTTTCGGGAGGAGAGGCCCAGAGAATTAAACTGGCTAAAGAATTATCCCGGCAAAGCACCGGTAAAACCATGTATATACTGGATGAACCCACCACGGGACTGCATTTTGCTGATATTAAACGTTTGTTACATGTACTGGGTCGCTTAACTGATTCTGGAAATTCTGTGGTGGTAATAGAACACAACCTGGATGTAATTAAAACTGCAGATTATATAATTGACCTGGGACCGGAGGGAGGAGATGGTGGTGGACTGCTGGTAGCCCAGGGAACACCAGAAGAGCTCGCAAAAAGCGGAACCTTTACCGGGGATTATTTAGAGGAAATATTAACTAAAAACTCCACTCCTCTATCCAGGGAGTTAAATTCTCAGCTTAAGGGAGAAAAAAGCATGGATTAACTCCCTTAATTATTTTAAGATATTATTTAACTTTTTTTATTATTACTGGTTTCATATTTTTTATAAAAAAATTAAAGGTTTTATATAAACCCGCCTGCTCTTTTTCTCATATAATACCCTATTTAAAGAACTTATAGTAAATTATTATTAATTAAAAAGATATACTATAGTTATGATTTCTAATTACCATCATTCCCCTGTCTTTAGGGGTAGTTTCGCTATTATTTTATTTGGTTTGGGGCTTATGGTTTTTAATTTTTATAATCCCCTTGATTTTTCTTATTTTCTTAATCCTGGAGAGTCTTATTCTGCTTTTTTAACTTTTCCCCTGGTAATGGGTATGTCTGGGTCTCGTAAGAGGTTTTTAATAGTTATACCTATTGCAGTGGCCATTATATTAATCATACTCCAGCCTTTATCCAGTACTTTAGGATATGATATTTCTGATAGTCTTTTCCGTTTGATTTCCCTTATGCTGATTGTGGTTATGGTGGCTCTACTATCTGAGAGGATAGAAAAGGTAAGAAGCCTGAGCAGCTTAAATGAACAGCTAAAAGAACAGGCAGAAAAATTAGAAGATGCCAACCAGGAACTGGAATCTTTTGCTTATTCAGTATCCCATGATTTAAGAGTGCCTTTAAGAGCCATAGATGGATTTTCAAGAATAATGGTTGAAGACTATGAGGAAACCCTTGATGAAGAGGGAATACGGCTTTTAAATATCATACGGGAAAATACAAAAAAGATGGGCCAGTTAATTGATGATATTCTCCTTTTATCCCGTGCTGGTAGACAGGAAATGAAAGAGGGGGATGTGGACATAAAAAGCCTGGTAGAATCTGTTTATAGAGAATTTGATAACCAGACCGAGGGCAGAAAAATAAATTTCATAGTAGAAGATCTTCCTCCTGCCTATGGTGACCGGGCACTTTTATATCAGGTATTCAGCAACCTTATTGGCAATGCTATTAAATTCACCCGTAATAAAAATCCTGCCGAAATAATAGTGGGTTTTGAAGAGGGTAAAAAGGAAACCACCTATTTTGTTAAGGATAATGGGGCTGGTTTTAATATGAAGTATATAAATAAATTATTTGGACTATTCCAGAGATTACATAGCCCGGAAGAATTTGAAGGCACAGGAGTAGGCCTATCCATTGTACAGAGAGTAATTAAACGTCACCATGGAAGAGTATGGGGTGAAGGAGCAGTTGATGAAGGAGCCACCATATTTTTTACCCTGCCACATGAAAATGAATAATGCCGGGATGGAAGAATATTTTAAAAAAAATTATAATACTTTAAAATAATCGAAGGGACTGACATATTTTCTCCAAACAAAAATGAAGTGATAAATATTAGATAATAAAAATAAATTAATACTCACTTTATTATAAATAATTAGTATGATATCAAAATAAACTAAAAAAGGTGATTTAATGGGTTTTGATGAAGTGGAAATATTACTGGTGGAAGATAATCCCACTGATGCGGAATTAACCATGCGGGCGCTAAAGAGAAAAAATCTGGCAAACCAGGTGGCCTGGGTTAAAGATGGAGCAGAAGCCCTGGACTTCATTTTTGCTCAAGGGGATTATTCCCATAGAAATCCAGAAGACTTACCTAAATTGATTTTACTGGATTTGAGAATGCCCAAGGTAGATGGACTGGAGGTCTTACAAAAAATTAAAGCCCAGGAAAACACCCGTAAAATACCGGTAGTGGTATTGACCTCCTCCCAGGAAGACCGGGATATTGTGGAAAGCTATGAACTGGGAGTCAATAGCTATGTCAGTAAACCTGTAGAATTTGATGAATTCATAGATGCTGTATCCACCCTGGGACTTTACTGGATGCTCATAAACAACCCTCCTGCTGTATAAGAACTGATAGATCATTATTTGGGGAAATATGAGGCTGTAAATGAAAGATAAAATAAAGGTTTTAATTCTAGAGGACGTTCCTTTAGATGCTGAACTGGTGGAGAGGGAACTAAAAAAGGAAGGATTAAATTACATTCCCCTCATTGTGGATACAGAAAATGATTTTTTAAATGCTCTTTTTGTTTTTAAACCGGATATTATACTGGCGGACCATTCTCTACCCCATTTTGATGGTTTATCTGCATTGAAAATCACCCTGGAGAAATCACCTCACATCCCTTTTATTTTTGTAAGTGGTAAAATTGGGGAGGATTTCGCTGTAGAAATGCTTAAAGAAGGTGCTACAGATTATGTACTGAAAAATAATCTATCTAAACTTCCTCACTCAGTTATAAGGGCATTAAAAGAATCTGAAGAACAAAGGGAAAGGCAAATTGCCGAAAAAGCTTTAAAAAAAAGGGAAGAAGAATACCGGTTACTGGTGGAAAACCAGACCGATCTTATAATAAAACTGGACTTGGAGGGAAGGCTATTATTTATAAGCAAATCATTTTGTGAAATCTTCTCCCAAAAAGAAGAGGATCTCCTGGGAGAGAATTTTCTAAATCTACTTCCTCATAATAATCGTCATATAATGCAGAACTTCTTAGAACGCCTGTGCAAAGCTCCATATTCTGGTTTAATTGAACAGGAAATCTTCACCAAAGATGGAACACGATGTATTTCCTGGGCCAACAAAGCTGTTCTGGATAAGGAGGGTAAAGTGATATCCATTGTAGGTGTGGGAAGGGATATCACCCGGCAAAAAAAAGCAGAAAAAGCACTAAAAGATTCTGAAAGCAAATACCGGGCCATATTTGAAAATACCGGTACTCTAACTTTAATTTTTGAAAAAGATATGACCATATCTCTGGTGAATAGTGAATTTTTAAAATTTTCAGGATACAGTCAAAAAGAAGTTGAGTGTAAGCTCAGCTGGCTTGATTTTGTGGCACCAGAAGATATTGAAAGGATGGAAGGCTATCACCGTATTTTACGCCTTAATTCATCAGCCATACCTAAAAACTACGAGGTTAGCCTGGTAAATAAAGATGGTGAGAAAAAAAATTTCTTTGCAAATTTTGATATGATACCTGGCACCAATCAGGGTTTGATATCATTTATGGATATCACCGATAGAAAGATTGCAGAAAATAAAATTAAAAGGTCATTAAAGGAAAAAGAACTCCTTTTAAGGGAAATCCACCACCGGGTGAAAAATAACCTACAAATCATATCCACACTCTTAACTTTGCAGTCTGCTCAAATTAAAGACCAGAAAGTCATTGATTTATATAAAGAGAGCCAGAACCGTATACAATCCATGGCCTTAATACATGAAAAATTGTACCAGTCCCAGGAGATATCCCGGATAAATTTACCGGATTATGTGCAAACATTGGTAAGTGACCTCTTTTTTTCCTATGGGACTGATAAAGAACTGATTGAACCGGTACTTGATGTGGATGATGTTTCCATGGGGATAGATACCGCCATACCCTGTGGTTTTATTATAAATGAACTGGTTTCCAATTCCCTGAAATATGCCTTCCCTGAGGGTGAGGGAAAAATTAATGTTTCTTTACACAAGCTAAGTGATGGTAATTACTCTCTGGAGATATTTGACGATGGTATTGGTCTTCCTCAGAATCTGGATATTCGAAAAACTGATACCCTGGGTTTACAGATAGTAAATAACCTGGTTAATCAAATCGATGGCAAACTGGAGATTGAAAGACCTTCCAGTTACCGGATACTGTTTAAAGAACTTAAATATAAAAAGAGAATATAAGCGGTTACCTATATTAAATTGACTAATTATCCTGATTATAATTGAATTTCCATAAAAAATATTATAGGAGTGTAATTAATGGGTGCAAGAGTATTAGTGGTGGAAGATGAGAGTATTGTGGCCATGGGTATTAAACATAAGCTTCAAAATTTAGGCCATAGTGTGGTGGATATGGTGGCCACCGGGGAAGATGCAATAAAATCTGCCCGAGAAAATCATCCTGAAATTATTTTAATGGATATTGTGTTAAAAGGTGAAATCGATGGTATTGAGGCCACCCAGATAATAAGAAAAAAGCAGGATATACCGGTGATATATCTGACTGCCTATGCTGATGAAGAGATGCTTTCCCGGGCCAAGGTAACAGAACCCTATGGATACATAATAAAACCTTTCAAATCAAGTGAAATTAATGCTAATATCGAAATGGCAATATATAAACATGCTTCTTCTAAAAAACAAAATGAAATATTGAAAAAAAGGATTCTAGCCGACTTTTATGATTTCATTCTACGGGCCATGCCGGGATCAACCACTCCGGATGAAACTGAAATGCGCAAATTACTGGCCAATGTATTTGCAGATAGAATGGAATTAGATATGAGACCGGGTTTTGATAAAGCACTTTCCGATAATAGTATTGATTATGACTCTGCAGAAGAAATCTTTGAAGCATATGTGGATTGGATTACCTCGGTTTTTTCTGATTTAGGTATCAGAATAGGATTAAAATCTGAAACCACCAGCTTTTTTATAGAATTTGACAACTGCCCCTGGATAGATGAATCCTGTAAAAACCCCATATTCTGTTTAAATTGCCAGTCCATGATTAACCGCAGTTTTAAATGGACCAATCTGGAAGGGGAGATTAATCGCCGGTCCACTATTGCCTCTGGATCTCCCAGCTGTATATTTTCTTTTAATTTATAAATGATTCAGATGCAAAAAAAAGGAATCGCCCATTTACCATTACATGGGGGCCATCCCCCTTCCTGGCTATTTACCCGTATGATTAAACTGGCCGGGGTTATTAGCCAGGCCACCATTGAAGAATATGGGACGGATGAATTTTTAAATCGCATTTCCAACCCCTTTTATTTTCAGGCACTATCCTGCGTTCTTGGTTTTGACTGGCACTCCTCTGGTACCACCACCACTACCTGCGCTGCTTTAAAATCTGCTCTTCTTGGAGGAAATCAGGGAGTTCTGGTACTGGGGGGTAAGGGTAAGCACTCCCGAAAGACTCCTCAGGAGATAGAAGAAGCCCTGGATGTTTTCACCATAAACAGTTACCAGGGTGAAAAACTCATTTTATCCAGTAAATTAACTGCTAAAATTGATAACTCCTGTATACAGGATGGCTACCAGTTATATCAACACAGCTTTTTTTTAAATGAAAATGGTAACTGGGCGGTGGTACAACAGGGAATGAACCAGAAGAATAATTATGCCCGTCGCTATCACTGGCTGGGGTCTTTGGTGGAGGATTACCTGGAAGAACCTCACAGTGCCATATCCTGCGACCAAAAAGAATCAGAAACCCTGGATATGACCTCTAAATTTAGTAAAAACACCCGGGATATAAGTGTGGATTTAATCTGTGATGGACCCCGCCATCTGCAAAAATATTTTAAGAATAAAAATTCCCAATCACTGCTAACAGATTTTACTATTCCTCCAAAAAAACTGGATATGCCTGCCCATCATCCTGTTCTGGATATGGACCTTAGCAGCAAGGACTTTGAGGTTCTGGAAAAAGCCTGGCAAATTCAGCCGGAAAATTATGAAGAATTGATAATGTTAAAGGGTATGGGACCTAAAAAAATAAGGGCCCTGGCTCTTATTTCTGATTTGATATATGGAGAACCAGCCAGCTGGGAAGATCCAGTCAAATACAGTTTCACCCACGGAGGCAAGGATGGTTTTCCCTACCCAGTAGATAAAAAAACTTATGATAATTCCATCCAGACTCTGCAGGATGCACTGGACAATAGTAAATTAGATTCTAAAATCAGATTAAATGCCTTAAAACGTTTGGATGATTTTTTGAAGGTTAACTAATATCCATTTAAATTCAGATTTTTTTTACTAATTTTTAATTTGACTAAAAAGAGATAGAACTAATCTTATTATAATCTACCGGTGTAAAATAAAAAAAGTATTATTAATTTACCACTCCTTACTGCTACGAAGCAGTAATTCATTAGATAACTATCTATTAAAGTGGTATTTTACTGCCCTATTATTAACTCTTTTATATATTAACGTACTGAAAGTATTAATTTTTTGAATCATTATTACTGTGGAAGCATGTTTCATTTGATTTGTAATAATAATTGAGATGGAGAAAATATTATATAGAGTATTACTTTAAATTTACTTCAAATTAGAAAAACAGTGATTAAAGTTGCTTAGCATTAGTTCAGGTAAAAAAGGTGATAATCGATGCATCACAAATTTGTAATATTCCCCTTTACAGCCCTGGTGGGGCAGGATTCGTTTAAAAAAGCGTTACTTATTAATGCAGTTGATCCGGGTATTGGGGGAGTTCTCATCAAAGGAGATAAAGGTACTGGAAAGTCTACTGCTGTTAGATCTCTATCTCATCTTTTACCTTCCCTGGAAGTAGTCTCGGAATGCCCCTTTAACTGCCATCCCCGGGAATTAAAATTGATGTGTCCTGATTGTCAGGAAAAACACAAAAAAAATGGAAAACTCCCTTCACAGAAAAAACCCATGGAAATTATTGATTTACCCATATCGGCCACAGAAGACATGGTAATTGGCAGTATAAATATTAAAAAAGTCTTGGAAGAGGGTAATAAAGCATTAGAACCGGGTATTCTTGCACGGGCTAATCGTAACATACTCTACATTGATGAAGTTAACCTGCTGGATGAACACCTGGTTAATGTTTTACTGGATTCAGCAGCCATGGGGGTAAATATCGTGGAAAGGGAAGGAATATCCATCTACCACCCATCCCGCTTCATACTGGTGGGAACCATGAACCCGGAAGAAGGAGAGCTAAGACCTCAAATCATGGATCGTTTTGGTCTGAGTGTTGATATCCAGGCTCTCAATACCAAAAAAGAACGCCTTAAAATCATGGAGTATCGCCGAGAATTTGATACAGACCCCTGGTTATTTGAAAATAGGTTCCTTAAAAAGCAAAAAAAACTAGAAGAGCAAATTATCCAGGCCAAAGAGCAATTGCCCTTGGTTAAGATTTCAGAAGATATGCTGGAGATGATCGTGGATATAACCACGGGGCTGGGAATTAAGACCCATCGGGCAGATATTGTTATGGAAAAAACATCCCGGGCACTGGCGGCCCTGGATGGTAGAAAGGATGTCACAGCTGAAGATGTGAAAGAAGCAGCTATAATGGCCCTTAAACACCGGATGAAGCAACTGCCTTTCGAAAAAGAAGAGGAACTAAATCTTAAAACCCTGGAGCAGATTATCCAGCAGCAAAATCACCAAAAAGAAGAAATTTTCGATTTCGAGAAGAAAAAAAGGATAAAAAAAGATATTAACCAAAAAAAAGCCTTCAGCGCCATTCAAGGAAAAAGTAACTCTCCGGTAGTGGGAGATAGGGGTAAATACATTAAAGCCCGGGAAAACTCAAAGCCTACCAGTGTGGCCATTGATGCCACCATTAAAAAAGCCATAAGAGAAAATGGCAAACTGGAGGTTCTACCAGAACACTTAATGGAAAAGGTCAGGGTTTCCCGGGGTGATGCCCTTTATTTGATTCTACTGGATTCATCATCATCCATGGGATTGGAGAAAAAAATAAGACTGGCCAAATCCCTTTCCTGGTTACTCCTCAAGGAATCATATGAAAAGAAAAATAAGATAGCCCTCATGGCCTTCCGGGGTGATGAAGCACAACTATTATCAGCACCCACCCGGGATGTACAGCGTATTGAAGAGGCCCTGGAAAAACTACCTACCGGAGGTAAGACTCCCTTAACTCCTGCTATTTACCAGGCTCTGGAAATACTCCAGGATGAAAAAAATGTTACACCTACCCTGGTGGTGATTTCTGATGGTCGATGTAATGTCTTCATGGAATCCAACCTGGAAGAGGACCTGAGAAAGCTCTCACAATTTAATAAAAACATTAATATGGTATTTGTCAATGCTGAAACCAAAAACCGAAGTATGGGCATCCTGGAGGAAGTGGCAGATTGCTTCCTGTCACCCTGCTTCTATCTGGAGGAAATAATATGAATAAAAATTCAACTGGAAGATTCACCACAAGAGACCTTTCTTTTATTGGAATAATCATAGCTTTAATGTATATCGTGCAAACCATAACAATTCTGGGGATATCTGCCCTTACACCTATTGATCCTTTAAAATCAATTGTATCTGCCTTTTTTGTATCCATAGTTATTGCCATTGGTCTTTCTAAAGTAAAAAAGATTGGAACTTTCACCATTATAGGATTAATAAATGGTATCATCTGTGGATTCATCTTACCTGCATTTTTACCCTTACTTCCAGCCACACTACTGGGGGGAATAGCTGCCGATGGATTCACAAAAATATTCTTTGGAGAATATGGAAGCCGAAATTCACTCTTAGGAGCATGTGGTGTGGGTAAATTTATGGAAACCCTGGTTATCTTAACTTTTCCCTTCATCCTGGGTTTTTCAACCAATATCCTCAGCCCCATGATTATTATTGTATCGGCAGTTATAGTAGCTTTACTGGGTGCCGGGGGAGGATTTATTGGGTACCGGATATCAGTGGAACTTAAAAAAGCGGGGGCGATGGAATAAACCTACTATCCACCATCTTTTCACCTTTTATGGGAGATTTTGACTCAGACTATTCCCTGATTCACCGGTTGGATCCCCGGACTAAACTGATACTGGTGGTGGCCATTACCCTGATGTGTACCATAATTAACAACATATTCCTTCTTTTAAGTATAGGAGCAGGACTTATCATTTTACTGACTTTTTCTAAAACCTTAAAAAGGGTATCTGCCTTGTTGGGATTTTTTTTAATATTTGCAGCAGCAGCCATATCCCTTACTGCTATTATAACCCGGGATATTAATTATGCTCTGGAATATTTCAGTCCCTTTTTGGCCCGATTTTTTATTATCATCTGTGCCGGTTTATTATTTGCCTTTACCACCCCACCCCAAAGATTTGCCCAGTCACTGCAGCAGATGAGGATACCCACTTCCATCACCTTCACCCTGGGCATAACCCTGCGCTATATACCCACCCTGGCCCGGGAAGCAGAATCAATATTCCAATCCCTTAAATTAAGAGGGATTCATTTGAGTAAATGGGACTATATCCGAAGACCATCCATGATTTATCGTGGGATAATCATTCCCCTCATAATTCGTAGTATTAAACTATCGGATGAAATAGCCATAGCCGCTGAATCCAGAGCTTTTAAAAGTAATAAATCACGTAGCAGCCTTAAAAAATTAACTATAGGAAAAAACGATGTTCTATTTTTAGGAATTATGATAATAACCATGGGTTTAGTCTTTTATCTGGATAATAACCCTGTTTTTCCTTTCTAACCAGTTAATATTGAATTAAAATATAGCTGATATTGATACCTATTAAAAATTAAAGCATACTAAGTTGATATTCATGACTAACCCTGCCCTGCAAATTACCAATCTAAATTTCAAATACCCTCATCAGGAAAATTTTGCCCTTAAAAACATAAATTTAACCATTAAAAGGGGTGAGTTTGTATTTTTAACTGGTAAGAGTGGTTGTGGTAAATCCACCCTGGCCCGCTGTCTTAATGGAACCCTACCTCAAATTTTAGGGGGTGAAATAGATGGAATAATCCAGGTTTTAGATAAAAATACCAGGGAAAACTCAGTAAGTGATCTAGCTCAAAATTTAGGATTCATTTTTCAAAATCCAGAGTCCCAGTTTTTCACGGTCAAGGTGGAAGATGAAGTGGCTTTTGGGCCGGAAAATTTAGGATGGGAAAGTAATAAAATATCTAAAAATGTGGATGAGGCCTTAAATTCAGTGGATATGCTGGAAAATAGGGATATGAATGTTTTCAATTTATCAGAAGGTCAAAAACAACGGATTGCTGTGGCGGCCAATCTTTCACTCCAACCAGAGATTCTGGTAATGGATGAACCCACCTCTAACCTGGATCCACCAGGGGCCTACAAATTATTTGAAATATTAAAACGATTGAAAAATCAGAAAAAAACCATAATACTTATTGATCACCGTACCCACCATGCCCTGCCCCTGGCCGATAGGGTGCTTATCATGGATAAGGGTAAGATCATAAAAGATGATGAACCAGAAATCCTCTATGATGCTCACACCCGGGAGTCCTATGGTATTCGCAATCCCCGGGTGCTGGATGAAAACTACCAGGCTCCAGAATATCAGATTGTAAAACAGAATCCTGTTTTAGATATTTCCCGACTTTCTTATAGTTATGATAATGGTTTTTCCATTCAGGATATTAATCTGCAGATATATCCGGGAGAAGTGGTGGGACTGGTAGGTTCCAATGGATCCGGTAAAACCACTCTGGCTAAAGTGCTCTCTGGTATATTAAAACCACTAAAAGGAACCCTGAACTGGGAAAGGGAAGATTCTACCTTTAAAGTGGGTATGGTATTCCAGAACCCGGATCATCAGCTATTCATGGATTCAGTTTATAATGAATTGAATTTTGGTTTAGAGGAAGTTCCAGGAGCACAACTTAATATTGGCCCGGTTTTAAAATCCATGAACCTGGAAAAACTGCAAAAACGCCATCCCCATTCCCTTAGTGGGGGAGAAAAACAAAGAACCCTGATTTCTGCATTTCTGGTTCGGGAACCCCATCTACTGATTATGGATGAACCCACCACAGGTATGGATTACTATCATATGCAAAGACTGGTTTATGAGATTAAAAGACTAAAAAAACGTAATATGGGGATTATGATTATCTCCCATGATCTGGAGTTCTTGCAGCAGACCACCCAGAGGGTCATTATTTTATCCCAGGGAAAAATAATCCAGGAAGGGCCCACCGGGGATATTCTAAGTCAGGATAAACTGGATACTTGCTTTGAAGGTTACCAGTCCTTATCCATTAAATAGAAAAAGTGGATGACGATTTTAAATATAAATAAACTAAATGATGATTTTATGGTTAATAGGATAATTAATGATTGATCTTTAAAGAGGTTTTTTGAAATGATAAAAGTACTGGCCATTACCACCATTACCAATACACTTTCCCTGAGAGATGCCCTGGATAAAATTAAAAGAGAATATGGTAACCTTATTTTTCTTAAAAAAATTTATTTAGAAGATTATGAAGACCCCCAGGTATCTTTAGATTCTTTAAAAGAAGATATCGGAATGTCAGATATCATACTTGTTGATATCCGGGGTGATGAACGTATTGGAAGAGAATTAATCCAGGTATTGGATAATAAACCTAAAACAGTGGTAACTCTGGTCTGGGGAAACCCTCTTATTATGAACTTAACCCGCCTGGGTAACTTATCTCTACAAACTCTAAGTACAAGATTTCAGGAGAATTCCCTGGATCTGGAGTCCATGGTAAGGAGTAATAAGTTACAAAAAATCCTGGACTGTGCTGGTGATGATTTAAGAAGGGATATAAAAAACTGGTTTAAAATCCGGGAATATTATGGCCAGAATGATGCAGAGAACTTGAAAAATATGCTACTATTTCTCTTAAGAGAATATGCAGATATGGACCAAATAAAAAAGGTGGAACCTCCCCAGGAAATGCCTGAATATGGTTTATATCTTCCTTACAGAGGAATCTATACGGATTTAGATGATTATAAAAAGGCATCACTTTTCAATATGGATCAACCCACCATAGGAGTTCTATTTTACGGGGGGATGCATTTTGATGATACCCGGCCTATGGCAGAGGCCTTGTATGAAAAATTAAGGGATGAATGTAATCTGATTATAGCATTTTCCCAGGTGGAGCACAACCTGCAGGTATTAAATGATTACCTATCTGATATAGATCTTTTTGTTAATTTACAGTACTTCCAGCTAAATGGAGGCCCCATGGGGGGAGATCCTGCTCCCACCCACGAGTTTTTCCATAAAAATAATATTCCTTATTTGATATCCCTGCGGGGCTATGAAACTGATATAGAGAAATGGTCAAAGAGGGAGGAAACTCTCAATCCCATGGAGATTATTCTAGGGGTGACCTTACCTGAGTTAGATGGAGGTATTGAACCGGTATTTACTTCTGCTTTGGAGACACTCCAGGAAGAGGAAATGGGTACCATAAAGGTGGTATCGGTCATTGAAGAAAGGATAGATAAACTTGCCCGGCGTATAATTAACTGGATTAAACTAAAAAACAAGAAGAACTCCTCAAAAAAAGTGGCCCTTTTAACCTATAATTATCCGCCTGGAGAAGAAAACCTGGCCAGTTCTGGTTATCTGGATGTATTTAAAAGCCTGGAAATTTTCCTGAAAAAACTAAAAAATAGGAATTATCATATAGAGATACCTCCATCTAACCTTAAAGACCTTTTCCTGGAGGAAGGTATTCTTAACAGTCCCCAATATAGTTCTAAAAGAGGTATACAGATACCGGTGGATGATTATAGGGAATGGTTCCAGAATCTACCTCTGGAAATTCAAAAGGAGGTTATAAGTTCCTGGGGTGAAGTACCAGGGGATTTAATGGTGGAGGGTGATTACTTTCTTATTCCCGGGGTGGAACTGGGAAACATCTTTTTAGGAGTACAGCCCACCCGGGGGGTGCATGAAGACCCGGAAAATGCTTATCATGATAAAGAATTGCCTCCCCATCATCAGTATCTGGCCTTTTATTATTATTTGGAAAAGGTATTCCAGGCCGATGCCGTACTGCATTTTGGTATGCACGGCACCCTGGAATTTACACCCGGTAAAGAAGTGGGAATGTCCTCCCGATGTTACCCGGATATATTAATTGGTAATTTACCTAATATCTACTATTACTGGGTGGGCAATACCTCGGAGTCCACCATAGCTAAAAGGAGATCCTATGCACTTTGTGTTTCCCATGCCTCCCCTCCCATGAAAAGTTCTCAAATATATGAGGACTATCTTTTACTGGAGGATCTTTTAAGCCAGTACCGTGAATCACCTCAGGAATTAACCCTTCAGCTGATTATGGAAAAGGCAGAAGATTTGAATTTAGAGAATGATGTGGATTCCATCAGCCAGGAATTATACCGGATGAAAAGAAGACTGATTCCTATGGGGCTGCATATACTGGATAAAACTCCACCAAAAAAGGATATGGTGGATTACCTTTTGGGGGTGTTACGTATTGACCGGGAATACCCTTCGGTGTTGAAGCTTCTTTCCCGCCAAAAAAATCTAATCTGGGAAAATATTAAGGACACCTCCGCCGGAGAGGAAATAGAAGAAGAGGCCCGGAAAATCATCGGTGAAATACTGGATAAAAAGGAAATTAATCTGGAAGAAGGATACTCTTCTTATGTCCAGGATATAGCTTCCCAGATGGAATTTAGTCAGGAAAGTGAAGCTCTCCTGAAAGCTCTGGAGGGTTCTTATATTATACCTGCCCGGGGTGGAGATCCGGTAAGGGACCCGGAAGTGTATCCTACTGGTAAATCAATGTATGCCTTTGATCCCAGACAGATACCTACTGTAGCTGCTGATACCCGGGGCAAGGCCACCGCTGAGATGCTTATTGATTCTTACTTTAAAAAACACGGCAGTTATCCCCGCAGTGTGGGTCTGGTTTTGTGGGGTTTTGAGACCCTGAAAACAGGTGGTGATACCATTTCCACCATACTCCATTTAATGGGGGTTAAAATAAAACATCAAAAGGGTGCCTGGATCAAGAAATTAGAAATTATACCTCTAAAAGAGCTGGGACGTCCCCGGATTGATGTTACCATTAATATTTGTGGCATATTCCGGGATACTCTGGGAACTCATATTGATTTAATTAACCGGGCCATAAAACAGGTGGCCTCCTTAGAGGAAGACCCTGAATTCAATTACCTGCGAGGGCATTTTCTGGAAGAAGATGAAGATGAAATGGCCCTGGCCCGAATTTATGGTCCTTCCCCCTCTGAATATGCCACTTCACTACCTAACCTGGTGGAAAATAGTAGCTGGGAAGAAGAGCAGGAGCTGGTGGAAAGTTACTCCCACAGTATGTCCTATGCGTACCTTCCCGGGAAAATTAAACCGGATAAATCAGGTTTAACTCGTAAATTGGGACGGGTAGATCTGGTAACCCAGGAAAGGGATAATGTGGAGTATGAGGTTACTGATCTGGACCATTATTATGAATTTTTAGGAGGTTTATCCCGGACGGTGGAGGAGTTCCGGGGTGAAAAAGCAGAGATCATGGTTTCAGATTCCACTGAGGAAGAAATTTATGTGGAAGACCTATCTCATACTATAAATCGTGCCACCCGGACCAGGTTACTTAATCCAAAATGGTTGGAGGGTATGTTAAACCATGACTTCCATGGAACCAAGAAAATAAAAGACAACGTGGAACATTTATTAGGGTTCTCTGCCACCACCAAAAAAGTAGATAACTGGGTCTATGACAATGTGGCTGATAAATTAATTTTTGATGAAGAAATGCGAAAAAAATTACAGGAAAATAATCCCTATGCCACCATAAAAATGGGGGAGTTATTAATGGAAACCCAAAGCAGGGGATACTGGGAAGCAGATGAAGAAAAAATTAAAAAATTAAAGGAAATTGTAATGAATCTGGAGTCTGAAGTGGAATAAAACCCTCTGAAAGCTTTAAATAGCTTTAATTTTATTATTCTTTAGTCCTCAGGGAATAAGTCCCTATCTCCTTATTTTTTATTTTAATCAAATTTTTAGACTGGACCTTAAAACCCATTTTTTCATAAAAGTTTTTACCCTGCATATTATTGATATTTACATCCACATACAATTTTTCATGTTTTTTAAGGATATTTTCTATTATTTTAGTACCAATGCCCTGGTTTTGATAGGGTAAATCCACGGAGAGGAAGTGGATGAAAAATCCATCATCATCTAGATTGGAATTTACTATCTTATCCATTTTTATCATGGTAGGGAATCTCTTTAAAAATGTCCATAAACCAAAGGCTTTTAAAAAGGCCATACCAGACGATCTATCCAGCTTGAGCTTGTCTTTAACTGTGGAACTTACCACTATACCCACCAATTTATCCTGATAGAGGGCACACTCCAGATAGGGGGATGCAAAATAATTATTGCCCATCTCCAGCAATTTAATTATAGTCTGTACTGCTTCTTTTTTTTCTCCTAATACATAAGAATTTAATTCCACATCAGCAGCATATATGATTTCCGCCACTTTTTGGGGATCATGCTTTTGGGGATTGTATTTTTCCATTCTAAAACTCATTTATTAGGCAACCTCCCTATGGTTTTAATGATATTTCTCATTTAAATATTCTTAACCCTGGATTCAAGGCAATCTGAGTCTCTTTTTACTAAAAAATAAATAAGGGAATTAATAATCAATATAGCGGAATTTTTTTTCTAGAACCATTACCAATCCAAAACCAACTAGGCCTATTATTAAAAGAGGAAGAAGAGATCCTGAATCGGTTATTTCTAATTTTTGGTAGGGTAAGCGCAGGGTTCCTAACATCAATCCCACCAGAAAGGCCATGGTAAATGATTCGTAGTTTCTTAAAAGATAGTCCAGTACCCGGGAAAATACCACGATACCCAGGGCGGCACCAGCACCAAAGGCAAAAATATCCGGTAAGGAAACGTTATTTAAAGCATTAAGCATGTATTCATATTGATTCAGGAGTAATAACACAAATGCACCGGATATACCGGGCAGTATCATGGCACATATGGCCAGTAAACCTGATAAGAAGATAATTGGTAGAGAATGGTTAGCCTGTATGGGGTTAAGGCCTACAAAAAGGAAGGCCCCAATTAATCCAGCAAGTAGTGAAATGAATCCTTTTACACATATGCCATCAATTTCTTTATAAACAATATAGGCGGAGGCCAGAATTAACCCGGAAAAAAAGGCATAGGTAAATGCCGTGTAATTTTCCAGCATAAAGGACATTACCTGGGCCATGGATATTATGGCCAATCCGATACCCAATCCCAATGGAATAAATAAGGAGAAATCAACTTCTTCTTTTAATATTTTCCAGCTAAGAGACATATCTCCCTTCAGGAAAGGTTTAATAAATTTAAAATTTATTTTACTTATGGAATGCACCAGTCTTTCGTAGATACCTGTAATAAGGGCTATGGTTCCTCCAGAAACACCGGGCATGATATCTGCGGTGCCCATGAATAGCCCTCTTATGAATATGAGGAAAAAATCTTCCATCTTTTTACTGAGTTTGATCATCATTCATCTCCTTTAATTTGGAATAGTATAATCTATTATTTAGAGTTAAATACACTTTTTTTAAGGTAACAATTAATTTATTAATTTAGAATTAAATGAACCTTTTTTTATGAACATTATAATTTATTAATTAAATATACTTGATTTTATATGTTTTCAGAGGTTTATTTAACTTTTTAATCAATGCCTTTATATATTATGAAAGCTAAGTTTAATTGATGTACATTAAATAGGGTCATAGGTAATTTGATTTAAGATATTTTTTTATCTTGTTTTGAATAAATTTTATGATGCCGTGTGCATTAGATGGTCATAAATTTTGGAAACCAGGTTTTCAATTAATTTTTGACTTTAGGACGTGATGTTTTGTTTGGAAATGACTACGATAGAAGAGGAAACGACTCCCCAATTAATGTGGGTGACGAATTTGATGTTAAGATAGAAGATTTAGGTAGAGACGGCGACGGTATCGCAAAAATCGAAGGATTTGTGGTATTTGTTTCTGGAGCCGGTGTTGGAGACGAAGTTAAAATAAAAGTTAACGCAGTCCGCCAAAAATTCGCTTTTGCTGAAATAATTGAATAAATAGATTAAATATCTTTCTGGAAAATCAAAGTAATTTTTGAATTTTCTAAGAATTTATTATTTTTTTATAATTATTCAACTTATCATACTTAATTTTTTAATTACTTTTTATTTTTTATAACTATTCTGATTGATTTTATAAGTTTTAAGTAACTATTTTTTATTATATAATCCTTTAAACTACTTTTATAAGGTTAATAGGGAATTAGACTATTTAAAATTTTATTTCCATCATTTTACTAAAAAATTCTTCCTTTATTTTGATTATATAATATTACAATATTCTAATCCATAAATTAGTTTTTTACTCCCGGTTATTTTGGCCTATTCTACTACCCCCGGAAACTTTAATTTTAAATATTCTCGGAATATTTATTACAGCTGGATTAAATAGACATAATATAACAATTTAATCTTCATGTAAGCAAGTTAATACTATTTTAATTTATAAACTGGGGTGTATGAATGGTAAAAGCCAGTATACTGGTGGTAGAAGATGAAGCTATCACTGCTCTTGATATCAATGAGAAACTAGTTAAATTAGGCTATGAAGTTGTAAATCTGGTTGCAACTGGCACAGAAGCAATAAAATTCTCAGCAGAGTATCGGCCGGATTTAGTTTTAATGGACATATCTTTAAAGGGGAAGATGGATGGAACTGAAGCTGCCCAAAAGATTTCTTCTTTATCCATCCCGGTGGTATTTATCAGTGCTTATTCAGATGATAAAACCTTAAAAAAAGCCAAAAAAAGCGCACCCTATGGTTATCTGGTAAAACCATTTGATATTAAGAGTCTGCAGCTTACCATAGAAACCGCCCTTAAAAAGCATCAAGCTGATATCCAGGAAATGTATGATGGAATCACCCGTAGTGAAGAGGAAGCATTAAAAAGTCGAGATAAACAAAATCTCCCTGCACCACCACCCCGTATACTCATTGTGGAAGATGAATTCATCACGGCCATGGATCTGGAAGATAAATTACAGGATATGGGGTATCAGGTAGTGGATATGGTGGCCTCTGGAGATAAGGCCCTGGAAAAAATCAAATTACACCAGCCTGATTTAATTTTAATGGATTTAATGCTTCAAGGAGATATGGATGGTGTGCAGGTAGCCCATAAAATTGCCCCGGAGGATATACCGGTTATTTTTCTCACCGCCTATGCTGATGAAAAAACCATGGAAAAAATACTTGAAACATCCCCTTATGGCTACCTGATAAAACCATTTAAATCTGATGAACTCCACAGTGCCATTGAAGTTGCTTTGGAAAAATCAAAGACAGATAAAAAGAAAAAGGAGAAAATGGAAGAAACCATCCATACCAAAGAAGATGAATTGAAAATGGAAAAAACAGGAGTTTTCTTTGTAACTGCGGTTATATGTTCCCTGGCCATCTATGGTATGGTAAGTAGGAGTATGACCTGGTTAATGTATCTTTTATTTATACCCGCCTGTTATAATATGTTCCTGGTATTCTTGAGCTTTAAAAAACCCGCACCGGCAGTACCCTTTAGCCAACCTCCCCGGGTAAGCATAATCATACCGGCCCATAATGAGGAGATGACCATTGAAAAATGTGTCAGATCACTATCCCTCATGAATTATTATCATAAGGGAGAAAAGAATTTCGAGGTACTGGTTATCAATGATGGTTCCACAGATAAAACCGGCGAAATACTGGATAATCTGAAAAAAGAAGTGGATTGTCTGCGTATTATCACCCGCAAACCACCTCGCTCTGGAAATGGAAAGGGATATGTATTAAATGATGGTATCCGTATGGCAGAAGGAGATGTTATAGCAGTTTTTGATGCAGATGCCCGGGTGGGATCTGATTTTTTATCTAAAATAATTCCCTATCTTAATGAGGAAAAAGTGGCCGGGGTGCAGGCCCGGGTCAGGATGTATAATGCTGATAGAAACCTCTTAACCAGGATGCAGGAAGTGGAATTTTCCATATTTGGTAATATTATTTTAAGGTCCCGGGATATCATGGGTAAAAATGGTTTTCTGGGAGGAAATGGCCAGATTACCACCCGGAAAGCCATAGAAGAAATTGGGGGCTGGGATGGATTTGCGGTAACTGAAGACCTCAATATGAGTATAAAGTTAATGATCAAGGGATATAAAATCCGGTACTGTGGAAAAGCCCATGTATTCCAGGAAGCTGTTCCTTACTGGAAGCCTTTTTTCCGTCAGAGGGTCAGGTGGGCTACCGGTAACCTGGAAACATTATTCATTTACCTGGCACCCATTATAGATGCTAAAATACCATTATATAAAAAAATAGATTCTATCCAGTACCTCTTCTTTTTATTATTCATAGCCTTTGTGATGCTGGGATATGTGGTGGCCATTTTAAACCTGGGAGGAGTTTTAACCTTCTTCATGGAGGCACCGGTAGCAATTGGTTTACTGTCCATGGCTGCATTTTTCCCCGGGGTAATACTGGGAGTTTACCGGGATAATGAATCATTTTTAACCGGACTAATACGGGCAGTGGAGTACTGGGCTTACTGCCTCTACCTCATACCTCTCTTTTTTGCTGCATTTTTCCACATGGTTACTCGTAAAGATAGGAAATGGGCAAAAACTCATCACGGCGGGGATGAATCATAAAAAAAAGAATTTTAATAGATGGGGATGGATAAAAAAATTAGAGTAGATTATAATCCCGGTTTTATTGGGGATTAACTTTAGGTAGGGATTATTGGGGGATTAACTCTATTCAGGTTTATGTAGGTAGGGATTATTGGGGATTAACTCTATTCAGGTTTATGTAGGTAGGGATTATTGGGGATTAACTCTTAAATCATTAATCCAAAAATCTAATATCTACCTTATTCCTTTTTGGTATTCTGAAATATTTACTCTCCGGGTATCCCACCATTAAAGCTCCAATAAATGAATCATCTTTTAGATTTAAAAATTCATTTACCTTTTCATAACCAGTAGCTGCCATTTTAAGGTATCCTGCCCAGCAGGCTCCCAGGCCAAATGCGGGTAGGGCTAATTCTAAATGACTTAAAGCTATAATTCCATCCACTGTTGCTGATGAATCACTTGCAGTTGCTATGAAAACATGAGGGGCTCCTCTTAATATAGGATCTATCCCGGTATTCCATACCGTAATCAGGGACTCCATAGGTACATATTGGGATAGGGGAGAATCATTTTCCACCTCTTTTTTCATCCAATCAATACATATGCTGGAGAGTTCTTTAACTTTAGAAGGGTTTTCTAAAATAACCCATTTGACTGGTTGACTATTCATTCCCGTGGGGGCATAACGGACAATATCCATTACTTCTTTTATGGTATCTGGAGAAACCAGTTTATTTTTATAGTTACGTATTGATCTGCGGTTTCTCATATAAGCTCCCAGCTCTTCCGGGCTTATTTTAGAACTGATATTGGTTAAGGGTGGTTCCAGATTAGGGTTATTAATCTGCAATGCACCTCCCTCGCATCCGGCTTCACAGTGCCCGCAACTTATACAGGAACTATCCGGTGATTGGTGGGGATATTGATTCATTTGAATACTCCCTGTGGGGCAAAGGGAGCTGCAGGTTCCACAACTATTACATTTACTCTCATTTAAATTAAATTCTGGCATGGGGCTTTCTCCATTACTTTCTGGATTAATCTATAATTTTGAAATAATATAAAGATGCCCTGTAATTAAGATATAAAAAAAATAGTAATCTAAAAATAAGTAATGATTTTAAGTAATTATTAATTTATAAAAATATAATAAATAATTTAAGAATATTAAGCCCTTAAATTAATTATTTTTTAGAGTGTTTAACTCCTCTTCCTCTTTTATTTCCAGCCTTTCTGTAACCTGTTTTTTGTCTAGTTCTTTTTTTAGTTCCTTTAACTTTTGCCATGGTATTCAACTCTTAATTTAATAATTTTAAAGTATATTCTCGCCCAGAAGGGCACATAAATAGGGAAGGTCTTTTTTAATCCTTCCTGAATCATTAAGGACGAAGATATAAAATAGTATTTGATATTTTTCGCCATTACTTAGTTCTTCTTATCTTTTTTAATAGAGCTTTATATACTTTTTCCATGCTAATCTTAAAATGAAAATAAAGGTTGGAGAAAATAAATACTTTTATTTAATATTTTTTTTTTTAATCTTCTAAAGTGGAAGTATCTCCTAAATCCTTTCCTTCTTCCTGTGCCCGGAGTATACGTCGCATTATCTTACCACTCCGGGTTTTAGGTAATTTATTAACCTGGACCATCTCCCCCAGTACGGCCACCGGTCCCATTTCATAACGTACATGTTTTTGTAAATCCTCAATAAGGGCGGTATTCAGTTTGTGGCCTTCTTTTAGTATTAAAAAGGATTTAATGACCTGTCCCTTGATAGGGTCTGATTTTCCAATTACTGCTGCTTCCACCACTAAGGGATGTGATACAAAGGCTGATTCCACCTCGGAAGTCCCTATACGGTGCCCGGCGATTTTAAGTACGTCATCTGATCTTCCCTGAATCCAGATATATCCATCTTCATCTATCCGGGCCATATCTCCAGCCATATAAACTCCGCCTGGTATCTGCTTCCAGTAAGTATCCTCATAACGCTCTTCCTCCTTATAAAGGGTACGTAGCATGGCCGGCCATGGTTTTTTAATCACCAGATATCCTCCTTTACCTGGAGGCACTCTCTGGCCCTTTTCATCCACCACATCCATCTCAATACCAGGTAAGGCCCGGGTAGGGCTACCTGGTTTTAAGGGGGATACTGGCAGGGGAGCAATCATATGCATACCGGTTTCAGTTTGCCACCAGGTATCCATGATGGGTATTTTCTCTTTTCCCACATTTTTATAAAACCACATCCATGCCTCGGGATTGATGGGTTCTCCCACACTTCCCAGTATTTTAAGAGAGGATAAATCATAGAGTTGGGGATATTTATTACCATATCTCATCAGGTGACGTATGGCCGTAGGGGCGGTGTATAATTTGGTCACCCCGTATTTTTCCACGATTTTCCACCAGGCCCCGGGGTCCGGATAATCAGGGGCACCCTCATATACCAGGGTGGTTGTACCTAAAAGGAGGGGCCCGTATATTAAATAGCTGTGGCCGGTAATCCATCCAATATCTCCGGTACACCACCACAAATCCCCGTTATGAATATCGAAGACATTTTGAAGGGTGGTGGCCACACCTACCATGTAGCCCCCTGTAGTGTGCAGCACCCCTTTAGGTTTACCTGTACTACCAGAGGTGTAAAGGATGAATAAGGGGTCTTCAGCGTCCATTTCCTCTACCGGGCAAAGTTCATTTTCTCCTTCCAGGAGAGTGGTGTAGAGGATTTCCCTTCCGCTTAATTCGGATATTTTTATGGGGTTTCCAGTGTGACGTACTAATACTACTGTTTCTATGGTGGGACACTGCAGGAGGGCTTCATCTGCTATTTTCTTTAGATCAATAATTTTTCCCCGGCGGTAGGTTCCATCAGCGGTGAGGAGTACCTTGGCCTTTGAATCGTTTATACGCTCTACTAAACCTCCCACACTTAACCCGGAGTAGACCACACTGTGCAAGGCCCCGATACGGGTACAACCCAGCATGGAGATTAACAGCTCCGGGCACATGGGCAGGTACATGGATACCGTATCTCCTTTTTTAATGCCCAGATTTTTCAGGGCACTGGCCATCTTATTTACTTCTCGATATAACTCATAATAGGTAAGTTTTATTTCTTCTCCTCTTTCATTGGTATAGAGGATGGCCACCTGGTTTCTTTTATCAGTGTTTATCCAGCGGTCAACAGCATTGTAGCATAGATTGATTTTACCATTGACAAACCACTGGTAGAATGGTTTTTTACTCTCATCCAGGACCTTATCCCATTTCTTAAACCATTCAAATTGATGGGCTTTTTCTTCCCAGTACTTTTCAATATCCTTACCCTTCTCCAGTTCAGCCTCCCAATTTTTTATATGAGCCTCTTCCACCAGATGATAATCTGGTTTAAAAAGTCTTTTTTCATCCAGAAGAACAGAAGTATCTTTACTCAAAAATATACACCACCTGTAATCATATACTAAAGTAATAATTTATTTATTAGTTCTACTACACCTAAAGATACCTTGCAGATGCTATATAAACTTTTAGGAATTTATTAATCACCTGAAGCAGCAGTTATTTTATAAAATAATCTCCATTTTTTTTAATCCTTTTTTAAGGGGAAACAACATAAATTATAATTGATTATATGGAAAACATTAAATTAAAACTCATCAAATCCACTCCTTTTGGCCCGGTAGCAATCATCTGGTCCTTAAAAAAATATGAACCACTTATTAATCTAATAATCTTATCCCATCCTCAGGAAAGTGCCGGGATAAGGGTAAGTAAATTGTACAGGGATATTAAAAGAGGTAGTTGTCCTGAAATTGATGAGGTTTCCTCTAAAATAAAATCTTTTTTAAGGGGGGAGGATATTTTGTTCTCACTAGATAGGGTGGATTTGGAAAGTTGCACTCCTTTCCAGAGAAGTGTTTTAGAAGCTGAATATAATATCCCCCGGGGTAGAATTACCAGCTATAAGACCCTGGCTTCTTATCTTGGGAAAGATAAGGGTGCCCGGGCCATAGGAAATGCCCTGGCCCGTAACCCCTTTCCTGTTATTATCCCCTGTCATAGAGCTATTCGTTTTGATGGATATCTGGGAGGTTTTCAAGGTGGCGAGGATATGAAACGGGCACTACTGGAAGCAGAAGGTCTTATTTTTGATCATAATGGTCGGGTAATTTGCAAAGATTTTTATTATGAATAATGTTTAATATTTTTTGGCAGGATCAACTATCCAGGCCATTACCACCGTGGCAATGGTTATTCCCATAATTATTAACTTCTCCATGAAATCACCTGGAATTAATTTAAGTATTTTTTAGCATTTTTTCTTTCTCACCTTGGGTTAAATCCGCCACTATTTTTGTGGGAGCCCCGCTACTCAGGACTTTACCTCCTCGCATAAGGGTGGCCACATCACAAATATCCAGTACAAAATCCATATCATGGGAAATAATCAGGAAAGTCTGATTTAATTCCTCCCGGGCTTTTATTATAGAATCTGTTAACTGCACCCGGGTAATAGGATCCATGGTACCGGTGGGTTCATCCAGAATAACAATTTTTGGTTCTTTAATCAATATCTGTGCCAGAGCCACCCGGTGGCGCTCTCCACTACTTAACTCATCCGGGTACTTATGGAGCATGAGTTGAGCATAGTTTTCTGTAAAACCAACCGCCTGCAGGACAAATATGGCCTTTACTTTTCCAAATTCAGCAGGTAATTCCAGACTTATAGAATCGGTCAGGTTTTCTATAACTGTTTTATGTGGATAAAGACTGTATTCCTGGTGTAAGAGTCCTATATAAGGGGTTACTCTACCTCTACCCTGTGGCCCTTTTTGAGTCATATCTATCCAGTTTTCACCCAGCCTAACATTTATTTTACCTGAGCTGGGATCTGTTAAACCGCATAGCATCCGGGAAAGGGTGGTTTTACCTGCTCCACTTAAACCCACAATACTGGATATTTCTCCTTCATTTACCACCAGATTAACTCCATCTACTGCCTTAATTACTCCCCTTTCAATGGAGTAATAATGTTTTTTCACGTTTTCTATATTTATAATAGGATTAGCAACCAGGGTGTGGTCTTTTTTCTCAGGTAGTGGCACAGTGTCCATGAAACTTTTTACTACAGTTTCCGGATCTCCCTTTTGGATAATTTTACCATTATCCAACCATATAACCTGGTCAGATAATAATTTCATCACTTCCGGCCAGTGGGAAGTGATTAGCATGGTCTGACCCTTATTTTTAACCCCGTTTAATAGTGTTTCATGGATTAGTTCTGCAGTTTTAGGATCCAGGGTTCCGGTGGGTTCATCTGCTAAAAAAAGCATGGGATTTTTAGCCATTTGACGGGCAAGGACCACTCTTTGTTTTTCCCCACCACTTAAATCCCGGGCTATCTGGGTTACCCGGTGGGTCATATGGGTCATTTCCAGAAGCTCCAGGGCCTGATAGGTACTCTCAGCTGAATCATCTGGAAAAGCCTTTAAGACATTATCTATCACTGTATCATCTTCATACAGGGCAAAGGTTCTCTGGAGCATGATGGATATTCGGCGGCGAATAGCTGCAAATAAACTCCGGTGGCAGTTCCAGAAATCAACTCTCTGTAATTCCAACCGGGTTCCACAGGAACATTTTTCATCTTTTCGGGATGGTGGTTCTACTCTAAGACAATCAGGACACAATGCCAGGTTATAAATTATCTGGCCTTCATCAGGACGGTAATCTTTCATACCCCGTAACATGTTAATGAGTATGGATTTCCCTGATCCACTTTTTCCTAAAATACCCAGTACACTCCCTTCCTCCAGTTCTAAATTTATATTCTGGAGGGCTAAATGGTCTTGAAAGGATTTACAAACATTTTTTAGTTCAATGAAGTTCAAATTATCACCATTTCAGATAGAATCGGATCCACAAAGGGGCATATCACATTCCGGACACTTGGTGTTTCTACATGGTACTCCTCTTTTTTTGGGAGATTCAAAGCCACAGTTAGGACATTTACATACTGTCGGGGCTCCTGCACCTAAACCAGGACCTCCAAAAGATCGGCGCTGTGTGATATCCTGTTTTGAATCATCTTCCTCTTTTTCAATAATTTGAATATTTTCTGAATCACAATCAGGACATTTCTCATATACTTTTTTGGGACTGCTCCACTTAAAGGCACAGACATTGCATTTATATTCTTTATTTTCTGTCATAAAATCATCTCCAGTTATTATTATGGTGCTTCCTTCAATCAGAGCCCGGGCAATTTTTTTTCGGGCTGATGAAATGATGCGGTGAAATGTGGGTTGGGATATTTCCATTAATTCCGCTGATTTTTTTTGTTGAATATCATGATAATCCCGAAGTCTTATTGCTTCAAACTCATCTATAGTAATTTCAATAACACTTAATGGGGCTTTTTCATCATTTTCCGGTTTAAAACATCTAATACGGGGTTGATTTCTTATTTTCCTAATACGTCGTGGCCTGGACATAAATGAATATATATTCAATTACAGTTATAAATTTATTTCCCGGTAGGGAACCCGGCCTGCAGATTGCTAAGTTTGGTTAACTTACCCTGCTGGTATAAATTTATATTCTGTTTAACTGTTCCTCTGTGACTTTTATAGGCGGTTATACTGGCATTATTCAATACTCTCAAGGCTACATGTCCCAGTTTACCGGTTATAAGAATATTTATATTTTCACCAGCCAGAAATTGAGCAGCTAAGTTGCCTGCAGCTTTATCCTTTCTGAATGGATTTTCCACAGATTCAATAGTTACAATTTTATCATCTACCATTTCCAGAATTATAAAGTCCCGGCTACGGCCAAAAAGATCACTGGTCTGGGATTCTATGTCCCTTCCCTGGGAAGCTATGGCAATTTTCATGTTTAATCCTCCTTTATGAATATATATTCATTAATCTTATATAAGATTTATCTTGGCTAAAATTAAATAAATTTACAAAAAAAACAGGAGGTGAAATTTTGAAAAAGGATAAACCCCGACCGTACCAATTCGCTAAAGCCATAAATGGTGACCTGGAAGAAGCATTTAATAATCTATCATTTCAAATAATGAAAGATGGTGCTCTTTCCACCCGGGAAAAAACTTTAATTGCTCTGGCCTGTGCTGTGGCGGTTAAATGCAAGCAGTGCATAAAAGCTCATGAAAAAAAAGCCCAGGAAGAAGGATGTTCCCGGGAAGAAATATTGGAAGCCGCTGCAGTAGCTGGCCAGGTAAGATTAGGATCTGGATTTACTTTTGCATCCTACTTGCTGGAAGAATAATATAAAAAAAATCAGAGGATATAATCATCCTTTTTTTACATAACTCGATAGGGGTTGATATCGTTTTAAGAAAAGTTATGGCAAATCCCGCTATCATCCTCTATTTACATAACTCATAGGGGGAAATATAATCTCATAACTGGTGCCCTGACTATTATCCAGTTTAATAACTCCATCAATCTGTTTAACCAGGGCATCAATCAGGTGCAACCCCAGAGTATCGGTTTCTCCCCACTCAATATCTTCCGGAATTCCCACACCATTATCAGCCACCCTTAAAAAGAATCTATCATCCACCATTTTCATAGATATATCAATTCTACCATTTTCGTCTTTTTTAAAAGCATATTTAGCTGAGTTAGATACCATTTCATGGATAATAAGTCCCAGAGGTATAGCCAGATCCATGGTAATTTTTATTTCATCCATATCCAGTTTCCAGTCGATATGGGAAATAAGATCATAGGTGTATAATATATCAGACACTAAACGAGTTAGATAATCCTTAAAATTAATCATAGAAAAAGATTTGGACTTATAAAGTTTTTCATGCACCATAGCCATGGATTTTACCCTGCCCTGGCTTTCTTTCAGGATATTAATTGCCTCCGGGGAATTTTCATACTTTATCTGCAAATTCATGAGACTGGATATAATCTGCATATTATTTTTCACCCGGTGATGGATCTCTCTTAAGAGTATATCTTTTTCTTCCAGAGAGGATTTTATCATCTCCCCATCACGAACCCGGCCGGTTATATCCCTTATAATGGATAAAACATTATCCTCATTTAATTTAATAAAACGAGCTTCAAAATACCGATTACCAGCAGGAACATCCAGTGCATATTCAATTGTTTCCAGGGTATTGGTAATTAAGGTAGTTTTAATCATTTTTAATATCTGCTCCAAATCAGCCGGTGATAAGCCCATCTGGGAGATATTACTGCCAACAATTTCCTTTTCCGGAATGGACATCAATTCTGGATTTTTAGGAGAATAATCCTGGATAAACCCTTCCTTACTTATAACCAGCATCATATCCGGGATGGCCTTTATAAGCTTCTTACTTTTATTTTCACTTTCTGTTAATGCTTTTTCAAAATCATATCGATCCAGGGCACTGCCAATAGAATCTGCTGCTGTTTTTAAAATGGTGAGTTCATATTCCTTCCAGTTTCTCTCCTGAGTGCAATTATCAAATCCAATAAAACCCCATAATTTATCCTGCACCAGCACTGGAACCAGAAGCAGTGATAAGATACCCTGCTTTTCTACTATTTCATGGGTATAAGAATCTAAATCACGACTTAAACTATAAAATGGTTTTTTCTGGGTGAAATTGGTTATTAAATCAGGGGATAGTTTTTCATAGGGAATATTCTGCAAATCATTATTATATAACTGGGCCTCAACCTGACCATTAGTCCATTCCATCCAATGGCTGGTTAATAAACGTCCGGTAGATTCTTCTACATGATTTTTAAAAATATAAGCCCGGTCAATCCGGGTGGCACTTCCAATTTCCTCCAGGGAATCCTGAATAGCTGCCTTTAGATTAGGACTGTTTATGAGGATATGATTCATCCGGGCCACACCTTCTAGTAGTTTCTCCCGGTTTTTTAATTCCTCTTCTGCCTTTTTTCGAGGGGTTATATCTCTTAAATTAACCAGATTAGCCACTTTACCCTGAAATTCTATTTTTCTACCCAGTCCTTCCACCCATTTAACCTGACCGTATTTGTCTTTAATCTGGTAGTTTCCCAGAAAACCAAATTTATCCTCTTTTACCATCTGCTGATGATTTTCAATATCCATCATGGATTGCCCCAGGGCAAAATCTTTAACATGAAAACCCTGCAAAGGAGTCCGGGGATCAATATCCACCAGTTCAAATGCGGCTCGATTGGCAAAAAGGATTGACCCTTCAAAATCTAATATTATAACTGCATCTAACATGTTATCAATCAGGGAGTGGAATAACTTTTCACTT
This sequence comes from Methanobacterium alkalithermotolerans, assembly GCF_018141185.1. Taxonomy (NCBI): domain Archaea; kingdom Methanobacteriati; phylum Methanobacteriota; class Methanobacteria; order Methanobacteriales; family Methanobacteriaceae; genus Methanobacterium; species Methanobacterium alkalithermotolerans. The sequence goes on along the minus strand of NZ_CP058560.1, from coordinate 211,524 downwards.
TCTGTTAGATTTTTTTCTATTTCTTTTTCCCGGGTTACATCCCGGGCACAACCCACAGTCCCGATTATCTCCCCTTTTTCATCCCTAAAAGGAGCTTTATGAACATCTAAAAATAAGAATTCCCCCTTAACATTTCCAAACTCATCAAAACGACCTGGTTTTTCGGTTTTAAGTACAAATTCATCTGAATCGGTACAAATCTCACCAAAGGTATGCCATTTTTTGTTTTCTGGATGAAGTGAGCGCTCCCTGTTGGCAAAATACATATCGGTTTTACCCAGGGCTTCCATGGTGTCCCGGGCATTTAATAATTTTTCAGCTATAGCCCGGTTAGTAAAAATGAATTTCTTATCCCTATCCTTGGCCCAGATCATATCCGGCACATTATCACACATCAAGCGCACCATGTGATAGAGATCCTCAAAAACCTGCTCCCTTTTTTCATCGGCAGGATAACCCTTCTGCATATAATCCTTTAATTCTTCCCAATTTTTAATAACATGGTCGGGAGTAAGGGATGATTCTGCTTTTTTTCCCATCTTTTTAACCCCTGAAATAGTAATTTTTACCTGGTGATTAAACTTAAATTTATTCATAAATTACATATACATCTTAATATTGGTAGTTACTCAAGTTATATTTTTGGGGATTAACATTCTATAATAAAATGAGATTTAGAATATTAAAAAAAATAATAATCATGCTTTATTTCAATAAAAAAAATCTCCATTATACCTAAAAAGCGTATACTGGTAATTATAATCCCTAATCCCACTCCCCCTATGATTCCAGTTATAAAGCGGAGTCTGTTGTTACTTTCTCTTAAAGTAAAGTACTGGGTTATTCCATCACATAGGGTGGGAATTATTAATAATAACCCTGCTAAAAATAGGGTTAAATTGAATCCCCAGTTAAAAATAAGCAGTATAATGATATAAGAGAAGCTCCCCAGATATAAACCAGTGCACCGGGCACATACTGGTAAAGGATGTCCTTTAATTTTAAAAGACCTCTCCGGGCAGCCATGACATATTATATGGCCCTTAAAAAATTTTTCACGAAAAAATCCTTTACTGGACATATACAAATATATGTGTCTTGAAAATATATTATATATACTATTAAGGGAGAGTGGATATTATGGTTTTTGATGCCCTGGCAGAGATAGGAGCAGTGACTATTGGTATAATTGTAGTGATTATTGTAGCTGCAGTGGCTGTACTTTTTCTGGTGCCTGCCGTTTTAATATTGTTAATTGGATTTTTAAGTTTTCTATTAAATAATCCCTTAGGATGGGTCATTCTGGCAGTTTTAATTGTGGGAATATGCTGCTGTGCCGGATCTAAATAAGTTAGTCCAGTTTAAAATTTCATCCAAGTAAGGCTATTGGGCCTAATATTAAAAAAAATAATTTATTTATTCTTAATATTATCCTATTTAGTACAAGATTAAGATGAAAAATTATATTTTAGATATTCTGGATTAAGTTTAAGCAAATTCCTGATTTCTGACATCTTTATGATAGAAAGTGGCACTTAAATTGATTTTAAAAAATAAAAATAAAAATAATTAAATTATTCAAGTTTCCACAGGATATCCTGCATCTACCCATGCCTGATAATTTCCTTCCAACCGATATACTTTGGTGAATCCAGCATCTACAAGTTTTTGGGCTCCTTCAATGGCAACACTATCCACATGACAGTATACCAGGTAGGTATCATTTTTATTTAATGTGGGTATAGCATTATCCAATGAACCATCAGAAACTGGATAATTTACAGCGCCAGGTAGGTGTCCTTCATCAAATTTAGGCGAAGCATCAATTATCACAATATCGGGTGTATTATTTATCAGTACTTGTGCCTCTGCAGGAGTAACATCCATATAGCCTGGGATACCAGTCTCATTGGTGGTGTTAACGTTATTGGTGGTACAACCAGATATCATTACCAGACCTGAAATTAAAACCAGTAAAACCAGAATAGTTTTGGGTTTCATAATAATAATAATTGAACTTTAAATCTTAAGTATTTATGCCAGGAAGTTTGAAAATCAGGTTTAGTATCTAAGATTGCCTAAAGTAAATTTAGCCGCATTCTGTTCAGCTTCCTTTTTACTGCCACCCTTACCTGTACCCTTTCTTTTACCATTAATAACCGCGGTCATGGTAAATATCTTATCATGAGGTTCCCCTACTTCATTTATTAACTCATAACTTAATTCCAGTGATTTCTGATCACATAAATGTTTTAACTGGGATTTATAATCATAAAAAAAGATTTCTCCCTGGCGTATGTGGGGGATTACTGTTTGGTAGAGAAATCTTTTGGTGGTTTCCAGACCGGAGTCCAGATACATTGCACCAACAAAGGACTCAAATACATCACTGATAACTGAATCAATTTCTCTGGTGGTTAATTCCACCCCTGCACCAATTTTTATATATTTATCCAGGCCTATTTTGGTAGAATAAGTATAGAGTGCTTTTTTACACACATAATTTGAGCGAAGACGGGTTAATTCCCCTTCACTTAAGGAAGAATCCATATTATATAAATATTCAGATACCACCAGATCCAGTACGGTGTCACCAAGAAATTCCAATCTTTCATAGCACTCATCCAGGCCGTTTTCATTGGAATAAGACTCATGTATAAAAGCCAAATGGTAAAGATGAGGATTAAGGGGTTTAATTGAATATCTTTCGAGTAGTTCCATAATATCACATTGATTTTTAAACCTAATAAAATTAAATTTTCACCAGGATAATATGACCTTAAACAAAATTTAATTTCTCTAATAGTTTACCTTAATACTAAAAACATAATTATTTTCAAAATAAAGGATAAATTTACATGATAGCCTGCCTGGGAGATAGTATAACCGTCGGTCGCCCTGGTGAATCATATCTTAAATATATGGATTCACCCCGTGACTACCATAACCATGGATGCAGTGGTGAGACTTTATCTGGATTATCCCGTAGAATTGATAGTTTTATTAGCCAATCCTATGATGATTTTATAATTGAAATAGGCGTAAATGATATTTTATTACCCTATTTAAAAGACCATTCCCTGGCCTGGAATCACAAAGTCCAAAAACTAATTCTCCGGGGAAGCATACCCTTAGAAGAGGTTCAGGATTTTAAAAGGGAGTATGAAAAGTTAATCTGGAAGTTAGAGGATAAAAATGTTAAAATTATAAGTATCCCCTGTATAGGCGAAGTTTTAAACAGTAATTTGAATCAGAAAGTGGATGAATATAATGATTCCATCCAGGAACTCTGTGAAAAATATCACCTGAGGTATATTGATTTTAATAAATGGCAAAAAATGGCCCTAGGACTGAGTGAATTTAGATCTCCTTATTTTATATCCACATCCACTTATGGCCTAATGTTTGATTCAGTTTTAACCACCAGATTAGGACTCTCTGATTTTATCAGTAAAATTAGAAGGCTGGTGGTGACTGTTGACGGGGTGCACTTAAATAAAAATGGGGCACAAAACCTGGCCCGATTAATCCAAAAAACAGAATAAAAAATACAATTAAAAATTTTTTTACCCCACCAGAATATTTTTGCCTGGCCTATTTTTTTTAGAATTTTAAAAGTTATCCTGGATAAAAATAAAATCCCTCCCCCTTACTTTTATATTATCCTAAAAAATTTTAAATTGATTTACAATACTTATATAAGCTTAAAAAATCAATAGTGTATTGCCTATTAGGCAAAAATTTGGAAGTGATACATTTGTTTGGAGATAGTTATAATAATAGAGATAGTTCTGCACCTATTAAAGAAGGTGAAGAATATGATGTTAAGATTGAAGATACCGGTAGAGATGGAGATGGGATTGCTCGTATAGAAGGTTTTGTAGTTTTCGTTTCAGGCGCCAAAGAAGGCGATGAAGTAAAAATTAAAATTAACTCTATTAGAAGGAATTTTGCCTTTGCTGATGTAGTAGAATAATTTTATTCTAAAAAAAAGGATATTATAAACCAATTTCCAGGTTTATATTACACCTTTTTTCATTATTCAATACTTTAACATTTAAATTAAATTTCTTTTTATTTATTTCATATCCGGGAGTTCCCGGGCCAGGTGTTCTTTTACTTTATTATTTAAGCTCTCAGGGATATCATCCTTTTCAGGGGCTAGGTGTATAAATTTTTTATAAGCATTTACTGAATCCTCTTTTTTTTGTAATTTTTCTAGAACAATTCCTTTATTATACCAGGCTTCTGCATATTCTGGATCCACTTTTAAAACTTTATCAAAGTAATTCAGGGCTTTATCAAAATTACCGGATTCTTTTTCTATAATACCCAGATTGAAGTTAGATAAAATAAAACCAGGACTAATATCCAGTGCTTTTTGGAAAAACTCTATGGCTCCAGGATAATCTCCTCTACTCATAAGTAACTGTCCCTTATAATTTAGAGCCTCAGGATTCTCACTTTCTATACTCAATAATTTATCGAGTATTTTCTCTGCTTCTTCACTTTTGCCCTGTTTAAATAAAGCCTCACCCTGGTATAAAAGGGCGTCGGGAAATAGGAATTCGTTTTCTGGATATTTTTTAAAATACTCCACCGATTCTGAGTAATTACCAGAATCCAGTAAGAATTTTCCCATAAGATACACAGCATCAGGGTGATCTTTATCTAAATCCAATGCTATTTGAGCAGCATGCAAACCTTCAGGGACGTCATGAAGTAATTCTAAAATCCAGGCCTTTTTTATCCAGGCTTCCGCATCATCGGGATCCAGTTCAAGAGCAACTTCTATGGCCTCCAGGGCTTCATTATCCCTTTTCAGGTTTATTAAAGTGAGTGCCTTCATAAACCAGGCTTCCTGGTTACCTAAATCCATATTAATTATTTTTTCAAAATATTCCAGGGCCTCTTCATATTCTTCATTATCAAAGTAATCCAGGGCTTCATTAAATTCGTTTTCAGCTATCATATTATGGTCTCTTAAAAAAAAAGGTGTAGATTATAAGTTTCACCTATTTTATAAAAATAATCTCAAAAATTCATTTTTCATAAATTATTAAAAAAAAGGTCTTATTTGGGGATTTACAAGTTTTCAGTGACTATTATTAATTAGAATTCTTCTATATTGCATCCATCCACCCCATAGGGGGTTAGGCCTACCACCTGATCCACATCCATTACAAAGGCCAGACCGGTTCCAGGTTTATCTAATTTTCCTTCCTGGCGAATAGTTTGGAGTACAGGGTCCACATATTTTTCCTGAATTAGAATCATCATTATTTCTTTGCGAGGCTCTATAGGCATCCCCAGGAATTCTTTTTTATTATGTTTTACTTTTCCCCTTCCATAGAAAATGGTTCCCCCTTCTTTCTGGCTTCTTGTGCTTTTTCCAGAACTTTACTTGCTTTTTCTACTTTTACAATAGCAAATATGACCTTTAATTGTGTGTTTTCAACCAAAATCCAGGCCTCCTTTATCCATTATTTATAGTTTAAAAACTAATTAAACTTATTCTTATAATCCCCTTAACTTATGCAGGCCCCCTAAAAATTTAAAATAGCTTAAAAAATAATTTTTGTATTATTTTTCCGGGATGCTCAGCTTTTTATAGGTCTGGAGGGCAATATCTCATGATATTTATATAAAATCAGGAAACTAAAATACTTTTTTTTAATAAATATCCAGTAAAATAAGGTCTTCCAAGGTTACTAATAAGTTCTTTTTTTAATATAGGCACCTAGGGTACCGCCTATTGATCCAAAAATGCCAGAAAATATTGCCAGTACAAAAAATGAAATAATAAAAGTTCCGGGTACTCCTATTAGTCCCAGGGGAATGGCTTTAAAAAGTAATAAGTTAATCATTAAAACAAAGATGGTAGCTATGAAGACAACCAGGATACCATGAATAGCCCCGGTAGGGTATTGTCCCCCTACCCGGTAACCAGCATACAGGGTGGCGATTATATATCCGCCTATGGAAAGAATAATACTAAGCACTATGGCCATGCCAGAACAAATAAGGACACTTTTCCAATCTATCATAATATTGACTCTTGAAATTTCATAACTAATAACCTGTATATATCATCATATTATATATACTTAAAATTTAAACCATTTCCAGATAAAATAAGACTTCTAGAAATGTTTATTGGTATTAAAAGATTAAAGAGTAGTTTTCTTTTGTTCTATTCATTGATTTTTTTTAAAGAGCCTTTCGAAATTACTTATCCCCGGCTCTCTATCTTAATCTCTTTTAATCATGTCCTCATCTAAAAATAATAGTGATAAAAAATGGATTATGCTATTATAAAAATTGAGGATCAAAAACTAATCTCCTGTAACTGGGAATCAATACCCTTGGGGGATAATATTATTGTTTTCCCTAAAAAAGAACTAGAAGAAACCCTGCAACAGGTGAAAGAATATTTAGAAAAAGCAGAAAAAAACAGTGAAAAAATCACCAGAGGCCATGTTAAATATAAAAAACAGGCTTTAAGTAAATTTGGTGATGATTTAAGCAGGGCTTATGCTCTTATTGATTCTATGGGTAAATTTAAATTACAATCATCCATTCTACAATATCAAAAACCGGTGGTGATTAGTCGAAAAAGAAAAAGATTATTCTCTAATAAATATGAATCGGCCTTATTTTGAGCTTAGGATATACTATTTTTTTCTTTAAGAAAATTGACCAGGAGATAATCGGATGAAGTCCCTTAAAATGAAAAAACCAGATGATGAATTAATGCTCTATCATCACGGAGTATTCCCGGCTGATGAGGAAATCCTTGTGTTTTCCTTGAATGACTTTTTAATATTTCAAGGGGATGTGCAAAAGTCCCTGGAAGCTGCCCTGAAAATAGTAAATGATTCCCGAAATAACAATTCCACCCATGGCCCCCGGGTGGATGCCCAGAGAACCTTAAACTGGATAAAAAAAACCCAGGAAAACCTGAAAAAAATCAAAAAAGATGACGGCCAGAAACAGTTAATTTGATTACTGGGTCCACTCTTAAGGCCAATCACTTCTCTATAAACCATTTAATTACATATGCTCACTTAAATTATAAAATAGCTATAATAAAAGTTGTAATGATAAGTTATTCTTTTTTTTATTCAACAATCTGATTATTTTTTTTCTAGAAAATTTGTTTTGATACTAATAACAGGGAGTGTTGCAAAAAGTATGAAAAAAATAATTGCTCCAATAAAGTAAACTAAATCACTTTGAGTCGTAAGATATACGGATCTAAAGGAGTATATGTAGAATAGCCTCCTTCATGACCTGTTTTTTTTATTTCCTTGCGAACTGTATCAATAAGAACCACATCAATCTTTATATGGATTTCATCTTTTAGAAACTTATTTGAAAAGAAATTGTATTATGAATTTTCCATATCTTTTAAAATATCTTTAATTTGTGTTTCAATTTCAGGAAGCCTATTTTTAATGGTTTCCCAGACTATTTCCGGATCAACTCCGAAATAGCCATGGATTAGTTTATCCCGCATTCCGGCCATTCCTTTCCAGTTAATATTATCATTTGAACTTTTTACTTGGTCTGATATATTCTTAGCAGCCTCACCAATAACTTCTAAGTTTCTTAAAACAGCATCGAATGTTTTTCTATCATTTATAAAATCAGAATAGTCCAAATCACTATATATTGATCAATAAATTGAATGGATTCTAAAATATCTTCAATAAATAATATTTGGTCTCTAGAGGACATGAAATTACTCCAGTTAATCACTTGGATTTTACTTTAACAAATTCCATATCTTTCATTATATTGGGCCTCACACGATCTTTAATACCACCAGAGGTCAATATTTCTACTTTTATATCCAGTAAATCTGATAAATATCCTTCTAATTCTACTAACTGAATAAAATCAGGTGTGGTTTCAAAATTAATTAGTAAATCCAGGTCACTTTTTTCGCTTTGTTCCTGGCGGGCATATGATCCGAATAGGCCTATTTTATCTACATGAAAGTTTTCTCTTAAGAACTGAAAATCTGTTTCAAGTATTTTTAATACTTCTGATTTTGTTTTCATAAAACCACATAATTAATAAATTCTCTGATTAATTATTGATTTTTAATGCTATTATAATTATCATAATTGATTTTATTAATTCAACTTAGAATGCCATGTATTAGTAGTGACCAATAATTCAACCAATACATTGAACGGGACAGTTTTAACCAATAAACAAATGCAAGATATTAAAGGAACATATTCATCGATGTATAAAGAGATTATTGCACTAGCTCCATTATTTAAATTAGCTGTTTCTATACCTGCAGTAATAGTATTAGGAAAAGTTTTATTACATATTGTTGCAATAGGAGTACCTTTTGCTGCCCCTGCATCTCTCCTCAACAATATACGGTGAATAATCAAATTGGAAATCGTGCGATTGGCAAACCCACCAATAAATATACGAAACCACAAACTACAGTTAATAGATATATACCTGGAAAGGGATGGGTATCCACTACAGGTTATATATCTTCCAGCAATATACGCCCTGTTGATTTGGAATATCAACATAATTATGAAAAATATACAAATCGGAAAGTTAGTGAATTAAACAAAATTATTGATACAATAGAACAAACAGGCCAGCGAAGTGAGTTTAGACAAAAGGCAAAAAATGATGAGTTGGTAAGAAGGTTTAATCAATACCCCATGATTAATGATTCTCCTCGTCCTGATGATGCTGATCCTTCAAGCATAACTGAAATTATTTTGGATGGATATAAACGAAGTTTTATCGTCTTCTTTGAATTCATGAAAGTCCATTTCACCAATAAATAGTTCGATAGAATCCATAGCTTCTAAAATATCTTTTAGATAAAGCTTAGGATCCCTCATACTAGAATGGCCTCCTTCATGACCTGTTTTTTTATTTCCTTGCGAACTGTATCAATAGGGACCACATCAATATTTATATGAATTTCATCTTCTAGAAACTGAGATAATTCTACTAGATCCAGTAGATTAGCACTTTCATTGAATTCTACTAAAACATCAAGATCACTATCAGGAGTTTCTTCCCCACGCACATACGAGCCGAAAATGGCCTTTATTTGTGCATTGTATTTGTCCTGAATTTGAGGGTTTAAATTCCTAATTAGTTTGAGTATTTCTTCTTTTTCCATTTTAATCCCTCTTATGATTCCATATCATTCAAATATGTGGCATTACAAGGTAATTGATGCTTCAGATTTTCTTCTCATGAAACCCACAATATTGATTTTATTATTTAATTATTGATTTAGTAATTATTATAATTAATCATAAATATTTATTAATTTAAACTAGATTAATTATACAGATAAACCGGGAAGTCATTGTACCTTGAGGTACCCTTTGAAAAGTGCTTTCAGGTGATGATTCTTATTTTAGATCATTTGATGAATAAAGTTTTTACTAAAAAGTATTTAAAATCCAGAGAATTTAATAAAGGGTTAAATCCAATTGCTATACACTGCCAAATTGATGATTAGCTTTAAGGCATAAAAAAAAATAATAATTGGTTAATATATTTTAATGGACTTCTAATTCAATAAAAAATAAAAAAATACAAAGGGTTTTTTTTTGGTTAAGATTAAACCAGCCCACGAACAGTACAGCTAAATCTACATAAGCTACTGGTAAACCAGTGCGTTTTTAATTTAAAGTTTGCTAGGAAATGAATAAGATTAGGTTAGAAAAGGATTAGTAATCGGGATCCTTCATCAGAATCCGACTAAAGGCAATGAAAATAGAAATATGTTAATACTCAACTAAATTATATATGAATTTTTAAGTATCTTACTCATATACGCATATAGTTATTAGACAATTCCCTGAGCCATCATTGCCTTTGCAACTTTAATAAATCCTGCAATATTAGCTCCAACTACATAGTTGCCTTCAAATCCATATTCTTTAGCCATTTTATCAATATTTCTATATATGTCAACCATGGTTCTTTTTAATCGGGAATCAACCTCCTCAAATGACCAGTGCATATTTGAGCTTCTTTGTGCCATTTCCAGTACACTGGTTGTAACTCCTCCCGCATTAGCTGCTTTTCCTGGTAAGAAAATTAATCCGGATTTTAAGAATAATTTAGTAGCTTCAGGCGTTGATGGCTTATTTGCTCCTTCTGCGACATATTTTACTCCATTATTAATAAGTTTTATTGCTGATTCTTCATCTAACTCATTTTGGGTAGCACAGGGAAGAGCTATATCACATTTTATATTCCAAAGACCTTTACTTCCTTCTTTATAGATGGTATCAGGAAAATCATTTAAGTATTCATAGATACATTTTCTTTTTTCTTCTTTGATATGTTTTACAAATGGAATAGATATTCCATTTTCATCATAAATGTAACCTTTTGAGTCAGACATAGCAATAACTGTTGCTCCAAGTTGTATAGCCTTTTCAGCTGCATATAGGGCCACATTTCCTGAACCAGAAACTATTATCTTTTTACCTTCCAAAATTTCTCCCCTTGCTTTTAAAGCTTCTTCCAATATATAAATAAGGCCATAGCCTGTTGCTTCTCTTCTTACAAGAGATCCACCATATTCTATTCCACTACCGGTTAATACGCAATTATGCCTGTTTGCAATTCTATTATACTGCCCAAATAGGTATCCCACTTCTCTTAAACCCACACCAATATCCCCTGCTGGGACATCAATTTCAGGACCAATATAATTTTTAAGTTCAGTCATGAAACTCTGGCAGAATCTCATAACCTCAGCATCGGATTTTCCTTTTGGATTAAAATCGCTTCCACCCTTTGCACCGCCTATTGACATGCCGGTAAGGCTGTTTTTTAAAATCTGTTCTAATGCTAATAATTTAAAAACCGATAAATTAACCGACTCATGAAAACGAAGCCCGCCCTTATAGGGGCCCAGTGCACTGTTAAACTGAACACGAAAACCTCGATTTACCTGAACTTTGCCATTATCATCAACCCAGGGTACTCTAAACATAATCACTCTTTCAGGTTCTAAAAATCTTTCTAAAATCTTTGCTTCCTGAAATTCAGGATGCCTTTCAAATACTACATTAAGACATCTTAAAATCTCAGTGGCAGTCTGTATGAACTCTCCTTCATAAGGATTTTTTCTCTTTAGATCTTCTAATACATCATCTACGTATGTCATATCCTCACCTTCTTATTTTAAAAACAGATTAACAAATATTATTTGCCTGATATCATTATCTTTCTTTTTTAATTATTTTAATAGATTAATATTGTTTTTGGATGATAACCTTGTTTTCAAGTGTAAGTACACCCCCTCATGAAAAACTTTTTCCAACCACGTAAAACTAAAAATCATTATATATAAATTAAAATTTTTATTAATGAAAAAAGATAATATATGTAGTATATTGATGTAAATCCCAGGAGAAGTGAACATTATGGTTTATGAGTTTAATTCAAGTAGAAAAGAAGCTTCCGACTTTACAAAAGCTGCAAATAAAGAGATGATTTCTAAATTAGATTTTGACGATCGTAGAGATTATGAATTAGTCGAAAGAGGATTTATTGCCACTTGGGATGAAGATACTATTAAAGATGAAAAGGGAACTGTGGTCTGGGATTTCAAAAGGCTTGATTTGTTCAAAGAACATGAAGATGTTGATGCACCGGCCTCTGTAAATCCATCTTTATGGCGTCAGGGAAAATTGTTAAGTAGATATGGTTTATTTAAAGTTACAGATGGCATATATCAGGTCCGTAATTTTGACTTGGCTAATATGACAGCAATTCGGGGTGAAACTGGTTGGATTATTGTGGATGTATTGACCTGTAAAGAAACAGCTGCTGCGGCACTTTCTATGATAAGAAATTATGTGGAAGACTTGCCGGTAACTGGAGTTTATATAACTCACTCACACTTAGACCACTTTGGAGGTATTCATGGAGTTATTGAAAACGAACAAGATGTAAGAAGTGGAAAATTACCATTAATTGCACCATATAACTTTACGTTCGAAACTGGAGCGGAAAATGTTATTGCCGGGCCAATGATGAATCGACGTTCGGTTTATCAAGGCGGAAACCCCCTCCAATATGATGAAAAAGGAACAATAGGCGCAGGATTAGGTGTATCTGTTTCCACTGGTGAAGTGGGTTTAATTGAGCCAAATCACGAACTGGAAGGACTAGAACACGAAGAAGTTACCATCGATGGTGTTAAATTTATCTTCTCCGAAGCCAATGATACTGAAGCAGTTAGCGAATCATTATTTTATGTGCCTAAATACAAAGCAATATGTGGAGCTGAGGTTATTACAAGAAACCAGCATAACTTATTAACTCCACGAGGAGCACAAATTCGATCTTCATTAAAGTGGGCGAAAGTTATCAACCGCGTGATTGAAAAATTCGGTTCAGAGGCAGAAACATTCTTTAGCACCCATCACTGGCCAGAATTTGGAAATGAAAATGTATTGAAATTCCTGGAGCAACAAAGAGATATTTATTTTTACCTTCACAACCAAACCATGCGACTCATAAACTCAGGGGTTACCATCAGCGAGCTACCCTACGAGTTTGTAATAACAGAAGAATTAGAAAAGGCTTGGCATACCAGGGGATACTATGGTCACCAATGGCATAACACCAAGGCAATTTACCAGTACTATCTGGGATGGTACGATGGGAACCCTGCTACCTACCGTGAAGTTGCACCAAAAGTAGAAGGTCAAAATCTAGTTAAATTAGCGGGCGGTATTGATCAATTAATTGATAAAGCAGCAGAATCATTTGAAGATGGTGAGTATTTGTGGACTGCACAATTGCTTGGGAAAGTAGTATTTGCCTGTCCTGAAAATGAAAAAATAAGATTATTACTTGCCGATGCATTTGAACAACAAGGATACCAAGAAGAGTCAGGTATTAGACGTAACATGTATCTGCAAGGTGCAAAGGAATTAAGACAAAACCATGTTGATGCGGATATCTTCACAATCTCTGAAGAATTATCAGCTGGACTTAACCCGGAGCAATTATTAGACTTTTTGGGTGTTAGATTTGATTCATCCATTGATTTGCCACAATTAAAAATTAACTTGAACTTTACGGATGTAAAAGAAAAACGAAACTTGGAAATCACCCCTAACCGCGTATTGATAAATAGAAGTGGATTTAATACTGGATCAACAGTCACTCTTGAAGGGTCTAAATTAATTCTTTTAGCAGCATTAACCGGTTTTCATTCAGTAGAAGACCTAGAATCTGAAGGAGCATTGAAAATTCATGGAGATAAAAATACCATAAATCAACTTCAAAGTGCATTACTAACATTTGAAATAGACATACCAATAGTTACGCCATAAATATTGCTGATGCCTGGTACTTATCACTGGCCATGATGATTTTTAAATCTATTGACTTTAAAAAAGTTTAAGGTGTGATGAATTACAGACTCATGAAAACGAAGCCCGCCCTTATAAGGGCCCAATGCACTGTTAAACTGAACACGAAAACCTCGATTTACCTGAACTTTGCCATTATCATCAACCCAGGGTACTCTAAACATAATCACTCTTTTCAGTTAAAGTAGAGTGAATTATAGAAAAACTATTTCTAGAATTGGATCCTTGAATATTACCACATCGGACCATTGCACATTTAAGTCCTATTAATTTCTTCAAAAGCATATGTGCGGTTATTATAGGTTTATAAATTAAAGGAACCCGTGATGACTAAAAGGACCAGGGGCATGGTTTTTTGCTAATATAATAACGAGGTTTCTCAGGATTATGGGACCGGTTTTAACTAATTCTTAGTTGGAGATGATTAAAAATTCATTAATTTATTTCCAGTAAATTATTTATATCTAAAAAACAATCTTTATATAACAGGTAAAACCTGGGAGTCAGTGTACCTTGAGGTGCACGTTTAACAGTACTTCCAGGTCTGATTCTTATTTTTGATATTATTCCCATATTTTTGACTATAATCCACCTTTTTATCCCACTTTTAGGTCTTTAATACTCCCTATAATCCCTTTTTAAATATTCTTTAGCCGACCTATTTTCAGTTTTATTTTCTTCTAAATCTTCGTCCTGGGCCTAGATCTCTTCCAGATCCGACATCCCCACCGTCAGACCATATTTCAACAGCACCAGACAAAATATAATCATCCTTTTTCATTTTTGGAATAGTCCTTTCAAATCTTAATAATTCTTTAGAGCACTGGATAATTAAACCAATAAAATAATATTTATTTAAACTAAGAATAAACTATAGTATATTTGGTGATGGAATGAATAGGAAAAATTTAGCCATTAAATTTGCAAATTCTCTGGGATTTCCAGAAATAAAAAAGATAATTCTATTTGGTTCAGTGGCCCGTGGCGAAGATAATAAGGATTCGGATATTGATATTCTTATTGTTTCTACTAAAAAAGCCGAAACAAAGAATAAAATCATGGCTAAAATTACCGATGCTTTACTTGAAGGAGGCATATATATTTCTGCAAAGGTAATATCTCAAAAAGAATATGAAAACCTTAAAAACACCCATTTTATTTCAACAATTAATAAAGAAGGTGTAGTGATTGGATGAGAAAAAGATTCTAATAAATAATGCTCATGAAAAGCTTGAAGCAGCAAAAAATCTATTTGAAAATGGATTTTATAATGATTCTGTGAGCAGAGCATATTATGCAATGTTTTTTTCTGCTAAAGCATTATTATTTAAAAAAAATATTCATCCCAAGACCCATCGGGGATTAATTTCTCAATTTGGAATAGAATTTGTGAAGAAAAATGAATTTAAAAAGGAATTATTTGACTTGCTTGCCAGGGCTCAGGAAGATAGAGAAGAGGCGGATTATGGTTTATTCTCTAGTATAGATCAAAATGAGGCCAAAATTATAATTTAAGGTGCTGAATCTTTTTTAAATGAATGTGAGCTTAATTTATAATATATTCTTATAATATATTCTCATGTTTGATTTTATTATTCATAAAATAAGAAATAAAATTTACAATCAATATCACCAGAGATAATTTCAAAAAAAAAATCAAATTCTACTTCGTTAAATCTAGGTTAAACGAAGTTACCTATTTTTCTTACAAAACTGATTTTTCACCAAATGAAAATTATCCAGATCCGGCATATGTGAACTACCTCATATAGATTAGATTATTAAGATAGATAATATTTCTCAAATTTTTAAAATTCACTATTTTTTTCTAATTTAGCCCAAAAATGAAGAATTTATATATAGTTAACTATATATAACTTCATATGTCAGGGACCGAATCAGAATCAAAAACACCGTTGGCCAAAGCCATAGGTACTAAAGTCACACCCCGAGAAATTGAAGAAATAAATGGTTTAATTGATGCAGGAATATATCTTAGTGTCTCAGATTTTATAAGAGAAGCGGTTAGAGATAAACTTCGTGCAATTAAAGTTATAAAAGTTCGAAATATTGACTACGAATCGGCTAAAAGTGAAATTCTGGGTTATTACCGTAGCTATGAAGAAGCCTATGACTATGAAGTTGCTCATGATCTGGAACTTGATTATGAACTGGTTTGTGAAATAACCGAAGAACTGGAACTGGAAGGACGTTTAGGGGTAACTAAATGAGCCAAATTTACACTAAAGAAGGTGACACCTTAAAGGGGAATAAAATCGTCTCAGAAGCCAGGAAAATTTCAGATCCAATCATAATAGTAAAAAGTGGACGACATAAAGCACAGAGAATAATCTTAAAAGATAATGCTATGTGTAGGATAGCTAAAAAATATAAATTTATAAAATAATCCTGATTCAACTTCATTAATTCTAATATCGTTTATAAACACTTAACTTTAAAAAAAATATTATAGAAAAAACAAGGACCTCATTAGCCCTCATTTTTCCTAATTTTAATATCTAAGGTAATTATTCCTTTACCCTAAATTTTTTATCCTTCATCAAAGTTTTCCTACCCCAGATTATTAGAACCATCACCACGGTAACTAACATCAATATCAAATAAAATAATAGGGCGCTTTGTACTTCAAAAACCGGGAACAGGATGAAGGTGGATAAATTCAAAGAAGCATGGAATAGTAAAACAGCCAGGATACTTCTACCGGTATTATTGTATATCCAGGTAAATAAGATGGACATTAAGCTCATGGTTATAAGAGCCCCTATAAATAGAGATAGGGCCATGCCATATTGTGGTCCGGCCGCTCCTGTGCCGAAGTTTAAGGGGAAGTGCCACACCGCCCATACTACACCCAGGATGATACTGGATGTTAGTGCACTGCGGCTTGATTGCAAGCGGTCCAGGGCATAGCCTCTCCATCCAAATTCTTCCTGCAGGGGACCTCCCAGGAGCAAGAGATAAAAAAACCAGAATAATATTAACCAGGGTTCATAGAAAATACTTAAATTAGGCAGGGGATCTCCCAGAACTGAGGCAATAAGTAGTGCGGCTCCGGTAATAAAGGGCATCAGTAATAAGATTGGTAAATACCATATTTTATGAAATTTATAGTCTACTCCTCTTTTTAATAATTGAATAACACCATTTTTACCTTTATTGTAGTAGGTTAATAAAAATGCGGCGACAAAGGGACCCCAGGCACCTAAATTAAAGGGTCCCAGGAAAAAGTCAGCTAAAATGGAGGGGAATGGTATTCCCTGACCAATTAATATGGGGGGTATCCAGAAAAACCAGGAAAATAGAAAGGTTATTATAAAAAATAAATATAAGTTCCTTTTTTCAGATACCTGCACAGGTTCAGGGGGTTGGGTGGTATTTGAATTCATGAATAGTATTTAATTTAAATTTATATAATTATTCTTATATTTTGTATGGTGATAAATTCCGATTTCACCTAAAGAAAAATCTAGATTTATAAATTATTTTTTTATGGGCTTTATTTGATTTGAATATGCATTATTTTTTTTAACTTTCACCGGATGCAATATCTTTTTAAAATATAATAAAAACATTCTTCAGGGTATTATTTACTGATGAAAATCTAGCGGTTGTGAGGATAAATTACTCATCATTAGAAAAAATTTCCAAAATAGGCCTAAATCACAGGGTACATATAGACCAGTTAATTCATTTTCAGTGATTTCTTCATTTTTTAAAATCAGCAAATTTTCAATAAAAATATCTATTTTTCATGAAGTGTTTATGTGTTTAATACTCTTTATACCATCAAACTTATGATTTTAGGATTAGTGAGATTAAGTTACTAAAAAAAATATTATTTGAATTATTATCTGGATTAGTAATTAAAATAAAAAATTTTACATATAATATTTAATTATTATATATTTAATATATAATTTTATATACTATTAATTAAATATAATATATTAGTTCAACATTATCCGGAGCAATAATATAAGTTGTATACTATTTATTAAAATAATAGTATTCATTATTACAATTATTAAATTTTAAATAATTGTCTATCATAGTCTGTAATTTTATACTAATCACTTAAAATTGTATGAAAATAATTAAAATGAGGTGTAACTTAAAATGAATGAAGTATTATCGGAATATTTCTCCACTCTGAAAATGGGTAAAATTCAGTCCCATGCCAATATGGCAGTTCTGCCTTTAGTGGGGAAAATAGAAGATTCTACTTACATAACCCTGCAAGAAGCTCTGGAATCAAATTCTTTACATATTAGTGAAATAAGCCAGCAGGGATCTGTCCCGGAATTAAAAGTTCATAATAAGGGGGATATTCCGGTTCTTTTAGTGGATGGGGAGGAAGTCTGGGGTGCTAAGCAAAACCGGGTTTTAAATACATCCATACTCCTACAAGAAAAATCTGAAACCATTATACCGGTAAGCTGTACCGAGCAGGGTAGATGGAGTTACAACAGCAATCAGTTTTCTGATTCAGGGCATGTAGCAGCCAGCAAGATTCGGCGTAGAAAATCAGCATCAGTATCCTTATCCCTTAACTCATGTGGAGAGTACCTTTCCAATCAGACAGCTCTCTGGAGTGATATTGAAGAAATTTCCCGGGATGCCCAGGTAGAATCCCCCACCCGTGCTCTGGGTGATGTTTACCTATCCCAAAAAGAAGATTTGAATAAATACCTGGAAGCTTTTTCCAGTTTAGATAATCAAAACGGAATACTGGTGATGATAAATGGGGAAGTGGTGGGCCTGGATATCATATCATCCCGGGCGGCCTATAATCTACTTCACCCTAAGCTGGTGAAAAGTTATGCTCTGGAAGCAGCTTTAAAGAAAGATAATTCCATAAAACCGGAAGAATCTCTTTTCACTGAATTCTTAGATGATCTACTAAAATCCAGTGAAGAGGTGCACGAATCCGTGGGCTATGGAAAGGATCATAGATTCCAGAGTAAAAACACTATTGGATCTGCCTTAATCCATAATGATAAGATTATACATACTGCTTTTTTCAAAAAAGAAAGGACCGTAGAATATATGGAGAGTTTTTCTAAAAGGCGCAGATTCAGGGCCAGGAGGTAGTTAATAATTATACTTAAAATTCACCCCGGGAGGTTATAGCAAAAAATTAATTATTAAATTAACATAATATATTAGTGATTTTATGGCTTATCGCTTAATTATAATCATACTACCTGAGAAAAAGGAGTTAGATGAACTAAAGAGTATCATCCATAGATATGATGTACTAAACTCCTGGCAAGTCAGTTCCCGGGAAAATGAGATTATTTATCATGTGATTATACGCCGGGCCAAAACTGAATCATTAATAAATACTTTGCAAAAACGTTTCTCTTATTTAGAGGGTTTTAGAATAAACCTTTTACCTATTGAAGCATCAGTACCAGTTCCAGAACCTATTTTTAATAAAAAAGAGGATGAAGTTACCGATACCACCCTGGATGATTTGAAAGACCGTCTGGATCCCCAGGAATTGATTAACCGCTTAAGTCGCCATGAATTATATGCCAGTTTGTCAGATATTTCTAAATTATCCCCTATTTACATCACCATGGTTATCCTATCGGCTATTGTATCTGCCATCGGCGTTTTGAATAACAATGTAGCGGTGATAATCGGGGCCATGGTAATTGCCCCTTTTTTAGGGCCTAACATGGCCCTGTCTCTGGCCACCAATCTGGGGGATGTGCAGTTAGCTAAAGATTCCATTAAAAGTAACTATGTGGGTGTTGTAATTGCCTTTAGTTTATCCCTGCTTCTGGGAATGTTATTTAGCGTGGACCCTTCAGTTCCAGAAATATTATTACGGGCCCGTACCAATCTGGGGAGTATAACCCTGGCTTTTGCCTCAGGTATTGCCGGTGCTCTGGCCTTTACAGTGGGATTTAGCACCACTCTAATCGGAGTCATGGTGGCGGTGGCTCTTTTACCACCACTGGTAACCTCTGGTTTACTATTTGGTTCTGGAGAATATGCCCTGGCTTCGGGTGCTTTTCTACTATTCTTTATTAACCTGGTTTGTGTAAATCTGGCCGGAGTTTTAACCTTTAAGATACAGGGTATAAAAGCCATCTATCCCGAGCAGATAAGTAAATCCCGGAAAATGATAAGACTATCCCTGATTTTGTGGACTGCACTCTTACTGTTACTCATGGTATTGATTTTACAGTACCGGGGAGCACTGGATCTTTTACTATTAGGTTAAAATGGGCTAAATAAAAAAATAATTAAGTCATTTAGAGGGTTCTAACAAATTATAATCTTAAATAAGAATAAACTGAGAATCGGGAGTTAATAACAAATTCACTCTACAGGATCAAATTCGGGGCATCATAATTATTATAATACTTATATTAAAAAAATAATATATTTATGAATATAATATGGGGGATACTCTTTGGAAAAAGATAACTATTTAGGAGAAATTAAAAGCTTTAGCACTTTAGAGGATGATTTAAACTCTCTAAAACCACATCAGCATATAGCTCTTCTTTATAATAACCCCCGGGAATGGAAAGAAACTATTATTCCTTTTATTAAGTGGGGCTTGGAAAAGGGTGAAAAATGTGTGTATATCCGGGACTCTTCCCAGGATAATAAGCTACAGGAGTATTTAAAAAAAGAGGGAGTGGAAGTAAATTTCTGTGAAAAATCAGGACAGTTAGTTATTCTGGATGAAAGTGAGGCCTACACTAAAGATGGTGATTTTAATTCTGATACCAGGATCCATTTAATTAAAACTGAAGCTCAGATAGCCAAGGATAAGGGCTTTAAAGCTCTAAGAATTTGTGGAGAGATGAGTTGGGTGCTGCATGATCAATCCGGATTAGATAGATTAATGGAATATGAGAGCCAGTTAAACCAGAACTTTACTTCTAAATATCCATCTTTAGCCATTTGCCAGTTTGATATGCAAAAATTTGACCCGGAAATCATAAAAGGAGTGATTATGACTCATCCGTATTTGATAAATGGAGGTGAAATTTATAAGAACTTCTATCATGTACCGGCCCATGAATTCCAGGATACTCCCCTGGCAGAAAAGGAAGTGGAAATCTGGCTTAATAATATAAAAAGAGAACATAAAATCCGCCTCAGGGAAGAATTATATGCTGAAGTATTGAGTAAATCTTCTCAGGCATTTGTTATCGGGCTTTCTGATGGAAAAATATTGTTTAATAATCCTGCTTTTAATGAACTGGTTGGTTACAGTCCTGATGAAATAAAGTCCTTAAACTGGGATAAAGATTTAACCTCACCAGAATGTCGTCATCAGGAAAAGATTATCCTGCAGGAAATGGAAAAAACTGGTCTTCCGGTACGCTATGAAAAAGAATATCTTAAAAAAGATGGTACCCGGGTACCCATAGAAATATTAACCCACCCCTCCTACAACCATGAGGGAGAATTGAAATATTATTATTCCTTTATCAATGATATCAGTTCCCGTAAAAAGGTGGAAGAAGAGCTTTTAATCAGCGAAAACAAATATCATACTCTTTTTGATAATGCAGAAAGTGGAATCTTTTTAATTCGTGATGGCTTTTTTATGGAGTGTAATCAAAAAGTTCTAGAGATTTTTGGGGTTTTAGAAGAGAATATACTGGGTAAAACCCCTGCTGATTTTTCTCCACCACTCCAGGAAGATGGAACACCTTCAGATCTGAAAGCCAAAAAATTGATGGAAAAAGCCCTCTCTGGTGAACCCCAGCACTTTGAATGGAAACACCAGCAACAAAACGGCACTGTATTTTTTACCGAGGTTAGTCTAAATCGCTTGAAAATAGGTGAAGAATATTTGCTTCAGGCTATTGTAATGGATATCACTGGAAGAAAAAGGGCTGAAAATCTCTTAAAAGAATCAGAACACAAACATCGTATGGTGGGTGAACTGATATCTGATTTTGCCTATTCCTGCATCCAGAAGGATGGAGAATACAGGGTGGACTGGATTACCGGTTCTTTTTACCATATAACAGGATTTAGTAAAAAAGATATGGATAATCAATTTGGCTGGATGTTCACCGTGCACCCGGATGATACTCCCAAAGCACAACAACAGTTACAGGATATAAAACCCGGTGAGAAAAATATTAAGATATTCCGGATTATCTCCAGCCAGGGGCAGATAATCTGGCTTAGAAACCATATAGAGTGTGTGGAAGAAAATGGAAATTGGCGTATCTATGGTGCTGCCCAGGATATCAGTCGGGAAAAAATATATCTGGAGGATTTAAAAAGGGAACTGGAAATTAACCAGTCACTCTCCCGAATATATGCTCCCCTTATTTCTGATAGTTCTTCCATGGAGGATGTGGCAGATATCATACTCCAGGAATCTTTAAAACTCACCCACAGTGAGAATGGTTATGTGGGTATGGTGGACCCTGAAAATCAGGACATGGTAGTTTTAACCCATAGCAGTATGATGGTGGGGTGTGAAATGGTGGATTTAGATGATAAAATTCGATTTCCTCCTTCTAAAAATGGCAATTATCCTGCTTTATGGGGCCATAGCCTGAATACGGGTAAGGGTATATATACTAACCAACCAGAAACCCATAAAACTTCCCGAGGGACACCTTCAGGCCATATTAAAGTTACTAACTTTATTTCCGTTCCTGTTATGGCTGAAAAAGAATTATTGGGACAGATTGCACTGGCCAATTCCCGCCATGATTATGATGACAATGATCTGGAAGCCCTGAAAAGGTTAGCTGAATTTTATGCCCTGGCCATTCAAAGGATGAGATTTAAAGATGATCTTCTAAATTCTATTAAGGACAAAGAACTGCTTTTAAGGGAAATCCACCACCGGGTAAAAAATAATCTGCAGATTATTGCCAGTTTACTTAATCTACAGTCAGCAGAAACCCAGGAGGAAGAAGCCCAGGAGTTTTGCCGGGTAAGCCAGGACAGAGTACGTAGCATGGCCCTTATACATGAAAAACTTTACAAATCACCTAATATATCCAGGATAAACTTTTATGATTATGTGAAAAGTTTAACCGAGGCCCTTTTTTACAATTATACCACCCATCCCGGTATAGTACAACTGAATCTGGATATTGATAACATATCCCTGGATCTGGATACTGCCATACCCTGCGGACTCCTTTTAAATGAACTGATAACCAATTCCCTGAAATATGCTTTTCCTGATGGCAATAAAGGAACTATAACCATTAAATTTAAATCACTACCATCTGGTGAGTATCAGCTGGTGATTGGTGATGATGGTATTGGTCTGCCACCTGGATTTAATCTGGATCGGGTGGAGACCCTGGGACTGCAAATTGTGATAAGCCTGGTAAAACAAATTGAAGGAACTCTGGAACTGGAAGAGACTTCTGGAACAGTTTATACTATCAACTTCAAGGAACTATCCTATAAAAACCGGCTGTAATTATTTTCCTCTACATTTATAATAACCGGATTAATTTCCTATTAAAATCTGGCGAATTAATTTTATAATAACCGGATTAAATTACCTATTAAAACCGGCGAATTATTATTTCTTCTTACCATCTATTTTTGAAGTTGCCTTATTCTTTAGGAGAATAAAATAGATTTACCTGAAAAGCACATAATTATATATTAAAAACGGTTTCAATTTCAATACTTATACTACAGGGAGTGGTAACCATGGAAAGAGAAATCATCCAGATTGATGAAGAAAAATGTGATGGTTGTGGTAGCTGTATACCGGGATGTCCTGAGGGGGCCTTGCAGGTTATTGATGGTAAAGCCCGGCTGGTAAGTGATTTATTCTGCGATGGATTAGGGGCGTGTATTGGAACTTGTCCTCAAGGAGCCATTGAGGTTATAAAAAGGGAAGCAGAACCCTATGATGAATATAAGGTGATGGAAAATATTGTTAAAGGAGGATCCAACCTTATAAAAGCCCATTTACAACATTTACATGAGCACGGGGAAACAGAATATCTAAATCAGGCCCGGGACTATTTAAAAGAAAACGAAATAGAAATACCTGATTATGAAACCATGGAGTGTGGCTGTCCCAGCTCCCTGGCCCAGGAAATTCAACCCGGGGAGGATAAAGAGGTGGGTATTTTTCAGGCACAACTTCGTAACTGGCCCATACAGTTACAGTTATTAAACCCCCAGGCATCTTATCTTAAAAATGCAGATCTACTTATTACTGCTGATTGTGTGCCCTTTAGTTATCCAAACTTCCATGAAAGATTCTTAAAGGATAAGGTTCTGATTATCCTCTGCCCTAAACTTGATAAGACCATAGACCAGTACGTGGATAAACTATCTCAAATATTTGCCACTCAGGACATTAATTCCATCTCGGTGGTACATATGGAGGTGCCCTGTTGTTCCGGGATAGGGGTAATTGTGCAGCGGGCCCTGGAAAAAGCAGGAAAAAATATAATTATCAAGGACTACACCATTTCTATAAGTGGGGAGATAATTTAATTTAAAATTTCCTTTTTTCCCTCAAGGTAAGTCCAGTTCCCCCTATTAAAATAATTTTTTTTAGCGGGTTTGTAAAGTTTGTGGGTGTTGTTATTTTTTTATGTGCTTTTTTGTCCAATTTTTCATTTTGTAGTGTAGATAAGTGAGTATTCCTTTTTTGGTTTTGTATTTCTTTTTTATTTGTTCTGGTTCTGTTTGTCTGTAGTAATTTTCCACAGTATTAGATGTTCGTGGTATTTTATTGTTTTCCATGAACGTGGTGAGTCTTTTATAGTCTGGAATGATTTTTTGTTTAATAAAACGCTGTAATAAACGTGGAATTCTATTGAAATCGTTTAATAGTTTTTCTAGTCTTTTTTGACTGGTTTTTGAGTTGTATGTGCGGAATATGTTTTTGATATCGGTGAAATATAGGCATAAACTGATTTTTTCACGTTCTGTGACTTTTTTACTGCGTAATTTTTTGTATAATTTGTCACCAATCATTTTAAACAAGTGAAATACGCATAATTGGTGTTTAACACCAATATAATCCATTATATTTTTATAAAGTGGCATATGGTCGGTGGTGACTGATATTAATGGTTGATTAATAGTTGATTCTTCTATAAACTGTGTAATGGCTTGTGGTGTTCTTTTAGGGACTATTTGTTCGGCTATTGGAATGTTGCGTATTTGATCGTATAATGTTAATCTGTACATTCTATGGCCATTAATTCGTAAAAATTGCTCATCATAAGTGTAATATCCTGAATAAAAGCGTTCAGTGTTTTTGATCATGTTTTTATTGTTTATGGTAAGCCAATTTCTGATGGTTTGGTGTGATGGTGAATTTTCCAGGAAGTTCTGCAGATCTTTCTGAGTTTTTCGAAGCGAACGGTAACCTGTCTCCAAAAAACATTCTAATTTATCTTTAAATAAGTTAATATATCGTTTATAAGGTTTTATAATCGATTTAATGTTTGTGGTGAATTTTCGCCCACAAGTTTTACACAGATATCTTCTTAAATAAACATTTAAAGGTTCTTTATCGTCAATTAACAGTTTTCTTTGACGATATTCTTGTTTAATAACATTTTTTGAACCACAATATGGGCAAAGTAGGTTAATATATTCGAAATGATTATTTTCATGGAGATAAAGTTTCTGATTAATATTTTGAGTGTTTTTAACCGGTTTTAATCTATCATTGAGAATTGTTTCAAAATCATTTTTTCCTGTGAAAAAATCGGAAAGTTTAAGTTGTATGGAGTCAATATTACAATTGAGAGTAGTTAATATTTGATTTCGCATGATAATATATCTACTCTCACTTAATACTTATATTTAACCTCTTTAATTTTGAATTATGGGGTCAGAGGATCTAGAAAATAAGATTTTGAAATTTTTTTCCGCAAACCCTCAACACCCATAAACTTTACAGTCTCTTTTTAGCAAGTCTTAAATTGTAATATTTCTTTTAAATCTTAAATAATCTTATTAATGGTTAATATTAGTTTATTCTTAATTTACAGATTAATTAATTCAAATTTAATTTTATCTCCCGGGTAAGATTTAAGTAGCAGCAAAAACTAATCATTATTAATCATTATAAATAGTAAGTGAATATAAAAAAAGTGAGATTTACTTTAAATTAAGAACCTCTGTGGTATTAAAAAATAATTAAACTATGGCGAGATAGAATTATCCAGACAGGATATTCCCTACTATCTGGTGAAAAAAATGAAAATCCCAAAATGTATGAGTACCCAGCACCCGGATAATGTCAACCCTCCCTTTTTTGCTGAGGGTAATGAAATTAGTGGTGAAGATGAAATAGCTGAAGCCTACTACGTTTTTTCCCACTTAGGCTGTGATGAACAAATGTGGGACTGTGAAGGAAAAGAAGTGGATAATTACGTGGTTAAAAAATTATTAACCAAATATGAACCATTTTTCAGAGATAATAAATTAGGGGAAGACTTCTTTCTTACATTAAGGGTTCCCAATCCCACCGTGGAAAAAGCAGAGGCCAAAATCTTACTGGAGACCCTGGAAAGCATACCCCGTTCCTATGATACTGCCCGCTTGTTTTATGGGGAGGAAAGGGCTCCGGTATTTGAAGTGATACTCCCTATGGCTGCTTCTACTAAATGTCTGGACCGTATTTACCAGTACTACCTTGATTTTGTGGTGGGAAAACAAAACCAGCCATTTAAAAAAGGAGACATTACTATTAAAGACTGGATTGGTGAATTCAAACCAGAAAACATTAATGTAATACCTCTTTTTGAGGATAAACCTGGCATGCTCCAGGCCGATTCTATTACCCGGAACTATCTGGAAGATAAAAATGTGGAATATCAAAGGGTATTCTTAGCCAGATCTGACCCTGCCATGAATTACGGTATAATAAGCGCTGTTTTATTAAATAAGATTGCACTGGAGCGATTTAATATACTATCCGAAGATTTGGGCATTGATATTTATCCCATAATTGGTATGGGCTCTGCTCCATTTAGAGGTAACCTGGAGCCGTCCCGGGTAGAAGAAGTGGGATTAGAATATCCCAGTGCCCATACCCTGACTCTACAGTCATCATTTAAATATGATCACCCCCATGCAGAAGTGGTGGATGCTATAAATAAGTTAAAAAAACGGAAAACCACCACCCCTCATGAAATGGATGAAGAAAAAACACTGGATATCATAGATAGATATGCTGCAGAATATGAAAAACAGATAATCAAACTGGCCCCTATTATTAACCGGGTGGCGAAGTATGTACCCAGCCGCAGGAAAAGAAAATTACATATTGGTTTATTTGGTTATTCCCGCAGCATTGGTGAAATTTCACTTCCCCGGGCCATAACCTTTACCTGTGCTCTTTATTCTCTGGGAATACCTCCCGAAGTCCTGGGTTTAAATGCAATAACTGATGCTGATCGGGATTATCTTCAAGAGGTTTATAAAAACTTTGACCTGGACCTTAAAAAAGCAATTCAATACCTGGACCGGGATTCTAAACTATTAAATCCAAAACTAAAAGAATATCTTAACCTTTATTACCCTGAAATCGATCAGGATCACTCCCACCTGGAATTAACCAGGGATATTAATAAATCCCTATCCACCAATCAAACTGAAGGAATGGGAGAGAAGATCTTAAGAGGGGCCAATTTGAGGAAGTTCCTGGGTTAATTAAGCCAGAAAAGATAGAAATAAATCTTCCTCTAATCATAAGGGGGGAATTATAAAGAAATAATATAAAAGCCCTATATTAAATCTCAAGGTATTAAGGGGATGAAAAATTCAGGTTAAAGCGGGGATTTATATCGCTTATCAAAACTCCTCCAGGAACGGGCGATATAGGGTTCACATTTATCCAGTTCATTTAAAAGGCAGGCTCTGATGGTATCTGTTTTAACTTCATCTTTTTCATCTAATTTTTTATTTATAGTAGCATATACCGAATCGAGTATTTCTTTTTTTTCATTAACACTGTAACCAGCATCAATAGCTGCTTTTTCCAGTGACTTTTTTATTTTAGATGGTTTAAATCCTTCCACTGAACCTCTTTTTTTAATTACTTTCACCATTTAATCACCTTGTGCTATTTAATATAAACTTTATAGGATTAAAATTTATTTTTTAGTAGAAATTATTACTTCCCCCTGTAATTTATATGCTTTAAATTTATAAATAATGTTTATAATTACCATAAATTAGCTAAATCATTTAAGATTTCAAAAGATAACTTAATATAAAGAATTATAAATGCTGATATTTGGATAAAATATTAAATATCATTCCGATTAATTACAAAATAATCTATTTTTAGAAACTGGTTTGTATTATAAAATTCAGGTGAAAAAAATGAGTTTTACCAATCCTAATGTTAAAATTAGTCCCTGGAAAAAGAAACTTCTCATAATTATGCGTATATCACTTCTACTCTTAGGGAGCAGTATCATTATATTTGGTAGTGGAGGTACCAAGGTATTTGGTTTGATGACCCTTTTAGCATTAGGGGTGATTTATCTTCCCACTCTATTTAACCGTAAGCACCTGCAGATTATTCCGGTGGAAGTGGAGATACTCTTTCTGGTGGTGGTGATTTTAGAGTACATCCTGGGAAACACCTTTGGATTGTATGGTAGAATTGATAACTATGATAAATTCATGCATTTTACCATCCCCATGATTGTAGCTTTAAGTGGTATGATGTTCATGTACACTGCCTACTTATATGGCCGATTAAGGACCAATTACTGGATTATGGCCTTTTTAATAGTCATGGTCACCCTGGGGATAGGGGCCCTTTTGGAACTGGTGGAGTACTTCTATGATAACTTCCTCTATCTGCATATCTCCCATGTATTCCCCACCGGATTAACTCAAGGATCACCTACCATGGACGCCCTCAGCGACACCATGTATGATCTATTTACAGATCTAATAGGTGGTATTGCCGGGGCATTACTGGGGGTAGTGCTCATAAAAAGAGCGGAAAAAAAGGGTAAATGTGTGGAGTGGGTGGATGGAATTGCTCATTTTGAGGGATTAAAAAAAGAAGATGAAGCTAATAATGAAAAAAGCCTCCCTGATAATGAAAAAAGCTGTAAATTAGAGGAAAGTGAAAAATAATTTATCCCATTTCCCTCACTTAAAAATAATTTTAATTTATTTTTTTTTTAGATAAGGCTTAAAAATAACTATTATAAACGGGGTTCATATTCTAATTCAGGAAACTCCATAATAAAGCTGGTGCCTTTTGTTTTATCCAGATGAATAGTACCATCCAGCTGATCCACCAGGGAACTAACCAGCCTTAAACCCAGGGTGTTTGTCCCGGTAAAATCAATATCATCTGGTAATCCCACCCCATTATCTGATACTTCCAGTACATATAAATCTTCTTTTTGGAGGAAATTAATTTTTATTATCCCCTCCTGGTGGGGGAAGGCATATTTAATGGCATTTGAAAGCAGTTCATTGATGATTAATCCGCAGGGTATGGCGGTATTAATATCCAGATTGATTTTTTCCACACTGGTTTCCAATCGAATCTGATTAAAATTTACTCCATAGGAGGAGAATAATTCGGAGGAAAGCCGGGAGATATAAATAGAAAAATCTACCTGGGCCAGGTCCCGGGACTGATATAAACTCTCATGAATCATGGACATGGATTTAACCCGGTTTTGACTTTCTTTAAATAAATCTCGTGCCTCTTCATCTTTTACATAATTTGTTTGTAAATTCAGCAGGCTGGAAATAATTTGCAGGTTATTTTTCACCCGGTGATGGATTTCTCGAAGCATAACCTCTTTTTCCTTAAGGGAATTTTTAAGAATGTTTTCTGCTTTTTTCTTATCACTTATATCCCGGACTACAGTACAAAAAAGGGAAGGATTCGTTTTTTCTAAAAAGAAATTAGTTACCTGAGTATCCCTGAAGTCACCATCAGCACGCATTATCACCTTTTCTTCCACATGTAATTTATTGGGGATTTTCGATGATGCAAAGGCCTTTTTAAAGATCTTCTGGATTTTTTCTTCACTTATCAGTTCTTTATTTTCGGGAGTCATCATTTTATACAATATTTCATAAAGATAACGGTCTGTTACTTTTTCTTTACTGTATCCGGTGATGTTCTCCAGGGCACGGTTCCAGTAGATAATCTCTCCCCTATGATTAGCCAGGGCCACCCCATCAGAAGTTTGTTCTATTACACTTCTAAATTTTAATTCACTTTCCAAAATTTCTTGTAAGGCTTTTTTACGCTGGGTGATATCCGTACCAATAATTACAAAACCGGTAGGTTCTTTTATGATACTGTAAATAGGGGCCAGATTAATTAATACCTCCACGGCCTTACCTGAATTTGATATAATAGTGCATTCTCCATTGAAGCTCTCTCCATTTTTGATGGCCTTTTCCAGCTGTGGTTTATTTTCCAGGGTAAAAATATCATAAATACTTTCTTTTAGAAGTTCCTTTTCACTGTAACCCAGCTGGGAGATTATACTCTTATTTATCTTGGATATGCGCCCTTTGCGGTCTAGTAGTAGCAGGAAATTAGGCATGGTGGAAATTATTTTCTCTGCCGCCAGAGTGGGGGTGAGTAAAGGAAAATTATACCTCCAGATACCATAGACAATGAATATTAGACCCAGGGTGAGCATGGTCTGGGTAAACTCCGGGATGGGGATGGATAGTTCAATGAAAATAAAATCAGTGATTAAACTTAATATCAGAGGGGTAAATAAGCCTAAAGCCAGGTAGAGTGCCTGTTTTTTATCCATACCTTCGGCTTTAAAGTAATACGAAAAAACCAGAATAGATGCACTTAAAGATATTATTACGGTCCAGGCTGAAAATAAATAATATATGATGGGGTTTTCTGGTATGGAGTAAGTCCAACCCCAGTATTCTAGTATAGGGGGTCCAATTAAAAGATCGGTGGTAAAACCAAATAATATGAATATAAGGGCAGGTCCATAGATTAAAGGGTAGGCAAATTTATTTTTTAAGATATGTCCTCTGTTGGTAAATATGAGTGCAATCTGCAGCATAATAGCAGGTATCAGGGGCCATAATGTACTCACCTTTAACCAGAATAAGGCAGACTCTGGATTTTCTACCAGTCGGTAGGCAAATTCAGTTATGGCCATAAATGAAACCATAACACTAAAAATTGCTATTACCCGATTAAGAGAGTTTTCTGGGTTACGAAAATAAATGAAATTCCCAATAAAAAAAGAGGTGAGGGCTGCTAAGAGTGAAATAAGAGAGTATTCATTGAACATAAGTCTCTAATAGTTATTGTTTTTGTTATTTAAAAAGTTAATCCCAATAGTATCTAATACTTACCGCTAATACAAAATATCTAAGGATATTCATTTATCTATATAATCCAAAGATAAATTAGTTAAAAGGAGATTAAATTAGCTCCTTAATACCAATAATAGTATCTAAAAGGAGATTAAACCATCATTATTCTTTAATTCTCCTTTATTTAACATATCTTCCAGAACATTCTCTATACGGTCAAAGGTTTTTTTACTGGTGGTTTTAAACCCAAATAACCGGGAGGTTTTAATAATTAGTTCCCTTTTATTAATTTCTTTTTCAAATTCTAAGACCATTTTCAGTGCTTCTCTTATCTCTTCAGCAGATATATAGGTAATATCTACTTTATATTTCCTTTGGCGCACATCTATCCGGGAAGTATCATTTAAAAGAAGGAAATCACCACTTCGGCGGATGTTACCATTGTTTTCTGCCATTTCCATTCCACTGGAAATGATATTTCGCACCTTACTACCGGCTCTTCTTAGTCCGCAACTTTCTCTGATTCTTCTAATTACCTCTTCTGAATGTATAGGTCCTTCTGTGGATACAATCTCACTCACCACCGAAGATATGGTGGGTATGGAAGACTTGTACAGATCATCTCCACTATTAAGACTAATAGTATCATAGGTCTGGTAGGGTATCAGTTTATCCTCCAGCCGGGGAGGAGCATCCTCGGGTACTTCATCTATTCTTGGGGTAAAAACAGGATCTTTATCTACATTAGGATTAAAAGTAGAATCATCATCTAAATCAGAACTAATACCGGTACCTGGTTCTTTATCAAAACTATCACCAGTATCATTACCTGCATCAGGATTAAAACCAGTAACCGGTTCTTTATCATTTAAATCCTCATCTTGAGGGGTACTTATATCCTCAGCCATATAATCTACCTTCGTAGGCTGGTTCACATTAACTGATACTTCCCCTCCATTTGAATCTGAATCTAATGACTCTCCCCCATTTCCTTCTATTTTCTCCCCTTCACCCAGAACATCCTCCCAGATATCCGGCACTTCCTCCTTAATTAAATCATTTCTAATCTTCTCTATGGCCACAAGAATTTTTTTCTGGGTCTCTTCCCGGTTACGGTACCAGTCAGTGGACCACACATGAATTATCTTCCATCCCAGTCCCTCCAGAATCTGTTCCCTGAGCCGGTCCCGGTCCCGTGCAACCGGGGAGCTATGGTACATGGCCCCATCACATTCAATTCCCAGGAGATATCTACCAGGATTTTGCTCATCCAGGATAGCCAGATCCACCCGGAATCCAGCACAACCCACATTACGCTCTACATCCAATTCATTATCCACTAAAAATTGGTAGAGAGAGTTTTCAAAGGTACTCTGGTATTCATCTTTTCCTGATTCTCTTTCCATAGTTCCGGTTTCAGCGTACTGAAGGAAGTTTTTAAGGGCACGAACCCCAAAAGGAGTGCCGGAATTTACATGGAGATCCATGGACTGGAAATTAGAGAAGACCACACATTTTTCACGGGCCCGGGTAATAAGCACATTTAAACGCCTTTCACCACCTTCCTGATTCAGAGGTCCGAAATTAAGGGATATTTTATGATTTTCATCAAAACCATAACCAATGGAGATTAATATTACGTCCCTTTCATCTCCCTGGATGGTTTCCAGATTTTTAACAAAGAAATGCTCCTTATTTTTTTCCTGGAAGTACTTTTCCATGGCAGGGTTTTCTTTACGTTTTAATTCCAGTTCTTCTAAAATGGCATTCATCTGTGCCACCGAGAAGGTGCCCACCCCCAAACTCCGGGTATCACCATATTCCTGGAAGTGGTTAAAAATCATGTTAACCACTTCTTTAGCTTCTAAAGGATTAGATCTACTTTTTCCTCGTTCATATACTGTTTCTGGATGATACTCATGTTTTAATCCCAGTTCTTGACTTTCATGGCAGGGTGAAGGATATACCAGGAGGTGGTTGTCATAGAATTCCTTATTGGAAACTGCTATTAGTGATTCGTGCCGACTGCGGTAGTGCCAGCGGAGCATTTTAACCTGGAAACTGCGCTTACATAAATGTAGAATACTTTCCATATCAGCTGCAGTAGCTATTTGCTCTGTTTCTTCTTCTGAAGATATCATTTGATCAAAAAAAGATGTGGGGGGTAACTGGTTGGTATCACCCATTACCACTGCAGTTTTAGCCCTTAAGAAAGCTCCCAGGGCATCTTCTGGTTTCACCTGGGAGGCCTCATCAAAGATAACCACATCAAACTGCATCCGGGAAGTGGTGGGATCCAGGTACTGGGCAATGGATAAGGGACTCATCATAAAACATGGCTTGATTTGTTTTATGAGTCCACCCGCCTTGCTTAATAATTTTCTTAAAGGCAGGTGTCCTCTTTTACGGGTGAGCTCCCCACTCAAGATACTGGCCTGGGAATTAGGTGCAGCACCTCCAAATACCAGGGGCATTTCCTGGTTCAATTTATGGAATAATCGTTTACGATTTAATTCAATAATACGGGAGTCCAGTTTTTGGAACTCCTTAATTCTTCCCTGGTGCAAATCTCCAATAAAAGTATAGAGTATGGATAACTCTTTAAAGGCCATAGCCAGTAAACTATCAGCGAGGTTACCCTCCATGGCACTTTCCACATCTTCCAGTTTTATTTGACCTGATTCCACAGAGGGTATGAAGGCCGCCGCCCGGGTTTTCATACACAATCTTTTCTTTTCCAGGTACTGGGACCATAAGGGTAAAATACTTAAGTTTTCCTGCCAGTCCTTTAATTTAGATTTCCACTGATTATAAGTAACATATTCTCCTTCTTTATTAAATATGACATGACTGTGGGTGTTAAGACGATTTTTTAGTTTATCTAACCTGATACTGAAGCGATCAGCATCTATTAAAACCTCTTTTTTATGGGAGAGTACTTTGCTTTTTTCTATTCCCTGGGCTGCCAGTTCAATAGTTTTATCGGTGATAATTTTATCCTGGACCAGTTTTCGCAAGAGCACTATCCAGCGGGCGGTGGCATTAAGATCAGTCAAAGAAGCGTTTTCCAGGTTCCACATAGAGCCAAAGAATTTACGGGCCTTCACTTCATGGCTTAGGAGTTCATTGTACAAATTAAGGTAATCTTTTAAAGATTCTAAATCCTGTATTATCTCATAATCATTAGTGGGGGGTGTTTTAAGGTAAAGGGAGTCTATTTCATTTTTTATTTTACGGTATTTACCACTTAAGAATTTAATTTTACTGGAAGATTGTTCCAGGTACTCCTGCAGGAGACGGTCCAGGTCTTTTTCCCGGGCGGAGTCATGAAATTTATCCAGAATATTACGGGTGCTGTGCAGTTTTTTAAGTTTATCCAAAAGCAGGAAAGCATCATTTTCATGTTCATCCCATACTGTTGAATTTAAAACTGCCAGGTCAACTGGTCGGGACTGTGCCAGCACATCAGCGGCTTGAATGGATTTTTCAAATTCATTAAAATTCTTAGATGGTTTAATCCCATAGCAGTCCTCCATGGCTCGTACCTTTTTACGTAAGGATTCTAAAAGATCCCGGGTTTCCTGAATAAGTAATTCTATACCCTGAGCATCAGGAGGTAAAATCATCCCCGGGTCGGTACCAGACCAGGTATTATCTGAAAGAGGAGGTAATAACTGGGCTAATTTAGCCAGGTTTTCCAGTTCAATAATTGATTCTTCCCATTCTTCCGGGGTTATAGTCTCTGGAGAAGGGATTCTTACCGGGGGTAGATTTTTAAAGTGTTTTTCAGCATTTTCCTTCATCCCAAATAACTGGAAAGGAGATAATCTTATCTGGTAGAGCGGCTGGTGCAATCCCTGGTTATAATCATTTAACTGTCGCCGCAGGGTTTCTAGCCGGTTTAACTGTCGTTCAATATCCAGTTCTTCTGGGGATGATTCATTTAAAGATGATTCCAATTCCTGTAATACGTCTTTTTTACGGGTTTTATGGGAGTGGAGTTCCAGACAGAATTTACCCAGGCCGATACCATCCAGCCGGTTTTTAACCACTTCCAGTGCCGCCATTTTTTCACTGACAAACAGTACTGTTTTTCCATGGGCCATAAGTTCAGCTATGAGATTTACTATGGTCTGGGACTTACCTGTACCTGGAGGTCCTTCCACCACCAGGTTATTTCCGGATTTTACATCTTCAATAACTGCAATCTGGGAAGAATCAGCATCCATAACGTGGTAGACGTTCTCATACTGAAGTTTACTATCCACTTCACTTTCCTGGAAAGTTGATTTTCTTTTATGGGGGTCTGGATTGAACAAGGCCTCTATTAATGGTTTTTCAGTGATATCCACCCCTTCTTTATAGGAGGCCGGGTCCAGGTCCCGGTACATTACAAATTTTGTAAATGAAAAAAATCCTAACTGGATTTCTTCCAGGACCTGCCAGTCTTTCATGGTTTTTATGGATTTTTTTACTTTTTTTAAGTATTTTTCCACACCCTCCGGGGTAAGAGGCATTTTAAATTCCGGTAAATCCAGGTCCATTTCCTTTAACTTGGCCTGGAGGGATATATTGGTTAGTATATCATTACCATCCCAGTGTATGGAAAAGGATTTGCCTACCTTTCTTCTTTCCAGGATTACGGGGATTAATATCAGAGGGGCCTTGCGCACATCTGGTTCATGTGGTTCAGTCCATTCTAAAAAACCCAGCCCTAAATAGAGAATATTATATCCCTGCTCCTGAAGCATGGTCCGGGCCCTTTGATTAATATAAAAAAGTCTTCTTTGTAGTTCAGAAGGGGTTAAATCAGTTTCTAAAAATCGGGACTTATTTTCTTCTGTGATTTCCACTTCAACAGGAGGTAGTTCCCATAAATCAGAACTCTTATTTTCTATTTCAACTTCATCTTCCTTCTCTTCTTCTATTGCTTCTTTACGAGGTAAAAATTGCATTTTCTTTTCTTTTAAAAGTAGAAAATCATAGATATGGTTGAGGTCACCTTCTACTACCTCAATAGTACGGGAACGTGGGCGAAATTTTAAAAGCTGGTTACGCATACTTAAATCCAGGAGTTTCCTCCTTAGACTTTTAAATTCTTTTTGAATAGCGGCTGTGTTTTTATTCCCCATCTTAAGTTCCCTCATATTAATTTTTAAAAATTATTCAATTTTATTTAATTACCAGGCCCGGGCAAGGTACATTGTTTGTGATATTTACTTAAATAACTTATCTAATAAATATTTTGAGGATAGAAACAAATAGGTGTATCTTCACAACCCGGGAGTAATGTATTTAACCTTAAATTTCATCATGCATCCGGGACAGGATAAGGGCCAGGGTAACAATATCCATCCGGTTGTGTTCAATGATAGGTACCAGAGGGCCGATATTATCCTCTTTTTGATAGGTTTTATAGTAACCGGGTATGTGGCTACCTGGTACATCATCCACCCGTTCTATATCAAATAAATGCCTTTCTATAGTGGTAAGCCGACAGTTTGGTAGATAAGATCCCCAAAAACGACGGGAATAATGATATAAATCAAAATGAGTTCTGGAAAGATCCTGTTCTATTTGAAAGTAGTCGAATCGGTTTTTGATATAGGGTAAGTCAAAACTGGCCCCATTAAAAGATACAAAAGCAGATTCCTCACATAAATGAGAGGTTATCCCGGATAAAACCGCGGGTTCCTCACCCAGATCACGGCACAGGTACTGCCGGACCTCTATTTCATTTTTTTTCAGGGTGGCTTCCCCCATAAGGATAACTGGCTGGTGGTTTAATCCCAGGGTTTCAATATCCATAAAAATAAAATGCTCCGGGTTTTTATATCCGGCACACTCCAGCACCCGTTCATGGGAGGAGGGGTAGTTTTTTTTAACCAGTTCTATAATAGAGGAACTATCCTTCTCTTCCAGTTTATTAAGGAACATTTCAGCTTTCCAGCCAATTTTAGGGTGATTTTGTAGTTTTTCTATATCGGTGAATCCTTCTTTTTTTAAGCGAGATTCGGTGGCCGGACCAATACCCGGGATGAGTTTAAGATCACCTATCATTGATTTTTTTATGTCATCACACTTTTTTAGACAAAAATCAATTTTATCCCGGGATTTTATGAGATAAGTAGTTCCATAAGTGGTTTCTATTTCCTCTCCACCAAAAACCTCATCCAGGGTTTTATCCTGGTATTCATTTAAAAGACGGCGCTTTAAATCAGTCACCGGGTCTAATGATTCCCGGAGATGGTCTTGGTGACTATTATTCTGGTGGAGTGGCATTTTAATCATCTTAAATAAATCTTAAAATCAATATCAGATAATCTTGCTTATTAATTATTATTTAATCCTTAAAATAGTTTTAGAGAGCATGTGGAAATTAATTTAAAATAATTCCGGCATAAAAAATGGGATTAGTACCATAAATTAAGTTCCCCAAAAAAAACTATTAAGAAGTTTTGGGGGAGAATAAAGCAGGTAACATTCCGGAAGAAGGCTGATTACTGGAGTTAACATTTGTCTATAAAACATAATCAGCATATTTATTAACTATAACCTATTAATTTGTTATTATTAAAAAACAAAATTAAGGTGTTGCCTTTGAAGAAAATACAGATTTTGAGTATGTTATTAATAGTATGTTCCGTATTGGTAGCTGGCTGTACCAGTGAGGGTGATGATTGGTCCTCCAATAAAACTTACTCCGGGATGGGAGTAAGCTTTGATTATCCCGGGACCTGGACTGATCAGAGTAATGACCCCATGCTGGTAGATACTTTTGGTGAATCAGGAGTAGCTTTTGGTAAAGATAATGAAATCTTTGGTTTTGTAGTAGTGGATGTTGGTGTTTTATCAGCAGCAGACAAAGATAAATTGATAAATGACCTTATAGAAACCTATAAAACTGAACTAAGATTAACCAACGAAAAAGATATCATGGTGGATGGTGTAAGTGCCAAATTACTCTCATCACCCAACCCCACTGATGGTATATACACTAATGTAGCCTTCTGGATAAAAAATGAAGATTTATATATTACAGTATATACCTCTGAGAAGAGTGGCATAGAAACCTTTGAGAGAATTCTAAACACTTTCAAAACCACTTAAATTTTTAATTTTATTTTTTTATTTTTAGAAAAATAATAATATTCTATATTTTAAGAATTTTGTACTCCTAAAAAGGTCATTAAAAACTTATTCCTTTTTTGGTTATCCTGATGACCATAAAGTGTTTTTTTTAGTTGATTATACGTGCTATGAAATCAAATTTTAATCCGGGATCTATTTTGTAAGATTAAAAGTGGTTTTATTATTAAAATTACAGTAATTTGCGCAGACTATCTGAAGCCTGCTCATGGTCCGGGTTTAAGGTTAAAACCCGGCTGAAGTACTGTATAGCTCCTGGTATATCCCCCTGGGATTGTAATATCACCCCTAAAAGATACCAGGCATTATAAAACTGAGGATCCTTTTTAATAATATCCAGTAAATTGAGTTTAGCCTCCAGATACTCTCCGCTGTGGTAGAGGGCAATGGATAAAAGGTAAGATAACTGTAAATTCGAGGGTTTTAATTGCAGGGCTTTAGATAAATATTCAACTCCCTGAGCACTATCCCCTTTTAAGTCCAGAAGCTGGCCCTTTATTTTTAATAGTTCCCAACTTTCAGGTTGCATATCCAGGGCATTATCCACCAGAAATAGTGCTTCATCCAGTTTCTCAGATTCCATTAATTCCAGGGATCTACACTTAAGTTTATCCACACTATCAAATTCTATATAGGACTCGGATCCTGCTGTGGCAGCCATTGGTTTAACCTTAACAGGTTTTTGATATTCACCTATCACTTCTTTTAATTGACCGGATTCTGCTTCCTGCATCATTTTTTTAAGTATATAGCTGGTGGCTTTTTTGTGCAGGGGCCGATTCTCATTACCACATTTAGGAGAATATATGCAGGAAGGACAGCCTTCCTTACAATTACAGGTGGTGATAAGATCCCGGGTTGACTTTATAAGTTCTTCAAAGACCTGGATGGCTTTTTCTGCTAATCCTATTCCTCCTTTGTGGGCATCATATATGAAAATGGTGGGGGCCTGGGTATCCGGGTGATATGGAGTGGATAATCCTCCAATATCCATACGGTCACACATCACATGCAAGGGGAATAAGGCAATAAGGGCATGCTCGGTGCCATGTAAACCTCCAGCAAATATATCATCCCCGGTGAATTTCTCCTCCAGTACCTCTTTTAAGTGGGAGGGCAGGGTAAACCACATACCCCTGGTTTCAAATTTCAGGGGAGGTAAATCCAGGGGATAGGTACCCAGTACCTTACGGTAGTTAAGTAATTTGTATTTATGGAAATCTTCTCGAACTTCCAGAACCCCAAAGTGTACCTTCAATCCTCCTATCTGTCGGTTTTCTATTTTTTCCAGGACTTTTATATCCACTTCCTTGAGAACCTGGGTATGATAATCCACACTGCGCCGGGCCACATTTATTATCCTCTTTTTATTATCAAAACTCTCCACCGTATAGGTTTCACCCTGATTTATCAGTACCGCTCCTTCATGGGCTTCCCGGTAAGCCTGAGATCTTTCCATTCTCTCCAGTAACCGTCCTGAATGCATAACCCGGAATATATCCGAGGATATCTCATCCAGACCATGTTTAAAAGCAGGATTATCCCCGGCAATATACATCCACTTATGGAGATTATTCCGGATTAAACCATCCCTTTCTGCTTCCTCTAAAAGCAGAGGATCACCATAAAAGTATTCTTCTAATTCTTTTTTTGTAAGGGGTAGTTCATGGATAGCGCACAGTAGATGTCCCTGGATGATATGAGGATTATGTAAATCTATTATAGCGTTTTCATGAGGTTTATCAAAGAAAAAATGGGGGTTTTTCATGAAGTACTGATCCAGAGCATTTTGAAAGGCCAAAAGCACCACCAGTGAATCATTTTTCCGTCGACCAGAGCGACCGGCCTGCTGCCAGGTGGATATCATGGTTCCCGGGTAACCCGAGATAATTACTGCATCCAGTGATCCAATATTTATACCCAGCTCCAGGGCATTGGTGGTGGTAACCCCTATTAATTCCTGGTTTCTTAACTTTTCTTCAATTAACCTCCTCTCA
Source organism: Methanobacterium alkalithermotolerans (assembly GCF_018141185.1). Classification (NCBI taxonomy): domain Archaea; kingdom Methanobacteriati; phylum Methanobacteriota; class Methanobacteria; order Methanobacteriales; family Methanobacteriaceae; genus Methanobacterium; species Methanobacterium alkalithermotolerans. The sequence goes on along the minus strand of NZ_CP058560.1, from coordinate 171,656 downwards.
CTGGCCAGGTACCCTGCCCGGTAAGCAGTTATTTTTTCAGTTAATTTAGGTTTACGTAAGTCAATTTCCTTTTTAGACCACATGGCAATTAATTCTGCCATTTTACGGGATACTGTGAAGCACAGGGTCTGTAATTCATGTAAAATAAAGTATAAAAAGAGGTTCTGTGTTTCCTGATGCACTGAAAGGTCAGACTTCTTCTTGTAAGGATTATAGAGGATGAAGTGCTTTTCCCCCCGGGGGGAGGTGTCCTGGGTCACCACCTGGAAGGGTTTACCCACCAGTTTCTGGGAAAACTCCTGATGGTTGGCCAGGGTGGCCGAAGAGAGAATAAACTGGGGGTCTGATCCATAATATTTGCAAATCCGGCGCAGTCTTCTGATTAAAAAGGCTACATTGGAACCAAATACACCCCGGTACTGGTGTGCTTCATCAATAACCACGAATTTAAGGTTGCGGTAGAAGCGCGCCCACTGATGGTGCCAGTATAATATCAGATGAAGTTCATAAGGGTTGGTTAGTACCAAGCGGGAATGACGCTTAATATAGGGCCTATCACTTTTAGGTGTATCACCATCATAAATGAATGGTTTTAAATCCAGTCCCAGTTCTTTTTCCAGATCTTTCAGGACTTCCCACTGATCATTGGCCAGGGCTTTAGCAGGATAGATGTATAGTGCGGTGGACTTATCATCACCTAACTCTTCCATAATAGGTAAATTAAAGGCCAGAGTTTTACCAGAGGCTGTGGGGGTGGTTATAAGCACATTTTCCTTTTTTCTAAGGAGTTCGAAGGCCTGGGACTGGTGCTGGTAGAGCTTTATACCATTATTCTCCAGATAATTCTGGATATTAGGTGGAAGATTTTCCACCTTCTGGTAGGTACCTTCCCGGGAAGGCAGGGTTTCTATATGTTCAATTTTATCCCGAAACCGGATGTCCCTTCCTATTTGATTTAAAATCTTCTTGACCATGGTTTATCCTGTCAGTAGCTTACCTGCATATTTATTACTAATACGTCTCAGGGGTTTATAAAGATTTGGAAGGATTAGCAAATTCTAATATTATTATCAAACATGGTAAAATAATGCTTAGTCCGGAATATATCTAAAAAAAGTAATATTATTTAAATTAAAGATTCTATATTACCTGCCTAATAACGGCGGCAATGGTTTTAAGTAAAACCGGTCCATCCATCCTTACCTGGTGAATGATGTAGGATGGTCTTAGATAAAAACTAAAAAACGCTTTTTTTTGCATTTTCTTTAAATCATCCAGGGAGCATTCCACAGTCTCCATAATAGGGGAAAGTAAGGTGAATTTGGACCAGTCTTTCACTTTTATTAAGTTTTCTTCAAAGGCCTGGTGGTAAAAACGGGTCCCGGGATAGGGTGTGGCCAGAGAGAAAATAGCATAAGAGGGTTTAAGTTCCTGTACAAAGTTAATGGTATTCTTAATACTGCTATAGGTATCTCCTGGCATACCCAGCACCACCGAGGCAATGGTGCGCATTTTTTCTTTACGGGATATTTCAAAAGCCTTTCTAATACGATTAATGGTAGTTTTTTTATTCATACCATCCAGTAACTGTTGATCTGCAGATTCCACCCCCATAAAGATGGTGATGCATCCTGCCTGGCGCATGGTTCTAATTATTTCCTCATTCAGGGTATCCACCCGGGCGGTACAACCCCAGAATACATCCAGATTTCTTTCTTTTATGAGCTGGCAGATTTCTTTTACCCGGTGAGGAATAAGAGTGAAGGTATCATCCATAAAGGCAATGGTTTCTATACCCAGCTCATTTACCAGATATTCCATTTCATCCACAATACTCTCTGGAGATCGTAAACGAAGTTTAGATCCATGTAAAGCAGCTGATGCACAAAAAGAACACTGCATGGGACAACCTCTACTGGTTATCATGGTGGTCATACTGCTTTTTAGATTGAGGAAGGTGTAATTTTCCAGGGGCAGGAGGTGTCGGGCAGGTAAGGGCAACTCATCCAGGTCACTTATCAGGGGCCGGGAAGGGGTAACTGTATCTCCCCAGGCTATTCCCTTAACCCGGGACAGGTCACCACCACTCTCCAGAGTCTTTACCAGTTCGAGCATGGTGTATTCTCCTTCTCCTCGAATAACCACATCCACATAATCTTTTTGAAGGATTTCCTGAAAATTAAAACTGGGGTGATATCCCCCCATAACTACCATGGCCTGGGGGCAGGTGCGGCGTCCTAATTTAGCAGATTTTAGGGCCTGGGAAATGGTGGGAGTTAAAGCGGTTATGGCTATTATATCCGGATTACTCAACTTTAATTCTTTTTTTAATGTATCCCAGCTCATTTCCATGGCAGAGGCATCTATAATATTTACATCCACACCATTTTCTTCTAAAACTGCAGCCATATAGGCCATTCCTAAGGGAGGAGCTACCACTCCCATGAATTTATATTTAGAAGAAGTTTGGGGAGGATTTACAAAAGTTACCTTCATTATTTTCACCTTTTATAATGTAAAAAAGATAATATCAATAATAAAGGAGTAGTCCCTCCTACAACTTAAAAAAGATAATAATGGTATTTATTAATATAATAATGCATTTAATTATATTAAAAGGACTATATAAAAATTAGTATTAGGGTGATTATTATGAGTGAATGGATAGAAGTTAAAAAGGATGAAGACGAAGCCAGAGAAAAACCCACTATATGGGATCCTCAGGCTGCAGGAGAATTTATTACTGGTATTTATATTGAATTGGAAGAGGGTGTGGGTCAGTATAAGAGCAAGATGTATACTCTCAAAAATGAAAAAGGTGAAGTTAAAATCTGGGGGTCCACAGTACTGGATGGTTTAATGGAGAAAGTACCTTTAGGGGTAGAAGTAAGAATCACTTTTGAAGGAAAACAACCCTCCAAGCAGGGTAAAAATCCATGGAAGGATTATAAAGTGGAATACAGGAGTATCTAGCAGTTCCCTTAAAAAATCTACTTACTCACATATTTTTTTGATTATGGCTAATTTTAAAAAGAAGAACATGAATTAGTTTTAAAAAATAAAAAGATTAAATTATTCAATAAAGTACAAAATTTAGATTTTAAAAAATAAAAAAAAAAGTAATTAATCAGGCTTCACTGATTAATTTAACCCGGGTTAAAGCAGCGATATTAGTATTTAAGGCCCTTAGATCTTCTTTATTTAAGTTTCGAATATCGTTATGGCCACATATCTGGGCTAACATTTTTATTTCTTCATTCATGGCATTGATGAAGTTACTAACCCTTTCTCCCTTGGTTTTGGGTTCCAGTCTTCTTCTCATCTTCAAATCCTGAGTGGCTATTCCTTCCCGACAGTTTCCACTGGCACAGGATTCACAGCCACGACATCCCATGGCTATAAGTGCCGCAGTGGCCACATATACAGCATCAGCCCCTAATGCCAGGGCCTTGGCTGCACCAGCACCGTCTTTTATACCACCGGCCATGATGAGATCCACCTCATCCTTAACTCCCATGTCATTTAGACTATCCACTGCCTGGATCAGGGACCCCACGGTGGGTATACCCTGTTCTTCAATCACCACATGAGGAGCAGCACCGGTTCCACCTTCCATACCATCAACTGCCACAATATCTGCTCCTGCTTCTACCGCCAGGCGTACATCATCGTATACCCGGCCAGGTCCTAATTTAACAATAATAGGTACCTGGGAATCAGTTACTTCCCGGAGTAATTCCACGTGTTTACCCAGATCTCCTTTCTGGGTGGAATCTAAAAATCGGCAGGGGCTTAAAGCATCAGTTCCCATGGGAAGTCCCCTTACCCGGGCCACTTCCGGTGTTATTTTCTCTGCCAGAAGGTGTCCACCCATACCCGGTTTAGCCCCCTGACCCACCTTGACCTCTATGGCCTCGGCACTACGCAAATAAGAAGCCGAAACCCCGAACCTTCCAGAGGAGTATTGCACTGTTAGTTTATCAGCAGCAGCCCTTTCTTCAGGAATGAGGCCTCCTTCTCCCGTATTGGCAATGGTTCCAGATAAACTGGCTCCAATGGCCAAAGCCACTTTACTTTCTTTACTGAGTGAACCATAGGACATAGCCCCGATCATGATGGGAGTATCCAGAACCAGGGGATTTTTAGCATAACGGCTTCCCAGAATAACCTGACTGTTACATTCTTCCCGGTATTTGTCCACTGGAGGAACAGCCAGCTGACCTGGTACCATGACCAGTTCTGATAAGGTGGGTATTTCTCTTCTTACTCCACAGGATCTTACCCGGTAATTTCCCTGCAGGGCTTTTCTCTGGATTTCATCCATATCTGGGTCAGTCCACATGGCCCGGGGATCAGCAGGCACCGCACTTACTGATATGGCATCATTGGGACACATTTTAGCACAAATTCTGCATCCAGCACAACTCTCCATCCTGGTGGGGAAAGGCTGGTCATTTATGACATCGTATACCTCATTGGGACAGTTGTTGTAACAGGAGTAGCATTTTTTACATTGTTCATCGTCCTTGTCATCACATTTATACCAGCAGCACCCTTCCCGGTCGAAACTTCTAAGGCAGAGATCTTTATTTCTTGTAACTATAAATGGCATATTATTAACTTCCTTTTTATGCTTTTTCCTCTTTTAAGGCTTTGAATCCTATAGAGGCTACACTGTATTTGGTTCCGGCGGCTTTGACCACGGTTCCAATATCACTGGTTAGTCGGGGTTTAGGTTTCCATGCTTTTTCTTCATCTTCACTTACAATGAATACCTTATCCACAATTCCTTCCTTTAAAAGGTAACTTAAAATAGCAGTTACTGCTCCACCATCCTGGCCTTCTATAAAATTAGCATTAACTGCTTTAATATCCAGATAATCACCTATGGGTTTATCATCCAGGTTTCGAGGTAGTACGGCCTCAGTTACATAAGTTCGGGGGCAGGCGGTGTAGCAGGCATGACATCCTTCTTCACAGCTACCTTTGATATATGGTTTACGGTCATGGATTTTGATTATATTGGTGGGACATACAAATTCACAGGCCCCGCAGAGCACACAGGCCCCTTCACTTATCACATCACTCTCCAGGTTCTCAAACTGGCATTCCTGCACAAAATTCTGGAATTCTTCTTCACTAACCTCCCGACGGTATACCACCGGTCGGGATATGGCCTCTCTTTTCTGGATATTTATCCGGTTAGTGGATTTTTTACTGGTGGCTATCCTTTTAAGTAGGTTTAAACCTTTTTCTTCAATAGGCCGGGTTTCTATTTGACCCTGTTTTTCCAGGGCTTCTATGATTTCCTGGCCCTTAGGGGTACGTATTATTACGGTGGACCAGCCCTTAGGGGAACCTATAGAACCAATAGATATGTCCGATATGTCCGCGGTGTAATCAGAACATATATCACAGTTTTTCCTGATGAAACCTTCTGCTTTTACCAGTGGGACTTCAAAGGTGGTTCCATCTTTTTTAAGGAATTTTAACTGGTTTTGTTCTATACTGCATTCTTTTACTTCGTTGATATCCACCTGGTTTTCTTCTAAAAACATCCGCATGTACTTGTAGGAAAAGGTTTCCATGCAGAATAATCCTATCTTAATATCAATAGGGGAACCACCGGTGATATCCGGGTACTTGTTAACTTTTGTTGCGGCCAGAACCTGGCAGGGAGTTCCAACCATGGCTATTTTCTCGTCATTCATTGTATTATTCTCCTAATGTCCATAGAAGGGTCTTTTGCTTTGACAATCTATCTTTTTAAAGGCATCCAGGTCAAATTCAAGGTGGTGAGCATTTAATATTTCACTAATTTTAGTTTTATCTTCCTCATCCAGATTCCTGTAGGCTGCATTCTTGCCCAGGCTTTCCACCTCACCGGTGATATAAATGTGGCCCCCTAGCATCCAGTTTCCAGTTTCGGTAGAGGCATTGCCCAGGATGATAATATCTCCCTGGAGCATGAACATACCGGCCTGCGATCCTATATCCCCCTGAACAATGATTACTCCGCCCTTATTTAGTTCCGCTAAAGAGTTTCCAGCATCGCCCTTAATAAGTAGATGCCCTCCGTACATACCATATCCTGCACCGTCACTGACTGAACCTTCCACTATAATCTCTCCGGAAGTCATGTTGTTACCCAGAAAACGGGCGGTGTTTCCTTCAATCTCTATACGGGATCCTTCGTTTAAGGCTCCTATAAAGTCTCCGAATTCTCCTTTTAAGTTGAATTCAACACCTGAGGGGTTTCCCACGGCAATAGAATCTAATTTATCATTGTTTTCTATAATTATCCTGTTTTTTTGCTCCTGAAGAGCTTTTTTTATTTGTTGATTGATTTGATGGGTTGTGAGATTTTCATCACTTATTTTTAATTCAGGACTCATGTAGTGATTCCTCCCATAAAAGTAGGTTTAATTAATTAAAAGCTGTTAATAATAGCCTTTTTAAACCGGCTTGTTTGTTCAAGGTAGTAAGTTAGTAATCCCTTAAAATATGCCGATTTATTCATTTTAAAACAGGCATATCATTTACCAGCAGATGGCCTACACCGGCAGGTGGTTACCGACAACCTTGAACTATGAATTAAGCTTTTCGTGAATTTATTGTTAGATGTATATATATTTATTGAAAGTTCTAACAATATAGATAAGATTTAAGTAAATTTATTGTAAATTGTTTAATTTAAAAATCAAATCAACATTCATTGTTTAGTAATATTGGTTTTTTAATGCATGTTTGTTCTACTTTTTGGAAAAATATTCAAAATAGTATTAAATATTAATTCAATAATTATCCAACTGTTTAATTAAAATAATAAATAATGATAGAAGGGTTAATACCAAAAACGTTCAAGTGCCTGTAGACCATTCTGCTAAAATATTCCTGATTATTTAATAATAACTAGTAACAATTTATATCCTCCTTTTAACATAATATTACCTACCATGGAATCAAAAATATCAACATTCAAAATAGCAGTTCATATTCTGGGAAAAAATATTTAATTCTAAACAGGCATTATTCAGCTAGATTTTCACCAAAAATTCGTTATTTTTAAGGTTTGATTCCATTTGTATCAAACATAAGAGGTGAAAAAGATATGCGAAAAATAGCTACCATTTTTATGTTAATGGTTACTCTATCGGTAGTCTTTGCTGGTGCAGTTTCCGCCCAGGATGTAGATGTAGTGGTTATAGATGAAAATGATGAACTGGTAGAAGAAGCATGTGTAGGTGAAGAAGTAACAGTTGCGGTACTGGCCGAAAATACAGGTAATGAAACTATTGACAATGCTCTGGTTACCCTGCAGGAAGATCCAAAAAATTCACTCAGATGGTGGTCATATGATTATATAGATGTCCTGGATGCTGTGGCATACTTTAATGGTGTAAGATATGAAAATACTGCCCTCAATCCATTCTATTTCTATGATCTGGATTTAGATGCTTATGTATTCTGGATTGGATGGAATGGTCCCATGTTCCCTGGAGATGTTGCCGAGTTATATGTACCTGCCTGGGTAATGAGTACCGGTGAGATAACAGTAAATGCCATATTATGGGATTGGGAAGGATACCCCTTCGAACCAAATCCTGAAGGCCCAATATTCCTGGATGAAGATAGTTACACCTTCATGGGAGTAGCATGCCCGGTTCCAATTGATGCTGCCACGGTACCCATGCAAAAAACTGGTACCCCCTTAGCCTTAGCTCTTGTGGGATTACTGAGTATAATAGGCGGAACCATCTACGGTAAATTCAGATAAAACACCTATTTTTTTATTTTTTTATTTTTTTTAAGCATAATTCCTATTAAAAACATTTTTTCATGTTTTTACTCTTTTTATTCAACTAATTTTTTAAGAAAAATAATAATCATATAACTCTTTTTTTATCCTGAACACCTTATTTTAATTTAAAAACAATTTACCAGTTTGACAAGTAGTTTATAGGATAAATTAGGATAAGCTGCCTGGTTAACGGTTCCGGTAAAATATAAATCTTTACTGGGGCAGTAATAGCTAAAGGCCCCGGATAATCCGGAGTGGCCCCAGAACTCAGGAACCCTTTTTAAGGGGGAAAAGATTCGAGGCAAATTAAAACGCATAAGTCCCCTCCGTATTGTAAGGGGAAAAATATCTTATTCCATTCCTGCAATTCCTCCAGATATCCTACTGGAAAAAAAGTATCCTTAAAAAAAGCCTTTAAAAATATCATTGATTCTGAAACGGTGGATACTATACCTCCATCCCCGCGAAAAGAGGCCATGGCCTGAGGGATGTGTAATTTTTCCTTTTTATAGTAAATATCCTCAGGTTCAGTATCCTGGATATCCTGATAGAGATAAGTGTTTTCCAGTTTAAGGGGCTGGAAAATATATTCCTGGAGGGCAGATGCAATCTTTTCTTTGGTTATGGTTTCTATTACCTGATCAAGTAACTGGAAATTAGTATCAGAGTAATGGGCCTTGCCGGGAGTGCCTGGTGCAAATTGGGGTTTCATAGTTCTAACCATATTCATTACATCCTCAAAACTCCAGCACTCATCCTGGCCATTTAAAAGTGTTTTAATGAGTTTATCTTTATTTACGGGTTTATCTTCAAAGTAATCCGGCACCCCAGAAGTATGGGCTAAAAGTTGCTTTATAGTGATACTTTCACTGTAGTCCACCCCTTTAAATACCTGGATTCCTTCTATTAAGTCCGGTGCCAGGTAATCTACCAGGGTATCATCTAAATCCAGTTTACCCTCCTGTCTAAGATGCAATATCATGGCTGTGATATATAATTTAGTGGTGCTGGCTATAAAATAAGAAGAGCCGGTATCCATATTCCCGGCAGATCCTTGCCAGGAAAATGAACCATCTCCAGATTCAATCTTTACCACCACGCCCTGTATCTTTTGAGGATGGAGGGTTTTATTCAGGATATTTTCTAGTTTAGAGGTGATTAAAGAAGACATATTGTAACCTTAATTTAAATTAAATGTATAATCATCTTTTATCATTAATTACTTTACTTAGTTTAAATTATGGATTTTTTGACTTAATTTAATTTTCCAAAATCATGCAATTGCTATTTACGTACCTAAATAGAAATTTATAGATTATGATCCCGTATAAGAAATTTCAATTACTTAAATTAATAGAGTAATTAATTAACAGGGATTAATCAAATAGATTATTTATAAAATTGGTATCCTGAATTAATATTTAGTCGATTTTTAATCAAAAAAAATTTCAAGTACTTTAAATAAAATTTATTACAGGAAGTGTAACTATGGATGATAAAGAAAAAGTTATTAAGGCCTTTAAAGAATCAGAAGAACCATTAAATGCCACCAGAGTTAGTCAGATATCCGGTGTGGATAAAAAAGAAGTAGACAAGATTATGAAACAGCTAAAAAAGGATGAGACTATAATCTCTCCTAAAAGGTGTTACTGGACTTTAAAGTAATAACTTTTATAAATACTTCTTTTTTATTAAAAGCTATCTAAGGGATAATATTTCTAAAAAAGATTAGGAATCCCCTTTTAAATCAACCTTAATTATATAATCACCTGTTGGTGATTTATCATGGGGAATTAAATCCACCATAAAATTATTTTGTTCTATAGTAGATACTGTATCCTCCGATGCAAGAATACCTGGTACTAATACCTGGAATCTTCCTTCAGGTTTTAAGTAATCTCTTACCTTTTTGGTGAATCCGGTGAGTAATTTTTCAGGGTTTAAATCAGTTGAAGTGGCCAAAAGTTGAGATAGATTAAAGATAATTAAATCAAATTTTTCATTTTCAACAGATTCGAAAAGCTCTCCTTTTTTTAATTGAGTATTATAAGTCCGGTTGGCTATGATATTGGCCAGAGAACATCTAAGGGATTTTTCACTGATATCAGTGGCCACTACATTACGGGTTCTCTGGGCACAGTACACGGTAACTAATCCTGCACCGGTCCCAATTTCCAGTATCTCATCAGTTCTTTTAATATTTAAATTTTCCAAAAGAAAATAGGTATCCATGGATGGTTGAGGCACTGATTCATGGGTTTTGATTAAAATTCCTTGGTAATTGATCATGTTTTACTACCTAATAATTAATTAAAAGTGATATGCTAAAATTTAGAGGTGATGTTATTTTAAGATTTAAAGTATTTATTTTAAACAGTAAAATATCTATTTTCAGACTTAAACTATCTTACTTACAACAAATTAATATCTATTTTCAGACTTAAACCATCCTACTTACAACAAATAAATATCTATTTTCAGACTTAAACTATCTATCTAATTTTTTTTATAAGGGGTGATTATCCACCTGTAAAATATTTCCTCTTGATTTTACGCTCAACAAAGCATAATCATTTTTAAAATATAAACCATCATAATTTTCCTTTTTTAATCAACTTAAAACCTATAATTTTATATTTACTTTAATCATATTATAGGTTAGAAGATATGATATCTACCTTAAAATGTGGGGCATGTTTTATTAAGGCGAGGTTTAAGTATGGGTATTTCAAAAGAGGACCTGGAACTGATTGAAAAAATCAAATTATATCGCCAGGATAAGGAAAAATTAGAACTACTGGACTTTAAAAACCAGGCCCTGGAAAAAGAAAATAAACAGCTTAAAGAGGCATTAAAAGACCTGCAAAAAGATATCATAGGAAATAAAAAGATATTAAACCAGATAAATGCTCTTAAAATCGAGAATATTGAGTTAAAAAAAGAACAGGAAACGCAAAAAAGTCACTTCGAACTGGTGGTCACCACTCCTAAAGAGGCCCGTACGGTATATGGACAAATTCGCCAGAACCTGAAAAAAGCTAAAAAGGAGGTGCTGGTTTGTTCCCCCTGGATTACCTACCTGGTGGAGGAGTTTTCCGGTGTGGAAAAAGAGGTTAACATGAAAATTATTACCAGTTTCCGGGAAGAAGATATCAAATCAGGGATAACCAGTCTGGATAAGCTCCGGGCATTGATGGAATCAGGAGCACATATCCGCTATAATAATAACCTGCATGCCAAGATGATGTTTATTGACTCTGAGGTGGCCATCATCTCCTCAGCCAACCTCACCCGTAAAGGATTGGGAGTTAACTATGAAGCCGGAGTGCTCATTAAAGACCCGGATCAGGTGAAAAAAGCCATAGAATTTTTCCAGGGCGTGTGGGATGAAAGTGAAGACCTGGATTATGATCAATTGAAAAAATATGCTATTCTTACTGAATGATAACCCACTATTCTAACTATATTTATTTCATATACTAAAATTAGTTAAAGACTGGAAATAATCCCCTGTATACGAGAGAATGAATATTAGTATCCCCCTTATTTTAAGCTGAGACCCTGGTGAAGATATGAGTGATATTAACCCTGATTTAGAGGCCATTACCCGGGAGATAAGGGAGTATATTCAAGGTGAGATGAGGCCTTCTACCAAAATAAAAGGGGAAGTGGTGGAATTAAATCCCCTGCAAAACACCCTGCACCTGGTACTTAAAAAAAATTATGATTTTTATCCCGGGGCCCTGGTACTCCTGGATGAGGATTTTGCCACGGTAATGGATTATTATGGTCCCCACCTGATTTTAAATTATAAAAAAATCCATAAACTAAAACTGAACCAGAAAGTCCTGGTGGATACTAATTTAATAAACCTTATTTTAGAAAAACTAGAACGGGCCATAGACAAAATTGAAGAAAACCAGCTTAATGAAGATAATAAGAGAATTCTTAAATTTTTAATTAATAAAGGCCAGCCCCAATATAACACCTCACATCTTGATTATATGGCTCCGCATCTAAACCAAAAACAACATGATGCGGTAAAAAAATCCCTGAAAGCAAAAGATTTTCATTTGATTATTGGACCTCCCGGGACAGGTAAAACTACGGTTATACGAGAAATTATACAAACGAAGGTGCAAGGTGGAGATAGAGTACTTGTTACTGCCTGGACCAATAGTTCGGTGGATAATATTCTGGAAAAACTGAATTTAGATGGAGAAAAGATACTGCGACTGGGTAGTTTAAGTGAAATATCTAGACCGGTGAGGCACCTGGCACTACAGGAGCAAAGGAAACATCATCCCCAATGGTCTCAGGTAAGGGAATGGGATGAGAAAATAAAGAACACCTTTCTGGCCATTAAAGAACAGGTGAGTGAAGATAAAAAAATTCAAAAGCAGATTAATATTTTAAGATCTCAGATTTTTAATTTTAGAAACATACTATACCGCCTGAAACATGAAAAAAAAGAGCTGATTCCAGCTAAAACCACTTTACTTTATAAAAATGATTCTAACTCCGATAATTTGATAATAGAAAAAGAAATGGGTCTTAAAAAGAAAAAAGCAGAAGAATATCTGGAACTGGCCGGTAATATCTATGAGTTAGGGGAACTGGAAGCAGAACTTCCCGATAATGATACTTTTTATGCCCTGGAAAAGGAATTAAAGGAATTAAAATCTAAAAAAATTTTAAAGAAGGTTTCCTCTATTTTTAATTCTTCAAAATATCAGGAATTTGAAATAGAAATTCAAAAAAAGGATAAAGCTTATCAGGAAATGGTTAATACTTTCCAGGGTTACTGGGAGGCCCATGACCTGTTGGAGGCTGAGCTGGAACAATTATATCCTCAAGGGGAGGGTGATTTAATTGGTGATGCAATTAAATCCCAGCTGGATATTTTAAAATCCCAGGCATCATTTTTAGATTTAAAAAAAGTAGAGATTGAATCAGAAACTGCCCGAATTACTGATAAAGTAATATTAGAAGCTTATGATCATTACTACCAGGCTCTGGATAAAAAAATGGTCCTGATAAATACCGAGATAAACCAGTTGAACCTGGCCATTAATCTTAAAAAAAATAAAAGGGCTAAAATAAAGGATGATTTAGAAGGCCTTAAAAGCAATCTGGATAAATTAAAAGCGGATAAACAGAATTTGATAATGGATATTGAAAAAGAGGTGTTTTTTGGGGTTAAGGTGGTGGCTTCCACTGTTATTTCTTCTTCCCATCGTTTAATGGAACATGATAACTTTGATTGTATGATAATGGATGAAGCCAGTCAGGTGGCCAGTTTCATGTCTCTTCTTCCCTTAATAAAATGTGGTCACTTCATCCTGGTAGGGGATGATAAGCAACTCCAACCTATAGAAGAATCCAGGTTATCCCCGGCACTTAACCAGTCAATCTTCAATCGTTTACTGGATTATTACCCAGAATCAGCCACTTTTTTAAATACCCAGTACCGGATGCATCAGGATATTGCCAACCTATCCAGTGAATTATTCTATAAAGGTAAATTACTAACTGGTAGCACCGTAAGCGAGCTTAAACTCATGGATAATTTAAGCAGCAGTGAAGGGGACAATCTACCTGAAGCAAAATACAGTAAAATAAGAAAATTCCCATCCAGTGCCTATGGAAATGATAATAAAGATAAGAATAATGGTCTCCTCTTAGATTTTGAATCTCTGGCCCAATTTAATAACCAGGACTTACTTAACCTTGCATCTCCTTTAACCTATATTGATACATCTAAGCTGGATTACTTTGAGGATGAGACCGGTAGTGGTTGTGTGAATACCGCTGAATCTAAGCTGGTAGTTTACCTGGTGGAAAAATTTCTTAAAAATGGTTTAAGTGCAGAAGATATGGGAATTATCACCCCTTACCAGCGGCAAAAACAGAAGATAAAAGAAATCTTGAATAATGAGCTGGTGGAGGTGGATACCGTTTATCGTTTCCAGGGCCGGGAAAAAGAAGTAATCATCCTCAGTTTTTGTAAAAGTGGCCTGGGTAAATTAAATCCTTACACCAAAAAATTCATGGCCCAGAAACCCCAGCTTAATGTGGCCCTCACCCGGGCCAAAAGAAAGTTAATGGTGGTGGGAAACTCCACCACTCTAAAAAAAGCAGGGGATTTAAGAAAGCTTTTAAAATTAATAGGAGAAGATAACACCATAATCCTGGAAAAATAAGTTTTTCATAAAATATAAGCAAAAAAAAGATTTTTAAAAGAATTTTTCAGGAAATTATTTTTTTTAGGTATAAACCGTATACTCTATGATTTAATGAGTTATTCCGAATTATTATTTTTAATCATAAGCAGTATAAATTCACTTACATCCTGGAAATACTGGTCATGATCTATACCCCTTTTTTGGAGTAACCTCTCATGATCTGAGGGTATGTGGGATAAACTCTTGGAGATGGCCGATAATAGAATGGCTGTTTCCACCGGATCTATATCCGGGCGCATGGTTCCATCAGCTATTCCTTCTTCTATGGATTTTTCTAGAATAAAGAATCTTTCATTACGTAATTTAAGTACTTCTTCAGCGCATTCACTTACATAGGACAGGGAAGTATCATCTTCTTTTTGTGATAGAATATCACTTTGTGGTGGGCTGAATCTCCCGGATTGGAAGTAATTGTAGATATGAATATAATCTGGATATTTTTTGGTGAAGTCATAATAAGCATTTCTATAGGCATCCACCTTTTCCAGGCCATTTAAATTATCATTTATACTATCTCTAATCATGGAATTAAGAAGCCGGGTCCCTTTAACTACTATGGCAAAAAAAAGGGTTTCTTTATTCTGGAAATATAAATAAAGGGTGGCCTTGGATAGCTCCACTTCCCGGGCAATATCATTCATGGAAACATTATCATAGCCTTTAGAAAAGAATAATTTCTCAGCAGCATTAATGATATCCTGTCGCCTTTTCTTTTTTTCTCTTTCCCTTCTTTGAAGGATGGACATCTTCTTCACCCCTATAAAAATCGTAAATTTAATGTTCAACTCTTTATTTATAATAATTAATTATTAAATATTATCTGAAGGCCATAAATAGATGTATTGTTATTAAATTGATTAAATGATATCTAAAAAAAAATAGTATATTTTATAGGACTATGGTTAAATCTAAAAATAGTATATTAATCAATTTTATTGAACTATTGTTAAATTTAAAAAAAAGTTTTCTTAAAAAAGCTAAGGTTTCCGGGAATAAAAAAAAGAAGGGGTGGTTTTTTTTAGTAAACCACCTTTATCTTGTTTACTGGGCAGGGGTTATGAGATCCCTTTCACCGCAAGGGGTAAATTCCCTTAGGGCACCTTTAGCAATGGATTTTCTGGGATTTTTAAAGTCAAATGCCAGATTATCATCAGCAAAGGCTATTTTAATTAGAGGGTTAACACAGAAAGCATCTCCCCGGGCAGCGTGAGGTGCCTGGGCTATTCCTGCATATTCTGGCTGATGCCCCACATTCATAGCATAGTTAGGATAGTTAGGTCCTCTTAATTCATGGATTAAACCTTCATCACTACGTACCGATAGGGAGTTGGAAGCTCCACACTGGTCCTGCAGATCGTATCCATAGAATCCCAGTCTGCTGTGTACTTCTTTATGTAGAATCTGGCTGAGGTACCATCCATTGATTCCTGCATTGGAGTTTCCTGTGGCAAAAGCAGTAGAACATCCTGCAGCAGCGGATGCTACAGCAGCTCTCTGGGATCCTCCAAAGTGATCTTCCAGTAAGGTGGGTATTTCATATTGTTCCAGGGCATAGAGGGTTACTTCACTGGAGATGTCTTTTACCACATCCATACTGGCCTTTGTACCACATATACCATACTTTTTCTCCACATAGTCCATTCCATAGTAGAGGAAGTCATCCAGGATATCATCGGTATAGGCGGCACTGGCATACTGGGTAAAGCCCACTCCTCCAGACATGTAGGAACCCAGCCAGATCTGGTCATAGATAGCAGCTGCAGCAGCTATTACTTCCAGGCTTACTTCAGCTGGGTCTTCAGAAATTCGGGAGGTCTGGATCATATCGGCTAAGATACCAAAAGCAATACCTCCTGGCTCATTAGGTCCACGAGCTCTTCTAGCCGGTAGGAAAGTACCCATCTCTATTACATCAGCGTGTTTAGCAGCATAAGAAAAGTCAGCTATTGCTGCTTCTCCAGCACAGAGTTTGTAGGCTGAAATGAAACTCATACCGATTTGCATGGCTGACCATCGGGATACGGTTCCTCCATCACAGGTACGTACCACCATACTGGGGACCCGGCTAATCTGGTAGGTTTTATTGCCAATGTATTTTTTTAACATTTCGGCCTGGTCTTCTGGAAACTCCTTATTGATATCAATCAAGAATCGACTATCCAGTTCATCAGCCAGATTATCGTCTCCGGTGAATATTTTGGCATAACAGTCTCCTACTAAACCAGGGTGTACTTCTACCATGTGTTCCTGCACCACGGCCCCTCCAGGCAGGGCATGGTTTATGGTTTCCATGTAGTTATTGATGGTTTCCGGGGTTACTTCTACACCTAAACGTTTTTCCAGTACAGCATGACCGGTATCCATACCCACAATAATAGTTCGTTTTATATCATCAGATAACTGTTGAATGGCACTGTTGTTACAAAAGTGGAGGTCGTCTCCTTCTACATAGGTGTCGGTTCCGGATACTTTGTAGGCCATCAGTTTTCTTTGACCCAGAGGAACTCCTATATCTGGATTATAAAAGGGGAGTCCTCCTCTTTCTTTTACCAGTTTTTCTGCATGCTGGTTGAATTCCTTTTTACGAGGAGATTGCTCCCATCCACCGAAACAGTAGAAATCAGTGTTAGGTTTATCTGGATCCTCATCAAATTTATTTTTTAAAGCTTTTAAAAATAATTTCTTTTCAGTTTCCATTCTATTCACCTATTTTACGTTTTAAATCGTCTTTGAAAACTTCTAAACCAAATCCACCATCAGTTCTACTGGAGTGTATGGTTTCCACTACTTCCCGGGCTTCAGGATCATCCCGCATGCTTATATTGTCACTGCGGTAAATGGTGGTTATATTAGAGAGGTGTTCATCATCCAGGGCTTCTCCCATATTTACCGGTTCATCCAGGGGTCTTCCTACCTGGTCCTTGATATAGGATATCTCCTTAGTTTCTTCGTTGTATACGTATCTCTGCAGGGCATCGAACATTAACCCGTTTTCATCCAGTCTCAGGGAGTGTCCGTGTACGGTAGCCCCTCGTATACCACATTTTGCTGGATCAAATAGTTCGGTTTCAGTTAGTGTTTTGGATATTTTTTCCAGGTCCAGTTCCCGGATTTCTATAACCTGCCGGCCAGATAGGGTTCCGGTATCCACTCCTCTGAATCTCCACATGTAAGTTCGGGCCCGGTCATAGGGTTGGGCCGGAGCATTATACATGGAATCAGCAAATTGAATATAACGGGTTCGGTTACCCTGCATGGCTCCAGGTAGAGGTTCTACCATTTCCTTCATCATATCCAGTTCGAAATCCATTTCTTCTAAGGGAGGGTGTACGGTTTTGTAGCCTTCTCCCGGATTTCGGTGGCCTAAAATTTTAACTATATCTTCATCAGCAATTTCCCTGATTTTTTTTAGTTCATAATCAGGGTCCATGTGATTCCTACGGTTTTCCGCGATTTTTGTATTTCCAGGGCTGTATTGGGCTTTGTAAGACATATTAATCACCTATTAATCTTACAGTATCTTCTGACTTTGATCCAGGATCAACCAGTCCAATATAGGTTGGTTCTATTTCCTGTTCTATTCCACGATCTATTTTCAGATAATCAGAAACTGTAATATTTGTTTTAGTAAAAATTCCTGCAGATACTTCGAAATTGCATGAAAGATTATTTCCCAGGATATCTTCCAGTTTTTTTAGAAATACTTCCTGTTTTTCATGGAGGACAGTTATGATAATATCCCCCACGGTGACGGAGAGTTCTAAATCATGATCTTTTAGTTGTATAACCTTTCTATCTTCATGGTTGACTCTGGTTCCTTTAGCCGGGCCATATCCCACTATCTGAGGTAGGGATTCTCCATTAAGCAGCACCCGTAGAATACCCTCCAGTTTCATTATTTCATTGAGTATTCTTTCAGTGGTGGCTGGTTTCAGGCGCCGGTAGGGAAATATCTTGATATCTACAGCTTTTATTGGTTCCATTCTATCCCTTTATAGATAATTATCAGATTTCATCCTTTATTATCCGGGCTCCGTCTGCTACATGTTCTATTGGTTCTTTTAAGTAACTGATATCTCCATATACTCTGCCTACCAGTCCAGAGGTGGCTTCTACTGAGAACATCTGGGTACCGGCATCCAGACACATGGCTGCTGCAGAACAAGGTACGGCAAATCCTTTACTGTGACGGGTTACCACGTGGTTTCCATGGAAAGTTCCAGGTCCTCCTCCACCATAGATGGAATGGGAGAAGAAACTCATACCCACACCAGTACCTTCCACTCGACCATAGTCTACACCAGGTAATCCGGTTTCGTATTCCAGGATATCATTGTAATATAAGATGGTAGAAGCAATACCCTGGGCGGCTCGAGAAGCACCAATATTTACAATTACCGAGCTTAATAATCCTGATGCAGCATAGGCATTCCATAAAGCCCAATCGGTAGGTTCATATACCTGGAATCCGGAAGGCATGGTTTTTTGTACCTTAATTACTCCGTCATCTAAGGCTCTCTCCACCAGGGAAGCCATAACAGTACCCACGGTTCCTTTACCATTTTCTTTTACCAGATCATATACCAGGTTGTTGGCATTTAATCCCTGGTAAGCCATACCCAGTAAGTGGAATCTTTCAAATGCTCCTAAAGCATCACCGGTTTCGAACATGGAGGTGTGCTCTAATATGGAGGATAAAGCCACGGCGTTCAGGGTGTTTTTGTTGGTGATGGCCACCACGTGATTGGCCATGATGTTCCGGAGTCCGTAACCTAATCCTTCCAGCATTACAGGAGGCCCTAATAAGGCGGTGATGTGGGCGCCGGTGAAGTCCACAGTTTGAGGATATCTTCCTAAAACAGCGGTTTTTACTGCAGGGGCATCAAATTTATCCACATCAAAAGTGTCGATGATGGCCTGGATTACTGCTCCTCCGGTTACCAGGGTGGATACGGTGTAGTCGGCGGCCATATTCATCCGCTGGGATGGTAGTTGTACCAGCATTTGTTTACCGCCATTGATGAGTTTTAGATTGAAATCATCGTCTTCGGTAACCTGGATTATTTTCTGGATTTTTTCAGCCAGTAAGTCGGCATTATCCATTAGAGGTAGTTCTAATTCTCTTCCTGGTACAAAATTGGATTTACCACCGTAGGCGGCTTTTTCCAGGGAATTTTGTATCCCGGATATGTCTATGGCTACGGATCGTTTTACTTCCTGTACAATTTTTTCAATGGTAGGGTTTATGAGGGGACTAACTGCTTCTAGAGGAACGTTTTCTTCTAAAAGTTTTCCATCAACCCCGTATAGGTCTATTCTGTCTTCGTAGGTTGGCATAATTTTTACACCTCTATAGTAATTTTTTTTCATTAAATCAATGAATTTTAAGCCAATGGAAGGTTCCAGGGAAAGATAAATTATGATGAGAGTCATTTGTCAGGTGGGAAAAAACTCATAAGGAGAGTTAAATAGTGATTTATCTCCTGGTACCTTCTATAGCTTCAGGAAAAATAGATTCTACAAAAATCTGATTTCCTTTTAAATTTTTGACCAGTGTTTAATTTTTTACTTTAAGTCATATGCTGACTAGTGGTCATTTTATAATTAGTGGTCATTTTCATATATATAGTTTTAGAGCCAGGTCCCGGGATAACTAATACGATTAATACCTTTCAAGGGCATAAATCACATTAATCAGTGGGTTAAAAGTTACCAACTGACTAAAATAAGGTTAGCTGCTTTATTTAAGTCCAAAAATTGTAAGAATAAAATTAATGTAAATAATTATACTTAAGTCTAAAGTTTCCTGTATTTTTCAAATAAACCCCTCTCCTTATTTTCCTTAATCAGATGAGATAGTAGCTCCACATCAGAGAGTATCCATTCCCCGTATTTTAATAGGATTATATAATCCGGTGCATTGATTTTATCCTTTAATCTTTTTAGTTCCTGGTTTATGTATTCTAAATCTGGTGGGTTTATTGGCTTTTTTGAAAGGACCATATCCTGCAGGTGGCCCAGTATACCCTGCATTAAATTAAGAGGTTCATCCAGCTTGGATTCAGGAGTTTTTATTTTCTTAAGGTGGGATAAGGTGGCTATATAATCTCCAAGTAATCCATCCAGACAAAGAGCCATATCTTCATAGGCTTTTATATCCTGGAGGGATTGGGGTTGGGAGTCTTTAAGTTTGATGATACCCGCCTGGAGATTATTATGGGCACTTAAAATATCAAAAAGAGGAGGAATATCATCCCCTTCCAGGGAGGTGGTGATAAAATCCTGGGTGGAGGAAATTCTTTTTATAAGAAGCTGGGGTAAATTCACCATTATCCGGCTGGGTAAGATAAGGTAGGCTGCTCCAAAGGCAATAACAGAACCAGTAATCACATCCATTATCCGGGAAGCTCCCATTAAGGGTATAAGTTGTACTGGTTCCAGGAATATTATTAAGAGGCTGGTAAAAAATACCACATAGAGATAATTAACTGGTAGATAGACCACCACAAGCACCAGGCAGATGAGACCCAGTAATGGTAAAATATAGGCCAATCCCAGGTGCATTAAGAAGAGGGCAATCAGGACCGCCAGCACCACCCCTATTATGGTGGCAAGTATGCGGATAATCATCCTCTTTTTAGTACTGATGATATCCACTTTTAGAACCAGGAAAATGGACATGGCCACCCAGTGCACATCATATGAACCGGTTAATAGATAGAGTAGAAAGGCCGCTCCCACTGCCAGAGAAAAGCGTATACCATGGCGCACATAGAGATTATTTAAATTGAGGTTGGAGCGTAAATTATCTCTGAAGGGAACTTTAGGGGAAAGGGGGAGGGGCTGAACTTCCAGGATAAGTTCACCCTGGAGCACTTTTCTGGTTTTAACTAATTGATCCTGGAACTGGGAGACTAATATTTTAAGGCTTAAATCATCTTCTTTAGTATCTAAATTCATGATTTTAGTAAAAAGAGTTTCCAGTTTATTAAAGCTTAAATTAGAGGACTCCTTGTGGAGTATGATATCGGATATTTTCAGGGTTAGTTTATCCACTTCCGCAATATATTCCTGGAATAGTTCTAAAGAAGGTGAGAGTAGTTCTTCTTCCAGGTGGGGTATCTGGAAGCGTAAGGTGGCTATTTTGGTTGCTAATTGTACCAGGCTACCAGTTTTTGATTTTTCAGATATATTTAATAATTTCTGGGCATTGACAATGGATTTAAAATCAGTGCTGGGGGAAAAACAGGATGATAGTATTTCTCTTTTTGCCGGGTTTTTCTGGAATATGCGTATCAGTATAATGGCCAAAGCCCCTATAAGGGTTGCGGTAGCAGCATATAATCCCCAGTCCAGTGGTGGTAGCTGAGAATCTACAAAGATGATGGAGGAATAGAAGTATAAAAGGAGGCCCAGATAAGCAATAGAGCCAGTTACCTTTCCTGAAATATTAAGAATAGAATAAAACCAGATCCAGATTATTAAAAATATCAGTCCTAAAAGAGGATGGTAAAGACCCAATGAGGCAGAAAAAACTGATAAACCAACCAGAATAATGAACACCAGGTTAAGAGGTATCATATTTTTTAAGGGGAGTTTTATTAAATTAATCTGACTAATTAGAAGTCCCACAAAGAGAAATATTTTCTGGGCCGGTCCCAGTTCCAGTAAAAAAGATAAAGGTAAAAGCAGTAAAAGTATCAGGATAAAATATTTTCCACCTTTCCAGTTAGGTGGTGCATCTTTGGCAAAGAGGAGGTTTTTAAGCCTGCTTTTCCACATTCTTAGTGATGGATTATTCAAAATAGTATCCCCTTACAACTTATATTTATATAAACTAATTTTAAGTATACTCAAAACCCTAGTAAGTATTTATTCCTAAATAAATTCATAACCTTAAAAATAGCTTAAAATATAATTAATAGTTAATTATATAGTTTAATTTAGAAAAAAATCCCTGAAATATGATTAAACCCGAACCATAATTTGAAAATCAGCCAGTGAATTGGCCGCTGAAATTAATGCCCTTAATGTTTTTAAAAAGGAACTTAAGAGTGCTCCCACCTGGCCCTATGATTTTTCCATGCTAAGAACCCTGTTTTTTTCCATACTCTTACCAGGACTGGTAATAATCCTAAAAATCAATCTGATTTTTTTTATTGTTAATCCCCCGCGATGATTATTTTTTTTTAAATTAAGTCATCCCGGGGCAAAGCTTTATATAATATTATGACAGAGTGTTAGTTAGTGACACTATGTCATTATATATCATATTGTACATCTTATGACAATATGTCATAGTATCAGGTGTCTAGGGTATAAGGATATATCAAGGAAGTATGTGGATGACCCTATCAGAGAGAAAAAAAAGAGAAAAAGAACAGCGGAAAAAAGATATACAGGAAGCTGCCCGGGAATTATTAATAGAAAAGGGTTATGAAAACGTAACCATGAACCATATTGCCCAGAAAAGTGAACTGGCCCGGAGCACCCTTTACCTTTACTTTAAAAACAAGGAAGAAATTTATCTGGATATTGCCCTGGAAAACTTCCAGGTATTAAATGACAAATTCCAAAAATGCTATAAAAAAAAGGTAAGTGGAATGGAAAAAATCAGACTACTCACCCGGGCTTACATCAAATTCTACCAGGAATACCCCAGTTACTCCCTATCCCGCTTTTACTATGAAATACCCTTTGACCCGGACTTCACCTGTATGGAGGACTTAAAAAAAATACGGCTTGAAATTTTCTCCATGGTGGTAAAATCATTCCAGGAAGGATTGGAAGATGGTAGTATCCGTCCCGGGGTGGACCCGGTAAAATCCGCCCTGATATTAACCTCCTCCATGCAAAACATCATCAACCTCACCCCGGCTATCCAGATGCATATGCAGGATCATGGATTAAGCCACCAGGAAGTGATTGAATATAATATGGATTTGATGATGAATTGCCTGGAGAATAAAACTACCCGGAATTAATGATAATCGATTTAAAAAATAAATAAATTAGATTTTAAAAATATTAATAAATTTTGATAATTAAGGTGATAATACGTGTTAGAAGAAAATATCTGGTCCCACTTTGGAAACTGGTGGGCGGTACTGGTTTGGATTGCTATTTATGCTGTGTTTTTACTATTTGTACCCTTTTATAAGAAAAGTAAGGTTAAACCCACCGGGGCCTACCTGGCCTTTGTGGTGGCCTTTGCCATAGAAATGTTCGGAGTGCCCTTTTCCATGTTTGCCCTGGGATGGGCCTTTGGTATCTGGTTACCAGAAGGAATACTATGGGGACATACCCTCAGCAGTTACATTGGAGATTTAGGAACCTGGATTGGATTATTAATCTCCCTTAGTGGGGTGGCCCTGGTACTGGTGGGCTGGAAGAGGATCCATAAAAACTACTGGATAAAAGAAACTGGAGAAGGAAAACTGGTTACCGATGGGATATACAAGTATCTGCGCCATCCCCAGTACACCGGCTTCTTTTTAATAACCCTGGGCATCATGTTTGAATGGGCCACCATACCCCTTATTGTTCTCTACCTGCTGTTACTTGTATTGTACTACAAGCTGGCTAAAAGGGAAGAACAGGATATGCTGGATGAATTTGGAGAAGAATACCAGGAATATAAGGCTAAGACCCGGATGTTTATTCCTTATGTGTTGTGAGGTGGTTTACTAACCCTATTCCTCCTTTATTTACTTTTTATTTTTTTAAAAAAAAATTTGCTAAATAAAATGGCTTGAATAGTTTATTTCATTGGTAGTTATAATATTGATTTACCGTTTTAAGGCTCTAGATAATAGTTTATTTTTAAAATTTTTTTTACTACGCCCTTAAATTAAATTATTTTTTTATGGTTTTTTTTCGTTTTTATGAGCTCTTAAAAGATAATTTATTATGTCTTCTTAATCTAATATTATATACCTCGGCCCCCCAAGCACTTAATTCAAAAATAAGAAAAATATTTAATTATATTTATAATTTGAAAATATGGGGCCTTGATTATAAAGGAGGGGTTAAGTTGAATAAAAGAGGAATATACATCATCTCATTCTTGTTTTTGGTCTTCGTGATACTAACAGCAGGATGTATTGGATCACAAGGCATGGGGGATGAATCCGCAGATAGCACTGGAGATAGCACTGGAGATGGTGATAAAAGCAGTGATGATGAGAGTAAAGATGAAGGCGGCGATGAAGAAAGTGGAGAAGATATTGTCCCCCTTGAAAGTTAGCTCTATTAATTAAATTCTGCTTATAATAGGGCTAAAATCTATTTTTTTCTACTTAAAAAAGTATTTATTTTAAATTTTTTAAAAGATAATTATTCACTAATTATCATTAGTTTATATTACATATTCTCCTTAGAAATAGAGGAGAAATGAATCACATTTTCCGGAAATACACCAATTTTCTGGTAGAAACTATAGCATGATTATCTAACTACATCAGAGTGTTTTAAGACTGAATTTTCTATTATTAAAAGAAATATGGAGTTTAAATTTATTTTTAGTGAATAATCTCAAAAAAAAGGTCAATGGTTTAGATTATTTTTCTTGTAGTTTAGTATCCTTCTTCTCAGTCTCAGGAGGAGTAGGTGGCTCCTCAGTGAGGAGAGGGTCAGGGTTTTCCACAACCTCGAAACGGGACTCAGGAGGAGTAGGTGGCTCCTCAGTCTCGGTGGCATTATAAGGTATAATGGTTTTAATCACTTCTCTGAGCTTTGTTATTACTTCTTTTGATGCGAAACCTGCTAAAAATGCAATTACAGAATATGTTAAGGTGGTAAGTGGTGTAGCTGCATCTGCAGGTAATTCCAGAATTAAAAGGTTTGAAAGTAGGAGCAGATATACTACCACACCTAATATTAATCCAGCCAAAGGTCTAACTAAATACCACCAAATAAAACTAACTTTGAATTTTTCCGATGCTTGATGGATACTGAATGAATTTAGGGCAGCTAAGGTTCCCCCTATACCTCCTGCAGCCGCCATGAAAAATAGTTTTCTCCATGTTTCATTATCTACAATTCTAAAATAGGTGTCTATAGCCAACCAGGCAAATAACAACAGAAAAACAAGCAACATTAATCCCAATACAGTATCAAAAAGTGTTAGTTTCTTTTTTCCACCCTCAGATACAGGTTCTCCACATTTACGACAATAATCATCAGAATCTTCTATTTCAGTTTCACATTTTGGACATTTCATCCTAAAAAACCCCCCTGAACCGTTTTATTATTTATAAAAGCGGGATTTTAATAGGTTAATAAATTTGAAAGCACTGTAGAATAAAAAGAAAAAGATTAAGTAAAAATAACTTCCAGGTGCACTCTCCCAAAAATTTGCTTAAAATGAGAGTAGAAAAAAACCCCTAATTCTGCATTAAAACTGTGAAATGGTAATCAAGTTTAAACCTATGTTCCCTATGAAATATTTTAAGTTTTTCTTATTATTAGAACCTTAGTTTTAAAAATCAAATCAAAAAATATATTAAAAAATTCATTTTTCTCCGAAATTTTAAAGGATGTGAGTTTCAAAAATTAATCATTTTAATTATATATACTCCAATAAAATAGCGGAGTGATCAGAAATACCCTTATCCCTTACCCCTGCATCATGAGAAACTTTAAACCCATTTAATTTTGAATAAAGACCCGGTGATGCTAGGAAGTAATCCAATCTAAAGCCGGTTCCATCATGGTAATACCAGGTAAAGCGTTCATCTTCATCCCGGTGGCCTACTTTCCACAGGTCAATGTATCCTGATTCTTCTAATTTTTCTAGATCCAGGGGATTGTATTCACTTTGATTAGAGGAATCTTCCCTGGTGCAGCTATTAAAGTCTCCTGTTATTAGAACGTTTTTATCCTGATTATTAAGAGAATATTCCCTGATTTTAGACCAGAAATCATTCTTTATTTTACCGGTTGATGGGGTATGTATACTCCCAGCACATGTAAGTCCAGTTCACTTAGATAAACTTCTAACCAGCGATCTTCACTATTTACCTTGATAAAGTTCATATTAGAGGCTATTAAAGAGCCATAACCCCCATCTGTATTAGAAACTTGAGTCTGGTAGCCTTCTGATTCCAGGGCATGTATAATCTCCTTACCACCATCTTTATTAATAAATTCAGTAAGTACCATCAAATCTGATTTTGTACTTAAAAGATAATCTATAATTAGAGGATTTCTTTTCTGGGATCCCCCATGCCAGATATTTAAATTGGTTATTCTCATTTTTATCTCCTAATTTATTTGAATTAACAATTTAGCCCGATATATTAATCTTTCTAGCCAGTAATACTAAAAAACCATCCCCTGAATTATAGCCGTGCCTGGAATTTAGTTTATTTATCCTTTTTTATTGCAGGAAAAGGAGAAATGAATAACATTCTCCGGAACTCCACCAATTTTATGGTAGAAATCTACAGCATCATCTCCAACATCAGCCTGCAAGAAAATTTCTTTATCGCCTTTACTGCATGATATGTTTTTTAATTCTTCAATTAATCTGCTTCCTATCCCTTTTTTCTGGAAATTAGGATGAACCGCCAGATCATATACATATACTTCATTGGCTTCAAAATAGGTGGAGGGCAATTCATGGGCCGTTAATCCACCTATGATGTCTTTTTCATATTTGGCAACCACAAAAATAATGTTTTCATTTTTTAATAATTTAACCAGATAATTATCTGAAGGATAAGGGAATGATTCCATTTCAAATACATTTTCATAGAGTTTGATTAATTTTAAAAGTTCGGCCTGGTTATTTAAATTTAAGTGTAAATATTTAATTTCATTTACATTCATGAAAAACAACTTTTTTTGTTATAAAATATGACTTTATTACAATTTATGTCTTTAATGATTAATATAAAAATAATATCCATCCATATAATTTACATTTTATATTAATACAACTCCTTTTAGAGAATCTTATACTTTATTTATTAGTTGTAAATGGATAATCAAATCATAAATTACTTAATGTTCATTATAACATACTTTTTAATAACAACTTTAGGAGTGGGGTTGGTGAATCGTAAAATATTATACCAGTTACAGTCAGTTGAATATGAGCATGAATTTGACAGAAAGGCGTTGCAGAGTTTAGAAGGGACTCCGGGACTGGAGAAATTATCGCGTAAATATCAGAAACATTACATAGAAAGGGTAGTCAGATTGGATTTTACTGGTAGTGGAATAAGGGTTAATAAAAATAATTTTCCTGATATCCATCAGTTACTGGTGGAGGCCTGCGATATTTTACAGTTAAATTATATTCCAGAGCTTTATATTTTATGGGATTACCAGGTAAATGGATTTGCCAGTGGATCTGAAAATCCTATTATCGTGCTTTATTCCGGGGCTATTGATTTACTCAGTAAAGAAGAATTATTATATATTATTGGGCATGAATTAGGGCATATTAAAAGTGGACATATGCTCTATCACCAGATGGGTAGTATTATCCCTGTTCTGGGAGAAATAGCCAGTGTATTAACCTTGGGAATATCCAGTATAGTGGGTACCAGTCTTACACTGGCCTTATTATACTGGCACCGGATGTCGGAGTTTACTGCTGATAGGGCTGGTTTACTGGCCTGTCAAAATAAAGAAGCAGCAATGAGTGCCATGATGAAAATGTCGGGTGTTCCTAAAAATCATTTTGATAAAATAAAAACTGAAGATTTCATAGAACAGGCACGGGAATTCCAGGACTTTGATTATGATTCTCTGGATAAAATTGGAAAAGCAGTGCTTATTATGAACAGCACTCACCCCTGGACAGTAATGCGTGCCCATGAAATTTTAAAATGGGTGGATTCTGGAGCATACGATCAGATTATTGAAAAACACAGCGCCATCAAAAAAGTCAGTGGAAGTACCGGTACCATGCCCTGTTTAAATTGTGGATTTGAAATAACTGGAAAGGAGAAATTCTGCCCGGGATGCGGTACCAGATTTGGCCGTAGATAACAAAAAGATTACTTCCTAATTGTAGAAAAAAATAATTTACCTCCACACTGACATTCCACAAAATCATCAGCAGATTCACCAGCTTTTAATTCATAGTAACCTGCACACGACTCACAAAGGAGATATCCATATTTATTCTCTTTTTTATTAAAGATTTTATTAATTGTGGAGTCCAGTTCTTTGAATATAGGTTGAGCTTTTTCTTCGATTTCAAATAGAGTGTTATTTAATTCTTCTTGTAATCCCGGTTTATTGGAAAAATCAGTGCACTTAGCTGATTCTCCCTCATCTTGATTGTATACAGGACGTCGGCGTTTATACTTGGAATGGGGTGAATTTTTAAATAATATTTTACCACATTCCGCGCAGTAGACAGAACTTTTAACATTGGTAAAATTACAATAGGGACATGTCGTTTCCGATGCATCATTTTTTAAGGGAAGACTTTCTGCACAAGCAACACAGAACTTTGAATTTTCTGGATTTTTGGTAGAACATACCAGGCAGATAGATGAATGGCCAAGTTGTGAATCATCAAGGGGAAGTTCATTCCCACACTCTGCACAAAATTTAGCACCAGCTACATTTTCGAATCCACATTGATTGCAATTATTTATAGATGTTTTAAGTTCTTTTCCACAATTTGCACAAAATCGGGCTCCTTCCACATTTTTAAAGCCACAAATCATACATGATAATCCCTGATTAATTTGATTATCTATCATTTTAGTCACCAATCACGAGTATTTATATGTGTTATGAAATCAGTTCATGTTTCAGATAATAATCACTTACCTGACAAAAGGCACCTTAACCATATAACCCACTAAACCCCCCAGCATACCACTCCATATAATCAGGAAGGGCTGGAGAATTATCCGCATGAAGTTAATATTATTCTGCACACTGGTGGTGGAGGTGGCAAATAGGGTAGACAGGTTCCCCATAAAAAGCATGTACAACAAGATCAGGGTTCCCCCCACAAAACCCATGATAATGGTAATTACCAGGCCCAGAAATCCACCATTTACCAGTCCTTCCACAAAATCTTCTGATTTTAATAAAGCAGCCACCAATCCCCCAAGGAGGGCCATGGAAGGTAAAAAGAACATATGTCCCATGGGAGTTATTTGCCCACTACCAGAAAGTATGGTATCCCCATAGATTATAAATCCCATTACCGGTATCACAAAGGAAACAAAAAGCCCGGTGAAGATTGCCAAGATATTGATTTTTTTATTTAATGAGTCTAAGTCTAAATCCATTTTCCTAACCTCTATATTTATGATAAAAGCAGGGCACACTCCTGGCAGTACCGGGCATCAGATAGATTTTCAGTACCACATTGAGGACAAGTTCGTGTTAAAAAGGAGTGACTGCAGTTAATACAGAATCGGGCCTGTTGTGGATTAATCCTTCCACAGGAGGGACATTCTGTTTCCAGAACCAGGTTGTGGAGATTGCTGGTTTGGTAGGATTGCTGGGAGGGATTATCCCGGGTAAGGGAGTAAATAAAATAGATTATCCCCACCAGCACCACAAACCATAATGGTCCAAATATGAAAAATCCCTGTTCATCCCTTAAAAGATTCCTTAAAACCATATAAATCCCCTTCTAGATTAAGATGAATAATACTATAACTAACATGATGATTCCAATAATACATGATTCCTTGGCCTTTTTGGGTTTACTATCATTCCACGCTAAAAATCCTATTAAGCCGGCTATGGGTGAAAATAATATGATTAAAATAGCTTCACCAGCACTTAAGCCCTGTTCGATTTCAGGATTTTTGTATTGAAAGTTAGATGTATATGTGCTTTCTTTAACCCTGCCCGGGCCAGAAGAACTAACTGGACTTATTTTTCCACCTGGTTTTAAATTAAAGGCACATTGTTGACAGTACCGGGCTTCTGCCACGTTTTCAGTTCCACATTCAGGACAGTTTATTTTAAGGCCCTTTACCAGGGGATGGGCGCAATTAGTGCAAAACCGGGCATTATCTGGATTTAGAAAGCCGCAGTTTTCACATTTTATCTCGTGAATTTTTTCCAGAGGCCGGGCACAGTTAGTGCAAAACCTGGCCTCTTTATTATTCTCTTTTCCACAGTTTTCACATTCTATTAAAGAGGGATTTTTACCACAAATCACACAAAAGTCTGCATCAGCCGGGTTTTCATGGCCACAGGGAAAAGTTCTCCTGGAAGCAGGAATTTCTGGATCTATTTCTGATTCCAGATTTACATCTTCTGGTATTTCTTCTTCTAAACCTTTAGCTGTTTCAAATTCTTCTAGAACTTCTGATCCGTTTACTTCTTCGTTTTTTATTTCTTTAGATCTTTCTGGTTCTTCTTCTAATATTATTTCCTGTTTTCTAAGATTTTCCAATGCCCGGGAGGCAGCCGTCTGGATAGAGGGTTCACTCCAATTTTGGGCATCATTCAAAGAGGGTATAGCCCGGTGGTCACCGGTTTTTTCCAGGGCTTGAATCATTTTAAGTGCGGGTTTTGTGTATTTTTCCTTATTTAAAGCTTGACTTAAAGGTTCAACCGATTTTTCATGGCCCATATTCCCCAATGCTGTTGCTGCTGCCGCCCTTACCAGGTAATAATCATGTTCTAATGCTTCAATTAATCCATCCAGTGCTTCGGGATCATCTATTTCTTCTAATTCTTTAAGATCTCTTTTTTGAATCAAATTTTCTATTTCCAGGGAGGAAACCACCTTTTTCACCCCATATCCTCTTTAGATTTTAAGAAAACAGCGAATAATTTTTTTATAAAAAAACATTACACCCCATGCTCTTTATCTTTATTAATTATTTATTATAAGTTAATGTTTTTTATATATAATATAGTAATATTTATTAATTCATGCAGTATATTAATAAAGTATGAAAGGTTGGGGCCCTATCCAGAATATTTTAAAGGTATCTGGAAGTTGCATCTGCCACCGCATACCAGAGCGGACCTTCAGAGTAAATAATTATTATTTTCCGGTCTGTTCCCGTTGCACCGGAATTTACCTGGGCTCAATTATTTACTTTATCTATGTATATTTTTATTATGTGGACTATAATATCTGGCTAATTATTTTAGCTATTTTAATGATTATTCCCACTTTCCTAGATGGTTTAACCCAGTATTTTAATCTACGGATAAGTAATAATTATTTAAGATTTACATCTGGTGTTTTAGCCGGTTTGGGATTAGCTATTCTGGTTAAATATTTTAAATGGGCCTTATTTTTATATTTTGGATCATAAGTGGTGGATAAAATAGAATAAGAAATTAATATCGTGAGAGGTTATTATTTAGCGATTATGCCATGTTTGAGATTAATTAGAATGAATTTTTTAAAAAGTGGAGGTGTTATTATGTCCCGGGAGTGTAATCAATGTGGCAGTGATAGTCCGCCAGGGTCCCGGTTTTGCATGAACTGTGGAACCCCCTTAATAAAAAAGCAGGTGCGTGAAAATACTCCCGCAGCAGGCTGGTGGAGTTCTCAAAATAATGGAGTAAAAGCTTTAACCTTGGTAGGGGCTTGTTGTGTAGGTATGATAGTCTTAGTAGGGATTATTGGTCTTTTATCTCCAGATGCAAGTACCAGTAGTTATCCTGGTAGCAGTTACAGTTCTTATGATAGTTACAGTTCTTATGATTATAGCCGTGATTATTCTTCCAGTGTTAGTGATGATTCTTTAAGGAATTTCTACTATGACCATCAAAGTGGTATTTCCACTGCCAATGCCGATTGTCCTTATTGTGGAGGCACCCTTGATTTATTAAGTGATGGTAGTTCTACACTGATAGTCTGCCGGGATTGTGATGCCTATTATTATGATTAGGCCTTCTTAAGAATAATCAAAATTCAGGATTAAAGACATATTTGAGAATGAATTCTAAAAAAAATTTCCTAAAAACTTATTCCAGGGAGTATGCCAATTAGGGCCAAGAATGTCATATGGCCCCTAGATCCTTATTAACTTTATAAGTTTTATAGGATACAAATAACATATAGTATTCATCTATGAAATTAATTTTAAGAGTTCTAATTTCACTAATCTTACCGTTCATGGTTACTATAATAGTCCCTTTAGTTATAATTATAAATTTTAATCTGCAACTTGTAACCTTAGATTCGCTTTTATCTGCCTTTAAGTTAATTATCGGTATATTATTAGTTTTTATTGGATTAGGATTTTTCATATCTACCAATAAATTATTTATAATTAGAGGTAGAGGAACCCTGGCACCCTGGGATCCTCCAGAGAATCTAGTGGTAACTGGTGCCCATGCACATCTTAGAAACCCTATGATCGCTGCGGTTAGCATGATTCTATTAGGAGAGTCATTGATTTTTTCAGGATGGGAGTTACTCTTATGGACTGCATTTTTCTTCATTTTAAATCATATTTACATTGTATATAAAGAAGAAGTAGATTTAACAAAGAAATTTGGGGATGAATATATAGAATATAGGGATAATGTTCCCCGATGGATCCCCCGTTTGAAGCCCTGGAAAAAAATAAATAAATGAAAACAGATGGGGTGATTTTACCTAAAAATCTATATAGATTTAAGGGTTTTTACTATAAATCATTCAAAAAATTTCAATTAGTAAAAAAAATTTGAAAAAAAAAATATCTTTAAAGAAAAATAATATTAATATTATGCAAAATAACTGCCAAAAATGTGATTTCTGTGGGAAGCCCGCTGCAGGTAAATGTATTGTTTGTGGAAGATGCTACTGTCAGGACCATCTGGGGGGAGATGGATACTGCGTGGATGACTTTTTTGGTTCAGGTTTATTCTAAAAAAAAGTTCTCCAGGAAATCTACTTATCTATTATTTTTTTATGGTAAAATCGATTCAGAAAAAATTAAAGATGGTTTCCCCTGGAAAGGGGCACTAAATCTTTATACTCCTTCTGCCGGTAATTCAGGAAGTTTTTTTCTATAATACCAGAATATGATAGCCAGAATCACATACATGATGGCTGCAAACCATCCAAACTCCCCCAGCATCATCTCTCCTGAATCAGTAGTCTGAGTGAGGGCGGGATAGAACTGCTGGATGAAGTAGTTCCAGAATCCATGGAAAAGTACTGCCACCCATACACTTCCGGATATGATACGAAGCCAGGCCAGGATTAAACCGGCCCCCATCACCGAGGGAATAAAAACAGCCAGGGAGAATATCAGTGACCCGGTCCCATGATAAGGACCAAAGAGGATCATGGGAAAATGCCAGAGAGTCCATATAGCCGCAGATAATAGGGCAAGTTGGGTGAATGTCTGGAATCGGGCCAGTTCCGGTACTAAAAATCCACGCCAACCAAACTCTTCTCCAGCGGCAAAAAAACAGTTTAAAGCTATTGCAAATAGTAAGGAAGGTATGAAAGTAAGGGTGAGGATATTTGCAGCCCCTTCGAGGTTAAAAGGTGCTATCCCTGATATCCATGCTAAACCAAACATGATAAGCCCGGCAGCAATGGGGAGCAGGATGCCCACTAAAAGCCAGATGGGTTTTCCCAGGCCAAACCCGAATCCCTTCAAATTACGCTGGTAGTATAAACGGGTGATAACAGCAGCCAGGGCCGGACACCACATAGAACCAACAGTATAGAGAAGTAGAATGGTGGCATTATCTGCAACTAAAGGTGTCCGGGATGTAAGGTACCAGAAAATGGAGGATAAAGCAAAGGTTAACACAACAAAAGTAGTTACTGTCTTTTTTGGATTAGTGGCCGGAGTTGATGGTTCATCCCCCGTAATATTCCCTTTTCCAGTTAAAAAATAGTTCATCAATCCCCTTATGGTAATCCCTTCTTTTTTCCTTTCACCTGATTTTACCACTTTTTTACAACCCCTTTAATTTTCATGATAATTTTTTTACTATTAAAGAATATAAGCACAGTTGATTTATATTTTTACTTATCATATCCCTCATAAAATAAATTAAAAAAGCTAATTTTCAGGTCTTTTTCTAATTTTCGTTATCTAAACTGTTTTATAGAAATTCAACTTAGATTTCTATGGTGCCCCTTTTAATTAGGGATTATATTATCTGAAACTACCCCTTTTTCCGGGGTTAATATCCCTCTAATAGTAATTTATAATAAATGAAATTATCCATAAAATAATACTGAAGATAAATCAATTTATAAAAATAATTAGATTAGTTACAGTTTTAAAGGAAAATTTTGCTTCATTAGTAGTTATTATGGGAAGCACCCCTCTACTTAGAACCTTTTTTTATCTATTAGATTTATCCAGAGTAATTTAATCTAATTAATGGCCTTAAGGAGAATTTTCCGGTATTGGATGCGGGTTATTAAGGATAACTATTAAAAAATTAGCTGATTGGAGGGGTTAAAATTATGATGGAAGTACATTGGAAAAAAGTCAGAAAAGGTTTATTACTTTCTTTATTACTGTGGCTTATTCTGGGAGAGCTTGCCGGGGACCTGGGTGGTATTATAGGCTTTATACTGGCTACCTTATTTGTGGGTTACCGGGTGGGGGAAGGCTATAAAAGCGGGGCCCTTCATGGCGCACTGGTGGGTTTAGTAGGGGGTATTATTGGAGGATCAGTTATAGGGATCTTATATATCCTGGGATTAGGAAGTACAGCCCAGGCACTGTGGCCTGTTACCGGGATAGTGGAAGCAATCTTAATAATAATTTTATATGGTGTTTTTGGAGCAATTAGTGGGGCAGTAGGTAGTATAATCAAAAAATCAGTATAAGAAATTATTTTTTATAGTAAAGGGAATTATAGATCCTGTGAACTTGAAAGAGATATCCTCCTTCAAATCTATTGCATACAAAAATAATTGATTATCACCGGGTTTCTAGAATAGGAAGTAGCTACTAAGTAAACCAAAAAGCACACTGTAGATTACTGCCTCTGAACCGATTTTTAAGAATATATCCCGGGTGACAAAGCGTTTTTTCATGTATATTAGACCTTCGATAGTATTACAAAATGGTATGGCACTGGCAAAATCAGCATAAATCAGCATTATTCCCCCTAAAAAAGCAAAGCGCAGCACAAATGATAGTTCTCCCAGGGGTCCCAGGAGAGGGTATAGTACCACGGACATCAAGACTCCCCGGATTATCTGGCCCGGGATTAATAATTTATTTATTCGCAATGCCTCATCTTTTTTAGAGGTATCCCGGAGAAAGTAGGTGGATAAAGAATCTTCTCCAGTGTAGATATCTTTGGTGAAGCGGTAGTTAATAGCACCGGCGGTGTAGTAGGATATAATATGCAGCACAGTAAATAGTGCACTGAATATAAGATACTCCATCAAATTTTATTCCTCCCTGTATCCAATTTAGATTAATTATTTAATTAATATCCTTAATAGAACTGATCTTACCCTCTTTAAACTGAAAAATAGAACCCCCCTTTAACTCTATTTTTTCACCCTTTTTTGGTCCATCGGGAACATCCACTCCCAGAGTGCCCTTGTAGTCTATTTTAACTATCATGTCCTCTTTTTCAAAGTTTACCTCGGTGATTATGATTTCCCTTTCTTTGAAAAGATTTACAGCCTGGTAGGCTTGCCGGGTGAAAGAGTTTCGGCCCTTTAACTCCAGGGTGACCTTTCCCTGGGAGATGTTCTGGAATAGCATGTCCTCGTGGAGATAGGATACCATTCCCGGTACGTCGAAGTTATTGTAAGCTAGAATGTAGTCTTCTACCATTTTGATTTTTTCTTGGTTTTCCATGGATTTACCTCATTTTAATATGATAAGGGCAATACTATTATATTTTTCTGGTTAATTACTGGAATAGAATCTCAGGTAATTATAAGACATCTATAGATCAATTTAAAAAAAAATCCTGAAATTCAGTCTAATTAACCTAAAAACTAGAATAAAAAAAAATTTACTTAAAAACCACAGTCTTCATCGTCATTGTAGTCCACAATGTCCTCATAATAGTCTTCAGAGTCGTAAACCAGACATACCGTGCCTGTTTTTTTCTTTAGCCTTTTTTTTCTTTTATCTAACAAGGTAGATCTCTCTTTAAATAGTTAAGGTATAATCCTAAATCTTTATAATATATATTATAAACAAATACATATAAAATTTTACAATTATGAAAATGAATTTGCAGCTTTAGGGAGTTGTAATAATATGGCCCCCTATCTTCAAAAAAAGTAATTTCATTAAATTAAATTGAAATTAAAATCATGATTGTTATTAACTTTTAGCTTATAAAATTTCAAAAATTCATGATGGGGGTAGTGGTAATATGGTAAATTGTATTAATTGCAGTACTGAAAACCTGGAGACTAGTAATTATTGTAAAAATTGTGGAAGGAGTCTAAATCAAAATGAAACTAAAAATCAAGATAATACTGTGGAGCAGACTAATCTACAGATTGCAGTTTCATTCTATGAATCAATGCCGGGAAGAGTAAGCCTGGGCAACAATTCCAGATATATTAAAGGTATTTTAGAATTAGATGAAAATGAAATAATAGTCCATAAAAAAAGCTTCTGGAGAGGAAAAGATCGTGGCACAAAGCACATCAGGTACGATAATATAACTAGTGTGGACTATGATGCAGGTAAATTTTTAGCCCTGCCCAGTATTCAAGTATACCTATCCAGTGTGGAATATTCATTTAGAAGTGATGATAAAAGATTAAAAGAATTATATGAAATAATACGTCAAAAAATTGATGAATCCCATAATAAATCAGAATTAAAGATTAGTCCCCTGGATGAACTTAAAAAATTAGCTGAATTAAAAGATATGGGCGTAGTAACTCAAGAAGAATTCGAATTAAAGAAAAAAGAACTATTAGGACTGTAAAAATAAATTTTGTTGCCGTTTATTTACTTTATACCCGGAGAAAATTGTAGATTAAATCAAGATGAACATCTATTAAATTCGTTTAAATTAAGATAATGGAGAATTTTAATGAATAAAATATCTAATAAAGTTATCATTTTAATTGTTATGGTGTTTTTAATTGCTTCCGTATCATTTATAGGTGCTGCCGGGATGTTATTATCATCGGATATGAGGGTTGTGGTAGATACCGCCATGTCCCCAGCTATTAACCAGGGAGACATAGTAATAATTAATAAAAATCCAGATACTATAGTAGAGGGAGATGTAGTTATTTATGATGCCACCTGGTATCCCCAGCCGGTAATAGCCAGAGTTGTTTCTATTAAAAATGATTCAAATGGAAATCCCCTCTATGAAATGAAAGCAGACAAAAATCCAGATCCTTACCCTGGGTGGGTACCCTTAAAGGAGATATCAAAAGTTGTATATGTATTTCCTGAAATAGGGCATATTAACTTAATGATCCGGGGATTATAAATAATGCTTAAAAATCCGGTTAAGTAGATAATAAAGAATCTAATGAATAGAAAATTTCTTCCCTTAAATATTTTCACTTATCTTTAAGAGTATCCGGGTAAAGGTTTCTATCTCTTCAGGAGATAAGCCCTTTAACATTTTTTTAGTTACTTCCAGTGATTCGTTATCAATATCACTTACTAATTTTTTCCCCTGGGGTGTTAGTTCAATTAATAGTTTTCTGCGATCTTCTTTTCCCACAGTCCTACTTACAAAACCTTTTTCCAGGAGCCGGTCTATTATTCGGGTGGGGGTACTAACCGCAACTCCCAGGGCCTGGGCGATTTCTTTCATGGTTTTAGGTCCTTCTGGCCCTATGGCATAGATGGCATTGGCCTCGGCTATGGTTAAATCCTTATAAATATTTAACAGAGTTTCCTGACTGGTTTTCATCAGTTTTTCATTTATTTCATCAAAAAGGTCGGTGACGGTGCGGATATCCTCAGTATTCATGGTTAATTTGTATATTCATTTCAGGATATAAATATTCCGATACCTATATATTATAGTTAACATATAGTTTGATTTACAAATAGTTTACAGTGCATAGTATTTGGGAGGTTTTAAATTTTATGAATTCACCAGAAAAAGATTTAAAAAAAATAGCACAGGATTTTATGGACGAACTCTTACAGGGGGATTTTACATCCGCCTGGAGCAGATTTGATGAGGATATGAAAAACGCCTTAAACCAGGAACAATTAGAAGAAGCCTGGATAAATACCCTTGCCCCGGCAGGAGCACTCCTGCAACAAAATGAGATGGAGATAACTCCAATGGAAGGTTACCATATGGTCACTATTCATTATGGTTTCCAGAGAGCAGATATTGAAGTAAAAATTGTTTTTAAAAAGGAGGGAAAAATCAGTGGCTTGAATTTCATCCCCACCACCACCGAGTATAATCCTCCAGATTACGTGGACCCTTCCTCCTTCAGGGAGGTGGAAGTAACTGTAGGAGAGGGAAAATGGGCCTTACCTGGAACTTTAAGTATGCCCGCTGGTTCCGGGCCTTTTCCGGGAGTGGTGCTGGTGCATGGATCCGGCCCTAATGACCAGGATGAAACCATAGGGCAAAATAAGATATTCCGGGACCTGGCAGGGGGTTTAGCTTCTAAGGGCATAGCCGTACTCCGCTATAATAAAAGAACCTTCCAGTATGCTAAAGAGTTAACCGCGCAAGAAGTGGAGGATATAACAGTTAAAGAAGAAGTAATTGACGATGCCCTTCTAGCCATTCATCTCCTGCGACGCAGCAAAAACATAGACCCGGACAGGGTATATTTAATAGGCCACAGTTTAGGAGCCACCCTGGCCCCCCGTATAGGAAGAGAAGATAATGAATTAGCCGGGATAATTCTTATGGCTGGTATAACCCGTTCTCTGGAGGAAACCATATTAGATCAGTATACTTATCTTTATAATCTAAAGGGAGAAATAAGTAAAAATGAGCAGGCTGAGCTGGATGATTTAAAAGAAAAGGTGGAGAAATTAAAGGATCCTGATTTTGTTAAAAACATTACCCGGCAGGACCTACCATTGGATATGCCAGTTAATTACTGGAAGGATCTGCGTGAGCATGACCCCTCCTCTATTATTAAATCTTTGGATATGGATATTCTGGTTCTCCAGGGGGGAAGAGATTATCAGGTCCTGGAATCAGTTGATTTTAAAGGATGGAAGGAAGCCCTTAAAAATAAAGATAATGCCAGTTTCCAGGTTTTCCCATTATTGAATCATTTATTTATAGCCGGTGAGGGTAAATCCACTCCCCAGGAGTACCTGGTGGAGGGTCATGTGGAAAAAGAAGTAATAGATTGTATGGTTAAATGGATAAATTAAGGGTGAAAAAAATGAAAACATTCTGGAAATTATTTATTATTTTACTACTTGCCAGTATCCTGGGAGCAGCAGCAATAACGCCTTACACTTTAACTCTTCAGGGTTTATGGCAAGATTTACCGGTTCCTTTTTATGTATTTTTACTGGGAACTGTTATCCAAAATGCGGTGATATTTGCAGTTTTCATATTTTTAGGATTAAAAATAGCAAAGAAGGTGGGCTTGGGCTTACCAGTTCTGGAAGACTGGCTGGAGGGCCGGGAAGTAAAAAGTAAATTGAAATCAATTATGGGAATATCAGTAGGGCTGGGTTTATTAGCCGGAG
Organism: Methanobacterium alkalithermotolerans; assembly: GCF_018141185.1. NCBI lineage: Archaea > Methanobacteriati > Methanobacteriota > Methanobacteria > Methanobacteriales > Methanobacteriaceae > Methanobacterium > Methanobacterium alkalithermotolerans. Next base: position 132,048 of record NZ_CP058560.1, on the reverse strand, counting down.
TTCTCATTATTGGTTTTGAGTATTTGTTTTCCCTGGCCGGTGTAGCCATCAGTTTACTGGAACCTTCCATTAGTCCTCCTGCCTGGCAGGGATTTCTGGCATCTTTCTATGGTGGAATAAATGAAGAAATAACACTCCGGCTATTTTTCATGAGCCTGGTGGTGTGGATTATTTATAAGATTAAAAGTACTCCTGAGGGAAAACCCACCCCTGCCGGGGTATGGTTAGCTATTATCATATCAGCAGTACTATTTGGTCTGGGGCACTTACCAGTAACCAGTTCACTTACGGCCCTTACTCCCCTGGTGGTGCTTAGGGCGGTGATCTTAAATGGTATTGGTGGGGTGATATTTGGATGGTTGTACTGGAAAAAAGGATTAGAATCAGCTATGATATCCCATTTTTCAGCTGATATTGTGCTGCATGTGGTACTGCCCTTACTGGTATAAAATAAATATATTCTATCCTTTTTTTTAAGTAAGTAAAACTGGATTCTAATTTTCCAGTTTAAACCCTATTTTTCTTTTTTAATATCTAAAAAAAAATAAGCCTATTTTTAGAAATCCTTCAAAAATAAAAATGGCTAATAAAAATCACGATTCAGTATAGTAGGGAAAGGGTATAGGCCATCAATATTTACATAGATTATTTCAAAATAATTCCCGGGCACTTTTTTTAGTAAATCCAAGGGTATAAATTTTCATAGGTCATCAGAATAACTTGGTTTGTACATCTTTTTTACTTATACGAGTAATTTTTTCTACTTTACCATTTCCCCGGATATGATTAACTTCCACTCCTTTTTCTAGAAGTGTGGAGGTGATTAAATTATGGCGATGACACTGGTAAGGATCTTCTTCAGAGCACAGTAAAGCTGAAGATGTTTGGGATGAAAGTTCCATAAATTGCAAAATTCCCTCTTTATAAGGGGCACTTTGGGCTATAAGATTAAAATTTACCTTACCTTCGGTGTAGTAGCTTTGATCTTTAGGTTTTCCCCCTATTTTATCCCCTAGGAAGATATAGTCAACATTGCATTTTTTCAAAGAATCCTTTAAATTTTCCCGGTTAAAGTGAGGCACATATCTGCTGTAGGGGGATGACCTTACATCCACTAAAAGCTGCACCTGGTTATCGTGGAGTAGTTTTAAAAATTTTTCCAGGTCATGGTTGCTATGGCCTATGGTGTATAATTCATTTAATGATTTCACAATAAATAAATAATAATCAAGAGTATAAATATATTATGATAGGGAGGAGTGAAAATGGAATCAGTTATTAGGGAAACTCGTGCGGTAAAATATAAAACCGGTGAATATGATTTTAGAGATAAAGTAAATTTGATTGAATGCTTAAGTGAACTTAAACCTAAACAAGGGCAAATTTTAGAGTTAAAATTATTAAAAAATAAGTAAGAAAGTTATTTTTTACTATTAGTTAAGATATATATTAGAAGTTAATAATATAGGTTATTGAGGTGCATCTATGGAAGAAATTGAATTTAAAGATTTTTATGATGTTATTAGAGAAAATCTTGAGGACTATGATGGAAATTATGAAGAATTCATTAATTATGGCCCTGATTTATTTAAATTATTAACTGAGGTTCTAAATCAAAATGAAGTTGATGCTGCTACCCGACTGAAGATTAGTGCAGCATTAGCTTACTATGTTGCACCTTTTGATGTGATTCCTGAAACAATTTACGGTCCTGATGGTTATATTGATGATATATTCGTATGTCTTTATGTTTTAAAAGATATTGAAAATAAAATGGGATTTGAATTCTTAGAAGAGCTATGGGAAAGCGAAAAAGATCTTCAAGAAGTAATTGATGAATGCTATGAAAAATCTAAAGATGCTGTGGAGGATAAAATAGATCATATTTTGAGATATGTAGGATTAATAGAATGACCTACTTGATTTCAAGAACTTCGTAAATCCCATTTTTTACTTTCTCATAGAAAAGATACTCTTCATAATTAAGATTTTGAGCATCTAAACCACTTCCCTCAAAAATCACTGATTTTATTACCTTTTTTAATTTTCTTCCTGTGGTTCGATGAATATTGCGCACTTTTCCAATTTCTTCAGAGATTAATTTATGATTATTAATCAAGATTTCTTCGTCGAGTATTTTTCCAATATAATACAAATCTTTTGATTCTTCCGGGCCAATTACCCGACCTTTACACCAATTTAATACAGTTTGATAATGTTTTTCTCCACCAAAATTGTTATAAGCATCGTAAAATTGTTTATATTTGATACCAGTATCTTTTATAAATAACATTAACCTTTCTTTCCAAAATTCAATAATCTCTTTATCAATACTAGATTCTAGATCATAGATTTCTATTATAAGTTGTAATAGAGTTTTTTTCTCATCATTATCAATTACTATAACAAAATTACCTGGTTTTAATTCTTTAGGACTTCCCTCTTCAATTTTAGATCCTATATTCTTTAAAAAGAAATAAGTTTTTGCCAATGGTAGGGTTTTTTTGTATTTTTTACCAGTTTCTAGATTACGTAAATAAAATTCCAGAGATTCTGAATATTCTTTACTCTCCTCGGTCCTTTGATTAGCACTTTTTATATGCTTAATCATGCGTCCTAAGTTATCTAAATCTTCTTTATATTCTGATGAATCTATAGATATTAGTTCTTTAAGATCATCAAAAGTATTAGAAACGTTTCCCGAGGGTAATGTATCTGTTTCTATTTCTTTTTCATTTATACGTTTATGATAATCCTCAAATAAGGCATCGTTTTGAGGAATTCCCATGAACTCATATATTTCTTTAAAATAGTTCATAGAAACAATTTCTTCTTTAACTGAAAAATCAGAAACCAGTTTCATTTGGTCTTTAATTCGATTAAAGTTATATCCTTCATAGGCTAGTACTAAAATCTTTTTATAGGGCCTTAACAGTTCAGAAAAGTATTTAACCGGTATGGGTCCTGGTAAGAGTAAACTATAATTAGATCTATCAAAGTGAGACTTATTTAACCATCCAATATGTCTAACTTCAATACCATCTATATCCCAACGCTCTAATTCTTCCCTTAAAACTGAAGCTTCAGAATTAGAATAGGCTCCTATCATTAAAACATGATCGCTAAAGTAATCGTTTTTATTTTGAGCTATTTCTAATATTTTGTAATCTTTTCCAATGCGATTAAAGGAACTTTCTTCCCCAAAACGTCTACATTTACTCAATTCAGAGTAAATGTTTTCTAGTTGAGTTATATATTCACCTAAAACTAATTGATTAAAGGTATTTTCTTTGGGGAGCCTACTTTGAAACATTTCTAAAAATTCTGTGATGGAAAAAAATCTCCATCCAATGTCTTTGTCGCCATATCTTAGTTTATATTTAGAAGGATTAATAATTAAATCCTGTAAACTGTATAATAAACCTAAAGAACGATAATATAGTTTTTTATTAAATAATTGGTCTTCCAGTACTCTTTTTAATAAATTTTTGGCTTCCATGAAATGTTTATCAATATTGCCGGCCTCTAATAATGGTTCAAAAACAGTTATATCGCTATCATTATGATAAAAGTAAGGTCTATCTAAATTATAATTTTCTATAATTTTTATTTCTACTGGATCTTTCTTATCATAATATTCCAAAGAGGGTATAGAAATGCCTTCATTGTTAGTTAAAATTCCATTATTAAAGGGGATGACAAAGGAATCTGTTTTATCTTTTATATAATTAATAAAGGGAGAATTAGGATTAGAAAAATGAAAAATGAAATTAATATCTTTATCGTGATAATCTTTAATCCAATTGATGAACTGTTTACTAGTGTATTTAGAATTCACATATCGATCAACATTTTCAAATATGATACAGCCTAAATCAAAATTCATTTCATGTTTAAATTTATTTTTATTATCTAGAAGAATATTATTTACTGTATCAACTATTCTAGTACCATTATCCGCATAAAGCAATATTTTAGGGCCATTTGTATTAGTGAAATTGTTTTTTAAGTGTTCAATATATTTCTTCTTAAATCTACGATTAGCTAAAGGCATTTTTATTTTAGCCTCAACCTTGTCTTTAAAAATAAAGCCAATTGGTATATCATAAAAAAGATATTCACCATCCCAATTTAACATGTAATATCCCATATTATGTATTTCTCTCGGGCTCTTATTTTCAAGGCCTCTTGTACTGGAAGTAAATACCATGGTACTTTTATTTTTTAAAAAGGAGTAACTGTACGCTATTAGGGGTAAAGGTCTTAAAATATTATCTGGAAAAGTTACAATGATGTTTTTTTTATCCATCGAATTTAAAAATGTGTTTAGAAAGAAATTGGTTAGTGGACTTATGTTTTCAGTAAGCTTCGTATTGTAATAATAATCCATTGCATCTTTACAGTCCGGATTATAAGTATTTATATGGTGAATTTTTGATGCCCATTTTTCCATTTTAATCCCTCAAATCTACCCAAAAACCTTCATTATACCTTTTCTTACCTATTAAGATATCTCTATCCAATGCTTGATTAAATTCAGAACAAACAAACTCAGGCAAATAAATACATGAAAAACAGGACCCTGTTTCATGAATACATGTAGGGTCAAAAACACAATCTTTTACTTCCAATTTAACGTCTCTGAACCAATCAATTACAGAATTCTCAAATACAAAAGAAAATCCGCCAATGTTAATATTAGAAGTTGAATAGATTAAGAAAGATGCTGTGTTTACAAAAAGAAGTTCACCACATGAGTCTGAATCAAGACCAGTATATAAAGATGATCTTCTGATTAAAACATGCGCAAATGTATGAAGCAATGTTTTTAATTCTTCATACTCAGGAGTATTTTCTTTAATTTGAAATAGAATCTCTATAGCTTCTTCGTTAGTTTTTACTGGATTCTTATGTAAAATTTTGTTCTCTATTAACCAATTCACAACATAAACTTTATCTAAATCAAATATAAGGCCTTCTGTTTCAAAAGGATAAGAATAGGCTCTTAGTGAATCCTTACTTTTATTTTTCCAGAGCGGTTGGAAATGAGGTATAAAATTATTTTGATAGAATTTATTTATACCTAAATTAACTCCAATTGATGACGCTATAAGGCGAATGTCAGCTACATAACTAATATTTTCAATTTTGAAATCTTCTTTAAGGTCATTAAAATTATTTTCTAGATTCTCTTTTTTATTAGAATCATCAATAGAATTAATGAAATCAATAAAAGTGGTCACATTAGAGGAATCCTTAGAAAATACTCCGCTTAAGATTAAATAGTCATTGATATTTTCTAGATTGAAACCCGTGAACTCTAGTTTCAAAGATTCAATTTCATATAATAAATCTTTCACCATATCCATTAAATGAGGATTAACCATCCCGCCATCTATTAAATCTTTCAAATTAGGATCGTTTTTTAGTTTTAAATATAAATCAATCTTATCAATGTCAATTTTGCCTTTTAAGTCAATTTTTTCAAATATGGAATCAAATCTGTTCAGATATAAGCCTAATAATATATAATCTAAATACGGTAATAGGGCATTATACTTTAATTGAGGAACATCCACTACGGTTATTACTACTGAATTTAAGACAGACCCTTCAATTGCTACCAAAGGTCTAAATCTAGTATAATCTTCTTCACATATTTTTTCGCCATAAATGGTATGATTACATTTATAAGCAAGTATATCGCTAGGTTTAGCCCCTTTCATTTGACATTTAGTGCAAATTACTTTCCAGGTACTAGGAACATTAGCTTCAGGCCGGATCAGTTTCCAATTATCAATTCCATGATCCTTACAGTAATAATTTAGTGGTTCCACTTTTCCACATTGCTCGCAAAACCTCAATAAAGGGACCTGCTGATATTTTCCTTTACAATTGGGGTTTCTGCACTTTTTTGGATTGAATTGTTCCCATTCCTTATTATTTTTAAATGATCTCATATCCCCACATTTATTACAAAAAAAAGATCTAGGATATATACCATAATTACCAGAAGAATCCAACGAAGAATTTGAAACTAGTTTATATTTAATAATCTCAAATTTGGTGATATCCGCCGGGGATAACTTATTCAAGAGAAGTTTATAATGATCTATACGAGAATTATAATTTTTTAGGATTTCTTTAAAGAGTTTGTTTTTTAATCTTTCTTCATTTCTTATTTCTAGATTAATATCATTATTATCTCCCATGATTCTATCTATTTTATAAGAAAATTTTCCCCGCGTAAAAATTAGGTTATCTACCACATGAAATAGAGCACTGTAAACTGGAAAGTTAATTTTTTGTTCATTCATTCAAATCCCTCTTTCTGGCCAAAAAGCCAAAGTCATAGTAATTTGGAGATAATAGTATCTCATCTTGAATACCCCTCATCCCAAACTGGGTTTTATAATATTTATTATCGTTATCTTTAAGAGCATTAGGGAAAAAGGAAGTTGCTGGTCCCCCATAACCTTCTAAGTATTTTATTCGTTCTAATGCTTCTTTTTCAATTTCATCATCAAAAAATTCAGACCCTAGCATCTTAGAATTAGAAATATACGCTTTCTTAATAAATTCTATTAAGATATCCACATTTTTCGGATCAGAAAATACTTCAACAGCAGCAGGTATACTATAAATAGGTCTCTCCAACACATTAGACAGATAATTAAGAATACTAGCATTAAATACAGAAGTAAATGTCTGTTTAAATCCTAACTTAGCCCAGCGAGATAGAGGAACATTTTCCACTTTATGTTCCAATATATTATGATATTCATTAAAATTCTGGTAGAAGCTCAAGTCTCTTGTTCGATTAGGATAAAACCATAAAAATATTATTCCTTGGTATTTTCTACCAACACGACTTAAAGCTTGAATATATTCAGAGGTACTTCGTGGCATACCCTGAAACATCATCACATTCCATTTATCTATATCTACTCCATGGGAAACAATACTAGTAGCAAATACTGCTAATAATTTCTCTTTTTTCGTAATATCATCATAAAAATGATTAATATGCTTAATAGATTCTTTTATATGGTCTAACGAATTATCTCCCGTTAAAATTAAAGGTTCAATTTGATAAAGTTCTGTTTTAGAGTTTACATAATCATCTAAGAAAAAATTCATCTGATGAACATCTGATTTTTTATTATGATAAGTTAAAATATTTTTATAACTTTTTAAGATTTCAACTAATTCATTTTGATTAAAATCATGCATATCTGCAAATTTAGTAAGATCATCTTCAACTCTTTTAATGAATTCAGAAATATAATTTAAGGTTAATAGTAATGCAAAATTATTATCTCTTAGATTAGGTTTTAATCCAATAATCTGCCGTTGTTGTACCGGTTGATTATTCTCTAAAATATTTTCAAAAAAGAAATCATTGTTATTTTTATCTAAAAGCCTACAGGGAAAAACACGTATTTTTTTGTGATAGAGATGTTCTATTTGATCTTTAGCACCAGTAACTGTGGCACTCATGGCAATATTCTTGAATTTTTCACCTGTAAATTCATATTGCATTGATTCAAATAGAGATTCGAAATGAGAATCAATTGTACCAAATCCTTCTTTTATTAGGTGCATTTCATCTTGGATTATAAGGGAAGGGCCGGTATTAAAAGAAACATTGATAGGCTTTCCAAATTCTCCACATTTAATATCAGTGGTAGATTCACAACTATCATTTCTAGGCATAAATCCATGACCATTAGGGCACTCATCAATTTTTCCGCCAAATAAATTCTTAAAACGACGGTTCAATGCTATGCCTGCTAATTTATCAACAGTACATACAATGAAAGTAGGTATGAATCTATATATTTCATCGTCGGTAAAAAATAATCTGAAATTCCGATTACATTCATCACATTGATGTAATATAATCTGTTTTTGAGGATCTACTTCTAAAAATACGTTTCCCTGACAAATGGGACAGGAATCTATTATTCTACCATCAATTTTCTTATTTTTAGTTTTAGCTTTCAAGATCTTTTTGATGATATCGTTATTAAATCGGGGGAATTCTTTACTTTGGCCAACAAAATATGCTATAGAAAAAGGTTCGCCACCTAATTCTTCTTCTTTTCTTATTTCTTCAGCCCACATGAACAAGTTAGCAATTCTTTGTAACTGCTGAATGGAAAGCATTCTTAAGGGGAACTTGGTAAGCGCAGTTACTCCAAATTCTTTTCCAGATAATCTATCATAAAATGCTGAAAAAAGCACAATACCAAAATAAGCTTCGGACTTACCACCACCTGTCATTACATGAAGTAAATCGCAAACATCTCTTTGAGCATTCTTTTCGACAATTTCCGGAATCACACAAACAATGAATACTATCTGGAAAATTCTCCAAGAATCATAACCCTTAGAATTTTTAAGAAAAGATTTATTCATAAATTTAAAAGCTTTAAATATATTTTTTTCAGATTTTAAAATTTCTAATCCATTTTTGAATCTTTCTTGCATATTTTTAAAATTATCTAAAGAATTCAAGTACTCTAAATCATAATTTGATCCAAGGCAATCTTCATAATGATTTTCCATAAGATCCTGGAGTTTTTGAAGTTTTTCTAAGCCTGAATCCTGCATCAATGATTTGAAGTCAAATTTTAAATCTTTAATAGAATTTCTGGGGGAAACCTTTATTTGATTAAATTTAGCATAACTTTGAGTAGTTATCCTATTTTCACTAGGATTATAATTCGCATGACAATTTAAGCATCTAAGGTGACTTTCGTAGGATTTAAGATAATTTTCATAATTATAATTATATATAAAAGGCTTTATTTCATTTTTATTTAATTCTATTTCCATTTGACAATCAAATAAAAATGTTTCATATCTATTATTTTCTTCTGTTTCATTTACCATTCCTAATTCAACTAGCAGAAGTTCTTCCTGATGGTGTAATAATTTATCTTTCTCTAAATACAATCTGCATTCCCATTTAAAGTTGGGAATTATTTTTTTATTTTTTAGAGAATCAATGTGGGAATAAAAAGTGGAATCATTTTCCAGGGAAGATATAGGAATTTCAGTTCCAGATAAATATAAATCTTCTTCAAGACGTATGTCTCCAATGACAACCTCAAAATCAAGATAATGGTCTAAATCATCAATTTTTAAGGAAATAGGATTGAATTTAAGATCTTTTCTTTTCCATATGCGGGCCAAGGGAACAGTTTTATCATCTTCCAAATTTTTCGATTTAATAAAATTTATCTGCTCTTCAAAAGTGGGATAAACACGATAATACACTGATAAACTGGGAATTACAGTTATAGGATCTTTAAATTGTTCTAATAAAAACTTTACAGATAAACTACTATTTTTTACACTTGTTTTTTTTCGTTTTAAGGTTATTTCATCATCTTTTGATTTATCTGCAAGTGTTCCTAAAATAAATGTTTTAGATGGCTTATCAAAGCTTTCAAATCTATCAAATTTATCATGCTTGCCTTTTAATTTCTCTAAAACATCATAGGCCAAAATATCTGTGAATTTAGTGTATTGATTTGCTTTTATATCCAATTGCCCGACTCCTATTTTATATATAAAAAGTCTATACACTTACATTTATTATTATAAATATATCTTTTTTGATTAGAATTTAATAGGAACATTTATTAATTTGATTATTAGTAAACTATTTAAGATTATACCTAAATTTAATTTAGCGATAAGATTGGTTTGATACAAAAATTATTGTTCAAAATTTATTTTTAGAATCAGGGGTGGTGAAATATTGGTTAATGAAAAAGCAAAAAAGCTATTTGAAAAAGGGGTAGAATTTTTAAATCAGAATAAATTTGAAGATGCCATAAGATCTTTTGATGCTGCCTTAAAAATTGATGATGAATATTCAGATGCTTTAAATAGTAAAGGAGTGGCTTTATCGTATTTAGGTAAACATCAAGAAGCCATTGATTGTTTTGATAAGGCCCTGGAGATAAATCCTTCCAATTTTGGAATTTGGTTTAATAAAGGTAATATATTTGCTCAATTAGGGAATAAAAAAGATGCTATTAAATGTTTTGATGAATCACTAAAATAGAACCGAATAATACCCCTGCATTGTTTAATAAAGCTAATGAATTACTATTTTCTCAACAATTCAAGGAATCACTAAAATGCTATGATGAACTATTAAATATAAATCCGGATCATATTGGGGCCTTGAACAATAAAGCGACTATTCTTGCAGAAATAGGAAAACTAGATGAATCAATTGAATTTTATAATAGATCTATTTTATTAGATTTAAATAATGCAGAAGCATTATACAATAAAGCAGGCATCCTTACAACTATGGGTAAACTCAAAGAAGCTATTCAATGCATTGATGAAGTTTAGCAATAGATCCCGATAACGATCATTTATTGAAACTAAAAGAATACATACTTTCACAAAAAGGAACTTCTGAATTTAAAAATTTTAAATTAGAATTTGAAACAGTTGATATGCTATTAGATAATGCAGAGGCTTTAGTTAATATGGGTAACTATGCAGAATCTATAAAATATTATGATAAAGTCTTAAAGATAGAACCTAATAATTTTGATGCCATTTTAAACAAGGGAATGTCACTTGCAGATATGGGAATCTTTGAAAAAGCAATAGGATGTTATGATCAGGTATTGCAGAGTGAACCAGATCATACTAGAGCATTGGATAATAAAGGAATAGCTCTAATTAATCTAGGAAATCCTAAAGGAGCTATAAAATATTTTGATAAAGTCTTAAATTCAGATCCAGATTATCCCATGGTTAATATTCATAAAGGTATGGCACTTATCGAATTGGGAAAGTTAGAAGAGTCTATGAAACATGCCAATGAAGAGTTAAAAAGAGATCCTGAAAATCATAGTGCATGGTTAATCAAAGGAAATGCATTGAATTTATTGAATAGGCTTGATGAATCAATTAAATGCTATAATAATACTTTAAAATATGATGAAAATAATGCAGATGCTTGGTTAAATAAAGGCTCTGCTCTTGCAAAAATGGAAAAAAATGAAGAAGCATTTGAATGTTATGATAGGGCATTATCTTTAGGACTTGATGAAAATGATATAATAATGATTTTTTCCAATAAAGGAAATATTCTCAATGGCCTCGGGAAATATGAGGAAGCTTTAGAATGCTATGATAAAGTATTAGAAATTAATCCAGAAGAGTATATGGCTTGGTTAAATAAAGGAAATTTATATGCAATGACGCAGGAGTATGAGGAAGCTTTAGAATGCTTTGAGGAAACCTTAAAATATAACAATCTATGTATTGGAGCAATAATAAATAAAGGAGTTTCACTTTCGCGGCTAGGAAAAGACCAAGAAGCAGTTGAATTTTTTGATAAGGCTTTAAAATTGAATTTAGATGATAATGATAAGTCTTCAGTATTATCTATGAAAAATAAGATTAAGGAGCAACTTGAAGTAAATAAAAGTGAAAAAAGCTTCGAATTAAAAATAGAGCCAAAAGAAATTGATGAATCAATAAATAAAGATAATATGCCTCCATTTAATGAAAAATTTGGAATAAAGATGGGACTTTTACCATATGGTGTAATTTTTTTGATAAATAATGATTTGCATATAAATAATATAATTGAAGAGAGCCAAAATGATAATGAAGATTCATCAGATGATATTGACCTTAAAGTTACAATGGATTCATATAAGCTTTTGAAAAGGGAAAATATCAAAGGAAAAATACTACAAGATACGTTAGGAAATAATTATCAACGGATCTATAGTTATGGCAGTATTTCTAAAGCACATCATGTTCTAATCAAATTCAAAAAGGGAGGTATTATATATGTCTAGAGATTATTGGGCCAGAATTAGAAAAAGTAAGTAAGATGGAAAAATTTATTTTGGATTCTTTTAAAGGGGAATTAATTTTTAATTCTGATGATTTTAGATTAGAAATAATACCAAATCTGGATATTGATAAGCAAAATAACGAGGAAAGTATATTAAATAATTTAGTAAAGAATTATCAATCAGTTTCTACGAAAAAACTTTCTGGAAACATCATTCATAATAAAAATAGTTTTTATATTAGTAAAGTTAATGGATTCGATAAAAATTCTAAGACCTATTTTTCAGATTTAATATTCAAAGATAGCAATGAGAATTTTTTTCAAATTAAAATAAATTGTAAAAATCGAATGAAGAGGAATAACCTTGAAAAAATGATTACTAATGATTTAGATAACTATGAATTTTGTATTTAATTTGATTTCCTAATAATACATTATTTTTTTTATAATTTTTTATACCTCAATAAAGACAGCAATATAGGTATTTTTTTACTTAATTTATATTATTAAATAAATTATTGATTTTTAAAACCTATAAAAAGGAAATAAGCCACAGTAAGGACTATCTAGCAGCTCCTGCAAGAACATCCCATTATAAATAAACTAGAGAATTGTACTAAACAAAAGATTGTAATTAATTTAAAAAAAAAATTAGGCATAATTGTAAAAATGTAGTGGATCTTATTTAAAAATAAAATAAGATCTTATTATTTTTAATAAGGATCTGCTTGTTTTCAACTAGGATATTTATTTTCTCAATATTATCACAAAATCCATTCCTATACTCCGATTCGTATCTATTTTTTAGTTCCGGATTATTTTTTAAAGCATTGTAGAATTTTTTAAAACAACCTAAATCAATGGCTTCAAAACCATACTCTGGCCGGGGAGGATATTTCTTTTCACAGTATATGGAATTATTATCATATACGGCGGAAATAGGACTAAAAAGATCAACCTCATCATCCATTATCTCTAGATGATTAATAAAGTATGCTTTAGGTGACTGGGGAATATAGTTGCTCTCCTCCAAGGAATGGAAAACTGTGTATGAAAAATATATCATCATTACTTCTTTGTCGGGTTTCCAAAAAGAAGGCTGATATATACTATTTATGCCCGGGCTTTTTTGAACAATTTTGGAAAAATCCTCAATATTATCTATCTTTTTAGCAACTAATTCTTTTAATAAAGGGATATGGATATAATATGGAATTAGTCTACCTTCACGTTTGCTAAAAGAATCCAAATCTTTTAAGGACAAACTATGTTTATTTTTTAAATCAAATTCCTTAATAAAGGCATAATCAATAATTGAAGATTTATCAGAACTAATTTCATAATAGAACATTAAGGTACCTGATTTTTCAAAATATCCAGCATTGAAATTAGTTTTACTAAATCCGTTTTTTTTATATATTCCTGAAATTTCATGAATAATACTGGAAAACCTTTCCTTCTCAGTAGAAGTTAACTTATCATCGTATTTACCCTTTTCCCAATCCTTTTTTAATTTTTTAAAACTTGATTTGTTAATTTTAAAGTATCCATAGCTGGGACTTTTTATCTGGTCTTCAATATCAAAATAATTATCCATAATTTCTAAAAAATTGTAATCTTCCCATAAATCTAAAATAGGATGATTATCTAATTCCATTTTTATTATAGGATTACCTTCATGATCTAGCATACCTAAAACCTCTATTTAAACATAAAAATATAAATACCCATTTATTTTTTGAAATATAAACTTAACCTCAATAGGTCGCAATCCTTGTTTGTTGGATATAACACTGAAGTCGATATATTTTTTTAAAACATCCATTATTCCCAATCTGGATTGTATTGCTCCCAGAAAGGACTATCATCTGTGTTTCTAACTATAACATTAGTATAATCAGGGTACATAAAATTAGTACCGTCTTCTTCCTCATTATATTTAACTTCTTCCCAAAACGCTTTTTCTAACTCTTTTGCTTGGCTTTTATCTCCTCTGACTATTATAAACTCTTTATCAAAGTCATTTACCATAAAAATAATTTTTTCGCCTGATTTCGTTTTAGCAGTGTAAAAACTCCATTCTATTTCTATTGGGTTTATATCGTATTCTACCATTATTAATCCCTCTTTTATATTTCTTCCTATTAATCGTACCCTAAAAGCCCATCGACCATTAAACTCCATTCCAGCGTCATTATCTAAAATTTATTTCATTTTAACAGCCAAAATACTTGATTAAATTAGATATGATCTTACTACAAGATTATTAAAAAATTATCTAATTATTCGAAATAGAATAACATTTGGTTATTTTTAATTAAAATGTCATCATTCTCGATTAATGTGTTTATTTCTTTCATTTCATTTTCAAAATCCGGTAAATAAGATTCATACTCTTTTTTAAGTTTAGGATTATTATTAAAATCATTATAAAAACTTTTAAAACATTCATAATTAAAAGTATAAATACCATATTCAATAGGAGTCTTACGTGATTCTATATCATGGAAATTCCCACGATTACAGTATTCCCGATATAAACCAAAGGGCCAATTATACGTTACATCAAATAGATTATCCCCTATTTCCATGTATTTAATGAAATAAGCTTTTGAAGATAAAGGCTGATAATTATTTTCCGCTAAAAAATTAAATATCATGTAAGAAAGCCCATATGCTGGGTATTTAAATTCTCTTTTAGGCTTTTCCATTAAGTTTAACAACATTTTTAAGACAGAATCTATCTCAGTTCTTTTTTTAACAATTTCTGATAGACTTTCGATATTATCTATGTTTTGTTGAATTATTTCTTTTAATAAGGGAATTGCTACGTAGTAAGGAACGAGTCGCAAAAATATCATTTCTGCTTTTAATTCATCTAACAATAATTCCACTTCTCCCAATTTGAATTCTTTTAAATAAGGATAGTAATTAGACGGATTTTCTATTTTAGTTTCATAATAAAATCTTACAACTTCTAATTCCGTTACTTCAACTTGAGGTCCATAATTAATAATAGAAGGGCCATCTTTAAAAATTTCAGAAATCCTATTTATAATGTCTTCAACCCTTTTACTTTGATCTTTTGTTAATTTATCTGCAAAAATCCCTTTATTCCAATCCTTTAGTAATTCATTGAAAAATTCCATATTTATTTCAAAATATCCAAGCCTATCATCTTGTATTTGACCAGATATATCAAAATAATTGTCAACTATCTCAAAAAAAATATAATCCTCCCATAAATCTAAAACAGGATCATCATCAATTTCCATTTTCTTTATTGGAGACATAGACATAAATATAACCATCCCTAGATCAAAATTCAATCCAATTCTATTTAAACCGTTTAAACAGCGTTTATAACTTCATAAAGTCTTGAAATTGAATATACTTTTAATTTCTAAAAATGTTTTGGATTTTTTAAAATCAAAAAATTCTTCTTATCTAAAAATTTTAATCATTTTTTTGTTTTGTTTTGTTATTTCATTTTTAGCTCAGATTATTTATTATTGATAAAAATCCTTATTTGTTGGATAGGTTTTAATTAAAAGCTGATTGATTTGATGGTAGCAAAAAGTGTATCAATAGAGTTAGATGATCTCTTAGACTTAGATCAAAAAATCAAACCGATGAAGCAAGCAGTCTAAGTGCATTTATAATAGATGCCATTAAAAATGAGTTGAAAAGTAAATAAAAATTTATTATGAAAAATGAATCTTAAAAACCCAGGATAATATAGTTAATTAAAATGTTCTAGTATGTATTCAGCATCTTCGGGAGGTTTTAATGGTTCATTACTGCTGCCAATTCTTATAAAGAATGAATTCACCTTTATATTTTAGATAAACTTGTTTATGGCTTAAGATTTTGTATATTTGTATTCTAAAAGGGATTATATTAAATTAAATTTTCTTTGATTTTTCAATAATACGTAATAAAATTGGTTCTTTTATTAATTTAATTCCTTCTTCTTTTATACAGATATAATCATCAACTCTTCTATTCATAGATTGAATTTTTACATATTTTGAATTGCCAAATTCTTTTTGAAATGCCTTCCGCATACCTATATCAGTTAAAGCATATTTATAATTGAGTATTTGATCTAATATATCTTTATATTCTGATTTAGAGAATAATTCATTATAAACTTCGATGAAAGGAACACATCCATCTTCTATGGAATTAAGTTGGATATATTCACCCGTTGCTTGAAGAATTAAATTAGCAATGGGGGATTGAATTCCTTTTAGAAAAATTCTAAATAAAATTTCTTTTCTATCAAAGGGGTCTATAATATTCTTTTCTGGTTTTAAAATCTCAAGTATATCCCCATTTTCATTTAGAATGAGTATACCTATGCCTAATCTTTTACATATATCATAATATTTTTTATTTTGAAGTTCGAAGTTTTCTTCACTCATACCAAAAATGTAAACATAATCAGCAAATTCTAAAATAGGAATAGCTTCACATAATACTTTACTAAAATTACTTCTTCCATCTAAATAGTGCTTACCTTCTAAAAGATAAATCACCTGAGAATTGTTTTTCCTATAGTATCCATAAACATCAGCTCTCATTCTTCTATCAGAGCCCATATGCAGTTCATTTCCCACATATTCTTTTACGCAATTTTTATTTTCTATTAAAAATTTTTCTACTAAGGGATACAAGTCCCTTTCAAAATTAATCATGATATTATTTCCTTGCAACAAAATTTTTACGTGATTAAATTTTTTTACATTTGTCTATGATTATTAAATACTATATATATACAAGTATATATTAATTTTATCATAGACAAGTTTACAAATATAATATTACTTAATATTTAAATATGATTACTAAAATAGGATATTCCCACCATAATTTATAGAAAATATAATATTTGATGTGGATTCAATAGTATTAATAATTAATTTGCTTTAATCTAATAAAAAAAATCATTTAAAAAAAAAGATTGTTTAAGGGGTGTTCATATTGGTATTAAAACTTAAAGAAGCGTTTGAAACTGGCAAACTAGTTCCACGAAAAAACATTAGAGAAGGTAATATTCAAGAGAATTCATTTGTAGTAAGCTTTTTCTCATTTTTACAGGGAAAAGCGGATCCTATGTACCAAAATTCTCAAGAATTCTTTAAATTAACTCATATGACTCATAATTTAAAAGGTATTCTAGGTGAATCATTAGAAAGACTAGGTACGGGAAAGGCCAAACCCCTGATGATTATTGATACC
The DNA here is from genome assembly GCF_018141185.1 of Methanobacterium alkalithermotolerans. Taxonomy (NCBI): domain Archaea; kingdom Methanobacteriati; phylum Methanobacteriota; class Methanobacteria; order Methanobacteriales; family Methanobacteriaceae; genus Methanobacterium; species Methanobacterium alkalithermotolerans. The sequence continues at coordinate 114,953 of NZ_CP058560.1, read as the reverse complement.
ACTTTTGGTGGAGGTAAAACTCACACTTTAGTAGCTTTGTATCACTTATTTGAAAACTCTTGGTTGCTAAAAAAAAATGAGAACATAAAGGAGCTACTAAAGCAAAGAGAAATGACAGAAATACCTGAAGTATCTATGGTATCTATTGATGCCAGAGACCTCAGTGGAATTGAAAGTGAATATAAAACCATCTGGGGAGAAATAGGTAGACAGCTAAACTGTTATGATCGTTTCGAAGAATATGATAAAAAAATGCAACGCCCCACCACTAAAGTTCTAACTGAAGTTCTTGAAAATCAAAATAAGCCTGTTTTAATATTATTGGATGAATTAGTAAACTATTTGAAAGATTCTGAAGGAATAAAAGTTGGAGATACTAATCTATCTAATATAACTATATCTTTTCTACATAACATCACTGAAGCCATTTCCAAGACCGAAAAAGCAATGATGGTTTTAACCTTACCTGGTTTTGAACCTGCCTATATAAAACAATCAGAGTTATTAGAAGGCTATAAAGAAAGTGTGAGATCAATTATTGCACGTGAAGGTTCTTTTGTAGTTCCATTACGAAAGGATGATGTTTATACTATTGTTAAAAAGAGGTTATTTGAAAATATTGATGAGAATTTAGCTATTGCGGTAGCAGAAGAAATTCAATCATTCTACACAAAAAATTCCAATTATTTACCGGAAGTTGTTAAATCAACAGAATACTTTAAATCGTTAGAAAAAGCCTATCCATTCCATCCAATAATTATAGATATATTATATGATAGGATAGCAACTATTAGTGAGTTTAATAAAACTAGAGGAGTTTTAAGACTACTCTCACATGTAATCAAGCGTGTTTATCAAAAGAGGAATAATTTAGATATTGATCTAATTATAACACCAGGTATTATTGATCTATTAGATAATTCTATTTACAATGAATTGACCAATAGAATTGACCGTGGCGAGTTCCAAAATGTCATTCGCACAGATATAGTCAATGAAGATCATAAAGCCCGTGCTCAAGCCCTAGAACCTATAACCTATATGGGATCTAATGTAAGAATTGCAACAACCATCTATTTATACACATTAATTGGTTCTACTAAAGATTATAGTAGAGGGGCAACCATTAAAGACATAGCACTTGCAGTATCGGTACCTAAACTCCTTTATCCCGGCGATGTGGAAGAATCAATTGATAAAATGGATAGTATTGATGGATTATGGTACTTCAAACAAACCGCTGGTCATTGGTACTTTACGGTTGATATATCTATAAAAAAATTAATTAATGATGCCAAAACACGTATTTCCCGAATACAAAAGAAAAAGGAAATTAAATCTAGACTAAGTAAAATGCTCAGAACAGATATATTTGATGTTAGAGTTTGGGAATCTGATGTGAAAAACCCCACTAAACCCACATTAGTCGTTACTGATTATCAATATTTACCTTCAACTGAAGGCGGAAAACCTTCTGAAGGATTAAAAGATATTGTAGAAAAAGAAGGCCAAAATTTCAGGGAAAAACAAAACCTTATTTATTTATTAGTTCCTAAAAAGGAAAGAATCTCTAAAATGGAAGATACTGTTGCCCTTTATCTTGCTATAAAAGATTTAAAAACTTCTACAGATACTAAAGAACAACTAAAAACTTATAAAAAGAAAATTGAAGAGTATGAAAAGGAAACCAATAGTAATTCCAATAGTACTATTGAACTCTGTTATTCTATGATTTTCTATCCCAAAGGTAACGATTTGAAATATATCACCTTGCAAAGTGGATTAGAAGGAGCTAAAAATTTACCTGAAAAGGTTTATTTAGCTCTTAAAAAGGCAGATAAAATCTTAGAAGATTTACATCCTTCTTTTATTGCAGATAGAGTTTTACAAGAAAAGGCTATTAGTTTTTCAGATCTTTATGAAAGATTCCAGAATAATCCTTCCCTGCCTTTACCAAAAAATAAGGAAATACTTAAAAATTCAGTTAATAATGGTGTTGATCAAGGATTATTTGCTTCATATAAAGGTTCCATGCAGGATATTAGTGAAATAAATCTTTGTAAATTTGATACTATCACTAATGATTTTGAATATAAACAGCCCATAAAAGGCGGAGTTAAAGATGCCTACCAAATATTGCCTAAAAATCTGGCGGATGAACTTTTTGATAAATTAAATGATATTGTGGAAAATACTAAAGTTTGTCCACACTGCAAAGGAAGAAACTCTAAGAGTGCGGTTAAATGTACTTGTTGTGGTGAATCTTTTGACACTGTTGAACCTCCAGAACCACCACGAAAACCTGGCGATAAAGAGGATATTGAATGCCCTTATTGTAAGACTAAAAATCCTAAAGGCTCTGAAAAATGTGAAAAGTGTGGAAAATGGATAATCACTAAAAAATTAACTTTTACTTCCATTGATGAATTCTTAGAGGATGTAGAAGAACAAGCATTTAAACTCCAAAAAGTTGAATTTAGATTGCCTACAACTCAAACACTTCAAGCTGCCAGGTTTAGACTTAGTACATTAACCACAGGATATAATCCAAAGATAAAAGCTTCTATGCAGGGAGATAAAATTGGTTTAAACATTAAAGAAGCTGAGAAAGTTGATGTTAATGAGCTATCAGACATTGTACAAAGGTTATCCAATTTAGTTCAAGAAGATGTGGTAACTACGATTAAATTTGATTATGATGATGGAATTGATGTATCTTCTTTAATTGAATCATTTAAAGGATTAAAGGCCTATGAAGATGAAATTGAATTTAAAGCTGAAATTATAACGAGTGAAAAGGTGGGAATTTGAAAATATATCCCAATGATAAACGTATTCATTACTCTTTAAAACTAAAAGAAGGTAAAAACAGGAGTATACAACTGTTTGAGCATATTGAAAGCATAAATAGAAATTATTCCACCCCGATAAGCATAATTTTTTCCTGGCGTAGTGAAATTATCAAAAATTTTGCAGATAGGCTTCAAGAAGAAAAGGGCTTGAAAAAATTATCATGGGGCGATGAATTTGATTTCAAGGTTGATGAAGGGATGAGAATATTAGTGGCCATGAAATTAGCATCCAGTATTGAGGACAGATTAAGAATTGAAGAAGCTTTTGACAATTTACGAAGATTATCTGATGAAGAAGTATCTTTCTGGGTATGGAAGATCCTTTCATTAAAAAATAAAGCTTTAACAGCTTTTAAGGCCATGTATTTATAAAAGGGTGAGGGAATGGAAGAAAAGAGGACTTTAATTGAGACATTTTTACCTGTTGAGGAGATTAGTGCTGAGGCTAAAAAAGAGAAATTGGGAAATGCTAAACCTGCAAGATCAATGTTACATTATTGGTGGACAAGAAAACCCCTTATTGCTTCTAGAGCAACTGTCCTTGGTGCATTATTACCTGAAAATTATGATATAAATGATTTTAAAAAGTTATTGTATCTTAACAAAGATAAGAGATCTCATAATTATAACTTAAAAAAAAGTGAGTACGAAAAAATCCGTAAATATTCTTATGAACTATGGGATACTGAATCTCCAACAATAATGGATCCATTTGCGGGTGGTGGATCAATACCCTTTGAAGCACTGCGAATGGGATGTAATGTAATTGCAAATGATTATAATCCTGTATCTTACCTAATTTTGAAAGGATCTTTAGAATTTCCCTTAAAATACAAAGAAAAATTATTAAAAGATGTTTCAGATGGATTAAAATGGATATTTGATAAATCTTATAATGAATTAAAAGATTTTTATCCAAAATATGAAAACAAAGATGTGGCCGCATATATTCATGCGTGGGTTGTTAAGTGTCCTGATTGCGGACTAAAAAACCCATTAGTTGGACAATGGTCACTTTCTCGAAAAAAAAAGATTTTTTTGGATCCCTATATTGAAGGTAATATAGTTAAATTTAAAATAAAAACAGGAGATGCTGTTCCTGATGGAACTGTAAAAAGAGGTAATGCAAAATGCATTAAATGTGGAAATGTTATTAAGAATGATATCATTAAAAAAGAAATTTTTGAAAATAATGAAGAAATATTATTAGCCTTAGTATTACTCGATAAAAACGGAAAATCCTACGTTTTACCAGACAAAACAAATATCGATGCATTAGAAGAATCTAAAAAATTTTTAGAAAAGCATTGGGATTTATTAATAAAAGAGGATTTAATACCTCTTGAAGAAATGCCTGAGGGAGAAGTCCCAACTTATAGATATTTAAAGTATTGGTATAGAATTTTAAATCCAAGACAACTTATATTGTTCTCATCATTAATAAGATATATCCGTTTATATTCCTCAAATTTGAATAAAGATGATGAATACAAAAGAGCAGTAATAATTTCAATGTCTTTCATTTTAGGAAAACATATAGATTATAACTGTAGATCAACAAGTTGGCATAGACTAAATCAACAAATTGCACATGCTTTAACAACAAGAAGACCTTCGATGTTTTGGGATCATTCTGAAGTTAATCCTTTTGTAAAAAGCTCAGGTACTCTTATAGGGATGATAAATGATATTAATAAAGCTTTAAAATACTCTGTAGAAAAGTTAGAATCTAATACCAACATTTTAATTGAGAATAAATCTATTACTGAGCTTGAATTAAATACTCCTATTATTGTAACAGATCCTCCATATTTTGATGATGTGCAATATGCAGAATTAAGCGAATTCTTTTATGTTTTTGAAAAAAGAGCTTTGAAAAATATAATTAAATTACCCCTCGAAATTCAAAAATCAGAAGATCTTTCTGTTGGTAAAAAAAGATCAAAAGACGTTTTTGAACATCTTTTTAATGTTTCATGTCAAAAAATGAATTCTTTATTGACCGAAAATGGGATATTAATAATGTATTTTGCACATAGCAGTGTTAAAGCATGGGATTTTGTAGTAAACTCTTTAAGAACTGCAAAATTTAGAATAACTGCAACTTGGCCAATACATACTGAAAATCCAAATAATCCATTATCCAGAGGAAATGCTTCAATTATGTCTTCTATTGTTATTGTAGCAAGGAAACGTAAAGAAGATAAAACAGGATATATAGAAGAAATCAAAGGAGACGTGGAAGAGCATCTTAAAGCAAGACTTCAAGAATTTTGGGACTATGGATTAAGAGGTGCAGATATAACTGTTTCAGCAATGGGAGCAACTCTCGACATTTTAACACAATATTCAGAAATTAAAAGTTATACCGGTGAGATGACCGTTAAAGATATTTTAGAACTTGTAGAGATTTATGTCGTGGAATACATTCTTGAAAAATTCTTGAAAAATTCTGAAAGCCTAGATAGTCCAACCAGATTCTATACTTACTGTAGATTGAGTGAATTAGATGGAATGTCTTTCGATACAGCCAACTTAATATCAAAAAGTCTCAGTATTGACCTAAAATTACTAGAATCCAGCGGAAATATATCTTCCATTACAAAAGGAAGCAAGAAGGGTATTAAAATCCTTAAATTTGATGAAAGAGAAGATATTGAGGTCAAAAATCTTATTGACGCTGTTCAATTAGGGATGCTAGCTTATGATAAAGGTGGAATGAGAGAATTTGAGTCTGTTTTAGCAGATATTCCTTACAGTCAAGGAGAAATCTTTAACATTCTAGAATCATTCCAACACTTAGAATCAGGAGATCCCGAAAAACAAATAGCTCTGCAGATACTCGGAAAATCAGCTGACCTAATCCCTGAAAAAGGCCAAACAACATTTGATTAGATAGGAGCGAATAAAATGGTCCTAACCTTAGAAGAAATAAAGTCCCGACTTGAAAATGACCAAATTGAACCTTCTCTTAAGCTTAAGCTAGCTGTGGATGCTTATCGTATCCACCTCAAACATCTTTTTGACCCTTTATCTTGTGTGGCCACTGGTAGGATTGATCCTCTGCCTCACCAGATTGAGAGTTTTGTCAAAATGATGAATATGCTGCGGCCTCATGGAGATACTGATGGAAGAATAAGGGTACTTCTTGCAGATGATGTAGGGTTAGGAAAAACCATTATGATTGGTATGGTATTAAAAGAGCTTCTATTATCTTCTCGAATCAAAAAAGTGTTAATTGTGTGTCCAGCTGGTTTACAGATCCAATGGCAAGAGGAATTGTTATATAAATTTGGGGAAAGCTTTGAAATTATTAGGGGTAAAGTGGGATTGGATAATCCATTTAAACACGTGAATAAATGTATAACTTCGATGGATTATGCTAAAAATCCTGAAAAATTAGAATTATTAAAAGATACCCACTGGGATTTAGTAATTATTGATGAAGCTCACAAATTAAAGTATGGTAACTTAAGATTTGCTTTAGGTGAAGTTTTAAGTGAAAATTCCAGTAATTTAATTCTTGCTACAGCTACCCCTCACGATGGTAAGTTAGAAAACTTTTTAAACATTTTAGGACTTCTCGATCAAAATTTACAATTAACTGAAGATCGTTATGAACTTATACGTTATCTAGATCCTATCATGATCCGGCGAATGAAAAATGAAATAACTAATTTTAAAGGGCAGAATATATTCCCCCACCGGGAAGATCCATACACTATTGATATTGATTTTAATCATGAAGAAGAAGAGTTCTACGATGCCATGGGTGCTTATGTAAACAAATACTACCGTAAAGCCGAAGAACGAAATAAAACTAGTGCTGTTTTAGCTCTATATATTTTACATAGAATGGTTTCATCTTCCATTTATGCCGGTTTACAAGCTCTAAAAAATAGAAAAAATAGACTATGGGAACCTTTCCTAGAAACTAAAGATGAAAGCATCTATTTTGAACATCCAGAAGATTTAGATGCAAAAACCAGAGAAGAAGATGACGACATTATCATTGGGTCAACTGCATCTATTGGTGATGAATTAAAAGAAGAACTTGAAGAACTGGAAGAATTAATATCAATGGGTCAGAATTTAGTTGATTCTAATGAAGATAGTAAAAGCCTGAAATTAATAGAAGGATTAAAAGAACTTAGAAGGACTAGACCGGAAGATAAAATTATCCTCTTCACTGAATTTAAACCTACTTTGTTTAATCTTAAAAGAATATTAGAAGAAGAAGGTTTTAGTGTAGTAGAAATCCATGGTAGTATGGATATTAAAGAGCGGGAACTTCAAAGAGATAATTTTGAAAATTTTGCTAATATTTTAATTGGTACTGATGCTATTAGTGAGGGTCTTAACCTCCAATTTGCTAATATTGTAGTTAATTACGAGCTTCCTTGGAATCCTAATCGTTTAGAACAAAGGATTGGGCGAGCCTATCGTTATGGTCAGGAAAAGCCTGTTTTTATTTATAATTATAAAACAGGATTTGCCATTGATAATCATGTTTTAGAGAAGTTAGTGGAAAAATTAGAAGAAATACGCTTAGCTTTTGGTGATCGGACCGTAGATGTTATTGGTTCTCTAATTTCTGAAAAAGAAATGATGGAAATCTTTAAAATAGCTCGTACAGTAGGTGATACTGATGCATCTGACAGAGTACAAGGTTTAATTGAAGAAAAACTATTATTAATAGATAATATTGAACATTACATGATTAAAAATCGTTTTGATTTGACTGAAGTTTTAAGAGCTACTAGGAGCATAGAAAGCGGTGTCGTTAAGTTTGATGTGGAAAGATTTTTATTAAGTTATTTATCTAATAGAGAAAATGGATCTTATGATCCTATTGGGAAAAATACGCATATTTTGTATCTTAATGAGGTGGATATTAGTGCAGACCCGAAATGCACCGAAAATATTCCTCCCTATAAAAATAAAGTCTACGATTTTCAGGGTACCTTTGATAAAGATGCCCAAAGAAAATATGAATATGTGGCACTAGGAAACCCCGCACTTAGTATGGCCTTGGAAAAATCCATGAATTTTGAAGGTATAAGCCTATTGAAAGGTGAAGAAAATGGACTTCTTTTATCTTATATTTTAAGATTTTTTGATGCTCAAGATCAAGAAGTTTATGCTGAACCTATTCTTATTTTTATGAATGAGAAAGAAGCAAAAGTAATAGATCCCTTACAGATATGGGATTATGATACTTTAGAGGAAGATTATATTCCACAGGAATTTATGGACTTTTTAGATACTGTGAATTTTACGGAAATAAAAAGGGAAATTGATCCTCAGATTCAGGATTTGAAAAAATTTGCTCAAAATAAGCATGAAAAAGATCTAGAGTTAGATTTAAAAAGAGTTAATGCTGATTATGAATGTAAAATAGCTATTGAAGAGCGAAATATCGAAAAAGCTAAAGAAAAAGGTCAGCGCTTCTTAATTCCAGGTCATGCAGAAAATGTAAGTTCTTTGAGGGCTGAACATCTAAGAATTGTTTCAGAATTAGAGTCTTCTCGAAATATTCGATGGGAGTTATGTGGACCGCTATCTAGTGGGATTGTGATTAAACCGGAAAAAGCTTCCGGTGTTAATGATATGGATATAGAAAAACTAAAAAAGGAAGTTGAAAAAGCTGGTGTGGACTATATAATCAAAAAAGAAAAAGAATGGGGTCGGGAAACTGTTTATAATTCATTGGATAAGGAAGAATTTAGAGGTTATGATCTTTTAACAATATCTGATAGTGAAAAAAGGATGATTGAAGCTAAATCATTTAAAACAGAAGGTAATATTCAAATATCTTCAAATGAATGGAGAGTGGCATCGGAAAATCCAGATAATTACCATTTATATGTGGTGAAAAATGCTCTGGATGATCCAGAATTAACCAAAATAAGGGATCCGTATAATAATTTAAGTGAAGTGGCCAAAACTATTCATTTTGATGATTATAAAGTTGTTATTGATCCTTCGGGTCTTGATGATGCTATAAAATCAACTAAAACTAAATTGATAGTTCCTGAACCAGCTAAAGAAGAAAGTAGTTCTGATATAATGGATCAGTTAATGAGTTCGGATTTTGTGAATTGGATAGAAAACTTACCTTATCCATTATCATCTATTTTATGGAAATATTATGCTGAGAGAAATACTTCTAAACAAGTAAAAATTTTATTTAATTACTTTGAGGCTTTATGTGAATTCCATGGTACTATTATTGTTAGTCTAACTGCGGAAGCCTTAAAAAATGATCGAAACATTCTGGAAGATCCTAATATTCTGGAAGATCGTGTAGAATGGATAATACAAACTAGTTTTGGGAAATGGTATACATTTGGAGGTAGAATTGCTAAAAAAATCAGGTTCTTATCCAGTAGCGGATCTAAAAACCATAGACTATTATTTGAGAAATTTTTAGATATAACTGGTCAAAGCAGAGAATTTATTGATTTAATGACCAACAAGCAATTATACAACTTATTTAATGATGTTAAAGACTATCGTAATAGGCATAAAGGACATGGAGGAGATTCATCTGAAGAAATTGAAAAAGAAGTTCTTCAATACTTAGAAAAACAGCTTTATCGGACGTGGAGAACTATTTCTAATATTTATTTAGACAATATTTTGATTATGCCCCAGGAAGGTACTAGATTAGAAGATCATTATCAATATGATGTAAGAAAAATAATAGGCACCAGAACTCCTTTTATCACCATGAAATTGCAAACTGATAATTCATTAAAAACTAAAACTCTTTATTTAATAAATAAAGATAAACTAAAGCCTTTGCAAATACTTCCTTTCTTTAAAATATTAGAAAGCAGCAAAACAAGTGAAGAAGCTTGTTATTTCTATAGGGAAGTCGATGGAAGTACAGTTAGATGGATTTCTTATCACTATGGAATTGATCCAGAATTATATTTACCATTAGAAAGGGACATAAAAAAAGCAATTGAAATATTACTTCCTTCATAATATTATTAAGGGGTGAAAAATATGGAGAAAAAAATAAAAGGGGTTACACATCCAGTACCCACCGAATATGCAGAAAGGATATACCATAAGGGGAAAACAGTCTTTGTAGGAAAAACGCATCTGGGAAAAGTTAAAAAAGGGGATAAATTCGTTATCTATGAATCCCACGGGGCCAAAGCCTATACCGGCTGGGCAGATATCATCCAGGTGTTGAAGATGAAACCAGCGGAAATTTTAGATAAATATAACGACCAGCTGATGATTACACCAGATGAATTCAAGGAATACTCTAAGGGCCGCAGCCAGATGAATGTGATTGAATTTGAAAACTTCCAGTTATTTTCTAAAAAAGTGGCGCCTAAAAGATTCGTGGCCATAAGTGGTAAATACATCTATGAGGACGAATTCAGGATTATTGAGAAAAACCGGGGTTAAAATGATGGAATCTATAACCAAATGTCTTAATGAATGGAATGCCACTTTAGAAGCACTGGGGAAGGGAAAACAAACCATTTTAATTAGAAAATATAACACCAGTGTAGATAAGTTCCTCTTATACCCCACCACCAGCTACACTATGAAAGATGATTTCCTAAAGAGCTTTAAAAAGGAATATCAATCCTTTGCTGAAAAAAATGCCCTTCCTAAGCAAAATAATGGTAAAAGTGAAGTAAAGTACTGCGCCACCGTAGAAAAAGTAGTAGAAAAACCTTCCACCAGGATTGGATCCTTAAATAAATATCATATCTGGACAAATGATCATGTTAAATCATATCTGGGTTCAGGTAAAGGTTATGTGTGGGTTCTGAGGGTTTATGAATTGGATGAACCGGTTATGTTAGATAGGACCCGGGGTTTACTGTATGCTAATGTAAGTGAAGGGGTTTCTTTGAAAGGTAAGCCTGTTTTAAGTGATTCTGAGTTTAATGAGATTTATGGGAAAATTAAATAATCTAAAAATGGGGGTTAATGTATATATGAATTTAAATCTAGGTTATTTGATGGGAGTTTTCCTGCAAAAAGATAAGGATTGTTTTAAGGAATATATTGGCTGGGATCTTTCTTTAGGTGGTAGAACTAAGGTTGATTTTTTTGGTATCTCTAAATCTGGTGATGAAAAGATTATTCATTTCATAATTGGTAGATTTAAACAGGACAACAAGAAAGATTTTTTTAAGTTTTATGAAAAAGCACTTTCTCTTAAGGAATATGCAGACAATGTTTATGTTTTTGATTATTACAGTGACGATTTTAAAGAAAACAATAAGATTGACATAGACTTATGTAAAACGGAAGGAATAGGAATTATTCTATGTGATGGTGAAAGGATTTATGAGTTTCTGAAACCACAGAAGAATAAAATAGATTCTTTAAACAAAAAAGATGTTATATTCCGTGCTTTTTTGAAGAATGTTGAAATAGGAGAAAATGGTAAAAGGAATTATATTGCAGATATTGTTTTTCAGGCTACATATGAGTTAACCCGTAAAAGGGGTGTAGAATGTGCCAAGTTTGGTGATGTATACGATAATTTATTTTCTGAGGAAGGATACAAAAAAATATTAAATAAAGCTCTTCCAGGTAAGCATGTTTTAAACGAAAGCGGCATGCTAGGAGGATTTAATCGTGCATACGAAAGAAAAATTTTCATAAGAGTGCTGAAACATTCCAAAACCAGAGAAAATAAAATATGTTTTAATGAACATAGTCTGGAGAAAAGTAAAAAACCCATACTACTAGATTGATAACGATTATACCCTCCATGTGTAATTTATTTTTTCTGAGAACTTGGTCATTTTTTACCATTCGATAATTTAAGAATTAATTTCATAAGATTGCCTAATAATGGTCATTATGTAATCCAAATCAGATTCAGGTTTTATTTTTATTTCATAATCGCCATTTCCCCAATGACCTACATTAGAAATATCTCTAGTGATACCTTTAGGATCATCTAAATCACCCTTCCGAACATTCAGCCATATTTTAATCTGACTTTTCTGTATACGTAAATCTGCAAAGTTAGTGTTAGATTTATAGGCAATATAATATTTTGTAGGCCTAATCTCTACAGTATCACCTAAACTGTAAATCCTTTCCTTTAATTCATTATATAATTCATTAACATCATCTGATGTGGTTTTTAGATGGTCCTCTTCAGTATACACTTTTACTTCATCAGTAACCTTTTTTACAATTTCACTTTTAGAGCTAACCTTGGTAATGGACTCACTTGATTTAGGGGCTTTTAATTGGTTAAAAAGAACTGTATCATTTTCATATCTAATAACTTCCCATAATTCTATGGGTAAATCTTTGAATTCTATGGCTTGTCTTTGGTATTTTGTAAACTTAGGAGAAATAAATATCACTCGTGATTGAGACCAGTCCACATCATTTTTACCTAAAAAATCATCTGTAGATTCATTATATTCTAAAATAAAATCTGCTTTATTATTTAGAAGAAGCGCAAGATAAGCATAGCCTTGATCAATTACAGAAAAATTAGAACTTTTTTTATATTCAATAATTACAAATGATTTGGTCTCTTTATCAAAGGCTAGAGTGTCCATCCGTAAATCATTAAGCTTAAATTCAGATTTGACGAAATCCAAACCAAAAATTTTGCCTATATTTTTCTCAGTTATTTTCTGAATATTTTTCTCTAATTTAAAATCAATTTGATTTATTTTCTTTAATTCTTCCCCTTCAATTGAAAATAACATCTATTAATCCCCTCATTAGAATATTTATTTATTATAAATAATAATATTATCCTCATTAGGTCAGATTAGGCCCAAGAAGTATAATTAAATTTCTGTTCTCTTAAAGAAAAGGTCATTTTGGCACTTCAATTGAATAATAACCCCTCATAGGTAGATTCAAACAAAAAAATAATGTAAATGTGGATTCATTAGGTTTAAAACAGATTAAAAAAATTTAACTAAGATTTATTGGCCCGTCTGATCTTTACTAGATATTAACTCATTAATTTTTTTCATCATAAAACCAAGGCCTTTACATCCCTCCAAGGGAAAAGAAAGTTTTTTATTTTCAAAAATAGTTTTTATAATCAAGTTGTAGTTTTTACCACCTAAGACAACCAAAGAATCATATTTATCTAGATTTTTATCTTTAATTTGAATAGAGGGCTCTTTTAAGGATATAGGATTAGATTTTTTAGAATTAAAACTTACATCATAGGGCCCTGAAACTATATCCTCCGGATATAAAAATCCATATTTAGCAGATAATATGCACCAATCATCCGGGTGGAATAATTCTGCATATTGTTTACATTTAGTTGAAAATGGGCCAATATAAACTTCTTTAGCACTATTTGGTCCTATATTAAAATATTTATCCCATATTTTAGTTTTTCCACAGGGTATGATACATAATGTTTTCATATATTCAATCTAACATTCTTTTAATTATACCACTAAAATCAGAATCCACACATATCATAAAATCATTTAAAGCAGAATATTCTGTTTTTAAATTAAAAATTCCCTTAAATTTTTCATTTAAGTCATTGATTTGCTTTCTTTTTGTTTCTGACTGATCTGGAACAACTATAATTAAAGGAAATTTATCTAATAATTCATACTCCCTACCTTTTCCATTATTGAAATTTAATATTATTTTACGAGAAACCATATACACTGGAATAGGGCCAGCCATGTCTTTAGGTGGGGTGGGTTTATTGGGTATAACTTCAATGGCTAAAATAGGTTTCTGGCCATCAAAGAGCATTATACTCCCATTGCCTATTCTAAATCTAGATTTTTCTCCCGGATATAAATCTGGCTCATCAAAAAATACAATGTTGTTTAATCCATTTTTACCTTTTACAAAGATTTCATATCCTAGATTTAAATCTTGGATTTCTTCATTTATTTTTTCTATTAACTTTTCACCACTTACCATAATAATCCCTTATTATATTATGATCTTATCATAAAAAATTTTAACTAGTTAAGTATAAATACAAAAATTAAGATTAGGGGGAGTAATTATATTAAGAGATTATTTTGATCAAATACTAAAAAATTATCTTTCAGCAAAAGAAAGAAATTTCACAGGAAATCCTTTAGCCAAACTATTGCGTGAGGATGTTCCAAAATTTCTAAAAAATGTAATTAATAACGATTTTATAGTTACTGGATCTCCTGGGAAAGGTAACTGGACCAATTTACCCTGGGTTGGTATTTTTAATCCCCACATCACCAAAACCGCCCAGTCAGGTTATTACATTGTATACTTATTCCGAGAAGATATGAAAGGATTCTATTTATCCTTAAACCAAGGTGTAACTGAGATTCGGAACAAATATGGCAATAATAAAGCTAGAGAATATCTTTTAAACAATTCTAAATCGTTTAGAGAAAAAATTGATAATAACTTAGATTATGATAATCAATTCGAAAAATCTATTAATTTAGGTACTGGAAATTATGCTCCTTTTTATGAGGCAGGAAATATTTATGCCAAATATTATTCTGCAGATGTTTTACCCTCTGATGATGAGTTTATATCTGATTTGAATGATTTTATTGAAATTTATGATTTTTTAGCCAATACTAAACCAGATAAGTTACTACGTGTTGTAGAAGATGAAGCTGATATTCGAAAATACCAAGAACTATTTTCGAAATCTATTATTGATTTATCAAACGAGGACTACCTGATGAGTGTAGGCTTCCCTGGAGGGCAAGAAGAAGCTGAAAAAACATATTGGTCTGATAAATTAAATATGTGGATCCAAAGTTTTGAAATTGAAGAAAGTAGGTATTGGAATGGTTTTGGCCTAGAAAAACCAGAACCCCCCAAGAGTTCTAATATTGTATGTGAAATCAATTTCCCTATAAAAGACATTAATCGAAGAGTGGCCGGTGTATTTGCCAAAGATGAAAATGATGACATTTATGTTCTTCACCGGGGGAAATTAGGTGGAACTTTTGGTAAAAAAGATTTTGAAGAAAGATATGAGGGTGATTGGACTTTAGTCCAAGATGGGGATCAAAAAACGAATATGGTACTTATTGGGAAATTAAACGATCCTAAATTACCATATAATGTTCGTAATTTTGTATTAGAGGTTAATAAAATTAAGTATGGGGATGATGAAATAACTAAAGATGACTCTGAAGAGATTATTGGAGAAGGATTAGAATCAAAATTTCACAATTACCTCCTAAATAAAGGCTATTTATTCCCCCCAGAAACCATTGAAAACTACCTACTATCCCTTAAAGTCAAGCCCTTTGTGATCCTTACGGGTAATTCAGGAACCGGTAAAACTAAGTTGGCACAACTATTTGCCCAGTATGTTTCAACCAACAAACCAAAAGCCCAAAGTATTAAAACCAGTGTTAAGGTAGGTAAATCATCAAATAGTGGTGGATGGTCCTTGAAAAGGGATGATGTAAACGATTTAATCCAAATAGATGATATCGAAGGCCAATATAATATCAAAGTTGATGATATACCTGCTACAGGAAAATTAAATATTTTAACTAGAATTTTTTATAATGACGAAAACCAGGAATTAAAAAACCACTTATCACATTTGGCAAAAGATGACCCTCAAAAAAGAATAGACTTGGAAATTGAACTTCCATCCACAGAAAACCTACAATACAAAATAATCCCTGTAGGTGCCAATTGGACCGAAAATAGACACATTTTAGGTTTCTATAACTTAATAACCGAAAGCTATCAAAAAACTCCTTCTTTAGAATTAATTTTAGATGCCCAGAAAGTAGAAAACTCTAATTTACCTCATTTTCTTATTTTAGATGAGATGAATTTATCCCATGTGGAACGCTATTTTGCTGATTTTTTATCTGCTCTAGAAAGTGGAGAAACCATCCCCTTACATAGCCAAGAAGATAAGATTATAAATGAATTAAAAATCCCAAAAAACCTCCTGGTGGTAGGAACGGTTAATGTGGATGAAACCACTTACATGTTCTCTCCCAAGGTCCTGGACCGTGCTAATACCCTGGAATTTGAAACCTATTCAGCTAGAAATTATATGAAAAATATAACAAAGCTTGAAACTTTAAAAGGGAATACTGAGTATTTAGAAAACCCTCTCCAGGACATGGAAGTTAGAAATTATGATATTAATAAACTAGGCCAAGTTTTAGGAGATATCCAAACCCCTGATGGTAATAAATTATGGGAGATATTAGGGGATGAATTAGAAAACTTCCAAGAAGCCCTTAAAAAAGCAGGTTTTGATTTTGGATTCCGAGTAATAAATGAGATCCTAAGATTCATGTATGTGGCCTGGAAATATGAAAAACAACCATCAAAATGGATTAACTGGGAGCGCTACTTTGATGCCCAGATTAAACAAAAAATGCTCCCTAAGTTACATGGATCTGAACGGGTGTTAGGAGAAGTTATCCAGGAATTATCTAAATTGTGTTTAGATAACCAGGATGAAGTAAGATTCCCAAATTCCTATAAAAAGCTTAAAGAAATGGAAAAGGTGCTATTTGAGCAAAGATATGTGTCCTTTATAAATTAGAAGATTCTTATGCAGCAGGAAATTATCATACCACTAGAGGATCAATATAATAATCCCCTGGGAAATTTGAGTATTATTAGTTTAACTGAGGTAGAATTTAATAGTGAATTTGAAATCAATAATATTCAGTATAAGAATGTGCCTCAAGTAGAAATACCAGATAATACAACCCCTATCCAATATTGTTCCCATTTAGGTAAGCATCACTTTGCACCTTTAATGTTTTTAGAGGAGACTCATTATCAAGTATTATTTGAGTCTAAAAAAGAAGAATCAGTTAAATTCACGGTGCTACCTCATCTAAGTAATAGCCATACTAATTATAATCCTTTTGAGCCTTTAAGGTTCCAGATGGATGATGAGCATTCTTATAGGTGTGCTGGAACCTTGAATTTTAGAAGTTATGTGGGTAAATCCTTTTTAGATGTTAAAAAAGATTCAGTTAGATCTAAATCTATTCCAATTGAGGTTAGATCAAAAAAGATTAAGTATTATGATCAGTACCCGGCTATGATTGCTGATTTATCTGAAATTTGTTCTGCTTTAATCTATGAACTTAAATCTCCCTTATTTCAAGATTTTAATCTAGACTATAAAAAAAAGAGCACTTTATATGAGGATTTCATGCTCTTAGAATATTTATTTAGAAAAGAGAATTTACCTGCTACCTATGAGTATTTAATCCGAAACTTATACTCCCACTTGGATAGTTACCAGGAGATGGTACCAGCAACTTATGCCTCTAGTGTTGGTCCAGGGGAAATTATCCAATTTTTATCCAATGGGGCCCATCTGTATCAATCTAAAAATACGCCTTCCCATTGGCCGATAAAATTAAAAAATTATATGCCCCATAATATCCATCAGATTAACTACCAAGATAGTGTGGATACACCTGAAAACCGGTTTTTTAAGTATTTTTTAGAGTCCCTGGATATTTTGATTCTGGATTTAATTAAAAAATCTAAGGAAGGTTATGTTAAAGATAAATTATGTGATTATAGTGATGAGGTGGGTTATTATCTATCTTCTAAGTGGTTAAAAGATGTAGGTAAAATGGAATATGCTCCCTTAAATTCACAGGTCCTGCAAAAAAGAGAAGGTTACCGGGATATCCTCAAATATTTCCTGAGCTTAGAACTATCATTTAGATTATCCTGGGAGGAAATAAGTGATAATTTCAAAGGCTATGAACGAAAACTCAGTGAATTATACGAGTACTGGTGTTACTTCAAGCTCCTAGAAGTACTAAATAAACTTTCTAATAAAAAATTAGACTTTGCAGATATTTTTGAATTAAATAAAGATGAGTGGTCTATAAATATCAAGAAGGGTGAAAAATCAGCCCAGATATTTAATATAGAGGTTGAAGGTAGGAAAGTTAAAGTTAAGTTAATGTATAATCGTTTATTTTCCAGGAATACCAGAAAAAAATCTTATTCACTCCCTTTTAGACCAGATTATTCTTTATTAATTGATTTAGATGGTAATATATTTTTTATCCACTTTGATGCTAAGTATCGCTCGGAAGTGGAAGTCCTTGATTTTTATGAGAAGATTGGATCAGAAGAACAAAAAATATTCCATGATTTAAAAGAGGCAAATAAAAGGGACGCTGAGGAAGAAAGACTCCATAAATTTAAAAATGGGGATATTTACAAGATGCATACCTATAAGGATGCTATTTTAAAAACTGAAGGGGCCTATGTGCTTTATCCTGGTTCCCGGGAGGGACTTTTTAATGTGGTTCCTGGTGAGCCTATACCTTCTGTTGGAGCTTTTCCTTTAAATCCAGGCGATAATGAAAAAGAAAAATATGATTTGGGAGATTTTATTACAGCTGTATTATTGAATTTGATAAATCGTTGGGGATTAGAAATATAGGTGGATTTTATGTTAGATTGGAGTGAATACGAAAAAATAGTAACCCAAATATTAGATCGAAAAATCAGCCACAATGAAAACCCACCCCAAAACCAAGCCATCTCCTCACCTAAAAACCAATCCTTATTCCTAGTAGCCGGCCCAGGTAGTGGTAAAACCACAGTCATGGTCTTAAAAATTCTTAAATTTATTTTAGTAGATGATGTTCCACCAGCCAGCATCCTAGCCACCACTTTCACTAGAAAAGCAGCATCAGAACTACGATCCCGCATAC
The DNA here is from genome assembly GCF_018141185.1 of Methanobacterium alkalithermotolerans. Taxonomy (NCBI): domain Archaea; kingdom Methanobacteriati; phylum Methanobacteriota; class Methanobacteria; order Methanobacteriales; family Methanobacteriaceae; genus Methanobacterium; species Methanobacterium alkalithermotolerans. The sequence continues at coordinate 96,409 of NZ_CP058560.1, read as the reverse complement.
TATCCTGGGGAGATGAAATCAGACAATACCTACTAAATGACAAACAATACTCAAATATCCACCCTAAACTAAAAAACCTAGATTTTAATCAAATCATCACTGGAACCTTGGATAGTATCTCTGAAGACGTTTTAAGAACCCACCGGGATCCTGGTTCTCCTCCACCAGTAGTTATTGAAGATTTTGTAGCCTCAGCCTTGATGATGCGGGTAGGATTATTTAAAGAGGACCGTTATCACGTAAAAGATTTAAAAGAATTTCTAGTTGATCTTCGCGGTACAAGTTTTAAATTCAATGTAGCAGAGATGGCCAAACTACTACTCGAAATAAAGGACCATATTTATTACGATCAAGTTGATTTTGAAAAGCTTAAAAAAGAAGAAACTGCTTTAGGTCCCCAATTAGCCTTTAAGGCTATTGAAGATTATATCCAGGAATTAGATTCTCGTTTTTTATATGATTTTGCCATGTTAGAAGCAAAGTTCTTAAGAGTATTAAAAGAGGGTAAGTTAGAGGATTTCTTATCCCAATTAAAACTTGTTTTAGTAGATGAGTATCAGGATACTAATCTCCTACAAGAGCAGATTTACTTTCAATTTGCCCAGGCCGCCCTTAAAAATGGGGGTAGTATCACCGTGGTAGGGGATGATGATCAATCCTTGTATCACTTTAGAGGAGCTACCGTGGATTTATTTACTAATTTTAAAACTCGGATCCAGGATCAATTAGGAATAGAAGTAGGTTTAATTAATTTATCTAAAAATTATCGCTCCACTAAAAACATTGTGAACTTATGTAACTACTTTGCCCAGTTAGATCCCCACTTTCAGGAGGTTCGAGTAGATAGTAAACCTTTAATTGAAGCAGCCCGAAATCCAAAGCACATTGATTTTCCCATATTAGGCATGTTCCGACCAAGTGTAGATATATTAGCCTATGATTTAAGTCGTTTTATTAAAAAAGTAATCCAGGGGGAAGGTGTGAATATTCAATATAAGGGAGGAAATCTTTTAATTAAAGCCCATCCCCAAGAGGGTTCAGCTGCAGACATATCCATACTATGTAGTTCTCCTCTAGAGCGAAATGCTAGTGGAAAAAAACGATTGCCTTTACATTTAAGGGAGCAGTTAATGCGTAACCCATCTATGGAGGTATTTAATCCCCGAGGAGAGGACTTAGAAAGGGTAAAAGAAGCCCAAATTTTATGTGGTTTGATATTAGAATGTTTGGATCCAGAGAGTGTTTTTGAAAATGATATAGAAAAATTACCCTTAGCTGCCCGGAAAAATTTCCATACCTGGCGAAAAGAAGCCCATAAATTTATAGAAACAAGTCCTAAACCCCAAAAACCGGTTTCTTTAGCCCAATTTGTAGAAGCCTGGCAAAAAAGACAGCCCTTAGGTCGAAAGTCTTGGATAAGAGAAGTAACGGTTATGGAGTTAGCTTATAAGTTAGTTACTTGGATTAAACCTTTACAAGAAGATGTGGAAGGCTTAGTATACTTAGAAGCGGTTACCCGTACCATTGCCCAGACCGGACTCTTTAGTAGTTTTGGAGGGGAAATCATCTTTGATAGTAAGATCCCGGAACTAGAACAAAAATCTATTGAAGATGCTATGTGGAATATTATGGTGCCTCTGGCCACCGGGGCTATTGAGGTGGATGAAAACTTACTAGACACCTTACCCTCTAACCGGATTAGTATCATGTCGGTGCATCAAGCTAAGGGTTTAGAGTTTCCCTTGGTGGTGGTGGATGTGGGATCTGAATTTAGAATAAATCACCACACCCAGGCCTTTAAACGTTATCCCCAAGATGGAGGTAAATCCTCCAATTTAGAGGATTTTTTAAGAAAATATTCACCCCTGGGAACACCACCTAGAAGCCCGCGGGATAGGGCCTTTGATGACTTATTCCGTTTATATTTTGTATCTTACAGTCGGGCTCAAGATGTGCTCCTCTTGGTGGGACTTAATAGTGTGATGGAAGGATACCAAAATGGTAAACAAATACCTAATGTGGCCACTGGTTGGGATAGAAACTTGAATTGGCCTGGATTAAAGGATATAATATTTATTTAAGAGGTTGTAAAAATGACGCTATCGGTACGCTCTAAACCCTACATCATCCCGGAATACAGTTTAACTGGTGATTTATTAGCATTTCTTACCTGCGGATTACAGTACCGTTACCAGAATAAGGGAACCCTACCACCTTCTATGCCTATCCAGTTGTGGTTTGGGGAGTTTATCCATGGGGTCTTAGAAGAAGCCTACCTCCAGTGGCGTGATCATAACTTAAAAGAATTCCCCTGGGACTGGGAAAAAGAAATCCGACCCATAGAAATGCTAATTGATAAGAGAATGCGGGCCCGGGGTCTAAACCCTCCTTCTAATTTATTCTGTCCCTACAATGAGGAGGGTCATAAACAAGGTTTTTGCATGGATTTAAACCATCCCCATAAATTAGTAGCAAGTCAACGAGCAGAAGCCGCTATAAATACCTGGGGACCTCATCTTTTTCCTTTAATAACCAGTGCCGAGGTAAGATTAAAGGGTATAAGGGATATGCCCCACTACCAAGAGGGTTTTAGCCGATCTAATTACTATGGCATCACCGGTATTGTGGATGTGATCAGCTCAGTTAATTTGGAAGTGCACTCTTCTTCTAATCTTTTAGTTAAATTTTTAGAAGAAGATCCTTTATTTAAAGAAAAAGTCCAAGCCCTGGATAGTAAAGAGTATGAGATTATCATGGATTATAAGGGTATGAAGCGGGCCCCTTTGAGTTCTTCTACTTGGGATTATCATAAGTGGCAGATACTAACCTATGCCTGGTTAAGGTCCCGGCAAGAAGAATCCTCCCCAGTAGTAAAAGGGATCCTATTTTATATAAACGAACTAGTACCCTTCACCAAGGATATGCAGGATATTAAAGAGGATGTTGTTGGTGAGAATACCGATATAATCCCTCAGGGTAATGATTTAAAAAAAATTTTAAAGTGGAAAACTAATAACCCACCACCCCGGTTATCAGAGGAATTTAAAACCAGAAGATCCTTAAGGTTGGTGGATGTAAAACCTGATTCTGTGCACCGTTCTCTTGGAGAATTTGATCAGGTGGTGGATGAAATTGAAAACTGCCTTTTAAAAGAAATAAAGGGTAAGGGTATTCAAAACTCCTGGGAGGCTCGACCGGAGGCTCGGACTTGTGATGCATGTGATTTTAGGACTTTTTGTAATAATCCAGATCCTTTGTCTCAGAAGCCTACTGTTCCTTGATAGAGACCTTACATTAGTAACTTTTCCATTTCAAAAACAAATTTTTTGGATCGATTTAGAGAAGTTTCAGCTTTTGAAATTTTGATAGATTCTAGCATATTATATTGGAAACGTGATCTTTTCATTCTTTCAAACTCAAAACTTTCTATTAAATCATTGGCTGTTAATTTAGTTAATTCTAAAGCTTCTTTTTTAGCTTTTTCAAAATCTTCTAAAAGTTTTTCTTCAAGTTTGTCTCTAACATAATATATTAGAGCATCACTGGTTACTTTGTGGGAAATTTTATCTCCTACCTTATATCCCATTTTGTATAGAACTGCATTGGCCATATAATACATGGCATAATAAGAACATACTATAACCCATAAAGTTGAAATATCCTTTTTAAATAAATAATCAGCTACCTTTAAACTTTCATGAGAGTTTTTCTGATAAATTTTAATTATATTCTCATCAGGTGCTTTTCTTTTTATAAGACCGTCACGGTGATAAATTTTAATATTTATTTCTGCTTGCTGGATGCGGTTTTTATTTTGCATGTTCTAACATCCTGTAATATTCCTCAATGCCTACTAATATTATATTATTATTTATGGCTTCAGATACCACCGTAAATTCTTTATTTTTAATCATGGATATAAATTCTTCAAAATTAAAGATATTCAGGTCAATATTCAGAGGTAATAATGAAATTAGGCTTTCAAATTCATTTTCTCTATTTTGTTCACATATTATTAAAAGATCAATATCTGATCTGGGATGTGCATCATTTTTAGCTTGCGATCCAAAAATCAAGCCAATGAACGGGAAAGGAAGATTATTTAGTTTATGGTAGAGAATTTTAAAATCTGGATTTTTAAGCAATGTTTCTCTTCTTTTATATTCAGCTTCAAAAATAATAGGATGGTTTTTTTTATTTAAAATAACATTATATGCTTTACCAAACTTTTCTAAAGTAATTATGTCTTCTTTTTCTAATCTTTTTACGATTTCATAGACTGTTTTATAATCAATTTCTATGTCTTTAGATAATTGGCTGATGCTAGTTGAAGCTATGCCTTTTTCAATTAAATTAATGATAATGGGGGAATCCTTTTTATTCATGGTAATATCACCATAACATTATGGTAGTTCTACCATATTATTTAGTATTAGATTATTAATATACTTAACTTATAGTAAAATAAGTTGGAATTAATTAATATAAACCCCCGCCCCCACCAGATAACTACTATTCCCATAATCTACCCGTTTAATATAGGTCACCTTACGGGAGGGATGAGTATCCTGGTTTAGGCCATAAGTACTCCACCCAACCATTCACCACTCCGGGCAGTTTCCAGGAAAATCTCTCCAATAGGTTTTCCCTCATAGTCCTGTAGATTACTCAATATCCTGGTTAATTTTCTCTGGTTCTGGAGGATAGACCAATCTTACCCCATCCATTCTCCAGATAAAGATATATTTATCTCCTTTAAACCATTCGGGAGTATAAAATTGAGAAAATGCTCCTGGCCCTTCATTTTCTATTAGCATAACCGCCGCATTAACATAGATTAAAAGATCATCCTTTTTTTCATTAATTTGTGTTTCCTGGTAGGTAAAGCCAGAAAAAGCCACCAGGACGATGATTATAAAAATAATTCCCTCTAATTTATCCATAGAATACCACCCCCATAATACTATTATATGATTTTTTAGTTAATAGGTATCACCCCACTGGACCAGTAAGAACTATCCAGTTTCCAAATGATTTTATTAGAAACATTATTCCATCTTTTTCAAGCTCATAAGCAAATTCCAAAGAATAAATCATCTAATTAAAAGCTTTTAGGTCTTGAAACGCATTTAAAATTGAAATTATCTTTAATATCTGATTTATGTAGATTTATAAATCTGAAAGATAAATAAATGTCTAAGAGGGAGATTATTTTATTAGGAAAATTAAAATGGAAAATTAAATCTGCATTAGTCTTAGATTCTAAGGTATAGTTTTTTTGTTTATACTGCAAATTTTAACTTAAAAACATTTAAAAAATTACTAGTTAGAACAATTTTTTTAATTCTTATGGCCTCATAAACTTTAAACCACCCTGAAAATGATTTATATGGCAATTTTAAAATATGGAAAAACCTGGTGGGGGAGAAAATGGCTGGATGCCCTTAAAAATATTGACTTTACCAATAGATTACCCCGGGGAAAATCTTATGCTAACACTGGTAAAGTCTATGACATCGCTCTTAATGGAAATATAATCACGGGAAAAGTTGAGGGTAACTACCAAAAATACTATGAAACTAAATTGAAGCTGCAATCATTTACTCTAGATGAAAAAGAACTCATTGCTCAGGTTATAAATAATTCTCCCTCAATTCTTGCCGGACTTTTAAATAAAAAACTTCCAGAAGAACTTTACTATAAATTGACACAAATTGGAGTGGAATTATTCCCTCAATCATGGGGGGATATTAGTGCCGAATGCAACTGCCCGGACTATGCACTTCCCTGTAAACATATTGCCAGTTTAATTTATATGATAAGTATAGAAATTGATAAAAATCCTTTCCGAATATTTGACCTTCATAACTGTGATTTGCGGGGTATTATAGTCCATCTGGATAATGTTGAAGATATGACGGTTCGAAAAATCACCAGTATTGGTGATATTTTCCAGAATAAAATCGAAAAAACAGATGAAACAATAAAATATGATATCAGCAAGGGCATTGATTTTTCGGATATCCCTATTCTGTCTGAATATATATTAACCCTCCTTAAACCATCACCCCTTTTCTATGATAAAGACTTTAAAGATGTTATTGAAAGAGTATACAAATCAATGGCCAGACACTCTAGAAATTACTATAATTACAATCGTTTCAATAATGAGTACAACAACGATTTCATATCCTTAAAATCCATAGAACTCTCTAAGTTGTCTAAAAGAGATGATGAGACTTTAGTAGAATGGAAAGAGAGATATTTATCCATAAAATGGAATAATCCTAAGTTATGGGAGGAATTCTATTTAGTTATGGATGATGATTATAGAATTTCAAATATATCCCTAACTGAGGATAATATATTTCCAGATGAAAAAGAAGATACCCTTGAGGAAAACCCTTTTACTCTAAAAAATAATCAGCATCTGGAAAACATTTTATTAGGCTTTCTGGTGGAAATATCTCCTACCAATAAACTTCAATATCATTATAATATACAATTTCTACACTTGCTACTTCAATTTTCATTAAAACTTGTAGAAAAGCAGGGTATTATTCCCGAAATTATAGAATTAAATAATAATGCTTATCTTATAAGATGGGTACCCTGTCTTTTTGATAAAAAAATAGAGGAAATATGTGAAAAGTTGTATTCCCTGTGCCCTGATAATCTGATTTGTTATAAAAATTCACGAATAAACCGAAAAGAACAGGTAATAACTGGAATAAGCCTTATTATTTCAGGAATAATGGAACATTACACCAGATGGGGTATGCCTAAAATATTAGAAAGACAAGCTAATGATCCTGTTTTTAAATTATTTTTCTTTAAAGAAAGATTAAAGTTTAATGAATTCCGGACCAGTGGATATGAATTTTTAATTGACCAATGGCTTTCAAACCTATATTTAAGGAAAAGAGATCATGATCTCTATTTAATCATAGAAGAAACTGTGCAAAATCAAGAAATAAAGAGTGAAGAAAGTTTCAGTATTCATCTTAAAGTTGGAGATGGTAATACACCTCCCGAAGAGGTCTATAAATTTCTTTCCCTCAAAAAAGAAAACCATAGGAAACTGGAGTTACTCTCAGATATCTACTTAATACAGGAGTACTTCCCTCCAATTAGAAAAATTATTGATTTAAAAACGCCTATTAATCTACATATCAATGAATTTTCTATATTTTTACAGGATATACTTCCTTTATTGAAAATAATGGGAATTTCAGTGTTCCTCCCTAAAAGTCTGGACAAAAACGTTAAACCTAAACTTGTACTTGATATAAAAAGCACTAAAGAGCTTAGTTTAAAGAGAAAAACGTATCTTTCACTGCAGGAACTTGTGAAATTCCAGTGGAAAGTAGCAATTGGTGAGCATAACATCAGTACCTCCGAATTTCAAAATATTTTAGAAAAATCTGAAAAAATAATTAAAATAAAAGATAACTATGTCATTTTAGATGAAAAAGAAATAAAATCCTTCATAAAAAAGTTGAATAAATTACCTGAAACTTTAAGTCAAAATAATCTATTTCAGGCCATAATTAGTGGGAAATTAGAAGATAATGAAGTTAATATTGATTATAATATTAAGTCTCTTTTAGAAAAGATTAAAAAATATGATAACCTGGAGATTCCAGGTAATCTAAATGCTGAACTTAGACCTTATCAAAAATTAGGATTCTCCTGGCTCCTGCAAAACATTAATCTTGGTTTTGGCAGTGTTCTTGCTGATGATATGGGATTGGGAAAGACTTTGCAGGTTTTAAGTTCAATTTTACATCTGAAAAATAAAGGATTAATCGATGAAAAAAAGGTGTTGGTTATTGCTCCCACCGGCTTACTCTTTAACTGGCAAAATGAGATGAAAAAATTCACTCCAACACTTAAACCATTTATATATCACGGGAATAAGCGTAAATTTCCTAAAAAAGATGATTATGATGTGGTTATAAGCTCTTATGGTACTATAAGAAGTGACCTGGAAAAATTTAAACATAAAAAATGGTATTTGATGGTTGTTGATGAAGCTCAGAACATTAAAAACCCTAATGCTAAACAAACTAAAGCTATTAAAGTCATTAAATCTGATAATAAAGTTGCATTAACTGGTACACCAGTAGAAAATAGGCTAACTGATTACTGGAGTATATTTGATTTTATAAACCCCCATTATTTAGGATCCCTTAAGAAATTCACTGATAAGTTTATCATACCCATTGAAAAGGAAAGAAATAAAAAAGTTCTTAAAACTTTCCGGATGATAACTCATCCCTTTATCATGAGAAGGCTGAAAACAGATAAAGAAATAATAAAAGAACTACCAGATAAAATAGTGAGTGATGTCTACTGCAAATTAAGTATTGAGCAAACTGCACTGTATAAAAAGATGATGGACTCCTTAATGGATGAAATAGATGCCAGTGAAGGTATAGATCGAAGAGGACTTATTTTTAAATTAATAAATAGTTTAAAACAGATCTGTAATCATCCATCTCAGTTTTCCAGATCAAAAACAATTAACATCCCTGATTCTGGAAAGATGGAAGTTTTGATTAATATTTTAGAAAATATCATAGAAAATAGGGAGAAAGTACTAATTTTTACACAGTATGTTCAAATGGGCAATATAATGAAAAAAGTGGTGGATGAAAAATTCAATACAGAATCATTATTCCTGCATGGTTCATTATCTCGAGAAAAACGAGATAAAATAATTCATGATTTTCAAAATAAATCCCAGCATAACATATTCATTATCTCCTTGAAGACTGGAGGAACCGGTTTAAATTTAACAGCAGCACAAAATGTTATTCACTATGATTTATGGTGGAACCCTGCTGTTGAAAATCAGGCCACAGATAGAGCATATCGAATCGGACAAAAAGATAATGTAATGGTCTACAGGCTTATTACTACCGGAACATTTGAAGAAAAAATAAATAATATGCTTAGCAGTAAAAAAGAATTAGCCGATATAACCGTGACAACTGGAGAAAACTTCATAACCGAAATGAATAGTGATGAATTAAAAGAAGTGCTGAAATTGAGAAAATAAATTGAACCTGTAAATTAAGTTAAAAATGAGGGCTAATCGGAATTATGTTAAAAAAAAAAAAATTTAAACACAATAAATAAGGCCTCTAAAAACTTATATATCATTAAGAACTATTTGTTTACCCGAGGAGGTGAAGAATTTGGATAAAAAGATTATAATTCTGGTGGTTATTGCGGTACTAATTATTATCGGAGCCGGTTATACCCTGTTTTTGGCCCCGGCACCGGTAAATAATACCACTAATATGACTAACATCACCACCAATAACACCACGGTAACTAATGAAACTGAAACTCCTGCTATTTCCGCCCAGGAAGCCATGGAGATTGTGAATACCCAGGTGATAGCTGAAGGAGGATTTGTGGCTGCTAACCCCCGGCTCTATCGATGGGATGATGGTAGACTGGTATGGAATGTGCAGATAGTTGATGCCCAGGGACAGGCCGTTGATGGGGTGGATATTGATGCCACCACTGGACAGGTTCTGGGTAGAGGATAATTAACCAAAAAAGGGATATTTTAATCCCTGCCTTTTTTATTTTTTTAATTGCAGTACATTGAATTTAAAAAAACCCCTAAAAAACCAAATCTATTTTAATAAGGTAAATTCCTGCAAAAATTATAATAATTCACTAATTAAAAGAATTAAAATTACTAAATCAAGTTTATTTATGGATAGCAGCTTAAAATGAAAATAGAAACCACCACAGAAGACTGGAAAAAAACCATCATTTATTTAATAGTCTACCTCTCCAGCATAGTTATTGCAGCCATTTTATTGCTACCCCTTTACTGGTACATATGGGTCCTGATAACAGTTTCAGGAATGATTATTCTGGCTTTCTCCCACTCCCAAAAAGCTCTTTACCATTGTACTAGCTGTGGAAATGAGTTTCAAGTTTCAATTTTAACTGATCTTATAAGCCCCCAGGGCCTGGGTAGAGATAACTCCGGTAAAACTTATGGATGGAAGTATTTAAAATGTCCTGAGTGTGGTAAAAGGATGAAAGCCGCCATAGTCCAGATGAAGTAACCCAAGTTGAAAACTTGAGCTTAACTTAACTCGTAAAACCGAATTAAAGAATTAATAACAGTGATATAATAGCTAAAGAGGATCAATGGGTAGGAACCGGACTGGTAATGGGTGTGGGAACAGGTACTCTCTGAGAATATTATTTCAATAATCTGGCTCTTGGTGCTGCCTTGGAATCAGCAATGGGAATTTTAATAGGTGGGATTATATCATCCTATAAAAATTCTAAAAAGTAGATAGTGATTGTTAAAAAATGCGGGCCAATCACTTTCCAGTTGAATAATAATTATTTTTTATTACTTTTTTAAAAAAAAACCCCGGATAATTAAGGAGGATGATTTATGAGTTATAATATATTAATACCATCTCTCCCGTTTTTAATCGCTTACCTGGCCACCTATACTCTTTACAAGTGGGGATTAATAAAAAAGGGCCTGCATATTAACTTATGGAATATAATACTACTGGCTTCATTTATTATTTCAGGTGGGGCTGGATTTATACTCATGATATTAATGGAAATGGGAGTTGTATCCACCATAAATTTTGGCCTTTTATTCTGGCATGTGGAATTAGGAATAACCCTGACTCTGGTAACTGTTTTTCATTTTCATATTTACTGGAAAAGTACTAAAAAAACATTATTTGGGTATAAAAAGAAGGGGATGGGTTCATGAAAAAAGACAAAATAAAAGAAAAGATTAAACATTCTTTTATCCGGGCCAAGTCTTTTTATAATAATTTATCTCCCCGTCAGGCTAAAATATGGGGAACACTGGCCACAGCACCTATAATTGCCGCTGCAACCATGGAAGGCTCCTGTGCCGCAGGGTGTCCCTATGGCCTTGATTATGATCCCTACCCCGGACAATGTTCCAGATATATAGATTTAGATGGGAGCGGATCATGCGATCTGGCCCTTTCTGCAGCATCTAATACTCAAAATAGTTCAGCTGATAGTGATAATGATACCATAAATCCCGTTGATGATAATGGATTAGAAGTTTCTGATACCGGGCCCGACGCCTTAGAAGGGGCTAATGAAGGATCAAATTTTCACATACTTCCCGTCACCATAATAATCATAGGGTCCTATCTTTTCACATATTATCTATTTAAAAAGAGGATTTTAAAACCTAAACAGCACAAAAGAATATGGAATATCCTGGTAACTATTGGTTATATAGGTACTGGCCTGACAGGAGTTTTACTAACTTTAATGATTAAATTAGGTATTTCTACAGCATATAATTCAGGGATAACATACTGGCACGCAGAATTAGCTTTATTGATGGTGCTGGGGACATTTATACACCTTCACATTTACAGAAAGCCCTTGAAAAAAATGTTTAAAGTATTTAATATTAATCTTACAAAAAAAGGATGAAGTATAATTTACTTGAATAATTGAACTAAAAAAAAAGAAATTTACCTTTTTAATAAGTGGGGAATGAGTTTCAAATTTTACTAATCTTATAAGCCCCCAGGGCCTGAGTAGAGATGATTCCAGTAAAACTTATGGATGGAAGTATGTAAAATGTCCATCATGTGCTAAAAGGATGAAAGCCCCTATAATCCAGATGAAGTAAACCCCACCAGGGAAGTAATTAAATAGAAAATAATTCCCACCTCCTAATTTAAATAATTACATTATTCCAACGATTAAGAGGATTTTATATGGTTAAGATTGTACCTGCTACAGAAGAAACCCTTCCTGAAGCAAAAAAATTAATAAAAAGAGTATTCCCCTATAGAAGCCTATCTGAACAATTTAATTTAATGGCTATCACCTCTCCTGATAACTGGCTACTTAAAAAAATCATGAATTTATTTGGAATTAAAGATATTTTAGATATCTACTTGGCGGTAAATGAAAAACAGGAGGTGGTGGGTACCACCGGCCTTTATAATTATTTAAAAGATGCAGATGAAGCAGTATGGCTTTTCTGGTTTTGTGTAGCCCCGGAAGAAAGAGGTAAGGGAATCGGGACAAAATTACTTACCTATACCATTAAAGAGGCCCGGAGTAAGAAGGTGGATTACCTGCGACTCTATACTTCTGATGTTTCCAATGAAAGGGAAGCTCAAATAATCTACCAAAAACATGGTTTAAAGGAAGTTGAAAGAAAAAATAGAATATTATATACAGAAATTATAAGAGAGTTGAAGCTTTAATTTTAATATTTAACCAAAAAGAAATGGGTGATTATAATGGCTAAAGAAGATCAATGGGTTGGAACTGGACTGGTAATGGGTGTGGGAATAGGTACTGCTCTGGGAATAATATTTAATAATCTGGCTCTGGGTGCTGCCATGGGAGCAGGAATTGGAATTGTAATAGGCAGTATCATATCATCCTATAAAAAATCTAAAAAAGTTGATGATGGATAAAAAATAGCAGTTTTAATTGATTAAAATTTTAAAAAAACCAAACTTTTAAATTCATATATTTTTAACTTGAAGCCTTAAGATAACCATAAAAAAAGAAAAGGTGGATTAGCACCAGTAAAGGTGCTTAATTTAAAAAATCAGGGTGAGGTTTTATTTCTTACTTCGAATATATCATCCATGAGGTTGGGTATTCCTCCCCCTCCTCCTGGTACGGTGAATGATTTAATTACCGCTCCTGAAGGATTCTTCCTCCAATCATAGGGTCCTGCTACTACCCAGCTACTTACCTCATCTCCCATGGCCAGATCCACCCTTACCCAGCGATTATTACCGGTCCAGTCAGAACCTGGTTGATCATACTGGTGAGTTACCGGCCAGCCCACCGCCACCATAACCGTGAAACTGGTCCCGGGATTCATTTTCCCCAGATAAACCGAATTGGTTTGACCCCGATTCAGGTACTGGAATTGTCCAGTATTAGAGCGTATAACAGAATTAGTATTATTGGTGGTATCATTAACCTGGTAAACATATTTTAAAGCAAAGGGACTGTTTATATGAGTGATATTCATGGTGACATCCACCGGTTCACCATCTCCAGATCCCATATTAAAGTAACTCTGATAGATCATAATAGCCATAATAGCCACTACAATCACCCCTCCTAGAAGCAGTAAATATTCTGCCCCTCCCTGGCCACGTTTATCATTAGTTAGCAACCTAAAATACACCTCCATGCATTCAGAGTATTATATTGATTTTATAATATAATAATTAAACGGTAAAGTCCCCAGTAGCATTCCCTGGCTACCTAAATCAGATAAAATAAACTATTAGTGATATTTGAACATAATAACTTATCTTTCAGGGGATAATTTCTAAATAAGGGTTTATTTTCCCCTCATATATTTTAATGCAGGGCCGTCTAAACCTGAATATTCAACTCCATCATTTATTTTGCTCCGGATCCACCACCTTAATACCATCATCTTCCAGTACCTGGAACTTCTCCTTATGACGGGTATGTATGGGATAAACCTTCTCTGGTGCAATCTCCTGTATCATTTCCAGTATCTCCACTCCATGGGCATGACCGGAGGCATGGTACCCGGTTTCAATCTGAATATTAAAGTGCTCCAACCAGTTTTTCTCCCTCCGGGCATCAATCTCCATCTCATCATTAAAGGGTTCAGTTTTAGATTTAATATAAATCGCATTTTCTGGTTTTATATCAATTAATTCTTTAAATTCAAAGTAGTCACACTGGAAGATGTAATCTTCTGGTTTTTCCTGCAGGTCCTGGTAATTAACATTATTATCCCAGTTGATGTAGTCTTTTTCCCATCCCTTGTAATCAGAGTCCAGGTATTCTTCTCCTAACTCACAGGAGTAAATCCATTCATCTTCCATACACACCTGGGATTCTCCTCCCAGTAATCCCCAGCCCCGGCGGGGTACATATACCGCCACATCCTTCAGGCCAGGGTAACCATCACCTCCAAACTCATTTAATAAAAAGGCCTGTTTAGTATTCACCACCATGGTCCGGTCGCTTTCTTTTGCTACCTGGTAAAATGTATAAAAACGATCCAGATCCCGCAAAGGATAATTAACAATCAAAAGCCCATCATGGGACAGGGCTTTATCAGCTGCTTTTAGTTTAATATCTGCTTCAGTCCGATTATGGTCCCGATCAATCCGGGTACCCTCGGTGATAATGGTGGTGGGGGTGAATTTTTTAGCTTCTTTAATCATCTTCAGGGTTTCTCTTTCCCGAAGACCATGGAACCGGAAATCCCCGGTATATAAAACTGCTTCTTCACCATCATCACTCATAAAAGCACAGGATCCTGGTAGGGAGTGGTCCACCGGGGCTGAAGTGATTTTTAAATCTCCCAGCTCATATTCCTGGTAGGGTTCCATGATTTCAATTGGCCGGGGTTTTTTAATCCCATCCCTGGCATCAGCCCGCTTATGAGTGGTTTTAGAATTCTTATTCAATCTTTTTTTAGGTAAAAGTAGAAAATCAGGTTGATAGGTGGTGTAATTATTAAATCCTGCTATCCCCGTCATCTCCAGAGCCCGGATAATCCGGTGACTATCCCGGGTCATGTAGAATGGTATGTCCTCCCGGATGTGGTGTAAGTATCCCATGTGGTCCAGGTGGGCGTGGCTTATTAAAATCCCCTGAATTGAGGGCTGGGGAGTATGTTGTAGGCCGGCTTTTTTAAGGTAGTCCTCCCGGTAGATACCCTTTACAGGGGGTAAGAGTCCAAATTCCACCAGATCCATAATACCATTAAATTTACGGGGTTGTAAGAATTCCGAGAAAAACTCACCCTCCCGGTTGAAACTCTTACCAAAATCAAAGAAGATAGAGTTTTCCTGTGAAATAAGCTGTACCTTATTTCCCCCTATTTCATCCACCCCACCATAGAACTTAAATTTAGTCATGTTTTTACTCCCCCTATCTATTATTAAATTATAACCGGTTAGCTGGTTTAAATCCGGAATACTTACTTTAACCCATATAACTTTTTATTTAATTTGGTATAATCTAAATCATAAATTTTATGCTAAAGTATCTCCCTTAATTAATATTAATGGAGCATGAAAAAATGATCATCCCTTCCCCTGCCAATATTGCCCGGTTTTTAAAATACTATGAATTTTTCCGCCACCCCCCGGACCACCACTACGAAGGAGAAGATGACCCGGACCTTATTGATCCTTATATCTATTCTTTTGAAGTGTTCCAGCTGGTAAATAAACTATACATGGAACATTTCATTCAGGTATTTAATAAATCCCCTCATTTACCAGAAGACCTGGAAAAAGCAGATATCTGCAGTCTGGTAGAGGTATTTAGTGGGGTGGTGATGGCTGATCGTTACTCCCCTGGTTTTTTAAGTGAATTCATTGCCCAGGGAAATTTAAGAAAACTGGTAAAAAGATTAAAAATTATCCAAACAGAAACCCAGGACCGCATGTACGGCTCCCTTTTAGGACTGGCTGTGGGAGATGCCCTGGGCGTGCCGGTGGAATTTAATGCCCCCGGGAGTTTTAAAGAAGTTACCGGTTTTAGGGAAGGTGGATCCCACAACCTTAAAGCAGGGGAGTGGAGTGATGATACCAGTTTAGCCCTGGCTTTGGCTAAAAGTTTGATTGATAGTAAGGGCTTTGACCCTCAGGACCAGATGGAACGCTACCTGGCCTGGTACCAGGAGGGATATTTATCAGTTAATGGGGAGTGTTTTGATATAGGTAACACCACCCGGGAGGCTCTGGAACACTTTGCCGATACCCAAGAACCCTATTCTGGGCCAGATCATAGTAATTCTGCAGGTAATGGTTCCCTGATGCGCATAGCCCCCATACCCATCTATTTTTTCTCTAAAAAAGAAGAAGTCTTAAAGTATGCCCGGCTTAGCTCCTGCACCACCCACCAGCACCCCCTGGTGGTGGAGTGCTGCACCTACTTTGCCCATCTACTCTGGAGGGCCCTTTTAGGTGAGGATAAAGATAAATTATTATCCCCGGATAATCACCCCTTTACAGAGGAGATTAATTTAGAACTAAAAGAAGTAATTAAGGGATCCTATAAAACAAAAAACCCTCCACAGATTAAGGCCAGGGGTTATGTGGTTCTGTCCCTGGAGGCTGCTTTATGGGCCTTTTATAACTCGGATAATTTTAAAAGTGGTGCTCTTCTGGCGGTGAATCTGGGGGATGATGCGGATACCGTGGGGGCTATTTATGGTCAGCTTGCCGGGGCTTATTATGGTAAAAAGAGTATTCCCCTGGAATGGTTGGATAAGTTGGCCTGCTGTGATTTTATAATGGATTTAAGCCAGAGACTGGTTTATCATGCAGAGTGGTAGATATAAAAAAATTGGAATTATAGTATTTTTTTTAAGGAATTTTATACCCTCCTAAACTATTCAAATTATATGAAGAAATAATACGGATTAATTTTTCTTTTTAATTTAAAATAATGCTTTAAAAGCCTGATTCATTGATTAAAAATTCATTGCCTTAGTTAAATACTTTAAAGATTTAACTGGTGAAATCTAGCTTACTCTTTATTAAGTTCATTAGTGTAATCAGGTACACTTTCTTACTAAGTGAAATGAATTACACAAGTGAACTAAAAAGGTGGGATATTACAATGCAAATGTTACCTAAAAACATCTTTAATACGGTATTATTAGCTAAAAACTTATCATATCATAGCTCCAGGCATCTGGAATTTTTCAAATATTAATTATTTTAGATCAGATTGTAAATTCCATTCCTTTTTAGAATTCCAAAGTAAATTAAATACACCAGAATAAATAAAAAAAAATAGGTCAGTTATATATTTTAATAAAGGTAAAGGAGAAAATTTAGTTTATTAGCTCTGCTTAAATAATCTAAGTAAAAGAAGAAATTAGATTACTGCCAGCTGTCCAGCAGAAGTAATTTCCAGTTTATTTTGATCAATAAAGCCCATTTCCCGTAATTCACGGATGTGGTTGTAGGTCATACCCCGGCTGATACCGATTTTTATGGCCAGGTTTTTAACCGAACTCTCCCCATTAATGAGAGACTCTAAAACCTGTTTTTTAGTTTTAGAAATACCAAAGTTGAGTATAGGTAGATCAATTAATTCACTGTCTTCTTCAGTGACATATACTATTCTTTCTACTTCCTGGTGCCGGGCATAACAACCAAAAAGAGCACCTAAAGCTTGAGGTTTACGTCCCCCACTGATATTAACTACCACCCTTCTGCCGGCTGCTTTTTCTTCATCAATCACATCAGCCGTGTCCTGAGCTACCCGCACCACGTCATATAAGCTGGTTTCATGGGATACAATTTCAATAAATTTACCTACTGTATCATTCAAAATTTGCTCCACTTTATTTTTCTCATCTGGAGCCTTATCCTCCCTTAAGAGCACTACCTTTTTGGGAGAAAACTGGGTGATACAGATCATCACCGGCTCAATGGAATAAATGGTGGAAATCATAGTTGTTTCCATAATATCACTTTCCTTAGATGTTCATACCCACAATATATATACAGGGTGAACAATGCTATCTTATCGTATGCCCTTATGTTGTAACTACTTTATATATATTTTCCTTAAATAAATGTGCTATTAACCCACAATGTATTAAATCTTGTTTTTTAAGCTGTAAATTACTATACTGTTTATTATATTATTTTATTGATTATTAATTGTTCTTACAGCAAAGTAAATGTTAATCTAAAAAGTTTAAATAAGATTTTTTTTATGATAAGTTAAATAATATTCCTAAACTATCAAATAATTTTAAAAATATTGAATATAAAACATTAAATTTATATAGGGGGTGCTTATAAAGCAGTAACTATGATAAGGGATTGCAAAAAAAATAGCTTATAATAGGAGTTACCTGATACTCATAAAGGGGAGATAATATGGAAAAAAATATCCTGATAATGGAAGATGAAGGTCTAATAGCCCTGGAACTTAAAACCAAGTTAAAATCATGGGGATATGATAAAGTATTCATCTCTTCTACAGGTAGTGAAGCTTTGGAAATTGCAAAAAAGCACCCTCCCCATCTGGTCGTGGCCGATATCCATTTAAAAGGAAAAATCAATGGTATTGAAACCATAAAAAAATTAAAAAGTTGGAGCAAGTTCCCGATAATCATTATCAGTGCTTATATGGATCCAAAAGTGGTGGATAGTGCCCTGGAGATTAATCCTAATTGTTATTTGCTTAAGCCCTTAAATAATGAGGAATTACGGATTAATATTCAGCTGGCCCTGAAATAATTATATAATACTCCCTTAGATTAGTAAAAAAAGTTTAAACAATTATTTTTTCTCATCCAGCCTTTT
This sequence comes from Methanobacterium alkalithermotolerans, assembly GCF_018141185.1. Classification (NCBI taxonomy): domain Archaea; kingdom Methanobacteriati; phylum Methanobacteriota; class Methanobacteria; order Methanobacteriales; family Methanobacteriaceae; genus Methanobacterium; species Methanobacterium alkalithermotolerans. The sequence goes on along the minus strand of NZ_CP058560.1, from coordinate 78,047 downwards.
TAAAATATCATTCAGTGACTCTTTAATTTCTTCACTTTCTTTTTTCCTTTCCTGGTTTAGTTTTTGAGATATCTGGGCCAGTGCTTTACGATCCTTGTCTTGTTCTTCCCGGAATTTATCCACCAGCATACTGGCCACAGATGCGGTGGCATATCCAGTGAAGGCCAAACCAGAAATCATCATAAAGGCACCTATAAACCGTCCCCAGGAGGTTACCGGCACAATATCCCCGTAACCGGTGGTGGTCATGGTGGTAACGGTATACCAGGCGGAGTCCTCATAATTTTTAACTTCAGGATTAACACCCCTTTCCACCAGAAGGAAGCTAAAGGAGGTACATAAAAATAGTATGGTGATAATGGTGATACCATAACTTAAACCAGTTTTTTTGGTGAACTTGACAAAAGTGGATCCCATTTTTGTTATGGTACGAATGAGGGCCAGGATATGAATCACCCGTAAAATAGCCAGAGGCAGGGTGAGGGTGACTCCTAATTGTCCCAGGAATATAAAGTCAAAGGGTATAACCGCTGGAATAAAAACCCAGTTATTCTTTATAAAATCTCTCCGGTCCTCTCTGGTGATAAGTACCATTAATAAATTTATAAATAGCAACAACGAAACCATTAAATCAAAATTGTAAATATTTACCACAGTAGAAGAACTTATCTGGAAAAACTCAAAAATCCGGGATTGATCCAGGGTTAAAACAATTAAAAGAACCACATCCACCACAATGAGTATAATTAGTATGGTTAAATAGAACTGCAAAAACTGCTGCATTATATTTTTTATCTTATCCCTCATTCTGAAACCCTCTACAATTATAAAAGCCAATATGTTTTATTTATATGGAGCCTTATCTTATATTAAATATTCCACCGGGGGAGCTCAAGGATTATTTTAGATGAATGGGAGAGTTATTATCCCTAAATTTCTCAAGGAAAATATAGTGATTATCCCTGGAAAACCAGGAATAATAGGGGAAAACGTATAAAAAAAAAAATTAGTTTATTAGTCCCCACATTTAGTAGGATTTAACTACTCCAATAATATCTCCCCGGGGGACCCAGGTATTCAGGGGGGTGCGGGTTATTACTGAAGTGGCAGTGTAGGTTACTTCCACTTCCTTGTTATCACTGATGAGATAAACCCGGTCTTCTTCAATGATACTGACTCTTTTTACTATTAAATCATAGGTGGGATGGAAGGACACCACAATATCCCCTTCTTTAATATCTGCGGTTTTTAGTACGGTGATACTTTGACCGTCATATAAGGTGGGAACCATGGAATTTCCTTTTACCACCGCTATTAAGGGTAGCTGGTCTTCACCAAACTGGGACTTAAGGGTGATATCTACCTGGGTGTAGTTATATTTATTAGCAATAGATTTAACCCCAGCTTCTATGCTCTCCAGAGAACTGGAAGGTTCGTTAATGGCTCCCGCTGCATACTGGGCCATTTCCCGATCCATTTCAGGAGGTACCATACCCCACCAGGTATAGGAACTTACCGTGGTGGATGAACCATCAGTCTGGATATTAACATTAAGGGTGGGTTCTATTGAGGATAAAGCAATAGAAGAGGCCACTACTAAACCCAGGGCCAGTACCATGAAACCCACCAGAATTTTAGTACTATTTCTCATGATTTCACCATTAAAGTGTTGGATAATATTAAATGTATTTGATAATAATAATCTATTCTAGTTTTAATCATTTTATTTTAAGTAATAAATATATGCTTATTAAATCAGTTCATCTATAATCATGCGGGTGGTGCTAATATCCATCTGTCCCGGGGCAGTGGATTTATTACCAGAAGCAAAAGTAAAGGGTGAACCAAATAAAGGCCCAACCACCCGGGTGTATTTACCATAGGATCCCATGGCCAGTCCCAAAGTGGAAGGATACTCCTGAATAATCTTAAGCACCCTTAAAGTATCCTCCATATTGTGAGGCATAACCGCGAACTTGGCAATATCCCCCAGGCTCAGTTCTTCTTCCACAATCTTCCGTAGGGAAACGATAGACGGGGTTTTATTAAAGTCATGGAAAGATATAATGGATTTAGAGGCTGATTTTATCACCCTTTGGCGTAACTCCTCTTTAGTTTTAAGTTCTATATCCAGGTAATGGGCCTGGGAACTGGCGGCTAAGAGTAGTTCTATGCGTTCTTCTTCAGATCCCTTAAAAAATCCACCTTCTGATTCCACCCGGTTAGTGGCAATAACCGGTAGTTCCAGCTCCCCTAATATATCCTCCACCATTTTGGGGGTGGGATTATCCAGAGCATCTATCCGGAGTTCTAATAAATCTGCACCCATTTTTTGGTAGGATTTCCCCGATAAAACAGCTTTTTCCAGGGTTTTTTCAAATACAGGGACACATATCTGGACAACATTTTCCAAATTTATACACCTTCTTATAGTAGTAAATAATTTTAGTTATTAAGATTTAAGTTAAAAGTTAATATCAGTTAAATATTGATAATAAAAACAATGTATATAATGATGAATATATTAGTATATCCTTTAAACTAGTATATTAGTTTTTATCTAAACCAACCTTAAAAAATAATATTATATTTAGGCCTTAATCTGTTTTTAAAATATAACTTAAATTCTAGTATTGAATAAAAAAAAAGAAAAAGGGGATAAATTATTTGTTTTTTACCTTACCCGACGGGTGTTTATTACCACATAATTTGGTAGTACTTTTCTTTCAGCTTTAAAAGCCACAATACGAGCAAAACTATCCACCAGTGCCTGGAAACGAATGTTACCCAGTGAGCTCCAGGCGAAATTAGGTGCCACACCATTATTCCGGATGAACTTATTCACCCTGTAGGCCATATCCATATAACCAGCCTTGTAAAGGTTGCGGTTTACAATGGTTGAACCCACAGCTTTAGGTGCCGTTTTAACATCCAGGGCCTTAAATTCATTAGCCGAAGATATCAAACTGGCAGTGGATAACTCCAGAAATACGGGCATGGTCACATAATGCGTTGTACCGGCGGTATCCACCATACGCACCCAGTTAGGTAAAACACCACGACTGGTGATGAAATTCCTGACCCGAATAGCCGCATCCTGCACCATTAAACGGGTGAAAATACCAGTTTCCGGTGCATCTGCTACAAAGACCGCAGTAACAGACCTATCCCCATCCATAGTTATAGTCTGAGGATTAGTGTTTCCAGTCAGGTCTCCCGTCCAGTGGCTGAAGTTCCAACCAGGATTAGCAACAGCAGTCAATGTAACCACAGTACCAGCAGGATAAGAAGCCATATCTGGATTCTTATTAACAATACCCTGGCCGGTGACATTCACCACCAGGTTGTGTTCTGATCCGGTAACCTGCACCGTATGTGATAGTTCCTCCCCATCCAGCATTGCATTAACCGTAGCTAGTCCTGATTGAGTACCATTTAAAGTAGCAATGGCCACACCACCAGTGGTGGGTTTATCCACTTCTTGGCTACCCACTTCTCCTAAATCCGTCTTAAAAGTCACTAGAGTACCATCCGGCAGGTGACCATCAACTGGATTTAAAGGAGTAACCGTGGTACCATCAAAGGCCTGGTTGAAGTTAGCAGTTAGAGTAGAGGTTTCACCCTGTACAATACTGGTAGGATCAGCCTGGAAGGTCATGTATAACCATGGAGTGTAATCCACCACACCACTAATTAAAGTGGCAAAGTTGGGATTATTGGAACCCCACCAATTGTACTCAGCATTTACAGTACCGTATTGTGAGTCGAGGGAATGATAGATGGTTTTATGGGAATTGCCCACTATACGGTTGAAGTTCATGGTCACCATACTATCGTAGGTGTAGATTCCTCCACCATATACATTACTAGTAGCAGCGGCGGTGTTATGGTTGAAGTTGCTGTTGGTAATGGTTAATAAACCACTATAAGTGTATATTCCTCCACCATATACAAAGGTGTAAGAATATGCGGTGTTATTATTGATTTTACTCTTATCGATAGTAACTGCACCATAGTGGTTGTAAATGGCTCCTCCGCGTGCTCCGTTTCCATTATAGTCGGCTGCGGTGTTTCTTAAGATTTCAGTGCTATCCAGAATAACTTCCCGGTCGACGTTGAAGATTCCACCACCAAATTGTGCTGTGTTATCATTTATGGCTGAGTTTTGAATGTATAAAGTACCCTCATTTGATATTCCACCACCGTAAGTAGTAGCAGTGTTGTGGATTATGTTTGTATCGGTGAGAGTCAAAGTACCACTCCGGTGGTGTATTCCACCACCCTGAATAGATGCGATGTTACCAGTGATTGTTGAATTAGAGATACTGGTGGTTCCTGAATTCCAGATTCCAGCTCCAATAGCGGCATTATTCTCCTGAATAGTGGATCCGGTGATGGTTAGTGAACTCTGGTAATTGTAGATTCCACCACCATTTTTAGCCGTATTACCTTTGATAGTTGAATCATTAATGGCCATAGGGGCTTTATTGTAAATTCCACCACCATTAGAAGTAAAAGTACTGTAGAGAGCGTTATCATGGATGGTGCAACCATTTATGGTCACCATATTAAGATAACCATCACTACTAATCCCACCACCACTGGCAGATCCTCCGTTAACCCGGTTAGAACTTACACTTCCACCGGTGATGGTCATGGCGCCTCCTGAGTTGTAGATTCCACCACCTTCAGCCCAAAAACCATCCTGTCCAGTTACTGTGTTTTGGTTGATGTTACTATTGGTTAAGGTTAAACTACCACTATTAAGGTAGATTCCACCACCGTAAGCTGAGGTATTGCTGGCTTCGGCCAGGTTATTATGGATGGTACTGTTTTTAATTTCCAGGGTACCATAATAACTGTAGATACCTCCACCATAGGCGTCATAACCAGATGCTATATTGCCTTCCAGGTTGGTGTTATCCATAATCAAAGCACCCCTATTGTAAATACCACCACCATAAGCATCATCAGGATAGCTGCTCTGGGCTCTGTTACCATTTATATTACTGTTAATGATGGTAAGTGTATTTTCGTTGTAGATTCCACCACCCATAGCCTCATCAGAAGAACTGATAGCTTGATTGTACTGTATGGTGCTGTCTTCAATAGTCATAGTCCCCCAGTTATGGATTCCTCCACCATAAGTATAGTAACCGGTACCAGTGTTGTATTCAACAGTGCTACCTTTCAGGGTCAGGTTTCCAGAGTTGTGAATTCCTCCCCCGTAACTGGATCCATAAAAAGTATTAGGGTTGGCCTGATTATTTTTGATGGTACACTTATCAAGAGTCAAGTTTCCAGTGTTGAGGATTCCTCCCCCATAAGCATAGGAACCAGTGGCTCTACCATTTCGTATGGTAAATAGACTGATACTCACTGTAACACCAGTATCTATGGTAAGGGGTCGTTTAGTATTAGCCCCATCAAGGATGGTGTTTTCCTGGCTTTGACCCACCAGATTAACATTCTTATCAATAATTAATTGTTCCTGGTAGACCCCATCAGCCACATTAACCGTACCATCCACACTTACTGAAGTTATTCCTTTACCAATAGTTAGATAAGGGTATAGTTCACTTCCATCGTTATCATCACTACCTGTAGGGGAAACGTATTTCACACTATCAGGATCCACCGTAGCAGATACCGCACCAGCCAGGGTGATAGCTAATAATAGAACAATTAGAGTCATTATTAGTTGTTTTTTCACGTTTTTCACCTCCTTGTACAATCAATTATGTAAGATAAATATCTGAAAAATAAATGGTAAATGATTGCTAATTTCTAAAGGACGGCTTAAAAAAAAGCAAAAACTCCTTTGTGCAGTATAATAAATACTGAAACTGAACTTTACTGATGCGGGATTAAAGATCCCTGAAACTGATAGTAAAACACCTCAGTATTAGTAATAACACTAAATAAATCTACCTATTTGTTTGTAGCAAATATAACAATTACTTAAAATGTATTAAAAAGTGAAGATAAACTAAATATTACCTTAATCTAAAAAAGAAATTAATTAAAAATACCACACCTAACCCCAAAACTGATACTTATATCCAATTATTATATATAATTAATCTAAAAGGTGATCCCATGAAAGTAAGCTCCATTGGTGCAGATATATCTAATAATGACACAAGTTGTAGTAACTCTCTTATAAAGAACTTAGAAGATAACATCTCCCATTTAGTGGATTTGGGAGCTGATAAAGCTGCTTTAACCAATATAACTGGTGATGATGTGGTTATCAGTGCTTTTGTCCCGGATGAACTTTTAGAGACCATTAACCAGGCCATGGTGCAAATTTTAAGGGATAATGCCGAGGACCTGGGGGATGTAGAGGGGATATCCTCCACCCCGGAAGGTGCCGGGGAGGGCATATCTTATGCTGAAGCACGTATACGTCAGGACCGTTACCCTGATGCTATCATCATGGCCTTTGACACCTATGGAGGGGAAGACTTTGTGGGAGAGGTGGCCAACTCCGCCCGGCTGGCTGCCCAGGGCATGAGTGGGGTTACAGATGTATCTGCCCCGATCACCCCCGGGGTTAATCACATACCGGGAGTGGGTTATGTATCAGATAAAACTGATGATCCGGTGATTATTGCCACCATAGAAAATCTGGAGAGTGTGGGTAGTGTGGCCGGGGCCATGATGGGAGCTGCTCTGGGAAATAAAAATGTTTACCTGGTAAAAAGAGGAGCACCATCCCATGTGATACCAGGAAGTGTTATCACCTCAGTTACTGCCTATATGAATGGTAATATCATTGATCTGGCTGTTCCCTTTGAAGAAAGAACCCGTATTTTAAGGTTGTAGTGCCCTGATTTCATACCGAAATCAAGCTTATCCCTTTTATTATAGAAGCCTGTTGGCCATCCTAATCCTTAAATAAATAAGCGGCCCATATAGTAACTACTAAAAAAAAATATTTTTTATATTAACTCAAAAAATTAAGGAGTTTTATCAATGATAATCCTGGATAAAAATACCAAATGTTTAGTACAGGGAATTACCGGAAAGCAGGGAGCTTTCCATACCGAGCAAATGCTGGAATACGGTACCAATATCGTGGCGGGAGTAACTCCCGGTAAGGGAGGTCAAAAATTCGGACCGGTGACAGTTTATGATTCAGTAGAAGCAGTAAAAGAAGTCATGGATGTTAATACCTCCATAATATTTGTACCTGCTCCTTTTGCCAAGGATGCCGCTTTTGAAGCCATAAGTCAGTTGGATACCGTTATCATTATCACCGAACACATCCCGGTGCATGATTCGGTGCAGATTATGGAGTATGCCCAAAAAATGAATACCACCGTAGTGGGACCGAATACCCCGGGAGTTATCTCTCCGGGTGTGGGTAAGCTGGGTATTATGCCGGCCCATATCTTCCAGCCAGGGAATATTGGTATTGTATCCCGTAGTGGAACCCTCACCTATGAATTCGCCCACCAGATAAGCCGTTCTGGTAAGGGTCAAAGTAGTTGTGTGGGGATTGGAGGAGACCCGGTGGTGGGACTGGACTTTGCCACCGTACTGCAGAAATTTGAAGACGACCCGGACACCCGGGCCATGGTGATGATTGGGGAAATCGGAGGTAATGCCGAGGAAAAAGCCGCCCGGTACATAGAAAAAAATATTTCTAAACCCGTTATAGCCTACATCGCCGGTACCACTGCCCCACCAGGTAAAAGAATGGGACATGCTGGAGCTATAATTGAGGGAGACAGTGGAACCGCCGAGAGTAAAATCCAGGCCCTGGAAGAAGTAGGGGTTAAGGTGGTGGAGAAACCATCTGATATGGTAAATATCATAAAAGAATTCTAAAAAAATAATGAATAAACACCTGGTAAATCAAAAGTAAGGGCAAATATTATAAAAGAATTCTAGATTAAAAGTCCACTTAATCTAAAATAAGGGTAAAAACACCTTTTTTTAGAAAATTTGATTATAATAAACTAATTTCCAAAAATACACACCCCTAAGGTTTTAATCATGGTAGATAAAAACGAGATAATTAAAAAACTATCTTCAGGAGATATGAAGCTCCATGAGATAGAAAAATTCACCTCCAATGTAAAAGAGAGTGTGGATATTAGAAGGGAATATATAGAAACCATATCTGCAGGATCACTGGATAATGTGGCCCATTATTCTCTGGATATGGAAGAAGCAGTTAAAAAGAATATTGAAAATCCTGTAGGAACCATCCAGATCCCGGTGGGTGTGGCCGGTCCCCTGAAAGTACAGGGTGAATATGCGAAAGGAGATTTTTATGTTCCGCTGGCCACCTCTGAAGGGGCCCTGGTGGCCTCAGTTAACCGGGGATGCTCCCTCATAACCCAGGCAGGCGGTGTAACCACCCGCATCATCTCAGATAAAATGACCAGAGCCCCGGTAATTAAAGCCGAATCGGTGATAAAAGCATTGGAAATAAAAACCTGGATAGAAGATAATTTCCATATACTAAAAGAAACAGCAGAAAGCACCACCAGCCATGGAAAACTATTAAAAATTGATCCTATCCTGGTGGTGGGTTCTTACCTCTATCCCCGTTTTGTATACAGTACCGGAGATAGTATGGGGATGAATATGGTGACCATTGCCACAGAAAAAGCCCTGGATTTACTCCAAAAGAAAACCGGAGCCCATGTGGTGGCACTTAGTGGAAATGTCTGTGTGGATAAGAAACCCTCTGCTTTAAACATGGTAGAAGGCCGGGGTAAAACCATGATAGCAGAAATCGTAATACCTGCTGAAATGGTAAAACAAAAATTGAAAACCACCCCCCAGGCTGTTGTCGAGGTTAATGTTGCTAAAAACCTTGTAGGTTCTGCTATAGCAGGTAGTATGGGTTTTAATGCCCATTATGCTAATATGATCGGGGCCTTATTTTTAGCCACCGGCCAGGATGAGGCCCATGTGGTGGAGGGCAGTATGGGGATTACCACTGCTGAAGAGCAAAATGGTGATTTATATTTTGCAGTGACCCTTCCGGATGTGCCTCTGGCCACCTTTGGTGGGGGCACCCGGCTGGAAACCGCCCGGGAATGTCTGGAGATAATGGATGTTTATGGTGCCGGTAAAGTGCAGAAATTTGCAGAGATTGTAGCTGCCACAGTATTAGCCGGAGAGTTATCACTATTAGGGGCTCTTGCTTCAGGACATCTGGCCCGGGCACATAAAGACCTGGGAAGAGGTTAAATACCTCCACGTTCAGGGAGTATTAAATAAAATGAATCTAAAAGAATTTTTTGAAGAATTTTTCAATATGAGCCGTTATGTGGCTTTAGGGAGTCTGGATGGGATCCTGGCGGTGATGGGAGTTACCCTTACCGCCAGTGGTGTGGCTGGTTTAGGGGGAGCAGAAATACCAAACTACCTTATTGGTATAACTGGTCTTAGTGGAGGGATAGCCATAGCCATGTCCAATGCCTTTGGTTCTTTTATTGGGGAACGGGCCGAAGAAATGCGTTCCATGCGGGAACTGGAAAAGAAGATGATTATGGAAGAAGGAAAACTGGATGATACTCTCATCCATAAACAGGCCAAACGCCGTATCTACATGAGTATGTTCACCCATGGTTTTTCCAGTTTTATTGGATCATTTGTACCGGTAACCGCCTTTCTGGTGATTGCTGATCGAATCACCGCCACCATTGTCACCCTGATACTGTGTTTTATAGCTCTAATCATCCTGGGTATCTACCTGGGACGGGTATCCCGGGAAAGCCTCTTTAAAACCAGTATTGAAATAGTGGTAATTGGAATATTCATTATGGTGGTTAGTTTTGTTATGGGTGGAGGATAACTAATCTTTAGAATATCCCCCCAATTATTATTTTTTTTCATAACTACCGCATAATAATTCTTAATTCAGGTTGAGTGGGAAAATATATTACCTCTTGTTAAAATAATATTATAGGGGTGTATAGTTATGCGATCCATATGGTCTGGATATCTAACTTTTGGAAGTATTTTAATTCCCATACGTACTTATTCTGCCAGCGGGCCCCTGCACATTGGTTTTCATCAGGTGCATAAAATAGACTGTGGTCGGGTGCGGTATAAAAAGGTCTGTGAAAAGGATGGGAAGGAATTAAAAAGAGATGAAATATCTAAAGCTTTTTTTATTGCCGGTGAATGTTTAAAGTTCTCTGATGAGGAAATAGAATCCCTCCGACCATTTGCCAATAAAATAATGGAAATACAGGGATTTTGTAAAATGGAAGAAATACCTCTTCTGGGCCTGGGAAAACCCTATTACATTGGTACCCAGTCACCTCAAAAAGGAGGAGTGGGACAAAGTTTTCTTTTACTTAAAAAAGCTCTGGAAAAAACAGAAAAAGTGGCGGTGGTTAAGTGGGTTTCCCGGAGCAATGAATATATTGGAATGTTAAAACCAGAAGAAAATGGCTTTCTCTTAAAACAGCTCCTCTATAAAGAACAGGTACGATCCTCACAAGAAATAGAAATAATAGAAGCAGACCTCCCCAAAGATCTCCTGGAAAAAGGAGTGCAGGTGGTAGAGAAGATGAGTTTTGATTTTGATTGGGGTAGTTACCAGGAGGAATACACTTCCCAGGTAAAAGAACTGATAGAAAAAAAGGCCAGGGGTGAAGAAATACCCCGAGAAGAAATCAAATTACCGGAAACTCGTTCCATTGAAGCGGAGCTGGAAAGAATGCTCCTTGAAGAGTAAATAATAATTTCAGGAGATATTTTCTATGATTGAACCCATGCTGGCTACTTTAGTTAAAGAAAAGCTCCAATTGGAGGGTAAATGGGTTATTGAACCTAAATATGATGGAGAGCGAATAATTGCCCAGCGAAATAAAGATAAGATTGATCTCTGGACCCGTAGACATGTTAATGCTGCATATAAGTTTCCAGAGATTGTAGAAGCTTTAAGAAGAAATATTAACAGTGATAATTGGATCCTGGATGGGGAGCTTACGGTGGAGGGTGGGTTTAGACAATTATTAAAGCGTAATGTGGAGGATAAATTTAAAATAGGTATTTTATCCTGGAAGATGCCCGCCACCTATAACCTGTTTGATATTTTACACCTGGATGGGGAAGATTTAACCAATAAAACATTGCTGGAACGAAAAGGCATTTTATTAAAAGCGGTTTATTTTAAGGAGGGTATTGATATTGTTCCCTTTCAGGAGGCCGGGGATAGTAACTGGAAAAATCGTTTTAAGGAATACCTGGATGAGGGCTTTGAAGGCGTGGTTCTTAAAAAAGCACATTCGACCTATGAAGCTGGTAAAAGATCAGATAAATGGTTAAAAGTTAAAAAACAGGACACGGTAGATGTATATGTGGTGGGTGCTACCCGTAGCACAGGTAGTATTCCTTTTGGTGCTTTAATCCTTAAAAAAGATGGGAAATTTTTGGGTAAGGTAGGTACCGGTTTTAGTGATAGGGATCGTGAAATCATACTCCATATACTTAAAAAAAATCAGGCCCCTCTGGATATTGAGCTACCTCCTGAGGTGGAATCTGAATTATTAATTAGTACCCGCCCCCTTTTAGCTGAAATACGAGTCCAGGAAATGATAAATGGATCTCCCCGGGCTCCGGTATGGGTGCGTTTCCGCTGGGATTAAAATAATTCAATTTAAGTTTAAAAAACCCTAAAATAAGTTTTTTATAAACAATTAAAGATTTTAAAAATACCATAAAATAAGTTTTTTTTATAGATTTAAAAATCATTAAGAATCCCATACACCTTTTCCACATTATCCTTATGAATACTAAAAGCATCCTCATTAGTCATTATCCCTTTTTTAATAAATTCAAAGGTCCGGCGGGGTACTGTTTTCGGGCCTAAAACCGCCCCCGGACGGGTAACATCATCCAGGTAATCAGTTTCCATTAAAAAATTATTTCCCTTTTTTATACCCTCACTCACCACCTCCCGGGTGGCAATTAGAGAGGGGGTGAGTCCATGGTTTTCTTCCCGGGAAGTATAGGGCCCGGAGAAGTGTTTAATCAGTTTATGTCTTTTAAGACCGGCTTTATCCGCCATCTGACTGAATTCATTAAATTGTGGTTCCTGGGAAGATTCGGTATGTAGTTGCACCGGGCAATCTACCTCTTTAGCCAGTTGCATAACCTGCACCATGATCTGGTTGTGGATCTCCCATTCTTCCCCGGAGACTTCATAGTGGGGTCGGCCTATTTCCCCCAGGGCCACTGCTTCTTCTTCCTGGACTTTTTTCTGGGCATATTCCATACCTTCTATTATGAGTGTTTCTGCTTCTTGCGGTGATTTACCCGATTCTAAAAGTCGGGATAGTTCTGCCGGATGGAGTCCTAACACGGCATAGGCCTTAACTGGTGTGTTCTGGTTAATTATATCCACATATTCTAAGACCAGGTCCATGGCATGTTCATAATTAAATGGTTTACCACAACTCCAGGAGGGTTTATTAGGGATGATCATCACCCTTCCTCCTGAGGCATGGAATTTCTGGGCTACTTTTAAGGGTCCTTCCCCATTTACAGGGTCCACATGAATATGGTTATCAGTGATAGGGATTTCTTCCATGGTAAACAATTCCTTAAATCCATTGCATTTATTAAATTAATTTAAAAAAAAAGTTAATAGGCTCTTTTATCTGGTTTATCCGTATTGCAAGAGCTTACCGGGGAGAGGGATTTATCTTCAGTTGATTTATCAGAGTTATATCCCATTTTTTCCAGTACGGCTTTAGGGTCAACCTTAGTTTTTATACACCCGTCCCGGGATAGGACCACTCCCTGGGGTGAGAACCGGGCCAGTTTCATCATGGACAGGTTAAGGTCCTGGTAACAGGCCACCCCCAGCACTGCTTTGAAATTATTTTTTTCAGCGATTTTCTGAAGAAAAGTGGATCCCGGGATGATAAATACTTTGTATCCCATCTCTTCTCCTTTTTCTTTTAATACCCCTATAACACATTTTTTGCAGTGGTTGCATATTAGTCCTGATGATTCTAAGGTGGCTTCACAATCCAGGCTCCTTAAACAATGGGGCAGTATCAGTAGTTTATCCTGGGGTTTGATTTTTTCAAATTGTTTTTGATTGACTTTATTTCTGACTTCCACTCCAATATGATCCACTATTTTCTCATCTAATCCTATTATTTCCGAGAATTTCTTGAAAGGGCCATAGAAGAGGTCTATGGTGAATAAAAGAAGTCGGGGAAAAATGAGTTTATCCTGTTTTAATAATATCTTACCTAAAATAAGGGTAATTAAAAGCAGGACAATTAAAGAAGCCCCTGCTAAGAATACCATCTGTCCAAATAGTTGATAAAATTCACTAAGTAACATGCCATTGTACCTGTAATAATTTTGTGCTTTAATAACAAAATTTAATATAATAAGCTTAACTTAAATTAATATCTTCATAATTAAAATATATAACAATCAGTATGAAAAATAGAACATTTTTAATAATATTATAAAGCTATTATCTCTCTTTTTTTATATAAAGTTGACTAAGAAAATTATTTTTCTTTTCTAAAATTATCCATGGCCTGGAATACTGCTTCTTTTACATGGGGGTTTTCATCCAGAAGAAAGGGTGTTATATCATCTAAGGATTCCTCTCCATATAAAAGGGATAATGATTCTACTGCCGCATATCTAACTGTCCAGTTCTTATCATGGAGCAGATTTACAATATTTTCTTTAATTCTATCTTCAGGTATGGTATTTTCATCCTGGGATCCCAGTGTACCTATAGATTGCAGGGCCACCGCCCTCACACTGGGGTATTCATCCTTCAGGGCTTTTTCTAAATATTTAATGCAGGCAGTGGTACCTACCTGGCCCATGGCCCGGACTGCTTCTTTTTTTAAAAATTCATCACTTTGTTGTAGTACCTTTACCAGGCCGTTTAAGTCTTTATCCAGCTTCATCTGGTCAATTTGGGTGCTACTATATGTTTCCATAGTATCTCTAACCCTTAAATCTTTTCCATTTTAACCAGGAGGTTGCCTTCTATTTCCACACCCTGAGGGGTGGATTTAATCTGCACTCCAGATAGTGATTCACAGGAGCATAATATGTCCTGTTCCGGGTGGGTTCCAGGTATGATATTGCAGTCCAGTCTCACCTGACTACCTACCGCCACCACCATTTTCAGGCGCTGGGATGTGGGATGATTTTCCCCCAGAACTATAATAGGGGAGGCCATTTCACGCAATAGATAACTCATGCATTTAATACCTTTTTCCACTTCTATTCCTTTTCCAAAAGCAGAGATTACAAATAAATCATCTTCCTCTAGAAACATCACCACTTCGTCCTCATCAGGGGTACCAATAAATAAAGTCTGGTTTTGAAGTGATTTCACCACCCCCACCGTACCGGTATCACCTATTAAAAATAATATTTGTGAAGGGTCTACTCTGAGCACTCCACGTTCTCTGATTGACAGGAGGGACATATGATTCGTTTTCCAAGTCCTTTAAATTCATTGCCACAATCTAAACATTTACATCGTTTAGTTTTCAGTTTTTTCATCTTGATGTCCGCCATGGGACCGCCCACTGTACACATATTATCACCAGTGGAGGCTATGTTTTTGTTCTTATTTATTTTTTTTTATAATAAATTACCATTTTTATGAACTAAAATACCCTTAAAATCAAATTATCATAAATAGGAGCCAGAATAATACCAGGTTGAGTATCATACCCAAGATATTTATTAAATAAAAAAATAATATAATTAATAACATAATTTATCATGATTTATTTTTCTCATATTAAAGGAATATTATCCTTATTTAAAGTGATTATACCGCTAAATCAAATTTTATGGATTAAAAAAAAGGTATTTATAAGTTTAATCAAATTCAAATAATAATAATCCCTTAAAATATAGAAAAGTCGGATTTATTAAGGGTAAGTATAATAAAAAATTAATTAAAACTAAAAGTAAGGGTAATCACATTGCAAAAAAAATTGGTGAGACACTTGAAAAACCTGATTTTCCCCTTTACAGCCATTGTTGGACAAGAGGATATAAAAAAAGCACTTATATTAAATGCTATAAACCCGGGTATTGGTGGAGTATTGATTAAAGGTGACCGTGGTACTGGTAAAACCACCGCGGTCCGGGCTCTGGCTGATCTATTGCCTTCCCTGGAGGTGGTGAAAGGATGTCCCTTCAATTGCAACCCCCATGACCGGGACTCTTTGTGTGAGTTCTGTCAAACCCCGGATATGGAAATTGAAGAAAAGAAGATGAGAGTGGTGGAACTGCCTCTGGGCTCAACTGAAGACCGGGTGGTAGGTTCCCTGGATATTAAAAAAGCTTTAAAAGAAGGTATTAAAGCACTTGAACCGGGTATCCTGGCTGAGGCCAACCGGAACATCTTATATGTTGATGAAATCAACCTCCTGGATGATCACCTGGTGGATGTGCTTTTAGATGCTGCAGCCTATGGCATAAATAATGTGGAAAGGGAAGGAATATCCATATCCCACCCCTCTAAATTCATACTGGTAGGGACCATGAACCCTGCTGAAGGTGACCTGAGGCCCCAGTTATCAGACCGGATTGGATTACACCTGACGGTGCATAGTATCCTGGATATAAAAGACAGGATAAGCATTATGCACCGGAGGGAGCAGTTTGAAAAGGATCCAGAAGGCTTTAAAAAATCATTTGAAAACACCCAAAAGGAATTGCAGGATAAGATAATTAAGGCCCGGGCATTGTTACCCCAGGTAACCATCTCCACAGAACTCATGGAGTTGATTGCCCGGGTATGTGTGGAAGCCGGGGTGGATGGCCACCGGTCAGATATTGCCATATTAAAAACCTCCAAGGCCATAGCCAGTTATAACCAGCAAAAAGAGGTAAAATATAAGGATGTGGAAGAGGCCATAACCCTGGTTTTAGGTGAAAGAAGTACTGGGAAACCTCAAAACCCCCAGCAACTAAAAAATCAACTAAATAAAGCCCAAGAGGATATGGAAAAAGAAAAAAAAGAGGAGGAATCCCAGAATCAGGAAAATTCCTCTTCTAATGGTGATTCATCTAAAGAAGAAGAAAAAAATCAGGGTGAAGATTCTGCAGGTGAAGAACAAAGCCAGGACGATGATGATAATACCCCGGAGGAAGAATCTCCAGGTGGTGCATCCAATTCTCCTGAGGAAAATGAAAGTAATGATTCTAAGGAAGATAGTTCTTCTCCTCATAGCGGTAAAGAAGAAGAAACTAATGATAGTAATAAATCATCTTCAGCAGGTAACAGGGGCCCTGAAAAGGAGAAACCTTTTGTACCTAATCCCCAGGAAGAACCATTGGAAGGGTCTTGTGAGGAGTTTGATATAAAAAAAATGCTGAAAATGAAGGGTAAAAAGAAAAAACGTCTATATGGTGCCCGGGTGGATTCTAAAACAGATAAGGGGAAGTATGTTAAAAGCCGTTTATATTCTCCTTCCCGGGGAGATATTGCCATTGATGCCACCCTTCGTGCTGCGGCCTTAAAGTCCCAGGGTGAAATAAAAGTAGAATCCGGGGATTTAAGGGAGAAGATTAGAAAGCATGGTGCCCGGGCCTCTATTGCCCTGGTGGTGGATATCAGTGGATCCATGCATTCTGATAAAAAAGCCCGGCGGGTGCGGGGAATAATAAGTGAAATTATTAAAGATGCCCACCGCCATAAGGACAAGTTAACGGTTATTGGTTTTAAAGGAAAGGAAGCCCAGGTAATCATACCCACCACCAGAAGGGTTTCTTCCTTCCAGGAAGTGGTGGGGGATATTCAGGTAGGGGGAACCACTCCCATGGCCGCCGGTATAAAAAAGGGAGTGGAAGTACTTAAAAATGAAATGAAAAAAGAAGAATATGTACCTTTAATGGTGCTTTTAACCGATGGTATGCCCAATGTGGGTATTGACCAGAACCCGGCTAAAGACGCCCTTAAATATGCCCATATGATAGAAGAAAATCATATAAATGCCCTGGTGGTCAACTTCGAGAGATCTAAAGCACATGGCCGTAACATGAATATGGAACTGGCCCTGGCCTCAGGTGGTCGTTACTATGAACTGGAGGACTTACAAAATCCAGGTAATGCCATGTGTCAAATAATGAAATATGAGAGAAGTCATTTTTAGATAAAAAATCTCCAAAACCACTACCCCCTAAAAAAATTAAAAAAGAAATATGTTTACCCCTGGTGGAAAAAGTATATTAAGCTATTCCTACTAAAGATTTTAAGAGATGGCTTAATTTTTAAGTTAATTGAATTTTTAGAAATGGTTAGTATGCTGTTTTTTAATTTAAATTAAATTATTGATTAGGAATATCTGAATTATTTACTGGTGAGGGAGATGAAGGTTACAGTTTACCATGCTGAAGAATGCGATCGCAAAAAGTGCACCACCTTTCGCATGGCCAAAAAGGGAAAGTTTAAAATAGTAAATCATCTTAACCAGTTACCATATGGTGCACTGGTTTTAAATCCCTTTTCTGAAAAATCTGTATCTCCTGAAGATAGGGATATGGTTATTAAAAGAGGGGTGGCTGCTTTAGATTGTTCCTGGAAAAAGGTCAAGAAGTCTGCTGTGATATTTAAAACATCAAAGTACCATCGGTCGCTGCCTTTTTTGATTGCAGCTAATCCTACCAATTATGGTAAACCATGTATACTTTCCACTGCAGAGGCTATTGCAGCAACATTTTATATAGTGGGATTGAAAGATATAGCAGAAGATATTATGTCCCATTTTAAGTGGGGACCTCATTTTCTAATCCTCAATAGAGAAATATTAGAAGCTTATTCCCAGGCTGATAGTAGTCTGGAAGTTGTTAAAATTCAAAACGAATTCATAGGAGGAACATAAATGGCTAGATTTGAAGAAGCAGAAAATAGATTATTCAAGATCAAGATTTGCTTAAAATGTAATGCTCGTAACCCTACCAATGCTAAAGTATGCCGGAAGTGCGGATACAAGGGTTTGAGATTTAAAGCTAAAGAACCAAGGGGTTAAATAAAGTCTTTTAATTCCCTTTATTTTCTTATTTACACAGATTATATTAATTTTTTTTAAGGGTGGAATATGAAAGTCGAAGCTTATTTTAAAGATATTTTAAAAGATCGTAAAGTTCACCTTACCTTGCTGGACCCGGAAGAGCAAAGCCCACAAGAAGCAGTGGAGATTGCCCAGGCAGCTATTGCTGGGGGAACAGATGGTATCATGTTAGGTGGATCCACCAATGATGGTAGTGAACTGGATGCCACAGCACAAGCCCTCCAGGAAAATATCGATGTTCCCATAGTACTGTTCCCGGGAAATATTACGGGAGTGAGTAAATACGCTGATGCCATATTTTTTATGAGTTTACTTAATTCCACCAATCCTTACTGGATAATAGGAGCTCAGGCCCTGGGAGCACCCAGTGTTAAAAAAATAGGTATTGAAGCCATCCCCATGGGATACATTGTGGTGGAACCAGGCGGAACTGTGGGCTGGGTAGGGGATGCTAAATTAATCCCTCGAAAGAAACCTGATTTGGCTGCAGCCTATGCCATGGCTGCTGAATTTATGGGTATGCGTATGTTCTATCTGGAAGCAGGATCCGGTGCCAGTCAGACCATTCCCCCGGAGATGATTGCTGCTTGTAAAAAATACACCAGCATGAGTATCGTGGTAGGAGGCGGGATTCAGGACGGTGCCACCGCCCATAAGATTGCTGCAGCAGGTGCTGATTTTGTAGTAACCGGTACTGTGGTGGAAAAATGCTCTGATGTGGAAGAAAAGATTAGAGAGATTGTGGAAGGTATTCACCAGGCTTAATAATCTTAAAATAAATCCTTATTTTTTTATATTATTTTTAAAAAAGCCCACCTTTAGACCGGATTAATAATATCCCGTATCATTTTTTTTAAATTGATTAAATATACTATTTTGGCAGGTTGATTAAAATATCTAATAACATTTAGGTCAACTTGATTAATATCCAGTATCACTTTGGTCAAATAGATTTAAATATCAAGTACCCTTTTGGTCAAATTGATTGATTATAATACATTTAATTCCCTATTATACCTGATTCAATTTTAAATGGAGTAGGTGGATAATGGATTATCTACAAAAAAAAAATAACCCCCACTATTGATAATCATATGATTTTTTATTTATCAGCAGGTATAAAATTATTAACCAGAATTAAGAATAGTTTATATTAATTATAAGGGGAATGCGGGGTAATTAATTGCTTAATGAAAAAGTAGCTAAAATTCTAAATAGCATTGCCGACTACCTGGAGATGGAGGATGATTTTTTCCGGGTTAAAGCCTACCGTCAGGCTGCCCACAGTGTAGAAGTACTAACCACGGATATTGAAACCATACACCAGGAAGGTGAACTTATAAAACTCCCCGGGATTGGCCAGCATATTGCCGGTAAAATAGAAGAGATAATTGAAAAAGGAACCGCTGATTTTTATGAAAAACTAAAAGAAAAATATCCAGTGAATTTTGAGGAACTGCGTGGGGTGGAGGGGTTGGGACCTAAAACCATCAAGTTGCTCTACCAGGAACTGGGAGTTAAAAACCTGGATGACCTGGAAAGGGAGGCTAAAAGGCATCATATCCGGCGGTTGAAGGGTATGGGTGATAAGAAAGAAAAGGCACTATTGGAAAATATAGAATTTGCCCGTAAATTCAAAAAGCGCAGTTTACTGGGTGAAGTTTTACCCCTGGCTCGGGAAGTTAAAAAGAAAATAGAAAAACTTTCCCTGGCAGATAGGGTGGAAGTGGCAGGTTCCATACGCCGTTATAAAGAAACCGTGGGGGATATTGATATTCTGGTTATAACCTCCCATCCCCAGGAGGTTATGGATTATTTTGTCTCCCTGGATTTGGTGGGGGAGATAATTGTACAGGGCCCGGCTAAATCCACTGTACGTCTGATGGGGGGTGTGGAATGCGATATCCGGGTTTTTGATGAGGAAGTTTTTGGGGCGGCCCTGATGTATTTTACCGGTTCCCAGGAGCTGAATGTGGAGATGCGAAAAATAGCCATATCCCGGGGTATGAAACTCAGTGAATATGGCCTATTTAAAAAAGAAGATCGGTTAGCAGGTAAAACTGAACGAGAAATATTCCAGGCCCTGAAAATGGATTACATTCCTCCTGAACTGCGGGAAAATCGGGGTGAAGTGGAAGCATCCCGGAGAGGTGATTTACCATCCCTAATTGAACTTAAAGATATAAGAGGGGATGTGCATTTACATAGCAAGTGGAGTGATGGTAAAACCGGCCTGGAGGAGATGGTGGAGGGGGCCCGCAAGCAGGGTTATGAGTATCTGGCCTTTACCGAACACACTGGATCTTTGAAAATTGCCAATGGACTGGATGAAGAGAAACTGATGCAGCAGGCCCGAGAAATAGACCATTTAAATGATGAATTAGATGATATTTCCATCCTGAAGGGTGCCGAGGTTAATATTGACCTGGATGGTGGGCTGGATATTAAAGATGAAGTCCTTCAGGAGATGGATGTGGTGATAGCAGCCATGCACTCAGGATTGAATCAGGGATATTTTGATTTAACCCGGCGGATAGTAAATGCCATGGAAAATGAAAATGTGGATATAATTGCCCATCCCACTGGTCGTAAGCTGCAAAAAAGAAAAGAATCTGAGGTTAATTTGAATCAGATTTTTGAGGTAGCCCAACAAACAGGCACCTTACTGGAGGTTAATTCCAATCCTCTACGACTGGATTTAAGGGATATGAATGTAAAAAGGGCTCTGGAGCATGGTTGTAAACTGGTGATAAATACGGATGCCCATAGCCCGGACCAATTAAATAACATACACCTGGGGGTGGGTACCGCCCGCCGGGGATGGGCCCAGAAAAAAGATGTAGTTAATACTCTACCCTTGAAGGGTTTTTTAAAGGCCCTGAAAAATTAAAATTATTTTTTACTCCCCATGGTCAAGAATTTTTTTAAAGGAGATAGCTGGTGATTAAAACCGGCCCCATGAGTAAACTCAAAAGTACCCATATCCACAGGCGACCCCGGGTAATATTATAGTTTTGCAGGGATCGGGAAAGGGGTTGTTTGGCCACGAGAGATGCAAAGAGGAATTCTACCCCCAGAGTAAGAATCATCCATATAAAACCAATATTCACCACATCACCCGGAGTGTAAGAGGCTGTGGTAAAGCGGAAGAAGACATAGATTAATATTAAGAATAATACAATAGATATTAAAGAAGTTATTTGATGAGCCCGCAATTCATTTTTCACTTTAGGAAATATTATACGGTTATTGAGAGTAGCAGTTAAGAGGGCCATGATGATTAGTACCACCCACCACCCCAGTGCCTGTAGATAAATCATATCCATTTTTTTAACACCTTAGATTAGTTTTTAATTAAAAGGGATATGATAAGTTCCAGTTTAAGTATCTTTCTGGTAAAATAAATTATCAGGTAATTAAAAATAAGTTCCGGTTTACATATTCCTGCTAAAAAATTATCTGGAAAATTTCCCATAATGATTATTTTAGTTAGAAAAAACATATCACCTAATATAAATTTTAGGGGAATAATAACATGAGTAATCCTAAATCCGAAAAATTATATGAAGCCATATTCCATCGTAAGTCCATCCGGAAGTACAAATCCACTTCCCTGGATGATGAAACCTTATCCCTGGTCAGGAATTTTTTAGAGGAATTAATACCACTGGATGAGGATATTAAAACCGAATTTATGCTTATTGGTCCAGATGATATTAAGAGTTTAATTCCCCTTAAAAAAGCCCCCCACTATATTGCTGCTTTTTCTGAAAATAAAAAAGGTTACAGGGTTAATATAGGATTTATGTTGCAGCAGATGGATTTATTTTTATCATCCCATAACATAGGGAGTTGTTGGGTGGGAATGGCTCAACCTAAAAAGAACATATTGGAAAAAAGTAATCTGGAAGAGGTTATTCTTCTCTCGCTGGGTGAGGCAGATGAAGCAGTGCATCGTCAGGATTTGGGTGAATTTAAAAGAAAAAAACTGGATGAAATCTCGGATATAGAGGGAGATAATGAATTTTTAGAGCCAGCTCGTCTGGCACCTTCTGCTACCAATAACCAGCCCTGGTATTTCACTGGAAATGAGAATAAAATAAAGGTATATTGTGCCCGTTCAAATTTCATAAAAGCCCGGGTACTGAAAAAATGGACCCCTATTGATATGGGTATTGCCCTCTATCACCTCTCTCTCCACTTTAGAGTTAAGGGAAAAAAGGTGGAAATCATCACTGATAATATTAAAAAAGAGGAAAAGAAAGGTTATACTCATATAGCCACTCTTATCATTAATTAAAATAATATACCTTATTTTAAGCTTTATTAATCATTTTCTTTTTTTAGAGAAATTCATAATAGAAAAAGTAAATAATCCCTTCATACAACTATTATTCATGTTAGGTGGTATTCATGGTAAGTAGTGATGAGATACGTAGAAAATTAGAAGAAAAAAGAAGAATGAAAGAAAACCCTGCAGTAAAGGAACCTGTTTTTGAATCCAAAAAGACTGATTTAGAATATGTTCCTGGTGAAACCCTGAAGCACTGCACTAACTGTGAAGTAGATTATGAAGATGATACTCATTTTTGTCCTGATTGTGGATCCCGGCTGGTGGAATATGAGGTTAAAACTGAAGCGGTGGAACAACCACCAGAGAATATTTCGGCTGAACCTATTTTAGAGTCTTACACATCAAAAACCCACCCCCGGGATATAACCATTGTAACCTCCAATTATGTTCCTGGTTACAGGGCAGTTAAAACCCTGGGCTTTGTATATGGCCTTACTGTGCGTAGCCGGGGTTTAGGAGGTCAGATTGGGGCTGGTTTTCGTTCGGTTTTTGGAGGGGAAATAAAAGAATATGTTCATCTTATGGAAAAAGCCCGTGAAGAGGCCCTGAATCGTATGCTGGACCATGCCCGGGAATTAGGTGCCAATGCCATTATCAGTGCCCGTTTTGATTCTGATGAGATTTCAGATATCATGCAGGAAATCCTGGCCTATGGTACTGCGGTAATTATAGAAAAGGAAGAAGAATAACTAAAATTAGATGGGTAATGGTAATTTACTCCCCTTAAAATCCTTAAATAATAAATTTTTCCCTTAAAAAAGTCCTGGAATTTAAGGATGATGATTTATTAGAATTCTAATTAACCTCTCCTGATGATTACTATAAATTATTTTATTTTCTAATTAAACTGTATATGGAAAATATATATAGGTGGATACTTAAACTTATAAATTAATTACCTTAATTTGCAGGTGGCTTCATGCTGGAATCCCTACTGGAAATGGCCTTAGAAAAAAAAGAAGAGATTTTAAATAAAGTTGATGTGTTTTATGACGTGGAACTAGATCCCCATGAAAAATGGATAAATCAGAACATTAAAATCGCACCAGACAATGTGGTGCTATCTGCAGGAGATGGTAGCATCCACAAAAAAAAGTTTTTAAGTTTTATTTTCTATGCCATCAGTGCCGAAACCCTGATCTATAACGAGGAATTGCAGAAAATTGAAAACTCACAAATAGATCTCCTACCCCATCACCGCTTTGTAGAGGACCGCTTGCGAAATTATATGAGTTTATATGAAACCAAAAATGCCCTGCAGGCCTTAGAAAAAGGGGTTGATTACTATTTATTTGATGGTTCCCTCCTGGGTAACCTGATACGGCCTTTTCCCATGGATAGAGAACTTAAAACTAAAACTAAAAGGGAAATTGAAGAAGAATACCGGCACCTTCTTCTAAGGGAACTGGATAATAATCTGGTTGAAATCAGTTCCACCAACCTCCTGGATGATTCTAATAAAGATACAGAATCTCTAATTTACCTGGAGAACCTGGAGAATCTTCTGGTGATAAAAAAGTTGCTGGATTATGGGAAAAAACTGGTGGCCATCTCCAAGACTTCCACCCGTAATGATTACTTCTTATCCAATATACCGGACATATCCCTTTTTGACAGGAGCAATAAAAAAGAGGGTTACTCCCATCCCTATTATTTAACGGTTTCCAGCCAGCTTAAGCGGGAGTTTCCTATTTTAGATAATTATTTCCGGGAAAAGGAGTTCACCATATTTTATGCCCGTTTAGAGGATTATAAGAATATTATAAAAATAGAGCTACCCTACCATGCAAGTATAGACGATGTGGAAAATGTTTTAGGAATTTTAAAAAGAGATAGTGTGGAAGGTTATCCCTATTTATTAAAAAAGGCCCACCATGATGTGGTTATAAAGAAAACTGATCTGGAAAGACTTTCAAGTATTATGGGCTTTCTGGAAAAGGATGGGAGGGAAATGTTATGAAAAAAGTCATAGGAAGATGTGTAGGGGAGACCTCACTGGTGCAGATTACTTTTATTTCCAAACAGATGCCCCAGGTAGGGGAATACGTTTGCCTGAAATATGATGGAAAAAATGTGCTGGGGATGATTGAATCCCTGGTAAGGGGCAGTGTATCCATCACCTCTGATATATTTGATCCCTCCACCATTGAGAAAATAAGAAAAATCGAAGGGGATGATCACTACATCCGGGGTAGTGTGGGTATCCTGGGTGACCTTAATCATAACCTTAGAATCCCTCGCACCCCGGCTCCCCCGGGAACAGAGGTTTTACCTGCTTCTAAAAGTGATCTGGAGAAAATTTTCCCCCGGAAAAATAGCCTGAAATTAGGTAGTCTCATTTCCCAGGAAGAGGTGGAAGTGCAGGTAGATCTGGAGAAAATGTTCTCCCGTCATCTGGCCATAATGGCCATGACCGGGGCGGGTAAATCCAATACCGTGGCGGTGGTAATAGATGGTATCTTAAAATATAATGGATGTGTGGTTGTATTTGATATGCACTCTGAGTATGATATTGATTTTGAAAACGGAGAGTCAAAGATAATACGCCCCGAGATTAACCCCCTCTACATGTCTTTTTCAGAGATGAAGAGGCTTGCCCGTATTGAGGGTAAGGCCTATCTTCAGGAGCGTTACTTTGGTGAGGCTTACCGGATGGCTCGTAAACAGGCCGAGGAGGGAGTCATACCCGGTAATGATTTTATCCAGGCCCTGCGGGGAATACTAAAAGGTTGGGCCAGTGGCCAGATACTCTTTAATAATCAGGATGTTTCTAAAGAAAAACAAATCGTGGATGTTTTAAATAAAATAGATGATCTGGAGAGGCGTTACAGTTCTATAATCAACCTCTCAGCAGGTAATATCCTGAGCAGGCTGGAGATGGGTAAGGCCAATATCATTGATATGGGTTCGGTGGATGAGTCTGCTGCCGAGGTTATCGTAAGCCACATACTACGTAATGCTCTGCAAAATAATAAGAAGTGGTTGAGAAGTGACCCTGATGAGAAAATGCCCCTGCAACATCCGGTATTTTTCATCCTGGAAGAAGCCCATATCCTGGCCCCTAAAAACCGGAACACCCAGTCCAAGTTATGGATTAGTCGTATTGCCCGGGAAGGACGTAAATTTGGATTGGGTTTGTGTCTGGTAAGCCAGAGCCCCAAGTCCGTTGATCCAGATTCCCTTTCCCAGGCCAACAATATGATAATCCTGCGATTGGTGGAACCCCAGGACCAGCGGCATGTACAGACTGCCAGTGAAAACTTGAGTGATGATCTCTTAAAACAACTGCCCTCCTTGAATATTGGGGAAGCTGTGGTGCTGGGGTTAATGACAAAAATCCCCGCCCTGGTTAAAATTGATGAACATAAAAATAAGAAATTTGGTCAGGATTTAGCTGTGATTGATATCTGGGGTAAAACCCGGCAAAAAAAAGAAGAAACCATTAAAAAACAGGAAGAGAACCTTAAAAATCTGGGAGGGGACTACTGATGCAGTTTGCCCATTTATCAGACACCCATCTGGGTTACCGGCAGTATGGTCTTTTTGAAAGAGAAAAGGATTATTATAATGTTTTTCAAGACCTGGTAAGTAGTATCATCCAGGAGAGGCCGGATTTTGTCCTGCATGCCGGGGATCTTTTTGAATTTTCCCGACCCCCTACCCAGGCCCTCCTGGAAGTGCAGAAAGGATTAATCAGACTAAAAGAAGCAAAGATACCGGTTTATGCCATTGCCGGGAATCATGATATTATTATGAAAAAAAATGCCCTGCCCCCTCATCTCTTATTCCAGGAGCTGGGTTTAAAAATCATCAGCCCCCGCACCCCCTTTTATGAGCAGGATGATATTTTTATTGGAGGATCCCCCTACATCTCCCGTTACCATGCAGATACACTAAAAGAAAAGTTGAAGTTACTGGAAAAGGAGTCTGCTGGTTATAATAAGCGTATTATGGTTTTGCATCAGGGTATTGATAAGTACCTTCCCTATGAATATGAGCTGGAGCTGGCGGATATTCCAGAAGGATTTGATTATTATGCCCTGGGCCATATCCATAGCCGGATTGTGGATGATTATGGAGGGGGTAAAATGGTTTATCCCGGTTCTACCGAGATATGGAAGATGGATGAAGTGGAAAACTACCAGAAAAAAGGCAAAGGATATTATCTGGTGGATACCCATGGAGAATCCTTCCAGGTGGATCCGGTTAATATAGAACTACCCCGGGAGTTTATCAAAACCCGTGCAGAATACTCCCATCTGGAGAGGGAGATAGTTAAATTGCAGGATTATATCCATAAACTTAAGAGTAAACCGGTACTGCATTTAACGGTGAGTGGAGGTAATTTTTCCCGTGCAGAGGCATACCAGAAACTCAATGATTCTCTCTCAGAAATGGTGCTTAGTCTGCGTCCAAATTTCCAGATAGATGAATTGGATGCGGAAAAAAAGATGGTGGATGGTCCGGGACTGGATATCCCCACCCTTTTACGGGAACATCTAAAAGAAACTGATAATAAGCCTTTAATCGATATGGGTGTGGTGCTTTTTAAGGAAATAGCAGAAGGTAATATGGATACAGCCCAGAAGATAAGTCAAAAATTTTTAGAGGAATATTATGATTATTAAATCACTGCAACTGCATAATTTCAAGTCCCACCCTAAAAGTAAAATCGAGTTTCCAGCAGGCATATCCATCATAATGGGCGAAAATGGGGCGGGTAAGTCCAGTATCCTGGAGGCAGTTAGTTTTGCTCTTTTTAAAAGTTATTCTGCTCGTAATTTACCCAGTCTTATTAAAACTGGAGAAAAGAAATTAAGGGTGGTTTTAAAGTTCCTGGTTAATGGTAAAACTTATCAGGTTACCCGGGAGAGAAGTAAATCCACTTCACGGGCTGTTTTAGAACAAGAAGACCGGGATGGTTTCCATCAGATTGCTACCGGGGATAAAGGGGTAAGTGCTGAAATTGAAAGCCTGCTGGAAATGGATAGCAGTCTCTTTTTAAATGCCGTATATATCCGCCAGGGCGAAATAGCAGATTTAATTGATAAAAAGCCTTCTGAAAAAAAGCAGCTGATTGGTAAATTACTGGGTATTGAATCCCTGGAAAACGCCTGGAAAAATATGGTTCCCTTAATTGGCCACTATAGTAGTGAAGAACAGTTTTTAAAGGGTAAAATGGAGTCTAAAGAAACCTGGGAAAAAAAATTAGCTGATAAAATGGAGGAAAAAAATAAGAGGGATGTTTTTATAGGGGAATTAAACCAGGAGATTGAAGCTATTCACCAGGAAATAGAACAGCTAAAAACTGATAAGGAGAAACTGGATGAGAAAAAACTGGAGTACCGTGAAATCAAATCCCGTCTGGATTCCCTGGAAAATATTCTAAAAGGATTAAAGGAAGATAAAGATAGCCTGAAAAAAGATTTATCCCGGATAAAAGAAGATGAATCTAAAATAAGTAAACTGGAAACTGAAATCCTTCCTTTAAATAATCTTATTTTACTCCAAAAAGGCCTTAACAATTTAAATATACACCATCAAACTGAAAAACAGATTTTATCAAATTTAAAAAAGGTTAATGATTTAAATCAAGTTTTAGTCTCAAATAAGATATTCCAGGAGGAGTATCATAACATCGAAAAGAAAATAGAATCCCTGCTTAAAGATAAAGAGAAGTTTGAAGGCACCCCGGCCATTATAAGAAGTCTCATATCAGATAAAGATAAAACTAAGCAGGAAATAGACCAATTGAATCAACAAATAAGTGAAACTTTCTCTTATTACAACCAGATCCTGGAGAGTAATCTGGACTCGGCAGAGGAAATAGATTCACTCCATAGAAAATTAGAAATTGCCCTGAACCATAAACTGAATCTTCTAGACCAGGAACTGCAGGATAAAAAGGGAACCTTATTATCCCTTAAAAATCAAAACCAGCAGCTAAAAAAACCATTGGAGGAATTAAAAGAGGTGGAGGATAAGTGTCCCATCTGCCAGTCAGATATCAGTAAAATCAAAAAAACAGAGCTGGTAACACTTTACCAGCAGGATATCACTTCCAATAAAAAGCAGATGGTGGCTCTGGAAGAATCTATAGAGAAGTTGGATAATGAAAAGGAAGAGTTACAAAAACGTAAAAATTCCTTCCAGAACATCAATATGGATATACTTCAGGAAAAAATAAAAACCAGAAATACGGCCTCCCACAAACTGAGTAATCTGGAGATGAAACTGGAGGATTTAAAAATCCAAAATATCGCCCTTGAAGAAATAGAATCCAGTATAAAATCCAAAAAAAGCCGGTTAAAAGAGATTGAAAATCATAAAGAGAATTATTTCAAGGCCAAACATTCCCTGGAAAACCTGGATCCGGTGGAGACTCTGGAAAAAGAGAAAAATAGTCTGGTGGAAAAAATAATTGAAGAAGACTCCCGGATAAAGGGATTATTATCCTCCCTGGAGTTGGATTATTTCAGACAATTTAAAGAGGATTATTCCCTGCTGGATAGTGATATCCTCCAGGAAGAAATTGATAAGAGGGAAGAATTCAAGAATAATTTAAATCAATTGAAGGGCCGGGTATCTCAAAAAAATAGCATAATCGAAAAGCTGCAAAAAAAGAAACTGGACCTGGAAGAAAATATGAAAAATAAGGAATCCCTTCACAGTAGTCTTATTAAAATCGAGTATGATGATATTGCACATAAAAAGATTCTCCAGGCTTATGAACAAAAAAAAGATTCCTTCATAGAGTTAAATAGCCAGAAAAGTAAAAATGAGGGAATTCAGGGCATGAACATTTCTGCTATAGAGGATCTACAAAAGGATCTGGATTCTTTAAAGGATGTTGAAAAAGAGTTAGATAATCTTAAAGATTTTATTAAAGTTCTGAATTATATTCGTAAGTTATTTGGCAAGGATGGAGTGCAAAAGGATCTGCGGAACCGTTCCCGGCCTCTTATTCAGGAGGAGGCCCGTAAGTTTTTTGACAGGTTCAATTTTGAGTATTCCGATATTTCCCTGGATGAGGACTATGAGGTGGAAGTATATGGTCCCGGGGGTAAGACCACTCTAGATATGATTAGTGGTGGGGAGAAAATTGCAGTGGCCCTGGCCTTGCGTCTGGCCATTACCCGGGTGCTATCTGGAGGTAAACTGGAGCTTATTATGCTGGATGAGCCTACCATCCATCTGGATAGTTACCGTCGTCAGGAATTAATCGATATCCTGAAGAGATTATCGGTACTGCCCCAGATGATTATTGTTACCCATGATAGTGACCTGGAAGAAGCTGCTGATAATATAATTAAAGTTAAAAAAGAAGAAGGAGAATCCCGGGTGATTATGGATGTGGCCCGGGAGGAAGTACCGGTAATCTAAAGGTGAATTAATTTTTTATAAATCACAACTACCCTCCCCCACACCTAAAACACCTTTTATGGCATCCACAATACAGGGAGCATTCCATCCCACCACTTCCTGGGCTTTTTTTTCCAGTTCCAGAGGTATATTTTCCACCCCATAGGGCCGGATAATGACCAGGGGTTTATCTTCTTGTTGGGCAGTATTTATTAGTTTTTTAATGTAATCAGGGTGGTTACTGTATAGTCCGGAGAGTACCACCACCACATCTGCTTCCTTTAACTTATTTTTGATTTCAAGTGGTGTATCCTGGGGGAGGGAATTATTTTCCCACTGGAAATCATGGGCCTGTTCCAGTCTATTTATAAAAAGTATATTTTCTTCTTCTTCCTCTTTATACTGGCTTATAAATAATTTATATGTCCGGTTGTCCATTTCTTCTTCAAACATGGTATTACCTGTTATAATTTATCCTGTAAATAATATACTTATAAAAGGCATATTTATTTACAGGCCTCTTTTAGAATCAATTAAATTTTTTAATTTATTTTTATCCACTTTCCTCCGGAATAAGGGTGTTTTGTCTTTTTTATAAACTGATAGATTTTCTTCAAAGGTGGGATGGCCCTTTTTAATATAAAATATGCCCAGGGGGAATTTACCTTCACCATCATTTCCTTCCAGGGCTCTTTTCAGGGCCTCTATTTTAAGGTAGGGATTGTGGGTATCATCCATGAGGTAGGTGTTTTCTTTAAACCAGGTAAAAGTATTCACCTTGTTGAAGGTAACACAGGGTTGAAATATATCCACCAGTGAATATCCCTTGTGTTCTATGGCTTTTTTCAGGACTTCCACCATATGAGGTATATCTCCTGCAAATGTTCTGGCCACAAAAGAAGCACCTAAAGTTATGGCCACGGCCAAGGGGTTAAATGGTTCTTCAAATACTCCATCTACCTGGAATGGGGTTTTAAAGTCTATCTGGCTGGTGGGTGATGCCTGACCCTTGGTTAAACCATAGACCATGTTGTTTAATACTATGTTGGTGATGTCTGGATTACGGCGTATGGTGTGCATGAAGTGATTTCCCCCCTCCCCATACATACAACCATCACCAGAAACATCAATAACCACCATATCTGGATTTGATGCTTTAATACCCGTGGCTGGTGATAGGGATCTGCCATGTAAACCATTGAATACATTGGATTTAAGGTAGTGGGGTAGTTTTCCAGCCTGTCCAATACCGGATACTAAAACCAGTTTTTCTGGACCTAATTCTAAATCTGCCAGGGCCTGTTTTAATGCTTTTAATATAAGAAAATCCCCGCATCCCGGACACCAGGCAATATCTGCATTCTCCATTTCAAAGATTTCTGGATCCATTTATTATTCCTCCTCCAGAGTTTCCAATACTGCTAAAATTTCTTCAACAGAAAAGGGCATTCCATTATATTTTAAAACCTTATGATCAATTTTCAAATCTGTTTCCTTTTGAATGAGTTGGGCCATCTGGCCCTGGGCATTATTCTCAAACATAACACTTTTTTTGGCCTTTTTAATTAATTCCCCTGCCTGGGAAGAGAGAGGATATAACTGTTTGAGGTGTAATAGGGCCAGATTATCATTATCCATTTCCAGGAGGGCCTCTTTCAAGGGCCAGTAAGTGGAACCCCAGCCCATTATCAGAGTTGTATAGGCCGACGAATTTGATGTGGAAAAAAATTCACCAGGAACTGCTTCTTTTCTTATTTTATCCATCTTTTTTAGTCTTTTATCCACCATACGGGTTCGAAGATTAAGATCTTCTGTTATGTGTCCTTCTTCATCATGTTCATCTGAGTCAACACATACTAAGCCCTGCCCATAACCAGGTATACCCCGGGGTGAAATACCATCCGGGGTGAAGAGGTATCTTTTATAATCGGTATCAGTTTCAAAGATATAATCCTCTACTTCCAGTTTTTCTATATCCAGAGAGGGCAGGTTATAATAAATATCCGCCATATACTGGTCGGATAATATAAATACCGGGATTTGATATTTTTCAGCCAGGTTGAATGATTTATGGGATAATTCCAGGGCATCTTTAAAGTTCCCGGGGGCAAAGATTATCCGGGGAAATTCTCCGGGCCCCGAGTAAAGGGCTAAGTTAAGATCTTCCTGGGCAGTTCGGGTGGGCAGGCCCACCGCTGGTCCTGGCCTCTGGGCAATATAGATAACCACCGGGGTTTCAATCATCCCTGCTAGTCCCACCCCTTCCTGCATAAGGGCAAATCCACTTCCTGAGGTGGCAGTCATAGCCCGTGCTCCAGCATAAGATGCTCCTAAGGCCATATTTAAGGCAGCTATTTCATCTTCTGCCTGTTCAAATACCATTTCAAATTCTGAGGCATTATCTGCCATGAAGACCTGTAAGGGACTGGAAGGAGTCATGGGATAAGCTGAAATAAATTTACATCCCCCGGAAATGCAACCTAACCCCACTGCCTGGGTACCGTTAATTAATATTTCTTTACCAGTAGCCGGGTTTTTTTCTATTTTAATTGAAATCCGACCACTATCAAGGATTTTTTTCCCTATATCGTATCCTTCCACCCCGGCTTTTAAATCGTTTTCCAGGATCTTTTCACCCTTGGATGCAAAAAGAAGAGTGATTAGTTCGTCAAATATCTCTTTATCCACTCCCATAATACAGGACAGGGCACCAGCAGCAATCACATTGGAGAATATGAGGCCTCCCAGTTTTTTGGCTTTAGAAATAAAGGGGGCTTTTAAGAGATTATAGTATTTCTCCTCCAAGTCCTGGAGTACCTCTTCATCTCCTAATATAAGGGTATTTTCAGTTATTCTCTTTTCTAAGTGGGGAATAGCACCCTTACTTAGAGCCACCAGGATATCAATCCTATCCCGATAAGCTTTAACCCTTTTTGAGGAGGCCCGGATTTGGGTAGAGTTTTGACCACCCCTCACCCGGGACATGTATTCCTTGGTGGAAAAAACATGGTAACCTCCCATCTTCAAGGCCTGCACCATAATATTCTCCACACTTTGAATTCCCTGCCCTGCTTCACCACAAAGCACCAGGGAAACATCTTCTTCTAATTTTATCATGGACATTGGTTTTCACCCGCATTATACTTTATTATGATAAATAAGAATTAAAAGCTCTAAAAGGAGTATTTAATAAATCCATTGGAAAAGAGAAGTAATTTAAAGTATTTGAAAAATAAATAAGGATACTTAAGTAAATATAAAAGATAGGAATCTGCCTTTTAAAATAAGTTGATTGTTTTAAAAGAGTGGTTGTAAGTGATTTTAACATAAAATCATTATATTATATGATTTTTGAAGTAAATAAATTGTTCTCCTATTATAAAAGGTAGTATCTTTTAAATAACTAGAAGAAATGGCAGCTTTTTTTCCCTGTTTTTTCCAGATACTGTTGATGGTATTCCTCTGCCTGGTAAAAGGTGGTGGCTGGTTCAATAACAGTTACAATTTCCCTATCATATCCCGGGGAGGACTGCAGTTTTTCCATAGAAATCAAGGCCTGGGCCTTCTGCTCCAGGTTATGATAAAAGATAGCAGAACGGTACTGGTATCCAATATCTGGCCCCTGACGATTTAAGGTGGTAGGGTCGTGAATTTTCCAGAATAAATCCAGAAGATCCATATAAGATACTTCCTCTGGATTATAGGTCACCTGAACCACTTCTGCATGTCCACTATCCCCCCGGCATACATCTTCATAGGTGGGGTCTTTTAGATGACCACCCATATAACCTGCTTTTGTGGATTTAACTCCTTTAAGCTTTCTAAATGCATCTTCCACACCCCAAAAACATCCTGCTCCAAAGGTAGCTTTTTGTGTTTTGTCTTCTTTCATATTATCCCTATCCATGATGTGAGATTATCTTTAAAGAGATACTTACCCTGATTTTTACCGAAAAATGGTATTCATCATCAATGTAATTATGTTTTTATAAATACAAATTTTTTTCCCTGTTATTTTAAAAAAACTTACCAGGAATAGATTAATTAGCAATTAATTAAAAAAAGTTATACATGATTCTTGCGTCTTCCTCCCATAGATATCTATTTTTTTCGGGTTTTGCTTTTATATTTTTAATTATAGCTTTTTGCACTCCCATATATGCTTCAAACATTCAGGGGCCCTTCCAGGCAGTTAGTGGTCCTGGTGGAAGGGATTATAATCATTCTCAAGTGATATCCTCTACTTATGGTAGTGGAGCATTGCAGTACTGGATATTTGAGCCAGGATCCCCTTCACCTGAATCTGCTCCAGTAATAGTATTTAACCACGGATGGTCCGCTACCAATCCTTTATTTTATCGTCCCTGGATTGATCATCTGGTAAAAAAAGGCAATATTGTGATTTATCCCCGTTATCAGTCCAGTATTTTGGATTCTTCAGACAATTTCACCCAGAATGCTATTTATTCCCTTAAAGATGCATTTATCCAGCTGGAAAATGGTGAGCATGTCCGGCCCCAGAGGGAAAATCTGGCCCTGGTAGGGCACTCCGCTGGTGGTCTTATATCCATCAATATGGCAGCTCGAGCATCCCAGGAAGGTATTCCCCAACCAAAAGCAATATTCTGTGTCCAACCCGGTTTATCCCGTTCAGAAAACCGGACCATGGGACCCTTGCTGGAGGATTTATCTAAAATACCATCCAGCACCCTACTATTAACTTTAGCTGGTGATAGGGATGATATTGTAGGTTCTTTTGATTCAGAAAAGATAATAAAAGAAACCACCAGCATACCCCCGGAAAATAAAAATTATGTAATTATGGTATCAGATTTCCATGGAAACCCGCCTTTAATTGCAGACCATCTCTCCCCTTTAGCAATTTTAAATTGTGGAGAATATCGTTTAATGGTTAATGCCCTGGATTATTATGGAACCTGGAAATTATTTGATGGACTATATGAAGCAGCGTTCTATGGGATAAACAGAGAATACGCCCTGGGAAATACCACCCAGCAGCGTTTTATGGGTTTGTGGAGTGATGGTACACCGGTAAAAGAACTAAAAGTAGTGGATTATTAAAATACTGTAAAACAAACTAATAATAGTGGATTATAAAAAGTAGTACTTTTTGAGGCATATAAAAATTAATAAAAAAAGGGGATATTAAAACTTATATTATTTTAAAGGCCCCACTCACATTGGTCCTCACGGTTTGCAGGTCTTCGGTGATATTAAATGGAAGTCCTCCTCCCCCTCCACTTATAGAAAAGCTTCTAATAACACTACCTGAAGGTTTTTTTCTCCAATCATAAGGACCCTTTATATCCCAGGAGATGGTCTGGTTTCCAATAGTAAGGGTCCATCTACCAGACTGACCTTCACCTCTTTGCTGGGCACTTCCACGGGTGGGATTTCCCACCCCTCCTTCAATGGTGAAGCTGGCAGGAGAATGCATGGTGCCTAAAGAAAAGGTACGGCTTCGGCCCTGAGCCAAGGTGAAAAAGAAATTTCCAGGGTTACCGGTACTTATATGGCGATTTACACCAGTGGTATTATTGGCTTCATAAATAAACTGGGATGGCCGGGGCCCGGTATTGGTAATGGTTAAACTCACATCCACCATTTCCACTTCCTCTCCAAAACTAAAATAAGAATAATACATGTATAATCCAGCAATAACAATCACAATAACTGCAGCAAAAAGCAGCACATATTCAGCTGACCCCTGTCCTCCGGTATCATATCTTAATCCCATTTTTTACCCCCGAGATGTAAAATAAAACATATTTTTTATTTAAATTTCAAATGATTACTATTATATATCTCTTTACCAATATTTTAACTATGGGGCCGGAATTCAATATTGATGGATTTGATTACTCGCTTTTAATCCCGGTTGTAGTAGCACTGGCTTTTATCCTGTCGGTGGTAGTGGTGTTATGGATTATTGGCCGTAGAGTAAAAACTAGAAAAAGGGAACAACTAGAAGTAAAAGTTTCTAATCTACATGAAGATATCCTGGATGAGCTAAAAGAAGAGTATGGTATTGACAAAGAAGAAGATAATATTGTAAATCAAGATAAAAATGATTCTAAAGTAGAATAAAATATCCTTTAGAAAATAATCATTACTTAACTCCCGGTTTTTTTACTTTATTCTAATTTATCAACAGGAATAAACTTGTGAATTTTTAATAAAATATGCATAAAAAATTACTTTAAATATTACTTATTTTAATAGATAACTAATAAAAATTTCTTATAATTAATCTTAAAAACCAGAAAAAGACAACCAGAATAATTTACTTAATTTTATATTTAAGGTGTATTGATGAAAGTTGCCGTAATTGGACTGGGAGTTGAGGGTAAAAAAGCCATCAAATCTCTTAAAAATAGGAATCACCAGATCTATGCTACTGACCTTAATAAAGAAATCATCCTGAAAGAAAAGGATGTTGATCTTGATTTAGGATTCCATGATGAAGATAAAATATTTTCAGCCGATGCTGTGGCTCTAAGTCCCGGTTTATGGCAAACTCCTTTAGGTAAAAAAGTTAAAAAATCTAAGATACTATTGTCTGATAAAATAAACACCCACCGTTCAATTTTCACCATTGGAGTTACCGGAACCAATGGAAAAACCACCACCTCTTTTTTGATAAAAAGCATACTGGAAAAGGCAGGTATGGATGTTTTAATCGGGGGTAATGCCGGGGGTGGATTTGATGGTTACAGTGAACTAATTTTAGAAGCTGATGGTGATAAATACCAGGTGATGATTGTGGAAGTCTGTGATATGACCCTGGACTATGCCGAACATTGTTTTGACTTCGATCTGGTGGTGGCCACCAATATAGGGGCCGACCACCTGAACCACCATCAGTCCCTGGAAAACTATGCCCATAACCTGGGTGCTTTTTTAAAGTCAAAACATAGTCTGTTGAATAAACAGGATAAGTATCTGGTGGAAATATCAAAAAATCTAGTAAATTTCAGTTTTTATGATAAGACCTCCTATCCCCTTCTTCTTTTTGGAGAATTTAATAAAATTAATGCAGGAGCAGCAGAAACTGTGGCCCAATTTCTAAAAATAAAACAGGATATTATTAAAGATTCACTGGAGAATTTTAATCCCATCAAAGGGCGTATAAAATCATTTAATATTCAGGGCAGCCACATTGTGGTAGGTAAAACTGATAACGTCGGGGCCATTCAGGAAGTTTTAAAAGAAGGAGATTTTCCGGTGATGGTGGTGGGAACACCCCGAAAAGAGGAAAAATGGAGGTTTCAAATTTTAGAGGAAGTATATAAATCCCATCCAGAGACCATTATTTTATTCCCTGGTCTGGAGGATACCACTTCCCTGGGAGTGAAGAAATTAATATCACTGGGCTTTGAAGGTGAAGTGAAAATCATAAAGGAATTAAATCAACTCCCTGAGATTATAAAACCATACATATCATTTAAAAATATTTTTATAGGTGGAAATGGTCAAAATAAAATAATGAAAATACAAAATTATATTGAATCACTTTCTAAAGGTTGATACATTGATAAATGGCAAAAAAATACTGGTAGTAGGGGCAGGGAATGCAGGAAGGCCTGCTGCTAATTTATTAAAATATTTAGGTAATCAGGTTAGGGTTTCAGATATGCAGGACTATAACTCCCTTCCTAAAAAAGCCCGAAAAAAAATTAAAAAACTGGAAGAAAAGGGGGTTGTTTTTGAGCTGGGAACCCATATCTTTGACAGTGTATTATGGGCAGATGCTATTTTCATATCCCCTAACATACCACCCCAGGCAGATATACGTAAATTCATTGAAAAGAGTAAAGAAAATAAAAAAATAGATCTCATAACTACTTCCCATATAGGGGAAATTTTGAATTCCCTGCTGAGCTTACCCCTGGTGGGTATTGGAGGGACTGATGGTAAAACCACCACCACCAATATGATTAACCACTTGCTGGAAGGAAAGCTGGAGACCGTGACTTTTTCATCCCTGCAGGATTCTCTGGTAATTGAAGGGCTGGTAGAACTGGTGGTGAGTGAAAAAACCAGTAAAAAGGATCTGGCTATATTTGAACTTCCCCATGGAACTATAAGGATGGCTGATGGATTGGAACTATGTGCCGGAGTATTAACCAACCTCACCCCGGATCATATGGATGAATTCCAAAGCTATGAAGAGTATATAAACCGTAACTTTTCACTATCCCATTTAATTGCACCCCAGGGTGTGTTACTGGTAAATGGTGATGACCCGGTGATCATCCAAAAAACAAGAGAGATTAACCAAGAATGTGTTTATTATGGACTGGGAATCCCCCAGTGCATAGAATTTGAGGATGAAATTTATGGTCCTCTCCCTCAGGATCTTAATATTCGAGCAGAGAATATCAAATTAAATGGTCTGGATGGTTCCAGTTTCACCCTGGTAACCACCACCCTTCCTAGTAGTATATGTGTCCATTGTAAAAAGCTAAGTTGCAGTTGTGATAATTTCACCCCAAAAAAAATAGGGCCCTTTAAAACAGATATACAGTTAAAAATACCGGGTAGCTGTAATATAGAGAATGCGCTGGCTGCTCTGGGGACCGGGCTGGTCCTGGGTTTTGATCTGGAATATTTAAAAGAACAAATTGAATCATTCCCCGGGGTTAAAGGTCGTTTTGAGAAAATAGGCCAACTTAATGAGGTTAATATTTTTATGGATGCAGCCCATAACCCGGAAAGTATGGAAAAATTATTAGAAGGATTATCTGTTCCGGGAAGACTGATAATAAGCCTGGATAACCCGGACACCCTTACCACCAGAGATAAATCAAAAATTGGTGGTATTTTAGATAAAAAAGCAGATGTGATTATTTCCAGTGCTAAAAATGAAACCACCGAGGAAGTTGACTGGACAGCAGTAGAAGAAGTAATCTCTGGTGCAGAAGCTGTGGAAAGCTATGGAGTGGAAGATGTTACCACTTCTATTTTAATGGCTCTGGAAATTTCAGCACCAGGTGATACTATCCTGCACCTGGGTCCTGGTGTAGTGAATGCTTATAGCAATGTAAAAAATGATATCCTTAAAGCCCTGGATTATTATGAGGATTGTAACTCCCAGGTGGTGGTGATAGGAGGTTGTGGAACTGTAGGGAGTTTATTAGCCAGAGTTTTAAAAAATAACGGAGCTGATGTAACAGTTTCTGATTTAAGTCCAGATACCTATTTGAAAGATGTGTTTATAAAGGAAGGTATAAATATGGATCTGGGAGGCCACTCCCGGGAGGTATTAGAAAAAGCCCATACCATTGTACTCACCCCCGGACTATTTGAAAACCAGAAAGTATGGGATATGATTACCCAAAATAGTAATGCAGATATAATTGGTGTGGAGGAAGTAATGGCCATCTGTAAGGTGGATAAACCAGTTATCGGCATTACCGGTACCAATGGAAAAACCACCACCACCCAGATATTGAAAAATATCCTCCATAAAGCAGGTTACCTGGTGCCTGAACATCATATGCCTATCCAGGGCAATACCGAACTCATTCCTGCTTTACAGGCTCGTCTTAAAGGAGATATGGCCGTGGTGGAAATAGGTACCTTTGGAAACCTGGATGAAATAAAAAACTCTGCCTTAAACTGTGAAGTTGATCTGGGACTGGTAACCAATATCTCCCGGGACCACTTAAAAAAAGATGATGATTTTGACCTTTATGTGCAGTGTAAAAAAGAAATAACAGAAGTGGCAGATATATTGATACTAAATGCCGATGACCCTCTGGTAGCCAGTTTTGCCCATTCCCAAAATCCGGAAAATATAATATTCTATGGTATAGAAAATATTAATACCAGAACCAATACCTTTTCTGAGGGACGGGAGTGTCCCCAGTGTGAAGCCCTGCTCAAGTATGAAAAACATTATTTAGGACATTTAGGCAAATATAAATGTATATGTGGATTTAAAAAACCACCACTGGATATATCCGGGCGTCAGGTAACAGAAGAAAGTATGGTGCTTCGGATTAAATCAGAACAGGCCCTGATTAAATTAAAAATAGAGGGAATATATAATATTTACAATGCCCTATCTGCTGCAGCAGGTGCCTGGGCAATGGGTATTAAATTTGAAGATATAGTAGCTGGTATTCAAGATTTTAGTGGTGTGGAAGGTCGGTTTGAAAAAATAGGCGACCATCCCCCTATAATCATAGATTATGCTCATAATCCTGCCGGTGTAAAAGCAGTTATTCAAAGAATTTTAAGTAAGAAACCTGATGATTCTCAACTAATAGTGGTAAACACCATTTCCTCAGAAAGCGGCAGCCAGGGTGATGGAGATATTGCAAAAATCCTTAACTATGCCGATGTGGTTATACCTGCTTCCTATGCTGCCTATAAATCTTCTAAATATATCCATAAAGAGGTTGTGGAAACTCGTGCCAGTGCCGAGAATATAAAAAAAGGAACCCTGGGTGCCAGTAAAAAACAGGTGCAGGAGGCCCTGGAAAAAGCACTGGAATTGGTTAAAGATAAGGATATTATATTAATAATTGGAGAAGGAGGAGTTAAGTATTCTAAAAAAATACTGGGAGAACTCGGCATTTAAAGTACTGGTAGTGTTAATATTTCTAGGTATTATAAGCACCCCTCTGGGAGTTTACCTGGAAGAAGTATACCCTGCTCAGAATGCAGAGGAAATCACCAGTTTATCACCAGGGGATACCATATTACCTGGAACTGATGTGGTGGATGATAGTAAAATAAGGAAGGTTCCCTTAATTACCCACCCCCGCTATCTGATTGAATTTGCCCGGGATATTCGTATTTTGGATTTAATGGAGTCTTTATTAACCGGCAGTATCCGCACCCCTATTGTGCACCTTACGGGAGGCAGTATTTCCCGGTATGGAGTTGCCACCGGTTATGAAGGACCAGGAATGCTGGTGGTTAATGCGGAAAAATTAACAGTTAACCCCCCTGATAATTTTATTTGGGGATTTAAAAACCCCTATGTCTATGGATATAAAACTGAAGACGGTTTAGAAATCAGTGAAAATAACCAGACTTTGAGGGTGGTTGGTGGGGAAGATATCAGCAATGATACCATCCCTAATCAATATATTTCCGGGGAAAAAGTAAAAGAATGGTATGATAAGGCCCAGACAGGAGATAAAATTGTACTGGATTATGCTCTTACCAATTTCAGTGATGGTAGAAATACGGTACCTCCCTCCCAAATTGAGGATTATTTCGGGGAATCTGTGCGGGAGTACATTAAAGATTACCCAGAAGGGGCCCCGGTAATGGCTTATATGCATGACTACACTCCCCAGAAAGTATCTGGATCGGTTAGTTATTTAGGGTCTTTTCCAGAGTTCAATGATTATTCTCGGGCCCATAATGCTCGAGAATTTGCCAATAGATGGAACGGGACCATAGTACCTCCTGAGAGTCTGGCTTCTGGTAGAAAATCAGGAGGTTTTGTAGGGGTGAGGGATCCTGAAGCACCAGGTGGATTTGCTTCCCATGGGACCTGTCCTCCGGCCCGGGCATTAAGAGGAGCAGTTACCTCAGCAGGAGTACCTCTACCGGTAGGTTTAAACTGGTCATTTAACTGTGTAGCCTTTGGAGTGGATCCTTCCACTGGAGTAAAGGTGAATAATACCCGGGAATATCCTTTACTAATAATTATGTGGACCAGAGGCACAGCCGGAAATACACAGATTTATGCTGAAGTCTATGAGTTAGTACCCAATTAATTTAGGTAATCCAATAGTTATTACCCAATTAATATCTTATCAACAGTTACTGCCCTTATTAATTAGATAATCAGGACAGTTACTCTCCAATTAATTAGATAATGAGACAAAAACTCCCCCATTTAGATTATCCAGGGTAAATTAACTCCCCCATTAGAAATAAAAAGATAAAATGATTACCAGTGCCATAATAACAGCAGCAGGACAAAATAGGCGTATGAGGGAAGACCT
The DNA here is from genome assembly GCF_018141185.1 of Methanobacterium alkalithermotolerans. Taxonomy (NCBI): domain Archaea; kingdom Methanobacteriati; phylum Methanobacteriota; class Methanobacteria; order Methanobacteriales; family Methanobacteriaceae; genus Methanobacterium; species Methanobacterium alkalithermotolerans. The sequence continues at coordinate 36,279 of NZ_CP058560.1, read as the reverse complement.
GGAAAAAAAAGGCCTGCCCCTTAAAAATAAGCTCATTTTAGAAATTAAGGGTAAACCCCTGCTGCAGCACACCATAAGGCGTGTATTAAATGTCCCGGTAGATGAATGTATCCTGGTAGTAGGTCATTACCAGGATGAAATACTACCTGCTATAAGTAATATCCATGACCCTCGCTTAAAAATAATTAAAAATAATCCAGTTGATGTTCCCCTGGCCCAATCATTGTATAATGGATTAAAATCTGCTTCTGGTGATATATGCCTTTGTATAGCTGGTGATCAGCCCACCGTAAAAAGTAATAGCCTTAGAAAATTAAAAGATAAAATTATAAATAGTGATAATCCAGATAACATGGTTTCTATTATGGGTAGAAAAACTTACGGTCATCTGGATTCTGCTGAAGGTTTAGGGATGCCCTTTGCCTCTTCCCGGAATCTGCTTTTAGATTACCTGCCCCATTATAAAAGCAACCTCAACCCCATGTTAAGAAAAATGTTTAAAGAAGGAGTGGAATTTTATGGATTTCCTCCAGAAAATAAGCTGGAATTAATAAATATAAATCATTATAAGGATTATGAACTTATTTTAAATGATTTTAAAGAAGAATAATAGGGGGATGCTTAGCTAATAGCATCCAGAGCATTAACCACGCATCCAATATTTTCCCCGGTAAGTCCCACAATTACTTCTTCATCTTCAATACCGGCAAATTTACGGGATCCGCTGCAACCCAGAGTTATATTAGGATTTTTACTGGTAAAGGGTCCGGCCACTGCATCAGCACATAATGACTGTATACCGGAAAAATCTGCTTTCACCCTACCACCCAGGGTGTAGACCAGGGCCTGGGATAATTTCATGGCCTGGGCCGGGTTTCCCACCACCACAATTATATCCGGATGGAAGGTAGCATCCTCCAGGGGAGCGTAGATAGTGGCATAAATATCCATGTCTATTTTTGGAATAGCATCCAGGGTCCTTTTAGCCGCACCTATACTGGAAAAGCGTCCCAGATCATAATAAAATTCTCCGGTTTTAATTTTTTCTGGAGCTTCACCTGCACCAATGGCTGCTGCTCCACCTTTACAGGATTGATCTTCGGAGGTGGCATAGAATGTTTCACCCAGACTGGCCCGGGTTACCATTTCACAGTGCCTTACTGCTTTATCAATTTCCTGAATCTTCTCAGGTAGATCCTCCTTTTTTAGAACAAATTTTATGGCTACCGGGGATCTTTTAAGCCCCAGACTTTCTTTTATTTTTTTAGAAACAATATCATATCCACTCACATCGTAGTCTTCCATATTTTTCACCTGTTTATTTTATTTATGTTCCCTTAATTTTGGATTTTCTACTATTATACTGGTACTTCCCATCCCACATCATAGCGGGCCCCGCACTGGGGGCATATGAGGATATTCTGATAGTTACCGGCTTCATTTTTTAAAAAGGAATTATGAAAACCACTTTCATAGCCACACTCCGGGCATATTCTAAACTCTCCCTTAAGGGAGATTTTTTTTATATCTTCACTAACCTTCATTTTTTTTTAGTCCCCTTTTTTATATATTAATCAATAATATCCACTGGCTTTCCACACTGTAATTTATCTTTATGCCCACAGTCAGGGCATTCATAATAAACTATTATAAAATTACCGGCCTGTTGAAAGCTTCCTTCTACTTCTAGAGAAGTTTTTCCACAATTAGAACATTTAATTGAACTGGGAATTTCATCTAACTGGTAACGTACCATGTAAAACCCTCTCCCAACTATTTAAGGTAAATACTGAAATTAATATAGGTATATTAAATTATGGTAACTGATAATCTATAAATTTTTAGTAATTGCTATCATAAAATAGGAATTAGAATCACCTTTTCAGCAGGGGTCAAATGGGAGGGATAATCATCTATTCAAAAATAAATAATATGGAATTACATTACCAGAAGAGCGGTGCTGGATTTCCCCTGATTTTTTTACATGGTTTTTCTGATGATTTAAGTATCTGGCTGCCATTAATAAATAAATTTGAAAAAGATTACTTCACCCTGGCCCTGGATTTACCGGGCCATGGTTCTTCTTCAGAGATTAATAATGATTTTAATCTTGATTCTTTTAATGATACTTTAATAGAATTTCTAAAAAATCAGGGCATAGAAAAAGCACATTTTATTGGTTTTTCATGGGGATCTGCTATTTTACTTAAATTAGCCTGTGATGCTCCTCATCTGATAAAATCACTAACAATAATTTCTGGATTTAGTCAGGTAGACCATAATTTAAAGTTCCAATTGAATAATTTTAAAGAAAAATTAAAGGAAAACTATGAGGCCTTTTTTGATGAAGCAGTGCAGGTGGTTAATACCCCGGAGTTTCTATCTGAAAATAAAATAGCCTTAGAAGAATTTAAGGTCCTTAAAGCCAAAACTACTTCAATAAATTCCCTTATGAGTACTATTGATGTTATTTTAAACTTTGATATCAGCGAAGAATTATTTAAAATTAAATGTCCGGTTTTAATTTTTTCAGGCAGTGAAGATAAATTAACCAGTATAGAATTATCTAAAATTATGCAAGAGTCTTTAGCTGATTCCCGGTGGATTATTTTAAGAGGAGAGGGACATAATCTATTTGTACCCTCCCGGATAACTGAATTAGAGGAATATATCCAGGAATTTTTAGAAAACCAGGGATAAAGAATATGATTATAGTTAATAAAAGGTACAGGACTAAGGGGGGTAGGGATTAAAACTTTAATCTAACTCATTTTATTTGAATTCCCGGATTAATGACTGCAGATTATTATCCCGGGTATCAATAGTAGTCATATACCTCTATATTCCAGTCTTTTAATTCATAGGCATAGATATCCAGGTAATATGTTCCTGGTCCTTTACTTACTTCTATAGTTCCACTTTTAGTATTAGGGGAATCATATGCTTCCCATGATACATAACCAGTTTCCAGTCTCTGGCTACCTTGAATAAGCAGTATTTCCAGATAATTGATATTATAATTTACCAGGGGGTTGGCGGAGTAGGTTACTTTAAATTTATTACCCCTGGTGGTAAATGATCGGGAATCACCACTTACTCCCTGATAAGTATCAATTAATTTCCAGGATGGTTGGTAGGCCTGGGTTTTTTCCTGAGTCTCATTATAGGTGGAACTTATAACCACCGGTGTGGTATCCATACTCATTACATAAGCGGCTAAAGCACCCAGTCCTATGAATAAAATTAAGACCAGTGCTATTAAAACTTTGGTGGTATTTGAACCACCTGAATTTAGAGTTTGCCCGCATTTTTCACAATATTTAGCTGTTTTTTCATTTTTTGATCCACAGTTTTTACAGTATATATTCTCCACCCCCATTTGCCAGATTATTATTAAATTCCCTTTTTTAAGATAATGTTATACCTATTATGTAGGGTGAATTATATTAAATGTTATATCTTTCATTCATCTGTTTATAAATTTCTTTTTTTAGTTTCAAAAACATCATGACAGTATTCAAATAGAATAAATTAAATGTTGTTTTAGAAAAAATAATAATTTTTTTTATACTCGCGGTCCGTGGATTTATCCTCTAAAGAATTAAAATATTGATTTTCAATAAATAGGTTAGAAAAATATATTGAATACTAATTATATAGATAGTTAATAATATGAAAGGGGGTGTTTGAGATTGAAAATTAAAGGTGTTTTTATAATATTGCTGGTTTCCAGTTTAGTTCTGGTATCAGGTTGTATTGGAAATAATCAAGAAGGTGCAGAATACCTTAATGAGATAAATGATTATATTTCTAAGATGGGTGAAATTGGAATGGAAGTAAATTCTAATTTACAAGCCCAGGTAGATGGGAATATAACTGAAGATGAATTAAAAACTAGACTGGAAAATAGTCAAAAAGATGTGCAGGCCATACTTTCTGATTTAGAAGCAAGTACTCCACCTGCCGGATATGAAGAAATAAAAGCAAAAGCCACAGAAGCCATACAGGAATACAATAACTTCTTAACCAATTATATCGAATTTTTAGAAACTGGATCTGGTTTAGAAACAGCTATTAATAATTTAGAAGCATTTACTACCAAAATAGAAGAATTAAGACAGTTAATAACTGAAAAAGCTTAATTAAACAGCGAATTTTAAGGGTTTTAAACCCTTATATTTTTTTTAATTTTAAATTAAACTGGAACTAATATTTTTCAAAAGAAGTACTGAATTTTAAAAAAAAAAGTTGGGGATTAAAAAATCAGTTCATATCTGCTAATCTTTTAATCCTTTTTACCATATTGGGGTGGGTGGATATAAGTTCAAATAGTTTACTGGAAGTTTTAATATTTACATCGGAGTATTTGAGTTGATTTAATTCATCCTGGCTGATTATACCATCCTGGTTAAAATCAACCTGTCTTAAATCATTTATTTCATTCCGGGCATCAGATACATCGTTTACAAAGAAGGCTTTTACCCCTTCTACTTCTTTTAACTGATCCTTATTTAAATTGGCCGAACCATATACCAGTTTGTACAAAGCGCTGGCCATTTTATGAGGTTGTGCTCCGATTTCCACACTACCTTCATCGGCATAGTATTCCCTCACCCGGGATACGAATAGCACCAGTAGTTGTCCAATTAAGTAAGCAACTAAAGCCGCCACTCCTATAAGTGCAGCTCCGTTGTTGTTATCATTCCGGCTAAATAGTGTGCTCCAGAAGATATAATAACAGATTAAGGGTATGGCACTAATAACTGTCATAACTGCCATATCCGAGTGCCTTATATGGGATATCTCATGACCTAAAACAGCATATAACTCATCTCGATCCAGGAGATTAATTATGCCCCGGGTAACACATACCCGACCGTCACCCTTACTTCTTCCAAAGGCAAAAGCATTGGGTACGGCAATTTCAGTTATACCCACTTTAGGTTTGGGTATACCTGCATTTCGAGAGAGTTCCTCCACCATCTGATGCAGTTGAGGGGCTTCTTCTGGGGAAACGTAACGTACCTTCATGGTAAGTTCCACCATTTTTGGACTCACCAGGTACTGAATTACCACAATAGCCAGACCAAAACCAACATAAAATAGAGGTCCAGATATGCCTAAGAATGATCCCACCAGTACTACCAGAGCATAAACCAGTGCAAAGAGCAGGAAGGTGGCAAAAATTAATCTTAATTTAAGCTTCCATGTACTGAATTTTTTCATTATGGTATTTTCCTCCATGAATATTACATCTTATATTTCGATTCCATAATATGATAATCATCTTATAAATCTTTTGGTTATTACCTGACTTTAAATAAAATAAAAGACATAATAAGAATTTAAATCTATTTTAAAGATATAATCAAAATCTAATAAGAAATTAAAACTATCAAATAGCTTAAATTAAATAAATAATTATTATAACAGTCTATAAAAATTAATTTTTTAGTAAAAAATTCAAATTTCTAATCTGAAATATTACTTAAGTTACATTTGGTTAGAAAAAGTTATTCAAATGCCTGGAAGTGGTGAGGATTATATCCCTGCTGTAACAAAATTTTCTTATCAGCCTCATCCAGCATTTTTTTAGTGGTGGGAGGAATGGGACTTCCCTTTTTAGCTAAAACCTTACCTTTTTTCTTTTGAGCCCCTAAAAATTTTCCAGCATCACCATTAACAATTATTAATCCTTTCTTCATCTCAATAGCTGTAAAATCATCACAATCTCCATTTATAACCACTGTACCTCCATTTAGAAGTGCTCCTGTGTTTTTTCCGGCATTACCATTTATTATCACCCGTCCCTGGCGCATCAATATTCCGGTGGATAAATCAGCATCCCCCTCCATTACAATTTCTGCATCTATATCCAGGCGGGCTCCTACCGTGTCTTTTACCAGGCCATCATTAATTAACAACCGCTTGCCTGATAGTTGGGCCCCTATAAGTTTTTCCCCATTTAAACCATTTTTGACAATATCGGTGATGGATTTGAATTTACGGTAACCTTTTTTATCTGATTTTAGTTCCAGGAGATTACCTATGGGGGTTTTAAACTCTCCTTTAATATAGATAGTCCCCCGTACCATACTAATACCCATCCGGCTATCCACATTTCCATCCACTATCACCGTACCCACTTCTATATCCTGGCTACTACCTCCAAAATATTTAATATCCACCCCCATGCTGGAACATAAACGGTGGCCCACATTGCCCTTAATTTTAACGGTTTTTTTGGCTTTAAGGTGTTCTACCACATCCCGGAAGGAATAATCATTACCCGGGATCTTTTCATCAGGATCCAGTTTTTCTCCCTGGTGTTGCCAGTAGAAATTATAGGTGAAATCCCCTACACAGTCCACCTCTTCTGTTAGTACTATTTCTAAAATATCCTCTTTTTCATCCTTTTTTTGGCCAAAAATCTTAAACATGAAAAGTCCCCTATCTTATATTAATAAAAAACCCTTTCTAAAAACAACTGAAACATAATATCTATAATAAAATAATTAAATTTTTGTTTTTATAAAACTAAAATAATTCAAATATTAAAGATCAATTATATAGAAAGTGGTGAAAAACCCTTTAAAATGGTTTATTGATGTTATGATACCTGAAAAAAAAGAAATACTGGTATTTTTAAAAAGAATTGGGGTGGATACCCGTTTTGTTAGTGTAGTTTACCCCCGGCTATATATTAATAATCTACGGTTTTCCCGGTTTTCCCGTAAAAAGGAAGAATTATTTTTAAAAAACTACCCTTCAGGAGAGGTAATACGATCCAGCCTATTTCAGAAAATATGTGCACGTTCTTCCCGGGTTCTGGGGGATTCTCTTCATCCCCAGGAAAGAGTGGTGATTGAATCTGATTTAACACTAAAAAACAAAGCATTATATATTATTTTAGAACCCTACACCCGTAAATATGGAATACAAATCATAAAAAAGCATTTAAAAGTGGAAGACCTGGACCAACAATCAGATTATAATTTTGACTCCCTGGCTATTCCCTTAACCCTGGATGAGGAAGTGAAAGGTGTTTTAGAACGAATTTTTACCGGTAAAAAAATTAAGTTACAAAGTTCGGAAATTAAAAGAGGTAAGGTGCGTTTAATTTATCCCCTTCTAAATATTCCTGAAAAGTGGCTGGAGGACTGGTTAAATCCAGAAAATGAAGCCGGTCCAGTTGATGATGAAGAATTATCCCCTGAATTTTTACTATTTTTAGAGGGTGTGGTGCCCCAGGTGAGGGAAAATATTTTAAAATCCAGCCAATTTATTACTAAAAAATCCCTGTAAATTAAAAAATCCCCGGTTTAATTTATATTTTAACGGACTATAATCCGTCTGGTAATTCCTAAAATGAAATAAATAAGGGCGAATGAATATTTAAATAAGCAAATAAAATAATATATATGTAATAAAATCTTTTTAAGAGAAAATCATTGCCAGTTTAAGAAGGTGGTGGGGAATATGGTTTTAAGTGAGTTTGAAAAAGAATCAGGAGAATTAAGTGAAATAGCCCAAAATTACCTGGATGCTCTTTTAAATTTAGACCGATATAAAGCCAGCAAAATTATCCATAGCTCTTTAGATGAGGGTGTGCCTATTAAAGATATTTATATAAAAGTTTTCGAATCCAGCCAGCATGAAGTGGGAAGGCTCTGGCAGAAAAACATCATAAATGTGGCCCAGGAACATTACTGCTCTGCCTCCACCCAGCAGATAATGTCAGAATTATATCCTGTAATCTTCAAGTCACCAAAAAAGGGTTATAAATTACTGGCTACCTGTGTGGCTGGAGAAATGCATGAAATTGGGTTAAGGATGGTAGCAGATATATTTGAATTAGAGGGATGGGATTCCTATTATTTAGGGGCTAACACGCCATTAGATAGTATTTTAGATACTATATCCACTTTAGAACCAGATGTAGTTGCCATATCTGCATCTATTCATTTTAATATACCGGCTGTAAAAGAATTAGTTGATAAAATTAATTCACTCCCCTTGAGATCCCGGTTAAAAATTATGGTAGGAGGTAGACCATTTTCCATATCACCGGAGTTATGGAAAAAAGTTGGTGCTGATGCTACTGCCTCCAATGCCCTGGAAGCAATTAAAGTGGCCAGCGAATTAATTTCATAAAAAGAGGTCATTATAATGAATCAAGATGAATTTCCTCCAGTTTCTCCAGAAGCATTGAAGTCCTTTAAAGAACATTCTCCAGATATAATTAAAAATACGGTTAATATTTCTATGAAGCGTTCAGATGAGGTTGATCAGCATGGGGACCAGGCCAGGGAATTATTGACCATTGGAATGGAATTTACCACCAGGATGTTAGAATCAGCAATGTCACTAGGGGAAGTATCCATACTGGAATATCAACTAAACTGGGCCTGTGATCGACTGCCACATGATGGAGTGGCCCTGAAACATATTCTTATAAGGCTTGAGATTTACCGTGAACAAATTATAGAAGCCTTAACGGAGGAATATGCCTCAGAGATAACCCTTTATTTAGACTGGATGATTACCTGGCAAAAAGACTATATTAAAAAATCTGATATTCAGGAATGCATATGAAAAACTATAAAAAAGAAGAAATAAAAGGAATAGCATTATCCTGCACTCCCACTGGCAAAATAAAAGACATAATCCACGATGGATTAAATTTAAGTGGCTACTTCAAAAAGGGAGTTTCATTTATAGATTCTGTAGATGTTGAGAGTAAAAATAAAGCATCAAATTTTATAGAAAGAATAAAAGAAGAACAAGCTACTTTTAACTGGGAAATAAATATTTCCCTGGATAAAAAAATTGAGGTAATGCATTTTTCAGGTTTATTAATAGAGGATAATGATTTACTTATTTATGGAGTTAAATCCCCGGAAGATATTGAAAAGTTCTGGGAAGAAATATACCACATAAATACCGAGCAAAACAATGCTTTAAGGAGTATTATGAAAGATTTAACCCGTTATAAACATGATTTAAAAACTTCTGATGCCCAGTATGTCCAGCTCACTCAGCTAAATAATGAACTGACCACTACCAAAAGAAAACTGGTAAAAAAGAACATCCAGCTAGAAAAGGCCCTGGAAGAAAAGGAGATGCTTTTGAAGGAAATTCATCACCGGGTTAAAAATAATTTAATGGTAATTTCCAGCCTTTTGAGTCTGCAATCGCGTTATATAAAGGATAAAAAAGCACTGGCTGTATTTAAAGAAAGCCAAAATAGGGCTAAATCCATGGCCCTTATTCATGAAAAATTATACCGTTCCACTGACCTTAAAAGAATAGACTTTGGAGAATATATCCGCACCTTTTCTGCAGAACTATACCACTCCATTGTAGGAGACCCCCGCCAGGTAAAATTAGAATTAAATGTAGAACACGTAATGCTGGATATTAACACCTCCATACCCCTGGGACTAATAGTAAATGAACTAATAACCAACAGTATGAAATACGCCTTCCCACCGGGAAGTAAAGGGAAAATAAAAATAGATTTTTACCCTCAGGATGATTATTTTATCCTGAACGTCTCCGATGATGGTATAGGCATACCCGAAGAAGTTGATGTAGAAAATACTAAATCGTTGGGCCTGCAACTGGTAAATAGTCTTACTGAACAAATTAATGGCCAGCTTACCGTCAATCGTAAAGACCCCACTGAATTTAATATAAAATTCCAGGAAATCAGTTTCTAGTTAAAACTAAATAGAGAAGTTTGTTTTTCTTTTTCATTTTCTTTTTCATTGGGAGCGGGTTTATTATCTTCATTAGCCGAGTTTTTAGATATTTTTTTCTTTTTAAGAGGTTTATCCTTAGGTTTAGCCTTTTTATTATCAGATTCAGACTTACTTTTTGATTTTTTAGCATAAATAGAAGAATTTATTCCATCTGATTTTATATCAGTGCCTATTTTTTTAGGTGTAATGTTCTTTTTTTTAGGGGGTTTTTTTATTTTTCTCTTCCGGAATAATTTTACCTCATCATCTTCCAGTCCCAGATAAGTGGCAATTTCATAGGCCATCTCATCATTATCAAATATGAGACTCAGATAGGGGAACTGGGATATGGCCACCTGCCGGGAGATATGCATTTTCTCAGCCATTTTATCCGCAACCCTGTCTCTTAAATCTCTTTTAGAGCGAGTTTTACCCAGAAGAGCAAAGGAAGTGGATCCCGTATAGCGGGCAAACTTTCGGTAGGTTTCTTTTTTGGATAAAGCCACCCCGATACCCATAAAATCAGAGGCATATCTCCAGTAAGAGTAGTTGCGGCTGGAACGGGCACGGCCAAAATTCAAATCTGCCAGGGAAATCATTTCATATGCCCGCTGGATTTCCTGTGGTTTTTCATATTCCCGGGGGATGTTTTCAGCCATAACCTCCATCACCAGGGTGGGATCCTCATCCAGGTACATGGCCTGGCGGATTTTAGGTAAGTTTTTGCTTTTTAATACCCGGCGCACTGAATCGAAGATATTGGAGCGATTATCCTTCACCCCTACCTCCTCCAGATTGCTTTTATCAATACTATCCTTGCCCCGGGCCAGGACTTCTAAGTCATTAATGGCTGAACGTAAATCTCCATTGGATCTTTTAGCCAGTTCTTTTAATACCTGATCATCGAAGCTGACCCCTTCTTTAGAACATATTCTTTTTAAAAGAGCATTAATAGAGTTGGTATGCACCTTTTTAATATTAATAACCTTACATTTAGACTTAAATGATTTTATACGCTTGCTATAGGGATCGTTAGCCGTTAAAATCATGGGGTGGTGTCCCTCTTTTATTATCTTATTAATAGCCCGGCTGCCACCCCGGTCATCAGTACCATGAATACCATCCACCTCATCGAGAATAATCAATTTCAATCCCTGGCTAAATAGTGATCTGGTGGCAGAAGCCTCTCCCACTGTATTTTTGATAATATCATAGGACCGTTTATCACTGGCATTTAATTCCACATAATCTGAAAATTCTCTACCAATTATATGGGCCAGGGTAGTTTTACCTGTTCCAGGAGGACCCACTAAAAATAGGCAGGGTTGTTTTTCTCCTTTAATCCATTGATCAACCCATTCTTTAATCTCTTTAACCTGCTTGGCATTGCCCACTACCTGATCAAAGCTTCGGGGTCGATATTTTTCCGTCCATAACATGTAATTATCCTCGAAAAAAATAAGAGTGATTATATATCTTAAGTCCGGGCCTTGTATAAGAACCTGGTTAGAAGTGCTTCTAATTGTATTCTAGGATTAGCACCTTCCCTTATTCTAAAATCAGTCTCAGCAATAGCTTCAATTATCTCCAGATAAGAAGAACCATCTAATTCCTCTTCTGTGGCCATGCGAGAAACATCCTGATAAATCTGATTCACCATATCCTCCCCACTGGTACCCTGCAAAACCATAATTTCACGAAGTAAGTCACGTGCTCCCATGAAATCCCCATTCAATGATTTAATAATCATTTTTTTAACATCTTTAGGTCTGGCTTTAGATATTACCTGGTAAATACTATCTTCTGTGATTTTTTCTCCCACTGAAGCCGAGGATTGTAGAATATTAATGGCCTTTCTCAGGTCCCCTTCGGCAAAGTAAACCATGGTTTCAATAGCCGCAGGATCATAATCCAGGCCTTCTTCCTGGGCGATAAATTCCATTCTCTTAATTATTTGATGCCCTTTTACCGGTGTAAAGCGGAATATGGCACAACGAGACTGTATGGGGTCTATGATTTTAGAAGAATAATTGCAGGATAGTATGAATGAAGAAGTCTTGGTATACATTTCCATTTCTCTTCTAAGAGCATGCTGAGCATCTTTGGTCATGTTATCCACTTCATCCAGGAATATTATTCTAAAGGGAGCTCCCACTGGTTTTAAGCGGCAGAAATTTTTGATATTGGTCCGCACCGTATCAATACCCCGGGCATCAGAAGCATTGAGTTCCAGGAAGTTCTGTCTCCAGTATTCTCCTAAGATTGATTTAGATAATGCAAGTGCCGTGGTAGTCTTACCCACGCCTGCAGGCCCTGTAAACATAAGGTTAGGCATGCTTTCATCTTTCACATAAGCTTTGAGCCTTTCTATGATATGATCCTGACCCACCACGTCGTCTAGTGTTGCTGGTCTGTACTTTTCCACCCATGGTCCACTCATATAATCACCATTTTAGTAAATAATTTTTATAGTAATCCTTTGATTTTAATTTTGAAAAATTTTAATCTGCATAATAATATTCCAGGACGGAATCTACTTAAATAAGAAACAAAATCATGTATTTTAAAATAACTTATTTTTAAAAGATTTTAACTGTATTTTTTATTTTGTTATTGTACCTTATTAAATTAACTTTAATAATAAAAATTATTAGAAAATAAACCAATTATTAATTAGAACTGGATATAAATTAGTACACTAACCCTTCAAATTAATACAAAGAGCGATTAATAATGAATTCCGGGAATGATTTAGAAAAAATGAGAAAAGAAAAGGACATTGACGGACTGATTAGTACCTTAAAAACCAGTAAAGATAATAGAATACGTGAAAAGGTGGCTTATATTCTGGGAGATATTCATGCCGATGATTCTGTGGATGATTTAATCAATTGTCTAGATGATGAATACTGGCCCCTGCGTAAAGCAGCTACCCTATCTTTAGGAAGAATAGGAAATCCTGAAGCAGTCCCGGTACTGATTAAATTATTAAATGATGAATACTGGCATGTACGTGAAAATGCTGCTCTCTCATTAGGGGCTATTGGTGATAAAAGAGCAGTTGATCCCATAATCCAGGCCTTAAAAGATGGTTCCTTAAATGTTAAATGTGAACTGGTAGGGGCATTAGGAAATCTGGGAGATATAAAAGCATCTAAGCACCTAAGTGAAATACTGGGTGAAGATGATTTTCTTCTTCGAGCCTGTACTGTAACTTCTCTGGGTAAAATCGGTGATGATGTGGCCATAAAGTCACTTTTAAGGTCCCTGCAGGATGATAGTTATCTTGTCCGGGTAAATGCTACCTATGCCCTGGGAACCATTGGTGAGGAGAATACCATTCCCTATCTGGAAGAAGCATTGAATAAATCCCAGGGAGAGTCTTATGAATTTGAAATTGCACTTAAAAAAGCCATAGCCAGTATAAAAAGTAGAAATAAATCAGGATAATTGCTAAAAATTTAAATATCTTATTCTATAACTCCATAATAAAAGAGGAATTATTATCAAATGACAATTAAAATAGTGATTGAAGAAATTACCCAGATAGATAAGGATATTTATGACTTGCTGTTACTGGGAGATTCTTCTAAGGATATGTTAAATGATTATATTAATCGTAGCCAAAAGTATGTGGCAAAAATTAGTGAAAAGATTGTGGGAATCATTGTTATAATTAATACCCGACCAAAGACTCTGGAAATTCTTAATATAGCTGTAAGGGAAGAATTTCAGAATAAAGGAATTGGTGAACAACTGATAAAATTTGTTATCAATATGGCCCGGGCCGGGAAAAATGAAATCCTTGCCATCGGAACTTAGAAACTGTGGTATTAAGCAAATAGCATTATATCAGAAATGTGGTTTCCGGATTGTAGGAGTGGAGCTTGATTTTTATAAACATTATTTTGAAGAGTTCTATGAAAATGGTATTCTCTGTAGAGATATGATCCGGATGAAAATGTATCTGTGACTAAAAAAAATAGATTAATGCTCTTAATTATATTTATAACTGAAAAATTAGATTAGGGCATGATTTTGATTATAAAAAATCATATAGCGCTTTTTCCATAATATCCACTGGTGGTTCCTGCCCGGTCCATATCTTGAATGCTTCTACTCCCTGATAAAGCAACATCTTTAATCCAGAAATGGTGGTAGCACCGGCCTTAGTAGCCTCTTTTATAAGTCCTGTTTCCAGGGGATTGTATACCAGATCATTAACCACCACATGAGAAGGGATGTCTCTGGCTTTTAAAAAAGGTTCATCATCTTCATGGGGATGCATACCCCGGGGGGTGGTATTAATTAAAATATCTGCTGATTCTATTTCCTCAAGTAGTAGTTCAAATCCCCCGGTAGATAAAGTAGTTTTTAGATTACTCTCCAGGTCACTTTTAAGTTCAAATGCTTTTTCCGGAGTCCGGTTTAGTATCAGTAACTCCACTTCATAGGAAGATAGTAACTGGAATGAAACCGCCCTGCTGGCTCCACCGGCACCCAGTATAATCACTTTTTTATTAGAAATAGGAGTTATTTCTTCAATAGCCTTAATAGCCCCTATACCATCAGTATTATACCCCTTACTTACACCGTCCTGGATTTTCACTGTATTAACTGCTCCTATTAAAGCAGCAGTAGGGTCCACCTCCGGGAGGTAGTCTATTATTCTGGTTTTATGAGGGATGGTTACATTATATCCCCTGATATTTAAAGCAAAAGCACCTTGGGTGGCCTCTTTTAAATATTCAGGCTTTACATTAAAGGGCACATATACATAATCCATTTTTTCATAATTAAAAGCAGCATTATGCATGGCTGGAGAAAGACTGTGACCTACCGGATTTCCAAAAAGCCCTATTATCTTAGTTTTTCCTGTAATCAATTTTTCACCTTACATAACAACGTAAATTTCACTAGCCTATAATAACTGGTAAATCTTATCCACCTTAAATAAATAACTGGAAAGTAAGTATTTTTAAATAACTAAAACCATAGTGTCAGTACTTAAATAAGGCAAAGTTAATATAATTTTTTCCAGATTTTACCGGTGGTGGCGGAATTAATTTAATCTCTAGTGGGAATTGTTTCTTTAGTTTAGACTATGCCGGTTAATCTTTAACCATAATTATATTAGTATATTTCAAGATAAAAGTTATTATATATTCACCTTATAAAAAAAGGAATTTATAAGATTCAAATTTAAATGGAGTGTATTTAATAATCGATTATTTTAATATGTGAATTTGGGGTTAGGGAGATGTATAAAATGTTTGCCAAGCAAAGGTTTGTTCTCGATACTACTGCTTTTACGGATAACCAGTTACGGGATGATTTAGGTGATGGAGAACTTAATCAGTCGGTAAATTATCTGATTGATTTGATTGCCCGTTCTAGAATTAAACTGAATATAAGTTGCCATATGCCCCCGGTAACTTATAAAGAATTCTCAGATTACATGGCCCGTTATGAGTGCCCTGAGGATATAATGATAAAAGCAGAAACCTGGATTGTTAAGAAAACTCCTAATAGATATGATACCCAGATTCCTTCAGAGATATTCTTTGAATATGTTCAGGATATGCGGGAGAGAATGAATAAAGGTATGAAAATATCAGAAAGTGCCATGTGGCAGGCTGCTGTGGAATCCATGGTGATGATGTCCCGGGGTGAGGAAAAAAATAAAATCGAGATGGAGATTGTAGGTAAGGCCATAAAAGATTTTAGAAAAAAATATAGGGCTGCTTTAAGGAAAGGAACCCTGGACAGTGCCCCGGATCTCGATGTGCTTTTACTGGCCAAAGAATTAGGAGCAGGAGTGGTGGCTGCAGATGAAGGCATAAAAGTCTGGGCAGAGCGACTGGGCTTGCGATTCTTACATGCCAAATCATTTCCTCAAATGCTCCAGGAATATCTTAAATATTATGAATAATCTTAAATTAAGGTTGAAATGATTTTTTGTTTTAATAAAGCCTTCGAGAAAATACCAAATCCGGCCTATTATAAATATCTCAAAGTTAATCGGATTATAATAAATAATATTCAAATTAAACTGATTATTAAGTAAATTTTTTTCTTAAAATTAATACTAGGGAATAATATATCATTTTGATTAATGAAAAAATAATCCATATATTCTATATTCCTCTAAATGGAGTAATATCAAACTAAGAGGTAAATAAAATTTAGATATTAAGATAAGATTAAATTTTAAATAAAAATAGTTATACTAATTAATATTTTATAAAAAACCCTGCGGGAGCAATAGAATGGAACTATCAAGACCTCGAGGAACTAGAGATTTCCTCTTTGAAGAGATGAAACAGCGCAAAGTGGTGGCCAGCACCTTAAAACGGATATTTGAAAATTATGCTTATCAGGAAATTAAAACCCCGATTTTTGAGAATTTATCTTTATTTACCCAGAAATCAGGGGATGAGATTGTAGAGCAGCTCTATAATTTTAAAGATAAAGGGGATAGGGAACTGGCTCTTAGACCAGAATTAACTGCACCGGTGGCACGTTTATATATGGCTCAAATGCAAAAAAGCCCTAAACCAATAAAAATGTATTATTATGGGAGTTGTTTCAGATATGAACGGCCCCAGGCCGGGAGATTCCGACAATTCTGGCAATTTGGTTGTGAAATGATTGGAGGTAAATCACCTGAAGCAGATGCTGAAATAATAGCTATGGCTTCCCATTCTCTTAAGGAACTAGAATTAGAAGGTTTTGAGATACACCTGGGGCATCTGGGAATATTAAGAGGGATCCTGGATGAAGAAGATATTACTGGAAAAACCCAGGACCATATTATGGGACTTATTGATAAGGGAGAACCAAAATTACTTCAAGAATTTTTAGATGAATCAGAAATTGAGCCAGACACTCAAAAAATCCTGTATAAGATAATAGAAATGAAAGGAACATCTAAACTGCTAGATGAAGTAAAAGAATTATTAAAAGATAGAAATAAAGCACTAGAAGCCTTATTTGAGTTGGAAGAATTAGTGGAAACTCTGGGGATGTTCCAGATGGAGGACTATGTACTTAATCTGGGTATTGCCCGGGGTCTGGACTACTACTCGGGAATGGTATTTGAAATTTATGTACCCTCCCTGGGGGCTCAAAAACAGATTTGTGGTGGAGGGACCTATAACCTGGTGGAGACATTTGGTGGGGAAAAAGTTGAATCAACTGGTTTTGCCTTTGGATTTGACCGTTTGATGGCTGCTTTAATAGCACAAAAGAAAGATTTAAATCTTAAAGTAGCTGCAGACGTATTTATAGCACCAATAAGTCCCAAAACCAGAAAAGCTGCATTTGGAATCGCTCAAAAATTACGTTACCAGGGTATATCTGTGGAAGTGGATCTGGGAAGGAGGAAACTTAAAAAATTATTATCCTATGCCCATAATCTGGGGGTTAGAAAGGTGGTCCTGGTAGGTGAAAGAGATCTGGAAGAGGGTAAGTTAACCCTGAAAGATATGGAAACCGGGAATCAAACACTAGTTAGTGAAAAAGAATTACTGGAACATATAAGGTCCTGAAACAGGTTTTATATCCATTTATTTTTCACTTAAAATAATATTTATCTAAAAGCACCTGGTTTTAATATAAATTTTTATGTTAAACCCTTCATATTATGATATATAACAGGAGATGTTAAAATTTCATTAAATTTCAAGCACAAAATCAATGGCCAGGATTTAATTATAGCCATATCTCAGGATATAAAAACCTCCCAGGTACTTATGGTTGCATATATGAATAAAGAAGCCCTTGAAAAGACGTTAGAAACAAAAAAAGCCCATTACTGGAGTACTTCCCGGGGAAAGTTGTGGCTTAAGGGTGAAAGTTCAGGGCATGTGCAAATAGTGCATGAAGTTTTAGTAGACTGCGATGAGGATGCGGTTGTTTTAAAGGTGGAACAAAAAGGTGGAGCCTGTCACACCGGCTATTACTCCTGTTTTTACAGGAGATTGGATTCAGATGATTTGAAAACTATTGGCAAAAAAGTTTTTGAGCCTGAAAAAATATATGGGGAGAGTTAAATGAAAATTGTGCCAGATACCAGTGTAATTGTGGATGGGAGAATCACCAGCATTGTTCAGGAAGAAGAATTCAGAGGAAGTGAGGTGATCGTACCAGAAGCAGTGGTATCTGAACTGGAATATCAGGCTAATCGGGGAAGAGAAACCGGATTTAATGGACTCTCAGAACTTAAAAATTTACAAAAGCTGCATAAAGATCATATTATCACCATAAGCTTTGTAGGGCGCCGGCCCACCTTAGAAGAGATATCCCTATCTCGAGGAGGGGAAATAGATGCTATGATCCGCAGCACCGCGCGGGATATAGATGCGGTTCTGGTAACCAGTGACCGGGTCCAATCCGAAGTGGGAAAAGCCCAGGGTCTGGATGTAGTTTATATCCGACCAGAGGTGATGGAATATGAGGAACTGGAAATAACCAAATACTTTGATCCGGAAACCATGTCAGTGCATCTTAAAGAAAATGTGGTGCCCATGGCCAAAAAAGGTACCCCTGGTAATATACAGCTTTTGGAAATTGGTTCCCGTCCCTTGAAACATTCCCATATACATGCTATGGCCCGGGAGATAGTAGAAAGGGCTAAAAGCGATTTTAAAAGTTTTATTGAAATAGAGATGGAAGGGGCTACTGTGGTGCAATTCCGGGAATACCGGATATCTATTGCCCGTCCTCCCTTTTCAGAAGCATTTGAGATTACCGTGGTCCGGCCTATAACCCGGGTATCCCTGGATGATTATAGATTGCCTGAAAAACTCGTGGAGCGTTTAAGGGATACTGCTAAAGGCATACTCATTTCTGGTTCACCAGGAGCAGGTAAGAGTACCTTTGCCCAGGCAGTGGCCGATTTTTTCAGTAAAGACCTTAAAACCGTAGTTAAAACTATGGAATCCCCTCGTGATTTACAGGTAGGGGATGAGATTACCCAGTACGCACCTCTGGAAAAGGATATGCAAAAAA
This sequence comes from Methanobacterium alkalithermotolerans, assembly GCF_018141185.1. Taxonomy (NCBI): domain Archaea; kingdom Methanobacteriati; phylum Methanobacteriota; class Methanobacteria; order Methanobacteriales; family Methanobacteriaceae; genus Methanobacterium; species Methanobacterium alkalithermotolerans. The sequence continues at coordinate 17,524 of NZ_CP058560.1, read as the reverse complement.
CTGCGGACATATTGCTTCTGGTGCGTCCGGATTATACCATCTATGATGAACTTAGAAAAAGCAGAGATTTCAAGATATTTGCCGATATGCGCCTGGCAGGAGTGGGAATGATTGGAGTGGTCCATGCCACCCGACCTATTGATGCCATTCAGAGAATCATTGGCCGGGTGGAATTAGGGGTTATCCCTTCGGTGGTGGATACCACCATCTTCATTGATGAGGGAAAGGTAAAGGCCATCTATGATGTGAAACTAACAGTTAAAGTTCCCAGTGGTATGCAGGAAGCAGATTTATCCCGTCCAGTAATAGAGATTCGTAACTTTGAAAATGGGGAACTGGCCCATGAAATTTACACCTATGGAGAACAAACCATTGTTATGGATGTAGGGGCTACCGGTGCTGGTTCTCTTCCTCAAAAAACCCCGGTGCAGAAAATTGCAGAAAGGGAAATAGAACGGGAAATCAAAAAGAAAATCAGGGGAGGACCAGTTAAGGTAGTGGTTAAATCTGACAAAAGGGCCCAGGTCTGGATTGAAGAAAAAAACATCCCCCAGATAATTGGTAAAAAGGGTAAAAATATTGAGGAACTGGAAAAAAAAATTGGTATAAGTATTGGGATTGAGCCTCTAGAAAGTCGTAAAAGAGAGGATATTTTTGAAATACCTGTGGAAATAACCGGTAACTACATGGTACTTAACTTTGGTAAAGATGCCATAGGAGTGGCTTTTGATATTATTGTGGAAAAGGAGTATCTTTTTACTGCCACCGTGGGTAAAAAAGGTACTATAAAAATTAAAAAGGATATGGAACTGGCAGATATAATTAAACATGCTCTTGATAAAAATAAAGCTGTTTTAGCCCGGGTACGGCCGGAGTAAAAAATAGGGATGAATATATATGAAAATCGGTGTTTCCACATTAGCCCTTTATCCCCAACCATGGGAAGAGGTTATGAACTATCTGGAAGGTATGCAGGTAGAGTACTGTGAAATTATTCATGAATATCCCTATCACAACCTGGACGTGGATATCCTGGATTCTTACTCCCTGAATATATCAGTACATTCACCCTTATCAGATATCAATATAGCTTCTTTAAACCCATCCATTCAAAGATCATCTATTGGTCAGGTGAAAAAATCGGTGGAGTGGGCCTATACTATTGGGGCAGAAGTGGTGGTGGTTCATCCCGGACAGGTGCCTTTTTTAGCACGGGTTTTCCAGGATAAGATATTAGAAAAAAATTACCAGGCATTAGAAGAATGTGCCTCCTATGCCCAGGACCGGGGTATCCAGATTTGTGTGGAGAACATGCCCCGGATGGAAGGATATCTATTTAAAGACCTGGGTGAATTAGATAATCTGGTTAATAATCTAGGGGTTTTAATGACCCTGGATGTGGGGCATGCCCATACCATGGGTTTTTCCACCGATATTATGCTTGATTTTGATTCATTAGGACATTTACACCTTTCAGATAACGATGGGTCCTTTGATAATCACCAGGCCCTGGGTCAGGGCAACATAGACTTTGATAAACTTCTAAATAAATTGCATAAAATCAATTACCAGGGTATTTTGACTATAGAAGTTAAAAATAAAGCAGAGATTGAAGAAAGCCTGGATTATCTAAAGCCCCGCTTAAAGAAGGTATAATAACCGGTGCAAATATTTATTGATCCATATATTAAGATAAGTAATAAGATGAAAAAATAACATAGTGGTTTTAGTTAAAAATAGTTAAAGGGGTTTTGAAGATGAAAGTGGCTATAATAGGTGGAACAGGAGATCAGGGTTTTGGATTAGCATTAAGATTTGCTAAAGCAGGTGAAAAGGTCCTTTTAGGTTCAAGGGATATTAAAAAAGCTGAAAACACCGTTAATATTATCCATAATATGTTAAAAGGAGAAGAACTGGAGTGTATACAGGGGATGACCAATCAACAGGCAGCTCAAAAGGGAGATCTTGTAATACTCACTGTACCCCTTCAGGCACAGAAAGTAACCCTTCGGAGTATTAAAGATCATCTGGAAGGTAAAATCCTGGTGGATGCTACTGTACCTCTGGAAACTTGTATAGGAGGATCTTCAACCAGATATGTTGATTTATGGGAAGGTTCTGCTGCAGAGAGAACTGCTGAATTTTTAAAAGAAAAAGAAACCACAATTGTGTCTGCTTTTAATAATATCAGCTCTTCAAGTCTGACCAATATTAAAGAAGATGTAAAATGTGACTGCCTGGTATCAGGTGATGACGCAGAATCAAAAAACAAGGTTATGGAGCTTGCTGAGAAAATTCCTGGTGTAAGGGCCATAGATTGCGGCCCCTTAGAGAATGCACGTATTGTGGAAAAAATAACCCCCCTTCTTATTACCCTGAATATAAAAAATAAAACCAGATTAGCAGGATTAAGGATTACAGGATTATGATAATTAAACTTAAATTCTTATTTTTAATAAAGAATAAATTTTAAATTCTAAACACTTTCAGTTTATAATATTGATTTATAGATGTTCTAATAACCAGGATAAGTGAATAAGATGGAAATTATTAAAAAAACCACCCAAGAGATAGCCAGGCATGCTCTGGAAGTTATAGGAAAAATTAGTCCCAGCCAGGTTTCACTGATGATTGAAACCATAATTGATGCTGATTCGGTATTCATTGTAGGGAGTGGAAGATCAGAACTGGTGGGTAAGGCCTTTGCCATGCGTCTGATGCACCTGGGCTTTACTGTGCATGTGGTAGGAGATGTTACCACTCCAGCCATAAAAAAAGGAGACTGCCTTATTGCCATTTCCGGGTCAGGTGAAACTAAAACCGTGACTTTGGCTGCTAAAACTAGCCAGGAGGTAGGGGCTAAAGTAATTGCCATCACCGCCAGTGAGGAGTCAACCCTGAGCCAGTACCTGGATGTTATTATTTACCTGGATAGTAAAACCAAAGAACCCTGGAAGGATTATAATTCCAATTCTCTAAAAGGTGATTACGATGATCTGACACCTATGGGGACCATGTTTGAGGATAGCACCCATTTATTCCTGGATGGCCTTATAGCTGAATTCATGGCCTTACTGGGTAAAAAAGAACAGGATTTGAAATTAAGGCATGCTATTATTGAATAAATTTCCAATCCCTTTCAAGGAGAATTTAAATGCGTTCAGAGTTATCAAATGATCTGGTTACAGTAATAAGTCCTAAAGCAGAGAAATTAAATCAAAAAAGCCATTACGGGCGTATGGAAAATGAACAATTGGAATTATCCCTGATTGAAGCTCTCTATCTTTTGGATAAAGAAAAAATTTCCATATTTTCTAAGGATAAAGAACTATCCCGGGAAGAGATGACCGGCATCATCAAAGATAAGGATTTATACAGCAAATACCTGGTATTTAAAGACCTTCGAAACAGAGGATATATAGTCAAAACTGGTTTTAAGTACGGATCAGAATTCAGACTTTATGAAAGAGGAAAATCTCCCGGTGAAGGTCACTCCGATTATCTGGTTAATGTAATATCAGAAAATTATGATTTAAATGTTCTGGATTTTTCCAGCTATGTAAGGGTAGCCCATGGTGTTAATAAAAAACTATTAATGGCTGTGGTTGATGAAGAAGGAGACATCACCTATTATAATGTGGAATGGATCCGGCCCTAGAGAATAATTCCAGGTTCTAAGATTTTACTAAGAATATATTCTAATAACAGATTTTTGTATTTATTCAGATAATATTGATGATAAATAAGATTTAAGGTGATTAATTGATTAACCCCTGGAGTTCAGCCAGTTTAGATTATGAAAAACTCACCCGGCAATTTGGTATTAAACCCTTCACCGAGCTACTGGGTGAGTTGGAAAACCCACACCTTTTGATGAGTCGAGGGATAATATTTGGCCATCGAGATTACGGGCGCATAATTAAGGCTCTTAGAGAAAAAAAAGATTTTGCAGTTGTAAGTGGAATGATGCCCAGTGGTAATATGCATATTGGGCATAAGATGATTGTGGATCAGTTAATCTGGTATCAGAAAAATGGTGCAGATATCTACATCCCTATTGCCGATATGGAATCATATTCGGCACGGGGAATTGACTTTGAAAGCTCCCGAAAATTGGCCATAACCGAATACATTACCAATTACCTGGCCCTGGGCCTGGACTTTAAAGCCTCCAATGTCAGGGTTTATCTTCAATCAAAAAACCGTACTGTGCAGGATTTGGCTTATGAACTGGCAAAAAAAGTTAATTTTAATGAAATGAAAGCAATTTATGGGTTTAATGGTTCCACCAATATGGCCCATCTCTATGTACCCTTAATCCAGGTGGCAGATATATTACACCCTCAGCTGGAGGAATTTGGTGGGCCTAAAGCCACGGTGGTTCCGGTGGGGCCAGATCAGGACCCCCATATACGTTTAACCAGGGACATAGCTGATCGATTTAAATCCACCTATAATTTTGTGGCACCCTCTTCTACCTATCACCGCTTTATAACCGGTCTGACCGGAGGTAAAATGTCCAGTAGTCAACCTAAAACAGCCATATTTCTCTCAGACACCCCGGAAGATGCGGAAAAAAAAGTCATGACCGGGAAAACAGGAGGTAGAGAGAGCCTAAAAATTCAAAAAGAACTGGGAGGTCAGCCAGAAGAATGTGTAATCTATGAAATGTTACTTTATCATCTTCTGGAAAATGATGAAAAGTTACAGGAAATCCATGATAACTGTAAAAATGGTACCATGATGTGTGGTGAATGTAAAAGCATGACCAGGGATATGATAAGGGTATTTTTTGAGAAATTCTCTAAAAAGCGAGAAAAAGCAGCGAAAATAGCAGATAAGGTGCTGGTAGAATACTAATAATTATTTAATTTATGGCGGCAGTGTGAAATTAAATATAAAATAATTTATTAATAACCTGGATTAAACTATTATAATAATTATTGATGGAATGAATCTGATTCAAGACATTGGAGAATAAAATGATTAATAAAGAAAAATATGAAAGTACCCTTCATGCCCTGTATCGTAGAAATGAAAAATTTTTTGGACTTTCTGCTCTAATATTCTTTGGATCAATGTTTATGGGTTATTTTCTTTCCGGATTATTTAGTTTCTTTTTGGAAGGCCTTTTAAGGGATTTTGAAAGAAATATAGCCCAGGGTAAAATAAAATTAAATACCCTGTCCCTTTTCACCCACAACCTCCGCATAATATTATTCCTGTATGGAGGAGGTATATTACTGGGATCCTTTACCATAATATTCCTGTTTATAAATGGTTCATTTATTGGTTATTTTGCCAGCAGAGTTCCTCTAGGAGATCTGGCCATACTAACCATTCCCCATGGAATCTTTGAAGTTTTAAGTATAATCATTGCCGGAGCAGGTGGTTTTAGACTGGCCAGTTTTGTATACAACTATTTTACAGAGCTGATATCAGAAAGCTGGTATGGTTCCCTTCTGGGAAAAATGACCCACACCTTCCAGAATAATTCACCGGAATTAGAAGAATCACTGATACTTTTAGGCATATCCATTGTTTTATTGTTCATAGCTGCCTTTATAGAGGCAAATATAACTCTACCTGTGGCCCAGTACGTAATGGCTAATATATGATTGAATATAGGCCCGAATATTTTAAAAAGAGTTATTATTACTTTTTTATTTTAGTAAATAAGATTAATTAAGTTAGAGTATTTAAATAGATTTAGAATTATAATTAAAATGAAAATATCAGTTTTACTAATATTTACCGTAAGAAATTAATGGTGAAATAATGATTAAATGCATATCCTGTGGTCAAGAATACAATTTAAATGAAATAATATATACCTGTAAAGAATGTGGTTCCATACTGGAAGTTATAATAAATCCAGATGTATCTCGAGATGTTTTTGCATGTAGAAAAAACACCATGTGGAAATACAAGGAATTCATGCCGGTGGATGAATCCAGAATTGTCAGTTTAGAAGAAGGTGGTACACCTTTTATCGGGTGCCATAAACTGGGATCGGATCTGGGAATAGATCTCTATGTTAAAGTTGAAGGTTCAAATCCCACAGGAAGTTTTAAAGACAGGGGTATGAGTGTAGGAATAACCAAGGCCATGGAACTGGGGGTGGATACCGTAGGATGTGCCTCCACAGGCAATACTTCTGCTTCACTGGCTGCCTATGCTGCCCGGGCAGGAGTAAAATGCGTAGTGTTACTCCCTTCAGGTAAAGTAGCTTTAGGAAAATTAGCCCAGGCCATGTTTCATGGAGCTCAGGTACTTTCTGTTGAAGGAAATTTTGATGAGGCATTAGAAGCGGTAACGGCCCTGGCCCTGGAAGGAGAACTATACTTACTTAATTCCATTAACCCTTTCCGTTTAGAAGGTCAAAAATCAATTGGTTTTGAAATAGTGGATGATCTGGGTTGGGAATCGCCGGATAGAATCATTTTACCTGTAGGTAATGCCGGTAATATTTCTGCTATCTGGAAAGGGATTAATGAGTTTTACCAGGCTGATTTTATCAAAGAAAGACCTATGATGACTGGTATTCAGGCCGAAGGAGCCTGCCCTATTGTCAATGCCGTTCGAGATAATAGGATGGAAATCGAAGCTGTTAAAAATCCAGAAACAGTGGCCACCGCGATACGTATTGGTGCCCCGGTTAGTTCTCTAAAAGCATTAAGGGCTATTTATGAATCGGATGGTTGTGCTGATACCGTTAGTGATGAGGAGATACTCAGTGCCCAGAAAATGCTGGCCCGAACAGAAGGAATTGGTGTGGAGCCCGCCTCGGCTGCATCTATAGCTGGCCTTATTAAGCTGGTTGAAGATGGCGTGATTGATAAGGGAGAACAGGTGGTATGTATTGTAACAGGACATGTATTAAAAGATCCTGATACTGCTATTAACGCCTGCAGTGAACCCTTGAATGTTAAGGCTGATATTAATGACTTGAGAAAGGTTATTAGAAGTAGATAACCTTTTAATTTTTATTTTCTTTTAGAGCTTATTTTGACTATTATTATCTTATCTTTTTTTCCAGACTCCTTCATCAACATATATTTGCACATAACATCAGCCATAATCATATGGATTATAGATTCATGAGCAAATACCATATTTTTTAGCCCATAATCCCACTAAAAAACGATATATTTATATAAGAGTTTTAATACAGATTATATTATTTAATATGAGGTGATTAATTATGGAATTACCTATTGCTCCAATCGGAAGAATAATAAAAAATGCAGGTGCAGAAAGAGTGAGCGATGACGCTCGGGAAGAACTGGCTAAGGCTTTAGAAGAAAAAGGGGAAGTACTAGCTTCAGAAGCTGTTAAACTAGCTAAACACGCTGGAAGAAAAACTGTAAAAGCTTCTGACATAGAATTAGCAGTTAAAAGACTCTAAGAAACATTAAAACTGCATTTTTTTTATTTTCTATTTTTAAATTTTTTAATAAAATCTGATTTTATTTCCCAGGTGATTTAATCGCCCATGTTACTGATTAAATTATCCTTTATAATTCCATCACTAAAAAAAAATTATCGTTCTGATAAGGGCTTAAACTATTAAATAACCCTATTAATTACAACTCTTTAGAAAAGATTAAATCTTTTTCTACAACTTATAATATTATTAATTATAAATTAAAAGATCCAGGTAAATCAATCTATATTTAGATCGGGTCCTGACTGGTTAATCATTTCCATTCCCGATGGAATATCCAGGAATGATAGAAAAACTTTATAAAGGATAAGGCCCTATGCATAATATGTCTAATTACCAAAATTGACTAATTTTGGATTTTTATATTCGTTATGGACTATCCTTTTAAAAGAATTAGGTTTGAGTATAAAATTTTTTTAAAATCCATAATTTTGCTGTATATTTCAGCATCATAATTAGACCTTTAAAAATTGCAAATCACTGGTTTAGTGTATCATGGCCTTTTTTTAGGCTGTGACTATTTGCCGATGGATGGTAAAATTCCAGATGAAAAAGGAGGTAAATAAAATGGCAAAATCAATTTATGTAAAATTCGACGTACCCCAAGAAATAGCTGATAAAGCTGCAGAAGCATTAGAAATAGCAAGAGACACTGGTAAAGTGGCTAAAGGAACCAATGAGGTTACCAAAGCCATAGAAAGAGGAAATGCTCAGCTGGTATTAATAGCAGAAGATGTTGAACCAGCAGAAATAGTAGCACATATACCGGTTCTAGCTGAGGAAAAAGAAATCCCTTATGCATACTTACCTACCAAAGATGAAGTTGGTGGAGCAGCAGGCTTAAATGTGGGTACTGCATCTGCATGTATAGTTGATGCTGGAGAAGCAGAAGATCTGATTAAAGAAGTTGTGGAAAAAGTCGAAGAACTTAAAAATTAATAGAAATTCAATCTATTATAAAAGGCATGATGCCTTTTAATTTAATTTAACAGGTGATTATATGGAAGAAGGAACTCCAGCAGAAGTTATTGAGGTCCTCAAAAGAACTGGAATGACTGGGGAAGTCATGCAGATTAAATGCAGGATTCTGGATGGAAGAGACAAAGGCCGGATACTAACCCGGAATGTCATGGGCCCTATTAAAGAAGGGGATGTTTTGATGTTACTGGACACTATCCGTGAAGCCAAGGAGATCCGTACTCCTTAATCTAATAAGGAGAGGTGCTGAACATGAGAGAATGTTCATTCTGTAAGGAAGAAATAGGAGAAGGGACAGGTACCATGTATGTTAAAAGAGATGGTGCGGTTTACTTTTTCTGTAGCAGTAAATGCGAGAAGAATATGATTAAACTAGGAAGGGTTCCTAGAAAAGTTAAATGGGTTAAAGAATGATGGAAAAAAGCTTCGTAATGATGAAACCCGACACGATCCAGAGAAGACTTATGGGGAAAGTTCTAAGCAGGTTCGAAGAAAAAGGACTGCAGATTGTAGCTGTTAAGATGATGCATATCAGCCCGGGGCTGGCCCAGGAGCATTACGGCGAACACTGTGAAAGGCCATTCTTCAATGACCTGGTGGAATATATAACTTCTTCTGCAGTTTTAGCCATGGTAATACAGGGTGATGACTGTATCAGCATGATTAGAAAAATGGTAGGTGCTACCAATCCTAAAGAAGCTGATTTAGGAACTATCAGAGGAGATTATGCTCTAGATACAGGTAGGAATATTATCCATGCTTCAGATTCACCCCAGTCTGCTGAAAGGGAAATTGCATTATTTTTCCAGGACTCAGAAATCTGTGATTATAGCATGCCTGATTCAGACCTGATTTACGAGGAATAATAATCCACCCTCTACTTTTCTATTCTTTAATAGTTTAATCCAAGTGCTATAAACCTAAAAACTTGATAATTCTTTAAATAATATAACCCCATGATTGGAGACTACGATGAAGATCAGATCACCTATAGTATCGGTGCTGGGTCATGTGGACCACGGCAAAACCACCTTACTGGATTTTATTAGAGGTAGTGCTATTGCCTCTAAAGAAGCAGGAGGAATTACCCAACATATCGGGGCAACAGAAATTCCCATGGAAGTCATTGAAAATATCTGCGGGGATTTTTTAAATAAAGTCACCATCAAAGATACCCTGCCGGGACTATTTTTTATTGACACCCCCGGGCATGAAGCATTCACCACTTTACGTAAGCGAGGTGGTGCTCTGGCAGATCTGGCTATTTTGATTGTGGATATAAATGAAGGATTCAAGCCTCAAACTTATGAAGCTTTAAATATCCTTAAAATGTATAAAACTCCTTTTATCGTTGCTGCTAATAAGATAGACCGCTTATATGGTTGGCAAGTTAATGAAAAATCTTCTTTTATGGAAACTTTTTCTAAACAGCCAGCTAATATTCAACAAAATCTGGAAACCCAGATTTATGAATTGGTGGGAATTTTACATCAGGAAGGATTTGAATCAGAACGTTTTGATCGGGTTACTGATTTTGCCTCCCAGATTGCTATTATCCCTATTAGTGCCCAGACAGGAGAAGGAATAGCCGAACTATTAACCATGTTAATGGGGCTGGCCCAGCAATACCTGCAACAGCAGCTGCAAATTGAAACCCACGCCCCTGCTAAGGGTACTATACTGGAAGTAAAAGAAGAAGTGGGACTGGGTCTTACCATTGATGCAGTTATTTACGATGGAATTATTAAAAAGGATGATCAAATAGCCTTAATGACCTCTGAAGATGTTATAACCACCCGGATTAGATCTCTTTTAAAGCCTCGACCTTTAGAAGAAATAAGGGACTCTAAAAAAAGATTCCAGAAAGTGGATGAGGTGGTGGCCGCTGCCGGTATTAAAATAGTAGCCCCAAATATTGAAAACGTGGTTTCAGGTTCCCCTTTAAGAGTGGGAAGAGGGAATATGGAATCTATAAAAGAAGAAATGTTAAGGGAAATTGAAGATATAAAAATCGATACCGAAGATGTGGGTATAATGGTAAAAGCTGATACCCTGGGGTCCTTAGAAGCACTGGTTAACCTGTTAAAGGATATAGATATACCCATAAGGACCGCAGATATTGGCGATGTATCCCGTAGAGATATAATAGATGCGGCCATTGTTCGTCAGGAAGACCCTGCTAATGGAGTTATTATTGCTTTTAATGTTAAGATACTTCCATCTGCCCAGGAGGAACTTAAAGACTCCCAGGTAAAATTGTTCTCTGGTAAGGTAATCTATCAGATTACCGAAGAATATGAAAAATGGATCAAGGATACCGAGGATCAAAAGAAAAAGAAATGGATGGATGCTATTATCAAACCCGCTAAAATCAGAATAATACCTAAACTGATTTTCAGACAAAGTAAACCTGCCATTGCAGGGATTGAAGTCTTAAGCGGCACTGTAAAACAGGGATATTCTCTTTTAAGGGAAGATGGTAGTAAAGTTGGTACTGTGGAGAGTATGCAGGACAAGGGAGATAATAAAAAATCAATCACCCGTGGACAGAAAGTGGCCATGGCCATTAAAGATGCTATTCATGGAAAAAACTTTGAAGAAGGAGATGTCTTATATGTGGACATCCCGGAAAAACACTACTTTATACTGGAAAGAGAACTAAAAGAAAAATTGAGTGAAGACGAGTTTGAAACCCTGGGTGAAACAGTGGATATTAAAAGAAAGAATGAACCGGACTGGGGAATGCAAACGGCTTATTAATAGAATAGAATAAATATATATTGTGGAAAAAGTCTTTTAAAAGGCTCCTTAATAGAATAAAATTAAATATACTATAATTACAAAGAAGAAATGAAGGAGGAAATACTGTGGCATTTAAAGTAGTTGTTTCAGAAAAAGAAAAAAGTTTACAAATGGAATTAGACGCTGCTAACTCTAAAAAATTAGTGGGTTTAACCATTGGTGAAGAATTCGATGGTTCTTTAATTGGATTAAAGGGTTATAAATTAAAAATAACTGGAGGGAGCGATAAAAACGGTTTCCCTATGAGGAAAGATATAAGCGGACCTCGTAGAATTAAAAGTTTATTAGCAGGAGGCATTGGTTTTAATCCCACCCGTGATGGGCTAAGAAGAAGGAAAACAGTCAGGGGAAACACTGTATCTGATGATATAGTACAGATTAATACTATAGTAACTCAATCTGGTGAAAAATCCCTGGATGAAATCAAAAATCCTTCAGAAGAATAATCCTCCCCATTAAATATCTATTAGAAGCAAATATTAATAATAAAATTATAGGTGTAATCTGTGAAAATTCAGTCGGAAATTAACATAGGGCTAGTGGGTCACGTAGACCATGGTAAAACCACGCTTACCAAGGCATTATCTGGTATATGGACCGATACCCACAGTGAAGAAACTAAAAGAGGTATCTCTATCCGGTTGGGATATGCAGATATAACCTTCCGTAAATGTGCCGAATGTGCCCCACCCCAGTGCTTCACCACTGCACTGGTTTGTGAGAAATGTGGAAAGGATACCGAAATTTTAAGAAAGGTATCTTTTGTAGATGCTCCTGGGCACGAAACCCTTATGGCTACCATGCTCTCTGGAGCAGCCATAATGGATGGAGCTGTTCTGGTTATAGCTGCTAATGAACCATGTCCTCAACCTCAAACCAAGGAACACCTTATGGCCCTGGATGTTATTGGAGTTAAGGAAGTAATTGTAGTCCAGAATAAAATAGATATCGTATCTAAAGAAAGGGCCCTGGAGAGTTACCAGGAAATTAAGGATTTCGTTAAGGGCACCTGCGCAGAAGACGCACCTATAATTCCTGTATCTGCTCAGCAAGGAGCTAATATTGATATTCTTATAGACTTAATTGAAAATAAAATTAAAACCCCCAAGAGGAAAATCAATAAACCACCACTGATGTATGTGGCCCGTTCCTTTGATATTAACAAGCCAGGATCTGGACCAGAAGACATTGTAGGGGGAGTTATTGGAGGGACCCTGGTTCAGGGTAAACTGAAAGTAGGGGATGAATTAGAAATAAAACCAGGTGTACAAATCAAAAAAGATGGTAAAACTACCTGGATTAGTTTACACTCTCGTATAACCGGTTTAATAGCAGGTGGAGAAACCGTGGATGAAGTAGGTCCCGGAGGACTGGTCGGTGTAGGTACCAATCTTGATCCAGCTTTAACCAAAGCCGATTCTCTTTCAGGATCTGTAGCAGGTGAAGCAGGAACCTTACCTCCCGTAATGCACCAGCTGGATATGGAAGTCAATTTACTCGAAAGAGTAGTGGGTACTAAAGAAGAAAGAGAAGTAGAGCCCATAAAAGCCAAGGAACCTCTGATGATTAATGCCGGTACCACCACCACCATTGGAGTGGTTACCACTGCTGGTAATCAGGCCAGTGTAACTCTTAAATTACCTGTTTGTGCTGAAACCGGTCAAAGGGTTGCTTTATCCCGTAGGGTAGGTGCCAGATGGAGGTTAATTGGATATGGTATCATCAAATAAAGAGGCGGTTTTAGATACAAATTTTTAATGCTGCCTTTCCAGTTCAAGGTGGATATCATTGAGGAACTGGAAAAAATCTTACCCTCTTACCAGTTAACTGTGCCTTCCTTTGTTATTAGAGAACTGGAAGGTATAAAAAAAACAGCAAAGGGTAAGGATAAACTGGCAGCATCAATTGCCCTGAAGATGGTATCTTCTCCTCAAATAAAAATCACTGAATATCCTCTTAAAAGAGGCGAAAAGGTGGATGATGCGCTTCTTCGAATATCAAAAGTGTTATGTACCAATGACCGGGAACTAAAAAAAAGGGCCCGTTCTAAAGGGATAACCGTGGTTTACTTACGTCAAAAAAGATACATGGCTGTGGAAGGCCATAGTAGTTAAGGATTAAAAATTTTTTAACTTAAATTTATTAAAATCATTTAAATTAATTCCAAGTTTATCAGGAGGAATGTAATGAATCTCTGGAAAGATATTGCCCCTGGGCCTTCAGTACCTGAAGTGGTATATGCAGTTATTGAAATACCAAAAGGATCAAGAAACAAGTACGAGTATGATAAAGATATGGAAGCCTTTGCACTGGATCGGGTGCTGTATTCACCATTTGTTTACCCTGCTGAATACGGAATCATCCCCCAGACCATTTACGATGATGGTGACCCTATGGATATACTGGTACTGATGGAGGAACCAACTTTCCCGGGATGCGTTATTGAAAGTAGACCCATCGGGGTAATGCGTATGATTGATGGGGGAGATCAGGACGATAAAATACTGGCAGTTCCAGTTCAGGACCCTCGCTATGAAGAGGTAAAGGATATTAGCGATGTTCCACCCCACCTGCTAAAAGAAATTGAACATTTCTTCAAAGAGTACAAACACCTGGAGGGTAAAAGCACCCAGATTTTAGGATGGGAAAATGCAGAAAAAGCATTTAAAGCTATTGAACACTCCATTGATTTATACCAGAAATAGCAACCAAGATTTAATATACTATCTACAAAAAATGCAACTAAGATTTAATATACTATCATTTTTATAGTATAAATGATACTTAAATTTTATATTTTAAGATTTATGGATAATTAAAAAAAAGGTTAATTGAGGGATTTATTTGTATTACCTATCTAAAATAGAAGACACTGTGCGGATTCCGCCCCACCGTTTTGATGAACCTTTAGAAGAGGTGGCCATTGAAACCTTAAATGAATCCTATGTAGGAAAAATTGATAAAAAATTAGGTTTGATGGTATCTGTTAAAGATATAGAGGACCTGGGTACCGGTAGAGTCATCATGGGAGATGGAGCCGCCTATCACGACCTGAAATTCAATGCTATATTTTTCAAACCAGAACTCCATGAAATAATTGAAGGAGAGGTAATTGAAATAGCAGAATTTGGTGCATTTGTCAGGATGGGACCAATGGATGGTCTGGTTCACGTATCTCAGGTTACTGACGATTATATAAATTACGACGCTAAAAGAGGAGCCTTACTTGGTAAAGAATCTAAAAAGAGTCTGGAAGAAGGTAATAAAGTACGGGCTCGAATAGTGGCCCTTAGTTTGAAGGGTAAATCTTCTAAAGAAACTAAGATAGGTCTTACCATGAGGCAGCCTGGTCTTGGAAAAGACGAATGGATTGAAAACGAAAAAAGGAAGAAGAAAAAATGACCATAAAAGCCTGTACAAAGTGCAACCGTATAACTAATGATGAACGTTGCCCGGTGTGTGATTTACCCTCTTCCACTAACTGGAGTGGGCTCCTGATAATCATCGACCCTGATAAGTCTGATATTGCTTCAGAGTTGAATATTAATATACCGGGAGAATATGCATTGAGGGTTAGATAGTGTTAAAACTTCAAAAAGAATTGAGATCAGAACTTAAAAAACCATTAGGAGATCTCTATCCTTCATTTAAAGAAGCACTTGATTTATTATCCCCTGAAGATTTTATAATTTCGGTAGGGGATGTCACTACAAAAAATCTCATTGAATCAGGAATCTGTCCCCGTTTAGCCATTATAGACAATCGGATTCAGAGAAAAGATTCCAATCAAGAAATTAATTACTCTGCCACCATTTTAAAAGCCAAAAACCCCCCGGGAACTATAACCAAAGCTCTATGGGAAACCATAGAAAAAGCTCTAAGCTCTTCACAGGAGTTTTCTGAAAACTTTTTGATTATAGTAAGTGGTGAAGAAGATCTTGCTGTTCTTCCCTGCATCCTTTTAGCCCCTGAAGATTCTGTAATCTTATATGGGCAGCCTAATGAGGGTCTGGTAATGGTGAAAAGTCAAAAGGTAAAGAAAAAAGTTGAAGAATTAATCAATAGATTTGAGGAGGAATAATATGGAACTCAATATAATAGAAAAAACTGAAAATCCAGTTCTTAACAGAACTGAAATAGATTTTGAATGCTTATACCATGGAGAAGCTACCCCTAAACTTTTAGATATTAAAAGTAAGCTGGTTGCATTACTTGATGCTGATAAAGAATTAATGGTAGTGGATAATGTTCAGCCTTTCTTTGGAGAAGGCCGGGCCAAATGCTATGCTAAAATTTACGATTCTAAAGAAAGTCTAAATGATATAGAAACTAAACACATCCTGGAAAAAAATAAAGAAGCTTCTAAAGAAGAAGGCCAGGAGGAATAATAATGAAAAAATGTGAACTTTACGAAGTGGATGGAGACAAAATCAAGCGTAAAAATCCTTTCTGTGTTAGATGCTCCAGCGGAGTATTCATGGCTGACCATGGGGACCGATACTCCTGTGGAAAGTGTGGTTACACCGAATGGAAAAACAAGGGTTAAATCCTTTGTTTATTAATTTATTTTATTTTACTATTACTTAAGTTTTATAACTTTTTTTTAAGGGTGAGTATCTGTGAATTTAAGATCCGGACGATTGGGTAAAAAGATGAGTGCTAAGACGGCTGAATTTACTTCTTCTTTGGAATTTGATAGATACATTTTTCAGGCTGATATTGAATGTAACCTGGCCCACACCACCATGCTATCCCGTCAAAAAATAATAGATCCTCTAATTGCAGATAAAATAATCCAATCCCTGGAAAAATTAAAAAGCGAGGGCATTGAGGCACTTACTCTGGACCACTCTGTAGAAGACATCCATATGGCGGTGGAAAATTACGTTACCGGTGAGGTGGGTGAAGAAGCAGGTTTTATGCATACAGCCAAGTCCCGTAATGACCAGGTAGCCACTGATTTAAGGATAGTTTTAAAGGAGAAAGTGGATGAAATCCAGGGTTTTATACTGGAATTTATAGGGGGTATCCTGGAAATGGCCCATGAGCACCAGGAAACAGTGATGATTGGTTATACTCATCTGCAGCATGCCCAGCCCACCACCTTTGCCCACCACTTACTGGCCTATGCCCACTCCCTTAAAAGAGATTATGAAAGATTAAAGGATGCATATAAACGGGTTGATTTAAATCCATTAGGCTCAGCAGCCATGACCACCACCAGTTTTCCTATAGACAGGAATATTACCACGGATTTACTGGGATTTAGTGCTTATATGGAAAATTCCATGGATGCTGTTAGTTCCCGGGACTTTATTGCCGAAACCATATTCAGTCTATCTCTCCTGGTTACTACTTTAGGTAAGATTTGTGAGGAAATGGTGCTCTGGAGTACCTATGAATTCGGGATAATTGAAATTGCAGATGAGTTCTCATCTACTTCTTCTATCATGCCCCAGAAAAAAAATCCAGATGTGGCAGAAATAGCCCGGGGAAAAAGTGGAATTTTATATGGTGAACTGGTAACCATACTCACCATCTTAAAGGCCCTGCCCTATACTTATAACCGTGATTTACAGGAAATAACCCCTCATTTATGGAACGGAGTTAAGCACTCTCAGGAAATACTGGACATGGTAGCCAATATGCTGTTAAGTGTTAAAGTAAATAAAGAGCGTTGCCTGGAACTTGCCGGGGCTAATTTTGCCACTGCCACGGATCTGGCAGATATAATGGTCCGGGAAAAAAAGATGCCCTTTAGAACCGCCCATAAAATTGTAGGTAGAATGGTAACTGAGGCCATAAATCAAAAATTAAAACCAGAAGAGGTCACCGGAGAATTTTTAGATAAAATATCAGTGGATATTACCGGTGATAAATTGAATCTGGATGAAGACCTTATAAAAAAAGCCCTGGATCCTCTGGAAAATGTGAAGATGAGGACTGTGCCGGGTGGTCCCTCTCCGGTGATGGTGCAAAAGGCCATGGACAATCTTGAGGAATACATAAAAAAGGAAAAGCGAAAGAATAAATAATTTATATTTTTTTTAATCCTTTTAGTTACTCCCTATTTTTTAATTTAAAATATTTCATACCTTCTTTTTTAAATCATGGTGCTTTTTAATTTCATCTGCCATCTTCTCATCATCAATAACCACCGGACCCACATATCCACAGTTAAAACACTCCCAGAGAGACCAGTTTTGCGGTATGGTCCATTTAATATTGCTGGAGCCGCATTCCGGGCAGAATTTTTTCTTAAAATCACTCATAATTTATATATAGTAATTAATCCCA